>NZ_DAIQCE010000008.1:0-157755 GCF_036780805.1 Leclercia sp. | reverse complement strand
TGCCAGGCATCAAACAAGTAAAAAGGCCATCCGCAAGGATGGCCTTTTTGCGTTGGGCCTTAAAAAACCGGGCGGCGCTGCGCTTGCCCGGCTTAAAGACTATTATCCTTTCTGCAGTACAGTCTCCTTTCATGTAAATGATATTTATTATCAATAATGCTTTACGGGCTAATCATTAAGATGTATTTTAAATGCATGTTTAAAGCCGGAGGTACTTATGAGCCATCACAGAATTCCCAAAAACTGGACCATCAAACGTTCCACTCCATTTTTTACTAAAGACAACGTTCCCGCAGCGCTTCTTAGCCACCACAACACCGCAGCCGGTATCTTTGGCCAGCTCTGTGTCATGGAAGGGACAGTGACCTACTACGGCTTCGCCAATGAAGAGGCGACAGAGCCAGAAGTGAAAGTCGTGATTAACGCAGGAACCTTTGCGACCAGCCCACCGCAGTACTGGCACCGTATTGAGATGACAGACGATGCGCAGTTTAATATTAATTTCTGGGCCGAGCCGGCGTTCACCGGTGAAGAAGTTTATAGCGCGAAAAAGGCATAATCCCGATGCTCCCTTATCCTTAATAAGGGAGCCCCTTCATATAGTGTGAAAGCCCCTAATCCATTTCTTCAGCCGTGAGTAAAGCTATTCATCGGGATATCGCTATGAAGATCGTCTCTATCGAGGCCAATATTGCTGCGGGAAAAAGTACCCTGCTGGAACCTCTGGCGGCGGCGTTATCAGAAAAGACAGGCGCATACTGGAGTGTAATGAAGGAGCCCGTGGATGAAGATCCGGTGTTTCTTGAACTGCTGCAGGTGTTTGTTGAGAACCCGCAAGACGCAGACGCCAGGGTGGCCTTTCAGCTCTATATTACTGCTTCCAGACAACGTCTGTTAAACAACATCCCGGAAGGCAACTACGTTATTGAACGTTCCCTGTTCAGCGATATCGTGTTCTGCCATGTGAATTTCCTGATGACTGAACAGCCATCGGCCCGGTATATGTCCTATTTCTACCAGATCAAAGATTACCTGACGCGCTATCCGCATATCGATCTGGTGGTCTATATCGATCGCGATGCCGTGGCCTGTTTTAACGACTGTATGGCGCGAGGACGGCCTGGAGAGGATAAATACACGCTGGACTACTTTGAGGACGTTAAAGCCTTCCATGATGCCTGTCTGCCGCAAATTACCCGTCAGTATGGCTCAACGCTGCTGACGCACCGGGTTCAGTCGGGGTTTGCCTGTCCGGAAGCGCTGGCGAATGCGATGGTAGAAAAACTGGGAGAGTTTTAAGGTTCTGTTTAGCCAAAAGCAAAAAACCAGCCCGTAGGCTGGTTTCTTTAAATAGTGGTGCCCGGACTCGGAATCGAACCAAGGACACGGGGATTTTCAATCCCCTGCTCTACCGACTGAGCTATCCGGGCAACGGGGCGAATTAAACCCGATCCGCCTCGTGCCGTCAACGGAATTTGTTGATTTCGTTACTGACCGCACACTCTGTCGCCAGTTTGCTGCAGTCTCAGGCAAAAAACGCGGTCCACAGGGCGGAAAGCGGCATGGCGATCACCAGCGCAGGCAGCATATTTACCACCGCAAACATCTTAATTCCGCAGATCCGCAGCCCGGTCGCCAGCAGCAACAGACCGCCGACGGCGGTGAAGTCTGCCATCATCGCCGGCGTGGTCAGCGGTAAGATCATTGTGGCACAGGTGGCGAGAGCGAGCTGGATAAGCAGCATCGGCACGCAAATCGCGGCAACCGCGATACCCAGCGTGGTCGCGAAAATCGTCGCGGTGAAGAAATCCAGGAAGGCTTTAGCAATCAGGATGCTGGGGTCGCCGGTCATCCCCTCCTGCATAGAGCCAAAAATCCCCGTGCCGCTGGCGCAAAACAGAATAATAATGGCGACATAGTTCTGGATAAACGCGTCATGACCCCCACCTTTCTGTTTACCGCGGGAGAGCAGATTTTTCGCTTTGCTGACGGCGCCGTTAATCCCTTTCTCCAGATAGCAAAACTCCCCGATGAGCGCCCCGAGCAGCGTTGCCAGCACCATCACCGGCAGGTTGGCGCACTTGATGACCAGCAGAATACCGATTCCCAGCGAGGCCAGACCAAATATCGAGGGCATGGAAGAGCGAATACGCTCCGGTAATCGCTGGCTGAGCACGGCGCCAAGTACGCCGCCCAGCAGCACGGCCCCCGCATTAATGAACGGTCCAATAACCACTGTGAACTCCTGTTATTTACTCATTGATATTGCATTATTATTACTCTTTTCAGTGAGTAATCGCCAAATGTAATCCCATTTTTTGCATAATGATTCCTTCTTGCGCCCCCTGGCGAAAGGTGACATTATTGCGCGAATTTTCTCCTCTCAGATACGGGGCCGCCAATGAACAGACTCTCTCTCGCTGCGCGAATGGCTGGTCGTATCGATACATCTTATTCTACGCTCACCATGCGGTGAGGGTCACGCAGGCTCACTGCAGGACAACAGTAAAACCAGACGCGTTCTGCTTTTACTGATGTCTGGCGGTCGGAGCTGAACTCCGGTCAGACACATTCGTTGGGCAGGGGACTCCCTGTCCGGGGCTTTTTCTCGCCTTGCACGGGTATTTGCGCTTATGAAATCAATGAAAATTGCCGTCAGCCGCGAGCTGGCGTCCGCCTTGTCCACGCACCGGGAAGTGGTGACGCTGGATAACACAGATTTTACGGATGTGGCGGCAGTCGTCATTACCGTCGCTGACAGTCACAGCGGCATCCTCGCGTTGCTCAAACGCACCGGCTTTAACCTGCCTGTATTGATGTTTTCGCCGCAGCCTGTAGAAACCCCTGCGGGTGTCGATGCGGTCATCGACGGCAAAGCGCAGGAGTGGTTAGAGCTGGAAGCCGCGGCCTGTCGCTATGAAGAGAACCTGCTGCCGCCGTTTTTCGACACGCTCAGTCAGTACGTGGCGATGGACAACAGCACCTTTGCCTGTCCGGGACATCAGCACGGGGCATTCTTTAAGAAACACCCCGCAGGCCGCCAGTTCTTCGATTTCTTCGGCGAGAACGTCTTTCGTGCCGACATGTGTAACGCCGACGTGAAGCTGGGCGATCTGCTGATCCATGAAGGGTCCGCCAAGCACGCGCAAAAGTTCGCCGCCAAGGTGTTTAACGCCGACAAGACCTATTTCGTCCTTAACGGTACCTCCGCCGCCAATAAGGTGGTGACCAACGCGCTGCTGACCCGCGGCGATCTGGTGCTGTTTGACCGCAACAACCATAAATCTAACCACCATGGCGCGCTGATCCAGGCCGGTGCCACGCCGGTGTACCTCGAAGCGGCGCGAAATCCGTTTGGCTTTATTGGCGGCATTGATGAGCGCTGCTTTGACGAGACGTACCTGCGGGAGCTGATCCGCGAAGTGGCCCCCGAAAAAGCCGGTGAAGCGCGCCCGTTCCGCCTGGCGGTGATCCAGCTCGGCACCTATGACGGCACCATTTATAACGCCCGCCAGGTGATCGACAAGATCGGCCAGCTGTGCGACTACATCCTGTTTGATTCCGCCTGGGTGGGTTACGAGCAGTTTATCCCGATGATGGCCGACAGCTCGCCGCTGTTGCTGGACCTCAATGAGAACGATCCGGGGATCTTTGTCACCCAGTCGGTCCACAAACAGCAGGCCGGGTTCTCCCAGACCTCGCAGATCCACAAAAAGGATAACCATATCCGCGGCCAGGCGCGTTTCTGTCCGCATAAGCGTCTCAACAACGCCTTCATGCTGCACGCCTCCACCAGCCCGTTCTATCCGCTGTTTGCGGCTCTCGACGTTAACGCCAAGATCCATGAAGGGGAGAGCGGGCGTCGGCTGTGGGCGGAGTGCGTTGAGCTGGGCATAGAGGCGCGCAAGGCGATTATCGCCAACTGTAAGATGATCAGGCCGTTTATCCCGCCGGTGGTGGCCGGGCGTCCGTGGCAGGATCATCCGACTCATGCGATTGCCAGCGAGCTGCGCTTTTTCAGCTTTGAGCCAGGTGCGAAATGGCACGGCTTCGAGGGCTATGCCGAGGATCAATACTTTGTCGATCCGTGCAAGCTGCTGCTGACCACGCCGGGCATCGATGCTGAAAGCGGGGAATATACCGACTTTGGCATTCCGGCGACCATTCTGGCGCACTACCTGCGCGAGAAAGGCATTGTCCCGGAGAAGTGCGATCTCAACTCCATTCTCTTCCTGCTTACCCCGGCGGAGAGCGCCGAGAAGATGGCGCAACTGGTGGCAATGCTGGGCCAGTTTGAACAGCACATCGAAGACGACACCCCGCTGGCGGATGTCCTGCCGACCATCTGGAAGAAATACCCGGTGCGCTATCGCGACTATACCCTGCGCCAGCTCTGCCAGGAGATGCACGATCTGTACGTCAGCTTTGACGTGAAGGATCTGCAGAAAGCGATGTTCCGCAAAGAGAGCCTGCCCACCGTGGCGATGAACCCGCAGGATGCTAACCAGGCCTTTATTCGCGGTAACGTCGAGCTGGTGCGCATCAGCGAAGCCGAAGGGCGTATTGCGGCGGAAGGGGCGTTGCCCTACCCGCCGGGCGTGCTGTGCGTGGTCCCCGGCGAACTGTGGGGTGGGGCGGTGCAGCGTTATTTCCTGGCGCTGGAAGAGGGCGTCAATTTGCTGCCCGGTTTTTCACCGGAACTGCAGGGCGTTTACAGCGAGAAGGATGCGGACGGGATTAAGCGTTTGTACGGGTATGTGCTGAAGTAAAAAAATTCCCCCCTCGCAGGAGGGGGGAACGTAACAGATTAATGCGCGACGGTCTGCGCACCTGTTGGAGTACGAACATGTTTGTACTTGAACAGCGCCATGAAGGCGAAGGCCAGCACCAGAGAGTAGGCTGCGAAGATCAGCCATACTGGCTGCCAGTCAGTAATACCGTTGGTGGTATACATCTCCACAACCTTACCGCTCACCACGCCGCCGAGAATACAGCCGAAGCCGTTGGTCATCATCAGGAACATGCCCTGGGCGCTGGCGCGGATTTCCGGACGAACCTCTTTTTCCACGAACACGGAGCCGGAGATGTTGAAGAAGTCGAAGGCGCAGCCGTAGACAATCATCGACAGCACCAGCAGCACGGTACCGAAGGCTGACGGGTCGCCGTAGGCAAACAGACCAAAGCGCAGCATCCACGCGAAGATGCTGATCATCATGACGTTCTTAATGCCGTAGCGGCTCAGGAAGAACGGGATGGTCAGGATGAACAGCGTTTCGGAAATCTGCGAAATCGACATCATCACCGACGCGTGCTCAACGATAAAGCTGCCGGAGAACAGCGGGTCGTTATCGAAGCTGTGCAGGAAGGTGTTGCCGAACATGTTGGTGATCTGCAGTTCCGCACCCAGCAGCATGGAGAAGATAAAGAAGATCGCCATGCGTTTGTTTTTAAACAGCGCGAAGGCATCCAGGCCGAGCATGGTGCTCCAGCTCTGGTTTTTCTGCTGGTTAGAGACCGGAATGTGCGGCAGGGTCAGGGTGAACAGCGCCAGCACCACGGAAAGGACCGCACCGATATAGAGCTGCATGTGGCTCAGTTCGAAGCCCGCGAAGCTCACGCCCCACATCGCCATGATAAAGCCGATGGTGCCCCAGATACGGATCGGTGGGAAGTCGGTCACGATATCCATACCGGCGTCTTTCAGACGGTAGTAGGAGATGGTGTTGATCAGGCCCAGCGTTGGCATATAGGCCAGCGAGTTAAGCAGTATCACCATGAACATCGCCCCTGGCGTGGTAACCTCGGCCGCCATAAACAGCGTACCGGCCCCAACCAGATGGCAAAGCGCATACACCCACTTGGCGCTTATCCACTTATCCGCCACGATCCCGAGCAAGGTCGGCATAAAGACGGCAGCGATACCCAAAGAGCTATAGACCGCGCCGATAGAAGCACCGTCGAATTTGAGCGTGACAAACATGTAGGAGCCGAGCGTGGTTAGCCAGCTCCCCCACAGACAGAACTGCAGAAACGACAAGATTTTAAGCTGCAGCTTAAGGTTCATGTTACTTTC
The DNA here is from genome assembly GCF_036780805.1 of Leclercia sp. Taxonomy (NCBI): domain Bacteria; kingdom Pseudomonadati; phylum Pseudomonadota; class Gammaproteobacteria; order Enterobacterales; family Enterobacteriaceae; genus Leclercia; species Leclercia sp. The sequence continues at coordinate 151,682 of NZ_DAIQCE010000008.1, read as the reverse complement.
CTCACAAGAGAGCGGGCTGTATGTTGGTGTAGAAACATTTCAGTTTTGTATTTGATGCAATTCTATCAGCGAGTGGCGTGATGTTTTGTTACCTCCCGCAAAAAAATGCAATCAACATTAATTTGCAGTTTGGATTGTGATGCAAATAACACTTTCCTATGGATGAGGTATAGACAGCGGGAGGTAAGCTTTTAGCCTCTCCACAGAGGAGAGGCTAAAAGAGAGAAAGCTACTTTCTACGATAGTTCTTTTGCGCCGTGTTGACCTTGTAAAGGTAGCGGCGGGACTCTGCGGAGGGGTGACGGTTGGTCAGGGTCTGGTAAACATCCCCTGGAGACATGCTGTTGATGATGTTTGCCGCCTGGACTTTGTCGCTGGAGAAGACCCTCAGCACGCTGCCCGCACCGCCGTTATAGGCGGTAATCACCGCATAGCGGCGCGAGGTCGGGTTATCAATGCCGCTCAGGTAGACGTTGTTCAGCATCGCCAGATAGGCGGTGCCGGTATCGATATTGCTCGCCGGATCAAAAAGATAGCTGCGGTCCGGCATGCCCGATCTCCCTTGGGCGCGAAACACATCTTTCCCGGCGCTGTGCTGAACAACCTGCATCAGGCCCAGGGCGTCGGAACGGCTCACCGCATACGGGTTAAAGGACGATTCGGTCTGCATAATCGCCAGGATCAGCGACTCATCGACACCGTACTTACGTGAGGCCTGACGGACCATCCCCACATATTTGTGCGCACGTTTATCGAGGTGGTTTGGCACCAGGTTAATGGTCACGCTGTAGATAACGCGCAGGCCATTGCTGCGGCTTTTCAGGCGCGTCTGCAACAGGTAATTAGCAAAGTTGTTGGCGCGACCTTCCCAGCGAATCGACTGACCAGTCTGATCCACCACCTGGCCATACAGGAACGGCTCTTTGGAGATGGTGATGTCATCGGCGTCGGAGTAGAGATCGATAGAGCCCGGATCGTCACCCATCAGTAAGGTTTTAACGATCGCCTCACGTAAACGTGCCGCAGGGTCGGTCCCGGCGATGGTCTCGACGGTAATGGTACCCTCGTCAAAGTTGATGTGGCTGCGGGTCTGGTAAGCGTCGGTGTACTTAACGTAGTCTTTCGGTCCGGCGATCAGAACTTCGTTAAATCCCCATATGTTTTCGATGTTGTGGGCAAACTGCCCCATCAGAATGTCAAAACCGTTGGTGTCCTTCACCCAGGCTTCGTTATAGCTATCGCCTTTATTTTTGGAGGAACACGAAACAAGTAACGGTGCAACAAGAGCAAGCGCTAAAAATTTTTTCATCATTCCGGGAGTGCGTGTTGTGTTTGTTCCGGGGCGGATGTCAGGCACCCGCCCGCTGGGTATTATTTTTCTGGCGGCGTATAACCTTCGATGTGAACGTCTTTCCCTTCAAACAGGAAATTGACCATCTCCTCTTCGAGCTGTTTACGGTGTTCAACGTTCATCATGTTGAGCTTGCGCTCGTTAATCAGCATGGTTTGTTTGTGTTGCCACTGCGCCCACGCCTCTTTTGAAATCTCGTTATAGATGCGCTTACCCAGATCGCCCGGATAGAGCTGGAAGTCCTGGCCTTCTGCTTCGCGTTGCAGGAAGGTGCAAAAAATTGTTCTGGCCATACTGAATCCTCTTTGTCGCCCGGAGCTAAGCCGTTGCCCCGACACGTAATTGCTGTAACAGGCGCTCTACGGGAGCTGCCAGCCCCACTGACGGCGGTTGCGCTAAGTTATACCAGAGAGCGGTGCCTTCATCCATGCACGAGGTGAATGAGGACACGGGAAGCCACATCGGAACAATATCCAGATGGAAGTGGCTGAAGGTATGGCGAAACGCGTTGAGCTGCACAAGAGTATCGGCAGGGATGCCGCGTTGCGCCAGCCAGTCGCGAAGACTGTCTTCATCCTCAAACTGCGGGAAGCAGAATAAGCCGCCCCACAAGCCGCTTGGCGGACGCTGGGCGAGCCAGACCGTCTCTTCGTGCTGCATCAGCAGAAAATAGCCGGTGCGCTCGGGCAGCGTCTGCTTCGGCTTTTTACCGGGATACTGCGCCCAGCTGTGGTTGGCATAGGCCACACACAGATTATTCAGCGGGCAGAGTTCGCATTTTGGCTTCGAGCGGGTGCAGACCATGGCACCCAGATCCATCATCGCCTGGTTAAAACGTTCAACGCCGTTAGCGGGAGTGACCTCTTCGCTAATCTCCCACAGACGCTTCTCCACCTCTTTCTTGCCCGGCCAGCCGCCAACGGCATAGCAGCGCGCCAGCACGCGCTTCACGTTGCCGTCGAGAATGGGGAAGTGTTTGCCCAGCGAGAGGGAGAGGACAGCCCCGGCGGTGGAACGCCCGACGCCCGGCAGGGCGGCCACTTCATCGAAGGTTTCAGGGAATTTACCCCCGTGCAGCGACACCACCTGCTGGGCGGCTTTGTGCAGATTGCGGGCGCGGGCGTAGTAGCCGAGCCCGGTCCACAGGTGCAGCACCTCATCAAGCGGGGCTTTCGCCAGATCGGTCACGGTAGGAAAACGCGCCATAAAGCGCTCAAAATAAGGGATAACGGTAGCGACCTGCGTTTGTTGCAACATCACCTCAGAGAGCCATACTTTGTAGGGTGTTTTTTCAGTTTGCCAGGGGAGGGTTTTACGCCCGTATTTGTCGTACCAGTCCAGCACCTGGGCTGAAAATTGAGAGGCTTGCATGGTCTTCGCTTCGCGATATCAGGGACGCAGATTGCAGCACAGAGGCATGCGGCTGTAAACCGGATCTTTCCCATGCTTGCATCCCATCATTAACTTTGGATAATGCCCGTTTCCCGAACATTCTCACAAGCAGACTACTCTTTTATGAAAAACGACGTCATATCACCGGAATTTGATGAAAACGGTCGCCCGCTGCGCCGTATTCGCAGCTTTGTCCGCCGTCAGGGGCGCCTGACGAAGGGGCAGCAACACGCGCTGGATAACTACTGGCCGGTGATGGGCGTAGAGTTCACCGAACAGCCGCTCGACTTCGTTGAGCTGTTTGGCCGCGACGCGCCGATTACGCTGGAGATCGGGTTTGGTATGGGCGCTTCGCTGGTGACCATGGCAAAAGCGCGTCCGGAGCAGAACTTCCTCGGTATTGAGGTTCACTCCCCGGGCGTGGGTGCTTGCCTGGCGACGGCCCATGAAGAGGGCGTCGAGAACCTGCGGGTGATGTGTCATGACGCGGTGGAAGTGCTGCACAAGATGATTCCTGACAATTCTCTGAACATGGTTCAGCTCTTTTTCCCTGACCCATGGCACAAAGCGCGTCATAATAAACGCCGTATCGTTCAGGCACCCTTTGCTGAGCTGGTAAAAAGTAAACTGAAGCTGGGTGGCGTTTTCCACATGGCCACCGACTGGGAACAGTATGCGGAGCATATGCTGGAAGTGATGTCAGGTCTCGACGGGTATAAAAACCAGTCAGCGAGCAATGATTACGTGCCGCGTCCTGACTCACGTCCGGTAACGAAATTTGAACAGCGTGGCCATCGTCTTGGTCACGGCGTATGGGACTTAATGTTCGAGAGGGTGAAATAATGGCAAAGAACCGTAGCCGTCGTCTGCGTAAGAAAATGCACATCGAAGAATTCCAGGAAATTGGTTTTTCGGTGGCATGGCGTTTCCCGGAAGGCACCAGTGTAGAAAAAATTGATGAAGACGTGGATGCGTTCATCAATGAAGTCATCGAGCCGAACAAGCTGGCGTTTGACGGCAGCGGCTACCTGGCGTGGGAAGGTTTGATCTGCAAACAAGAGATCGGCCAGTGCACCGAAGAGCATCAGGCTATCGTGCGTAAGTGGCTGGAAGACCACAAATTCGAAGATGTGCGCATCAGCGAACTTTTCGATATTTGGTGGGACTAATAGAGCATCAGGGGCCAGCAATTGCTGGCCCGTTTTGTATGAGGGAGAATATATGATGCGCAAAACGCTGCTCGCTGCGGCTTTGATGACCACGGCTCTGACCGCTCACGCCGAATACAAATGCGAAGTCACGCCGCGTGACGACGTGATCCTGAGTCCGCAAACCGTGCAGGTAAAAGGTGAAAACGGCAATCTGGTGATCACTCCGGATGGCAACGTCATGTTTAACGGCAAGCAGTACCAGCTGAGCGCTGCCCAACGTGAACAGGCAAAAGATTACCAGGCCGATCTGCGCAGCGCGCTGCCGTGGATCGATGAGGGCGCCCAGACCCGCGTGGAGAAGGGTCGCGTCGCGCTGGATAAGATCATCGCCAAAGAGGTAGGGGAGAGCAGCAATATGCGCTCGCGCCTGACCAAACTGGACGCGCAGTTAAAAGAGCAGATGAACCGCATTATTGAACATCGTACCGATGGCCTGACGTTCCACTATCAGGCGATCGATCAGGTGCGCGCCGATGGCCAGCAGCTGGTGAATCAGGCGATGGGCGGCATTTTGCAGGACAGCATCAACGAAATGGGTGCCAAAGCGGTGCTGAAAGGCGGCGGCAACCCGCTGCAGGGCGTGCTGGGTAGCCTGGGCGGCCTGCAAACCTCGATTCAGAACGAGTGGAAGAACCAGGAAGCCGATTTTCAGAAATTCGGTAAAGACGTGTGCAAGCGCGTGGTATCGCTGGAAGAGAGCCGCAAGGGGCTGGTGGGGTCGCTGAAGTAGTTTAGTGCGCTCTGGGCCCCTCACCCCGGCCCTCTCCCCAGGGGAGAGGGAGAACGAGTCCCCTCTCCCTGTGGGAGAGGGTTAGGGTGAGGGCGTCAGGCGTTGCAGATGCTCCAGAATAGTCATTAATACTCCCTCCTCATTCGCCCTGAATTCGTTATTCCAGAACCGAATCACGCGCCAGCCGTGCGCATTCAGATATGCTGTTCTGCGCAGATCATACTCCTCATCATCTTGATGTTGCCCGCCATCCAGCTCAATGATTAATCGCACCTTATAGCAGGCAAAATCAACGATGTAAGAGCCAACCGGCATCTGGCGGCGGAACTTGTAGCCATAAAAATGACGTCCCCGGAGTAAATACCAGAGACGTACCTCTTCAGGCGTCATATTTATTCGTAACTGTTTTGATTTTTCCATCTCTCCACTCTGCCAGCTTTTCCTTCAGCCAGCAGAACGGGATGCAAAATCCTGAATCAGGCTTCAGGATTCTTCGGCGAGGAACAGCTCAAGAAGGGAGTTTAAGAACAGTTTGCCATGCTCGGTGATCTGCCAGAACGCATCGCATTCGGTCAGATATCCCTGCGCCAGCGCCTCGTCAATCTGCGGGCGAATGACCGACTCCGGTAACCCGGTATACAGCGCGAACTCCGCGCGCGGCGCGGCTTCCAGCAGGCGGAAGCGGTTCATAAAGAACTCAAACGGCTTATCTTCGGCCTCGACGTCATGGCTGCGCTCCAGATAGCGGCCTTCCATATAGCCACGCGGATGACGTGTCTTGGCGGTACGCAGAATACGTCCATCCGGGAAAGTCACTTTGCCATGCGCGCCGCAGCCAATGCCCAGATAGTCACCAAAACGCCAGTAGTTCAGGTTGTGCTGGCACTGGTAGCCCGGTTTCGCGTAGGCCGAGGTTTCGTACTGCTGATACCCGGCGGCAGTCAGCAGCTGGTGACCCTGCTCGAAAATATCCCACAGCGCGTCGTCGTCCGGCAGCACCGGCGGGCGCGAACCAAACAGCGTGTTCGGCTCAATGGTCAGCTGATACCAGGAGAGATGCGGCGGATTCAGTTCAATGGCCTGGCGCAGATCGTCCAGCGCTTCCTCCAGCGACTGATCCGGCAGGCCGTGCATCAGGTCAAGGTTAAAGCTGCGCAGGCCCAGCCCGGTCGCCAGGTGTGCGGCGCGCTTTGCCTCACCCGGGCCATGAATACGCCCCAGACGCTTTAATTTAGGCTCGCTGAAGCTCTGTACCCCAATAGAGATACGGTTCACTCCGGCACGCTGATAGTCAACAAAACGGTCGGCCTCCACCGTACCCGGATTGGCCTCCATGGTAATTTCTGCATCCGCTGCCAGATTGAGGCGCGCACGCACGCCATCCAGCAGCGTCTGCATCGCCGGGCCTGAGAGCAGGCTCGGCGTACCGCCACCGATAAAAATAGTCTTAACTTCACGTCCCTGCGCGTAAGCTACGTCGGCGTCCAGATCGGCAAGCAGATGCTGAACGTAATCGTCATGTGGCACTTCGCCTTTCAGCGCATGCGAGTTGAAATCGCAGTACGGGCATTTCTGCACGCACCACGGGATGTGAATATAAAGACTCAGAGGTGGCAAATTAGCCATTACGTAACGCTTCCAGTAACAGTTTCAGTGCGCGCCCACGATGGGATATCGCGCTTTTCTCTTCGCGGGTCAGCTCCGCGGCGGTTTTGCCCTCGGTCGGGACAAAGAAAATCGGATCGTAGCCAAAGCCGCCGTTGCCTGATGCTTCGCGGGCGATGACGCCCGGCCAGCTACCGTGGCAGACAATCGGCGTAGGATCTTCGGCATGACGCATATAGACCAGCACGCAGTGGAACTGTGCCTGGCGCTGCTCATCCGGTACGTTCTTGAGCGCTTCCAGCAGCTTTTCGAGATTCTGCTGGTCGCTGGCATCGACGCCGGAATAGCGGGCGGAGTAGATCCCCGGCGCACCGCCAAGCACATCAACCGCCAGACCAGAGTCGTCGGCAATGGCCGGCAGACCGGTGATCTGCGCGGCATGGCGCGCTTTCAGAATGGCATTTTCGATAAAGGTCAGGCCGGTCTCTTCGGCAGAGTCCACGCCCAGCTCGGTCTGCGCGACCACATCCAGACCGAAATCATTTAACAGCGAGGCCAGCTCGCGCACCTTACCGGCATTACCGGTAGCGAGAACAACTTTTTGCATGTGCTAATCCTGTTGTATCAGTGCCGCGACTTCCGTCGGGATTTGTTGCGGATTAAGAATTTTGACCTGCTTGTGACGGCCCAGTTCACCTTTCTCGATCAGCACCTGGCTTTTCGCGACGCGAAACTGTTTTGCCAGATACTTCACGAGATGGGCATTGGCCTGGCCATCCACAGGAGGGGCGGTGATGGCGACTTTCACTTCGTCGCCATGCAGCCCGATAATCGAATCACGGCTGGCTTTCGGCTGAATATACAGCCGTAAAACCAGCCCGTCGGCGCAGGTGCTGACTGCACTCATAACGCCATCCACAGCCCCGGCAGCAGGATGTTGCCCGTGGACTGCAGCAGTTCAGCGATACCCATGTTGATCACGTACAGCAGCAGCACGAGGATCATCGGGGAGAAGTCGATCCCGCCCATCGCAGGCAGCAGATTACGAATCGGACGCAGCAGCGGATCGGCAAGCTGAATCAGGGAATATTCCACCGGGCTACGGCCCTGGCTCACCCAGCTCATGATCGCCATCAGCAGCAGCACCCAGAAAATCAGCAGACCGATCGTTTTTATCAGAATCAGCACCGCCGCGATCCAGATGATCGGCTGGAAGGTGATGACCATAAACAGCACGATCGCTTTCACCACGCAGAGGATCAGTGCCACCAGCAGAGAGGCGCTATCAATCGGGCCCATCGGCGGGATCACCCGGCGCAGCGGCCCGATGATTGGCTGGGTCACTTTGACCACAAACTGTGAGAAGGGGTTGTAAAAATCACAACGGGCCCACTGCATCCAGACGCGTAACAAAAGCACCATCGTATACAGTTCAATGACCGTTGAGAGCAGGAAGGTCAACGTCTTCATGGCGTTCCTCAGGTTTCCTTATTATTGGGTGTAATCGCGCGCACCGAAAATTGCTGTGCCGATGCGCACCATGGTGCTGCCAGCCGCAATCGCGGCAGCCATATCGTCCGTCATGCCCAGTGAAAGCGTGTCGACCGTTGGGAAGCGTGTTTTAAGCGCCTCAAATGCTACAGCCATTTGCCGGGCAACGGCAAACTGCCTGTCGTAATCTGACTCCGGGGCGGGGATCGCCATTAACCCGCGAAGCCTAAGGCCAGGCAGCGCTGCCACCTGATCCGCCAGTTGATCCAGGTCCTCCAGAGCAATACCTGACTTGCTGTTTTCGTCGCTGATGTTGATTTGAATCAGCACGTTAAGCGGCGGCATCTCTGCCGGGCGTTGCTCGCTCAGACGACTGGCGATGCGCAGACGATCGACGGTATGACACCAGTCGAAATGCTCTGCCACCAGCCGGCTTTTGTTCGACTGTAATGGTCCGATAAAGTGCCACTGCAAATCCGCGGTGCCTTTTTCCCGGAAGTGGCGGATTTTTTCCACCCCTTCCTGCACGTAGTTTTCACCGAACATGCGCTGGCCTGCATCAATCGCTTCTGCGATGGCGCTCGCAGGCTTAGTTTTACTGACTGCAAGCAACGTAACTTCTTCTGAAGCACGGCCGCAAGCTGTTGCCGCGGCTGAGATTTTGTCCCTGACCTGTGCCAGGTTATGCGCAATGTCGTTCATTTTCCGAGGATCATTAAATGGATATGGAAGAAATTGTGGCCCTTAGTGTAAAGCATAACGTGTCGGATCTACACCTGTGCAGTAACGCACCACCGCGCTGGCGGCGACGAGGGAAAATGGAATTCGCGCCTTTTCCGGGGCCGGATGTGGTGATGCTGCTTAAAAGCTGGCTCAGCGACGAACAGCAGGGGGCGTGGTGCGCCCAGGGGCAGGTGGATTTTGCCGTCAGCCTGGAGACACTCCGGCTGCGGGGCAGCGCCTTCGCCCATACGCAAGGGTGCTCGCTGGCGCTGCGGCTGCTGCCGGACCGCTGCCCGCAGCTGCGTACTCTGGGCACGCCGCGGGCGATCCCCGAGCTGCTGACCAGCGATAACGGCCTGATTCTGGTGACCGGTGCCACCGGTAGCGGCAAGTCCACCACCCTTGCGGCGATGGTCGATTTTCTCAATCACCACAGCGACGGGCATATCCTGACCCTGGAAGATCCGGTGGAGTTCATCCATCAGAGCAAGCGTTGTCTGGTGCAGCAGCGGGAGATTGGCCTGCACTGTCCCACTTTTGCCGATGCGCTGCGGGCGGCTTTGCGTGAAGATCCCGACGTGATCCTATTAGGTGAGCTGCGCGACAGCGAAACGATCCGCCTTGCGCTCACCGCCGCAGAGACCGGGCATCTGGTGCTGGCGACCCTGCATACCCGGGGCGCCGCCCAGGCAGTAGAGCGGCTGGTGGATGCCTTTCCGGCCGAGGAGAAAGAGCCGGTGCGTAAGCAGCTGGCCGGCAGCCTGCGCGCGGTGCTGGCGCAAAAGCTCGAAAGGGATAATCAGCAGGGGCGCGTTGCGCTGTTTGAGCTCCTGGTTAATACGCCTGCGGCGGCCAATTTGATCCGTGAAGGTAAAACTTATCAACTGCCCGGGGTGATCCAGACCGGGCTGCAGGCAGGGATGCTAAACTTCGATCAGAGCCGGGCCGAGCGCAGGGCGCAGGGGCGGCTGTAATGCGCGTTCAGTTTCCGGCAGAGAATGATTTTGGCGGCCTTGTATCCTTCTGCACGGGCGGTAAAATCGAGCCTCTGATTGCACACCTTGAAAGCGGCTATGTCATCACAACCGAACCAAAGTCTTATCGACGGCATTCGCTGTCTGCAATATCTGGTTTCCAGCGGCCGCGCCATCGGCTGCCGTGAACTTGCGCGGCTGATGGGGATTAACACCACCCGGGTTAACCGCTTGCTGATGACCATGGCCTCCATTGGCCTGACCATGCAGGACGATCACCGGCGCTACCTGCCGGGCCCCGGTATTCATGCCCTCGCGGCCCAGTCAATCCGCGGCTCAGAGCTGTTCTCCCGCGCCTTGCCCCGGCTGGAGCGCGATGCGCCACGCGATATCGTGGTGGCGCTGGGGGTGCTGTGGGAGGATCAGGTGATCTATATCTGGCACGCCGTGCCCGGCAGCCAGACCAGTCAGGCGCTGGCCGGTTTCCATATGCTGCCTGCCTGGCAATCGGTGATTGGCATGTCGCTGCTGGCGAGTGAGACGGACGAGGCGCTGATGCCGCGTTTCACGCCTGAGCAGTGGCAAAACCTCGCCCCGCATGTGGCGCAGCAGCGCCAGCAAGGACACGTGGTCTGGCATCATGATGACGGCGAAGTGTCGATGGCCGTCCCCGTGGGCGTGCATCATGCCGCGCTGGCCTTTGCCGGTATGTGGAATGTTGACGATGAGCACGTTCGCACGCGTCTGGCTGAACTGATGACGCTCAACGCCACGCTGCTGGCAGAGTAAAGGGGTTTTGCCCGGGAAGCCGGGCAAAGGGCAGGGGATCAGTAGCCCTGCTCGAAGAAGCTTTCGAGGATAATCACCGCCGAGGCGGAGTCGACGCTGCCTTTATTAAGCGCGCGAAAACCGCCGTGCTCAAACAGACCGGCGCGGGCTTCTACCGTGCTCAGTCGTTCATCGTGCAGCTTGATCGCCACGCCAAAACGGCCATGAATTTTATTGGCAAAGTTGCGCGCGCGGGCCGTCAATGGCTGTTCGGTGCCATCCATATTCAGCGGCAGACCGACAATCACTTCATCCGGCTGCCACTCTTTCAGCAGCCGCTCAATCAGGTTCCAGTCCGGAGTGCCGTTTTGCGCTTTCAGCGCCGTCAGCGGGCGGGCGGTGCCGGTGATACGCTGGCCGATCGCCACGCCGATACTTTTAGTGCCGAAATCAAACGCGAGAAGCGTGCCGCTCATCAGGCATGCCCCGCTACGCCAGGCATGGTCTGGATATCAATGCCGATCAGTTTTGCCGCATCACGCCAGCGATCGGCGATAGGGGTTTTAAACAGAATGTTTAAATCAGCCGGAGCCGTCAGCCAGGCGTTATCCAGGATCTCCTGCTCAAGTTGGCCTTTTTCCCAGGAGGAATAGCCAAGCGCCACCAGCACGTCGGCAGGCTGTTTTTCTGTGCCCAGGGTTTCCAGCACGTCGCGGGAGGTGGTGATCACGGTGTTGTCAGAGATACGGATACTGGAGGAAAAACCTGGCGGCGTGTGCAGAATAAAGCCGCGATCTTCGGCCAGCGGGCCACCCAGCATCACTGGTTTATCGAGACGAATTTCAGGAACACGTTCGTCCTGGGAAATTTTTAATTTGTCCAGAATGCCTTCAACAGACAGATTTTCCAGCGGTTTATTAATGATAATTCCCATCGCGCCATCTTCGCTGTACTCGCAGATGTAAACGACCGCACGACGGAAAATCGGATCCTGGAGAGCAGGCATGGCAATCAGAAAGTGATGCTGTAAATTCATTGTCAGAGGTTCTGTTTCCTGGTTTAAAAAGCGACAGCACCCAGTATGCGGACAAAACCCGACACTGTCACTATACACTTCACCCTGCCTCTGCGTTGGCTGCGCCTTCGAACCCCAGTCACATAGTTGTCTATGCTCCTGGGGATTCTCAGGCTTGCCGCCTTGATGCAGCATGAATGGCTGTGTGTATAAATATTGGGGCTATTACTGCTTCAGACGTTTTTCAATCGCATCCATCAGCATGCCGGTAATGGAGACCGGGAACGCAGCTTCGATTTCGCGAATGCAGGTCGGGCTGGTGACGTTCACTTCCGTCAGGCGATCGCCGATGATGTCGAGACCAACAAAGATCAGCCCCTTGGCTTTTAACATCGGGCCGACGCGGCGGGCAATTTCCCAGTCGCTTTCGGTCAGCGGACGCGGTTCGCCACGGCCACCGGCCGCCAGGTTACCGCGGGTTTCACCGCCCTGTGGAATACGCGCCAGGCAGTACGGAACCGGCTCACCATCTACCACCAGCACGCGCTTGTCGCCGTCGACAATCGCCGGGATATAGTTCTGCGCCATGCAGTAGCGGGAGCCATGCTCGGTCAGGGTTTCGGCGATCACGCCGAGGTTCGGGTCGCCCTCTTTAACGCGGAAGATAGACGCGCCGCCCATGCCATCCAGCGGCTTCAGGATGATATCGCCGTGTTTCTGCCAGAAGGCTTTCAGCTGCGCTTTGCTGCGCGTCACCAGCGTCTCTGGCGTCAGGTCGGAGAACCAGGCGGTGTAGAGCTTCTCGTTGCAGTCGCGCAGGCTCTGCGGTTTGTTGACGATCAGCGTCCCTTTCTCTTCTGCGCGCTCAAGGATATAAGTGCAGTAGATGTATTCGGTGTCGAACGGCGGATCTTTACGCATCAGGATGACGTCGAGTTCGGCCAGGGGCAGATCCTGCTCGGAACCGAATTCGTACCATTTATCGTAATTCTGCTCGACGTTGACGATGCGGGTGCGCGCACGGGCTTCGCCATTAATCAGGTACAGGTCGCTCATCTCCATATAGTGGAGCTGATAGCCGCGACGTTGCGCTTCCAGCAGCATAGCGAAGCTGGAATCTTTCTTGATATTGATGCTTGTGATGGGATCCATCACGATGCCGAGCTTAATCATTGTCTTCTCCGTTAATGCTTCAACCTAAATCGCCAAAACGGACCTGCAGGGCAGTGATGGCGGTTAGCGCGGTGGTCTCAGTACGCAGAACGCGGGGTCCCAACAGAATATCAGTAAACTGGTAGCGTGCGGTCATGGCAATCTCATCCGCTGACAGACCCCCTTCCGGACCAATCAGCAGCCGCACGCGTTCAACCGGCAGCGGCAGGGTGTTGATGCTGGCGCTGGCACGGGGATGCAGGTTGAGCTTCAGACCCTGCTCCTCTTCCGCGCACCAGGCTTCAAGATCCATTGCCGGGCGGATCTCCGGAACGCGATTGCGGCCACACTGTTCACAGGCGGCAATGGCGATTTTTTGCCACTGCTGGAGCTTCTTATTCAGACGTTCGGCATCCAGTTTAACGCCGCAGCGTTCAGAAAAAAGTGGCGTAATGAGGCTTACACCCAGTTCGATCGATTTCTGGATAGTGAATTCCATTTTTTCGCCACGCGACATCACCTGGCCCAAATGGATATGCAGCGGTGATTCACGATCGTCGATTTCGCCACGCACGATACTTACCTGCACGCTTTTTTTATCGGCGCGGGTAATTTCTGCGTCAAACACCTGGTTTGAACCATCAAACAGCTGAATCGCCTGACCTGCGCCCATGCGCAGCACGCGGCCAACGTGGTTTGCGGCCTCTTCAGACAGGGCAATTTCACTGCCAGCGGCGATCAATTCAGGATGATAAATACGAGGAACACGCATAGTTAAGAAGTCCATCAAGAGCTGAGTCCCCGGCACATTCTGTTCCCTCTCCCCTGTGGAGAGAGGGTTAGGCTGAGGGGGATGTGTAAATAAACAATTGCCGCTAGTGTAGGTTAGCTCTTTTGCGCCTGGCAAGCGCGCTGGACGTACGGGTTGTGATTCCCCTGTACTTTGGCAATGCGCTCGTCGCGCTGGCACTCCCAGGCGGTCACCGGATAGAGTTTATCCCAGGCGTTAAACAGCTGGGTTTGCTGGCGGGAGAGGTTGAGGTCATAGCGGTCGCGCATATAGAAGTAGGTGCGGGCGATGCTGCCGCGGGCGCGGGCGGGCGGCTCGGCAAGCTTCTCTTTAAAGTCGACCTTCATGGCGCACTGACCGTACTGACCTTCGCCGCCGTTCCACTGGCTGTACATAAAGTTGCCGCGATCGCCGTTCACCTCGCCCACGGCGGGCTGCAGGTTATGCATATCGCTCTCTATCTGGCGATAAACCGGATCTTTGGCGCAGTTTTTACGTCCGCCATCCTGCCAGCACTGACGCTGGTGGCCGAACTGCCAGGCTGGCACCACATGTTCCCATTCGATGCGGCTGGCGCGGTTCTCATTTTTACGCACTTTGTAGCCGCAGGAGGCCAGATCCACGACCCCTTTTTTGCCCTGCCAGTTAATTTTGCAGCCACAGTAAAAATCGCCCGCCACGTCAGCATTGACCTTCACGCCTGCGGCTTTTGCCTGAGAGAAACTGTTGATACCTTCGGCCAGCGCATGGCCTGAGAACGCCGTCGTCAGAAAAGCGACCGCGAGTGAGAAATTACGGGACATCGTGAACTCCGTGTCAAAACGAGCCCGCAACGTAACGAAAGTTGTTCCTGTATGCAATCAGGCAGATCATGAATGTTCCTGATGATTCTGCCGTTTACTCCGCAATAAGGGGTTCGCCGCACTTCACGCAGCGGTAGGTGGCTTCACCACGCACCACCCGGTTATGGCGACGCACGGTGAGCTGATGCTGCTGGCACTGGCAGCGGTAGGGGAAAGTATTACGCCGTACCGAATCAAGCTCGAACTGGTGCGTTCGACGCGCCGGAACGCCCAACACCGCTTCCATCATCCATTTCCACTCTTTACCGTGGGGTGCCACGCGGCCAAAGTGCTTCCACGCCAGCAGGTGCGCCAGCTCATGCGGGATCACTTCGTCGATAAACGCCTGCTGGTTTTCCAGCATCAGGATCGGGTTGAGGCGGATCTCCCAGGCATCCAGCCAGGCGGTGCCTGCTGCGGTGCCGCGCTGCTGCCAGACCAGTTTGGGTTCAGGATAGTTCCGGGCGAGCTTCAGATTGGCCTGCGCCAGGTTGTCACGCAGGCTGCGCATGGCGGCTTGCTGAAGCGCAATGGGGAGACGGGGTGTTTTCATAACGGCAGAGCATAGAGCCTGTAGCGGGGCGGTGCAAGCGGCTTCCTCCCGGTCGGGAGGAAGCCGAAAGGATCAGTCGTGGGCGCCAATTTCGCGCAGCGGACGGCCTTTCATCAGGTTACGTTCAATATGCTCCAGCGACACGTGTTTGGTTTCAGGAACCAGCCACAGCGTCAGCACGATAAACAGCAGGTTCAGGCCACCGTATACCCAGAAGGTATTGGCGTTGCCAAACGTATCGAGCATGGTCAGGAAGGTTGCGCCGACAATCATGTTGGCGATCCAGTTGGTGGCGGTGGAGCAGGTGATGCCGAAATCACGCCCTTTCAGCGGCTGGATCTCGGAACACAGCACCCAGATCAGCGGACCTGCACTCATCGCAAAACCAACGATAAACATCAGCAGCATCCCGACGGCCACATACTGCATGGCTGAGGACTCGATACCCACATGCAGCATCGTACCCAGCACGCCCATGCCGACGGCCATCACCAGGAAGCCCAGCGTCAGGGTCGGTTTACGGCCCCAGCGATCCACCAGACCGATAGCGATAAAGGTCGCCAGCACGTTGGTCAGGCCGACGATCACCGTACCCCACATCTGCTCTTTGGTGTTGCTGTACCCCGCCAGCTCAAAGATTTTTGGCGCGTAATACATGATGACGTTCATCCCGGTAAACTGCTGCATCACCTGCAGCAGCACGCCAAGAAATACCGCCCGGCGGAAGTTGCTGTTCTCTTTAAACAGCGCCCAGCCGCTCTGTTTGACCTTCAGGCTTTCGCGGATCTCTTCCAGTTCGCGTTTCGCTTCCTCACTGGTATCGCGCAGGCGCAGCAGCACGCGCTCCGCATCGTTAAAGCGCCGTTTGGCCGCAAACCAGCGCGGGCTGTCAGGCAGGAAGAAGACGCCGATCAGCAGCAGGATCGCCGGGATAATAATGACTCCCAGCATCCAGCGCCATGCGCCGCTGTAGCTGAAAGCGGTATCGGAGAGATAGGCACCGAGAATACCGATGGTGATCATCAGCTGATACATGGAGATCATGCTGCCGCGAATTTTTTCCGGCGCGATTTCCGACAGGTAAAGCGGGGCAGTGTAGGAGGCAACGCCAACCGCCAGGCCCAGCAGCACGCGGGAGATAATCAGCACTTCTACGTTAGGGGCCGCGGCGGAGAAGAGCGAACCGGCGACAAACAGAATAGCGCCAATCATCAGGCTCTTTTTACGCCCGAGTTTGAAGGAGAGCCAGCCGCTTCCGACTGCGCCGACCGCCGCACCGAACATCATTGAGCTAACCACCCACTCCTGGGTGTGAGAGCTGATCTGGAATTCATCCGTGATAAACGGCAGGGCCCCGGCAATGACGCCGATATCCAGACCGAAAAGTAATCCTGCCAGAGCGGCAAGGAAGCAGACGAAGAAGGTCATCGTCTTGTTAGACGTCCGCCCCTGTTTTTTATTGTCAGGCATTTTGCCCTCCATTTGGCTTAGCTGTTTCATCAATGTAAAGATTTGATTAGGAAACAGTAAAAATATGTCAGAGGGGGAGGAGTGACAAAGAGAGTAATCCGAAAGGGCGCTGATTTTATTTGGGTGTAAGCGATTTCATGGGGCTTGTTATAAAGCCGAAAAACAAAAAGGCCAGCGCGAGGCTGGCCTTTCAGGAACGTTGTCAGTCGATTATTTCAGACCGGCAGCTTCACGCAGCTGGGCGGCTTTGTCGGTTTTTTCCCATGGGAAATGTTCACGACCAAAGTGACCGTAAGCAGCGGTTTCTTTGTAGATTGGGTGCAGCAGATCCAGCATCTGGATCAGGCCGTATGGACGCAGGTCGAAGAACTCGCGCACCAGCAGGGTGAGCTGCTCAGAGGACACTTTTTCGGTACCAAAGGTTTCCACCATGATGGAGGTTGGTTCTGCTACGCCGATGGCGTAGGAAACCTGGATCTCACAGCGGTCAGCCAGACCGGCGGCAACGATGTTCTTGGCAACATAACGCGCGGCGTAGGCTGCGGAACGGTCAACTTTAGACGGATCCTTACCAGAGAAGGCGCCGCCACCGTGACGCGCCATGCCGCCGTAGGTATCAACGATGATCTTACGACCGGTCAGGCCGCAGTCGCCCATTGGTCCACCGATAACAAAGCGGCCCGTTGGGTTGATGAAGAATTTGGTGGCAGAGCTCAGCCATTCTGTTGGCAGAACCGGCTTGATGATCTCTTCCATCACTGCTTCCTGCAGGGATTTCTGGTCGATATCTTCAGCGTGCTGAGTCGACAGAACCACTGCGTCGATGCCGACAATTTTGCCGTCGTCGTACTGGAAGGTGACCTGGCTTTTCGCATCCGGACGCAGCCACGGCAGGGTGCCGTTTTTACGCACTTCAGCCTGACGCTGCACCAGACGGTGAGCATAGGTGATTGGCGCTGGCATCAGCACGTCGGTTTCGTTGGTCGCGTAGCCAAACATCAGACCCTGGTCGCCCGCGCCCTGTTCCAGCGGATCGGCACGGTCAACGCCCTGGTTGATGTCCGGGGACTGTTTGCCAATCGCGCTCAGTACGGCGCAGGAGTTGGCATCAAAGCCCATATCAGAATGCACATAGCCGATTTCACGTACGGTGTTACGGGTGATCTCTTCGATATCAACCCATGCACTGGTGGTGATCTCACCGCCAACCATAACCATGCCGGTTTTGACATAGGTCTCACAGGCGACGCGTGCTTTCGGATCCTGCTCGAGGATTGCATCCAGCACCGCATCGGAGATTTGGTCAGCAATTTTATCAGGATGCCCTTCTGATACAGACTCGGACGTAAACAGGTGTTTTGCCATGTTTTAATTTACCTAAGGAGAATTTGTTTAGCTCAAACTGTCGTGTGGGATAGCCGTGGCAGGTTTTTCCACCAGGACTTGCAGATGATGACACTGGCAGTCTGAGTGTTAATCAGTATGGATGGATTAACATCTGGACGGCTATTTTAGGTCACTTCTTCGCCCGATTTCCAGCTTTTTTTGTATAGACGCCTGCGGCCCTGAAAACCCGACTGGAAATTTTTGCTGACGGTCCCGGCAATGCGCACATTTATATTTTGCATTTTCCCTGTCTTGTCGGTATAAAACGCGGCGCGCGGCTCATACAAAAAAGCACACGACGTTTCTTCGTGTCGCCACTTCCAGCCGGGTAAAGCAGTGAACTTTTAGCTTTAACTTGTCGCGAGTTTTATCAGGCTTGCGTGGAGGTGATACGAGATAATGAACCGTCGTTTTCCGCTTAGTCAGTTCTGCCCTTCAGGCCGGAACATGCTCCCCGCCATTCGCATTTCTAATCTGCAAACCTGCCGATGTTATACCCATCTCGGCGCTTCTCAGGATTCCAGGGCAGGCACTACGCTTTGTGAAGACTGAACAAGGGCGCTCTTGTAAATACAAGAGTTTTCTCGTGGTTTCGCCGGACCTTGTCATACAGAGTTCGGATACGTGTTTTACAATGATATGAATAAGAAACCGGTCGCACGCCCCGGCTTTCAGCATTCTGTGCTGGAAATCCGGTCGGATAATGGGTTGTTATCGCAGATTGACGCTGCGATAGTAGTCAGCTGTTTTACACTGAATAGTAAGAGTTGAGGTTCGCTATGTCTGACGACATGTCTTCGTTTTCGCCTTCGTCAGCAGGCGAACAGGGTGTACTACGTTCTATGCAGGAGGTTGCGATGAGCTCCCAGGAAGCCAGCAAGATGCTGCGCACTTACAATATTGCCTGGTGGGGCAATAACTACTACGACGTCAACGAACTGGGCCACATCAGCGTTTGCCCGGATCCTGACGTACCGGAAGCGCGCGTCGATCTCGCCAAACTGGTGAAAGCGCGTGAAGCGCAGGGCCAGCGCCTGCCTGCACTGTTCTGCTTCCCGCAGATCCTGCAGCACCGTCTGCGTTCCATCAACGCCGCCTTCAAACGCGCGCGTGAATCTTACGGTTACAACGGCGACTATTTCCTGGTTTATCCGATCAAGGTGAACCAGCATCGTCGCGTTATCGAATCCTTAATTCACTCCGGCGAACCGCTGGGGCTGGAAGCGGGTTCCAAAGCAGAGCTGATGGCGGTACTGGCGCATGCCGGAATGACCCGCTCGGTGATCGTCTGTAACGGCTATAAAGACCGTGAATACATTCGTCTGGCTCTGATCGGTGAGAAGATGGGCCACAAGGTCTATCTGGTCATCGAGAAGATGTCTGAGATTAATATCGTGCTGGAAGAGGCCGAGCGTCTGAACGTGGTGCCGCGCCTTGGCGTGCGTGCGCGTCTGGCCTCGCAGGGCTCCGGTAAGTGGCAGTCCTCCGGCGGTGAAAAATCCAAATTTGGCCTCGCGGCGAACCAGGTTCTGCAGCTGGTCGAAATCATGCGTGAGCGTGGTCGTCTGGACAGCATCCAGCTTCTGCACTTCCACCTCGGCTCGCAGATGGCCAACATTCGCGATATCGCCACCGGCGTGCGCGAGTCGGCCCGTTTCTACGTTGAGCTGCACAAGCTGGGCGTCAACATCCAGTGCTTCGACGTCGGTGGCGGCCTGGGCGTGGACTACGAAGGGACCCGTTCGAAGTCCGACTGTTCGGTGAACTACGGCCTGAACGAATACGCCAACAACATTATCTGGGCGATTGGCGATGCCTGTGAAGAGAACGGTCTGCCGCACCCGACGGTGATCACCGAGTCCGGACGTGCGGTTACCGCGCACCACACGGTACTGGTGTCTAACATCATCGGCGTTGAGCGCAACGAATACACTGAAGCCACACCACCGGAAGACGATGCCCCGCGTGCCCTGCAAAGCATGTGGGAAACCTGGATTGAGATGCACGAGCCGGGCACCCGACGTTCTCTGCGCGAGTGGCTGCACGACAGCCAGATGGACCTGCACGATATTCATACCGGCTATTCCTCCGGTACATATAGCCTGCAGGAGCGTGCCTGGGCCGAGCAGCTGTATCTGAACATGTGCCATGAAGTGCAGAAACAGCTCGATCCGAGCAACCGTGCGCACCGTCCGATTATCGATGAGCTGCAGGAGCGTATGGCGGACAAAATGTACGTCAACTTCTCCCTGTTCCAGTCGATGCCAGATGCATGGGGTATCGATCAGCTGTTCCCGGTCCTGCCGCTGGAAGGGTTGAATCAGGTGCCTGAGCGCCGTGCGGTGCTGCTGGATATCACCTGTGATTCCGACGGGGCTATCGATCACTACATCGACGGTGACGGTATCGCCACCACTATGCCAATGCCGGAGTACGATCCAGAGAACCCGCCAATGCTGGGCTTCTTTATGGTCGGGGCCTATCAGGAGATTCTGGGCAACATGCATAACCTGTTCGGGGATACCGAAGCGGTTGACGTGTTTGTCTTCCCTGACGGCAACGTGGAAGTGGAGCTCTCTGACGAGGGTGACACCGTGGCGGACATGCTGCAGTACGTGCAGCTCGATCCGAACAAGCTGCTGACCCAGTTCCGCGATCAGGTGAAAAAGACCGATCTGGACGATACGCTGCAGAAACAGTTCCTGGAAGAGTTTGAAGCGGGTCTGTACGGCTACACCTATCTGGAAGACGAGTAAATACCGATGCCCGGTGGCGCTACGCTTACCGGGCCTGCGGGCTATACTCACTTGAACCCGTATGAAATAGCGGCGATAATCCGCCGCAACAGGCACTATTCGAATCAATCCCTTCCTCGTCGGGTTTAACGACGCGGAGGGGATTTTTTTTCATCTATTTTTAATGCACCGACGTTATAAAGAGGTCAGGACATGAGCACTTTAGGGCATCAGTACGATAATTCCCTGGTATCGAACGCTTTTGGTTTTTTACGCCTTCCGATGAACTTCCAGCCATACGACAGCGATGCGGACTGGGTGATCACCGGGGTGCCATTTGATATGGCAACGTCCGGCCGTGCCGGTGGCCGTCATGGCCCGGCGGCCATTCGTCAGGTCTCCACCAACCTGGCCTGGGAGCACAACCGTTTCCCGTGGAACTTCGACATGCGCGAGCGTCTGAACGTGGTTGACTGCGGCGACCTGGTGTACGCCTTCGGTGACGCGCGCGAAATGAGTGAAAAACTGCAGGCCCACGCCGAGAAACTGCTGGCTGCCGGCAAGCGTATGCTCTCCTTCGGTGGTGACCACTTCGTGACTCTGCCGCTGCTGCGCGCCCACGCAAAGCACTTCGGTAAGATGGCGCTGGTGCATTTCGATGCCCATACCGACACCTACGCGAACGGCTGCGAATTCGACCACGGCACCATGTTCTTCACCGCGCCGAACGAAGGCCTGATCGATCCAAACCACTCCGTGCAGATCGGTATTCGTACCGAGTTCGATAAAGACAACGGCTTCACCGTGCTGGACGCCGGCCAGGTTAACGATCGCGGCGTGGATGACATCATCGCTCAGGTGAAGCAGATCGTTGGCGATATGCCGGTCTACCTGACCTTCGACATCGACTGCCTGGATCCGGCCTTTGCGCCTGGCACCGGCACCCCGGTGATCGGCGGCCTGACCTCCGATCGCGCCATTAAGCTGGTACGTGGTCTGAAAGATCTGAACATCGTCGGCATGGACGTGGTGGAAGTGGCTCCGGCTTACGATCAGTCTGAAATCACGGCGCTGGCCGCTGCGACGCTGGCGCTGGAGATGCTCTACATCCAGGCGGCGAAAAAAGGCGAGTAATAAAGAGAGAGGCCGGAACACGTTGCCCGGCCTCTTTATTGGCGTTACTTAATGCCGTCTGCGGACATGCGATCGCGAATATGCTGCGCACGCTCTGCAGAGGCAGGGTGGTCGTCAAACATTGAGCTTTGACGGCCCGCTTCCTGTTGAGCCAGTTTCTCGAAGCTGGTGGCTAAACCTGACGGGTTGATGCCGCGTTTGCGCAACAGATCGTAAGAGTAGTCATCGGCTTCAGATTCCTGACGCTGGGAGAACTGGGAGTTGACCAGTTTTTCGCCGAGATCGCCAAGCTGCGACTGGGACAGACTCCCGACAATACCGCCGGCAGAAGCCGCCGCCACGCGCACGGCGTTGGTGCCAAGGGCAACCTGCATTCCTTTCTTCACGTGGCCGAGCGCAACGTGACCCATTTCATGCCCGATAACCGCTTCGACTTCGTTGTCGGTCATCATATCCATCAGCCCGCTGTAAACGCGGATGCAGCCGTTGGCCATGGCGAAGGCGTTGACGTCTTTGGCCATGTAAACCTTGTAGTTCACCGGCTGGCCATTAATGTTGTCGCCAAGGGCAGAAGCAATCTTATCCAGACGCTGAGCGTAAGTGCTGCCTGCCGGCGCGATGGTGGCTTTACCGTCCATCTCCTTACAGGCCTCATCGCTTAATGTTTTGACCTGAGCATCGCTCAGGGAGTAGGCCTGAAACGCCTCTGCCCCGGAGCTCATCAGACCGCCAGAGTCCATATTCTGACACCCGCTCAGAATGAGCGTCGTTCCCAGAGCCAGCACTATCGCACGCATTTTCATTAGGTTGCTTCCGCACTCGTTAAACACGATAAATTCTGAAATGACATCACGGCAACGAAGCCGGTGTATGGCTAAGTATAAAGAATATCAACGAAGGCGGGCGAGAAGATTGCGCAACGTGCGAGCCTGTTCCAGAGATTTCTTAACAGGCAAAAGAATGGTCCATGTACATGCTTTGTCGCTTGGGTTACATTGTTGGCACTTTTTTCCGGCGTAGCCCAAAACGCGCTGTCGTCAAGCCGAAACGGGCATGGCCTTCAACATCCGATCTGGAGTCAAAATGTCCTCACGTAAAGAGCTTGCTAATGCTATTCGTGCGCTGAGCATGGATGCTGTACAAAAAGCCAAATCTGGTCACCCGGGCGCCCCTATGGGCATGGCTGACATTGCCGAAGTGCTGTGGCGTGATTTCCTGAACCACAACCCGCAGAACCCAGCCTGGGCTGACCGCGACCGCTTCGTGCTGTCCAATGGCCATGGCTCCATGCTGATCTACAGCCTGCTGCACCTCACCGGCTATGACCTGCCAATCGAAGAGCTGAAAAACTTCCGTCAGCTGCACTCCAAAACCCCGGGCCACCCGGAAGTGGGTTACACCGCAGGTGTAGAAACCACCACCGGCCCGCTGGGTCAGGGTATTGCTAACGCAGTGGGCATGGCGATTGCTGAGAAGACGCTGGCGGCGCAGTTCAACCGTCCGGGTCACGACATTGTTGACCACTTCACCTATGCGTTCCTCGGCGACGGCTGCATGATGGAAGGTATCTCTCACGAGGTATGCTCCCTGGCCGGTACCCTGAAGCTGGGCAAACTGGTTGCGTTCTATGACGACAACGGCATCTCCATCGACGGCCACGTTGAAGGCTGGTTCACCGACGATACCGCAGCACGTTTCGAAGCCTACGGCTGGCACGTGGTGCGTGGTGTTGACGGCCACGATGCTGAAGCGATTAAACGCGCAGTAGAAGAAGCACGCGCTGTGACCGACAAACCGTCCCTGCTGATGTGCAAAACCATCATCGGTTTCGGTTCCCCGAACAAGGCCGGTACTCACGACTCCCACGGTGCGCCGCTGGGTGACGCAGAGATCGTTCTGACCCGCGAACAGCTGGGCTGGAAACACGCCGCGTTTGAGATCCCATCTGAGATCTACGCGCAGTGGGATGCCAAAGAAGCTGGCCAGGCGAAAGAAGCAGCCTGGAACGAGAAATTTGCTGCCTACGCTAAAGCCTTCCCACAGGAAGCGGCTGAATACACCCGTCGTATGAAAGGTGACATGCCAGCAGATTTCGACGCGAAAGCGAACGAGTTCATCGCTAAATTGCAGGCGAACCCGTCCAAAATCGCCAGCCGTAAAGCGTCTCAGAATGCCATCGAAGCCTTCGGTCCCTGGCTGCCAGAATTCCTCGGCGGCTCCGCTGACCTGGCGCCTTCTAACCTGACTATCTGGTCTGGCTCTAAAGCAATCAACGAAGATGCTGCCGGTAACTACATCCATTACGGTGTACGTGAATTCGGTATGACCGCGATTGCTAACGGTATCTCCCTGCACGGCGGCTTCCTGCCGTACACCTCCACCTTCCTGATGTTTGTGGAATATGCCCGTAACGCGGTGCGTATGGCTGCGCTGATGAAACAGCGTCAGGTGATGGTATACACTCACGACTCCATCGGCCTGGGCGAAGATGGCCCGACTCACCAGCCGGTTGAGCAGGTGGCTTCCCTGCGCGTCACCCCGAACATGTCCACATGGCGTCCATGTGACCAGGTTGAATCCGCGGTAGCGTGGAAATATGGCGTTGAACGTCAGGACGGTCCGACCGCACTGATCCTTTCCCGTCAGAACCTGGCTCAGCAGGATCGTACCGAAGAGCAACTGGCGAACATCGCCCGCGGTGGTTACGTGCTGAAAGATTGCGACGGTCAGCCACAGGTGATCTTCATTGCCACCGGTTCCGAAGTTGAACTGGCCGTTGCGGCCTGGGATCAGCTGGCAGGCGAAGGCGTGAAAGCGCGCGTGGTTTCCATGCCGTCTACGGACGCCTTCGACAAGCAGGACGCGGCTTACCGTGAATCCGTGCTGCCGAAAGCCGTTTCTGCCCGTGTGGCTATCGAAGCGGGTATCGCTGACTACTGGTTCAAATACGTGGGCCTGAACGGCGCTATCGTCGGCATGACCACCTTCGGTGAGTCTGCTCCGGCTGAGCAGCTGTTCGAAGAGTTCGGCTTCACCGTTGAGAACGTGGTCGCGAAAGCGAAAGAACTGCTGTAATTGCTGTTTTGCCCGGTGGCACTACGCTTACCGGGCCTACAAATGGCACGAAAGTTGGCCGGGTAAGCGCTAGCGCGCCACCCGGCTTTTTTGTATGCGCTATTCCTCAAACATGTAACTACACTGTGAATTATTCCAGCAGAAATGTGACGCAAGTCATATAGCTGGCTTATTGGTCTGGACAGACATTCCCTTTATTCCACGTTTCGCTTATTCTGGCTGAAGCGTTTCAGTCGATTAAACGTTCGACAAATGACCAATCAGTTGGAGTTTGTGACAGGCAAGGATTCCCCTCAGAGCGTTGCTGGATTACTCTGTCAGCCACCTCGAATCAGGGAAAGCTTTGCAGGAGACTTATGACCGTACGCGTAGCGATTAATGGTTTCGGTCGCATCGGACGTAACGTGGTTCGTGCTTTATATGAATCCGGGCGTCGGGCGGAAATGACCGTGGTGGCCATCAATGAACTGGCGGATGCCGCAGGCATGGCGCATTTATTGAAATATGACACCAGCCATGGGCGCTTTGCCTGGGACGTTCGTCAGGAGAGAGAGCAGCTGTTCGTCGGGGATGATGTGATTCGTGTGCTGCACGAGCAGTCAATCGACGCCTTACCCTGGCGTGAGCTGGGTGTAGATGTGGTGCTCGACTGTACCGGCGTCTACGGCAATCGCGAACACGGCGAAGCCCATCTGGCGGCTGGCGCGAAGAAGGTGCTCTTCTCACATCCCGGCAGTAACGATCTCGATGCCACGGTGGTTTACGGCGTTAACCATCATGAGCTGCAAGCGGAACACCGCATCGTCTCCAATGCCTCCTGTACCACCAACTGTATTATTCCGGTCATCAAACTGCTGGACGATGCCTATGGCATTGAATCGGGCACCGTGACCACGATTCATTCCGCCATGCACGATCAGCAGGTCATTGACGCGTACCACCCGGATCTGCGACGCACTCGCGCGGCGAGTCAGTCGATTATTCCGGTGGATACCAAACTGGCGGCCGGTATTACCCGAATTTTCCCCCAGTTTGAAGACCGTTTTGAAGCCATCGCCGTGCGTGTTCCTACGATCAACGTGACGGCGATCGACCTCAGCGTAACCGTAAAAAAACCGGTAAAAGCCTGTGAGGTCAACCTGTTGCTGCAAAAAGCGGCACAGCAAGCATTTCATGGTATAGTTGACTATACGGAATTACCGTTGGTCTCAGTAGATTTTAACCACGATCCGCATAGCGCCATTGTTGATGGCACCCAAACGCGCGTGAGTGGAGCGCATCTGATCAAAACGCTGGTCTGGTGTGATAACGAATGGGGCTTTGCTAACAGGATGCTCGACACCACGTTAGCCATGGCCGCACAAGGTTTCAGGTAAGGCGCGTATTGCGTCTGCAAAACTTTAAGAATCAACGAGAGGATTCACCATGTCTGTAATTAAGATGACCGATCTGGATCTGGCAGGTAAACGCGTTTTCATCCGTGCGGATCTGAACGTACCGGTTAAAGATGGCAAAGTGACCAGCGACGCGCGTATCCGTGCATCTCTGCCAACCATCGAACTGGCACTGAAGCAGGGCGCGAAAGTGATGGTAACCTCCCACCTGGGTCGTCCGACCGAAGGCGAATACAACGAAGAGTTCTCTCTGCTGCCGGTTGTTAATTACCTGAAAGACAAACTGTCCAACCCGGTACGTCTGGTTAAAGACTACCTGGACGGCGTTGAAGTGGCTGAAGGTGAGCTGGTTGTTCTGGAAAACGTTCGCTTTAACAAAGGCGAGAAGAAAGACGACGAAACCCTGTCCAAAAAATACGCTGCCCTGTGCGACGTGTTCGTAATGGATGCTTTCGGTACAGCTCACCGTGCGCAGGCTTCTACCCACGGTATCGGTAAATTCGCTGACGTCGCCTGTGCGGGTCCTCTGCTGGCTGACGAACTGGAAGCGCTGGGCAAAGCCCTGAAAGAACCTGCTCGTCCAATGGTTGCTATCGTTGGTGGTTCTAAAGTTTCTACCAAACTGACCGTTCTGGATTCCCTGTCAAAAATCGCTGACCAGCTGATCGTTGGCGGTGGTATCGCCAACACCTTCGTTGCCGCTCAGGGCCACAACGTGGGTAAATCCCTGTACGAAGCAGACCTGGTTGACGAAGCCAAACGCCTGCTGACTACCTGTGATATCCCTGTTCCAACTGACGTTCGCGTAGCGACTGAGTTCTCTGAAACCGCAACCGCTGAGCTGAAATCTGTCTCTGACATCAAAAACGAAGAGCAGATTCTGGACCTGGGCGATGCCTCTGCAGAGAAACTGGCTGAAATCCTGAAGAATGCAAAAACCATTCTGTGGAACGGCCCGGTTGGTGTGTTCGAATTCCCGAACTTCCGTAAAGGTACTGAAATCGTGGCTAACGCGATTGCAGACAGCGAAGCATTCTCCATTGCTGGCGGCGGTGATACCCTGGCAGCAATCGATCTGTTCGGTATTTCCGACAAGATCTCCTACATCTCCACTGGCGGCGGCGCATTCCTCGAATTCGTGGAAGGCAAAGTTCTGCCAGCAGTAGCCATGCTCGAAGAGCGCGCTAAGAAGTAAGCCATTTTAGGGCAGGGAAACCTGCCCAATTTTCAGCGCGCTTTTAAGAGCACGCCCCTTTCCAAGGCCGAAGATACAGGACTCGCAACATGTCTAAAATTTTTGATTTCGTAAAACCTGGCGTGATCACTGGTGATGACGTTCAGAAGGTGTTCCAGGTAGCAAAAGAAAACAACTTTGCTCTGCCAGCTGTTAACTGCGTCGGTACCGACTCTATTAACGCCGTACTGGAAGCCGCAGCAAAAGTTAAAGCTCCGGTAATCGTTCAGTTCTCCAACGGTGGCGCTGCGTTTATCGCAGGTAAAGGCGTGAAAACTGACGTTCCTCAGGGCGCGGCAATCCTGGGCGCAATCTCTGGCGCACATCACGTACACCAGATGGCTGAGCACTACGGTGTTCCGGTTATCCTGCACACTGACCACTGCGCGAAGAAACTGCTGCCGTGGATCGACGGTCTGCTGGACGCGGGTGAAAAACACTTCGCGGCAACCGGTAAGCCACTGTTCTCTTCTCACATGATCGACCTGTCTGAAGAGTCTCTGGAAGAAAACATCGAGATCTGCTCCAAATACCTGGCGCGCATGGCCAAAATGGACATGACTCTGGAAATCGAACTGGGTTGCACCGGTGGTGAAGAAGACGGCGTGGACAACAGCCACATGGACGCTTCTGCCCTGTACACTCAGCCAGAAGATGTTGATTACGCCTACACCGAGCTGAGCAAAATCAGCCCGCGTTTCACCATCGCTGCCTCCTTCGGTAACGTACACGGCGTGTACAAGCCAGGCAACGTGGTTCTGACCCCGACCATTCTGCGTGATTCTCAGGAATACGTTTCTAAGAAACACAACCTGCCGCACAACAGCCTGAACTTCGTCTTCCACGGCGGTTCCGGTTCTTCTGCTCAGGAAATCAAAGACTCCGTAAGCTACGGTGTTATCAAAATGAACATCGATACCGACACCCAATGGGCAACCTGGGACGGTATTCTGCAGTACTACAAAACTAACGAAGCTTACCTGCAGGGCCAGCTGGGCAACCCGAAAGGCGAAGACCAGCCGAACAAGAAATACTACGATCCACGCGTATGGCTGCGTTCAGCCCAGGCCTCTATGGTGACGCGTCTGGAGCAGGCATTCAAAGAGCTGAACGCGGTTGACGTTCTGTAATTTGATTGTGCCCCACTAAAAAGGCTTCCTTCGGGAAGCCTTTTTTTTAGCCCGTAATACAGGTTCCTTTCTCACCAGCGAGGATTTGTGGAGCGTCTTTCAGGGCACCGATAAACGCCGTGTTTCCGGTTTGCTTCACAAACTGTATCACCGCTGCGGCCTTCGGCCCCATCGCGCCGTCCGGTGCGGCATAAGGTTCGAGTTCCTGCAACGTCACATGGCGAAGCGCGCGAGCCTGCGGTGTTCCCCAGTTTTCATAAACCGCATCGGCATCGGTCAGAATCAGCAGATGATCGGCATTAATAGATTGCGCCAGTACCGCAGCGGTCAGGTCTTTATCGATGACAGCTTCAATTCCCTGATAGCCCTCTCCGTTAGCCATCACCGGAATACCACCACCGCCACAGCAAATCACCAAATGACCGGCATCCATCAGCGTTGCGATCGCCTTATCATCGACGATCTTCAGGGGAAGCGGAGAGGGGACAACGCGACGGATATACTGGCCGTCTGCTTTTATCTTCCAGCCGTATCGCTCCTCAAGCATTGCCTGTTGCTCAGGCTGATAAACCGGGCCTATATATTTGCCAGGTAGGGCAAAAGCCGGATCGTTCGCATCCACTTCAACGCGGGTCATGAGCGTTGATACCGGAACGCTGCCTGCATACTGTGTCAGTTCCTGCGCGATAGCGGAGCCAATCATTCCCTGGCTTTCCGCTACCAGTATGTCAAGCGGCCAGGCGGGCGATTCGGTATAGGCCGCATTCTGCAATGCGAGCAGGCCTACCTGCGGCCCGTTGCCATGCACGATCACCAGCTGGTAATCACTCGCCAGCGCAGCGACCATTTTGGCAAAGATCTTGATACTGCGCTGTTGGTTTTCTGCACTCAGGACTTCTCCACGCTGCAATAACGCGTTGCCGCCAAGAGCAATAACAATTTTCTTTTTCATTGTGACCTCATTGGTAGATATCTCGCGGTCAAAATAAAGCTTTATGGAAACGATAATGTGATAAGCGTTACAACTCGATGAGCAGAAAAAATATCTCATTAATTAATCCTGTTTTGCTTTTGTTTATTTAATTAATTTTGAAAGTCATTATTAGATTTTTTTTAATAAACTTGCCGTCAATTCTCAGGAATTTATAACAATAGATTTTGTGTGACGTTGCTCAAATGAAATAGCGTAATAGCCCGATACTGTAACGACAGTTATAACATCAAGCCTCACGTATCAGCACGATAACAAGAGGTATTCAGCGGTAAATACTACCGGGAGATTGCTTATGTCTGCATCGTATGACGTGGCTGAGGCCACAAAGAAAAAAGGAATACCGGCCTGGTGGGTCACTATTATACTGTTCTGGCTTGGCTGGGTTTTTATGTATGCCGATCGCACAGTATTAAATCCAGTTATGGGGGAGCTGGAAAAAGAATTTGGCCTAAGCGGGACGCAATTAGGAATACTTAATTCAGTGTTCTATTTTTCTTATGCTTTATTGCAAATCCCCGCCGGGATCCTTGGCGATAAAATCGGTAAGAAAAAAGTTTTGGTGCCTGGATTTATTCTCTTTGGTGTCTTTACCGCTGTGACTGGTTGGGCAAAAAGCTGGTACACACTGCTCTTTGCTCGCGTTGTTACTGGTGCCGGAGAAGGAACATATTACGGCCCTCAGTACGGTTTATCGTCTGAGCAGATCCCCAAAAAATATCGTTCTCTGGGTAGCGCGATAATTAACAGCGGTATGGCGTTCGGTATTGCCCTCGGATTGATGACATCCAGCTGGCTGGTCTATGACCAGGGTCACTCCTGGCGGATGCCTTTTTATGCCATGGCTATTCCTTCTGTCCTAGTAGGGGTTGCTATCTGGCTATTCGTTAAAGAAAAGAAACGCACCGCAGAGGTCGAAGGGCAGGCGGTCAAAAAAGGCAAGTTCAGCGATCTGTTTAAGAACCGTAACCTGATCCTCACTTATATCATGGTGTTCTGCAGTCTATTTGGCTTCTTCGTGATCCTGACCTGGCTTCCTTATTACTTACAGAATGAGCGTGGCATTCCGGGCAGCGAAACCGGATTTATCTCCTCGCTGGTGGCGTGGATCTCTATTCCGGGCGCGCTTCTGTTCTCCAGCCTTTCCGATAAATTAGGCAAACGTAAGCCTTTAATTCTGTTCTTAGTGCCTGTGGCGATTGTCAGCATGTTATCCATTGTCTGGATGCCAAATATGACCGGCGTCATTGTCGCGCTCTGCGTTTATGGCCTGGTGGGCAAGCTAGCGCTGGATCCGGTCCTGGTGGCGCTGGTTGCAGACAGCGTTGATGAAAACAATTACAGCACTGCATTCGGGTTATTTAATTTCATTGGTATGAGCTCATCCATTCTGGCACCGATTATTGCAGGAGCAGTTCGCGATATGACAGGAAGCCTTGCTTCCAGTTTTTATGTCTCAGCGGTTCTGCTGGCTATTGGTCTGTGCGGGATGCTGTTCTTAAAAGAGAAACGTGCATAAAGAGGTAGCGGTAATGATTTACGCCTTTGTTAAAAAGGGAAGTTTTCAGGATTCCGTCAGCCTGATGATTATTTCCCGCAAATTAAGTGAGCACCCGGAAGTTGATCAGGTTTCCGTCATGATGGGAACCCCAGCAAATAAATCGATGCTGGATTCAACGGGCTTCTGGCATGACGATTTTTCCCTGGCGACACCAAACGATATCTGTGTGGCTGTGCGCACGGAGTCCGGACAGTCCGAGATTTTGGAGCTTATCCGCGAGCAGCTGGAGAAAGAACTGAATGCGATTGCCACTGCGTCGGGAAGTTCACGCCAGCTGGTGAAAGCGCGGCGCTGGGAAAGTGCCTGCCAGAAACTGCCTGAGGCTAATCTGCTGCTGGTATCCGTTGCGGGGGAGTACGCCGCATCGGTCGCCAGAGAGGGATTACTGGCAGATAAAAACGTGATGCTGTTTTCCGATAACGTGCCGGTTGCACAGGAAGTAGAACTGAAAAAACTGGCTCGCGAGCGCGGTTTGATCGTTATGGGGCCTGACTGTGGAACGGCAATGATTGCTGGCAGCCCACTGGCTTTCGCCAACGTCTTGCCTGAGGGGGGGGTTGGCGTAATTGGTGCGTCCGGGACCGGTATCCAGGAGATCACGTCTCAGATTGCACTTCATCAGCAGGGGATAAGCCATGCCATTGGTTTGGGGGGGCGCGATCTGAGTGCTGACGTTGGTGGCCTTAGCGCGCTCACCGCACTGGATATGCTGGCGGGCAATGAAGCAACAAAGGTCATCGCATTTGTCTCCAAACCGCCGTCACCACAGGTGCGCACCCAGGTTATTACAGCCATGCAGTCTGTCAGTAAGCCAGTGGTCGCGCTCTTCCTCGGGAGTAAACCGGAGCAACGCCGCGAAGGCAACGTCTGGCTCGCGCATTCCCTCTCCGATGCCGCACGTCTCGCGGTGCTGCTGATGCGTGTGGCTAAGCAGCGCCATTCTCAGCCTGAGGTCGTGGGTAAGCGCATTTGCGGTTTGTATGCCGGCGGTACGCTGGCGGCAGAAGCGGCGATGTTGCTTTCCGGGGAGCTAAATATGCCGCTGAGCGAAAGTCATCAGGATGGAATCATGCTGGAGTCCGGGGGGCACCGCATCGTCGATCTCGGGGATGACAGTTACACACTCGGCAGACCACATCCGATGATCGACCCAACGACCCGCAGCATCGAAATTGAAAAACTTGCTGCTCAGCCTGACACGGGCGTTCTGCTGCTGGATGTGGTGCTGGGCTATGGGGCCTGTGCCGATCCTGCGGCGGCGGTGGTCGAGGCGATTGAAAAAGTGCGTTCACGACGCGTTGAGCCGTTAGTGGTTATTGCCACGCTGACCGGAACCGACGCCGATCCGCAGGGGCGTAACGGGCAAATCGAAACACTGCAGCGAGCCGGTGTAGCCGTTGTTGAGACACTGGAAGAGGCCGTTTTGCTCGCCACCTCTCTGATCAAACACCAGACGCAGAGCGCACCGGAAAACCACAGCGCACTTCTCGACGGCGTGCAGGTCATCAATGCCGGTCTGCGTAGTTTTGCTCTGGATCTGCAAAGCAGCGGGACACCGGTTGTGCACTATCAATGGGCACCGGTCGCCGGTGGCAACGCTCGTCTCGCCAGTTTACTCAAACAGTTACATTAAGTTCAGAGGTACAGATATGTATTCATCTATTGCACAGGCCAATGAAGCCATTATCGAACGAATTAAAGCCGCACGTCCGCACTGGATTGCCGTATGTCCTGCCAAAGAAGCCGTCACTGAGCTCTCTTCCGGCCGTAAGCTGTTGCATGCGGGCCCACCGATTGCCTGGGAGGATATGACAGGGCCAATGCGTGGCGCATGCATTGGGGCAGCACTGTTTGAAGGTTGGGCTGAGCGCGAAGAGGATGCGGTGCGCCTGCTGGAGCAGGGTGAAGTGGCGTTCATCCCCTGTCACCATGTTGGTGCCGTGGGACCAATGGGCGGTATCACCTCGGCGAACATGCCGGTGCTGATTGTGCGTGATGTGGTTCATGGTAACCAGGCCTGCTGTAACCTGAACGAAGGCATCGGCAAGGTGATGCGTTTTGGCGCCTACGGTGATGATGTACAGCAGCGGCTGCGCTGGATGCGCGATACGCTGGCACCCGTCCTGCAGACGGCGCTGAGCAAAATCGACAATGGAATCGATCTGACAGCGATGATGGCACAGGCCATTACCATGGGCGATGAGTTCCACCAGCGTAATATCGCCGCGTCTTCTTTATTACTGCGTACGCTTTCCCCGGTGATTGCGGGTCTGGATCGCCCTCAGGCTGAAATTATCGAAGTGCTGCAGTTCCTGAGCGTGACCGATCAGTTCTTCCTCAATCTGGCAATGGCCTACAGCAAGGCGGTGATGGATGCGGCGGCGCAAATTAAGGCCGGTACCATTGTTACAGCCATGACGCGTAATGGCCGTGAGTTTGGAATTCGCGTCAGTGGCACCGGCGATCGCTGGTTTACCGCGCCGGTGAACACGCCGCAGGGACTGTTCTTTACCGGTTACAGCCAGGCGGATGCGAACCCGGATATTGGCGACAGCGCGATCACCGAAACGCTGGGGATTGGCGGGGCGGCGATGATTGCAGCGCCTGGCGTCACTCGCTTTGTGGGCGCAGGTGGAATGGGCGCTGCGCTGGAGGTTTCAGAAGAGATGGCTGAAATTTATCTCGCCAGCAACCCACTCTTCCAGATCCCATCCTGGGACTTCAAAGGGGCCTGTCTGGCGTTAGATGTGCGTCGGGTTGTCGAAACCGGGATCACGCCGCTGATCAATACGGGTATCGCCCACCGGGAAGCGGGGATCGGCCAGGTGGGTGCCGGAACGGTGCGCGCACCGTTGCCGTGCTTTGAAAAAGCACTTGAGGCTCTTGCTGAGCTGTATCACGTTACCGCGTAATGGCTAAAAGGGGCGGTCTTACCGCCCCGGAGTTCTCACTATGATCGTACAGTCTCTGGCCTATGGCGGCGTTGACCGTCTGAGTGATGGGGAGTGGAATCTGCACAGCCGCTTCACTCATGCGATCAACTACAGCCATGCTGATGGCACTTTGTTGACCTTTATCCGTTATGGCAAAGGGGTTGCGCCAGCCGGGGTGTTACTCTCCACGCGGAATTTCGCGAAAGTATACGATGCCCAACGATGGATCAAGCAGGGAAAGACTTTGGTGGGGCATGAGGCATCTGTCTCGCTTCGACGTCGGCTCAATCTGATCCCTCAAAACGGTGTGATGTCCGTGCCGGATTTGCTCGGTTATACAGAACAAACGGGTTTGTGTGGCCCGCTTTGTCGGTTGCAAACTGATGCCATCGCTGCAGGGTTATTGCAGGAAGGGCTGATGCAATGGAAGCGTGGTACGCCCCCTTCCTGGACAGGATTAATCGGCATGGGGCCCGGCTTAACACCCGGCGGCGACGACATGCTCACAGGCGCACTGGCAGTGTTATATGCTTCACACTTTTCCCTGCAACTCCAGGCTTGCCCTTTTTTACCCTCGGCCGATCAACTCACCACGCTCACAACTTCGGTAAGCTGCAGTTATCTCAACAGCGCCCGCTACGGTGAGTTTTCTACCCCTGTTCTTCATCTGCTGCGTTGCCTGCAAGCCGGGCGCGATCCGCACAGAGCAATTCGTCGACTGGTGCTGATGGGCCATACGTCAGGCGCAGATATCGTGGCCGGCATGGTAATAACGTTGCGATGGTTACAGACCCGGAAAAAAAGGCGAAGACATGCTCGATCAGGAAACAGTGCGGACATTTATACGGGTAGCGGAGACAGGCAGTTTCTCGCGAGCGGCCGCTTCACTCCATAAAACGCCAGCAGCGATCAGCTATCGGATCAAAACGCTTGAGGAGCAGACCGGTACGCAGCTTTTTTTGCGCACAACCCGTTCAGTGAGCTTAACCCCCGCGGGAACGCATCTGCTTGAAAACTGCCGACAGTGGCTGAGCTGGCTGGATGCCATGCCGGATGAACTGCAGCAAATCAATGCGGGTGTCGAAAGACAAATCAATATTGTTGTAAACAATCTGCTCTATCAGCCACAGTCTGCCGCCAGGCTCTTAACCTGGCTACATCAACGTTTTCCCTTCACGCGTTTTCACCTTTCCTGCCAGGTTTATATGGGCGTGTGGGATGCATTGCTCTATGACGATTTTCATCTTGCTATCGGTGTGACAGGGTCGGAATCACTGTCCAATACTATCTCCCTTCTTCCATTGGGTGACGTGAGCTGGCGATTTGTCGTGTCCCATGACCATCCGCTTGCAACCCATCCGGCCGATTCCTTAACTGATGACATGTTACGGCGCTATCCGGCCATCAATATTGATGACACCTCGCGCAATTTAACGCGTCGGGTGGCATGGCTGCTCGGCGGGCAAAAAGAGATCAAGGTTCCGGATATGGGCACCAAAATTGCCTGTCATCTCAGTGGGCTGGGTGTCGGTTTTCTGCCTGAACGTCAGTGTCAGCCCTATATCGACGCCGGGCAGCTGGTGGCACGTGATGTGGTAAACCCGCGCCAAAAATCCCCGCTTTCGGTTGCATGGAAGTCCGTCGGCAGCGGAAAAGTGATTGATGAGATTGTGACGTTGTTTCGCCGACAGGATCCGCTGGTGGCTGACTTTATCCAGGCGATCGATTATCCATCTGGCTAAATCTTGATACGAATCCGGTGCGGCAAATGGCATATTCTTCTGTTTTTGTTTACCTTTAACAGTGGCGTTTTCGTGATTAAGATCTCGTAAGCGTGTGTTTGGGTGATTAACAAGGAAAATTGAATGGAAGATCTCGGTGTTGTAGATAGCATCAATAACGCGGGCTCCTGGCTGGTGCGTAACCAGGCATTGCTGTTGAGTTACGCCGTAAACATTGTGGCGGCCATCGCCATTATCGTCGTCGGTATGATTGTGGCGCGCATCATCTCTAATGCGGTTAACCGCGTGATGCGGGCGCGTCATATTGATGCCACTGTCGCAGATTTCCTCTCGGCACTGGTGCGCTACGGCGTTATCGCATTTACGCTGATTGCGGCCCTTGGGCGTGTCGGGGTACAAACGGCGTCGGTGATCGCTGTACTGGGTGCCGCCGGTCTGGCCATTGGTCTGGCCTTGCAGGGCTCGCTGTCGAACCTGGCTGCCGGGGTACTGCTGGTGACCTTCCGTCCGTTCCGTTCCGGGGAGTATGTCGATCTGGGCGGCGTGGCCGGTACTGTGCTGCAGGTGCAGATCTTCTCTACCACGCTGCGCAGCGCGGATGGCCGTATGGTGGTGATCCCGAACGGCAAAATCATCGCCAATAACATCATCAACTTCTCCCGTGAGCCCGTCCGTCGCAATGAGTTCATCATTGGCGTGGCATATGACTCAGACCTCGACAAGGTGAAGCAGCTGCTGACCAACATTATCGAGTCGGATGACCGCATTCTGAAAGATCGCGAGATGACCGTTCGCCTGAATGAGCTCGGCGCCTCATCGATCAACTTTGTGGTGCGCGTCTGGAGCAACAGCGGTGATTTGCAGAACGTCTACTGGGATGTGCTGGAACGCGTGAAGCGCGACTTTGATGCCAACGGCATCAGCTTCCCATATCCGCAGATGGACGTAAACTTCAAGCGTGTGAAAGAACCGGCGGAATAACCTTTTCCCGCAACCCGGCGCGTGCAACGCGTGCCGGGTTTAATTAGCCCCGCTTATTGCCAATTAATATTATCCATTTCCTCTTATTATCCTCCCGCAGTATAGTCTGCCCTCAAGACAGCTTTCTGAGATTAATTTCCATGTTATCTTTTTATATTCAAGGGGTTATGATTGGCGCGGCAATGATCCTGCCCCTTGGGCCACAAAATGCGTTCGTCATGAACCAGGGTATACGTCGTCAGTATCATCTGATGATTGCGCTGCTCTGCGCGGTGAGCGATATGCTGCTGATCTGTGCCGGGATTTTCGGCGGCAGCGCGCTGCTGATGCAGTCCCCCTGGCTGTTGGCCTTAGTCACCTGGGGCGGCGTTGCGTTTTTACTGTGGTATGGCTTTGGCGCTTTGAAAACGGCGATGGGCAGCAATATTGAGCTTGCCAGCGCCGAAGTGATGAAGCAGGGGCGCTGGAAAATTATCGTCACCATGCTGGCGGTCACCTGGCTCAATCCGCATGTTTATCTGGATACCTTCGTGGTGCTGGGCAGCCTCGGTGGGCAGCTGGATGCCGAGCCGAGACGCTGGTTTGCCCTGGGGACCGTCAGCGCCTCTTTCCTGTGGTTCTTTGGTCTGGCGCTGCTCGCCGCCTGGCTGGCTCCTCGCCTGCGTACCGCCAAAGCCCAGCGCATTATCAACGGCCTGGTCGGCGTGGTGATGTGGTTTATCGCTTTCCAGCTGGCGAAAGAGGGGATTCATCACATTCGTGAACTATTCTACTAAGCGTTGTCTTATGGACATTCGACCAGCAGCCGCTAAGCTTGCTGGCATGCGCCCTGTTACATGGGCACTCTTCGCAACATGGAGGAATAAAAGTGAAGTTGAATGTAATCGCCCTGGCGGCACTAATGGGTTTTGGCGCAACATCCGTTCAGGCCAGCGAACTGCCTGACAGCCCACACATTGTGACCTCCGGCACCGCAAGCGTGGATGCGGCACCGGATATCGCGACCTTAGCCATCGAAGTGAACGTGGCGGCAAAAGATGCGGCCACCGCCAAGAAACAGGCAGACGATCGCGTTGCGCAATATCTCTCTTTCCTGGAGCAGAACGGCGTCGGTAAAAAAGATATCAACTCTGCCAACCTGCGTACCCAGCCGGATTATGACTATAAGGATGGCAAAAGTATCCTGAAAGGTTACCGCGCGGTGCGTACTGTGGAAGTCACGGTGCGTCAGCTTGATAAGCTCAACTCTCTGTTAGACGGTGCGCTGAAAGCGGGTCTGAACGAAATCCGTTCTGTCTCCCTGGGTGTTGCGCAACCAGAGAAGTATAAAGATGAAGCGCGTAAAGCGGCGATTGATGATGCCGTGCGTCAGGCGCAGCAACTGGCCTCAGGCTTTAACAGCAAACTGGGCCCGGTTTACAGCGTGCGTTACCACGTCTCTAACTATCAGCCGAGCCCGATGGTCCGCATGATGAAAGCGGAAGCGGCCCCGGTCTCTGCCCAGGATACCTACGAACAGCCAACGATTCAGTTTGACGATCAGGTTGATGTGGTGTTCCAGCTGGAGCCAACGCAGACTCAGCAGCAGAATGACCAGACTCAGCAGAGCCAACCTGCTCAGCAGAATCAGCAGCAGGATACGGCGACCAAAGCACCGTAAGTTTTGTTTTTCAGAACCGATAACAGGCCGGGTCAGCGTTAATGCGACCCGGCTTTTTTATTAATCCTGGCGCAGGACTTTATGCCCGTGAGCCAGTAGCGCATCGGTGACGTTGCGCATCATCCGGCTTTCCGGCGCAAAGCGGTGCCAGTAGAGCATGCGGCGCTGGTGTAAGCCCGGCGTCAGGTCGATCAGTTCGCCGCTGTTCAGCTCTTTCTCGATCTGCAGATGCGGGATCATGCAGCAGGTTGTGCCCTGACGTGCCAGCTGCACGAAGGCCTCGGAGGAGTTAACGATATGGCAGGGTACGCTGCCGGGCGGCAGGTCGAAGTTCTGCTGTAAAAATGCCTGATGCATATCATCCAGATGGTCAAAGGCCACGGCAGGCGCTTTCAGCAGCGCCGCGCGGGTGACGCCATTCGGGAAGTAACGCTCGGCAAAGGCTTTCGAGCCGACGAAAAGATAATCCAGCGCCCCCAGCTGATCCACCAGGCAGCTTGGCAGCGCCTGAGGCTGGATACTGACCGCACCTACCACTTCACCGCGGCGCAGGCGCTCCTGGGTGCGGGTTTCGTCTTCTACCTGTAAATTCAGACGGATGGGGGAATCGGCCAGCACCGGGGCAAGGGCAGGGAGGAGCCAGGTTGCCAGACTGTCGGCGTTGACCGCCAGAGAGAGCAGCAGCGGCGTAGAGCCGGTCTGTTCATCGCCCAGCCACTCATCTTCCAGTAGCTCAACCTGACGCAGCAGCGCCAGCAGCTTTTGCCCCTGTTCGGTTGGACGCGGCGGCACGGTACGAACCAGCAGCGGCTGCCCGAACATGTTCTCAAGCTGTTTGATTCGTTGTGAAACCGCGGATTGGGTAATGCACAGCTTTTGTGCTGCGCGTTCGAATCCGCGTTCACGAATAACGGCATCAAGCGCCTGTAATGTTCTGTAGTCCGGACGTTTCATTGCTCTGGCTGACTCCCAAAAAATTCAATACTTCGCACTATGACATAAATTTATGTTTGATACAGACGAAATTGGTGACCCCGCAGATCACATGGCGCAGGCGAATGCTCTATAATGCGCGTCACGCAAAATCACCACGGGCAAGAGATCATGACGCAGGATGAACTGAAAAAAGCAGTAGGATGGGCCGCTCTCCAGTATGTACAGCCGGGTACCATTGTCGGCGTGGGCACAGGGTCAACGGCAGCACACTTTATTGATGCGCTGGGTACGATGAAGGGCCAGATCGAGGGCGCGGTTTCCAGCTCCGATGCCTCCACGGAAAAGCTGAAAAGCCTGGGGATCACCGTTTTCGATCTCAATGAAGTTGACCGTCTGGGGATTTACGTCGACGGCGCGGATGAGATTAACGGTCATATGCAGATGATTAAAGGTGGTGGTGCGGCGCTGACGCGCGAGAAAATCATCGCCTCCGTGGCGGACAAGTTTATCTGTATCGCCGATGCCTCCAAGCAGGTCGATATCCTCGGCAACTTCCCGCTGCCGGTTGAAGTGATCCCGATGGCGCGCAGCGCGGTCGCCCGTGAACTGGTGAAGCTGGGCGGGCGTCCGGAATACCGTCAGGGCGTGGTAACAGACAACGGTAACGTGATTCTGGACGTTCACGGTCTGGAGATCCTCGATGCCGTGGCGCTGGAGAATGCCATCAACGGCCTGCCAGGCGTGGTAACCGTAGGGTTATTCGCCAACCGTGGCGCGGATGTCGCCCTGATCGGCACCGCCGATGGCGTTAAAACCATCGTGAAATGATCTGACGGGGGGAGCTTCCCCCCGCTAACTTTTTTTGCAACAGCGATATTCGGTGACTTGTGTCACATTTCTAACCCTCTCCTGACGATCCTGCCGCTTTCTTATTGCTCCGCAGCATTATTCACTGCCATTTGACGCTGTATGACATTTCTTCAGAGTGCCGACGCAAACGTTCATATTGCTGCAATAGTTTTTTTTGATATGTTGGCTGAAGCGGATTTCAATCCAGCACAACAACAGTTCAGACAATCAGACAGGGTCGGGGAAATGGCAAAGGTATCACTGGAGAAAGACAAGATTAAATTTCTGCTGGTCGAAGGGGTGCATCAGAAAGCACTGGATAACCTTCGTGCGGCAGGTTACACCAACATCGAATTTCACAAAGGTGCACTGGATACCGAACAGCTGAAAGAGTCGATCCGTGATGCCCACTTCATTGGCCTGCGATCCCGAACCCACCTGACCGAAGATGTGATTGCCGCGGCGGAAAAACTGGTTGCGATTGGCTGCTTCTGTATCGGTACCAACCAGGTCGATCTGAATGCTGCTGCGAAGCGCGGTATTCCTGTATTCAACGCGCCATTCTCCAACACCCGTT
Source organism: Leclercia sp. (assembly GCF_036780805.1). Classification (NCBI taxonomy): domain Bacteria; kingdom Pseudomonadati; phylum Pseudomonadota; class Gammaproteobacteria; order Enterobacterales; family Enterobacteriaceae; genus Leclercia; species Leclercia sp. Next base: position 111,297 of record NZ_DAIQCE010000008.1, on the reverse strand, counting down.
CCGTGGCGGAGCTGGTGATCGGTGAACTCCTGCTGCTGCTGCGTGGTATTCCTGAAGCCAACGCCAAGGCCCACCGCGGGATCTGGAACAAACTGGCATCTGGCTCTTTCGAAGCGCGTGGTAAAAAGCTGGGTATTATCGGTTACGGCCACATCGGCACGCAGCTGGGCATTCTGGCGGAATCGCTGGGGATGCACGTCTTCTTCTACGACATCGAAAACAAGCTGCCGCTGGGTAACGCCACTCAGGTTCAGCATCTCTCCGACCTGCTCAACATGAGCGACGTGGTGAGCCTGCACGTGCCGGAAAACGCCTCCACCAAAAACATGATGGGTGCGGAAGAGCTGGCGCTGATGAAGCCGGGCTCGCTGCTGATCAACGCCGCGCGCGGTACGGTGGTGGATATCCCTGCGCTGTGTGAAGCCCTGAAAAGCAAACATCTGGCAGGGGCGGCGATCGACGTCTTCCCGACCGAGCCTGCGACCAACAGCGACCCGTTCACCTCGCCGCTGTGCGAGTTCGACAACGTGATCCTGACCCCGCACATCGGGGGCTCCACCCAGGAAGCCCAGGAAAATATCGGTCTTGAAGTGGCCGGTAAGCTGAGCAAATACTCCGACAACGGTTCAACCCTGTCTGCGGTCAACTTCCCGGAAGTATCTCTGCCGCTGCACGGTGGGCGTCGTCTGCTGCACATCCATGAAAACCGTCCGGGCGTGCTGACGGCCATTAACCAGATCTTCGCTGAGCAGGGCGTGAACATCGCCGCACAGTATCTGCAAACTAACGCGCAGATGGGTTATGTGGTTATCGATATCGAAGCGGATGAAGATGTGGCAGAGAAAGCGCTGCAGGGGATGAAGGCTATTCCGGGGACGATTCGCGCGCGCCTGTTGTATTAATTATGCGGTTTGTGGTGTCGGGTGGCGCTTGCGCTTACCCGACCTACAAAGTCCGAGGGTTTATGTAGGCCGGGTAAGGCGCAGCCGCCACCCGGCTTTTTCACCACAGCCAAATCTTCGACGGTGTCACCACCGCAGGCAGCGGAATATCCCATTTCTCTACCGGCAATTTTTCCACCCCCTGACAATCATGCGCATAGCCCACGGGCTGTAAGCCGTACTGCTGCCAGTTCTGCAGCGTGCGATCGTAAAAACCGCCGCCCATCCCCAGACGCTGACCGCTCTCATCAAACGCCACCAGCGGCGTGACCAGCACGTCCAGCTGTGCAAGCGGCAGCACGTCGCGCACGTCCAGCTTTGGTTCAGTGATTTTCAGACGATTCACCACCAGCTCGCTGTGAGGATGGTAGTGCAGAAACAGCAGATTCCCCGGACTGAATGGGTGCAGTACCGGCAGATAGACCTTTTTCCCGGCACGCCAGAGTTCATCGATCAGCGGTTGAGTATCGAGTTCGCCATCAAAAGAGAGGAACAGGGCAATGGTATGCGCCATCACGACGGGCGGATAGGCCATCATGCGTGCCGCGGCTTGCTGTGCGAAATGGGCTTGCTGTTGAGGCGATAAAGCTCTGCGTTGCTGACGAATAAACTGACGGATGTGTTGACGTGAGGCAGGAACTTCAGGAAGTTGCGTCATGGTAGTCGCTGGGTAGAAAGGTGAGGGAATCTCCGAGATGCCGCCGCAGGCTGTAACCCTTGAACCCTTGGTTCAAGGTGAATGTGTCGTCATAGTTTTAAGGCTTCTCGGACGAACCGAGCATGCTCACCAACCATGGAGCGCCACATTCTTGTGGTATGAAATATCGGCTCAGGGGACTGGCCCGCATGCGAACATCTCAGAGAAATTTTTCCTTCAGGGTCACTCTACCATAGTAGACCACGAAGTGTTATTCAAAGTTTTGCCCCGGTCTGTCAGTAATGCGACCCTGATCAAGCAATGCCTGTTCAATGGTCTGCTGGAGCATTTTAATACGTTGTTCCATGCTCGCCGCGTAATCGCGGGTCTTCGCTTTTTCCTGAGCCAGTTCATAACTGATGTTCAACGCGGCGATGAAGACCAGCTGCTCAGTATTTGTGACTCTAGTGCGTTCTTTTAAATCTTGCAACCGCTGATTCAAATCATCCGCAGCCTGATTCAAAGCATCCCTTTGTTCAGGCGGACAATTCACTCGCAGCGAACGGCCAAAAATTTGGATATCGACGGGTTGTGCAGACATGCCACCTTCCTGCTGTTTGACTGCGCTGCCTTCACATCCGCTTCCGGGGGCTGCGAAGGGGCGACACTATAGCTACCCTGGCGGGTAGAAACAAGCCCTATTCTGGTTCACCAGGGTCCAAAGTGGTAGCATATCATGAATATTCCTCCCATTGATGACGAATGCTCATGTCTATACAGAACGAAATGCCTGGTTACAACGAAGTTAGCCAGTTACTGAACCAGCAGGGCGTGGGTTTGACCCCGGCTGAAATGCACGGTCTGATCAGCGGGATGCTGTGTGGTGGAAACAACGACAGCTCATGGCTGCCGCTGGTTCACGACCTGACGAACGAGGGTCTGGCGTTTGGTCACGACCTCGCTCAGGCGTTGCGCAATATGCATGGCGCAACCAGCGATGCGCTGGAAGATGACGGCTTCCTTTTTCAGCTTTATCTGCCTGATGGGGACGACGTCAGCGTGTTCGATCGCGCCGATGCGCTGGCCGGTTGGGTCAACCACTACCTGTTAGGCTTGGGTGTAACGCAGCCTAAGCTGGAAAAAGTGACGGGCGAGGCCGGAGAGGCTATCGACGATCTGCGTAACATCGCTCAACTGGGCTACGATGAAGACGAAGATCAGGAAGAGCTGGAGATGTCTCTTGAAGAGATCATCGAGTACGTGCGCGTTGCGTCGCTGCTCTGCCACGATACGTTTACCCGGACAAAACCGACCGCGCCGGAAGTGCGCAAACCAACCTTACACTAATAACAATTCCAGGAGGGTGTCATGACTCAGCAAGAGTATCTTCGCCGCCGTCAGGCGCTGCTGGCCACTATGCAGCCGGGCAGCGCCGCGTTGATTTTTGCCGCACCGGAAGCCACGCGCAGCAACGATAGCGAATATCCGTACCGCCAGAGCAGTGATTTCTGGTACTTCACCGGCTTCAACGAGCCGGATTCGGTACTGGTGCTGATTAAAAGTCACGATACCCACAACCACAGCGTGCTGTTTAACCGCGTTCGCGATCTCACCGCTGAGATCTGGTTTGGCCGCCGTCTGGGCCAGCAGGCCGCGCCGGAAAAGCTGGGCGTGGATCGCGCCCTGGCGTTCAGCGAGATCGACGATCAGCTCTATCAGCTGCTCAATGGCCTGGATACGGTCTATCATGCGCAGGGTGAATACGCGTATGCCGACGAGATTGTCTTTGCCGCGCTGGATAAGCTGCGCAAAGGTTCCCGGCAAAACCTGAAAGCGCCCGCAACGCTTACCGACTGGCGTCCTGCCGTTCACGAGCTGCGCCTGTTTAAATCGGCGGAAGAGCTGGATGTGATGCGTCGCGCGGGTGAGATCAGCGCCCTGGCCCATACCCGGGCGATGCAAAAATGCCGTCCGGGGATGTTCGAATATCAGCTGGAAGGCGAAATTCATCATGAATTTACCCGCCACGGCGCACGCTATCCGGCGTACAACACCATTGTCGGCGGCGGTGAAAACGGCTGCATTCTGCATTACACCGAAAACGAATCTGAACTGCGGGATGGCGATCTGGTGCTGATCGACGCCGGATGTGAATTTAACGGCTATGCCGGAGATATCACCCGCACCTTCCCGGTCAACGGCAAATTTACCCCGGCCCAACGCGCCATCTACGACATCGTCCTGCAGTCGCTGGACACCGCGCTGATGCTGTTCCGTCCCGGCACCTCCATTCAGGAGGTCACCGGCGAAGTGGTGCGCATTATGATTAGCGGCCTGGTGGATCTGGGGATCCTCAACGGCGACGTCGAGCAGTTGATCGCCGAGAACGCTCACCGTCCCTTCTTTATGCATGGCCTGAGCCACTGGCTGGGACTGGATGTGCACGATGTGGGCGTCTACGGCCCGGAACGTTCGCGCGTGCTGGAGCCTGGAATGGTGCTGACCGTGGAACCGGGGCTCTATATCGCCCCGGATGCCGACGTGCCCGCCGAGTATCGCGGGATCGGCATTCGTATCGAAGATGACATCGTCATCACTGAAACCGGTAACGAAAACCTGACGGCTTCGGTGGTGAAAAACGCCGATGAGATTGAAGCCCTGATGGCGGCGGCACGCCCATGAGCATCATCATCGTTGGCGGAGGCATGACGGGCGCCACCCTGGCGCTGACGATCTCCACCCTGACTGAGGGCAAGCTTCCGGTCCATCTGGTTGAGGCCGTGGCGCCGCAGTCGAACGGCCACCCGGGGTTTGATGGCCGCGCTATCGCCCTGGCACAGGGCACCTGCCAGCAGCTGGCCCGCAGCGGCATCTGGCAGGCGATTGCCGATTGTGCCACCGCTATTGAAACCGTTCACGTCAGCGACCGGGGCCACGCCGGGTTTGTTACCCTTGAGGCGCAGGATTATCACATTGATGCGCTGGGGCAGGTGGTTGAGCTGCACGATGTGGGGCTGCGCCTGTTCCGCCTGTTGCAGGATGCCCCTGGCGTGACGCTGCATTGCCCGGCGCGCGTGGAACACTTCACCCGCAGCGAAACCGCGGTCAGCGTCACGCTGGATGACGGCAGTACGCTCGAGGGACAACTGCTGGTGGCTGCCGACGGCTCCCGTTCGGCGCTCGGCCAGCAGTGTGGGATCCAGTGGCAGCAGCAGCCGTACCATCAGCTGGCGGTGATCGCCAACGTCGCCACCGCCGAGCCACACCGTGGCCGCGCTTTTGAACGTTTTACCCAATACGGCCCGCTGGCCATGCTGCCGATGTCGCAGGGGCGCAGCTCGCTGGTCTGGTGCCATCCGCTGGAAAAGGCGGATGACGTGCAGGCCTGGTCTGACGAACGCTTCTGCGCCGAGCTGCAAAAAGCCTTTGGCTGGCGGCTGGGGCGTATCACTCATGCCGGGAAGCGTTCGATCTATCCGCTGGCTTTAACCACGGCGTCGCAGTCTGTCTCCCATCGCGTTGCGCTGGTGGGCAATGCGGCGCAAACGCTACACCCCATCGCCGGACAGGGTTTTAACCTCGGGCTGCGCGATGTGATGAGCCTGGCTGAAACGCTGGCGCAGGCCTTTGCCCAACAGCAGGATTGCGGCGCGTATCCGGTGCTGTGCCAGTATCAGACACGACGTCAGGCAGATAAAGAAGCCACCATCGGCGTCACCGACGGGCTGGTGCATCTGTTTGCCAATCGCTGGGCGCCGCTGGTTGCAGGGCGTAACCTGGGGCTGATGGCAATGGAATTATTCATTCCGGCACGCGATGTGCTGGCGCAGAGGACTCTCGGTTGGGTCGCTCGCTAAGGAGTAAACATAGTGCAGAATGTTGATGTCGCCATTGTCGGTGGCGGAATGGTAGGACTGGCGCTGGCCTGCGGTCTGCAGGGTAGCGGTCTGCGCGTGGCGGTGCTGGAGCAGAAACAGCCTCAGCCTGTCGCTTCCGATGCGCCGCCTGAACTCCGTGTCTCGGCGATAAACGCCGCCAGTGAAAAGCTGCTGACCCGCATCGGCGTCTGGTCAGATATTATCGCTCAGCGTGCCAGCTGCTATCACGGGATGGAAGTGTGGGATAAAGACAGCTTCGGCCATATCGCCTTTGATGATGAGAGCATGGGTTACAGCCATCTCGGCCATATCATCGAAAATGCGGTGATTCACCATGCGCTGTGGCAGAAAGCGCAGCAGTGCAGCGACGTCACGCTGATGGCCCCCGCTCAGCTGCAGCAGGTAGCCTGGGGTGAAAACGATGCCTTTATTACCCTGCAAAACGGCGACATGCTGACCGCGCGCCTGGTGGTGGGAGCTGATGGCGCAAACTCCTGGCTGCGCAACAAAGCCGACATTCCGCTGACGTACTGGGACTATCGCCATCACGCGCTGGTCGCCACCATCCGCACCGCAGAGCCGCATCAGGCCGTGGCCCGGCAGATTTTCCACAACGACGGCATCCTCGCCTTCCTGCCCCTTAGCGATCCGCATCTTTGCTCCATCGTCTGGTCGCTGTCCCCCGAGAAGGCTCAGCAGATGCAGGAGGCCTCAGCCGACGAGTTTAATCAGGCCCTGTGTGTGGCCTTTGATAACCGGCTGGGGCTCTGTGCCGTCGAAAGCGAGCGTCAGGTGTTTCCATTAACCGGCCGCTATGCGCGTCAGTTCGCGGCGCACCGTCTGGCGCTGGTTGGCGACGCGGCGCATACCATTCATCCGCTGGCCGGGCAGGGCGTGAATCTGGGCTTTATGGATGCCGCCGAGCTGGTGAATGAACTGCGCCGCCTGCATCGCGAGGGCAAGGATATTGGTCAGCATCTGTATCTGCGTCGGTACGAGCGCAGCCGTAAGCACAGTGCGGCGATGATGCTGGCGGGCATGCAGGGGTTCCGCGAACTCTTTGCCGGTGCCAATCCGGCGAAAAAACTGCTGCGCGATCTCGGCCTGAAACTGGCCGACACCCTCCCGGGCGTCAAACCACAACTCCTGCGTCAGGCGATGGGTCTTAACGACCTGCCGGACTGGCTACGCTAATTTAGAACCTCGTCACACTTTATTTGCCCGGCCTCTGCGCCGGGGAAATTCCCTCGTTTGAAATAATCTAATTTCACTGACTTTTTCGCATTAGATTATCTAATCTGGCTATTTTTATGTTACGGAAATTCCGCGCGTTTTTCCGCACTAAATATCAGCCCATGCTAAATATGCTCTTATAGACTTTGCTTTTGTGCGGAACGTTTCGCATTTTTATAGTGAATAACTCTGTACGCTTTGCTGGCATTTTTGACCATAAGCTAATGTGATGACCCACTTTGCCTTATGGTTAACCACCATTTTCGGTGGTAAGTTCAGGTTAAAGAGAACGTTTGCGTCGGCGTCCGGGAGTGGTGCCGATGCCGGGTTTTGTGATGAATTTTTCAGCATAAAACGCAAGACAGCCCAGCTTATTCAACGAGGAAAAGATGGCTCAACAGACGCCTTTGTACGAACAACACACCTTATGCGGTGCGCGCATGGTCGATTTCCATGGCTGGATGATGCCGCTGCATTATGGTTCGCAGATTGATGAGCATCATGCGGTGCGCACCGATGCCGGTATGTTCGACGTCTCGCATATGACCATTGTCGATCTGCACGGCAGCCGCACCCGGGAGTTTCTGCGCTATCTGCTGGCGAACGACGTGGCCAAACTCACGAAGCCGGGCAAAGCGCTCTATTCCGGCATGCTGAATGCCTCCGGCGGCGTGATTGACGACCTGATTGTTTATTACCTCACCGATGATTTCTTCCGCCTCGTTGTTAACTCCGCCACCCGTGAAAAAGACCTCGCCTGGATCACTCAGCACGCTGAACCTTACGCCATTGACATCACCGTGCGTGATGACCTGTCGCTGATCGCGGTCCAGGGGCCGAACGCGCAGGCGAAAGCCGCGTCACTGTTCACTGATGAACAGCGTCAAGCCACCGAGGGCATGAAGCCGTTCTTTGGCGTGCAGGCGGGCGAACTGTTTGTGGCTACCACCGGCTATACCGGCGAAGCGGGCTATGAAATTGCAATGCCGAACGAAAAAGCGGCCGATTTCTGGCGTGCGCTGGTGGAAGCGGGCGTTAAGCCGGCCGGTCTGGGCGCGCGCGATACCCTGCGTCTGGAAGCCGGGATGAATTTGTACGGCCAGGAGATGGACGAAGGCGTCTCTCCGCTGGCGGCCAACATGGGCTGGACCATTGCGTGGGAACCGGCCGATCGCGACTTTATCGGTCGTGAAGTGCTGGAACAGCAGCGTGAGAAGGGCACCGAACAGCTGGTTGGCCTGGTCATGACCGAGAAAGGCGTGCTGCGCGGCGAGCTGCCGGTACGCTTCACCGACGCCAATGGCAACCACTGCGAAGGCATTATCACCAGCGGCACCTTCTCCCCGACGCTGGGTTACAGTATTGCTCTGGCGCGTGTGCCGGCGGGTATTGGCGAGACTGCCGTGGTGCAGATCCGCAACCGCGAAATGCCGGTCCGCGTGACCAAACCGATTTTTGTTCGCGCCGGTAAACCGGTCGCCTAATTATTTTTATCAGGAGAAATTCAATGAGCAATGTGCCAGCAGAACTGAAATACAGCAAAGAACACGAGTGGCTGCGCAAAGAAGCCGACGGCACCTACACCGTTGGGATCACCGAGCATGCTCAGGAGCTGTTAGGTGACATGGTCTTTGTGGATCTGCCGGAAGTGGGCGCGACCGTCACCGCGGGCGACGACTGCGCCGTGGCGGAATCCGTTAAAGCCGCTTCTGATATCTATGCGCCAGTGGGCGGCGAAATTGTGGCGGTTAACGACGCGCTGAGCGACTCCCCGGAGCTGGTCAACAGCGAGCCATACGGAGAAGGCTGGATCTTCAAAATTAAAGCCAGCGACGAAGCGGAAGTTGCCGCTCTGCTGGATGCGACTGCGTACGAAGCCTTACTGGAAGACGAGTAAACCTTTATCCCTCTCCCCTGTGGGGAGAGGGTAGGGTGAGGGGAACAGACGACACCCTCACCCCAGCCCTCTCCCTTAGGGAGAGGGAGAAAACACATTCACTGCACGTTTCAGGAACCATCGCTCATGACACAGACTTTAAGCCAGCTTGAAAACCGTGGCGCCTTCATTGAACGTCACATTGGGCCGGATGCTCAACAACAGCAGGAGATGCTGAAGACGGTTGGCGCGGATTCGCTCAACGCACTGATCGGCCAGATCGTGCCTAAGGATATTCAGCTCGACACCCCGCCGCAGGTAGGTGAATCGACCACTGAATACGCTGCGCTGGCGGAACTGAAAGGCATTGCCAGCCTGAACAAGCGCTTTAAGTCTTACATTGGCATAGGTTACACCAACGTGCAGTTGCCGCCGGTGATCCTGCGCAACATGCTGGAAAACCCGGGCTGGTACACCGCCTACACCCCGTATCAGCCGGAAGTGTCTCAGGGGCGTCTGGAAGCGCTGCTCAATTTCCAGCAGGTCACCCTTGATCTGACCGGTCTGGACATCGCCTCGGCCTCGCTGCTGGATGAAGCCACTGCCGCCGCAGAAGCGATGGCGATGGCAAAACGCGTCAGCAAACTGAAGGGCGCTAACCGCTTCTTCGTTGCCGCCGACGTTCACCCGCAAACCCTCGACGTGGTGCGTACCCGTGCGGAGACCTTTGGCTTCGAGGTGATTGTTGATGACGCTGATAAAGTGCTGGATCACCAGGACGTGTTCGGCGTGCTGCTGCAGCAGGTGGGTACCACCGGTGAAGTCCACGACTACGGCACTCTGATTACAGAACTGAAGGCGCGCAAAATCGTCGTCAGCGTGGCGGCCGATTTTATGGCGCTGGTGCTGTTAACGGCTCCAGGCAAACAGGGCGCAGACATTGTCTTCGGGTCTGCGCAGCGCTTCGGCGTGCCGATGGGCTACGGCGGTCCACACGCGGCCTTCTTCGCCGCGAAAGATGAATTCAAACGCTCCATGCCAGGCCGCATTATTGGCGTATCGAAAGATGCCGCCGGTAACACCGCCCTGCGCATGGCGATGCAGACTCGCGAGCAGCACATTCGTCGTGAGAAAGCGAACTCCAACATCTGTACCTCACAGGTGCTGCTGGCCAACATCGCCAGCCTGTACGCTGTGTTCCACGGCCCTGTTGGCCTGAAGCGTATCGCCAGCCGCATTCATCGTCTGGCCGATATCCTGGCCTGCGGCCTGCAGCAGAAAGGCCAAAAACTGCGCCATGCGCACTTCTTCGATACCCTGTGTGTTGAAGTGGCCGACAAAGCGGCGGTGCTGGCGCGCGCTGAAGCCGCAGAAATTAACCTGCGCAGCGATATCCTGAATGCCGTGAGCATCACCCTGGATGAGACCACCACTCGTGAAGATATTCAGGTGCTGTTCAACGTCCTGCTGGGCGAAGGTCACGGTCTGGATGTGGATACCCTCGACAAAGAGGTGGCGCACGACAGCCGCTCCATCCAGGAAACCATGCTGCGTAACGACGCAATCCTGGCCCATCCGGTGTTTAACCGCTACCACAGCGAAACCGAGATGATGCGCTACATGCACTCGCTGGAGCGCAAGGATCTGGCGCTGAACCAGGCGATGATCCCGCTGGGCTCCTGCACCATGAAGCTGAACGCCGCCGCCGAGATGATCCCGATCACCTGGCCGGAATTTGCTGAGCTGCACCCGTTCTGCCCGGCAGACCAGGCGGAAGGTTATCATATGATGATCAACCAGCTCTCCGACTGGCTGGTGAAACTGACCGGCTACGACGCGCTCTGCATGCAGCCGAACTCCGGCGCGCAGGGTGAGTACGCGGGTCTGCTGGCGATCCGCCACTATCACGAGAGCCGCAACGAAGGCCATCGCGATATCTGCCTGATCCCAAGCTCCGCCCACGGCACCAACCCGGCATCGGCCCAGATGGCAGGAATGGAAGTGGTGGTTGTCGCCTGTGATAAAAACGGCAACATCGATCTGGCTGATCTGCGTGCGAAAGCAGAACAGACCAGCGATAAGCTCTCCTGCATCATGGTGACCTATCCGTCCACCCACGGGGTGTACGAAGAGACTATCCGTGAAGTGTGCGAAATCGTGCACCAGCACGGCGGTCAGGTTTACCTCGATGGTGCCAACATGAACGCCCAGGTGGGCATCACCACGCCAGGCTTTATCGGCGCGGACGTGTCGCACCTGAACCTGCACAAAACCTTCTGCATTCCGCACGGCGGTGGCGGCCCGGGTATGGGTCCAATCGGTGTCAAAGCGCACCTGGCCCCGTTTGTCCCAGGCCATAGCGTCGTGCAGATCGAAGGCATGCTGACCCGTCAGGGGGCGGTCTCTGCGGCACCGTTCGGTAGCGCCTCTATCCTGCCAATCAGCTGGATGTACATCCGCATGATGGGCGCGGAAGGGCTGAAGCAGGCCAGCCAGGTGGCGATCCTCAATGCGAACTACATTGCGACGCGTCTGAAGTCTGCCTTCCCGGTGCTCTATACCGGCCGCGATGGCCGTGTGGCTCACGAATGTATTCTGGATATTCGTCCGCTGAAAGAGCAGACCGGCATCAGCGAGCTGGACATTGCCAAACGTCTGATCGACTACGGCTTCCACGCGCCAACCATGTCGTTCCCGGTCGCGGGCACGCTGATGGTGGAGCCAACCGAATCCGAAAGCAAAGCCGAGCTGGACCGCTTTATCGACGCGATGCTGGCGATCCGCATTGAGATCGACCGCGTTCAGGATGGCGAATGGACGCTGGAAGATAACCCGCTGGTCAACGCCCCGCACACCCAGCACGAGCTGGTGGCTGAGTGGAATCACGCTTACTCCCGCGAGCTGGCGGTCTTCCCGGCAGGCGTTGCCAACAAGTACTGGCCGACCGTGAAGCGTCTTGATGACGTCTACGGCGACCGCAACCTGTTCTGCTCCTGCGTGCCGATGAGCGAATACCAGTAACCTTTCTGCCATACTGTAGGCCGGGTAAGCGCAAGCGCCACCCGGCTTTTTTTTATCTGGAGGTAGTGAATGGCAATCGCACTTGTAACCGGCGCCAGCCGAGGAATTGGCAAAGCGACCGCACTGCAGCTGGCACGCGAAGGCTACACCGTGGCGGTGAATTATCACCACAACATCAAAGCCGCGACCGACGTGATCGCTCAGATTGTGGAAGAGGGCGGTAAAGCCTTTGCCCTGCGTGCGGACATCAGTGATGAAGCCCAGGTGATGGCGATGTTCGACAGCCTCGATCGTGAAGGTGAGCTCCTCACCGCGCTGGTTAATAACGCCGGCATTTTGTTCGAGCAGAGCACCATCGAAAATCTCTCTGCCGAGCGCATTAACCGGGTGCTGGCCACCAACGTGACCGGGTATTTCCTCTGCTGCCGCGAGGCGGTAAAACGCATGGCGCTGAAGCATGGCGGGAAAGGCGGGGCGATTGTCAACGTCTCGTCTGCGGCATCACGTCTTGGTGCGCCGGGGGAGTATGTGGATTACGCAGCGTCGAAAGGTGCCGTGGACTCCCTTACCACCGGGTTAGCGCTGGAGGTGGCAGCGCAGGGCATTCGGGTCAACTGCGTCCGTCCGGGGCTGATCTACACCGACATTCATGCCTCCGGCGGTGAGCCAGGACGTGTGGATCGGGTGAAGTCGATGCTGCCGATGCAGCGCGGCGGGCAGCCCGAAGAGGTGGCCCAGGCGATTGTCTGGCTGCTGAGCGAGAAGGCATCGTACGTGACGGGCAGTTTTATTGAGTTAGCGGGCGGGAAGTAAACCCCTCACCCTAACCCTCTCCCCAAAGGGGAGAGGGGATCAATCGTAGGCCGGTGCAAGCGTAGCGCCGCCCGGCATTACGGAGTTAAAGCGTCTCGCCGTTGCTGGCAATCACATCTTTGTACCACTCAAAGCTCTTCTTGCGCGAACGGGACATGTCGCCGGTGCCGTCGTCGTGCTTGTTCACGTAGATAAAGCCGTAGCGTTTGCTGTACTGGCCGGTGGTGAACGACACGCAGTCGATGCAGCCCCACGGGGTATAGCCCATCAGATCCACGCCATCATACGTGACCGCTTTGATCATCTCTTCAACGTGGGCGCGCAGGTAGTCGATACGGTAGTCATCGTTGATGCTGCCGTCCGCTTCCACTTTATCGTAAGCGCCGAAGCCGTTTTCCACGATAAACAGCGGCTTCTGATAGCGCTCGTACAGCTCGCACAGGGCGTAGCGCAGGCCCACCGGATCGATCTGCCAGCCCCAGTCTGACGCCTTCACGTGCGGGTTCGGGACGCTGCCTTCAAAGCCGGAGATCGCATCGCCAGTACCGCCTTCCGCTTTCACCGCGTTAGTCATGTAGTAGCTGAAGCCCAGATAGTCACAGGTGCCTTCACGCAGGATCTGCTCGTCGCCCGCTTCCATATGGATGGTGAAACCGCGGCGCTCCCACTCGTTCAGGACGTAAGACGGGTAGTAACCCCGCAGCTGCACGTCGGTAAAGATATAGCGTTCACGCATCGATTCCTGGGCAAACATCACATCTTCTGGTTTGCAGGAGAATGGATACAGCGCCACCATCGCCAGCATGCAGCCGACTTTCATTTCCGGGTTGATACGACGTGCGGCTTTCACCGCCAGGGCGCTGGCCACGAACTGGTGATGCAGCACCTGGTACATGGTCTCTTCCGGGTTTTGATGCTCGGTATAAACCACGCCGGAGCAACAGTAGCCGAACAGCGGCGCGCGCCAGTTGCGCTGGTTGTTGATCTCGTTGAAGGTCATCCAGTATTTGACCTTGCTCTTGTAGCGCTCAAACACCACTTCAGCGAAGTTCACGAAGAAGTCGACTACCTTACGGTTGGTCCAGCCGCCGTATTCCTGCACCAGGTGCAGCGGCATTTCGAAGTGGGAGAGTGTAATCACCGGCTCGATGTTGTACTTCAGCAGCTCATCGAACATGTCATCGTAGAACTTCAATCCCTCTTCGTTCGGCTGGGTTTCGTCACCTTTCGGGAAGATACGGGTCCAGGCGATGGAGGTACGGAAGCATTTGAAGCCCATCTCGGCAAACAGTTTGATGTCTTCTTTATAGTGGCCGTGGAAGTCGATGGCTTCATGGTTCGGGTAGTATTTGCCATCGACCACTTCCTGGGTGATTTCACGCGGCACGCCGTGTGCGCCGCCGGTCAGCACGTCACAAATGCTCGGGCCTTTGCCGCCTTTGTTCCAGCCGCCTTCAACCTGATGCGCCGCAACCGCGCCGCCCCATAAAAAGTCTTTTGGTAAGGTGAGTTTTTTCATCTTTGCTAATCTCATTTATTGCTATTGTTTTTGAGTCTAACAAAGGGGAATGAAAAGTCACGATATAACAATTCGCAGAAATTGTAATATGTTACCTCTAAAAAACAGGGTGTTTTATTCCGTTAATTTCTTCGCCAGTTTACGCCCCAGCGATTCAAGAATATAGATCACCGGAATTTGCGTCGTAATATCATAGACGCCCGCGATGCGGGTTTGTGGTACATGCCATGAGAGATTAAAGTCCGCCAGTTTTGCCAGCCGCGAATGTTCGTGGCTGGTGATGGAGAGCACCTTGCAGTGATGAAGGCTGAACTGGCTGGCGAAGCGCAGGATCTCCTCCGTTTCGCCCGAGACCGAGAGGACTATCGCCAACGCATTTTTCGCCATATCGTTGGTGACCGGGAAATAAGGGTCGTCGATGTGGTTGCTGAATTTACCAATATTGGAAAAGAAACGTGCGCCATATTTCGCCAGCGATCCCGAGGTGCCTGCCCCGACAAATATAATACGCTCCGACGATAAGATAATATCCACGGCATTATTTAATAGCGAATCAAATTCGTCGTTGTTTACGCTTTTGAAAAAACTGATAATCTCACTGGCGCCAAAATTGGCCTGCTGTGGTTCGTTTTGTTCGAGATATAATTTAAAACGGACGCGGAATTCAGAATAGCCATCACAGTTGAGTTTGCGGCAAAAGCGCAGCACGGTGGTAGTGGAAACCCCTGCCGCATCCGCCAGTTCGCGGATGGTCATGTACATCACCCGATCGCGGTTTTTGATGACGGTGTTGTAAACCATCATCTCCAGATTATTGAGACTGGCAATGGCGGAATGGGAGAACATGCTCACAGTAACTAAACTCACTCATCAGACTTCATCTTCAGGGAATAATACCATGCAGCCAAACGACATGACTTTTTTTCAGCGCTTTCAGGATGACATTCTGGCTGGGCGTAAGACCATCACTATCCGTGATGAGAGCGAGGCGCACTTTAAAACGGGCGATGTTCTGCGGGTAGGGCGTTATGAAGACGACGGTTACTTTTGCACCATTGAGGTGACGGGGACCTCAACCGTGACACTGGAAACGCTGACCGAAAAACATGCTCAGCAGGAGAACATGACCCTGGGGAAACTTAAGCAGGTCATCGCGGAGATCTACCCAAATCAGACTCAGTTTTATGTCATTGATTTTAAATGCTTTTGATTTTAATCTGAACACCCGTTAGCTGAAAATATCATGCAACACTATGATTTTATTGAATAAATATTCATGCGATATTTATTTTAGCTAACAGGTGTTCACTGGAATCATTCTCAGTTAGCATAGTCAGCGATGCAGTATTCACTTATGTTTTCCCGGAGTTCTCTATGGTTAGCAAACCATTAACCGCACAGGGATATTCGCTGGCTGAGGAAATAGCCAACAGTATTAGTCACGGAGTCGGCCTGGTGTTTGGCATCGTCGGGCTGGTACTGCTGCTGGTTCAGGCCGTTGACACCAACGCCAGCGCGCTGGCGATCACCAGTTACAGCCTGTATGGCGGAAGCATGATTCTGCTGTTCCTGGCGTCCACCCTTTACCATGCCATTCCGCATCAGCGGGCCAAAATCTGGCTGAAAAAATTCGACCACTGTGCCATCTATTTGCTGATTGCCGGAACCTACACGCCGTTTTTGCTGGTGGGGCTGGATTCGCCGCTGGCACGCGGACTAATGATTGTTATCTGGAGCCTGGCGCTGCTGGGGATCCTGTTTAAATTGACCATCGCGCACCGCTTTAAGGTGCTGTCGCTGGTGACCTATCTGACCATGGGCTGGCTGTCGCTGATTGTTGTCTATCAGCTGGCGGTAAAACTGGCGGCAGGTGGGGTAACGTTGCTGGCGGTGGGCGGGATTGTCTATTCGCTGGGGGTGATTTTTTACGTCTGCAAGCGCATCCCCTATAACCACGCGATCTGGCACGGGTTTGTGCTGGGCGGCAGCCTGTGCCATTTCCTGGCGATTTATTTGTACGTTTAAGGTGATGTGCGGCCTGATGCCCTCACCCCAACCCTCTCCCACGGGGAGAGGGAGCAAACATCAAAAACGGTAACCCAGGGGTTACCGTTTTGCTTTTATTCACTCTTCCAGCGAATACGGCAGCGGCTCGATGCTCAGGGTATTTGCATCTTCACGCACGCGGAACACGCTGTCGGGCTCCATGTCATTGTTCATAATGGCCTGCACCAGCAGACGGCCATCATCGAGCTGAACGGCGGCGAGCACGGTGCCGGTCCGGCGCCAGTTCTCACCCATTTTCAGCTCCAGATCTTCACCGGCTTCCGGTACGCGGCTGGCCTGGCCCGCCAGATACCATAGCGCACGCTTATTGGCACCGCGGAACTTCGCGCGCGCCACCATCTCCTGGCCGGTATAGCAGCCTTTTTTAAAGCTGATCCCGCCGAGCGCCTGCAGGTTGGTTGCCTGAGGGATAAACTGCCCGCTGTTGGCCGCGTCGATAACCGGAATGCCCGCTTCAATGTTCAGCGACAGCCACTGCTGGCTGTTATTCAGCTGGGCTTCGCCACGCAGGGCCTGGGTGACGCGCTCTGCGGTGGCGACATCGGTTACCAGCAGGAAGCGTTCCGCCGGGTGTTCAAACCACAGCAGCGAGGTGGCGCCGTCGCTAGTGACCTGCTTTTCGGCATCAGGCAGTTCGCTGAACAGGTTCTTTAACGCCGCACGCGCCTGGAATCCAGCGACGCCCAACAGCACCAGCTCGTCATCGGCGGCGATGGTCACTTTTGAGAACACCGCATATTTTTTCAGCTCGGCGAGCTGCGCGTCGCGCAGGCTGCGGCGTTCGATCAGAGCAAAACCGTCCTGACGACGGAAGAGACGCAGGTTGCTCCACATTTTGCCTTTTGGATCGCAGTGCGCGGCCAGCAGGTGCTGGTGTTCGGTCATTTGACTGACATCAGCGGTCACCTGGCCCTGCAGGTACTTTTCGCTGTCCACGCCGACCAGCGTTGCCAGCGCCCAGTCATCAAGAGTCATAAGCGTCAGCGGCAGACGCGCAGAGGCGACAGGCTGGCGCGGAGAAAAGGGTGTAAATGCCATAATGATGTCCTGAATTGCATAACGCTTTGTTGATGCCTAATGGTAAAAGAGACTGTAGCCAATGCAAGCGGTTTCAACAGGCTATTCGTGCCCTCGCGCTGTTGTGCGTAACGCGACGCAAAACGGATGAACGCCCGTTTTTGTTGTGGTTTTTTCTGAAAGAGCGCGTCAGGAACGTAATATTCCAGTAATGAAACAGCAAAAAACACGTTACACTAAGAGCCGTTTCTTCCCGGTAGATTATCAATCTCCGCCGATACGAACGGAACACTGCCTGAACTCAACGTTATGCAGGAAAATGCACATGGACATTACTAACAAAGCCCGCATTCATTGGGCATGCCGTCGCGGCATGCGCGAACTCGATATCTCCATCATGCCGTTCTTCGAATACGAATACGACACTCTGAGCGATGAAGACAAACAGCTGTTCATCCGCCTGCTGGAGAACGACGATCCTGATTTATTTAACTGGTTGATGAATCACGGCGAACCTGCCGACGCCGAACTGCAACGGATGGTGCTTTTAATTCAAACACGGAATCGGGAACGTGGTCCTGTGGCAATCTGATTTACGCGTCTCGTGGCGCTCGCAGTGGATGTCGCTTTTGCTCCACGGCCTGGTTGCGGCCTGCATTCTGCTGATGCCGTGGCCGCTGAGCTACACCCCATTATGGCTCATCTTACTGTCGCTGGTGGTGTTCGACAGCGTGCGCAGCCAACGGCGCATTAATTCCCGTCAGGGCGAAATCAAACTGTTTATGGATTCCCGCCTGCACTGGCAGGGCAGCGAGTGGGAGATCGTCGGCACGCCGTGGATGTTAAATGCCGGGATGATGCTTCGCTTACGCAAGGCCACCGGACAACGCTGCCAGCATTTGTGGCTGGCGGCAGACAGTATGGACGAAGGGGAGTGGCGGGATTTGCGCCGGATGCTTTCGCAGCAACCGACGCAGGGGCGGTAGCGGGTTAACTAAACTGCTCCGCCATTTCGCCGAGGATCTGCTCGCACCAGTTCTGCAGGCGCTCTTCGCTCAGATCGTATTGATTCGTCTCATCAAGGGCCAGCCCGACAAACAGCTGGCCGTCGGCAATGATCGGTTTCTTACTGGTAAACTCATAGCCTTCGGTCGGCCAGTAACCGATGAAGGTCACCCCTTTCGGCGCCAGCTTGTCGTGCAGCATTCCCAGCGCGTCGAGGAACCACTCGCCGTAGCCCAACTGATCGCCCATGCCGTACAGCGCGATAATTTTACCTTCCAGCTGCAGGCCATCCAGACTATCCCAGATGGCTTCCCAGTCTTCCTGCAGCTCACCAAAATCCCAGGTCGGGATACCCAGGATCAGCACGTCGTACTGCTCCATCATCGTCGGGGCGTCGTCTTTGAGATTATGCAGGGTGACCAGTTCCGGACCGATAATGTCGCGAATTTTCTCTGCGGCCATCTCGGTGTAGCAGGTGCTGGAACCATAAAACAGACCAATATTCATCGCTAAAATGTCTCAATACTTGCTATGACTTTGCGAGTAGTGTACCAGAAACAACCCGCATTCAGGCATAATGCACCCCATTGCAGAATGAAAGAGGCTGACGTGGAAAAGGATCTCGCACTCATCGAGCAGTTTCTCGATGCGCTGTGGCTGGAGAAGAATCTTGCCGAAAATACCCTCAGCGCTTACCGACGCGATCTGGCGATGCTGGTGGCCTGGTTGCACCATCATGACCTCTCGCTTGCCACGGCCCAAAGCGGCGATCTACAGACGCTGCTGGCCGAGCGCATGGAGGGGGGCTACAAAGCCACCAGCTCCGCACGGTTGCTGAGCGCCATGCGGCGTCTGTTTCAGCATCTGTACCGTGAGAAATTACGCGCTGACGATCCCAGCGCCGCGCTGGCGTCGCCAAAGCTGCCGCAGCGTCTGCCGAAGGATCTCAGCGAAGCACAAGTTGAGAGATTATTACAGTCGCCGGTGGTTGACCAACCGCTGGAGTTACGCGATAAAGCGATGCTTGAGGTCTTGTACGCGACGGGACTGCGCGTCTCTGAGCTGGTCGGTCTGACGATGAGTGATATCAGCCTGCGTCAGGGCGTGGTACGGGTGATCGGTAAAGGCAACAAAGAGCGTCTGGTACCGCTGGGTGAAGAGGCGGTGTACTGGCTGGAGAACTATCTTCAGCATGGACGTCCTTGGTTGCTCAACGGGGTCTCCATTGATGTGCTGTTTCCGAGCCAGCGTGCGCAGCAGATGACGCGTCAAACCTTCTGGCATCGCATCAAACATTACGCCACACTGGCAGGTATCGACAGTGAAAAACTTTCGCCGCACGTTCTGCGTCACGCTTTTGCGACCCATCTTCTGAATCACGGCGCCGACCTGCGCGTGGTCCAGATGCTGCTTGGGCACAGTGACCTTTCAACGACGCAAATCTACACGCATGTCGCGACGGAACGCCTGCGGCAGCTACACCAACAGCATCACCCACGTGCGTGATGACTTGTAACAGGAATCCATATGAAAAAGTCTTTAGTGCTGTTCTCTCTGCTGGCAGCCTCATTATCTGGTCTGGCGCATGCTGACGATGCGGCCATTAAACAGTCTCTGGCGAAGCTCGGCGTCACCGGAAGCGACATTCAGCCTGCGCCAATCCCCGGGATGAAAACCGTGATGACCAGCGGCGGCGTGCTGTACGTCACCGAAGACGGTAAGCACTTTCTGCAGGGGCCGCTGTACGATGTGAGCGGCGCCCAGCCGGTCAACGTCACTAACCAGATGCTGATGAAAAACCTGAACGCGCTGGAAAAAGAGATGATCGTCTACAAAGCCGCGCAGGAAAAGCATGTCATCACCGTCTTCACCGACATCACCTGCGGCTACTGCCACAAGCTGCACGAAGAGATGAAAGACTACAACGCGCTGGGGATTACCGTGCGTTATCTCGCCTTCCCGCGTGCGGGCGTGCAGAGCCAGCCTGAGCAGGACATGAAGGCCATCTGGTGTGCGAAAGATCGCAACAAAGCCTTTGATGATGCCATGAGCGGCAAGGGCATTCAGCCCGCCTCCTGCGATATTGACATTGCCAACCACTACGCGCTGGGCGTGCAGTTTGGCGTGACCGGTACGCCAGCCATCGTGCTGAGCAACGGCTACGTGGTGCCGGGTTATCAGGGGCCGAAAGAGATGAAAGCGTTCCTCGACGCGCATCAGAAACAGTTTGGCGGTAAATAATTCGCGTGAAATCTTCGATACAACTCCGTCGTCGTGAAGTGAACGACAGCGCCGCGTTACCCGCGGATCTGTCGCCTCTGTTGCGTCGACTGTACGCCAGCCGTGGCGTGCAAACGGCAGACGACCTTGAGCGAAGCGTAAAAGGCATGCTGCCCTGGCAGCAGCTGAGTGGCGTCGATACGGCCACGGAGCTGCTGTACAACGCCTTCCGTGAAGGAACCCGCATCATGGTGGTGGGGGATTTCGATGCCGATGGCGCCACCAGTACCGCGCTGAGCGTGCTCAGCCTGCGGGCGATGGGGTGCGATAACGTCTCCTACCTGGTACCGAACCGCTTCGAAGATGGCTACGGCCTGAGCCCGGAAGTGGTCGATCAGGCCCATGCCCGCGGCGCGCAGATGATCCTCACCGTCGACAATGGGATCTCGTCCCATTCCGGTGTCGATCGGGCGCACGATCTTGGGATCCCGGTGCTGGTCACCGATCACCATCTGCCTGGCGACACGCTGCCGGCGGCAGAAGCGATCATCAACCCCAACCTGCGCGACTGCGACTTCCCGTCGAAAGCGCTGGCGGGCGTGGGCGTGGCCTTCTACCTGATGCTGGCGCTGCGTACCAGGCTGCGGGATAAAGGCTGGTTTGAGGCGCAGGGCATTGCCGCGCCGAATCTGGCGGAATTCCTCGATCTGGTGGCGCTGGGCACCGTGGCGGACGTGGTGCCGCTGGATGCCAATAACCGCATTCTCACCTGGCAGGGCTTAAACCGCATTCGCGCGGGAAAATGCCGTCCGGGCATTAAGGCGCTGCTGGAGATCGCCAACCGGGATCAGCAGCGGCTGGCGGCCAGCGATCTGGGATTTGCCCTTGGTCCGAGGCTCAACGCCGCCGGGCGACTGGATGATATGTCGGTGGGTGTGGCGCTGCTGCTGTGCGACAACGTCGGCGAGGCGCGCGTGCTGGCCAACGAGCTGGATGCCCTGAACCAGACCCGCAAAGAGATCGAGCAGGGGATGCAGGCCGAAGCCCTGATCCTGTGCGAGAAGCTGGAGCGCAGCGGCGAAACGCTGCCCGGCGGGCTGGCGATGTATCACCCCGAGTGGCACCAGGGAGTGGTCGGGATCCTGGCTTCGCGCATCAAAGAGCGTTTTCACCGTCCGGTGATCGCCTTTGCTCCAGCCGGAGACGGCACGCTGAAAGGATCGGGGCGATCCATTCAAGGGTTGCATATGCGCGATGCGCTGGAGCGGCTGCATACCCTCCATCCCGATCTGATGATCAAATTCGGCGGCCATGCGATGGCGGCAGGGCTGTCGCTGGAAGAGGCCAAATTCGAGCAATTCCAACAGCTGTTTGGCAAACTGGTCACCGAGTGGCTGGATCCGGCCCTGTTGCAGGGCGAAGTGGTCTCCGACGGTCCGTTAACGCCTGCTGAAATGACCATGGAAGTGGCGCAGATGCTGCGTGATGCTGGTCCATGGGGGCAGATGTTCCCGGAGCCGCTGTTCGATGGCCGTTTCCGTCTGCTGCAACAGCGGCTGGTGGGTGAACGCCATCTGAAAGTGATGGTGGAACCGGTCGGCGGCGGCCCGCTGCTGGACGGTATCGCCTTTAACGTCGATACCACCATCTGGCCGGACAACGGCGTGCGCGAAGTCGAACTGGCCTACAAACTGGATATCAACGAGTTTCGCGGCAACCGCACGCTGCAAATCATCATCGACCATATCTGGCCACTTTAGCATCACTATTCCGCTATAAAACAGGGCGTGAATCCGGTACAATTCCGCCCTTATCTCCGCATTTTGACTAGTCCATAAAAGAAAACAGACCATGTTTGAAATTAATCCGGTAAAAAACCGCATTCAGGACCTCACGGAGCGCTCCGACGTTCTTAGGGGGTATCTTTGACTACGATGCCAAGAAAGAGCGTCTCGAAGAAGTAAACGCCGAGCTGGAACAGCCGGACGTCTGGAACGAACCTGAACGCGCACAGGCGCTGGGTAAAGAGCGTTCCTCTCTGGAAGCTATCGTCGATACGCTGGATCAGATGGCGCAGGGTCTGGATGACGTGTCCGGGCTGCTGGAGCTGGCCGTTGAGGCCGACGACGAAGAGACCTTCAACGAAGCCGTGGCAGAGCTCGACGTGCTGGAAGAGAAGCTGTCCCAGCTGGAATTCCGTCGCATGTTCTCCGGTGAATACGACAGCGCCGACTGCTACCTGGATATTCAGGCCGGTTCCGGCGGGACAGAAGCCCAGGACTGGGCCAGCATGCTCACCCGTATGTACCTGCGTTGGGCTGAAGCCCGCGGCTTTAAGACCGAAATCATCGAAGAGTCTGAAGGCGAAGTGGCAGGCCTGAAATCTGTCACCGTTAAAATCATTGGCGATTATGCTTACGGCTGGCTGCGTACTGAAACCGGCGTTCACCGACTGGTGCGTAAAAGCCCGTTTGACTCCGGCGGCCGTCGTCATACCTCGTTCAGTTCCGCGTTTGTCTATCCGGAAGTGAAGGACGATATCGACATCGAAATCAACCCGGCGGATCTGCGTATCGACGTTTACCGCGCCTCCGGTGCGGGCGGTCAGCACGTTAACCGTACGGAATCCGCGGTGCGTATTACGCACCTGCCGACCGGGCTGGTCACACAGTGCCAGAACGACCGTTCCCAGCATAAAAACAAAGACCAGGCCATGAAGCAGATGAAAGCGAAGCTTTATGAACTGGAGATGCAAAAGAAAAATGCTGAGAAGCAGGCGATGGAAGATAACAAGTCTGACATCGGCTGGGGCAGCCAGATCCGTTCTTACGTCCTTGATGACTCCCGCATCAAAGACCTGCGTACCGGTGTCGAAACCCGTAACACGCAGGCGGTGCTGGACGGCAGCCTGGACCAATTTATCGAAGCAAGTCTGAAAGCAGGGTTATGAGGAACCAACATGTCTGAACAACAAGCACAGGGCGCTGACGCGGTCGTCGATCTTAACAATGAACTGAAAACCCGCCGCGAGAAGCTGGCTGCGCTGCGCGAGCAGGGCGTGCCGTTCCCGAACGATTTTCGTCGTGACCACACCTCAGACCAACTGCACGCTGACTTCGACGCGAAAGAGAACGAAGAGCTGGAAGCGCTGAACATCGAAGTGGCCGTTGCAGGCCGCATGATGACCCGTCGTATCATGGGTAAAGCCTCCTTTATTACGCTGCAGGACGTTGGCGGCCGTATTCAGCTGTACGTCTCCCGTGACGATCTGCCAGAAGGCATCTACAACGAACAGTTCAAGAAATGGGACCTGGGCGATATCCTCGGTGCTAAAGGCAAGCTGTTCAAAACCAAGACCGGCGAGCTGTCCATTCACTGCACCGAGCTGCGTCTGCTGACTAAAGCCCTGCGCCCGCTGCCGGACAAGTTCCACGGCCTGCAGGATCAGGAAGCGCGCTACCGCCAGCGTTACCTGGATCTCATCTCTAACGATGAATCCCGCAACACCTTCAAAATTCGCTCCCAGATCATGGCCGGTATCCGCCAGTTCATGGTTAAACGCGACTTCATGGAAGTAGAAACCCCAATGATGCAGGTGATCCCGGGCGGTGCGTCTGCGCGTCCATTCATCACCCATCACAACGCCCTGGACCTCGACATGTACCTGCGTATCGCGCCGGAACTGTACCTGAAGCGTCTGGTGGTGGGTGGTTTCGATCGCGTGTTCGAGATCAACCGTAACTTCCGTAACGAAGGCATCTCCGTGCGTCATAACCCAGAGTTCACCATGATGGAACTCTATATGGCGTATGCGGATTACAAAGATCTGATCGAGCTGACCGAATCCCTGTTCCGTACTCTGGCGCAGGACATTCTGGGCACCACTGAAGTGCCTTACGGCGAAGAGGTCTTCGACTTCGGTAAGCCGTTCGTTAAGCTGACCATGCGTGAAGCGATCAAGAAATACCGTCCAGAAACCGAGATGGCCGATCTGGATAACTTCGACTCTGCGAAAGCGATCGCAGAGAGCATCGGTATCAAGGTTGAGAAGAGCTGGGGTCTGGGCCGTATCGTGACCGAGATCTTCGAAGAAGTGGCTGAAGCGCACCTGATTCAGCCGACTTTCATCACCGAGTACCCGGCAGAGGTTTCTCCGCTGGCGCGTCGTAACGACGAGAACCCGGAGATCACTGACCGCTTTGAATTCTTCATCGGTGGCCGCGAAATCGGCAACGGCTTTAGCGAGCTGAACGATGCAGAAGATCAGGCGCAGCGCTTCCAGGATCAGGTTGATGCGAAAGCCGCAGGCGACGACGAAGCGATGTTCTTCGACGAAGACTACGTGACCGCGCTGGAACACGGCCTGCCACCAACGGCGGGTCTGGGCATTGGTATCGACCGTATGGTTATGCTGTTCACCAACAGCCACACCATCCGTGACGTGATCCTCTTCCCGGCGATGCGTCCGGTGAAGTAAGCCGTAAAGATGTAAAAAAAGCCCCGAAAGGGGCTTTTTTATTGCGCCGCGAAGGCTCGAAGTGCCTCGCGAGCCGTACTCGCCTCCATGACCATCCACGGGCTAAAGGCCCAGGGCGTTGCATCCAGCGCGCGGAATAATGCCTCCAGCTCGACCCACTGATAGTCCATCACTTCATCATCATTTATTGTTATTTCACTGATGATGCGAGCGGCAAATACCGGGCAAATCTCGTTTTCAACAATCCCGGAAGGGTCGGTTTTACGGTAGCGAAAGTCAGGCGCGACGGAGATGATACTGGCAATTTCAGCCCCCACTTCAAAACGGCAGCGACGGATAATCGCTTGCTCAATTTCTTCGCCAGACTGCGGATGGCCGCAGACCGAGTTCGTCCAGACGCCGGGCCAGGCTTTTTTGCTCAGTGCGCGTCGGGTAATCAGGCACTCACCGTTAGCGTTAAAGAGCCAGGAGGAGAAGGCCATGTGCAGTGGGGTATGCGAGGTGTGCGCGGCGTATTTTTCCTGAGTGCCAATCACCTTTCCCTGGTCATTTACCAAAATAACGTGTTCTTGAATACTCATTCGTGCTCCAGTACCAATCATGCCAGACGGTTCAGCACCATCCGCGGCATTATTATACTGCATTCTTATACGAACGGTTTGTCGCGCAGAGCGGAAAAGGGCTGACCCAAATCAGTCCGGGCTGCTATCATAGCGCGGCCATTCACGTTGACCGAGGAACTGTTTTGTTTGCAGGAAGCCCGACGAAAAACCCTGTTTCTGCTCTGTTTTGCCTGATCTTTGCCCTGTTGCTGGCGGGATGTGCGGGCAATCAGTCATCGGACTCTGGTCCTGTGTATACCGTTAAACGCGGCGATACGCTGTACCGTATCTCACGTGCCACCGGTACCAGCGTGAAGGATTTGGCGCGCCTGAATAATATTTCGCCGCCTTACACCATTGAAGTGGGGCAAAAGCTGAGAGTTAACGGCAGCAGCACCACGTCCAAAAAGTCCTCTGCAAAGAGCAGCGGTAAAACCGCCGCGGTCACTCCTTCTTACGCAGTGCCTAAATCCTCCTGGCCGCCTGTCGGGCAGCGCTGCTGGGTCTGGCCTGCCAGCGGAAAAGTCGTCGTGCCATATTCATTGTCCGAAGGCGGTAATAAAGGCATTGATATCGCTGCTGCGCGAGGCACCCCGGTCTATGCATCAGGGGCCGGGAAGGTGGTCTACGTCGGTAATCAGCTGCGCGGGTACGGTAACCTGATCATGATTAAGCATGGCGAGGATTACATCACCGCGTATGCCCATAACGACACCATGCTGGTGAATAACGGACAAAACGTGAAGGCCGGGCAGAAGATTGCGACGATGGGCAGCACTGGCACAGATTCGGTGAAGCTGCACTTCCAGATTCGTTATAAGGCGACCGCTATCGATCCGCAACGCTATTTACCGGCGCAGGGCGGCAAACCTAAGTGCTAAGTGGTTATTTTATCGCCGGTTAGCGCAAAGGAGTCTTGTCAGAAGAGGCGTAAGGTCTATAATGCTTTACGCACCTCAAAGCGGGCGTAGTTCAATGGTAGAACGAGAGCTTCCCAAGCTCTATACGAGGGTTCGATTCCCTTCGCCCGCTCCAAACACACTTCTTTTAACGTCTACTCAAGTCAATAAAACCCAGTAATAACAAGGCTTCCGCCAATATCTCCGTATTTTGACGTAAACTAACGTCTACTCAAATCTATACATTCATGTGTATAGTAATGCGTATAGCCCGCGCTCTACACTTTGGAACTATACACAATGCCCCTCACAGACCTTGAAATCCGGCGCTCTAAGCCGCGTGAGAAGTCCTATACACTCAACGATGGCAATGGGCTCTCTCTGCTCATCGAACCGAACGGATCGAGAGGGTGGCGTTTCCGTTACCGTTTCGACGGTAAGCCCAAGATGATTTCGCTGGGCACTTATCCCGATGTAACCCTGAATGATGCCAGGCTCAAACGTGATGATGCCCGTAAGCAGGTAGCTGGTGGCATTAACCCCAGCGATGTCCGCAAAGAAGATAAGCTGGCGAAGCAGGGCCGCAACGAAAGTACCTTCGAGGCGATCGCCCGCGAGTGGTACGCCAAGCGTATTGACCGCTGGTCTGAGTCCTACGGCGAAGAGATGATGAAAACCTTCGAGGCCGATGTTTTCCCGATAATCGGGCGACGACCGATCGCCGATATCAAACCGATGGAGCTCATGGCCGTTCTTTCTAAGCTGGATGAGAGGGGCGCGACCGAAAAGTTGAGAAAGGTGAGGCAGCGTTGTGGTGAGGTGTGGCGGTACGCGATTGTGACTGGCCGGGCTGATTATAACCCGGCTCCTGATCTGGCCAGCGCGTTTGCCCCTCATAAGAAGGAGCATTACGCTTTTCTCGCCAGTGACGAACTCCCCGAGTTCTTCCGCACGCTGAACACTTATAGCGGCAGTTCTGTTGTGAAGCTGGCGATGCGCCTGCAGGTTCTTACCGGGTTACGCCCGGGCGAACTGCGCCAGGGTGAGTGGGCCGAAATTGATTTTGATAAACGACTGTGGGAAGTGCCACCAGCACGCATGAAAAAGCGTCGCCCTCACTGTGTCCCATTATCCGACCAGGCGATCGCCATCCTGGAACAACTGCGCCTTATCACCGGCAATTACCGGTTTATTTTCCCCGGCAGGATCCAGCACAGCAAACCAATGAGTGAGATGGCAATGAACGTCCTGATCCGTCGCATTGGATATGCAGGTAGGGTGACCGGGCACGGCTTCCGCCACACAATGAGTACCATTCTTCACGAACAGGGCTACAACACAGCGTGGGTTGAAACGCAGCTGGCTCACGTCGATAAAAACTCTATCCGCGGCACGTACAACCACGCCCAGTATCTGGACGGCCGCCGTGAAATGCTTCAGTGGTATGCCGATTATATGGATAGCCTGGAGCACGGCGGAAATGTGGTTCACGGCTCGTTTGGTAAAGTCTCGTAACTGGACGAATAGACAGTATCAGTACACCGGAGTAGACTTCGGTGCACGTACAAAGAATAAGGCTATGTCTAGGCTGATCCCCGAAAACCCGTACACCTCTGCGGGCTGGCATGGCCGCCAATTTAGAGGGCGCGAGGCGGCGTATGTCATTCAATTTTCAAAAGCTGGACTCAGAATCAGCGGAGGCAGTTCATTTTGAAACTGTCCTCAATGCGTTATCCAAAGCCAACGGTCGTACATTCCGTGATACAGCCATTGTATTAAGCCGAGCCATGAACTCCTTTCGTGACGAACACCCATATCGTGGAATGGAGTTTAAGCTGTACAACTACAGCCCCTCTACAGGTTTTCACGTTGAAGAAATTTCTGCAAAAAGGCATTCATTTTTTTTAAATGAGATTGCTAAAGGTCATGATTATAACGAGGACCCAAATCCTAATAACGCCGGAACATACTATCTTATCGACGAGTATGGGCATGAATATACGTCGTGCTATTCATTTTATTTTAAGCTGTCAGAGCTACTTCGTTTTCTTATTCAAAACAAAGTAGCCATCCCCCCTGAATTTAATCATGCTATGCCTGATGCTGAAAAATCGCATGCTTTTTATCAAAAATTAATTGATAAAAGTATTGCAAGATTCATGGAGGAAATTGAAGGTTCCGATGAAGAAAGTAGTACGCCAAATGAATGTGCTGAGGCTAAATGGGATAATTTTGCTGGAAAAGATACGGCGCTAAAACTCATTGCCGGAATGGCCATCGCGCTTGAAAAAACTAAGGGTAAGTATGTTCGGGGTGGGAAATTGAACAAGTCAGAGATATCCAGGACAGTCAAGAAGCTGATAGATGAGTATGGGCATGGGGTGGATGTTACGGATAAGGCGCTGATAATGCTCATTGACGAGGCCCTACGTTCGTATGCGCCAAAAATCTCAGCCTAGGGACTTCCAAAACATGTTGGAAGACTTCCAGATGAAGATGGAGGGCTTCCAAAATGCCTTGTTAGAGCCTTTGTTACTTCCAAATTAATGATGTACGCACTTCCATCAATATTTACCGCACTTCCACAATTACAGACCTTTTTCTGCTGGAATATAACTCGTAAACCGCAATAGACGTTACGAGGTAAACATGTCTAAAAGTCTAATTCGCCTGCCCGAAGTTCAGCGCCGCACTGGTTACAGTAAGGCGTGGATATATCGCTTGATTAGCCAGAAACGCTTCCCTTCATCCATTAAAATTGGCTCTCGTGCAATCGCGTTCGTAGAGAGTGAAATTGATGAATGGGTCAATCAGCGTATCGCTGAGTCTCGTGGGGAGGTGGCGTGATGGAAATAAAAAACGCCCGTGCTACCGAGCGTCATAGTGAACAAAACAAACCTGTACCTGATGCGCAAATTAATATTGCTGGTGGTCATGATAGCCATTTGCTTTATTCAAAGCCAGTGCCAAAGAAGCATAAGGCTCGTTTGCTGATTCTGCGTTCTGGTGCTGACGGCATCACTGAAAATGAAATTCTGCGGCATTGTCGCCTTTCCTCTGGCCGGAACTACCTTACGGATCTGGAGCGTCGCCTTGATATGCAATTTGAGCGTATCGACGAAGCTAACCCTGATGGTATTGGCAGCCATTACCGTTACCGCTTCATTAAACGCGCCGATGTGCAGAAGGTGATCGCTCTCGTTAATGCCAGCGCAGTTATCAACGGTCACCAGCCGCTTAATCAGCTGGACGTTGAAGGCATTCTGAAACTATACCCGGACAACGCCGCCGAATAAGGAAAATCCTGATGAAAAATAATATGACCTTAGCCGGTCAGGGCCTCGCTCACCCTGGCTCTAGCCAGAGAATGAAAAAAAGGTGGATTGATTTTTAATAATCAATTTGGAGCCAGATTTCATGCGGGTATTAACAGAAAACTCCAGAGCCATAAAAGCCGAATCAGCTGCAAGCCCCAGTTTATGCGGGTATTAAACTGATATTGAAATATCAGGCAGTAACGTTGAGACATGGTATTTTTTATTGGCACGGAAGATACAGGCTCCTGTTTCACTTATTTCATATTAAAAAATTTGTGGAGTAAAAAATGACAAAGAAAAAATATGGCCTTCTGGGTCAGGGCCAAACTCAACCTAAAATCAGCCCGGATGATGTTTCAGTTATTCGGTTTGAGGGGGCCAAAGTGCGGATCGTCAAAATCGGCGGGGAGCCGTGGTTTGTTTCTAAAGACGTTTGTGAAGCGCTGGAAATAGTCGATCACAAAGTCGCATTACGGCGATTAGATGCTGATGAAAAGGGGGAGTGTTTAGCACCCACCCCGGGTGGATTGCAAATTATGCGTACCGTCTGCGAATCCGGTTTCTACAAACTGATCGCCCGTAGCCGCAAAGCCACCACGCCGGGCACGTTCGCCCACCGTTTCAGTAACTGGGTGTTCCGCCAGGTTATCCCTTCCATCCGCAAAACCGGCTCATATGGCGTGCCGTTCGCGTTCCTGAACGACTTCACGCGCCGCAAAGCGCAGTACACACGCAAGGCGAGCAAGCGCGGCCATGACCTGCAGGCGTGCCGGAAGGAGAAAGAGCATTTGAGCCAGGAGGAGGCGAAGCTCTGGCGTGACCACCAGCCGCAACTGCCGGAAGTTGAGGGCGAAGCCGATGAATAATGCCGTGAATCACAATATGCACCCTATGCACAAAAAGGGCTTGCCTGTGTCAATACGTCAAGTGTATGGTTATCCCGCACCAGCAAAATCTGGTGCCGGGCGTGGAAACCCGAATTTGTACAAGGCGACTGTAGACGCCGTGAGCGTCTTTTTTATTGTCGCAGCCCCAGCATATTTCTATATTGCCCAACTGGGTCGATATTCTTCTATGGTGGCGCTGATAGGGCAGCCGAAAGGCTGGCCGGTTCCCTTGTACGCCGGTATTTCCACCCCTGTCAGTGTCACCACCCTCGAGCGTGGAAACTCTGGTGGTGACTCCTTAAATAAGTACAAGGAGGCTGCCATCATGATGGCTACTACCCCTACCCAGAATCCGCAATTTATCTGGATTATCGCCGCTGTTCGCCGCGATTGCCCGACAATCAAACCTGTTCTTCACCACATCTCTGCTGTATCTGAACACGAAGCACGCCGCACCCTGGCGCGCGATCACGTCTGTTTCTTCGCCGGGCGCATCCGCCAAGAGGTGGCAGCGTGAACAGAACCGAACGACAGAACACAATCGAAACCACCACAGAGCTGTGCGCACTGCTGATCGCCACTGAAATGGTCAGCGATAAGGTGGATGAAACCGACCTCAAAACGCTGCTTTCCCTCAGCCGCCGGCTGGCCCATACCGTCTGGGATAACCTGAACGATGCGGGGTTCGGCGAATGAACGACATTTACGACCTCGTACGTCGCGCTGATGCTGCGACCGTTGCCAGCTTCCCGGCTGGTGGCCGCTGGCAGCTTTATACCAACAACGGTATAGCGTCCGCTCGCCCGCTTTCTGAAGAGGAAGTGCTGATCACCCCTGCAGGTATGGTCCAGTTCCTCAAACGCTGCGGCTATACGATCACCCCGCCGGAGGAAACCAAGTGAAGCCTACAGCCCACAATGCGCGCCTGACCATGCTGGTTAACGAGTTTGCTGCTGCGGTTCTTCTGCGTTTGCGCCAGGAGAATGGCGGTGAGTGGTTTCCCATGCCAGTGAACGGGCAGATCGTCCACGTGGCGGTAACTGACGGTGAAAGCGGGATTCTGTTGCTGGTGGATAGCTGGATGCTCTCTCCGATTGAACAGGAATACACCCACTGGGAGGCGGTGGCCACGGAACTGCTGACCGGCTGCCTGGCTAATGGTGTGCTGACCCAATGGGGCCATGAAATCTGGCTGGATATGCTGCGGGATATGAGCGACAGCCTGTCGAAAGGAGGCATTTTCCATGCGTAGTATCGACATGATCCGTCAGGTATCCGATGCCGCTGCCGGGCGCTGGCCTGATGTTCTTTCGCTGATGGGAATCGACGTTCCCGCCTCACCCCGTGCGCAGGTTGCATGCCCTGCCTGTGGTGGTAAAGACCGTTTCCGATTCGATGATGACGGGCGGGGTGCGCACTTCTGTAATAACTGCGGTGCCGGGGACGGGCTGGAGCTGGTGAAAAAAGTGAACAGCTGCGACGCCACCCGGGCCGCTCAGCTGGTGGCTGATGCGCTGGGGATGAACGTGCAGGACATACACAATTCCACCAGCCAGGGTGTTGCCCAGCAGCAAAAGGACCAGGCAGAACGCCGGGCGGCGCTGGCGCAGCAGCAAGCCCAGGAGCAGGCGGCGCGCGCGGCGCGCTTCTCTTCTAAGCTGGCGGCACTGACAGCGCAGGCACAACCTGCTGAACCCGCTTACCTGGCTGGCAAGGGGCTGCCCGGGTTTACCTATCCGATCCTGCCTGATGGGGCCCTGGTACTGACCCTGGTGAATGAATCCGGCGCAACAGCTGCCGCGCAGACCATTACGGCTAATGGTGAAAAACGCCTGCTTACCGGTTCAGCGAAAAAGGGTTCATATCACGTCATTAACCCCACCCATTCGCCGCAGACAGTGATTATTGGTGAAGGACTGGCAACTGTTCTGTCTGTTCACCTGATGCGCCCCGATGCGCTGGCGGTGGTGGCGATTGACGCCGGGAACCTGCTGCCCGTAGCGCAGGTGATGCGCCAGCAGCACCCGCAGGCACAGATCGTTATTGCCGCGGATAACGACTGGCACGCACCGGGCGAACTGGATGAGCAGGGGAAACCTATGGTGAACACCGGGCGCATCAGCGCAGAACGGGCCGCAGAGTCGGTTTCCGGGCTGGTAGCGCTGCCGCCAGGCGAAGAAAAAGCCGACTGGGATGATCTGCGCCAGCGTGATGGCCTCCAGTCCGCCAGCGCAACATTTAACGAATCGCTATACCGGCCGCAAGGAGAAAAAGTGACTGCGCCAGCAGAAGTAATTGATATTGGCTCTCATACCAGGCAGAAACCAATCGTGCAAAAGCCTTATGTGAGTCTTCGGCATGGCGGCCTGTACTGGGTTGAGCCCAAATACAACCGGGATACCGGAGAGACCGACGAGAAAGAAACGTGGCTATGCGATGAACTGGCAACGGTAGGGATCGGCCAGGACGGACGTGAAAGCTATCTGGTAATCCGGCTCCGGCCGGAGGGCAGCGCCGCAGTAATGTTTGAGGCAGTGCCACGCCGTGAGGTCGGACAGCCTGCAGGATGGGCCAGGTTGCGATCCCGCGGGGTAAATATCACGACTCGCAAATCCTTGCTCGATATTCTGGGTGATTACCTGCAGCGGCATGGCGAACGTACTCAATGGACTATCACGCAGACAGCCGGCTGGCACTGCGGTGCTTATGTCATGCCGGATGGGGAGATTGTCGGCCAGCCTGATATGCCGGTTGCGTTCAGTGGTGGAACATCGGCGGTGGCGGGCTATGTTGTGCGGGGCAGCGCGAAGCAGTGGCGTGAGAACGTAGCGGCACTGATGCGAGGCAATCAGTCGATGATGCTGGGCGCGCTGGTGGCATTAGCCGCCCCTCTCAACTCACTGGCGGGCGGATCCTGCTTCGGTATTCACCTGTTTGCGCAGTCATCGGCAGGTAAGACCACGACGGTCGAGGCAGCATCGAGCATCTATGGTGTGCCTGACATGCTGAAACTCTCCTGGTTTACTACCGCCTACGGGATGACGGTGGAAGCCGCATCGCGCAATGACGGTTTTTTGCCTATCGACGAGATCGGCCAGGGTGGTGATGCCCGGCAGGTATCCACCAGCGCATACACGCTTTTTAACGGTGTGGGCAAAGTACAAGGGGCCAAAGAAGGCGGTAACCGAGCCGTGCTGCGATGGACGGTGGCCGCACTTAGTACCGGCGAAGAGGATTTTGAAACCTTCATGCTGAAAAGCGGGATCAGCCCTAAAGCCGGGCAGCTGGTGCGGCTGGTCAGCGTACCGTTCGTGGATACGGTGGAATTCAACGGCATGGATGATGGCGATCAGCATTCCCGGGCCATTAAGCGCGAAGCGGCCCGCTACTGTGGTGCTGTCGGGCGCGAATGGATCTCACTCCTGGCAGCTGATAAAGAATCCGCCATCCGGATGGTGAATGCTCGCGAAGAAGAGTGGATAAACAGTCTGCCCGTAGGCGCGTCGGCGCAGGTTAAACGTGTGGCCACGCGATTTGCTCTGCTGGATGCTGCCGCCACATTGTCAGCACCATTAACCGGATGGTGCGCCAGTGCGTGTAGTGCCGCCGTTCGTCGGAGCTTTAATGACTGGCTGGAAAGCTATGGTCTGGGCAATCGTGAAAAGCACCAGGTGGTTACGCGTGCGCGTGACTTCATCCAGCGTTATGGCCTCTCACGATTCCAGCCTTACACCACCAGCAAGGTTAACGGGAATATGGATCAGACCCACGCACAGCGTATCCAGAACCTTGCCGGGTATCTGGTAGATGGTCGCCGGGAGGATGGGCGCAAGGAGTACCACATCATCCCTTCCGTGTTTGAGGTGGAGATCCTTTGCGGTATCCAGAAAAAACTGGGGGGCGAGGCGCTGGAAGATGCCGGAATGCTCGTTCGTAAAGAGAAGGGGCGGCTGGATAGTCGAACCATCAGCATTAACGGTACGCAGCAAAGGTTTGTTGTGCTGGTAGATGTCGAAGAGGATTAATCCAGCCAGTAGCAAATCCCTTACACGCGCGTAAATGGCTGGGATAAGTGTGATAGCGGGGTAACTTAATAGTTATTGCTTATATAACAGTAAGTTAATGCTTATAAGTTTATCCCAAAGTTATCCCAGGTTATCCCGCATAACAGCCTGAAACGTGCCGGTTTATCTCTTTATCGTGAGGATTTCATCCATGACAGCACAAATTTCAGCATACGGGCGGCTGGTGGCGGATGTGCAGAGCCGCACCACTGGCAATGGCAACCCGATGGCGTTCACCCGTATGGCGGTGACGCTGCCGTGCCAGAAAGCAGAGAACGGAGAGGCCACATTCTGGCTGGCGGTAACCGCGTTCGGCAGACAGGCCGAGGCGCTGGCGAAGCACCAGAAGGGCGATATGGTCAGCGTGGCGGGCAATATGCAGGTTAACCAGTGGACCGGAAAGGACGGCGGCACGCAGAACGGGTACCAGGTGATCGCCGACAGCGTGATCAGCGCCAGAACGGCACGCCCGGGCGGGAAGAAAGGCCAGCAGGGGCAGGCAACCGACGCGCTGCGCCGCGCGCAGGAACCGCGACCACCTGCGCATGGCTACGACGATTATGACCAGAGCCAGCCCTACGACGATCAGATCCCCTTCTGAGGATGCCGAAAATGGAAGAACAGAAACGCCCGGTATTGAGCCTGAAACGCGCCACAACAGGCGCAGCGGCAAAACCATCCCGTAACACGGACTCAGCAGAGAAAGCGGCTCATGCAGGAGCTGGCGCAGCAGCAGGCACAAAGCGCAGCAGGTACAACCGCAAAAAGCTGGAGCTGCTGATCACTCACTGGCCTGCAGCATTCAGCCTGGACGCGCCGCGGCCGCTGGTGGTGGGCGCTGCCAAGCTGATAGCCGCAGACATGCGCGCCAGGGGCATTACCGGCGGGGGCAGGGTGCGGGCCGCCATCGCCATGTACACCCGGCGCACGTCCTACCTGAAAGCCCTGGCCGCCGGAGGGGCGCGCTATAACCTTGCCGGGGATCCCGCCGGGGAAGTAACGGCGGAACAGCAGCAACGGGCACTTGATACCCTGGCAGCCACGAAAAAAAAGGGGGTATCAGGATGCGCCTGACTACAGAGCAAAAGGCGGAGATCATCCGCCTTAAACGCCGGGGCCTGGGTTATGGCCGCATTGCCGGTGAGCTGGGCATCAAAACCACCACCGTGCGCGCCGTCTGCAAACGCAGCGGCCTGTTTGATGACAATCCAGCTCACGCGGCGCTGTTCACCATCCCGGCCCCAGTTCACAGTAGCGAGCTGGCGACGGTGAAGCCACTGCCGCCGCAGAAAGTGGTAACTGGGCATCAGCAAACCGACGCTTATCTCTGGGTTCTGGAGGTGATCCAGCTGAACGAACCGGCGCACCTGGCCGCCGCCGAGGAAGCCCTGCAGAAGCTGACCATCAATCCGAAAGACGCAGAGAATCGGTACCGTGACTGGCTGGTGCTCAATGGCACAGACCTGCTAAACGTGGCGTTCGGCACGCTGTTTATGGATAACCCGCAGTATTTCCTCAACCGGGCCAGAAGCATCATCGACAGCGCCCGCCAGGTAAGGGCGCATTACGGCAGCTATGATGCCGCGATGGAGCCGGTGGCCGCAGAGCTGCTGATTGACCAGTCGGCGCTGCTGGTGGGGGATGACTTCGGCATGACAGAAGAGGAGGCGTCCAGTGGCTCCATATCCAGCGCAGATCGCTATTTTGAGGTTGAGCATGCCCGCACCGAAGCGCACAGCGGTTTTTGCGACGTTCTCCCCGATCCGCACACCCTTTCTGACGTGGTGCGCGAGTTCGAATACTGGAACTGGCTGTATGAGATGCGCCACACCGCCAGCAAGGAGCTGGGCTGGGAGGAAGGAGCGGATCAACGGCAGGAGGTCAGCGACCGGGAGGATTGGCTGGATAAAAAGCTGATAACTATCCGGCCCCGTCACCAGCGCGAGGCGGTGGGCGTACTGAAATGGTTACTGGCCAGCGAACGGCACGAGGGCAGGGAAGAGATCGACGACATTCTGCTTAACCTGGTGGGCGGCGCCGCGGATCCGGATGGCTGACGGGAAATAAAAATTGCATAGGGGGTGCAAAACACCCCTGATATGATGCGTGTATTCTTTCACAGCAGGGCAAATAAAATGAAAAAGCTGGGTTTTTTCGCGCTGGTGATCGGCGTTCTCTGGGTAGTGGTGGCGTTAAACATGGATGTCAGCGTCGATACCGGCTATGGCAGGGTGAATAATATCGGCCTGATGGCTTCACGGCAAAACCACATCATTATTGGCGGGCTGATCGTGCTGGTGGGCGTTCTCATGCTGATTTTTGGCAAGGGGGCCTCTTCTACAGCCGGGCTGGTTAAGTGCCCGTTCTGCGCGGAATTGATCCAGAGCGAAGCTATCAAGTGTAAGCACTGCGGGAGTGATATCCAGCCAAATGCGAAAAGCCAAGAACACGACCCATCCCTATGGTCAGCTGATCACTACTTCAAGCTGAATAACGGTGATGTGGTGCTTGAGGGTGGGGCTATTGATACGCTTTCTATTTCCCTGATTGGCTTACACCCAGGCCAACCCCCCAAAGATGTTTACGAAAAATATAAAGCCCAGATACGAACACTTTCGAACGAGTTACCCCCGCAGATTAGAGACTCATTTAGGCAGACCGTTAAGTCTAAGTTTTAAAGATTCCCACTCACACAAGCCACCAGCAGGTGGCTTTTTTTTGTGCTTATTATGCCTATTAATGCAATGAATTGTGGTTGTGTTGCGTTTTATGAAATATTATTGACCCTGATAAATATACAGTGAGGTCAGTTATGGCGTACAACCCGAACTTCAAACCCATCCTGCTTACCAAGGAGCAGATGGAGGTAATCAAGCGCATACAGGACGGTGAGCGCATTAAATCCCCTCTCAACGTGGCCCCGACTCTTAACGCTATTGCGCGCGGGCTGATGGAAAAAATTCTTAAACAGGAAGGTTACGTATGAAATTAAATATTCAGGTGGATCAGCGCCACCTCTGGCAGGGCCATGGCATCAATAAAAACGAAGCATTCCGCAGCGAACTGGTGGCGGCCATTAATCACCGTTTCGGCGGCGAGTTACCGGATGCCCTGGGTAAGAAACTGGAAAACCTTAACGTGTCAGTGGGGGATCGCAGCTTTATCCAGGTGGAAAGCAGCACAGCCAATGTCGATGTTGTAAATCAGGCGGTGAACGACCTGATCAAAACAACGCTGGGGCAGCAGTCATGGAGACGGTGAAAAAAACCGTCTACGTCACTAAGCCGGGCGGCGAACCCGCCCCGCTTAAGCTGACCTTTAAAATCCCCTCCCTTGCCGAACTCCAGGCCGCCCCGAATCAACCCACCCCAACCACCGCCGAAGCGCTGCTTTTCATGATTGCAGACTGGGAGGCCGATATGCCGTTTAACGCAGATACGGCCCGGCTGTTTGCGGATAACTACCCCGGCGCACTCAATGATGTGCTGCAGGCGTGGGGGCAGGCAGTCAGCCAGGCGCACAGCCAAAGAATCGGAGCGGCAGCACCAACCCTCTGGTCAGGCGTTTGTGACCGATATCATTAACAGGAGGTCTGATGACAGACCAAATAGCTTCAATCACTCTCAGGGCCGATGTATCCGATCTGAAAACGGCCAACAATGAACTGGATAAACTCGGCCAGGCGGCGGCCGGTGCCGTGGCTGGCGCCGATGCGCTGGCAGATGCGACAAAGCGAGTTAAGCCCTCTGCGAAAGAGGGGGCTGAAGCTCTTCGGGCCCAGCACCAGGAAATCAAAGGCCTCCTGGAGAGCATCGACCCGACCGTTGCCGCGCTTGGCAGGCTGGAAGATAAGCAGGATCACCTCAAGGCCGTATTCAGCAAAGGCTGGCTGGATAGCGAGGAGTATGAGCATTATCAAAAACTCCTTGATCAAACCCGCCTGAAATTAACCGATACCGGCGAGGCGGCAGCGCGCGCCCAGATAGAACTGGCCGCCACCCAGGCCGCAGAGAAACAGTCCGCCGCGCTGAAGAACCTGCTGGGCTCCATCGACCCGACCATCCGCGCGTTCAACACGCTGGATGAGCAGTACGCGCAACTGGTGGCGCACTTCGAAGCCGGGCGCATCAATGGCGCGCAGTTCGAGCACTTCAATCAGCAGTTGGAGGACACACGCCGGAAACTGAACGGGATCGCCGATGCCATGCCGCAGGCGCTATCCCGGCAGGAGCTGGCGGCCCAGCGGGCCGGTATCTCAATCGGTCAATATAACGCGGCTCTACGCACGCTACCGGCGCAGTTCACCGATATAGCCACGCAGCTGGCTGGTGGGCAGTCACCTTTCCTGATCCTGCTCCAGCAGGGTGGGCAGATAAAAGACCAGTTCGGTAGCGTGAAAGGAGCGGTGTCAGGTGTCGGGAGTTATCTCCGCACGCTGGCGGGCGCGCTTACACCAGCAACACTCGGGATCGGTGCGCTGGCTGTTGGCGCCGGCGCGCTGGCGACCGCTTGGTATCAGGGGGCACAGGAGGCAACGGAGTTCAACAAGCAACTGATATTGACCGGGCACTATTCAGCTGAATCTGCCGGACAGCTCGCGGATATGGCGCTCAAGATTGGCGGAGCCAGCGGGAAGGTATCTGCAGCGGCCCGCGCACTCGCACAGGTTGCGGGCGCCGGTACGTTCAAACCTGAGCAGCTCGAATCTGTCACCCGTGCGGCTATGGCCATGGAGCAGGCCACCGGTCAGTCCGTGGACGCCACGGTGAAGAACTTCCAGAAGCTTTACGCCAGCCCGACCAAAGCCTCAGAAGAGCTGAACTCCACCATGCACTACCTGACGGCCAGCCAGTACGAATACATTTCATCGCTGGAGCGCCGGGGAGACAAAGAGGGCGCAGCGGAGGCCGCTGCCAAAGCTTACAGTCAGGCTGAGCAGCAAAGGGCTCAGGCAACGCTGGAAAATATGGGGCTTATTGACCGCATTCTGCGGGGGGCTGCTGATGCTTGGGGCAAGTATTGGGATGCGGCTATGGGTATTGGCCGAACAACCAGCGATTCCGATCGTCTTGAGCAGGTCAGGCAGCAAATCAAAACATTAAGCGATACCTCCCGGCCAGGCGTCTTTGGGCTGGGAAGTATTGGTGATGGCGGGGCTAATGCACGCCAAATCGCAGAGTTAAAGCAACAGCAAAGTGCTCTTGAATTTGTTATTAAATCTCAACAAGGCTATGCCGCTGCGCAGGCAAGAGCCACCAGCGCCAATGAAGCAGCGATTGCTGGCCAGCAGGAGCTGAATAAATACCTCGATGCCGGTACCACCACCACAGAGAAACGCTCGCAAGCGGTGACGCGCCTCAACAAACTCATTGCCGAAAATGCCAAGGCCGCCAAAGAAACACAATTCCTGCCTAAAGACCAGCGTGTAACCCTCTGGTCAGATGCCGATATCGCCCGGGCGCGCAAAGGCATCGACGAGATGTACAAGGAGGCCAAAACCAAAACTCCGGCAATCACCATGCCTGCCGGCGATCGCACTTTGCTGAACTATAAAGCGCAGTCCTTAACCCTCAGCGAAACGCTCGAAACGCTGAAGCAGTCCGGCGAAGTACAGGTGCGCAATACCGAATACAGCAAGGTTCACGCCCACTTCATCGAACTGGCTACCTACGCCCAGGACAACCTGCTCAGTGCTCAGGAAAAATCCAAGCTTGCCAACCAGACGGCCATTGAGCTGGCGGCCAAAGCCGTGGACAAAAAGAACGAAGAGCTGGAAGCCCAGAAGAAGATAAACAGCCTGGCTAAGACCATGCAGGATGAGCAGCTGAAGTATCAGGCGCAGATCCGAAACATCACCGATACCGCGGGTATGTCATCGCTCCAGCGGCAGAAGTTTGCCGACCTCCAGCAGGCGCGCGTTGAATTTGAGAAAGGGGGCGGCAACCTCAGCGATACAAACGCGAGATCCACACAGGAATACCTCAAAACGCTCGACCTGATTGACGCTAAATACGACAAGCTGAAGGAAAGCCAGGGCGACTGGATGTCCGGCGCCAACAGCTCAATGAAGGACTGGATGGATCAGGCTGCTGATTCGTCAAAGGCGGCGGGTGAAGTTATCAACGTCACTATGGGTGGAGCGATAGACAGCCTGGTTGATACGCTGAACGGCTCAGCCAGTTCGTGGAAAAGCTGGGGCATGTCGGTTATCAAAATAATCGAGAAGGTCACCATGCAGCTGGCAGTTGCCGCAGCATTGAAAGCTGCGTTTGACGGCATGTCAGGCTCCTCTACTGGCTGGATAGCGTCTATCGGCAAGTCGATGGGTGGAACGGTCGCCAATGCCAAAGGTGGGGTGTACGAATCGCCGGGCCTCAGTAAGTACGTGAACGGGATCTACGACTCACCTCAGTACTTCGCGTTCCAGGGGGCGTCGAAGTTTGCAAAAGGTGGCGTGTTTGCGGAGGCCGGGCCAGAGGCGATCATGCCGCTTACTCGCGATTCTGCCGGGCGACTGGGTGTCCGCGCCCAGGGTGGTGGTGGTGGCGCACCTGTAGTGAGTGTGACGATGGGTGATATCAATATCTACGGCAATGGTCAGCAATCCGGGCAGCAGACCAGGGGAGGGGCTTCCAGTGCTGCGACCAGCCAGTTGATGAAAGCCATAATCGATACTGTTGCTGCGACAGTTAATAAGCCCGGGCCTCTCAGAGATGCGGTTCAGGATGCCAGTAGAAGGGCACGGTAAGAGACATCAGCTAATCTCATCGCAACATTAAAACGCCTCACCAGCAAATGCTGGTGGGGTCATTTCCGGAGTTTTTGAATGGACGAACGCGCCCGAAAATTATTACGAAAGAAAGCCCTTACTGACCAGCGCGCAACCGAGCACAATACATGGGAGGCCAGCGGCTTTGGTTACGCTGTCAGGCCGCCGCTGCGCCAGTTTCCTGACGATTTAAAGGGTATGAAGTGCGAAGCCATGACGAGAGCCGGCACACCCTGCAAACGCACGGATATTCATGCCAATGGGCGCTGTAAGTTTCACGGCGGCATGAGCACCGGGGCCAGAACGGAAGAAGGGAAGGCGCGGCAGCGTGAAGGATATCGCCGCTGGCTGGAGGAAAAGTGCCGAGCGGCCGCAAATACGCAATGAGTGTGTGCTTCAGCCATCATGGCCTAAAAGTCGTCTCAATGGGATGGGGGATAGAATTTTATAATGGTTATATCCTCCAACATTTTTGGATCTACGGTTAGCTCATGCTCACCCAAATAACGACTGTGGGCATTAGGCCCGGAGATAATGGCCTTTATAGGCGCGTGTGCCTGTAAAAGCATGCCTCGAGATTTACAAGCGTTCAATCCGCGACCAAACATCTCAGCAACCTTGCGATCCTCCGACCAGCAAAAACCAACGCTTCCAGAATTGAACCGTTCTTCATTTTCGCCGCGGTAAATAGTCACCGCTTCACCTTCATACTCAGGCAGCAAGGTCACCAGTAGCTTCGTCAAAATTTCGTCGTTATTTACTTTTTCACGGATAAAATGACCACTCTCTATCCATTTTAAATGGAAGGCCTCTTTCAGAGCTGGTGTAGCCGAGCTATCTTTCTGAATCGTATTAAGAAACTCCACCCATCTAGAGCGTTTATGTATCGCCTCAAGAAGCAGTCTTTCTTCGGATGGCTTTGAACGGGCGCGATAATGGTTCTCAAAATCATCAATGTTCATTGATAGCTCTATGTTTGATGGAGTGATAATTGACATGAAGGTACTTATTTTCACACAAAGAGTGCTGGCTTTCCCGCTCTTTACTGAGAGGGAATGGGCTACGGTACCGGTGTGCAGTAAGGTACACAGCTAACGCCAGATACGAAACCCGCACCGGTACGCAGACTGGTACGCAGCAAAAACGCACTATTTAGTTGCGTACTACCTGTCGTTTCCTCACGCATGAAATGCGCAGCGCGATGCCGACGCTCGCGCGCAGATCGCCCCGACAATACCCGTCAGATAAGGGCTGGTGGCCCAATATCACGCCAGAGAGATCCCCCCTCAATCTGCGCACAGAGCTGCGCAAAATTGCGCACTGCGCAGTAATCCGCAAACTGCGCAATTCTGCCTTACCCCATGAAAGGTTGATAAAAGCTGACATTGCGACCGCACAAAGGGCCATCTGGAGGCTTCAGATAACTTCAGGCGCGCAGCTATCCGCTAGGGAAAACTAGGGGACCGCGTGTCACCCTGTTAGTCATTGTTAGTACGCAGAGCCTGTTATGGTTGCGGTGGGCTTTATGGATATTCTCTATGACCTGGTAAGGAAGTGGCAACCAAGGGCACTTAATGTCTGCTTTGAGCGAAAAACGGCCCTAAAGGTTTCGTTTCAAACAGGTGATGATAATTGCTCTCCTGCTGGGCGAGGTTACCTCATCCCAGCACATGAAATATCTCAGGATGCCAGTTTCATCATAATAAGGCCTACTACGATCACCACTGCTGCAAGTATGCGCATCGGCGTAGCAGGCTCTCCCAGAAAATACAGGCCTGCGACAAATGAGCCTACTGCCCCTATCCCGGTCCATATTGTATATGCTGTTCCCAATGGTAATGAGCGCATTGCTGCCGAGAGTAAGGCAAAGCTCGCTATCATACCCACTAGAGTCACTACCGAGTATAACGGGCGTGTGAATCCCTCAGAGAGCTTCATCGCATAAGCCCATAACACTTCAAGTAAACCTGCGGCAACCAGCATTAACCAGGCCATAATTATTCCTTCTGTCTTGGTCCGGGTCGTCCCGTTTAAAGCCTTTGATGTAACGGGTCGTCCCGCTACGGCCTGAATACTGTGAAGCCTGCTGATGGCGTCAGTTTTGGGACACCGCCAGACGTGTAGCAAAACTAATAAAGAGCAGGCCAGTAAGTGTGTTAGCCAGTCGAACCATACGTTGATGTCCACGAAACCACCGGGCCAACACTGCACCAGTTAGCAACAAAATAGATAACCAGATAAAGCTAATGATCTGAAGTGTTGCCCCGAGAAGACTAAAGGCAATGGTCGTATGCGTGGCTACCGGATCGATAAACTGGATAAAAAATGATACGTAAAACAGAATAGATTTTGGGTTCGTTATACTCAGCAGAAATGCTTTCAGGAAGTAATTTTCCTTCCTGATAAGCACCTCTTCGCTTTGTTTGAGAGGGGACCGAAGGGTGGACAAGATGACTTTAAAACCAAGCCAGAAGAGAAAAAGCGCGCCGAGATATCTGACGGCGATAAATATATGCGGGCTTGTCTGAATCAGTGTTGCTATTCCTGCCCAGGCCAGAA
Organism: Leclercia sp.; assembly: GCF_036780805.1. Taxonomy (NCBI): domain Bacteria; kingdom Pseudomonadati; phylum Pseudomonadota; class Gammaproteobacteria; order Enterobacterales; family Enterobacteriaceae; genus Leclercia; species Leclercia sp. The sequence continues at coordinate 67,496 of NZ_DAIQCE010000008.1, read as the reverse complement.
AAATGAGAAAAATGTCTCCAAGCATAATGCCAGCCACGCCCCTGTATGCTGCGCCGGTACCTCTGCTTATCCCTGTACGCAGTACATAGAGACTGTTAGGTCCGGGCACTATTATAATAACCAGCGCACCGGCCAGAAAGGTCCAGAAATTCAGTACTCCATAGTCGTGAAACATACCTTCCTCCTCTTAAATAGTTCCTGAAATTGTTCTTTTATCTATGATTTTTAATCGACAGCCAGAGACGGCCCGACAGGGCCATAATAAGTATTGCCGACAGGACACCTAGGCTTAATAGCAGCGGTGCATACGTCCCTGAAGTCATTATCTGGCCTGCTGCAGCGGTACCAAGAGAACCTGCAGTAATCTTCATTGCGCCAACCCAGACGAAGACCTGTCCCCGGCAGGAAGGAGGAGAGTATTCACTGCGTGCGGCGAGCGTGGCGGCGAAAAAGGCTGAATTGAGCATTCCGGTAATGAAGAAGCATATAAATACCGGCACAAAACTGCTGACCACAAAAATGGAAATCAGACCTCCGACAATCAGCCATCCGGTGTTCAGCATCAGCCCATCGGGTTCACCTCTCAGCGGAATAACCATCAGGCATACTGACCCCGCCAGATTACCCGCACCGTAGGCAACCGTCAGAAAAGCAGCAGTGGCTGCAGGTACCCCCAGGATCCCGGACATATTTACAGCAACAACTGGCAGGACTGCGACAGCAAAAGCGACGGCCATCGTCAGATACAGTGTCCTGCGAAGTCGGGTGTGCCTGATCATTAAACCTACCGTTGCGATGGCACCTGCTACCTCTGCTGACTTGCCGGTGTGTGTTATCGGTGGCACCGGTAGCCGCATGATAAAGAAAGCAGCAATAACAGTGCCAAGAGCCAGAAGGTAAAACGCTGCATAAGGAGAAGCCCAGGCGGAGATGGCAGCAACAGCAGAGGGGCCAATCGTGCCACCGAAACCGTAGGTTGCCACGTCAAGACCCTGAGCACGGCGCTGACTTCTCTGGTCCGGACCTGCAATGGCAGGCAGGAATGTGCTGATCCCGCCCGTAAGGAGTGGGCCACAGAGTCCTGCGGCGATAAGTAATAATGCAGTCAAAATTAAAGGGACATGGCCGAAAGTTGCCGTCATTAACCCCGTGATAACGGCATAGGCCAGGCAGGCCGCCGCGATTACCCTGCGCCCGTCACTGGCCGTATCGATCCTGCGGGCAATAAACGGACCCAGCATATGGGGGAGGGTTATGCAGGCAGCCATCCATCCTGTTACCGCGAAATACTGTTCAGATGACTGACACAGTAAGATCACGGCCAGCACCCCGCCGCCATCAGCAATGCGTGCCAGCATTGCGGCACAGGCATAGCGGGCAAGGCCTGCCCTGGCAGAGGTGTTTGTATACCGAAGGGTAGTCATGAAGATTATTGCCCGGTCAGGTTTCAGAAGGACCGGCAGACTGCCGGTCCTGCGGGAGAGTTACTTCAGCTCCAGTGCCGTTATTACACGGGCAATATCCGCGATATCGCCTGCTGACAACGGCTGCAGAGGACGAGGCAGGCAATCCGTATCGGTCAGTCCAAGCACGCCAGCGGCAGCGGCAATAACGCGTATACTTCCGCCATGTTTACGGAACAGCGCCCACAACGGTTCGAGCCGGGTTGTCAGTGCCGTGACGCGGGCATGATCCTGGGCTGCTGCGGCCTCCGTGATCTGTTTTGCTGTTTCCGGGAACAGACCGCCGCACACGGAGTACCAGACCTCACAGCCTGCATTTAATCCCAGCCCGGCATAAGCATCACCACTGATACCGATGGTCATTCCCGGGCGAAGATGTCTGCGTAGCGCATTCACCCGCTCATTGGCCGCTGCCGGGCTGTCAGGTACGCCCGGGATCTTAACTGAACGGACCCCGTTCAGTGATGACAGCAGACCGTGCAGTTCATCCGTAAAGATAAAATGCGTGGTGCCCGGATTATCATAAACGCAAACCGGGACAGAGGCGTGCCGGGTCACCGTCTCAAAAAGTGCGAAGACTTCTTCATCACGGAGTGACTGGTAGCTTACCGGTGGGAGTAAAAGGGCATCTGCGCCTGCAGCCTGCGCATCATCTGCCAGGCCCAGGATGGCATCGGTACTGACCGCCCCCACGCACACCATCATTGGAATATCACCGGCATGCTGTTTTGCCAGAGTAGCAATGCGCTTGCGCTGTTCGCGGGTCAGGTAGGCATAGCTTCCGGTTGAACCCAGAATACCCATAGAATCAACGCGTGCCGCCGTAAGGCGGGCCAGAATTTTAATGAACCCCTGTTCGTCGACGCCGCTGGCAGTGATCGGGGTTAACGGAAATGCAGACAAGCCGGTAAACATTGTGTTTCTCCTGAATGATATTACTCTTATTGCTCTTCGATGAGAGCCACATCAAACCACAGACCAGGCATCATTTTTTCAAGGCCGTCGGTCAGCATCTTTCCGGCTTCATGAAGCTTCTCCAGCGGCATCTGCGGCAGACTTTCCAGGATGAACCACATTTCCTGCGCTTCCACGCCCAGACGGGTTCTGATCCCCTGTCTCCAGTTCCAGCGGCGGCAGGTCACGCCGATATCATCACACCAGATGACCTCACCCTGTGAAGGGTATTCAATGGCGGGCTCGCCTTCTTTGACGGTATCAAAAGGCTCGGTGCCTTTTGCCACAACCAGACGCGGTGAACCCTGATAGGCAGAGATATTCTCTCCACCAACCGGCACGGCATACTGCAGGCTGACGGCGTTATAGAGATCCACTACCGGGTCGAGCGCCGGCATTTCACCATCGCGAAGAACGCGTTTACGGAGCGCATCGGCTGAGCAGGGTGTACGTTTGGGTTTAGCACCAAACCCCTGAAACACCTTCGCCCATGCAGCGAGATGATCCTCAGCCCATTCAGGTGCGCCCGCCAGTACCGCAGCGCAGGCTTCTTTCAGCGCTGTTTCACCAACGTGAGGATTTTGCACCGCTGCTGCCTTCACGGTGATACTGAGAGCACGGAAACCGGGGGCGATACCATAAACATCCGGGGCAATTGACGGAGAGACAGTTAACACGTGATAATCCTGTAATGACCAATTTATTACATGATATCGACCTATGACCAAAAAAGTCAATTTAGTGACCGATGCCGGTGCAGATGTCAGTCTGGTGAACGAAGCTGTTTCACTCCGGATTAAGCAGTACCGTAAGCAAAAAAAATTGTCTCTCGACGAGCTGTCAAAACGAGCAAATGTCAGTAAAGGCATGCTGGTAGAGATAGAAGGGTGTAAGGCCAACCCAAGTATTGCCCTGTTGTGCCGCCTCGCCGCTGCAATGGGTGTATCCGTTGCGGATTTTGTCGATGTCAGCGCAAAACCTGACGTTCACATTATTGGCGATACAGAAATCCCTGAACTCTGGAAGGGAGAAAAAGGCGGTAGCGCAAGGCTTCTTGCGGGCTCAGGCGGGCCTGATATGACAGAACTCTGGATGTGGGAAATGCAGGCAGGTGAAAAATTTACTTCGCCAGGACACCCTCCGGGAACGCTTGAGTTGCTGTATGTGCAATCAGGAACGCTCACGCTGGGTGTGAATGAGAGTCTTTTCCAGGTGATGACTGGTTATTCCGCCACAGCCAGAACGGATGTACCTCATTTCTATGAAAACCAGGGTGAAGGAACACTGAGATTCATCATGACGGTTAATGAAAAAGCATCCTGAGGGATGCATCACAGGATATTCACTGTCCTCAGGCACAAGGAGAATATGATCATGCGTAAGCCATCCGGTCTTTTAGTCACCCTGATGGAACTCAAGAAATATCAGGAAATTGCTTTTTATGACCTGTTACTTTCCCCGGCGTGCCATTCCCTGCCCGAAATTGTTCGTACAGGCTCTTACTGGCTTTATCATATTCATATTGTGGACAAAATATTTCGCGCTCACCTGTGCGGTGAAAGACATGGTTTTACGTCCACGGTGAGCGATGATGTCCCGGAACTACGAATGCTGAGACAAGAGGCCATTAACAGTAATGACTGGCTTATTGCCTACGCAGGGTCACTGACAGCAGACATTGCCACCGAGAGCGTTCAGTTCACATTCACAGACGGAGCACCTGGCGATATGACGCGTGAAGAAATTCTTCTGCATCTGCTCACTCATGCCAGTTATCACCTGAGCACCTGCAGTCCGTCACTGGAAAAAAAACAGCTTCCAGTTCCTTCTATGCTACTCACTACCATGCTGGGCTCATCACGAGGATATAACTTGTGAGCGAACAATATCTGACCTTTAAAAATGACCGCTTTACGGTAACCACCAACCCTGCGTTTTTTCAGATAGCCGCCATCCGTGATTATCTGTCTCAGTCATCCTGGGCTCCCGGGATTGATGAAGAAACGGTTCGGGTATCCGTGCAGAACAGTCTGTGTTTCGGCTTACTCGACGGTGCTGACCAAATCGGGTTTGCGCGCCTGGTTACAGACTATGCTACCTTTGGTTATCTCTGCGATGTCTATGTAATTGAAACGTATCAGAAGACAGGGCTTGGACGCTGGCTGGTCGAGTGTTGTCATGCCCACCCTGTAATGTCACGTCTGCGACGCATAATGCTGGTAACGGACAGTGCCCCCTGGCTTTATCAGAAGCTCGGATATACCCCCTTAAACCGGCCAGATTTTGTCTGGCAGATCAATCGGCCCGACATCTATCGTAAGGCCGGGCAAAAATGAGAATACGTTTCAGAGAGTAATGTAAATGTTAATTCGTAGAGCCAGGCCCTTTGATGCAGAAGAGCTTGCCATTTTAGCCGAACGAACCTTCAGAAAGACCTTCCAGGAAGGTAATACTCAGGAGGATATGGATCTTCACTGCCAGGCAAGCTACTCAACAGATATCCAGTTGAAGGAAATTCTCAGACAAGACTGGATTACATTAGTCTGCGAATATGAGAGCAAACTAATCGGATATGCCCAACTGAGGTGGGAAGAGTTTCCTCTGTGTATAAATAGCATCCACGCCGGAGAAATCCTCTGTCTCTATGTTGATGAGCCTTACCATGGCAAAGGGGTTGCACAAGCACTGATGCAAAAGTGCTTTGCTGAATTTGAAGAAAAGGGATCGGATCCTGTCTGGTTGGGTGTATGGGAACATAACCCAAGGGCAATCTCTTTTTACCTTAAGCTTGGTTTTACCGAGGTGGGTGAGCATATCTTTGAGGTTGGGTCAGATCCGCAGAGAGATATCATTATGAAACGCTCAATTTGTGTTAGCTGAGCAGTTCCCTTTTGGCACCAAGCAGACCTTTGAGCCAAGCCCAATATCTGAGCTTAGTCTTTCATCACACTCACTGATACTTGCGGCCTGGTTATTACTCCTCCATTTACTTAAGCAATTCGCTAATTAGGCACCTACTGCTGGCTGCTCATGAGGTGGTATAAAAATTAAGGCTGGTAACCACTTCCGTATCCACCAGAACAGCAGGGGGGACTGGGTACCTGCAGTGGTCATCGGGCAGGTAACCGGAGCTGGCAGGTTCGCAAACGAGAGGTTCGCAGAGTTTTGCCTGTTTATCAGCGCGAACCAGAGGAGCGCCAACGCCTGCTGGATGTTTGCGGAGTGGTACCGGCAAACTCTCGAACTACGAGAGTTTCGTAGTGCTTGCCACCGTGCTGCCCGTTCATTCGCCATGTCATATGGTTTGTGAGCCATTGGCAGTGGCTTGCAAATGGTGAGGTGGATTGGCGAAGCCGCTGTAAGCAGCATCCGGATCGCACCGGTATCCAAACGCGAGGTATCCACGCTGGTATCCACCAGAACGGCAGGGAGTGGACTGGATACCTGCAGTTGGTCACCGGCCCGGCAGCCGGATAGAGCGGTTGCCAAACATGAGGTTTCCAAACAGGTTTCCAGCGAAAAGGTGGTTTCTCAGTGGCAACTTAACGCATAGCCGCCGGGGTTCACGCATAACGGCACCAGCCAGTGAAGTATCTCCTGGCGGGCATTACAATGCTGATCACCACCAGCAGGGAGATGAACCATGACGCCACGTGAAATAGAGTTACTGACCATTGCCAAGCTCGAGCATGACGGCCACCAGCTCGAAGCGGTAGAACTGCGGAAACTGAAGCGGCAGCTGGAAGACGGAGCGGCATTATCCAAGCGGTACCGTGAAATGATGACCGGCCCCGTATACCGGTGGAGTAAGCCGGTACCGCGGCGGTGAGGGACTGGGATAAACAGTCCTGTTTTGGGATAACTGGGATAACCTTGGGATAAACTCAACCTCTTAATCTCATGATATCAATGACATATTTCGAAGTTATCCCGTTATCCCAAAAAAATCGGCACTTTTCTGCTTATATAGAGAATCCGATGGCGACCCCATTGGAAGTTAAGCTGGTTCTGGAGCCGGAAAACCGCCAAGCAGCGATCGTATGTGTATAGGAATGTGTATAGAAACAATTTAAAAACTCATGGTTTTGCTCTATTGCTGGGTTGGTTGTGGTTTGTTATAAGCCCTTCGCCGCTCCAGTTCTCTCCCCAGGTAAAATCGTTCGAAAAACGCCATTTCTTTCAGCATACTGCACAGTCGTGTTTATCACTCGTTTTGAATAAAAATCTTCATTTAACGCATATCCATTCAGTGCTAGCATGACAGGTCTGTTTTAGTACTTCTGGAGATGGCTATGCTGGACATAACAAACTTTGGGCTTTTTGCCCTGTCTGTTTTTCTTCTTTCCGTGACACCAGGGCCTGATATGGCCTATGTGATAGGTCAAAGCGTGGCTAACGGAAGACGATCGGGGGTCATCTCTGCTGCTGGTGTAGCATTAGGTAGCTGTACTCATGCTGTAGCAAGCGCAGTGGGATTAACGGCATTGATTACCGCTTCTCCGTTGATGTTCACCATCATCAAGTATCTCGGTGCGGCTTATCTTATTTATCTCGGCAGTAAGATGGTTTTGGGCACCTTCGCAAAACAAACCACGAATCACAGCGAAGCTGAACCCGTTAAGACAAAAGCTAATCTTACGAATCTGCTTTCTAAAGGCTTCATTACAACTTTAACCAATCCGAAGGTTCTGTTGTTCTTTATCTCCTTCTTTCCTCAGTTCGTTTCACCCGGAGGCGAGCACCAAACAGCCTCTTTTCTGATCCTGGGGATGGCTTACGCGCTGATCGCTTTTTTGACGGATTTAACCTTCGCCATACTTGCAGGAAGCGCCGCGGGTGCCGTCTCACAAAATAGAGGATTGCAGAAGATCTTAGATCGGATTGTGGGTGTGACGTTTATTGGATTAGGTTTAAGGCTGGCTCTGACACGTCGTTAAAAAATGAGGGGGCGTTTCGCCCCCTTTTATTAGATTAATGTTTTCACATCAAAATCTATGTTTGTATTGGTATCGGCTTCGTAATTAACCTCTTCGAATCCAAAACCAAACAACTTCAGGAACTCTTCTTTATAAGCAATGTAATCTGTTAACTGTTCCAGATTTTCATCGGTAATCGTCGGCCATATTTCGCGACACGCTTGCTGCACGTCTTCCCGCAGTTCCAGATCGTCCATGCGGATTCGCTGCTCGTCATCGAGTTGGGCATTACCCCCATACAGGCTGGTTGTCATCAGACGATTAATTTGCTCGATACAACCTTCGTGGATCCCACGGTCTTTCATGAGCTTGAACACGATAGAAATATAAAGCGGCATGACAGGAATGGCTGAGGATGCCTGGGTGACAACAGACTTTAATACCGCGACGTTTGCAGCGCCGTTGAGAGGAGCCAGCTTGTTGCGTAACGCTTCCGCAGCCCGATCCAGATCTTCCTTCGCCTTACCCAGCGCGCCGTGCCAGTAAATAGGCCAGGTCAAATCTGTGCCGATGTAGGAGTAGGCAACGGTCTTCACGCCGTCAGCCAGAACGCCCGCGTTATTCAGGGCATCAATCCACAGTTCCCAGTCCTCGCCGCCCATCACGGTAACCGTATTACGTACTTCTTCTTCGGTTGCCGGTTCGATGCTGGCGGTAATGATCTGATCTTTGTTGGTATCAATGGCTTTAGAGGTATAAACCTCACCGATTGGCTTCAGCGCAGAACGAACTACTTCGCCTGTTTTTGGCATCTTTCTTACCGGAGACGCCAGCGAATACACCACTAAATCAATCTGACCCAGATCTTCTTTGATGAGCTTGATGACTTCGTCGCGGCATTCATCGGAGAATGCATCGCCGTTAATGCTTTTCGCGTAAAGTCCTTCACGTTTCGCCGCTTCATCAAAAGCCGCAGAGTTGTACCAGCCCGCAGAGCCAGGCTTGGTATCCGTTCCCGGTTTTTCAAAGAAAACACCGATAGTAGAAGCACCGCCGCCAAATGCAGCAGAAATTCTGGATGCAAGCCCGTAACCCGTGGAAGCGCCGATCACCAGCACACGCCGAGGGCCATCAGTGAGTTTTCCGTTTTGGCGGACGTACTCGATTTGTTTGTTTACGTTGACCTGGCAACCAACCGGATGTGTGGTGGTACAGATGAATCCACGAATCTTGGGTTTAATTATCATGTTGATTTTAATCCATATTCAAAATTTCTTTAACATACAATTAATGATAACTCTTTTAGGAACAGTTGTAATGAAGAATACGCCTTCATTAACTAACCATCAGATTGATAATGGTTTTGTTAAAACGTAACTGTTATTAGATTTCAGCGTCATCACTGCAGGGCCAGAATTCTTCCTGCAAAATTACGTCAATAAGAACTGAGTCAGCATCTGTACAAAATACAACGCACAAGCAATCTTTATTACCAGAAACCCCCATCTGACATCGCGCCATGCATGGCGTTCTCTGGCATCAGCTTGTGCAATGGCAGGATCAGCGGGTTGTTTTTTTCGCTTTGGTTTGAGGAGATCCCAGATCCAAAGGGCAAATAGCAAAACAACTAATCCTTTCAAAAGTAGCGGGTTATCCATAGCGAATCCTAAGCTCCGGGAGGTTTGCCGATCAAAAAAACAGACTAACCGAAAGGCCTTTCATTAACCATGGTTACTGAATGATGCCGGGCGCGAAAGGGAGTGGATCAATGTATTAAATAAATGTTAACTTTTTGAAGCTGCATGCCAGCGCTATGTTTGTTCCCGAACCCATAATAACCATAGAGGCAATGTCATGGATAACGAACTGCTGGAAGCGGGATACCGGGCCTATACCGGTGAGAAAATTGACGTCTACTTCAATACCGGTATTTGTCAGCACGCGGGAAACTGCGTGCGTGGCAGCGCCAGACTCTTCAACCTGAAACGTAAGCCGTGGATCATCCCTGATGAAGTGGATGTTGATACGGTGGTGCGTGTGATTGACACCTGCCCAAGCGGCGCACTCAAATACCGCCACAAATAAGCGAGAAACTATGGAAATTCAGGAAGGCCATAACAAGTTTTATGTCAATGATGCCGAAGGTAATCAGGTCGCGGAGATCGTCTTTGTTCCCACCGGCGAACACCTCAGCATTATTGAGCATACCGATGTCGATCCCAGCCTGAAAGGGCAGGGCGTGGGCAAACAGCTGGTGGCGAAGGTGGTAGAGAAGATGCGCGCAGAGAACCGCAAAATCATTCCCCTGTGTCCGTTTGCGAAACACGAATTTGATAACACCCGCGAGTATGACGATATCCGCGCCTGAGACCGAACGGCTCCGGCTCCGGCAGTGGCGACCAGAGGATCTGGCGCCATTTGCCGCGCTGAACAGTGACCCGGAGGTGATGGGCTGTTTTCCCGCGCTCCTGAGTCGGGAAGAGAGCGACGCCCTGGCGGAACGTTGTCACGCCCTCATTGACCTTAACGGCTGGGGCTTCTGGGCTGTAGAGGAGAAGGCCAGCGGAACGTTGATCGGCATGGTCGGCCTGCACCATCAGCCCGATCGTTTTTCGTTTTCCCCCTGCACCGAAATTGGCTGGCGGCTGGCGAAACCGTTCTGGCACAAGGGATTCGCCTGTGAAGCCGCCACGGCCTGCCTGGCGTACGCCTTTGAGGTGCTTGCGCTGGACGAGGTGGTCTCTTTTACCTCCATCCATAACCTCCCTTCCGAGGCGTTAATGCAGCGCCTGGGAATGACCCGGCAGGGGCACTTTCTGCATCCGGGCCTGCCGGCGGATCACCGGCTTGCCACTCATGTGCTTTATAGCCTTTCCCGGCAGCGCTATCTCACGCATCCCCGCTTTACGCAATAAACATCACCGACACGCATAACACCCCGACAATCAGCGTCAGCACATTGCCAACGGAGCGGTAAGGCTTCAGGGCCGGGATCAGGAAGGTCGACAGGGTCGGCATGATAAACAGGATCATGGCAATGAGCGGCCCGCTGATGGCGTAGATCATCGAGATGGCATTGGGATTAATGCAGCACACCGCAAAGGTGATCAGCGAGACTCCCATCACCGACACGGCCCGATTAAAGGCCCGGCTTTTCTTTACCCCAACCTGATTTAACCCTGACTTCACCATCTCCGTCGCCCCCTCAATCACGCCAAAATAGGTGCCGAGAAACGACTTCGACATTGCGATGATGGCCACCACAATCCCGGAGATCCCAAGCCAGGAGGGGGAGGAGGGCATCATCGACAGCGCAGAGAGAATGGTGACCCCTTCCTCTTTGGCGGCGACGATGTACGACGGGGGGATCGACAGCAGGCAACTGAAGACGAAGAACAGCACGCTCAGGCAGATGATCAGATACGCCACCTTCATGATGCGGGTACATTTGCCCATCGCGGCGTCGCCATATTTCTCCTGCCGATCGACGGCAAAGGTCGAAATAATCGGGGTATGGCTGAAGGCGAACACCATCACCGGAATGGAGATCCACACCTGGTGCAGAGTGTGTTTATCCACGCTCATCTGGCTGGTGAGCAGCGCGGGCTGCCAGCTGTGGGTGAGATACAGCGACACCAGCAGGAAGTAAGCAATCAGCGGAAAGACCAGAAAACCCATCACCCGGATGGTGACATGACGCCCCATCAGGAAGATCAGATTTAACGTCAGCACCACGCCCAGACTGACCAGCACCCGCACGGTCATATCCACCGTTATATGCTTCGCCAGCTGTTCGGTCAGCGAGTTGGTGATCGCCACGGCATAGATCTGCACCACCACAAAAAAGGCGACGAAGTAGAGGGTGGTGATCAAATTGCCGATCTTTTTCCCGTAGTAGTGCGTCACCGCACCGGTGATCCCTTCGCTACCTTTAGTTTTTGCCGAAAGGATGAACTGGCATAACGCTTTGTGGGGCCAGTAGGTGAATGGATATGCCACGAGGGCGGTGATAAACAGGACGACAGCGCCCGCAGATCCCAGCTGGATGGGCAGAAACAGGGTTCCTGCGCCCACGGCCGTGCCGTACAGGGCAAAGCTCCAGAGGGTCTCTTCTTTAGACCAGATTTTCGACATGAGAGAAACGTATCAACTATAAAACCAACAAAAAGGAGACTATTTTACCATAATCATCAGTTGGCGTGGCGGTTGGCGCGGGTTTAAGCGGGCCGGAAAGCATTTCCGGCCGGAGGGATTAAGACGTGGCGGTCTGGCGCTGCTGGCGGCGCTTCATCACGCGATCGCGCAGGGTGTCGTACGCCCAGTTATAAAGCATGGTGTACGGCAGGAAGAAAATAAAGAAGCCAATCTCCAGGGTGAACGCCTGCAGCAGGCTCACGCCCAGCACCAGCGACACAATGCCGACGCCGATAAAAATAAACCCGACCTCAAAGCCGAGGGCATGCAGGGCGCGGACTTTGGCGGTGCGGGTGACAACATGCCGCGGCCACAGTCTGTCAAAACCGGCGTTATAGATGATGTTCCAGATCATCGCCGTGGTGGCGAGCAGAATAGTTAATCCGCCCATCTCCAGCACCGGGCGCTGCATCAGCCAGGCGGTAGTCGGGGCGAGGATCGCCGTGGCAATCCCTTCGAATAAGACGGCGTGGAAGATACGCTCCGGCAGTTTTCGGTGTTGAATATCGTTGTGCTGCATAACCTGATACCTCATTAACTTGCCAGGATGGGCAGAATCAGGCCGCTATTTTTATCGCTAAAACTGATATATAAAAGTTAGATTCCATCGATAAAGTAGATACATCATGCGCTACTCACCCGAAGCCTTAACCGCTTTTGTCGAGACGGTTGCCGCGGGCTCGTTCTCCGCCGCCGCCCGCCGTCTGCGTAAAAGTCAGTCCACCATTAGCACCGCCATCGCCCATCTGGAAGACGACCTCGGCTTTGCGCTGTTCGATCGCAGCGCCCGCCAGCCGGTGCTTACCGCCCAGGGCAAGCAGGTGCTGGGCTACGTTCAGTCGATCCTTGCCGCCAGCGCGCGGCTGGACGAGCTGGCGGTCTCCCTCAGCGAAGATACCGAAGCGCGGCTGACCTTTGTGCTCTCCGATACCCTGCACCCGGACGTGCTGGAGGAGATGCTGTTTCGTTTTGACGAGCGTTTTCCCCATACCGAATTTGAGTGCCTGATCGGTGAAGAGGAGGATGTCATCGACCTGCTGCAAAAAGGGCGGGCGCACATCGGCCTTACCGAGGCGCGGGAGAACTATCCTACCGACATCGCCGCCGTCCGCCTGCCGATGCAGACCCACATGGCGATCTATACCTCCGCCACCCATCCCCTGGCCGCGCAAAGCCGCACCGAGGCCGATGAACTGCACGGCTGGCGGGAGCTGCGCCTGAACACCTATCTCGAGCGCGAACCGGTGCTGGCCCAGGGGCCGGTGTGGTCAGCGCCCAACTACTTGATGTTGCTCAGCATGGCGGTGCAGGGCTTCGGCTGGTGCGCGCTGCCCTGTGCGCTGGTGGCGGAGTTCGCCCCTGCGAACGCGCTGGTGCAGATCAACGTGCCGGGCTGGCCACGTTCGGTGGCGATCGATCTGGTGTGGAATAAACGCTCCCCGCCGGGGACGGCGGGAAACTGGCTCCGGCACTGGCTTCAGCACCAGGCGGATCCGGTGTGATGAATACGACATTCACCTGATCGGTACCGAAATTTAAAAGGACTACACTTAATGGGGTGAATTAACCGGCGAGAAAAGACATGAACGCTAAAAATACCATTACGCCCCGGGCACTGATGCTCTCCGCCAGAGACTGGGTGCCGAATCATCCCCATCTGCCGGTGCTGATCTATAAAGGGGTGCTATCGGAAGGCGATATTGCCAGCCAGTTTGAACAACGCTTTGCCGACAACGGGTGGCCGCCCCAGTGGCGCGATGGGATTTTCGACTATCACCATTACCACTCCACTGCTCATGAAGTGCTGGGGGTTGCCCGGGGGGCGGCGCGCCTGATGATTGGCGGTCCGGGGGGAGAAGAGATCGAGGTCGAAGCCGGGGACGCGCTGTTATTGCCTGCGGGAACCGGGCATTGCCGCTTATCCGCCACGCTCGATTTTCAGGTGGTGGGGGCGTATCCGCCGGGAATGGAGTTCGATCTCTGTAAACAGGCGGCAACGCCGGCAATACTGGCGCGTATCGTTGCGCTGCCGTTTCCTGAATCGGACCCGTTAAATGGCAACTCGCCCGCCTTGACCCAGTACTGGAAATCTCCGCCCTTCAGCCAGTGAAGGGCGGACTGGCGTTACTTGCCCGTATAAATATCAAAGCTGAAGTAGCGTGAGGCGAGCTTTTTGTAGGTGCCGTCGGCCAGGATCGCCGCGATAGCGCCGTTCAGCTCCTGACGCAGCTTGTCATCCTCTTTGCGCAGGCCAATCGCCGCTCCGGCACCAAACAGGGCATCGTCCTGTAGCGCACTGCCGACAAAGGCAAACTCTTTACCCTGCGGCTTGCTGAGGAAGCTGTAATCCGCCATCACCCCGGAGAGCACCGCGCCGTCAATACGCCCGGACTCGAGGTCGCGGATCACCTGATCGGCACCCTGATAGGCCACCACGTTAACGCCCTTGCCGCGCCACTGCTCGTTGGCATAAGTTTCCTGGGCAGAACCCTGCTCAACGCCGATGGTTTTCCCCTTGAGCTGATCCACGCTGTTGCCGGTGAGGCTGTTTTTACGCGCCACCAGGAAGGCCGGGCCGCTGTAGATCTTATCGCTGAAGGCAATCTGCTCTTTACGCTTCTCAGTGATATACATCCCGGAGAGGATGGCATCAAATTTACGCGCCTTCAGGGAAGGGATGATGCCGTCGAAGTTGCTTTCAACCCAGACGCATTTCGCCTGCAGCTGTTTGCAGATGGCATTGCCCAGATCGATATCAAAACCGACCACCTCGCCCTGCGGGTTTTTCGACTCGAAGGGGGCAAAGGTCGGATCCACGCCAAAACGCAGCTCTTTGATCTCACCCGCAAACGCGGATGACGTGGCCAGCAGTGCTACCAGCGGTAAAAGGTATTTTTTCATTATCTGTCCCTGTCTTAACGGCAATAGTTTTCAACCAAACGGGCAAAGAAGGAGGCCCCGGTGGTAATGATCTCGTCATTGAAGTCGTAGCCGGGGTTATGCACCATGCAGCCGCCTTTTTCCCCTTTCTCGCCGTTGCCGAGCAGGAAATAGCTGCCCGGGCGTTGCTGGAGCATAAAGGCAAAATCTTCACTGCCGTTGGACGGGGAGACGCTGTCGAGCACCGCATCCTCGCCAAAGAATTCGACGGCCAGCTGGCGGGCAAACGCGGTCTGTTCCGCATCGTTGACCAACACCGGGTAGGAGTCGTAAATCTCCACTTCGCTGGTGGCACCGTAGCTGCGGGCGGTGAAATCGGTCAGCTCCTGAATGCGGCGGATCAGCAGATCGCGGATCTCCGGCTTCATCGAACGTACCGTTAGCTCCATCACCGCGCTGTCCGGGATCACGTTGGAGGCGATGCCCGCCTGGAAGGTCCCGACGGTCACCACGGCGGTTTCACCCGGCGGCACGTTACGCGCCACAATGCTTTGCAGGGACATGATCAGGGCCGCTCCGGTCACAATCGGATCCACGGTGCGTTCAGGGTGCGCGCCGTGTCCGCCGTACCCTTTGAGGGTAATTTTCACGGTATCGGCGGAGGCCATAAAGTTGCCTTCATAGAAGCCAAACTTACCGGTCGGCAGGTAAGGCATATTGTGCAGGGCAAAAATACGGTCGCAGGGGAAGCGGTCAAACAGTCCGTCTTTAATCATTAAATCCGCGCCGCCAATCGCCTCTTCGGCAGGCTGAAAAATAAGGTGCACGGTGCCGTTAAACTGGCAGGCGTCGGAAGCGATATATTTCGCTGCGGCCAGCAATATCGCCGTATGGCCGTCATGGCCGCAGGCGTGCATTTTGCCCGGTACGGTGCTGGCCCAGGGTAAATCGGTGGCTTCAAAGATCGGCAGGGCGTCCATATCGGCGCGCAGGCCGATGGATTTGCTGCCCTGGCCTTTGCTGAGCGAACCCACCACGCCGGTTTTTCCGATTTCGCGCGTCACCTGATAACCCCAGCCTTCCAGCTGGCGAGCCACCAGGTTACTGGTATTAAACTCTTCGAGGCTTAATTCAGGATTGGCATGTAAATGACGGCGAATGGCGATGATTTCTTCTTCTGATTCTTTTATTTCTGGAATGATACAGTCGGACATTTGTTACTCCAGTGTAAACGCGTGTTTGCAACTCCTAACTTATCGCCGTGTCGGCATAATGCAAATGCGTTCTCTTATAATTAGCGCGGAAATTATAAGTTGTGTGAATACATGCAAGGCTTTACGGCGAGGCATGCAAAATGAATGGCCGATCCTTTGTGATAAAACTCACTTTTTTTAAACAATTACATCATTAGTTGATAACACATACTCTAGTATGTGCGGTGTCATTTTGCGCAGAGGTTGAGATGAAAGACGTCGTGATAGTGGGTGCGTTGCGCACAGCAATTGGCTGTTTCCAGGGAGCGCTCTCACGCCACTCTGCGGTAGATTTGGGCAGCGTGGTGGTCCGCGCGCTGGTGGAGCGCAGTGGCATTGAGGCCCACGAGGTCGACGAGGTGATCCTCGGTCAGGTGCTGACCGCCGGGGCCGGGCAAAACCCTGCCCGCCAGGCCGCGCTGAAGGGGGGATTACCCAACACCGTCTCTGCCATTACCATCAACGACGTCTGTGGCTCCGGGCTCAAGGCGCTGCACCTGGCAACCCAGGCAATCCAGTGCGGTGAAGCCGACGTGGTGATTGCCGGGGGTCAGGAGAACATGAGCCGCGCGCCACACGTTCTGACCGACAGCCGCACGGGCGCCCAGCTGGGGAACAGCCAGCTTATCGACAGCCTGGTGCATGACGGGCTGTGGGATGCCTTCAACGATTACCATATGGGCGTGACGGCGGAAAACCTGGCGCGGGAATACGGTATCACCCGTGAGCGTCAGGACGCTTACGCCCTGAGCTCTCAACATAAAGCCCGGGCCGCCATCGACGCAGGCCGCTTCCGGGATGAGATTGTCCCGGTCAGCGCCCGGAAGCAGAACGGTGAACCTCTGCTGGTAGATACCGATGAACAGCCACGCACCGATGCCAGCGCCGAAGGGCTGGCGTTGCTCGATCCGGCCTTTGAACTCACGGGTTCGGTCACTGCCGGGAATGCCTCCTCTATTAACGACGGTGCCGCCGCCGTGATGATGATGAGCGAAAGCAAAGCCGAAGCGCTGAATCTGCCGGTGCTGGCGCGGATCAAAGCCTTTGCCAGCGTTGGCGTGGATCCTGCCCTGATGGGGATCGCCCCGGTGCATGCCACGCGCCGCTGCCTGGAGCGGGCAGGGTGGCAGCTGGCGGATGTCGATCTGATTGAAGTGAACGAAGCCTTTGCCGCCCAGGCGCTGTCGGTGGGCAAAATGCTTGAGTGGGATGAGCGGCGGGTCAATGTTAACGGCGGGGCGATTGCGCTGGGTCACCCCATCGGCGCATCAGGCTGCCGTATTCTGGTCTCACTGGTGCATGAGATGGTGAAACGTGATGCCCGCAAAGGGCTGGCTACGCTGTGCATCGGCGGCGGGCAGGGCGTGGCGCTAGCCATAGAACGTTAATTCGCTTTGATTTATATCAACCCAAACAGGCCTCCCGTTGCGGAGGCTTATTTGTTTGTGAGCTTTGTCATATTTTTACCCTTGTAAGTAAATTCTCAAACATCCCCGAAATATTTACTTCATTCCCTGAATCGCTAATAACACTTTAGTGTGATCCCGATCCGTTAAATTCCGCTTAAAAGCTCTCTTTTGTTGATATTGCTCACGCCTGGCTTTGCCAAAAAAAATGAAACAAATAATTACGATCATGATCACTAAAATTACGTGTTTAAAAAAATAAAATGCAATTCCATAAAAACGAAACATCATTTTAAACGAGGGTTTTTCCATGTTTAAGAAATCTCTGGTCCTTGCTTCTCTTATTGGCGCGTCTTTCGCAGCTCAGGCTGTCACCGTCGACCTGCGTCACGAATACATTGATACGGGTACCAACGCAGACCGCGTGGCAGTTTCACACCGTTTTGATAATGGCTTTGGTTTTTCTGTCGAAGCGAAATGGAAATCCGGCGGTGATAAAGCTGACCAGCCGTTTTCCGATGTGGTAGGTAATGGTCACGAAGACCAGATTAGCTGGCGCTGGAAGGCCAACGATAATATTTCCCTGACGCCGGGCTTTACGGTCGAAAGTAAAGAAAGCAACACTATTTATAAACCATTCCTGCAAGCGCAATATAGCTTCGACAATGGTTTCTATATTTCCGGTCGTTACCGCTATGAGTACACCCGTTATCCTTCAACCCCGGACAGAGAAGACGATAAAGTTAACCGTGGTGATGCGTGGATTGGCTGGGTGATGGGTGACTGGCGTACCGAGCTGAACTACGTTTACGCGAAAAGCTCCGAAGGCAATATTCGTAACAACAACAAAGATTACTCCCAGGAATATAACGTCAAGCTGGCGTACAAAATTGATAAAAACTGGTCCCCGTATGGTGAAGTGGGTAACGTCGGTGTGAAAACAACGGATGAACGCCAGACCCGTCTGCGTGTCGGTGTAGCCTACTCGTTCTAATAACAAGCAGTACCTCCGGGATAAACCGGCTCGTATGAGCCGGTTTTTTTATGCCTGCAATTTATGATGGCAGCGATCGGCAGACAAAAAAAAGCCCTCCATAAAGAAGGGCAAGGCCAGTTACAGGAACACAAACACTTACTTTTTACTCACGCAACAGTTCAGGTTGCTCAGGAAGCTTCGCAATATAGAGAGCAGGTTTGCCGTCTTTATCGGAACTAAACAGGACCGCTTTATCATCCGGGGTAAAGGATGGATGCGGATGGGTTACCTGGCGGCTGTTCGCCACGGTTGCCCAGGAGGTATCGTGACGGGCGATGCGGAAGTAAGCCTTTTTCGCCACGTCGAACGCATACAGATAAGGGTCGTTATCGATGGTGTAACCGCTGGTGTCCTTCACGTCGACCGGAGTACCGGAACCATCGCCCACCAGCATTGTGCCGTCAAAGTTACTCATCAGATGCGAACAGGCTGGCATCTGCATCACCGCGCTGTTCTCCCCGGTATCCGGGTTGAAGCTGTACACGGTACGGCCTTGTTGACCTTTCAGATAAGAGACATACACCAGCGCCGAGCCGTTCGGTACCCAGAATTCATGGGTGCAGCTTTCGCCTTCCGCATGCTCTTTTACCTTACGCACGTTGCTGCCGTCTTCGTTAACCATCCACATGCGGGCATCCACCAGATCGTGCGGACCTTCGTGGCAGAACGCAACGGTGTTGTCATCAAACGGACGGTAGATCGGGTGGCCGAGCCAGTTTTTCTCTTCGTGGATCACGCTGCTTTCACCGGTCTGTAGGTCGACGCGCAGCAGGCGGCAATGCGGGCCTTTGTGGAAGAAGTCATGGAAGATTTTCCAGTCGTTCAGCGGGGTCCAGTCGCGCTTCGCAATTTCGATACCCACCAGTTTGGTGCAGTCAGAGTTGGCGACCCAGGTGCCGTAGCCGACCCAGTCGTCGCTGACGCGGTACACTTCACGCTCGACAAGCGTCGTCAGATTGACTTCCAGCAGGGTGCGATCGTTCTTAACGTAATAGAGGGATTTATCATCCGGTGACAGGAAGCCGCCGAAGGTGTTATCCCCCGCGCCTTCGGTTAACTGCACCGCTTCGGCCTTCTTCAGATCCAGCAGATAGTAGTTCCAGTGGCCATCGAATTCGCCGGCAAACAGCAGATGACTACCGTCGTTGAAAAAGCACTTTTGATAGAAGTAGTTACGATGACAGGTAACTTCAGGTGGGGTCAGACGGGTCACTTCCACGCCTGTATCCGGATCGCGACTGACCTCATAGTTCAGTTTGACCCGCATGCCTTTTGCCATGATGCGCTCCTTGAATTCGACAGCAGGGTTTTGCCTGCGGTCCGATCGATAAAATATGAGTTTAAAAACTGGGTGTTAAAATATCAAAACATTGTTTCAATGTGTGTGACTGGTGGCGCACTTCTGAAGGAAAACCCCGCAAAATCATCCTCTTCTTTACATCTGTTCAGAATTTTATCATCCCGGAATCAATTTTTTATTCTTGTTTAACTTATTGTTTAAATTGCAAATTAACCAGGTGGTTTTAAAAAACTGTTTTAAGAAAGCGATGTCAACTCCCTGACAATCGTGATCGCAATTGCAATTTTGAGATTAACTGGCAGAAAAAGTGAAACAACGTTTTAAATGTAATTGAAAACCCATTTCACAGCAGATAATATGTGCTCATCATGAAAACGGAACGCCGTTTTGTTAATTATCCAGGCCTTTGAGGCCGATAAATTCTGGAGGTTAATGTGGAAGTCAGACAAAGCATCCACAGCGCGCATGCAAAAACGCTGGATACCCAGGGTCTGCGCGATGAGTTTTTAGTCGAGAAAGTGTTTGTCGCGGATGAGTACACCATGGTGTACAGCCACATTGACCGCATCATCGTTGGCGGCATCAAGCCGGTGACCAAAACGGTCTCCGTGGGTGGTGAAGTGGGCAAGCAGCTCGGCGTGAGCTTCTTCCTTGAGCGTCGTGAGCTGGGCGTGATTAACATCGGCGGGCCGGGCACCATCACCGTTGACGGTCAGTGCTACGAGATTGGTCATCGCGACGCCCTGTACGTTGGGAAAGGCGCGCAGGAAGTGGTCTTCGCCAGCGTCGATAGCAGCAAACCGGCGAAGTTCTACTATAACTGCGCCCCGGCACACACCACTTATCCAACCAAAAAAGTGACCCCGGCGGACGTCTCTCCGGTCACTCTGGGTGACAACCTCACCAGCAACCGCCGCACCATCAACAAATACTTCGTTCCTGATGTGCTGGAAACCTGCCAGCTCAGCATGGGTCTGACCGAGCTTGAGCCGGGCAACCTGTGGAACACCATGCCGTGCCATACCCACGAGCGCCGCATGGAAGTGTACTTCTACTTCAACATGGAAGAGGACGCCTGCGTATTCCACATGATGGGACAGCCGCAGGAAACTCGCCATATCGTGATGCATAACGAGCAGGCGGTGATTTCGCCAAGCTGGTCGATTCACTCCGGCGTGGGCACGCGTGCCTATACCTTCATCTGGGGCATGGTGGGTGAAAACCAGGTCTTCGATGATATGGACCACGTAGCCGTTAAGGATCTGCGCTAGTCGCGGACAGTTAAGCACAAACTTGCCTGTTCGTTCAGGCGCTGAAAGATAAAGGATAAAAAATGATTCTGGATGCATTCTCTCTGCAGGGTAAAGTTGCGGTCGTCACCGGTTGTGACACCGGTCTGGGCCAGGGTATGGCGGTAGGTCTGGCGGAAGCCGGCTGTGACATCGTCGGCATCAACATCGTTGAGCCACAGGAGACCATCGAGCGTGTGACTGCGCTGGGCCGTCGTTTCCTGAGCCTGACCGCCGATCTGCGTAAAATCGACGCCATTCCTGAGCTGCTGGATCGTGCGGTGGCTGAATTCGGTAAAATCGACATTCTGGTCAACAACGCCGGTCTGATCCGTCGCGAAGATGCGATTAACTTCAGCGAGCAGGACTGGGACGACGTGATGAACCTGAACATCAAGAGCGTATTCTTCATGTCTCAGGCGGCAGCGAAGCACTTCATCGCGCAGGGCAACGGCGGCAAAATCATCAACATCGCCTCCATGCTCTCTTTCCAGGGCGGCATCCGTGTGCCTTCTTACACCGCGTCCAAAAGCGGCGTCATGGGCGTCACCCGTCTGCTGGCGAACGAATGGGCGCAGCACAACATCAACGTCAACGCCATCGCTCCGGGCTACATGGCCACCAACAACACCCAGCAGCTGCGTGCTGACGAAGAGCGTAGCGCGGCGATCCTCGAGCGTATCCCGGCGGGTCGTTGGGGTCTGCCGAGCGATCTGATGGGGCCGGTGGTGTTCCTGGCCTCCAGCGCATCTGACTACATCAACGGCTACACCGTAGCGGTTGATGGCGGCTGGCTGGCGCGTTAATTCTCGCGCCTGTCAAAAGACCTCTGCCCCCGGGCGGAGGTTTTTTTTGTCCTGAATCAGACATTGTCCATATCGTTTAAAGAGGAAAATCCATAGTCATTTTACGAAAAGGGCATGCATCACATCTTTAGTGTCTAAAAATCATGTTATTAACAAAAAGTGGGGAATATTCATCCCTGTTTTAAAGTGTAATGTCCATCACAGATCGCACCTTGCCAGCTGATAAATCCATATTTTCACGTTATACGACCTGACACTTTCTCAGGGTTTCTCGTAATTTCATTTAACGTCTTCGCTGTTCAGGCAGGAAAATATGACATCTATTAACGACTCTACCTTTATGCCCCGCGCCCTGCGCGATACCCGCAGGATGAACCTGTTTGTGTCCGTTTCCGCCGCGGTGGCCGGTTTACTCTTTGGGCTGGATATCGGCGTGATTGCCGGTGCGTTACCCTTTATCACCGATCACTTTACGCTCAGCAACCGCCTGCAGGAGTGGGTGGTGAGCAGTATGATGCTGGGCGCGGCATTGGGGGCCCTGTTCAACGGCTGGCTCTCGTTCCGCCTGGGCCGAAAATACAGCCTGATGGTGGGCGCCGTTCTGTTTGTGGCCGGTTCACTCGGCTCCGCGTTTGCCACAGGCGTTGAGGCGTTACTGCTTTCTCGCGTGCTGCTTGGCGTAGCCGTGGGGATTGCCTCCTACACCGCTCCTCTTTACCTCTCGGAGATGGCGAGCGAAAACGTACGCGGCAAAATGATCAGCATGTACCAGCTGATGGTCACGCTCGGTATCGTGCTGGCCTTTCTTTCTGATACGTATTTCAGCTACAGCGGCAACTGGCGCGCGATGCTGGGGGTTCTGGCATTACCGGCGATATTGCTGATTGTGCTGGTGATCTTTTTGCCCAATAGCCCACGCTGGCTGGCGCAAAAGGGGCGTCACGTCGAGGCGGAAGAGGTGCTGCGGATGCTGCGCGATACCTCGGAGAAAGCGCGTGAAGAGCTGAATGAGATCCGCGAAAGCCTCAAGCTGAAACAGGGGGGCTGGTCGTTATTCAAAATAAACCGCAACGTCCGTCGGGCGGTCTTCCTCGGCATGCTGTTGCAGGCGATGCAGCAGTTTACCGGCATGAATATCATCATGTATTACGCGCCGCGTATTTTCAAAATGGCCGGCTTCACCACCACCGAACAGCAGATGATCGCCACCCTGGTGGTTGGCCTGACCTTTATGTTTGCCACCTTTATTGCGGTGTTTACCGTCGATAAAGCGGGCCGTAAGCCAGCGCTTAAAATTGGTTTTAGCGTGATGGCGCTGGGGACGCTGATCCTCGGCTACTGCCTGATGCAGTTTGATAACGGTACGGCGTCCAGCAGCTTGTCCTGGCTCTCGGTGGGGATGACGATGATGTGCATCGCGGGTTATGCGATGAGTGCCGCCCCGGTGGTGTGGATCCTGTGCTCTGAAATTCAGCCGCTAAAATGCCGCGACTTTGGCATCACCTGTTCCACCACCACGAACTGGGTATCGAACATGATCATTGGCGCCACCTTCCTGACCCTGCTGGATGCTATCGGCGCGGCGGGAACCTTCTGGCTTTATACGGTGCTGAACGTGGCATTTATTGGTATCACCTTCTGGCTGATTCCTGAAACCAAAGGCGTCACCCTGGAGCACATCGAGCGCAAGCTGATGGCAGGGGAGAAGTTAAGAAATATCGGCGTGTGAGGTTAATGCCCGGCGGCGCTTCGCTTGCCGGGCCTACAAAACCGTAGGCCGGGTAAGGCGTAGCCGCTACCCGGCTTTTTTACACCCGGGCGAGATACAGCGCCGGCATCCCTTCTTCGTCCGAGGTATACAGCACCCACTTATTATCCGGTGAAAACGACGGATGCGGGTGGGTCACCTGGCGATCGCCGTCCAGCACTTTCCAGCTGGTGTTGTGCTGGCAAATGGCCGTTTGCGTGCCTTGTGCAATATCGAATACCCAGATGAAAGGATCGTTGAGGCTAATATCCCCGGTATTGTGCGGGGCGCCATCACCGACGATCAGCGAGCCGTCGTGGTTACTCATCAAATGAGAGCAGGGGGGGATCGCCATCAGCTGACGATTCTCCAGCGTCGCGGGATCGGCGCTGAAAAGATAGCGCTTAGGATCGTTCTCCTTGTGCGCCACGTAATAGAGCGCCGAGCCGTCCGGCACCCAGAATTCGTGAGTAAAGCTCTCGCCCGCGGCGTGCTGGCGTACCTTACGCAGATTGCTGCCATCTTCGCCGATCAGCCACATCCGCGCATCAATCGCATCGCGCGGGCCTTCGTGACAAAAGGCTACCGTGCTGTCGTCGAACGGGCGATAAATGGGGTGCCCGAGCCAGCGTTTTTCCTGCAAAATTACTCGCCGTTCGCCGGTTTGCAGATCGATGTTGATCAGGCGGCATTCCGGGTTGGTGAAGTAAAACGCGCGGAACTTGCTCCAGTCGGTAAGCGGCTGCCAGTCGCTGCTTTTGATTTCGATGCCCACCAGCTTCGTGCAGTCAGAGTTCGCCACCCAGGTGCCGTAGGCCACCCAGTCGCTATCGACCTCATACACCACATACTCTTCCAGGCTCTCGAGATCGACGCGTCTCAGCTCGCGGCTATTTTTCACGTACCACAGAGAGTTGTCGTCAGCCGAGAGGAAGCCGCCGAAGGTGTTGTCGCCCGCGCCGTCGGTCAGCTGGGTCGCCTTTTGCTGCTCAATATCCAGCAGATAGTAGTTCCAGTGCCCCTCAAAGGCACCGCCAAAGATCAGCTTGCTGCCATCGCGGGTAAAGCATTTCTGATAGAAGTAGTTACGGTGACAAATAATGTGCGGCGGCGTCAGGCGTATCACCTCATGTCCGGTTTGATTGTCCTGACGGGTACGAAAACTCAGGGGGATGATTTTTCCTTTCATGATATGTTCCTTCAGATAAAAAAATACCCCACCGCATAACGGCAGGGTATTGATAATCTAAGATAATTAGCGCATTGCGCGTTTCAGGATACGTTCTGCCTGACGCTGGAAGTCAGCGGCAGTCTCTTCCACGGTTTTCTGACCGTAGTCGATGTACTGCAGGGAGGTGCCGAACTGGGCCACGATCTGCGGATCGTCAAAGTATGGCGATACGGAGAGTTTGGCTGGCAGAGACTGCGCCAGGCGCAGACCGGCAACCGCCGGATCGTTCTCTTTAATGGTGCCGTCTTCGGTCAGGTATTTCACCGCCACTTTGCTCAACGGTACGCCACGCTCCAGGCCCAGGGTCTCAACACCTTCTTTGCTGTTCAGCAGGAAGTTGATGACTTTCGCTGCGGCTTCCGGGTTTTTGGTGGATTTACCGATTGAGAGCATCTGAGCAGGTTTAAAGAACAGACCGGCATCCGTTGCACCCGGCAGCATTGGGTAGCTACCCAGCTCCAGCTTCGCTGGTGGCTTCAGGTTGTCGGAGTATTTCTTGATGGTGGAGTTCCACATGTAGGTCCCGCCCCATTCCCCCTCGATCCACGGCTTCATCTCATACATGTTGCTCTTACCGAAGGAGGCGTAGTACTTGGTGTCCGGCATCACGTGGCTGTCGATCAGCTTTTTATAGGTCTGGAAGAACTCCACCCACTGCTCTTTGCTGTAGGAGAATTTCTTCGCCTGCTCGTCGACTGCCGGGATGTTGTACTTCTGGATCATGTATGAGTTCAGCAGCGCCAGGGTATCCTGGTGCTCCAGCACGACCGGGTAATACTGTTTGCCCAGTTTGCTCTCGAAGGCTTTACCCGCCGCCATCAGCTCATCCCAGGTTTTGGGGTATTCAACGCCCGCTTTTTTCCAGACTTCATCGTTGAAGTAGAAGACGCGCGCGGTGACGGAGATTGGGATCCCGTTCAGCTTGCCGTTCACCGTGGTGGACTGCAGCTCTTTTGGATCGAACTGAGACAGGTCGATAACGTCCTTCATTTTGTTCAGGTCGTAGAAGCCGTCGCCGGTTTTGGAGAAGATCGGCAGCCAGTTCCAGTTGGTCTGCATCACGTCAGGCTCGGTGCCGCCCGCAATCTGCGTGGTCAGGCGCGACAGGTGACCATCCCAGCCGGTGTATTCCGACTTAACGTTAATATCCGGGTTCTGCTTGTGGAACTCTTCCAGAGCTTTCAACGTGACTTGGTGACGGCCATTGCCGCCCCACCAGGACATACGCAGATCGGTGCTGTCCGCAGCAAAAGTGGGTAGGGCACTCATTCCAAAGGTAGCGGAGATAACGGCGCTTAAAAGCACTTTTTTCATTTTTATAACTCCATTAAAGAGAGATGTTCTGTTCAGTTTTAGCGTCAAAAATATGACATTTATTCATATCAAACTTGAAGTACACCTTACGGTGAAGACCCTTGTTGATCATAGGCTTAGCTTCATCGGAAGGAATTCGGGCCGTCAGTTCATACTCGCCAACTTTCAGGTACACGAAGAATTCATGTCCCATGTTTTCCGCGCGAACCATCTCGCCGCTGCAGCTGCCCTGGGCGAAGGGCTCATCGGAGATCGAGACAAAATCCGGGCGAATACCGTAGAAAATGTCCTTGTCGGCGTAGCTGGCGACTTTCTCTTTCAGCTCAGGGCTTAACGGCATAGTCTGGTTGCCGATGGTCAGGGAGAGTTGGCCGTCCTGCTGCACCAGTTTGCTGGCGCGGATGTTCATCTCCGGCGAGCCGATAAAGCCAGCCACGAACATGTTTTTCGGTTTGTGGTACAGGTTGTCCGGGGTATCTACCTGCATGATATGACCGAGCTTCATCACGCAGATGCGGTCGCCCATGGTCATCGCTTCGGTCTGGTCGTGTGTCACGTAGACGGTGGTCGCCGGTTTGCCGGAGGCCTTCAGCTGCTTGTGCAGATCCGAAATACGGATACGCATCGACGCACGCAGTTTGGCATCAAGGTTGGAGAGCGGTTCGTCGAACAGGAACACGTCCGGCTTTTTCACAATCGCACGGCCTACGGCCACACGCTGAGCCTGGCCACCGGAGAGCTGGCGCGGCAGGCGGTCCAGTAGCTCGTCCAGTTCGAGGATTTTGGCCGCTTCGTTCACCTGAGCCTCAATCTGCGCTTTTGGCAGCTTGCTCAGCTTCAGGCCAAAGGCCAGGTTTTCACGCACGGTCATGTGCGGATAGAGCGCATAGTTCTGGAACACCATCGCAATCCCGCGCTCTTTTGGCGCGAGGTTGTTGACGATCTTGTCGCCGATGCGCACTTCGCCGCCGCTGATGGTCTCCAGACCGGCCAGCATACGCAGGGTGGTGGACTTGGCGCAGCCGGAAGGGCCGACGATCACCATGAATTCACCTTCAGCGATTTTCAGGTCGATAGCATGTACCGCTTTGAAGCCGTTGGAGTAAACCTTTTCCAGTTTGTTGAAAATAACTTCAGCCATGATATTTCCCTCTTAACCTTTAATTCCGCTGCTGGTTACGCCCTGTACGAAGTAGCGCTGTGCCAGGAAGAAGACAATGATGGATGGCAGAATGGAGATGCTCGCCATTGCCAGAATTTCGTTCCACGGCGCACCTTCGGTGACGTCGATGGACATTTTCAGAGCCAGTGCAATCGGGTATTTATCCACGCTGTAGACATAAATCAGCGGCCCGATAAAGTCGTTCATTGACCACATGAACTGGAACAGCGCCACGGAGATGATGGCCGGTTTCAGGATAGGTACGACCACGTACCAGAGCACCTGAATGGAGTTACAGCCATCAATCTGCGCCGCCTCTTCCATATCGCGCGGTACGCCGCGCAGGAACTGGATCAGCATGAAGACGAAGAACCCTTGCGTCGCGAAAGCCAGCGGCAGATACAGCGGCATATAGCTGTTCAGCATGCCCATTTCACGGAACATCAGGTACTGAGGGATCAGCAGCACGGTGCTTGGCAGCAACATGGTGGTGATCAGCGTCGCGAACCAGAACTTCTTCCACGGGATCTCGAAACGGGCAAAGCCGTACGCCACGATAGTGGAGGAGATAATGGTCAGGATCACTTTCGGGATCACATACTTGAAGGTGTTCAGCATGTAATGACCGAAGTTGTACTCGGTACCGGTTTTCCAGCCGTTAATGAAGCCGTCCCAGGTCGCGTGGGCTGGCCACAGGCTCAGCGTGGTAAAGATCTCGTGGTTCGGTTTGAACGACGCCGAGAACATCCACACCAGCGGATAGAGCATCAGCAGGCCAACAAACAGCAGGATCACATAGCGAATGCTGGCGCTAATTTTTTCACGACGCATCGTCCGGGCGACTTCACGTTCCGCGATGCTTCTCGCCGTGGAGAGTTGTTGAATATCAGCCATTTTTGCCTCCCTTATCGGCGGAGTAGAACACCCAGTATTTCGAAGACTTAAAGGCGATAGCGGCGAAGACAGCAACTACCAGGAACAGGACCCAGGCCAGTGCCGCGCCGTAACCCATGTCAAAGTACTTGAATGCGGTGTCGTAGATGTACAGTGAGAACAGATAGGTGGAGTAGGTTGGTCCACCGCCGGTAATAACATACGGACCGGTAAATTCCTGGAACGCCTGAGTGGTCTGCATGATGAAGTTGAAGAAAATCACCGGCGTAATCAGCGGCACGGTCACTTTCATGAACATCTGCCACTTGGACGCGCCGTCGATCATCGCCGCTTCATACTGCGACTGCGGGACGTTCTGCAGGGCGGCGAGGAAGATCACCATCGCGGAGCCGAACTGCCAGACGCGCAGCAGGGTTACGGACATCAGCGCCAGAGAGGGTTCGCCAAGCCAGTTCACCGCGTCAAAACCAAACACGCCGATGAAGCTGTTGAGCAGACCATCAATCGCAAACAGAGCGCGCCACAGCACGGCAATGGCCACGGAGCTGCCGAGGATCGACGGAATATAGTAAGCGGTACGGAAGAAGCCGATGCCGCGCAGTTTAAAGTTCAGAACAAACGCAATACCCAGCGCAAAGGCCAGTTTCAGAGGGATGGTTAAAAAGACATAGGCAAAGGTCACGCCCATGGATTTCCAGAAGAGGGTATCTTCCGTAAACATGTAGCGATAGTTTTCTATGCCGTTAAATACCGGCGGGCTCATCAAATCGTACTCAGTAAAACTGAGGAAGAAAGATGAAACAAAGGGGAAGGCGGTGAAAAGTATCAACCCAATTATGTAGGGTGATATCCACGCCAGCCCCAACATCTTGTTTTCATTCATACATACCTACCTGGTAATTAATGGTTTAAAACGGAATCTGTACAGGTGCTGCTGGCCGCTGTTTCAATTTTTTAAAACTTATGAACCACCGTTTTCAATTTGTAAAACGACGTTTTAATTTATTTTATTGTGATTTAAATCCACGTCATTCGATAAATAGTGGAAATGTGATCGCGGTCGAAACAGCGTTTCAATAAGGTGAGGTGGATGGCATTTTTATCGACTTGCGCGGAAAGACGATGAGAAAAAAACCGTTAAACAGAGGACTTTGCTCACATATTCTGGGAATTATCGCCAGCAGATACAAACTACTAATATTTGTAGCAAATTTGTAACATGGCAATTAAGGTAGCGAGGATATAATTAACTTGTTGAATGATTACTTTGCTGAGATAAAGCGGAATTGCGCTTAAGCAGAAAAAAGGCGATGCCGGAGCATCGCCTTGTTTTTTATTTCAGGAAGTCTTCCCGAACCGGGGTAAAGGTATCCAGCAGGGTGCCCGGCTTCAGGCAAACGCAGCCGTGCATAATGTGCGGCTGCTTATACAGCGTATCCCCGGCGGTAACCACATGCTTCTCTTCACCGATGGTGAATTCGAATTCGCCGGATAAAACGTAGGTCAGCTGCTCGTGCGGATGGTTGTGCATCGGGCCGACGGCGCCCTGTTCAAAATTAACCTCCACCGCCATCATTTTGCCGTCGTGCGCCAGAATACGGCGGGTAACGCCGTTACCCAGATCGTCAAGTTGGGTCTCTTTGTGGAAAATAAACATGCTCAGATCCTGTTATATAGTGAAACATCGTTTCATTTAATTTATCCCAGTGCCGGGTAAAAGGAAATGTGGAACCAGAGAACTGGAAACTCGATCACAAGTTTGCTTCACTGAGTAAAACTGGAAAGGAGAGCACCATGAAAACGATTGGCCTGTTGGGGGGAATGAGTTGGGAATCCACCATTCCCTATTATCGTCTGATTAACGAGGGGGTGAAGCAGCGTCTGGGAGGATTGCACTCGGCCAGCCTGCTGCTGCACAGCGTCGATTTTCATGAGATCGAAGCCTGCCAGTCCAGCGGCGACTGGGACAAAGCCGGGGAGATCCTCGCCGATGCGGCGCTGGGATTGCAGGGGGCAGGGGCGGAAGCCATTCTGCTCTGTACCAACACCATGCACAAAGTCGCCGCGCAGATTGAAGCGCGCTGCTCCCTGCCGTTCCTGCATATCGCCGATGCCACCGGACGGGCTATCACCGCAGCGGGCATGAACCGCGTGGCCCTGCTCGGCACCCGCTACACCATGGAGCAGGATTTCTACCGTGGACGGCTGACGGCGCAGTACGGCATCGAGAGCCTGATCCCGGACGAGGCGGATCGGGCCCGCATTAATCAGATTATTTTTGAAGAGCTGTGCCTCGGCACCTTTAGCGAGGCCTCGCGCCAGTACTACCTGAGCGTGATCCAGACCCTCGCCGATCGAGGCGCGCAGGGGGTGATCTTCGGCTGCACCGAGATTGGCCTGCTGATCCCGGCGGATGAAAGCCCGATCCCGGTGTTTGATACCGCCGCGATCCACGCCGCCGATGCGGTGGCGTTTATGCTTTCGTAGCGTGCGGGGCTAAAAGCCGCTCCAGCGGGTCAATGATGGCGCCCAGCCCCTGTTGCAGATGGGCGCTAAAGGTCTCCACCAGCGCCGAGGCCGGGCGGTGCAGCGGCCTGATCAGGCTCACCGTAAAGGGCACCGAAACAGTGAAGCGGCGGATCGCAATGCCGCTGTCGGCATAATCCAGCGCCGTCAGCGGATTCACCACCGAAATTCCCACTCCCGCCCGTACCATGGCGCAGATCGACGCCGCGCTGTGCGTCTCCACCACCATCCGTCGCTTTACCTGATGCTCGGCAAAGAGCTGGTCCAGCAGCTGCCGGTAACTGTCGGTGCGCGACAGGCTGATGTAGTTCTCGCCCTGAAAATCCGCCGGGGTCAGCACCGCTTTTTCGGCAAGCCGATGTCCGGCGGGCAGGACGCACACCTCATCTAATGACAGCAGCTCGTGCCGGGCGGTCCCCGCCGGGGTGGCGAGGGTTTCGGTCAGGCCGAGATCGTGGCGTTGGGCCGAAAGCCACTCCTCCAGCAGAGGCGACTCCTGCGGCACGATGGTCAGGTTTACGTCCGGGTAGCGGGCGAGAAACGGCTGCAGCAGGGCGGGTAAAAACGACTGGGAGAAGACCGGCAGGCAGACGATGGAGAGCTCGCCCTGACGAAACTCGCGCAGGCTGTCGGCGGCGCTGACGATGCGGTCCAGCCCGTACCAGGATCGCTGCACCTCCTCGAACAGCCGCAGCCCCTGCACCGTGGGGTGCAGCCGTCCGCGCGTGCGCTCGAACAGCGTCAGGCCGATCACCTTCTCGAACCGGGCCAGCTCGCGGCTCACCGTCGGCTGGGAGGTATGCAGCAGGCGCGCGGCTTCGGTCAGGTTTCCGGCGGTCATCACCGCGTGGAAAATTTCAATATGGCGCAGGTTTACAGCGGGCATGGGAGGCGACCTGGTTGAGGGTAATCCATATCATTTTTGCATAGACTGGCGATAAAACGATATTTTTTATTCTCTTCGCGCTGTGGCGTAATCAGTAAAAATTGCACTCCCGGAGAACACCAT
Source organism: Leclercia sp. (assembly GCF_036780805.1). NCBI lineage: Bacteria > Pseudomonadati > Pseudomonadota > Gammaproteobacteria > Enterobacterales > Enterobacteriaceae > Leclercia > Leclercia sp. The sequence goes on along the minus strand of NZ_DAIQCE010000008.1, from coordinate 36,116 downwards.
GCCACGCCCGCTGAACAACACCGATACCGATCTCAATGCCGACAATTTGCTGCGCCTGCCTGCGGAGTTTGGCTGCCCGGTCTGGGTCTATGACGCGCAGATTATCCGCGACAAAATTGCCGCCCTGCATCAGTTCGACGTGGTGCGCTTTGCTCAGAAAGCCTGCTCTAACATCCATATTCTGCGTCTGATGCGCGAGCAGGGCGTCAAGGTCGACTCCGTATCGCTGGGTGAGATCGAGCGCGCGCTGGCGGCAGGCTACGATCCAAAGGCCGACCACGATGCCATCGTCTTTACCGCCGACCTGATCGACAGCGCCACCCTGGCGCGAGTGCATGAGCTGCAAATCCCGGTCAACGCCGGTTCGGTGGATATGCTGGAGCAGCTGGGTCAGGTGTCGCCGGGCCATCGCGTCTGGCTGCGCGTCAACCCGGGCTTTGGTCACGGCCACAGCCAGAAGACCAACACCGGCGGCGAAAACAGTAAGCACGGCATCTGGTACAGCGATCTGCCTGCGGCTCTGGACGTTTTGCAGCGCTATAACCTGCAGCTGGTGGGGATCCACATGCACATCGGTTCGGGCGTGGACTACGGTCACCTTGAGCAGGTGTGCGGCGCGATGGTGCGCCAGGTGATCGAGTTTGGTCAGGATCTTGAGGCGATCTCTGCGGGCGGTGGCTTATCGATCCCGTATCGCGAAGGGGAAGAGGCGATCGACACCGATCACTACTACGGCCTGTGGAACGGCGCGCGCGACAAAATTGCCGCCCATCTGGGGCACGCGGTGAAGCTGGAGATCGAGCCGGGGCGTTTCCTGGTGGCGGAATCCGGCGTGCTGGTGGCGCAGGTGCGCAGCGTGAAGGCGATGGGCAGCCGTCACTTTGTGCTGATCGACGCGGGCTTTAACGATCTGATGCGTCCGTCCATGTACGGCAGCTATCATCACATTACCGCCCTCGCGGCTGATGGCCGGGATTTAACCCAGGCCCCGGTGGTGGAGACGGTGGTGGCCGGGCCGCTGTGCGAATCCGGGGATGTCTTCACCCAGCAGGAGGGCGGGAAAGTGGAAACCCGCGCGCTGCCGCAGGTGGTGCCGGGGGATTATCTGGTGCTGCACGACACCGGCGCGTACGGCGCGTCCATGTCCTCGAACTACAACAGCCGTCCGCTGCTGCCGGAAGTGCTGTTCGACCAGGGCACGGCGCGGTTAATCCGTCGTCGCCAGACCATTCAGGAGCTGCTCGCCCTCGAGCTGTTCTGATCGAACCAGGGTCCCGTCGCCACCGAATCGCGTAACACCAGCGTGCCGGTAAAGGGCGGGATCGCGTCGATCGGCTCGTTTTTCGCCAGCCGGATCGCCTGATCGATGGCAGTGGTGATCATGTTGTCGATCGGCAGATAGACGGTGGACAGCGCCGGCTCCAGCCACTTCGCGCAGGGCGCGTCGTCAAAACCGAACAGCGACACATCCTGCGGAATGTGCAGTCCGGCCTGGTGCAGCGCCTTTGAGGCGCCCAGCGCCATATCATCGTTACAGGCAAACAGGGCGCTGAAGGGCACCTTGTCGCTTAGCAACTCCTGACACAGCTCATACCCGCGGGTCATCCCCGAATCGCCATACTTCACCCGGCTCTCATCCCAGGGAATGCCGTGCTTTTCCAGCGCCTTGCGGTAGCCGGTCAGACGCGCCTTGCCGGTGGGGGTGTGGATCGGCACCGTCATGCAGGCAATTTCCCGATGCCCCTGGCTTATCAGGTACTCCACGGCGCTGAAGGCGGCTGCCTGCTGCTCGAAGAACACGCAGCGCTCCCGGGCCTGGCTGACATCGCGGTTGATCACGATAAGCGGCATCTTCACGCTGTTGATGAGCTTCATGATCGCTTTTTCGCTCATGTAGCGGGTGTAGAGCACGATGGCATCGCACTGGCGATCGGCCAGCATCTGCACCGCTTCCTCTTCCCGCTCCGGGGTATCGTGACCGTCGGTGACAATCAGCTGCTTGCCGTGCGTTTCGGTCTGACGGGAGGCCTGCTGCAGCAGGCGACCAAAGTAAAAACCGTCAAAGGTCGAGACCACCAGACCAATGCTGTTGCTGGTCCGGTTCGCCAGCGATCGCGCCAGAAAATTCGGGCGATAGCCCAGCTCTTCCATCGCGTTAAACACCTGCTGACGGGTACTCTCTTTGACCTGACCTGTGCCGTTCAGTACGCGCGACACCGTGGCTTTCGACACGCCCGCACGCAGTGAGACATCCAGCATTGTTGCCATTTGCTCTTCCTGCTTCCACGTTATGCACGCAAGTTTATCACAGACGTTCAGGGGCATACGCCGGGCGGGAGAGGCAAAACCCCCATCAGGATCACGCTTTCTGGTAACGGATAGCGGGCCAGGCAAAAGTGGCATACCAAAGTGATTATAATTCACACTCTGGGATACCTCTTGCCGCGTTGAGAGCTTAATCACAGAACAAATCGTGACTGGAAGCTATTTTTGGTATGCCAATAGAAGACGGCTGTACACCTTATCCCAATAAAGGCCCTTTTACTGAGGTATTACCCCATGGCATTACAGGAAAAACTGATCAACTCTCTGGGCAGTTTCGCCACAAAGTTCAACAGTTATCGCTATATCATGGCGATAAAGTCCGCCTTCATCACCTTAATGCCGGTCATCATCGTGGGCGCATTTTCGGTGCTGATCTCCAACATGGTGCTGGATCCGAAAAACGGCTTAGCCAGCTTTCAGTCGCTTTCGTTTCTCGCCACGCTGAAGCCGATCACCAGCGCCCTGAACTACGCCACGCTGAACTTCCTCAATATCGGGGCCGTGTTCCTGATCGGCATCGAGCTGGGGCGTATCAACGGCATTAAGTCCCTGTTCCCGGGCCTGCTGGCGGTGATCTGCTTTATCTGCGTCACGCCGACGACCGTCGAGATGATGGTCGACGGCGAAATGCACATGGTAAAAGATGTGCTCCTGCGCCAGTTCTCCGATACCCGCAGCCTGTTCCTCGGCATGTTTATCGCCATCCTGTCGGTCGAGATCTACTGCTGGCTGGAGGGCCGTCCGGGGCTGAAAATCCGCATGCCTGACACCGTGCCGCCGAACGTATCGGCCTCGTTCTCGGCGCTGATCCCGGCGATCATTACCACCACCCTCATCGCTACCTTTGGCTTTGTGTTCCATCAGGTCACCGGCATGTACCTCTACGATGCGGTTTACCAGGTGGTGCAACAGCCGCTGGAGCGGGTAGTGCAAAGCCTGCCGGGGATCCTGCTGCTGATGTTCGTCGCTCAGCTGTTCTGGGTGATCGGTATTCACGGTAACCAGATGATCAAACCGATCCGCGAGCCGCTGCTGCTGGGGGCGATCACCGTCAACATGAGCGCCTTTGAGCAGGGTAAAGAGATCCCGAACATCATCACCATGCCATTCTGGGATGTGTACATGAGCATCGGCGGCTCGGGCCTGACCATCGGCCTGCTGATCGCAGTGATGATCGGCACCAAACGCAAAGAGATGAAGGAGATCGCCAAGCTCTCCATCGGCCCGGGGATCTTTAACATCAACGAGCCGGTGATCTTCGGTATGCCAATCATGCTGAACCCAATTCTGGCGATCCCGTTCATCATCACCCCGCTGGTGACCGGCTCCATCGGCTACTTCGCTACCGTTACCGGTTTTGCCGGCAAAGCGGTGGTGATGGTGCCCTGGACCACGCCGCCGCTGATCAACGCCTGGCTCTCCACCGCGGGCTCTATGGGCGCAGTGGTCACCCAGTTTGTGTGCATCATCACGGCCATTCTTATCTATCTGCCGTTTGTGAAGATCGCTTCACGCCGTGCTGAACAGGCCGCGATTCAGGCCGCTAACCAGGAGGCGACGAATAACGTATGAGTATCAAACAGATGACTATTCCCGAGGACTTTATCCTTGGGGCTGCGGCCTCCGCCTGGCAGACCGAGGGCTGGGGCGGCAAGAAAGCGGGGCAGGATTCGTGGATCGATCTCTGGTACAAAAACGATCGCCAGGTGTGGCATAACGGCTACGGCCCGGCGGTCGCCACCGATTTCATCAACCGTTTCCGCGAAGACGTGGCGCTGATGAAGCTGGCCGGGCTGACCCACTACCGCACCTCCATCAACTGGTCGCGTTTTCTTACCGACTATGAAAACGCCACCGTCGATGAGGAGTACGCCGCGTATTACGACGCCCTGTTTGCCGAGATGCACCGCCAGGGCATTGAGCCGATGATCTGCCTTGAGCACTACGAGCTGCCGGGTACCTTGCTGGAAACCTACGGCGGCTGGGCGTCGAAGCATGTGGTGGAGCTGTTTGTCCGCTATGCCGAACAGGTCTTTGCCCGCTATCACCACGTGGTGAAGCGCTGGTTTAGCTTCAACGAGCCTATTGTGGTCCAGACCCGGGTTTATCTTGACGCGCTGCGCTGGCCCTATGAGCAGAACACCAGCACCTGGATGCAGTGGAATCACCACAAAGTGCTGGCAACGGCGAAGGTGGTGAAGCTATTCCGCGAGAAGGGCTACAGCGGCAGCGTGGGCTGCATTCTCAATCCGGAAGTAACGTATCCCCGCTCACGCGCGGCCCACGATGTGAAGGCCGCGGAGATCTACGACCTGTTCTACAACCGGGTGTTCCTCGATCCGCTGGTGCACGGGCATTACCCGCAGGAACTCTTCACCCTGCTGGAGAAACATCAGGTGCCGTGGGAGTACAGCCCCGACGAGCTGGCGCTGATTGCCGACAACACCGTCGACGAGCTGGGCATCAACCTCTATTACCCGCACCGGGTGAAGGCTCCGTCCCGGGCCTGGCACTCCGAGACGCCGTTCCACCCGGCGTACTACTACGAGCCGTTTGAACTGCCGGGGCGGCGGATGAATCCCTCCCGTGGCTGGGAGATCGCCCCGCGCATCATTTACGACATGGCGATGCGCATCAAAAACGACTATCGCAACATCGACTGGTTCGTGGCCGAAAGCGGAATGGGAGTCGAAAACGAAGGGCAGTACCGCAACCGCGACGGCATCATCGAGGATAACTACCGCATCAACTTTATCAGCGAGCATCTCTATTACACCCTGCTGGCGCGGGAGGAGGGGGCGAACTGCCACGGTTACATGCTGTGGGCCTTCACCGATAACGTCTCGCCGATGAACGCCTTCAAGAACCGCTATGGCCTGATTGAGATCGACCTGGCGGATAACCGCGCCCGACGCGCCAAAAAGTCGGCCAGCTGGTTCCGGCAACTGCGCGATGAGCGCGTCCTGACCCTGACCCTCGATGACGAATGGAAGTAGGCGCAGATCGCGACGCTTCTGGTAACATAGTGCGCAAACTGGCCCGCATTAACTCAGAGTACAGGTGATAACGTGGATAAGGCTGTCGTCCCGGCGGAAAAGAAGCAGTACCAGGAGATTGGCGAGGATTTACGCGCCCAGATCATCCAGGGGCACTATCCCGTGGGCTCGCGTCTGCCGCCGGAGCGCAATATCGCGGAGACCTACGGCGTGAGCCGCACCATCGTGCGGGAAGCGCTGCTGATGCTCGAGCTGCAGGGCACCGTGGATATCCGCCAGGGCTCCGGCGTCTACGTGATGCGCATCCCTGAGGAGCATGAGAACGAGGAAGAGCGTCTGCTGAAAAGCGACGTTGGCCCGTTCGAGATTTTGCAGGCGCGCCAGCTGCTCGAAAGCAACATCGCCGCCTTTGCTGCCAAAATGGCAACCCGGGCGGACATCGACAATCTGCGTCGCATCATCGAGCAGGAGCAGCGGGCGATCGCCGCCAACGACAACAGCCAGGACAACAGCAAGATGTTCCATCTGGTGCTGGCGGGTGCCACCCAGAATCAGATGCTGCTGGCGACCGTCGAAAGCGTCTGGCACAACATGGACAGCAGCCCGCTCTGGCAGCAGTTTAATGCCCACATTGCCAGCCGGGCGTATCGCCTGAAGTGGCTGGGCGACAGGCAGACCATCCTCGCCGCGTTACGCCGCCGCGACGTGATGGGGGCCTGGCAGGCGATGTTCCAGCATCTGGAGAATGTGAAAAAGAGCCTGCTGGAGCTTTCCGACGAAGACGCCCCGGATTTTGACGGCTATCTGTTTGAGTCGGTGCCCATTTTTCAGGGCAAGCTGGTGTGAAGATCCAGCCGCTGTACGCCGCCCCGCAGCATGCGGAGCAGGTGATCGACTGGCTGTGGCAGGCCTTTGGTGATGGTCTGTCGCGCGACTTTTTTGCCAGCGTAGTGACCCACAGTCAAACCTCCGGCGCGCTGCCGCTGACCTTTATTGCCACCGAGGGCGAACAGCTACTCGGTACGGTGGGGCTATGGCGCTGCGACCTGATCACCCGCCAGGATCTTTATCCCTGGCTGGCGGCGCTGTACGTGGATGAAGCGGCGCGCGGGCAGGGGCTGGCGGGAAAATTACAGCAGCACGTGCAGAGATACGCCGCAGAGCGCGGCTATCGCGAACTGCATCTCTGGTCTGCCTGCCGCGACTTCTATGAAGGCTACGGCTGGCACTATATCGGTGACGGTCTGGAGTACCCGGACAAAACCGTGCACCTCTACCGCTATTCGCTGGCGGACTCTGCCGGCGGCGTGACCGAGTGACGGCGCACCAGAGTCGGGCTGAACACGTGCGTGATCTCCGGCGGCTGACGTTTATCCGCCAGGGATAGCGCCAGCTCCGCCGCCTGGGTCGCCATGGTGACGATCGGGTAGCGCACCGTGGTCAGCCGCGGCCGCACGTAGCGGGAGATAAGAATGTCATCGAAGCCGATCAGCGAAATATCTCCCGGCACGTCAATCCCGTTATCGTTCAGCACACCCATTGCCCCGGCGGCCATCGAGTCGTTGTAACAGGCGATCGCCGTAAAGTTACGCCCCCGTCCCAGCAGCTCCGTCATCGCCTGCTCGCCGCCGCTCTCATCGGGTTCACCGTAAGTAACCAGCCGATCGTTGCAGGGCAGATCGTTCTCGCGCAGCGCGTCGTAGTAGCCCTGCAGCCGATCTTCGGCGTCAGAAATGGCGTGGTTTGAGCAGAGATAGCCGATGCGGGTATGACCCTGCTGGATCAGATGACGGGTGGCAAGCCAGGCGCCGTAGCGATCGTCCAGCGCCACGCAGCGTTGTTCATAGCCGGGGATAATGCGGTTCACAATCACCATGCCGGGGATCTGCTTCATCAAATGCACTAGCTCGTCATCCGACAGCTTTTTAGCATGCACCACCAGCGCCGCGCAGCGATGGCGGATCAGCTGCTCTATTGCCTGACGCTCTTTCTGCTCGTTGTGGTAGCCATTGCCAATCAGCAGAAAGTTGCCGGTGTGGTAGGCGACCTGCTCGACGGCTTTCACCATCGCGCCGAAAAAAGGATCCGACACATCGCCCACCACCAGCCCGACGGTGTCGGTGGACTGCTGAGCCAGCGCCCGGGCGTTAGCGTTGGGGTGATAGTTAAGCGACTCCATAGCCGTCAGCACCGCCTGGCGGGAGGTTTCGCTGGCTTTAGGGGAATTATTGATGACGCGTGAAACCGTGGCGACAGAAACACCCGCCAGCCGGGCCACATCCTTAATTGTCGCCATTATCTACCTTCTCGTTGGGGTAAGCGTTTACACACTAAATAGTGTTGCGGAAAAGTGAGGCGTATTCAAGCGCAGGGCGGTGAGGCAATTCACAAAGGTGACACTCGGCTGCGGAATTCGTGTAATCGTTACACAGCGAAGCGTGACAGAGACGGGCGAATTTGAATCTTTGGTTACACTTTGCCTCAGGCTGTTGCGATTGTCCGCTGGCGAGGATTTGGTCGCCGTTGCTACATTTGAGATCCCAGAGGTATTGATAGGTGAAGTTAACCCCGGTTAACTGCCACGCTTTACACCAGCCTGCGTTCTTACGCAGGTTTTTTTTGCTTGTTGTTCAACATGTAACAGCCGCCGATAAAATTCACACCTGGTTGCACTTCGGCTCATTCGCTTGCTTTTTTGCGCTGGTGAAGTCGATGGCCAGGATCCACAATCAAGATCCCAGAGGTATTGATTGGTGAGAATTCTTAGTACGTACTGCGTACTCATCTCTTGCACCAGCCTGCGCAGATGCGCAGGTTTTTTTTTGTCTTTATCCGGCTGTCGCTCCTGCTGCACTTCTCGTGTAATCTGCCACAATTTACCGTAACCCGGCTTATTGAAAGGCAAAGGGAGTTGAAATGCTATTTGGGTTCTTCCGCACGCTGTTCCGTATCCTTTTTCGCGTCCGTCTGACGGGCGATACCCAGGCTTTGCACGCCGGGCGCGTTCTTATTACCCCCAACCACGTCTCCTTTATTGATGGCATCCTGCTGGCGCTGTTTTTACCCGTGCGTCCGGTGTTTGCGGTCTATACCTCCGTCAGCCAACAGTGGTACATGCGCTGGCTGACGAAGCTGATTGATTTTGTCCCGCTCGACCCGACCAAGCCGATGATGATCAAACACCTGGTGCGTCTGATTGAGCAGGGGCGTCCGGTGGTGATCTTCCCGGAAGGGCGGATCACCATTACCGGCTCGCTGATGAAAATCTATGACGGCGCGGGCTTTGTGGCGGCGAAATCCGGCGCCACGGTGGTGCCGGTACGTATTGAAGGCGCGGAGCTGACCTTTTTCAGCCGCCTGAAAGGACTGGTGAAACAGCGCCTGTTCCCGCGCATCACCCTGCATCTGCTGCCGCCGACCTCCCTGCCGATGCCCGACGCGCCGCGCGCCCGCGATCGACGTAAAATCGCCGGTGAGATGCTGCATCAGGTGATGATGGAAGCCCGGATGGCGGTGCGCCCGCGTGAAACCCTGTACGAGTCGTTGCTGACGGCGATGTACCGCTATGGCGCGAAAAAACACTGCATCGACGACATCAATTTTGCCCCTGACAGCTATCACAAGCTGCTGACCAAAACCCTGTTTGTTGGCCGTATTCTCGAGAAATACAGCAAGCAGGGCGAAAAGATCGGTCTGATGCTGCCGAATGCCGGGATCAGCGCCGCGGTGATCTTTGGTGCCGTCTCTCGCGGGCGTATCCCGGCGATGCTGAACTACACCGCAGGGGTGAAGGGGCTCGGCAGCGCCATCACCGCCGCGCAGATCAACACCGTGTTCACCTCACGCACCTTCCTCGATAAAGGCAAACTCTGGCATCTGCCGGAGCAGCTCACCCAGGTGCGCTGGGTCTTCCTCGAAGATCTGAAAGCGGAAGTGACCACCGGCGACAAGCTGTGGATTTTTGCGCACCTGCTGGTACCGCATCTGGCGCAGGTTAAACAGCAGCCGGAAGATGCCGCCGTGATCCTTTTTACCTCCGGTTCGGAGGGGAACCCTAAAGGGGTGGTTCATAGCCATAAGAGCCTGCTGGCCAACGTCGAGCAGATCAAAACTATCGCCGACTTCACTGCGAAAGACCGCTTTATGTCGGCGCTACCGCTGTTCCACTCCTTTGGCCTGACGGTGGGGCTGTTCACGCCGCTGCTGACCGGTGCCGAGGTGTTCCTCTACCCGAGCCCGCTGCACTATCGCATCGTGCCGGAGCTGACCTATGACCGTAACTGTACGGTGATTTTCGGCACCTCGACCTTCCTCGGCAACTACGCCCGATTCGCCAATCCGTATGATTTCCACCGCGTGCGTTACGTGGTGGCCGGGGCAGAGAAACTGCAGGAGAGCACCCGCCAGCTGTGGCAGGACAAGTTTGGTCTGCGCATTCTGGAAGGCTACGGCGTGACCGAGTGCGCGCCGGTCGTCTCCATTAACGTGCCGATGGCGGCCAAACCCGGCACCGTCGGGCGCATCTTACCGGGGATGGACGCGCGTCTGCTCGCCGTTCCGGGCATTGAAGAGGGCGGACGCCTGCAGCTGAAAGGGCCGAACGTGATGAACGGCTATCTGCGGGTTGAAAACCCGGGCGTGCTGGAAGCGCCGACCGCGGAAAACGTTAACGGTGAGGTGGAGACCGGCTGGTACGACACCGGTGACATCGTGCGCTTCGACGAGCAGGGCTTTGTGCAGATCCAGGGCCGCGCGAAACGCTTCGCTAAAATCGCCGGGGAAATGGTGTCCCTGGAGATGGTGGAACAGCTGGCGCTGGCCGTATCGGCCGACAAAATGCACGCCACCGCGGTGAAAGCCGATGCCAGCAAAGGCGAGGCGCTGGTGCTCTTTACCACCGACAGCGAGCTGAAGCGCGAGCAGCTGCTCCAGCATGCGCGTGAACACGGCATCCCGGAGCTCGCCGTGCCGCGTGATATTCGTTATCTGAAACAACTCCCGGTGCTGGGCAGCGGCAAACCGGATTTTGTCACCCTCAAAGGCATGGTTGAACAGGCGGAGCCGCATAATGAGTGAGTCAGTACCCACTAACACCTCCATCTGGTCAAAGGGGATGATGGCGGTCACCGCCGCCCAGTTCCTCTCTGCCTTTGGTGATAACGCGCTGCTGTTTGCCACCCTGGCGCTGCTCAAATCCCAGTTTTATCCGGACTGGAGCCAGCCGATCCTGCAGATGGTGTTTGTGGGCGCTTACATCATTTTCGCCCCCTTTGTCGGTCAGGTGGCGGACAGCTTCGCCAAAGGCCGGGTGATGATGTTCGCCAACAGCCTGAAACTGCTGGGCGCGGCCAGCATCTGCTTTGGCGTGAATCCGTTTATTGGCTATACGCTGGTGGGGATCGGGGCGGCAGCCTACTCGCCGGCCAAGTACGGCATCCTCGGTGAACTCACAACCGGCGATAAGCTGGTCAAAGCCAACGGGCTGATGGAGGCCTCAACCATAGCGGCGATCCTGCTGGGCTCGATGGCGGGCGGCGTGCTGGCAGACTGGCACGTGCTGGCGGCGCTGGGTGTCTGCGCGGTGATGTATGCCGGAGCGGTGATCGCCAACCTGTTTATCCCGAAACTGCCGGCGGCGCGTCCGGGGCAGTCCTGGCGCTTTACGCCGATGACCGCCAGCTTCTTTAACGCCTGCCGCGTGCTGTGGCGGAATGGAGAAACCCGCTTCTCGCTGCTGGGAACCAGCATGTTCTGGGGCGCGGGCGTCACGCTGCGCTTCCTGCTGGTGCTGTGGGTACCGACGGCACTGGGCATTACCGATAACGCCACGCCAACCTACCTTAACGCCATGGTGGCGGTGGGGATCGTGCTGGGCGCAGGGGCGGCGGCGAAGCTGGTGACCTTACAAACCGTCGCGCGCTGCATGCCCGCCGGGATCCTGATTGGCGTTATCGTGCTGCTCTTCGCGCTGCAGCATGCGCTGTTACCGGCCTATGCGCTGCTGTTCCTGATGGGGATCTGCGGTGGTTTCTTTGTGGTGCCGCTGAATGCGCTGCTACAGGAGCGCGGGAAGCAGACCGTCGGGGCCGGTAATGCGATTGCGGTGCAAAATCTTGGCGAAAACGCCGCCATGCTGCTGATGCTCGGGGTTTACTCACTGGCGGTGAAGGTAGGGGTGCCGGTGGTCGGCATTGGCGTCGGGTTTGGTGGCCTGTTTGCGCTGGCGATTGCGGCGCTGTGGGTGTGGCAACGTCGGCGTTAACGGGATTTGTTGGGTGGCGGTAACACCCCGCCTTTGACCTTGTAGGCCCGGCAAGCGAAGCGCCGCCGGGCAATCAGGCGGATGTGCGGCCTGATGCCCTCACCCCGACCCTCTCCCACAGGGAGAGGGAGCAAACACAAAAAAGGCAACTTACGTTGCCTTTTTGCTTTTATTACGGTGCCGGGTAGGTATACACCTGATGCACCGCTTCAATCTCCGCTAACACCTCTTCGCTCAGCTCCAGATGGAAGCTTTCGATATTCGTTTTCAGCTGCTCCATGGTGGTCGCGCCCAGCAGGGTGCTGGCAACAAACGGCTGACGACGCACAAAAGCCAGCGCCATCTGCGCCGGATCGAGCCCGTGACGTCTGGCGATATCCACATAGGCCGCTACCGCTTTCTGCGTCTGCTCGCCGCTGTAACGGGTAAAGCGGCTGAACAGGGTATTACGCGCCCCCGCCGGTTTTGCCCCGTTGAGATACTTACCGGTCAGCGTGCCAAAGCCGAGGCAGGAGTATGCCAGCAGCTCAACGCCTTCATACTGGCTCACCTCCGCCAGACCCACCTCGTAGCTGCGGTTTACCAGGCTGTAGGGGTTTTGAATGGTGACGATGCGCGGCAGGTCGTGCTTATCTGCAAGATGCAGGTAGCGCATCACGCCGAAGGCCGTTTCGTTAGAGACGCCGATGTAGCGGATTTTACCCGCACGCTGGCACTCGGTTAAGGCTTCCAGCGTTTCCAGCAGCGTAACGACCGGCGCGCTGTCGCTCCAGCTGTAGCCGAGCTTGCCGAAGCAGTTGGTCGGGCGCTGAGGCCAGTGAACCTGATAGAGGTCGAGGTAATCGGTCTGCAGACGCGTCAGGCTGGCGTCCAGCGCCGCGCGGATGTTCTTACGATCGAGGATCTGGTTCGGGCGAATGCCGCTGTCGTTATTGCGCGACGGGCCGCTCACCTTGGAGGCAACAATCAGCTTTTCGCGGTTGCCGCGTTTTGCCAGCCAGTTGCCGACGTAGGTTTCGGTTAAACCCTGGGTTTCCGGACGTGGCGGAACCGGATACATTTCAGCGACGTCAATCAGGTTAATGCCCTGGCTGACGGCGTAATCGAGTTGTGCATGGGCATCGGCTTCGCTATTTTGTTCACCAAATGTCATCGTGCCCAACCCCAGTTGGCTTATCTCAAGAGCGCTATGGGGGATACGGTGATAATGCATAGCCGGCTTCCTTAGTAGACATGTTGTACGCGTCAGGAAACTCCTGACAAAGGACCTACCCTAAATAATTCGAGTTGCAGGAAGGCGGCAAGAGAGCGAATCCCCAGGAGCATAGATAACTATGTGACTGGGTTGAGCGAGCGCAGCCAACGCGTCTGTAACTTGAAGTATGACGGGTATATAAACATGGCAGAGGGGAAGCGAAAGAGGAAGAGAAAAATCAAAAGGCCAGCAAGCCGCTGACCTTCAATACTATCTTTCGATAATCTGGGAAACTTCGTCGCGGTTAATCTGCATATTATTACCCTGCTGATCGCGGTAGCTGACCAGACCGGTATCATCGTCGACTTCGGGTTTGCCGTCGGTCAGGATCATACGACCATCTTTCGTCGCCATGACGTAATCACTGCTACAACCTGAAACGGCAAACGCTAAACCAACAGCCGAGATTATTACTGCCCATTTTTTCATTGTTTATTACCTCCACCTGGCTCGTATCACATCTTATTGTAGTAATAACCCGGGCAATGGTTTTCACAAAGCGGTGAAATCTGAAAAAACAGGCAAATATGTGATAAACAGCATAATTCTGGCTAAAAAGTCAGGTGTTCAGCAGAAAGTGACGTGCTAAAAGAGCGCCCGTGAAGTTCTTTTTGAGATAAAAGCCGCGGGGCAGGGTCAGGATCGGTTCGCCGCGCGCGCCGATGGCTTCAGTCAGGGCTTTGCTGTTTGCCGCTTTGGGTCTGAGCTGGAGCACTTCGCCGTGGCGGGCGGTGATACGCTCAACCTGGCCCAGCACGATCATGTCCATCAGCTCTTCCCAGTCCAGCCGTAGCTGGCGATCTTCCTCTTCATCCGGGCTCCAGATCAAAGGTGCCCCGACGCGCCTGGCTGCCAGCGGGATCGCGCGGTCCCCCTCTACCGGGATCCACAGCACGCGCTTCAGCTTATGCCGCACGTGGCTGCTCTCCCAGGTGATCCCCGTATTGCCGGTTAACGGTGCCACGCAGACAAAGGTGGTCTCCAGCGGGCGACCCAGGCTGTCGATCGGGATGGTCTTCAGCTCCACCCCCAGCGCGGCAAAATCCTGTTCAGGTTTGCTGCCCGCGCAGGCCCCCAGCCACAGCTCCAGCAGAACGCCCGTCCATCCTTTATCCCGCTTAAGATCGGGCGGAATGGGCAAACCAGCAAGGGCAGCCAGTTCTCCCAGCGAGTATCCCGCCAGGCGTTGCGCTTGTTGCAGTAATGCCGCTTCCGTTGCGGGGGGAGAGGTCAGGGGAGCGAGGGGAAGCATGAGCATTGCCTTCTGGTTAAAAAATGAACAGCAGTTTTCCACTGCACGGACTGAGTTTATCTTTTTCTTTTTACCGATGCCAGGTCGATGATTTATCAGCCTTTTTATTGCCTGTAATCCCGTTTCGCCAAGGAGGTTATCCCGGTTGTTCAAATCTGGTCACTGACAATGAACAGGATCTTACACCCTGTTATCCACAGAAAAATGGGATAACTGCGAATAACCCCCACTACTGTTTCCATTTACAGCCTTGACGTGCGACGAAAATCGAAAAATCAGACAAAATGTGCCTAACTTATTGGCACAATCTGTGGATAAAACCGACGTTGTTCGATCTTTCATCAGCACCAGGATCTTTAAGGTGATGTACATCACACTATGCTGTGCAATTCAGGTAATTCACAGTTTAACTTCATGAATTATAGCGGTTTGTAAAAAACGCTCATCTCTGCAATATTCAGAGTGATCTGGGTTGTCCATCGGTAATTCCACACTTCTTCACAACTCTATCCACAGAAAAAGTGAATAAAATTGCCCTTCAAACCGGTCATCTGTTTATAACTCGGCTGATAATTGTGAGTTATTCAAATGTTATTAGGCTTCAGGCCAGAAAGAGAGTGGTTTACCGCCTCACTGGAGTGTGAAACAATCATTTATATATAAGGTTTAGTTTGGGGTAGTCCGGTGATTGATGACGATGGCTACCGCCCGAATGTAGGTATCGTAATTTGTAATCGCCAGGGTCAGGTTATGTGGGCCCGGCGATATGGTCAGCACTCCTGGCAATTTCCCCAAGGTGGGATCAATCCAGGAGAGTCCGCAGAGCAAGCGATGTACCGGGAGCTGTTCGAAGAGGTTGGCTTAAGCCGCAAGGATGTTCGCATTCTGGCTTCGACCCGCAACTGGTTGCGTTACAAGTTACCGAAGCGTTTGGTGCGTTGGGACACAAAGCCGGTATGTATCGGCCAGAAACAGAAATGGTTTCTTCTGCAATTGGTGAGCAGCGATGCGGATATCAATATGCAAACCAGCAGCACGCCCGAATTTGATGGCTGGCGCTGGGTCAGCTACTGGTATCCCGTTCGTCAGGTCGTGTCGTTTAAGCGCGACGTTTACCGTAGGGTGATGAAAGAGTTCGCAAGTGCTGTGATGTTGCTTCAGGAGACGCCTCCTAAGCCGCAGAGCGCACCTGCCTGGCGACGTAAAAGAGGTTAAGCTACGCACATTATGCTCACCCGCCTGCGCGAAATAGTCGAGAAGGTGGCCAGTGCCCCACGGCTCAACGAGGCGCTGGATATTCTGGTCACGGATATCTGCCTTGCGATGGAAACCGAGGTATGTTCGGTCTATCTGGCCGACCACGACCGCAGGTGTTACTACCTTATGGCCACGCGCGGATTAAAAAAACCGCGTGGTCGTACCGTTGCGCTGGCATTTGATGAAGGCGTTGTGGGTCTGGTCGGGCGACTGGCGGAACCCATCAACCTTGCCGATGCGCAGAAACATCCCAGCTTTAAATACATCCCCTCCGTAAAAGAGGAGCGCTTCCGCGCCTTCCTCGGCGTACCTATTATCCAGCGTCGTCAACTCCTTGGCGTGCTGGTGGTACAGCAGCGTGAACTGCGTCAGTACGATGAAAGCGAAGAGTCGTTCCTCGTTACGCTGGCCACGCAAATGGCGGCCATCCTCTCACAGTCTCAGCTGGCGGCGCTGTTTGGTCAGTACCGTCAGACGCGTATTCGCGCCTTACCGGCCTCGCCGGGCGTTGCGATTGCGGAAGGCTGGATGGACGCCACGCTGCCGTTAATGGAGCAGGTTTACGAAGCCTCGACGCTGGACACTGCCCTTGAGCGGGAGCGTCTCACCGGCGCGCTGGAAGAGGCCGCCAATGAGTTTCGTCGCTACAGCAAGCGTTTTGCTGCCGGTGCGCAGAAAGAGACGGCGGCGATCTTCGATCTTTATTCCCACCTGCTGTCCGATGCCCGGCTGCGCCGGGAGCTGTTTGACGAGGTCGACAGAGGCTCGGTCGCCGAGTGGGCGGTCAAAAAGATCATCGAAAAATTCGCCGAGCAGTTTGCCGCCTTAACTGACGGTTATCTGAAAGAGCGTGCCGGGGATCTTCGCACCTTAGGCCAGCGCCTGCTGTTCCATCTCGATGACACCATTCAGGGTGCCAATACCTGGCCGCCGCGCTTCGTGCTGGTGGCGGATGAACTCTCGGCAACCACCCTTGCGGAACTGCCGCAGGACCGGCTGGCCGGGATCGTGGTACGCGATGGTGCCGCCAACTCCCATGCCGCCATTATGGTGCGTGCGCTGGGGATCCCGACGGTGATGGGTGCGGATATTCAGCCCTCGGCGCTGCACCGGCGCACGCTGGTGGTCGACGGCTATCGCGGCGAGCTGCTGGTCGATCCTGAACCGGTACTGCTGCAGGAATATCAAAAACTTATCAGCGAAGAGAACGAGCTGAGCCGTCTTGCCGAAGATGATGTTAATCAGCCTGCCGCGCTGAAAAGCGGCGAGCGAATCAAAGTGATGCTCAATGCCGGGTTGAGCCCGGAACATGAAGAAAAGCTCGGCAGCCGCATTGATGGCATCGGTCTCTATCGCACAGAAATTCCGTTCATGCTGCAAAGCGGCTTCCCCTCTGAGGAGGAGCAGGTCGCACAGTATCAGGGCATGTTGCAGATGTTCAACGACAAACCGGTGACCTTGCGCACCCTGGACGTTGGCGCGGATAAGCAACTGCCGTACATGCCGATCAGCGAAGAAAACCCCTGTCTGGGCTGGCGCGGGATCCGCATTACCCTCGATCAGCCGGAGATCTTCCTGATCCAGGTGCGCGCCATGCTGCGCGCCAATGCCGCCACCGGCAACCTCAGCATTTTGCTGCCGATGGTCACCAGCATTGACGAGATCGATGAAGCCCGCCGTCTGATCGAACGCGCCGGACGCGAAGTCGAAGAGATGATCGGCTACGAAATTCCGAAACCGCGCATTGGGGTGATGCTTGAAGTGCCTTCCATGGTCTTTATGCTGCCGCAGCTGGCGAGCCGCGTCGATTTCATCTCGGTAGGCACCAACGACCTGACCCAGTACATGCTGGCGGTGGATCGCAACAACACCCGGGTGGCGAGCATTTACGATAGCCTGCATCCGGCAATGCTGCGTGCGCTGGCGATGATTGCCCGCGAGGCGCAGGAGCAGGGGCTCGATCTGCGTTTGTGCGGCGAGATGGCCGGGGACTCAATGTGTGTGGCGATCCTGATTGGCCTCGGCTTCCGTCACCTGTCCATGAACGGACGCTCCGTCGCCCGCGTGAAGTATCTCCTGCGCCATATCGACTTCGAAGAGGCACAGCTGCTGGCGAAACGCAGCCTTGAAGCACAGCTGGCAACGGAAGTGCGTCATCAGGTGGCGGCCTTTATGGAGCGTCGCGGCATGGGTGGCCTGATCCGCGGAGGGCGCTAAGCGCCGGGTATCCCTTCCCCCGGGAAGGGATACAAACTACGCCAGGTCTCTATACACATCTTTTACATCTCGGGCGCAACCTCCACGCTCGCTTGTGCTATGATTCGCAACTTTGGAGCGCAGGGTAATCCTTTGCGCGCATCTCTGCCGCTGTCCACTTTCAGCGGAATAACAACATCTTGTGGTGACAGATGAACAGTGGCTATCTGCATTTTCCGGAGTTTGATCCGGTCATTTTCTCAATTGGACCCGTTGCGCTTCACTGGTACGGCCTGATGTATCTGGTCGGTTTCGTCTTTGCCATGTGGCTGGCTGGCCGTCGCGCCAAACGCCCTGGCAGCGGCTGGACCAAAGACGAAGTGGAAAACCTGCTGTATGCCGGCTTCCTCGGCGTTTTCCTCGGTGGACGTATCGGCTATGTATTGTTCTATAACTTCCCGGTCTTCCTGGCCGATCCGCTCTACCTGTTCCGCGTCTGGGATGGCGGCATGTCCTTCCACGGTGGCCTGATTGGCGTCATCCTGGTGATGGTCATCTTCGCTAAACGTACCAAACGCAGCTTCTTCCAGGTGGCTGATTTTATTGCTCCCCTGATCCCGTTTGGTCTGGGCGCTGGGCGTCTCGGTAACTTTATCAACGGTGAACTGTGGGGCCGCGTCGATCCGAGCGTCTCCTTTACCATGCTGTTCCCGCAGTCGCGTGCCGAAGATATCGCGCTGCTGCCGTCGCACCCGGAGTGGCAGTCGATTTTCGACACCTACGGTGTTCTGCCGCGCCATATGTCCCAGCTGTATGAAATGGCGCTGGAAGGTGTGGTGCTGTTTATCATTCTGAACCTGTTCATCCGCAAGCCGCGTCCTACGGGCTCCGTATCGGGTCTGTTCCTCATCGGTTATGGCGCGTTCCGCATCATCGTTGAGTTCTTCCGCCAGCCGGATGCGCAGTTTACCGGGACGTGGGTCCAGTACATCAGCATGGGGCAGATCCTCTCCATTCCGATGATTGTCGCGGGTATCGCGATGATGGTCTGGGCGTACCGTCGTCCACAGCAACAGGTCTCCTGAGGAATCATGAAACAGTATCTTGAACTGATGCAAAAAGTGCTCGATGAGGGCACGCCAAAGAACGATCGCACCGGTACCGGTACGGTCTCCATTTTTGGCCACCAGATGCGCTTCAACCTACAGGAAGGCTTTCCGCTGGTCACGACCAAGCGCTGCCATTTACGCTCAATCATTCATGAGCTGCTCTGGTTCCTGCAGGGCGATACTAATATCGCTTATCTGCGTGAAAACAACGTCTCTATCTGGGACGAATGGGCGGATGAAAATGGCGATCTGGGCCCAGTCTACGGCAAACAGTGGCGCGCCTGGCCAACGCCGGATGGCCGCCATATTGACCAGATCACCACCGTGGTGAATCAGCTGAAAAACGATCCAGACTCGCGCCGTATCATCGTGTCGGCCTGGAACGTGGGTGAACTGGATAAGATGGCGCTGGCCCCGTGCCACGCGTTTTTCCAGTTCTACGTAGCGGATGGCAAGCTCTCCTGCCAGCTCTACCAGCGCTCCTGCGACGTGTTCCTCGGCCTGCCGTTTAACATCGCCAGCTATGCGCTGCTGGTGCATATGATGGCGCAGCAGTGTGACCTGGAAGTGGGTGATTTTGTCTGGACCGGTGGGGATACCCATCTGTACAGCAACCACATGGAGCAGACCCACTTGCAGCTGACCCGTGAGCCGCGTGCGCTGCCGAAGCTGGTGATCAAACGTAAACCGGACTCTATCTTCGACTATCGCTTCGAAGATTTCGAAATTGAAGGTTACGACCCGCATCCGGGCATCAAAGCCCCTGTAGCCATTTGATGCTGCAATCCTGACACAACCGGCGCCCTCTGCGCCGGTTTTTTTTATGTCTGCATGGTGGTTTTGCGAGCCTGCGTCCGCGTGAATTGCAACGCGCTGCAATTCCTTCAAAAGTGCTGAAACCGCCTCGTAATCTGCCTGTTTGCCCCTCGAACCGTTTTTTTCTTCACGTCACACTGCCGCCATGAAAAAGGAAAAGGGTTTTACCCTCATGGAAATGCTGATCGCCCTCTCGCTGATCGTGACGCTCAGTGCTGCAGGGCTTTATGGCTGGCGGCGCTGGCAGCAGCAACAGCAGCTGTGGCAGACGGCGCGCCAGGTGCGGGACTATCTGGTGGTGCTGCGAAACGACGCCTGGCGGAATAACCGGGACCATATCGTGGCCCTGAAACAGGACGGCAAGCGGTGGTGTCTGTTAAAGACCGGTATCCCGGCATGTCAGGCAGACAACGCGTTTGTCCTCACCCCACAGTGGCCTGATATTCGCCTCGCCGAGTTGACGCCTGCGCTGGGGTTTTACGGTCTGCGGGATACCGCCTGGGCCGGACGCGTCCGTTTGCAAAGCCCGGCCGGAGAGTGGCTGATCCTCGTTTCCGCGTGGGGCCGTATCCGCATGTGCAACGGTAAAGGAGAGTTCGCATGCCGGTAAAGCAGCAGGGGTTTTCCCTGATCGAAGTGCTGATCGCGATGGCGATAAGCAGCGTACTGCTGATGAGTGCGGCGCGATTTTTGCCCGCGCTACAGCGGTCGATCATGGTGCTCACGAAGCAGCAGGAACTGGAAGAGGAGCTGTGGCTGCGCATCAACGGCATTGGTAAGCATCTGCAACGGGCGGGGTATTGTGCGGGCAAATGTGAAGGCGAGGCGTTGAAGATTGGCCTGCGCGGCGAATGCGTCCTTGTCCAGTGGGATGAAAACAGCAACGGCCGTTGGGAAACCTTGCCATCAGCCGCCGCAGAGCAGACCGGCTTTCGCCTCAACGGCGGCGCACTGGAAACGTTGCGAGGTGCAACGCAGTGCGATGGGAAGGGGTGGGAGAGAATGACTGACCCTGACAGGATCAAGGTTCAGCGTTTTCAGGTGCAACGCATTTCGCGCACGGGCTTTGCTCCGGAGCTGAGCCTGACGCTGACGGCCTCCGTCAACGGACAGCATGACGATGAGGTCGAAGCGCGCCACACCGTGACCGGGTTTAATCTGTGAACCGGCAGCAGGGTATGTCGTCGCTGGCGCTGGTGCTCCTGCTGTTGATGCTCGGCAGCATGATGCTGGCCGGGCTTAACCAGCAGTTGGCTGCCCTGACGCGTATCGTCAGTACGGAACGTCAGGCGATACAGCATCAGGCCATCGCCCAGTCTGCGCTGGAGTGGGGAAGAACGCTCCCGTGGCAAAGCCAGACTGAGTTCGCGTGCCAACAGCATCCGCAGCAGCCGTGGCGCGTCTGCTTACGCATTATGGAGGGACGCGCGCTGCTTGTCGCCAGCAGCGGCAGCGTAACGCTGTGGCGGCTGGGCGAAGTGACGGTCGACGGGGTGCGTTTTTCGCCGCAGGGCTGGAGCGATTTCTGCCCCCTGAAGGAGAGGACGTTATGTCAGCAACCGTAGCGAAACAGAAGGGGTTCAGCATCGTCGAGGTGTTGCTGGCCATGATGCTGATGATGATGGTCGTCACCGGGCTGGCGGGTTACCATCGTGTTTTAGCCAGCCGGTTTATCACGCTTGAGCAGTATCGCCAGCTCTGGCGTCATGTCTGGTCGCAGTCACAGCTGGCCGCCGGGGAGATCCCTCCGGGCTGGCGGCTAAACAGGGTGCAGACAACACCGGCCGGATGTGTCAGCATCTCGGTCACACTTATTTCTCCATTGGGTCGGCAGGGTCAAATTACGCGCCTGCACTGCCCGGTTAGCCAGTAGTTGGGAGCAGCAATGTTAAGGGTCTACCACTCAAACCGTCTTGATGTGCTGGAAGCGCTGATGGAATTTATCGTCGAGCAGCAGCGGCTCGACGATCCCTTTGAACCGGAGATGATCCTGGTTCAGAGCACCGGTATGGCCCAGTGGCTGCAGATGTCCCTGTCGCAAAAGTTTGGCATTGCCGCCAACATTGATTTCCCGCTGCCCGCCAGCTTTATCTGGGATATGTTTGTCCGCGTGCTGCCGGAGATCCCCAAACAGAGCGCGTTCAACAAACAGAGCATGAGCTGGAAGCTAATGACGCTGCTGCCGGAGATGCTGACGCATGACGAATTCGCCATGCTGCGCCACTACCTGAACGACGATACCGACAAACGAAAACTGTTTCAGCTGGCATCGCGTACCGCCGATCTCTATGACCAGTATCTGGTCTATCGTCCCGAGTGGTTAACGCGCTGGGAAGCCGGTGAACTGATTGACGGCCTTGACCAGGCGCAGGTCTGGCAGGCGCCGCTGTGGAAAGCGCTGGTGGAGCACACTGAAAAGCTGGGCCAGCCGCAGTGGCACCGTGCCAATCTCTATGAACGTTTTATCGCCACGCTGGAGTCGGCCGCTGTTCCGCCTGCCGGATTACCGTCCCGGGTCTTTATCTGCGGAATCTCCGCCTTGCCGCCGGTTTATCTGAGAGCGCTAAATGCGCTGGGCAGGCATATCGACATTCATATTCTTTTCACCAATCCCTGCCGGCACTACTGGGGGGATATTCAGGATGCCCGCTGGCTGGCCCGCATCGTCACGCGCCAGCGTCGTCGCCTGTTTGACGAACGCGCGGTGCCGCTGTTTAAAGACAGCGATACGGCGGCTGACCTCTTTGACGAACAGGGTAATCAGAACCTGCCGAATCCGCTGCTGGCTTCCTGGGGAAAACTGGGTCGCGACTATATCTACATGCTCTCCGAGCTTACCGCCTCCGGTGAAGGGGATGTCGATGCTTTTGCGGATATCACTCCGGACAGCCTGCTGCATAACGTGCAGCGGGATATTCTGGATCTGGATAACCACGCAGTGGCAGGCGTCACCGCCGCCGAGTTTGCTAACAGCGCCAACAAGCGTCTGCTCGATCCTGACGATCGCAGTGTGACCATCCACCTGTGCCACAGCCCGCAGCGTGAGGTGGAGGTGCTGCATGACAAACTGCTGGCGATGCTGGAGGAGGATCCGCAGCTAACGCCGCGCGATATCGTGGTGATGGTGGCCGATATCGACAGCTACAGCCCCTATATTCAGGCGGTGTTTGGCAGCGCGACGGGCGATCGCTACCTGCCGTTTGCGATATCGGATCGTCGTGCGCGCCAGTCGCACCCGGCCCTGCAGGCGTTTGTCAGCCTGCTTTCCCTGCCGGACAGCCGCTTCGTGCCGGAGGATGTGCTGGCTCTGCTGGACGTGCCGGTACTGGCGGCCCGTTTTGATATTGATGAGGACGCGCTGCGCTACCTGCGCCAGTGGGTCAACGAATCGGGCGTACGCTGGGGCATGGACGATGACAACGTGCAGGAGTTTGAGCTACCGGTCACCGGTCAGCATACCTGGCAGTTTGGCCTGACGCGTATGCTACTCGGCTATGCCATGGAGAGCAGCCAGGGGGAGTGGAATGCCGTCCTGCCGTATGACGAATCCAGTGGCTTAATTGCCGAGCTGGTCGGCCATCTGGCTTCGCTGCTGATGCAGCTTAACCGCTGGCGGCGGGAGCTGATGAAGTCGCGCTCGCTCGAGGAGTGGATGCCGGTATGCCGGGAGATGCTCAATGATTTCTTCCTGCCGGATCAGGAAACCGAGGCGGCGATGGCGTTAATCGAGCAGCAGTGGCAGGCGATTATTGATGAAGGGATCTCCTCGCACTATGGCGAAGCGATTCCTTTGTCGCTGTTACGCGATGAACTTACGCTGCGTCTCGACCAGGAGCGTATCAGCCAGCGTTTCCTCGCCGGGCCGGTGAATATCTGCACCCTGATGCCGATGCGCTCCATTCCGTTTAAGGTGGTCTGCCTGCTGGGCATGAACGACGGCGTCTACCCGCGGGCGCTGGCGCCGCTGGGGTTTGATTTAATGAGCCAACAGTCCCAGCGCGGCGACCGTAGCCGTCGCGATGACGACCGCTATCTGTTCCTCGAGGCGCTGATCTCCGCCCAGCAGCAGCTCTATATCAGCTACATCGGCCGCTCCATCCAGGACAACAGCGAACGTTTCCCTTCGGTGCTGGTTCAGGAACTGGTGGATTACATCGGTCAAAGCCACTACCTGCCGGGGGATGAGCATCTCAATTGCGATGAGAGCGAACAGCGGGTGAAGGCGCATATTACCTGCTGTCACAGTCGTATGCCGTTTGATGCCGTCAACTACGAGAACAACGAGCAGCAGAGCTACGCCCGGGAATGGCTGCCGGCCGCGAAGCGGGAAGGGGTGGCCCATGGCGACTTTATCCAGACGCTGGATCCGCTGCCGCTGGATACGGTCGCGTTTGAACAGCTCCAGCGTTTCTGGGCCCACCCGGTGCGGGCCTTTTTCCAGATGCGGTTGCAGGTCCATTTCCGCTCCGAAGAGAGCGAGATCCCGGATGCGGAGCCGTTTACGCTGGACGGGTTAAGCCGCTACCAGTTAAACCAGCAGCTGCTCAACGCGCTGGTGGAGCAGGAGGATGCGCAGAAGCTGTTCCGTCGCTACCGTGCGGCGGGCCAACTGCCGTATGGTGCTTTCGGGGAAATCACCTGGGATGCCCAGTGTGAGGAGATGCAGGTCCTGGCTGAGCGGGTGATTGAGTGTCGCCAGCCCGGCAAGAGCATGGAGATCGATCTCAACTGCAACGGCGTGAATCTGACGGGGTGGCTGCAGCATGTCCAGCCTGACGGGCTGCTGCGCTGGCGTCCGTCGATGCTCAGCGTTTCGCAAGGTTTGCAACTTTGGCTGGAACACCTTGTCTACTGTGCAAGCGGTGGCGAAGGTGAGAGCCGGCTGTTTGTGCGCAAAGACGGTGAATGGCGCTTCCCGGCACTGCCTGCCGCGCAGGCCATGGAGTATCTCTCGCAGCTGGTAGACGGTTACCGGCGGGGGATGAATACGCCGCTGCTGCTGCTGCCAGAAAGTGGGGGGGCGTGGATTAAAACCTGTTACGACGCCACAAATGATGCGATGTTAACGGATGATGCGACCCTGCAAAAAGCGCGCAGCAAGTTTTTGCAGGCATACGAAGGCAACATGATCGTGCGTGGGGAAGGGGACGACGTCTGGTATCAACGCCTGTGGCGAACCCTTGAGCCAGAGTACTTTGAGGCCATCACCGAAGAGGCCCGACGCTACCTGTTGCCGCTGTATAAATTTAATTAGTCCTGACCCTGTATAAAAATTGCGCAGGTTTGGGCATTCATTTATGATGCCCATCTTGTCATGGACTGATGTACACCACAAAGAGATGCTGGCCTGTCCGGCACGAAGCGTGTTAATGATGATGTCCGTGATGAAGAGGTAGTGAATGCCAGGCAGCACCTTGTTGAAAACGTTAGTTTTGTTCGTCGCTCTTTGGGCCCCCCTCAGTCAGGCAAATACCGGTTGGCAACCCGTTCAGGAAACGATTCGCAAAAGCGATAAAGATACCCGTGACTATCAGGCGATCCGCCTTGATAACGGGATGGTCGTGCTGCTGGTTTCCGATCCGCAGGCCGTAAAGTCACTGTCGGCGCTGGTGGTGCCGGTGGGCTCGCTGGAAGATCCTGAATCTCATCCAGGGCTTGCGCACTATCTTGAACATATGACCCTGATGGGCTCAACGAAGTATCCGCAGCCTGACAGCCTGGCCGAATTTTTAAAAATGCACGGTGGCAGCCATAACGCCAGCACCGCGCCTTACCGTACGGCCTTTTATCTTGAAGTCGAAAACGATGCGCTGGAAGGGGCGGTCGATCGCCTTGCGGACGCCATTGCCTCCCCGCTGCTGGATAAAAAATATGCCGATCGCGAGCGCAACGCCGTTAATGCCGAGCTGACGCTGGCCCGCACCCGGGACGGTATGCGTATGGCCCAGGTCAGCGCCGAAACCATCAACCCCGCGCACCCTGGCTCCCGCTTCTCGGGCGGCAACCTTGAAACCCTGAGCGATAAACCGAACAGCCCGGTACTCGATGCGCTGCACGCGTTCCGCGACAAATATTACTCCGCCAACCTGATGAAAGCGGTGGTGTACAGCAATAAACCCCTGCCGGAGCTGGCGAAACTCGCCGCTGAAACCTACGGCCGGGTCCCGAATAAAAACATTACCCGCCCGGAAGTTACCGTGCCGGTCGTCACCGATGCGCAGAAAGGGTTAATCATTCACTACGTTCCCGCGATGCCGCGTAAGGTGCTGCGCGTTGAATTCCGCATTGATAACAACACCGCGCAGTTTCGCAGCAAAACCGACGAGCTGGTTAACTACCTGATTGGCAATCGTAGCCCGGACACGCTTTCCGACTGGTTGCAAAACCAGGGCCTGGTGGAAGGCATCCGCGCCGACTCCGATCCGATCGTCAACGGCAACAGCGGTGTGCTGGCCATCTCCGCAACCCTGACCGATAAAGGGCTGGCCCATCGTGATGAGGTGGTCGCCGCGATTTTCAGCTACCTCTCGCTGCTGCGTGACAAAGGTGTCGATAAACGCTACTTCGACGAGCTGGCGCACGTGCTGGATCTCGACTTCCGTTATCCTTCCATCACCCGCGATATGGACTACGTGGAGTGGCTGGCCGATACCATGATCCGTGTGCCGGTTGAGCATACGCTGGATGCGGTCAATATCGCGGATAAGTACGATGCCGACGCCGTCAAAGCCCGCCTGGCAATGATGACCCCGCAGAACGCCCGTATCTGGTATATCAGCCCGGACGAGCCGCATAACAAAACCGCCTACTTTGTGAATGCTGAGTATCAGGTGGACAAAATCAGCGAGCAAACTTTTGCCGACTGGCAGAAGAAATCCGCTGCTATCGCGCTCAAGCTGCCGGAGGTGAACCCCTATATCCCGGATGACTTTACGCTGATCAAACCTGCTAAAGAGTATCCGAAACCGCAGCTGATTGTGGATGAACCTGACCTGCGCGTGGTCTACACCCCGAGTCGCTATTTTGCCAGCGAGCCGAAAGCTAACGTCAGCATGGTACTGCGTAACCCTGCGGCAATGGACAGCGCCAAAAACCAGGTGATGTTTGCCCTGAATGATTATCTGGCAGGTATCGCGCTGGATCAGCTCAGCAACCAGGCCGCCGTGGGCGGGATTGGTTTTTCGACCAACGCCAACAATGGCCTGATGCTCAACGCCAACGGCTACACCCAGCGTCTGCCGCAGCTGTTTAAGGCATTGCTGGAGGGTTACTTCAGCTACACCGCCACCGAGGAGCAGCTGGCGCAGGCCAAATCCTGGTATGCCCAGATGATGGACTCCGCCGAAAAGGGCAAAGCCTTCGACCAGGCGATTATGCCGGTGCAGATGTTGTCCCAGGTACCTTATTTCCAGCGTGAAGCGCGCCGGGATCTGCTGCCGTCTATTACTCTGGACGAAGTGATGGCCTACCGTGCGGCGCTGAAAACCAACGCCAGACCAGAGTTTCTGGTGGTCGGCAATATGAGCGAAGATCAGGCGAAAACCCTGGCGCAGGACGTCCGCACCCAGCTGGGGGCGAAGGGGACCGAATGGTGCCGCAACCAGGATGTGCTGGTGGAAAAACAGCAGAACGTGATTTTCGAGAAACCGGGCAGCAGCACCGACTCCGCGCTGGCGGCGGTCTTTGTCCCGACCGGCTATGACGAATATGCCAGCTCGGCCTACAGCGCCATACTCGGACAGATCGTGCAGCCCTGGTTCTACACCCAGTTACGTACCGAAGAGCAGC
Source organism: Leclercia sp. (assembly GCF_036780805.1). Lineage (NCBI taxonomy): Bacteria > Pseudomonadati > Pseudomonadota > Gammaproteobacteria > Enterobacterales > Enterobacteriaceae > Leclercia > Leclercia sp. The sequence goes on along the minus strand of NZ_DAIQCE010000008.1, from coordinate 8,860 downwards.
TGGGCTATGCCGTGTTTGCCTTCTCGATGAACGTCGGCCGCCAGTGGGGGATGGGCTTCCTGCTGCAAAGCAGTGATAAACAGCCGGATTACCTCTGGCAGCGTTTCCAGGCCTTCTTCCCGCAGGCGGAAGCGAAGCTGCGCGCCATGAAGCCAGAAGAGTTTGCCCAGATCCAGCAGGCGGTGATCGCCCAGATCACGCAGCCGCCGCAAACCCTGGCCGAAGAGGCCTCAAAGATCAGCAAAGATTTTGATCGGGGTAATATGCGCTTCGATTCGCATGATAAAGTAGTGGCCGAGATAAAACAGCTCACGCCGCAGAAAGTCGCCGACTTCTTCCACCAGGCGGTGGTTGCCCCGCAGGGGATGGCGATCCTGTCTCAGGTGTCGGGTAGTCAGAGTAAAAAAGCTGACGTCACCCCGCCTGCTGGCTGGACGGTCTGGAAGAGCGTGAGTGCGTTGCAGCAATCTTTGCCCAGGAGTAAGAACGAATGACCGATACCGCCGAGTCCCTTGATCCCCTACGTTTACCGTTACAGGGGGAGCGACTGATAGAGGCCTCAGCGGGAACCGGAAAAACCTTCACCATCGCTGCGCTCTATCTGCGACTGCTGCTCGGACTGGGCGGCAGCGCAGCCTTCAGCCGCCCGCTCAGCGTGGAAGAGCTGCTGGTGGTGACCTTCACCGAAGCCGCAACGGAAGAGCTGCGCGGCCGTATCCGCGCCAACATCCACGAGCTGCGCATCGCCTGCCTGAGACAGAGCACGGACAACCCGCTGTATGTCAGCCTGCTGGAAGAGATCGTCGATAAACAGCAGGCGGCGCAGTGGCTGCTGCTGGCGGAACGCCAGATGGATGAGGCCGCGGTGTTCACCATCCACGGCTTCTGTCAGCGGATGCTCAGCCTGAATGCCTTTGAATCCGGCATGCTCTTTGAGCAGCAACTCATCGAAGACGAATCCCTGTTGCGCTACCAGGCGTGCGCCGACTTCTGGCGTCGTCACTGCTATCCTCTGCCTCGCGACATTGCCGAAGCGGTACACGGTTTATGGAAAGGCCCGGAAGAGTTACTCCGGTCCCTTGACCGTTATCTGCAGGGTGAAGCCCCGGTAATCAAATCGCCCCCGCCTGCGGACGAAACCCTGGCCTCCCGCCATGAGAAGATCGTCGGCCTCATCGCGACCATGAAACAGCAGTGGTCCAACAGCGTGGCGGAAATCGACGCGGTGATTGAGCGCTCCGGTATCGACCGGCGCAAGTTCAACCGCGGCAACCAGGCAAAATACATCGAACGCATCACGGCCTGGGCCCAGGAAGAGAAGCACAGCTATCAGCTCCCCGACGCGCTGGAAAAGTTCTCGCAGACGTTCCTGGCGGAGCGGACCAAAGCGGGCGGCGAGGTGCCGCAGCACCCTCTCTTTGTCGCTATCGATACCCTGCTGGCCGAGCCGTTGACCCTGAACGATCTGATGATCACCCGGGCGCTGGCCGAGATCCGTGACGCGGTGGCGCGCGAAAAGCGCCGTCGCGGCGAGCTGGGTTTTGACGACATGCTCAGCCGTCTCGATGAGGCTCTGAACAGCGACAATGGCGACGCGCTGGCCGCGGCCATCCGTGGTCGTTTTCCGGTGGCGATGATCGATGAATTCCAGGATACCGACCCCCAGCAGTACCGCATTTTCCGCCGGATCTGGCGCCAGCAGCCTGACACCGCGTTGCTGCTGATTGGCGACCCGAAACAGGCGATCTACGCATTCCGTGGGGCGGATATCTTCACCTATATGAAAGCGCGTGGCGAAGTCGCTGCGCACTATACGCTGGATACCAACTGGCGCTCGGCGCCCGGCATGGTAGAAAGCGTGAATACCCTTTTTTCACAGATGAACGACGCCTTCATGTTCCGTGAAATCCCCTTCCAGCCGGTCAAATCCGCCCCGCGAAACGCCGGGCTGCGCTTTGAGCTACGGGGAGATTTCCAGCCGGCGATGAACGTCTGGCTGATGGACGGCGAAGGATGCGGCGTCGGGGATTATCAGGCCTTTATGGCCCAGCACTGCGCGGCGCAAATCCGCGACTGGCTGAGCGCCGGGGTTCGCGGTGAAGCCGTCCTGCACCGGGGCGACGAGGCCCGGTCGGTGAGGGCCTCCGACATTACGGTACTGGTGCGCAGCCGTCAGGAGGCGGCGCTGATCCGCGACGCGCTGACGCTGCTCACCATTCCCTCGGTCTATCTCTCCAACCGCGATAGCGTGTTTGAAACCCTCGAAGCCCAGGAGATGCTCTGGCTGCTGCAGGCAGTGCTGGCACCCGAGCGTGAAAGCCTCCTGCGCAGCGCGCTGGCAAGCTCAATGCTCGGGCTGAACGCCCGTGACATCGACAGGCTGAATAACAGTGAAACCCTGTGGGATGAGGCGGTGGAAGAGTTTACCCGCTACCGCGAGCGCTGGCAGAAGCGGGGCGTGATGGCGATGCTGCGCGACATCATGGCGCAGCGCAATATTGCCGAAAATATGCTGGCCACCGCGGGCGGTGAACGCCGTCTGACCGATATTTTGCACATCAGCGAGCTGCTGCAGGAAGCAGGAACGCAGCTTGAGAGCGAGCATGCCCTGGTGCGCTGGCTGGCGCAGCACATCGCTGAACCCAACAGCAATGCCTCCAGCCAGCAGATGCGCCTAGAGAGTGACAAACATCTGGTCAAAATCGTCACCATTCACAAATCGAAAGGGCTGGAGTACCCCCTGGTCTGGCTGCCTTTCATTGCCAATTACCGGGTGCAGGATCAGGCGTTTTACCACGATCGCCAAACCTTTGAAGCCGTGCTCGACCTCAGCAAAGCCGAGGACAGCGTCGAGCTGGCCGAAGCCGAGCGGCTGGCGGAGGATTTGCGTCTGCTGTATGTGGCGTTAACCCGCTCGGTCTGGCACTGCAGCCTGGGCGTTGCACCGCTGTTTCGTCGTCGGGGCGACAAGTCCGGCGACAGCGATTTCCACCTCAGCGCCCTCGGACGCCTGATCCAGCGCGGCGAGCCGAAAGATTCTGCCGGGCTGCGCCAGTGTCTGGAAACCCTGTGCAATGACCATATTGCGCTCCAGGTTGCCGGGGTGGCCGACACCGCCCGCTGGCACATGCCGGAGTCGACAATGCCGGACCTGCAGGCGAGGCAGGTGGCTCGCGCCCTGTTCGATGACTGGCGGGTGACCAGTTACTCCGGGCTGCAGCAGCACGGGCACAGTATTGCTCAGGATCTGATGCCGCGCCTCGACGTGGATGCCGCAGGCACCGGCGAGGTGGCACAGGAGCCGGAGCTGACGCCGCATCAGTTCCCGCGCGGCGCCTCGCCGGGCACCTTTTTACACAGCCTGTTTGAAACGCTCGATTTTACGCAACCGGTCTCCCCAGAGTGGGTGCTGGAGATGCTGCAGAAAGGCGGCTATGACGCCCGCTGGGAGCCGGTGCTGACCCACTGGCTTACGCAGATCCTGCAGACGCCGCTCAATGAGGAGGGGGTCTCACTGAGCCAGCTTTCAGCGTCTGATAAACAGGTGGAGATGGAGTTTTACCTGCCGGTCGCCGGGCCGCTGACCGCCGATGCGCTGGATGCGCTGATCCGCGAGCACGATCCGCTGTCGCGCGACTGCCCACCGCTCGATTTCCGCCAGGTGCGCGGCATGCTGAAAGGCTTTATCGATCTGGTATTCCGCCATAATTGCCGCTACTACCTGCTGGACTATAAGTCCAACTGGCTGGGGGAGAACGGCGAGGCCTATACCCCGGAGGCGATGGCCCGCGCGATGCAGACCCACCGCTACGATCTGCAGTACCAGCTCTACACCCTGGCGCTGCACCGTTATCTGCGCCACCGTATTGCCGACTACGACTATGAGCGGCATTTCGGCGGCGTGATCTACCTGTTTTTACGCGGGGTGGACGGCAGCTCGCCGGGATCAGGCTGCTTCGCCACTCGCCCGAATGAAATGTTAATAAATCAAATGGATAGCTTGTTTTCTGCAAGCCGAGAGGAGCTTGTGTCATGACGATGCAGGAGTTATTGCTGGAGGCCGTCGAACAGCGCGTATTGCGTCGTCTGGATGTACAGTTTGCGATGATGGTGGCGGGGAACGATGAACCCTCGGTGATGCTGGCGACGGCGATCTTAAGCCGGGACGCCGGAGAGGGGCATGTCTGCCTGCCGCTGTCGCGCCTGCAGGCAGAGGCGAAAAGCGCTGCGCTGCAGGCCTGTTTTGCCCTGCATGATGAAACCCTGGACTGGTCCGCTACGCTGATGCGTTCGCGCGCAGTAAGCGCAGGGGACGAACCAACGCCGCTGGTGCTGGTGGGCGACCGCCTCTACCTTAACCGGATGTGGCGCTACGAGCGGGCCGTGGCCAGTTTCTTTAGTGAAGCCAACCAGCCGTTGGCCCATGACAGCGCCGACGTTCAGCGTACCCTGAACGCGCTGTTCACCTCTGACGAAGCCGTCAACTGGCAAAAGGTGGCGGCAGCCGTGGCGTTAACGCGGCGTATCTCGGTGATTTCCGGCGGCCCGGGCACCGGTAAAACCACTACCGTCGCCCGCCTGCTGGCGGCGCTGATCCAGATGGCGGGGGAGGAGAAGTGCCGTATCCGGCTGGCGGCCCCGACCGGTAAAGCCGCCGCGCGTCTCACCGAGTCGCTGGGCGGGGCATTGCAACAGCTTCCGTTGACCGACGTCCAGCGCAAGCGCTTCCCGACCGAAGCCAGTACCCTGCACCGTTTGCTCGGCGCTCAGCCGGGCAGCCAGCGTCTGCGCTACCATGCCGGTAACCCGCTGCATCTGGATGTGCTGGTGGTGGATGAAGCCTCGATGATCGACCTGACGATGATGTCTCGTCTGATTGATGCTCTGCCGCCCCATGCCCGGGTGATTTTCCTTGGCGATCGCGATCAGCTGGCCTCCGTCGAAGCCGGGGCCGTGCTGGGCGATATCTGCACCTGGGCCAGCGCCGGTTTTACCGTACAGCGTGCTCAGGAGCTGGCCGGAATGACCGGATGCCAGATGGAAGGCAACGTTAGCCCGGTAGCGGGTGCGCTGCGCGACAGCCTGTGCCTGCTGCAAAAAAGCTACCGGTTCGGCAGCGACTCGGGCATCGGGCAGCTGGCGGCGGCGGTCAACCGCGGCGACCGGCACGCTCTGCGCTCGGTATTTGATGGCAAGTTCGGCGATATCGAGAAAAAAAAGCTCCAGAGTGGGGAAGAGTATCTGGTAATGCTTGAAGACGCCCTGCAGGGATATCACCATTTTCTTGACCAGGTGCAACACCAGGCTTCCGAAGGGGAGATTCTGGCGGCATTTGGCCGCTACCAGCTGCTGTGCGCCTTACGGGACGGGCCTTTTGGCGTCGCCGGGCTCAACGAAAGGCTGGAGCAGGTGCTGGTGCAAAAACGCCGTATCAGCCGTCAGCCGCATTCGCGCTGGTATGAAGGCCGCCCGGTGATGATTTCGCGCAACGACAGTGCGCTGGGTCTGTTTAACGGTGATATCGGGATTGCGCTGGATCGGGGCCAGGGGCTGCGCGTCTGGTTCCAGATGCCGGATGGCAGTCTGAAGTCCGTACAGCCGAGCCGCCTGCCGGAGCATGAAACAGCGTGGGCGATGACGGTGCATAAATCTCAGGGATCGGAGTTCGATCATGCGGCGCTGATCCTGCCCACCCAGATCTCCCCGGTGGTGACCCGCGAGCTGGTCTATACGGCCATTACGCGTGCCCGTCGTCGGTTATCGCTGTATGCGGACGACGGCGTGCTGGTGCAGGCCGTTACCACCCGTACGGAGCGACGCAGCGGCCTGAGTGCGATTTTTGAGGCCCTGTAATTATTCCCTCTCCCCTTTAGGGAGAGGGTGAGGCGTCTTAACCCAGATCGGCCATCAGCACCTTCGAGCGACGCTGATAGTTGTACATCTCTTTCTTGGTTTCCGGCAGGGAATCAATGTCCACCGGCGTGAAGCCGCGCTCCTGGAACCAGTGGATGCTGCGGGTCGTCAGCACGAACAGCTTGCTCAGCCCCAGCTGCCGCGCCTGAACCGCGATTCGCTCCAGTAACACCTCACCGCGTGATGAGCTGCGGTAGTCAGGGTGTACTGCCACGCAGGCCATCTCACCAATTTTCTCTTCCGGGAAGGGATAGAGCGCCGCGCAGGCGATGGTGAGGTTGTCGCGCTGAATGATGGTGAACTTGTCGATCTCCATTTCCAGCTGTTCGCGGGAACGACGCACCAGGATCCCCTGCTGCTCCAGCGGACGAATCAGTTCCAGAATGCCGCCGATGTCGTTGATGGTGGCGCGGCGGATCTGCTCGGCGCTCTCCATCACGATCTGCGTCCCGATACCGTCGCGGGAGAACAGCTCCTGCAACAGGGCGCCATCTTCCTGATAGCTGATCAGGTGGCTGCGGCGCACGCCGCTGCGGCAGGCTTTGATGGCGCCGCGCAGGAAACGCACGGTGCCAGAGTAATAATCGCCCTGTTCCTCAAGCGCCTCGACCCGCGCCTGGGCCTCGTTCGGGAACAGCTCCGAGACGATATTTCCCAGCTCGTTAGTCACCCCCTGTGAGGAGCAGAAGCCGATCATCTTTTCGGCCTTCAGCTTGATCGCCAGCTGGGTGGCAATCTCTTCAGAGGTGAGATTGAAGCTTTCGCCGGTCACCGAGACCGCGACCGGGCCAGTCAGCACAATCGCGCCGCCGTCGAGCTGGCGGTGGATCGCCTCTTCATCAATACGACGAATACGTCCGCTGTGGCAGTAATCCACCCCGTCATCCACGCCAAGCGGCTGAGCGATAATAAAATTGCCGCTCACCACGTTGATATGCGCCCCCTGCAACGGGGTATTGTTGAGGCTCATCGACAGCCGCGCGGTGATGTCCAGCTGCAGCAGACCGGCGGCCTGCTTCACCAGCTCCAGCGTTTTGGCGTCGGTGACGCGGGTATGTTTATGGTAAATCGGCTCGTGATGATGTGTGGCCAGGTTGGCCTCAATCTGCGGGCGGGCACCATAAACAACAACAAGGCGAATTCCCAGGCTGTGCAGCAGGCCGATGTCATTGACAATGCTGGAGAAGTTCTCGTGCTCAATGGCTTCGCCGCCGAGCATAATGACGAACGTCTTCCCCCGGTGAGTGTTGATATAGGGAACAGAATGGCGGAATCCCTGGACCAGTTCGATTCTACGTTCCTTCACCACGGCACAACCCCTCAATGAATGTTTATTCGTAATTTTTGTATTTTTATTCGAATATGCGCCTGCGCGCAAGCCAAAGTTTTCTACGAAGCAAAGAAAACATTCAGTGAAGTAATCGTTAACGCATGATTGTTTACCCTTTTAGGGATGACAGTTTATGCATCATTCGTTAAAGTTTTCGGTCAATTTGGACGTTATGAGAAGTTATTCGATATCTTTGCTCGGGAGAAGCATGTCGGGATCCAGTAAAGCATTAAGTCGCCGCCGTCTGTTACAAGGGGCCGGGGCAATGTGGTTGCTTAGCGTAAGTCAGGTAGGGCTTGCCGCCGTCAGTCAGGTGGTGGCGGTTCGTGTCTGGCCAGCGTCGACCTATACACGCGTGACGGTCGAGTCCAACCGGGTGCTGAACTATAAGCAATTCGCTCTGAGTAATCCGGAGCGGGTGGTGGTGGATATCGAAGGGGTGAACCTCAATTCAGTCCTCAAAGGGATGAGCGCCCAGATCCGTGGCGACGATCCTTTTATCAAGTCTGCGCGGGTCGGGCAGTTTGATCCGAATACCGTGCGCATGGTGTTTGAACTCAAGCAGAACGTAAAGCCGCAGCTGTTTGCTCTGGCGCCGGTGGCCGGTTTTAAAGAGCGTCTGGTGATGGATCTCTATCCGGCCAACGCGACGGACATTCAGGATCCTTTGCTGGCGCTGCTGGAAGATTACAACAAAGGCGATCTCGAGCGTCAGGTTCCGCCTGCGCAGAGTGGCCCGCAGCCGGGCAAAGCCGGGCGCGATCGCCCGATTGTGATCATGCTCGATCCGGGACACGGCGGGGAAGACTCCGGTGCGGTGGGCAAATACCGCACGCGGGAAAAAGATGTGGTGCTGCAAATCGCCCGCCGCCTGAAGGCGCTGATCGACAGGGAAGGCAACATGCGCGCCTATATGACGCGTAATGAAGACGTCTTTATTCCGTTGAAGGTGCGTGTGGCAAAGGCGCAGAAGCAGCGTGCGGATCTGTTCGTCTCGATCCATGCGGATGCCTTTACCAGCCGTCAGCCGAGCGGGTCGTCGGTGTTTGCGCTCTCCACCAAAGGGGCAACCAGTACCGCGGCGCGCTATCTCGCTGATACCCAAAACGCCTCCGACCTGATCGGTGGGGTAGGGAAGAGCGGCGATCGCTACGTCGACCACACCATGTTTGATATGGTGCAGTCGCTGACCATCACCGACAGCCTGAAATTTGGTAAAGCGGTGCTGGGTAAGCTCGGCAACGTGAATAAGCTGCATAAGAACAGCGTCGAGCAGGCCGGGTTTGCGGTGTTAAAAGCGCCGGATATCCCGTCGATTCTGGTGGAGACGGCGTTTATCAGTAACGTGGAAGAGGAGCGCAAGCTCAAGACAGCGGCCTTCCAGCAGGAAGTGGCGGAGTCGATACTGGCGGGGATTAAAGCCTATTTCTCGGATAGCGCGACGCTGGCGAGACGCGGATAACTTCAACACTGCCCGGCGGCGCTGCGCTTGCCGGGCCTGTGAATGGCGGGCGACAAAAACAAAAAAACACCCGAAAGGGTGTTTATTGTTTTCAGAAGTGTTGGTTGCGGGGGCCGGATTTGAACCGACGACCTTCGGGTTATGAGCCCGACGAG
>NZ_DAIQCE010000007.1:0-163458 GCF_036780805.1 Leclercia sp. | reverse complement strand
AACAGGTAAAAAGGCCATCCGCAAGGATGGCCTTTTTGCGTTGTGCCTTAAAAAAACGGGCGGCGCTGCGCTTGCCCGATCTACGGGGCCTGTAGTCCCGATAAGCGTAGCACCACCGGGCATATAAGCCGCATTCTTCCTCCTTGAAACTTTCTCACCTTTCACATGCAGACTCGACATTTGCCTTATTCCTGGTTATTGTCAGCTATCTGGATGTCTAAACGTTTATACGTATGCTGTGAGGATGTAAGGTTATGCCGATTCGGGTGCAGGACGAGCTACCAGCCGTCAATTTCTTGCGTGAGGAAAATGTCTTTGTCATGAAGGCATCGCGCGCTACAGGTCAGGAAATTCGTCCTCTGAAGGTGCTTATCCTCAACCTGATGCCTAAGAAGATTGAGACGGAGAATCAGTTCCTCCGCTTGCTCTCAAACTCCCCGTTACAGGTCGATATCCAGCTGTTGCGTATTGATGCACGTGAGTCCCGCAATACGCCTTCAGAGCATCTCAATAATTTCTACTGTAACTTCGCTGACATCCGCGACGAGAATTTCGATGGCCTGATTGTCACCGGAGCGCCGCTGGGTCTGGTTGAGTTCAACGATGTGGCCTACTGGCCGCAGATTAAGCAGGTACTGGAGTGGGCCAAAGATCATGTCACCTCCACGCTGTTTGTCTGTTGGGCGGTACAGGCGGCCCTCAACATTCTTTACGGTATCCCTAAGCAAACCCGCAGTGAAAAACTCTCAGGCGTTTACGAACACCATATTCTGCACCCCCATGCACTGCTGACGCGCGGCTTTGATGACACCTTCCTGGCGCCCCATTCACGCTATGCCGATTTCCCGGCTGCACTGATCCGTGACTACACCGATCTGGAGATCCTGGCAGAGAGCGAGGAGGGGGATGCCTACCTGTTCGCCAGCAAAGACAAGCGTATTGCTTTTGTCACCGGCCATCCGGAATACGATCCCGATACCCTGGCCAGCGAATTTTTCCGCGATGTGGAAGCGGGCTTAAACCCGGATGTTCCGTACAACTATTTCCCGCAAAACGATCCGCAAAACAAACCGCGGGCAACCTGGCGCAGCCATGGCAACCTGCTGTTTACTAACTGGCTCAACTACTACGTCTACCAGATCACACCATACGATCTGCGCCACATGAATCCGACGCTGGAGTAATCCTCTGAGGATCCTCATCCTGTAGCGTTTCAGCTATCCAGTTAAGGCACCTTCGGGTGCCTTTTTTATTTCCGAAACCCACTCCGTGTTATCAATTATTTTTAATCTGATAAATATCAATCGATTAAGCGTATTTAAAATTAAAAATGGAAATAGTTTTTGATTTTGCGATAAATCCAGATAGTCTTAATTTTGCTGAACGAAAACTACACAACGATCTTTCGTTCGCGTGGGGGAAATGAATTCGGATCAACGACGAGGAGCAGTGGAATGAATCAACAGGCAACCATTATCGATGAACTGGCCTTTAACCAACCGCATGGCGAGCAGGAGCAGCAGGTTCTGACGCCCGATGCCGTTGAGTTTCTTACCGAGCTGGTAACCCGCTTCACGCCAAAACGCAATAAGTTACTGGCGGCACGTATCCAGCAGCAGCAAGACATTGATAACGGAAAGCTGCCTGATTTTATTTCGGAAACTGCTTCCATTCTCGAAGGCGACTGGACGATCCGCGGCATCCCGCAGGATCTGCAGGACCGACGCGTCGAGATCACCGGCCCGGTAGAGCGCAAAATGGTGATCAATGCGCTGAATGCCAATGTGAAAGTCTTTATGGCCGACTTTGAAGATTCGCTGGCGCCCGACTGGAATAAAGTGATCGAAGGCCAGATCAACCTGCGCGATGCGGTGAACGGCACCATCAGCCACACCAATGAAGCCGGCAAAATTTACCAGCTCAAGCCTAACCCTGCGGTGCTGGTCTGCCGCGTGCGCGGCCTGCATTTACCGGAAAAGCATGTCACCTGGAACGGGGAAGCGATCCCCGGGAGCCTGTTCGATTTTGCCCTCTATTTCTTCCACAACCATAAAAATCTGCTGGCAAAAGGCAGCGGCCCCTATTTCTACCTGCCGAAAACCCAGTCCTGGCAGGAAGCGGCCTGGTGGAGTGAGGTCTTCAGCTATGCCGAGGATCGTTTCGAACTGCCGCGCGGCACCATCAAAGCCACGCTGCTGATTGAAACCCTGCCGGCGGTGTTCCAGATGGACGAAATCCTGCATGCCCTGCGCGACCACATCGTTGGCCTGAACTGCGGCCGCTGGGATTATATTTTCAGCTATATCAAAACCCTGAAAAATCACCCCGATCGCGTCCTGCCGGATCGCCAGGTGGTGACCATGGATAAATCATTCCTGAATGCCTACTCGCGTCTGCTGATCAAAACCTGCCACAAACGCGGCGCCTTCGCGATGGGCGGCATGGCGGCCTTTATTCCGAGCAAAGACAGCGAGCGTAACAATCAGGTGCTGAACAAGGTGAAGGCCGACAAAGAGCTGGAAGCCAGCAACGGCCATGACGGCACCTGGGTGGCGCACCCCGGACTGGCCGATACCGCCATGGAGGTGTTCAACCGCATTCTGGGCGATAACAAAAACCAGCTGCACGTAACCCGCGAAGAGGATGCCCCTGTCACTGCCGCACAGCTGCTCGAGCCGTGCGAGGGCGAGCGCACCGAAGAGGGGATGCGCGCCAATATCCGCGTGGCGGTGCAGTACATCGAAGCGTGGATCTCCGGCAACGGCTGTGTGCCGATTTACGGTCTGATGGAGGATGCCGCCACCGCCGAGATCTCCCGTACCTCTATCTGGCAGTGGATCCATCATCAGAAGACCCTCAGCAACGGCAAACCGGTCACTAAAGCCCTGTTCCGCCAGATGCTGTCGGAAGAGATGCTGAATATTCAGGAAGAGCTGGGCGAGCACCGCTTCAGCAGTGGTCGCTTCGACGCCGCCGCACGCCTGATGGAACAGATCACCACCTCAGATGAACTCATCGATTTCCTGACGCTGCCTGGCTACCGCCTGCTGGCCTGATTTCACCACATAACAATAATGGAGCATCTGCACATGAAAACCCGTACCCAACAAATCGAAGCATTACAGAACGAGTGGACTCAACCGCGCTGGGAAGGCATTGAGCGTCCTTATAGCGCAGAGGAAGTGGTGAAGTTACGCGGCTCGGTCAACCCGGAGTGCACCCTGGCACAGCTGGGGGCGGCAAAAATGTGGCGGCTGCTGCATGGGGAGTCGAAAAAGGGCTACATCAACAGCCTCGGCGCGCTGACCGGCGGCCAGGCGTTGCAGCAGGCAAAAGCGGGCATTGAAGCGGTCTATCTGTCGGGCTGGCAGGTCGCGGCGGACGCCAACCTTGCGTCCAGCATGTATCCGGATCAGTCTCTCTATCCGGCAAACTCTGTCCCGGCAGTAGTGGAGCGCATCAACAACACCTTCCGTCGTGCGGATCAGATCCAGTGGGCGTCCGGCATTGAGCCGAACGATCCGCGCTTTGTGGACTACTTCCTGCCGATTGTCGCCGATGCCGAAGCAGGCTTTGGCGGCGTGCTGAACGCTTTCGAGCTGATGAAATCGATGATTGAAGCCGGTGCAGCGGCCGTTCACTTCGAAGATCAGCTGGCCTCGGTGAAGAAGTGCGGACACATGGGGGGCAAGGTGCTGGTGCCAACGCAGGAGGCGATCCAGAAACTGGTGGCTGCCCGTCTGGCCGCTGACGTGCTGGGCGTTCCGACGCTGGTGATTGCCCGTACCGATGCCGATGCTGCGGACCTGATCACCTCCGATTGCGACCCTTACGACAGCCAGTTCATTACCGGGGAGCGTACCAGCGAAGGCTTCTATCGTACCCATGCCGGCATTGAGCAGGCGATCAGCCGCGGGCTGGCCTACGCCCCTTATGCCGATCTGGTGTGGTGTGAAACCTCCACCCCGGATCTGGCCCTGGCGAAACGCTTCGCTGACGCCATCCATGCGAAATACCCGGGCAAACTGCTGGCTTATAACTGCTCCCCGTCCTTCAACTGGCAGAAGAACCTGGACGATAAAACCATCGCCAGCTTCCAGCAGGCGCTGTCGGACATGGGCTACAAATATCAGTTCATTACCCTCGCGGGCATTCACAGCATGTGGTTCAACATGTTCGATCTGGCGCACGCCTATGCCCAGGGTGAGGGCATGAAGCACTACGTCGAGAAGGTTCAGCAGCCTGAGTTCGCGGCAAGCCAAAAGGGCTATACCTTCGCCTCGCATCAGCAGGAAGTGGGAACGGGCTACTTCGATAAAGTGACCACCATCATTCAGGGCGGCGCTTCTTCCGTGACCGCGCTGACCGGGTCGACCGAAGAAGCACAGTTCTAATCTTTTCCACCTCTCCCCCTCGGGGAGAGGGTTAGGGTGAGGGGTAAGGGAACCTATGTCGCGTGGTCTGGAATTATTGATTGCCCAAACCATCCTGCAGGGCTTTGATGCCCAGTATGGACGTTTTCTGGAAGTGACCTCCGGCGCGCAGCAGCGCTTCGAACACGCTGACTGGCATGCGGTTCAGCAGGCGATGAAGCAGCGTATTCATCTCTACGACCACCATGTGGGCCTGGTGGTGGAGCAGTTGCGCTGTATTACCGACGGTAAAAGTCCGGAGGCGGAATTTTTACTGCGCGTCAAAGAGCATTACACCCATTTGTTACCCGACTACCCGCGCTTCGAAATTGCGGAGAGCTTTTTTAACTCCGTCTATTGCCGGTTATTTGACCACCGATCATTATCTCCTGAGCGGTTATTTATCTTCAGTTCCCAGCCCGAGCGACGCTTTCGAACCATTCCGCGTCCGCTGGCAAAAGATTTCTTTCCCGAGCGCGGCTGGGAAAAGCTTCTGCACCGCGTCTTAACGGATTTGCCGCTGCGCTTGCCGTGGGAGAATAAAACCCGGGATATCGATTATATCCACGCACATCTCAACGAAACCTTTGGCGCGGATGTCCTCAGCCACAGCCATTTGCAGGTTGCCAACGAGCTTTTCTACCGCAATAAAGCGGCCTGGCTGGTGGGCAAAGTGATTACGCCGACAGCCATCGTGCCGTTTCTGTTACCGATTCATCGTACCGACGACGGGGAACTGTTTGTCGATACCTGCCTGACCACCAGCACCGAGGCCAGTATCGTTTTCGGCTTTGCCCGCTCCTACTTTATGGTTTATGCCCCGCAGCCGGGCGCGCTGGTGGAGTGGCTGCGCGAGATCCTGCCGGGCAAAACAACCGCCGAGCTGTATATGGCGATAGGGTGCCAGAAGCACGCCAAAACCGAGAGCTATCGGGAGTATCTGCACTATATCGCCCATGCCGACGAGCAGTTTATCGAGGCGCCGGGCATCCGCGGTATGGTGATGCTGGTCTTTACCCTGCCGGGATTTGACCGGGTATTTAAGGTGATTAAGGACAGATTTGCGCCGCAAAAAGAGATGACCGCTGCCCACGTGCGCGCCTGCTATCAGCTGGTTAAGGAGCACGATCGCGTTGGACGCATGGCGGATACCCAGGAATTCGAAAACTTTGTGCTGGATAAGCAGCAGATCGATCCGGCGCTCATGGCGCTTTTACTGCAGGAAGCCTCCGGCAAAATCACCGATCTTGGCGACAAAATCGTAATAAGCCATCTCTACATTGAACGCCGCATGGTGCCGCTTAATATCTGGCTGGAACAGTCCGAAGGTCAGGCGCTGCGTGATGCCATTGAAGAGTACGGCAACGCGATTCGCCAGCTTGCCGCCGCTAATATTTTCCCGGGTGATATGCTGTTTAAAAACTTCGGCGTCACCCGCCACGGGCGAGTGGTGTTCTATGATTATGATGAAATTTGCTATATGACCGAAGTGAATTTCCGCGATATCCCGCCGCCCCGTTACCCTGAAGATGAGCTTTCCGGTGAACCCTGGTACAGCGTATCGCCGGGCGACGTTTTCCCCGAAGAGTTTCGCCACTGGCTGTGCGCCGACCCACGTATCGGGCCGTTATTTGAAGAGATGCATGAGGATCTGTTCCGAGCCAGCTACTGGCGCGGTTTGCAAACGCGGATCAAAAATGGGCACGTGGAAGATGTGTACGCTTACCGCCGTAAGCAGCGGTTTAACATCCGATTTTCTCCCTCTCCCTGTGGGAGAGGGCCGGGGTGAGGGCATCAGGCCGCACTCAATCTTAACGAATCCCGCCGTACGCCAGCGTCACCTCTTTCGCCGCCTTAATCACCAGCGCACCCAGCTCGGTCACCCGGTCATCGGTCATACGTGAAATGGGGCCGGAGATAGAAATGGCCGCAAACGGCTCGCGGTGCTCGTCGAAAATACAGGCTGCCAGGCAGCGAAGGCCCAGGGCATGTTCTTCATCATCAAACGAATAGCCGCGCTTGCGGGTCAGGGCCAAATCTTCTTTCAGATGCACCGGTGATACCAGCGTTGCATGAGTATAGGCATGCAGCCCTTTGCGGTGCAGCAGCCCGGTGACCTGCTCCTCGCTGAGCTGGGATAAAAATGCTTTTCCCGCCCCGGAGGCGTGCATCGGCAGCTTGCCGCCAATCGGTGCCGACATGCGCATCAGCTGAGTACACTGCACCTGGTCGATAATGATCGCCTGGTGATCGCTCTGGTCGAGCACCGCCAGGTTGACCGTCTCGCCGGAATCTTCCATCAGCTTGCGCAGGATCGGGTGCACGATAGCGAGCAGGTTACGGCTCTGCAAAAAGCTGCTGCCGACGATAAAGGCGTGGGCACCCACAGACCAGTGCCCCAGCTCGCCCACCTGACGGACAAAGCCCAGCTGCTGCATGGTGGTCAGCAGGCGATGGGTGGTGGAGTTCGGCAGGCCTGCCTGTTGGGCCAGCTCGGTCAACGCCACGCTGCTGTGCGATTCGGCTATCCACTCCAGCAGTTTAAGGCCCCGCGTCAGGGACTGGACTTGTCCGCCCGCCGGGGCGGTTGCGGCGGCGGGTTTTCTGCCGCGTTTAGCGGGAACGGTGGCAACCATAGCAGGCTCCTTTTTCTGTATCGTGGAAATCATTTTCGTTTTATTTGGCTGTTTTGCAACCGCTATCCTTACTGATCGGAGGAGTTATGGTGAACATGTCTCATGTTACCGCGGTGTGACTTTTCCCCTTTGCAAGATTATGCCAGTATGGTCTGCTGGCCTTTTGGCCTGGTTGAGCGTTGTCGGGAGCAAGTGTGAGCAGCAAAGTAGATCAACTTCGTGCGCAGTTAAATGAACGCATTCTGGTGCTGGATGGCGGTATGGGCACCATGATCCAGAGCTATCGTCTGAGTGAAGACGACTTTCGCGGCGACCGTTTCGCCGACTGGCCCTGCGATCTGAAAGGTAACAACGACCTGCTGGTACTCAGCAAGCCAGAGATCATCGCCGCCATTCATTACGCCTATTTCGAGGCGGGTGCGGATATCGTTGAGACTAACACCTTCAACTCGACAACTATCGCCATGGCGGATTACGAGATGGAATCCCTGTCGGCAGAGATCAACTACGAGGCGGCGAAGCTGGCCCGTGCCTGTGCCGACGAGTGGACGGCCCGCACGCCAGAGAAACCGCGCTACGTGGCGGGGGTGCTCGGTCCGACCAACCGCACCGCCTCTATCTCACCGGACGTGAACGATCCGGCATTTCGTAATATCACCTTTGACCAGCTGGTGGCCGCGTACCGCGAGTCAACCCGCGCGCTGGTGGAAGGCGGTTCCGATCTGATCATGATTGAAACGGTCTTCGATACCCTCAACGCTAAAGCGGCTATTTACGCTGTGAAAGAGGAGTTCGAGGCCCTCGGCGTGGATCTGCCGATCATGATCTCCGGCACTATCACCGACGCCTCTGGCCGTACTCTCTCCGGGCAGACCACCGAAGCCTTTTATAACTCCCTGCGCCACGCCGATGCCCTGAGCTTTGGCCTGAACTGTGCCCTGGGGCCGGACGAACTGCGCCAGTATGTGCAGGAGCTGTCGCGCATCGCCGACTGCTACGTCACTGCCCACCCAAACGCTGGCCTGCCGAACGCCTTCGGGGAATACGATCTCGACGCCGCGACCATGGCGGCGCAGATCCGCGAATGGGCTGAATCCGGATTCCTGAATATCGTCGGCGGCTGCTGCGGCACCACGCCGGAGCATATCGCCGCCATGAGCAACGCGGTGGCTGGCCTGCCGCCGCGCAAGCTGCCCGAGCTGCCGGTGGCCTGCCGTCTTGCCGGTCTTGAGCCGCTGAACATCGGGGATGAGAGCCTGTTTGTGAACGTCGGGGAACGTACCAACGTCACCGGCTCCGCGAAGTTCAAGCGCCTGATCAAAGAAGAGAAATACAACGAAGCGCTGGACGTTGCCCGCCAGCAGGTTGAGAGCGGCGCGCAAATTATTGATATCAATATGGATGAGGGGATGCTCGATGCCGAAGCGGCGATGGTGCGTTTCCTCAACCTGATCGCCGGTGAGCCGGACATTGCCCGCGTGCCCATCATGATCGACTCCTCAAAATGGGACGTGATCGAGAAAGGCCTTAAGTGCATTCAGGGCAAGGGCATCGTTAACTCCATTTCGATGAAAGAGGGGGTCGAACCCTTTATCCATCACGCGAAAATGGTGCGCCGCTACGGTGCCGCCGTGGTGGTGATGGCCTTTGACGAAGTGGGCCAGGCCGATACCCGCGAGCGCAAAATTGAGATCTGCCGCCGCGCGTACCAGATCCTGACCGAAGAGGTCGGCTTCCCGCCGGAAGACATTATCTTTGACCCGAACATCTTCGCCGTCGCGACCGGGATTGAAGAGCACAACAACTACGCGCAGGACTTTATCGGCGCGTGTGAAGACATTAAGCGCGAGCTGCCGCACGCGCTGATCTCCGGCGGCGTCTCCAACGTGTCGTTCTCTTTCCGCGGCAACGACCCGGTGCGTGAGGCGATCCACGCGGTGTTCCTCTACTACGCCATCCGCAACGGGATGGACATGGGGATCGTTAACGCCGGTCAGCTGGCGATTTACGACGATCTGCCGGCGGAGCTGCGCGACGCGGTCGAAGACGTGATCCTCAATCGTCGCGACGATGCCACCGAGCGGATGCTGGATCTGGCAGAAAAATACCGCGGCAGCAAATCGGACGAGGCGGTTAACGTTCAGCAGGCCGAATGGCGCGCCTGGGACGTGAAAAAACGTCTCGAATACTCGCTGGTCAAAGGCATTACCGAGTTTATCGAACTGGATACCGAAGAGGCCCGCCAGCAGGCCGCGCGCCCGATTGAGGTCATCGAAGGGCCGCTGATGGACGGCATGAACGTGGTCGGCGATCTGTTCGGCGAGGGCAAAATGTTCCTGCCGCAGGTGGTGAAATCGGCCCGCGTAATGAAGCAGGCGGTGGCCTATCTGGAACCCTATATCGAAGCCAGCAAAGAGAAAGGCTCCAGCAACGGCAAGATGGTGATCGCCACCGTGAAGGGCGACGTGCATGACATCGGCAAAAACATCGTCGGCGTGGTGCTGCAGTGTAATAACTACGAGATCATCGATCTGGGCGTGATGGTGCCGGCGGATAAAATCCTCAAAACCGCGCGCGAAGTGAATGCCGACCTGATTGGCCTCTCCGGCCTGATCACCCCGTCGCTGGACGAGATGGTCAACGTGGCGAAAGAGATGGAGCGCCAGGGCTTTACCCTGCCGCTGCTGATTGGCGGCGCAACCACCTCGAAAGCGCACACGGCGGTGAAGATCGAGCAGAACTACAGCGGGCCGACGGTATACGTGCAGAACGCCTCGCGCACGGTGGGCGTGGTCTCGGCGCTGCTGTCCGCAACCCAGCGCGACGACTTTGTTGCCAGAACCCGCAAAGAGTACGAAACGGTGCGTATTCAGCACGCGCGCAAAAAGCCGCGCACCCCGCCGGTGACCCTGGCGGCGGCACGGGATAACGACCTGGCCTTTGACTGGTCAAGCTACACGCCGCCGGTTGCCCATCGCCTGGGCGTGCAGGAGGTGACGGCCAGCATCGAAACCCTGCGTAACTATATCGACTGGACGCCGTTCTTTATGACCTGGTCGCTGGCCGGGAAATACCCGCGCATCCTTGAAGATGAAGTGGTGGGTGAAGAGGCCCAGCGCCTGTTTAAAGATGCCAACGACCTGCTCGACCAGCTCAGCGAGGAGAAAACCCTCAACCCGCGCGGCGTGGTGGGGCTGTTCCCGGCCAACCGCGTAGGCGATGACATCGAGATCTATCGTGATGAAACCCGCACTCACGTGCTGACGGTCAGCCATCATCTGCGTCAGCAGACCGAGAAGGTCGGTTTTGCCAACTACTGCCTGGCCGATTTTGTCGCGCCGAAGCTGAGCGGTAAAGCCGACTACATCGGCGCCTTTGCTGTGACCGGTGGGCTGGAAGAGGACGCGCTGGCGGAGGCCTATGAAGCGCAGCATGATGATTACAACAAAATCATGATTAAAGCGATTGCCGACCGTCTGGCCGAAGCCTTTGCCGAATACCTGCATGAGCGGGTGCGTAAAGTCTACTGGGGCTATGCGCCGAACGAGAACCTCAGCAACGAGGAGCTGATCCGCGAGAACTACCAGGGCATTCGTCCGGCGCCAGGCTACCCGGCCTGCCCGGAGCATACCGAGAAAGGCACCATCTGGCAGCTTCTGGATGTCGAAGCCCATACCGGCATGAAACTGACCGAATCCTTCGCCATGTGGCCTGGGGCGTCGGTGTCCGGCTGGTATTTCAGTCATCCTGACAGCAAGTACTACGCCGTGGCGCAGATCCAGCGCGACCAGGTGGAAGATTATGCCCTGCGTAAAGGGATGAGCGTGTCTGAAGTTGAGCGCTGGCTGGCACCGAACTTAGGCTACGATGCCGACTGACATCACTATTCTTAACGACAAACAGGGCGCTCAATGAGCGCTCTGTCTCTTTCTATCGTTTGAAGCCTTATACTTGAGAAAAGCTCAGGCCGATCCTGGGCCGGATAAGGCATAGCCGCCATCCGGCAATAGCGCGCGCAACGAGCCTCAGGAAAACGTATAACGAAAAGGAGAACCTACATCCGTGCTGACACTGCTACATCTGCTTTCTGCCGTCGCGTTGCTGGTCTGGGGCACGCACATTGTCCGTACCGGCGTGATGCGGGTTTTTGGTGCCCGCTTACGTACCGTTCTCAGCCGCAGCGTTGAGAAAAAACCGCTCGCGTTCTGCGCTGGCATCGGCGTGACCGCGCTGGTGCAAAGCAGCAACGCCACCACCATGCTGGTTACCTCGTTTGTGGCCCAGGATCTGGTGGCGCTGACGCCTGCGCTGGTTATTGTCCTTGGTGCCGACGTGGGGACCGCGCTGATGGCGCGAGTGTTAACCTTCGATCTCTCCTGGCTCTCACCGCTGCTGATTTTCATCGGCGTGATATTTTTCCTTGGCCGTAAACAGACCCGCGCCGGACAGCTGGGGCGCGTGGGGATCGGCCTGGGACTGATTCTGCTGGCGCTGGAGCTCATCGTCCAGGCCGTTACCCCCATCACCCAGGCCAGCGGCGTGCAGGTTATCTTCGCCTCGCTGACCGGCGATATCCTGCTGGATGCGCTGATTGGCGCGGTGTTTGCCCTGATCAGCTACTCCAGCCTGGCGGCAGTGCTGTTAACCGCCACGCTCACCGCGGCGGGGATCATCTCCTTCCCGGTGGCCCTCTGTCTGGTGATAGGCGCTAACCTCGGCTCCGGCCTGCTGGCGATGCTCAACAACAGCGCGGCCAACGCCGCGGCCCGTCGCGTGGCGCTCGGCAGCCTGCTGTTTAAGCTGGTGGGCAGCCTGCTGATCCTGCCGTTTGTTTATCCGCTGGCGAACCTGATGGACAACCTGCCGCTGCCGAAATCGGAGCTGGTGATCTACTTCCACGTCTTCTACAACCTGGTGCGCTGCCTGGCGATGGTGCCCTTTGCCGAGCCGATGGCGCGGTTCTGTAAGCGGGTGATCCGCGATGAACCGGAGCTGGATGCGCGCCTGAAACCGAAACATCTGGATACCTCAGCCCTGGATACCCCGGCGCTGGCGCTGGCCAATGCCGCCCGGGAAACGCTGCGCATGGGCGATGCCATGGAGCTGATGCTGGAGGGGTTAAAAAAGGTGATGCATGGCGAACCGCGGGAAGAGAAAGATCTGCGCAAGATCGCCGATGACATCAACGTGCTCTATACCGCCATCAAACTCTATCTGGCGCGGATGCCAAAAGATGAACTGGCGGAGGAGGAGTCCCGCCGCTGGGCGGAGATCATTGAGATGGCGCTTAACCTTGAGCAGGCCTCCGATATCGTCGAGCGCATGGGGAGTGAAATCGCCGACAAATCGCTGGCGGCCCGCCGGGCGTTTTCCCTCGAAGGGGTCAAAGAGCTGGATGCGCTGCACGATCAGCTGCTCGCCAACCTGAAGCTGGCAATGTCGGTCTTTTTCTCCAGCGATCTGGCCAGCGCCCGACGTCTGCGCCGCAACAAGCACCGCTTCCGCATCCTCAACCGTCGCTATTCCCACGCGCACGTTGACCGACTGCACCAGCAAAACGTGCAAAGTATCGAGACCAGCTCCCTGCATATGGGGCTGCTGGGTGACATGAAGCGTCTTAACTCCCTGTTCTGCGCGGTGGCGTACAGCGTGATGGAGCAGCCGGATGAAGATGATGTGCGGGATGAGTATTAATTTATGGCGTTTTTAATGGCCAGGCCGAGGCCCAACGCTTTCAGCACTGCCAGGGTGGTTTTAAGCGTTGGGTTACCTTTCTCGCTGAACGAGCGATAAAGCTGTTCCCGTGAAAGGCCTGTCTGGGCTGCAATCTGCGTCATGCCTTTGGCGCGGGCGACGACGCCCAGCGCTTGTGCAATATAGGCGGCATCACCCGTCTCCAGCGCATCGGCCATGAATACGGCTATCTCCTCATCGTTGATGAGTGCGCTGGCGGGGTCGTAGGGGGTTAATTTATTCATTGCGAATGATCTCCTGATAGTCGAGCGATCTGGCGAGCATCTTAGCCATCTCAATATCTTTTTTTTGGCTGCTTTTATCGCCGCCGCAGAGCAGGATAATGAGGATATCCCCCTGCTGTTGATAGTAGAGCCGATAGCCAGGACCATACTGAATACGAAGCTCACTGATCCCTTCACCGACAGGCTTCACATCACCCGATAAACCCTGTGACAGGCGAAAAAGCCGGGTCGCAATCAGTGTTTTTACTCGATCGTCCTTGATGCTTTTTTGCCAGCGCCGAAAGACCTCTGTCTGGACAATTTCCTTCATCATACCTCCTTGTATTTTATAAACTACAGTCCGGGTTAACAAGTGGACGAGAAAAATTAGGAGGCGATGGTGGGCAAGTAAAGGAGGATTTTAGCGATTCTGAATGCGTCTCGTATTTCTTGGCTCTTAACTTTTTACCAGCCCAAACCTAAGGTATATTTCGCCTCTACAGGAGAAATTATGCTGCCAACTCAATCCACCCGATTAAACAAATACATTAGCGAGAGCGGGATCTGCTCGCGTCGCGAGGCTGACCGTTACATCGAACAGGGCAACGTGTTTATCAACGGTAAACGCGCCACCATTGGCGATCAGGTCGCCCCTGGCGACGTGGTCAAAGTGAATGGTCAACTGATCGAGCCCCGGGACGAAGAAGACCTGGTGTTTATCGCGCTGAATAAACCGGTTGGCATTGTCAGTACCACAGAAGACGGCGAGCGCGACAACATCGTTGATTTCGTCAACCACAGCAGCCGTATCTTCCCGATTGGCCGTCTGGATAAAGACTCTCAGGGATTAATTTTCCTCACTAACCACGGCGATCTGGTGAATAAGATCCTGCGTGCCGGTAACGACCACGAGAAAGAGTACATCGTCACGGTCAACAAGCCGGTGACGGATGACTTCATTCGCGGGATGGGGGCGGGCGTGCCGATCCTCGGCACGGTCACGAAGAAGTGCAAGGTGAAGAAAGAGGCGCCGTTCGCCTTCCGTATCACCCTGGTTCAGGGTTTAAATCGCCAGATCCGCCGCATGTGCGAACATTTTGGCTTTGAAGTAACCAAGCTGGAACGTACCCGCATCATGAACGTCAGCCTCTCCGGCATCCCGCTGGGCGAGTGGCGCGATCTGACCGGGGACGAGTTGATTGAGCTGTTTAAGCTGATCGAGAATTCGTCCTCAGAAGCCAGGCCGAAAGCCAAAGCGAAGCCGAAAACCCAGGGCATTAAACGACCGGTAGTCAAAGCCCCACAGGCAGAAGAGAAAAGTAAAGCCAAACCGGCCGGGAACGGGAAACGCTTTACCCAGCCAGGGCGCAAAAAGAAAGGGCGCTGATTAGCGCCTTCCACGGGTTGGGGTATTTGCCGACCAGGAGAATGTCGCCTCTTTATCCACTTTATAAGCCTGCTCTTTTTTAAGCTTGCGGGCTTTTTTGGCGTCCAGTTCACGCTGCGCCATCAGTTTGTCGATGTACTCTTTTTTAAGGTGATTGGTTTCGGCGTTGGTCAGCAGTCGGCCATGGGCGATACGGGCGCGATCGAGCAGGGTTTTCAGTTCGCGCTGCTCGCTCTCCGTCATGTCTTTCTGGGTCAATCTCGGTGTGGACATACCTGAAGCCTCCTGTGGACGAGGCTTCAGTGTAAAGCATGCCTTCGCTGTCGCGAAGCTGAATTAACCTTCCTTCACCACATCGCGTTTCTTTTGTTCATCGATCGGCTTACCCGACCAGTAACCCGCCAGCAGCGAGCCGGACAGGTTATGCCACACCGAGAACAGCGCGCCCGGCAGAGCTGCCAGCGGCGAGAAGTAAATTTTGCCGAGCGCTGCGGCCAGGCCGGAGTTCTGCATGCCTACCTCAATCGCCAGCGTGCGGCAGGTGGATTCATCAAAGCCGAACAGCTTCCCGCCCCAGTAACCGCCCAGCAGGCCGATGGTGTTATGCAGCACAACCGCGATAATCACTACAAAACCAACAGAGGCGATATGCGCCGCAGAACCAGCCACCACGGCGCTGATAATTGCCAGAATACAGACCATCGAAAACGCCGGCAGATAGGGCTCCACGGCTTTCACCAGCCGCGGGAACAGGTGGTGGATAACCAGTCCCAGCGCAATCGGGATCACCACGATCTGCAGAATGCTCAGCAGCATTCCCATCACATCCACCTGAATGTGGGCATCCACATACAGACGCGTCAGCAGCGGGGTCGCCACCACGCCCACCAGCGTGGAGACGGAGGAGATGGTCACCGACAGCGCCACATCGCCTTTCGCCAGATAGATCATCACGTTGGAGGCCGTACCGCTGGCCACGCTGCCCACCAGTACCATCCCGGCGGAGAGATCCGGCGGCATCTTAAAGGCAATGGCCAGCGCCCATGCTGCCAGCGGCATCACCAGGTAGTGCAGGAAAATACCCGCCGCGACCGGGGCCGGGCGTGACAGCACGCGTTTAAAATCGTCGACTTTGAGATGCACGCCCATGCCGAACATGATCAGCATCAGCAGCGTGGTGACCCACGGGCCGATAGCGGTAAAGGTGGATGGCGTGTAATACGCGAGAACAGAGAGCAGCAGCGCCCATAACGGGAACAGCCGGGTGATGGCGGATAACATATGAATTCCTTGCGATTGTGTTGTGTCATGTAGTTATAAAAAAAGCCGGGATCGAGCCCGGCTTAGAGATAGTGTTTATCCTGCTAATGAATTTTGTTCAACCAAATTTTCTTCATGATCCCGGGTGGAGGCTTTCCCAGCTCAGCCCAAAGCGGGTGAGATATTTGCGCAGCCGGTCAGCATCGTTAGGGTTGACCTTTTTCATCCGCGAGACTGCAAAGAGTTCGCGTCCGGCCTCGGATAATGAGGCGCTACGACGGCACACCTCCAGCACGGTTTCCAGCTGTCGCTGGTCGAAGAGATCGAGCTCCATCGCCGGTGATGGCGTGGCGGTTTGCCAGCTCTCCTGCAGCCTGAGGATCTCTTCTTCAACAAGCGCTAAGGTGATGCGCCCCTGCTCGGCAAGCGTGGCCATCCGCGCCACAGAGGAACCCAGTTCACGAAAGTTACCGCGCCATAACGCCTGAGGCGAGTCCGCAAAACGCAGATAGCGCTCGCGCGCCTCTTTATCGAAGCGAACCTGTGCCTGGGCTTCGGATGCAAAGCGCTGCAGCTCGTACTCCACGTTAGGGGGGATATCCTCCCGGCGCTGCGCCAGGCCGGGCAGGGCAAAACTCCACATATTGATCCGCGCGTAGAGATCCTCCCGGAAACGACCTTCTGCCACCCACTGACGCATCTCCCGGTGCGTACCGGCAATCAGCTGAAAATCGCTCCTGACCTCTTTATCGGATCCAAACGGAAAGAAGGTTTTTTCTTCGATAGCTTTTAACAGCATGGCTTGTTCGTCGAGGCCCAGTTCGGCGATCTCATCTAAAAACAATACGCCGCCGTCGGCCTCACGCAGCAGCCCGGCGCGCGGCGTGGCTGCTCCGGTAAAGGCCCCTTTGACATGGCCGAAAAGAGTCGACATGGCGTTGTCTCCCCGCAGCGTGGCGCAGTTTACTGCCACCAGCCTGCCTGTCAGCTGATGGCGGGCTTGCTTAAGCTGGTAGATACGGTTGGCGAGGAAGGATTTTCCGGCCCCCGTTGGGCCAGTCAGCAGAACAGGGGCGGTCGAGCGTAGCGCCACCCGCTCAATCTGATCGATCAGGGCGTTGAAGGTGGCATTGCGGGTCTCTATCCCGGCTTTCAGGAACGAAACGGACTCCTGCTGCTCACGCTGAAAGCGGCTGGTCAGCGTGGCATAGCGGCTTAAATCCAGGTCGATGATTGAGTAACGTCCGACGGGGATGGCCTCTTCTGGCGCATCCCTGCTGGCGGGGCCTGTCTGGATCAGGCTGGCCGGGAGATACCGCGCTTCGGTCAGTAAAAACCAGCAGATCTGCGCCACGTGGGTGCCGGTGGTGATATGCACCAGGTACTCTTCATGCTCGGTATCAAACTTGTAGCCTGTAGCGAAGTCGAGTAACGCAGCGTACACCTCTTCAAAATCCCAGGGATCGGCAATGGTCACGGGCCACGGGCGCACGGTAGTATGGGGTGAAAGCAGTCTGATATCTTCCGTTATCTGTTCCGCCATCCCCTGGTCCTGTGGCTGGTGGAGCAGCTCAAGCCTGTCGACGGGAAGATCGGGCTGCTGGCAAAGCGCGACCGTTGGGCGCCATTTGCGTAAGCGGTTGGCCCGCTTGCCGCGTTTGTCCATCACCGTACCCAGTACCCCAATAACCACTCGCCGCTTTTTCATGTTTATCCTGCAAGATAAAGACCGATACTAAAAGATAAAAATATTCGCCAGGTTAAGCAATGTCTGGAGAGGTCTTCAAAATAAAAAGTAACATAATCAATAAGATGTATTTTTTATGTTGAGGATTAATAGTCTGGCACGCTTCTGGCAATACTTCTCAGTAACAGACAGCCCTGAGGGTGAGCACCATGAAACAGAATGATTTTGACGTAGTAACGGCGCAGCACAGCGCACCGGTAAAAATGTGGACGCACGGGGTGCCCGTTGAGCCAGAGGCGCGCGAGCAGCTGCTGAATACCGCAAAGATGCCGTTTATTTTTAAACATCTGGCAGTGATGCCGGATGTGCATCTCGGAAAAGGGTCCACCATCGGCAGCGTGATCCCCACCAAAGGGGCCATCATTCCGGCGGCGGTGGGGGTGGATATCGGCTGCGGGATGATCGCCGTGCGGACGTCGCTGCTGGCAGGCGATCTGCCGGATAACCTCCACGGACTGCGCAGCGCCATTGAACAGGCGGTGCCGCATGGGCGCACCAACACCCGCTCCCGCCGCGACAAGGGGGCGTGGGAAAAGACCCCGGATGAAGTGGATAACCACTGGGCCCGGCTGGCGCCGCGCTTCAGACGGCTGACGGATAAATATCCGCAGCTGCTGAAAACCAATAATCATCAGCATCTGGGGACGCTGGGCACCGGGAATCACTTTATCGAGGTGTGTCTGGACGAGCAGCAGCGCGTGTGGGTCATGCTGCACAGCGGCTCGCGTGGCGTGGGCAACGCGATTGGCAACGTGTTTATCGCCCTGGCGCAGAAAGATATGCAGCAGCACATTGCCAACCTGCCGGACCGGAATCTGGCCTATTTCCAGGAGGGGAGCCGGCACTATAAAGACTACATCGAGGCCGTGGAGTGGGCGCAGGATTTTGCCCGTCATAACCGCGAGGTAATGATGTCGCGGGTGCTGGCCGCGCTGTCGCGCATCGTGCCAAAGCCTTTCCTGACCCAGCAGGAGGCGGTGAATTGCCATCACAACTATGTCCAGAAAGAGCGTCATTTTGGTGAAGAGGTGCTGGTGACGCGTAAAGGGGCGGTGTCGGCGCAGAAGGGCGAGATGGGGATCATCCCCGGCTCGATGGGGGCGAAAAGCTTTATCGTGCGCGGCCTGGGCAATGAAGAGAGCTTCTGCTCCTGCAGCCATGGGGCAGGGCGGGTGATGAGCCGCACGGCGGCCAAAAAGCGCTTCACCGTTGCCGATCAGATCCGCGCGACGGCCCACGTCGAGTGCAGAAAAGACAACGAGGTGATCGATGAGATCCCGATGGCCTATAAAGACATTGATGCCGTCATGGCGGCGCAAGCATCCCTGGTCGAAATCGTTCATACGTTGCGCCAGGTAGTATGTGTAAAAGGATAAAGAGATGGCTGATAACGGTGTAGATAACGCCATGCGCGAGCGCGTACGGCAGCAACTCAACGAAATAGAACAACGATTCAATGTGACCGTGCTCTATGCCTGTGAATCGGGCAGCCGGGGCTGGGGCTTTGCGTCGCCGGACAGCGATTATGACGTGCGTTTTCTGTATGTGCATAAACCGGACTGGTATTTGCGCGTAGAGCCGCAGCGGGACGTGATCGAGCTGCCGATAGACGACGAGCTGGACGTGAGCGGCTGGGAGTGGCGCAAGGCGCTTGGCCTGCTGAAAGCGGCTAACCCTACGCTTATCGAGTGGCTGGATTCGCCGGTGGTCTATCAGCAGAGCGAAACGGTGATAGCGGAATTGCGCACGCAGGTGCCCGCCTGGTTTTCCCCGGTGCGTGCGCGCTGGCACTATTACTCCATGGCGCGCAAAAACTTCCGTGGTTATTTACAGGGCGAAGAGGTGCGGCTGAAGAAGTACTTTTACGTTCTGCGGCCGCTGTTAGCGGTGCGCTGGGTGGAGGCCGGAAAAGGGATGCCGCCGATGCGTTTTGCTGACCTTCTGGCGGGAAGCGATCTTGATGCGCCGCTACGGCAGGAAATCGATGCTTTACTGGCGATAAAACAGCGTGCGGGAGAAGCGCACTACGGCCCCAGACGGCCTTTGCTGCATGCTTTCATTCAGCATGAGCTGGTACGGGGCGAAAACCCGCCCACGCTGCCGGACAGCCGTGATGGCAAAATAGCCTCGCTGGATTCACTGCTGATGAGAACGGTACTGGCAGGATAAAAAAATGGCCCGGTTTCCCGGGCCATTGTCTGTTACTCGAACAGATTATGATGCAGCTTCTGCACGACCTGCTCGGCTTCGGCGCCAGGCACCAGGAAGCACAGGTTGTAGCTGGATGCGCCATAGCAAATCATGCGGATGTTGAACGGCTCCATCACGCCAAACACCTCTTTGCCCACGCCGCTGGCGCGGGACAGCTCGTTACCGATGATCGCCACCAGGGCGAGATCTTCTTCCACCTCGACGCGGCACAGTTCTGAAAGCTCCATCAGCAGGGACTGCGTCAGCAGCGTATCTCCGGTGGAGGTTGAGCCGGTGGTGTCCAGGGTCAGGGCGATATTCACTTCTGAGGTGGTCACCAGGTCCACCGAGATGCTGTGGCGCGCCAGAATGCTAAACACGTCCGCCAGGAAGCCGCGGGAGTGCAGCATGCTCAGGCTGTGCAGGGTCAGCAGGGTCTGTTTGCGACGCAGGGCGATGGCGCGGAACAGCGGTGGGTTTTCGGTGGTGTTGCACACTATCGTGCCGCCCGCTTTCGGATCTTTGCTGGACCCGACAAATACCGGGATATTGCTGCGCACTGCAGGCATCAGCGTCGCCGGGTGCAGCACTTTCGCGCCAAAGGTCGCCATCTCAGCGGCTTCTTCAAAGGCGATCACATCAATACGTTTTGCCGCAGGCACCACGCGCGGATCGGTGGTGTAGATACCCGGCACGTCCGTCCAGATATCGACGCGGGAGGCCTGCAGGGCTTCACCCAGCAGGGCTGCGGTGTAGTCGCTGCCGCCACGGCCCAGCGTGGTGGTGCGGCCTTTGGCTTCGCTGCCGATAAAGCCCTGAGTGATGACAATCCCTTCTGCCAGACGCGGCGCCAGCTGTTGGGTGGTCAGTTCGGCAATGGCGGTAACGTCCGGCTCGGCGCGGCCAAAGCGATCGCTGGTGCGCAGCACTTTACGCACGTCAAACCACTGCGACTGAACGTTACGCTCGCGCAGCACTTCGACAAACAGCAGGGTCGACATCAGCTCACCGTGGCTGACCAGCTCGTCGGTCAGGGCGGTGGAGGTCGCCAGCGAGGCGGCTTCCGCCAGGGTGATAATATTTTCCAGCAGGCGTTCAATCTCTTCGCTGATCACGCTTGGATCGCGCAGACGGCTAAGAATATCGAACTGAATTTTGTGCAGCGCTTCGAGCTTCGCCTGGCGCTCGCTCGCTTCCAGCCCTTCAGCAAGGGCCACCAGCAGATTAGTGACGCCAGCCGAAGCGGACAACACCACCAGGCGGGTATCAGGATCGGCCAGCACCACATCGGCGCTGCGGTTCATGGCATCAAAATCGGCCACGCTGGTACCGCCAAATTTGGCGACAACAAAACTCGTCATAACAACCTCGTGTCAGGGAAGGAAAAAAGCGACCATGGCACAAGGACAAAATAGTTTTATCGGTGCAGGCGCAAATACCGTGTGTATAAATAAAATGTGCAGGGGATCCTGTCAACGCCGGGATTATGCGGATTTTTCATGCTGCCTTCCATATGAGAAACAGGACTTATAACAGCTATACTTTTGGAGCTTTTGCGCCGCACTTGATGCAGGCCAGGCCAATGGCATAAAAACCATCACAATTTTTGGCGACAGAGGCTACAATCGACCGAGGTCACAATTCTCAATTCAGAAGAGTATTGCTATGAAAAATATCAATCCAACGCAGACTTCAGCCTGGCAGGCATTACAGAAACATTTTGATGAAATGAAAGACGTCACCATCGCGGAGCTGTTCGCGAAAGACGGCGATCGTTTCAGCAAGTTCTCCGCGACCTTCGACGATCTGATGCTGGTGGATTTTTCCAAAAACCGCATCACCGAAGAAACCCTGGCAAAACTGCAGGATCTGGCGAAAGAGACCGATCTGAGCGGTGCCATCAAGTCGATGTTCTCCGGTGAGAAGATCAACCGCACTGAAGATCGCGCGGTGCTGCACGTGGCCCTGCGTAACCGTAGCAATACCCCGATTATCGTTGACGGCAAAGATGTGATGCCGGAAGTGAACGCCGTCCTGGAAAAGATGAAATCCTTCTCTGAAGCGATCATCTCCGGCAGCTGGAAAGGCTACACCGGCAAGGCGATCACCGACGTGGTGAACATCGGTATCGGCGGCTCCGATCTCGGCCCGTTCATGGTGACCGAAGCGCTGCGTCCGTACAAAAACCACCTCAACATGCACTTTGTTTCAAACGTCGATGGCACCCACATCGCGGAAGTGCTGAAAAACGTGAACCCGGAAACCACCCTGTTCCTGGTGGCGTCCAAAACCTTCACCACCCAGGAAACCATGACCAACGCCCACAGCGCGCGCGACTGGTTCCTGAAAACCGCTGGCGACAACAAGCACGTGGCGAAACACTTCGCGGCGCTCTCCACCAACGGTAAAGCGGTTGGCGAGTTCGGTATCGACACCGCCAACATGTTTGAATTCTGGGACTGGGTTGGCGGTCGCTACTCCCTGTGGTCCGCTATCGGCCTGTCGATCATCCTCTCCGTGGGCTACGACAACTTTGTTGAGCTGCTCTCCGGCGCGCACGCGATGGATAAACACTTCGCCACCACCGCACCAGAGAAAAACCTGCCGGTCCTGCTGGCGCTGATCGGCATCTGGTACAACAACTTCTTCGGCGCAGAAACCGAAGCGATCCTGCCTTACGACCAGTACATGCACCGTTTCGCGGCCTACTTCCAGCAGGGCAACATGGAATCCAACGGTAAATACGTTGACCGTAACGGCAACGCCGTGGATTACCAGACCGGCCC
The DNA here is from genome assembly GCF_036780805.1 of Leclercia sp. Lineage (NCBI taxonomy): Bacteria > Pseudomonadati > Pseudomonadota > Gammaproteobacteria > Enterobacterales > Enterobacteriaceae > Leclercia > Leclercia sp. The sequence continues at coordinate 141,083 of NZ_DAIQCE010000007.1, read as the reverse complement.
AATCATCTGGGGTGAGCCAGGCACCAACGGCCAGCACGCGTTCTACCAGCTGATCCACCAGGGCACCAAAATGGTTCCTTGCGATTTTATCGCCCCGGCCATTACGCACAACCCGCTGTCTGACCACCATCCGAAGCTGCTGTCGAACTTCTTCGCGCAAACTGAAGCGCTGGCGTTCGGTAAAGCGCGCGATGTGGTTGAGCAGGAGTATCGCGATCAGGGTAAAGATCCGGCGACCCTAGACCACGTGGTGCCGTTCAAAGTGTTCGAAGGCAACCGCCCTACCAACTCCATCCTGCTGCGTGAGATCACCCCGTTCAGCCTGGGCGCGCTGATTGCCCTGTATGAGCACAAAATCTTCACCCAGGGCGCAATCCTGAATATCTTCACCTTCGACCAGTGGGGCGTAGAGCTGGGCAAACAGCTGGCTAACCGCATTCTGCCGGAGCTGGGTGATAACCAGGATATCAACAGCCACGACAGCTCCACTAACGGTCTGATTAACCGTTATAAAGCATGGCGGGCATAATTCTGCCGCTTTAAACAATGCCGGGCGGCACTGCGTTTGCCCGGCCTACAGGTCACGTAGGCCCGGTAAGCGCAGCGCCACCGGGCGGTTTTGCACAAAATATAAACAAAAAATATAGATCCCCGTCACATTTTTGCGTTATACAGGAATCTCGCCCCGGAGAATGAGGTGCTGTATGACATCCCTGACTCGCCCGCGTGTTGAGTTTATCTCAACCATTCTGCAGACCGTGCTGAACCTGGGTCTGCTGAGCCTTGGCCTGATCCTGGTCGTCTTCCTCGGTAAAGAGACGGTGCATCTGGCTGATGTGCTTTTTGCCCCTGAGCAAACCAGCAAATACGAGCTGGTTGAAGGGCTGGTGGTTTACTTTCTCTACTTCGAATTTATCGCCCTGATCGTCAAGTACTTTCAGTCTGGCTTTCACTTCCCGCTGCGCTACTTTGTCTACATTGGTATCACCGCGATTGTGCGACTGATTATCGTCGATCATAAATCGCCCCTCGACGTGCTGCTCTATTCGGCGGCGATCCTGCTGCTGGTAGTCACACTCTGGCTGTGCAACTCGAAGCGACTGAAACGGGAATAAAAAAGGGCGGCCCGAGGGCCGCCGAATACAGTCACAAGTTGGATTAAGACATCAAGGCAAAGTTGAGGGTTGCAGTGGCATAACAATGAAACTTAACCTTTCACGCCCCCCGCGGTCAGGCCGTTCACCAGCCAGCGCTGGGCCAGCAGGAACACGACGGTGATCGGGATAGCGGAGAGGACGGCGGCAGCGGCAAAGTCGCCCCACAGGTAGTTTTGTGGGTTGAGATATTGCTGCATCCCTACCGCCAGGGTGTAGCTGTTCACATCACGCAGCAGCAGCGACGCGACCGGCACTTCGGTGATGGCGGCAATAAACGACAGAATAAAGACCACCGCCAGAATCGGCACGGAGAGCGGCAGCAGCACCAGGCGGAACGCCTGCCACGGGGTTGCGCCATCCAGCGAGGCAGCTTCTTCCAGCGAGTTATCGATGGTTTCGAAATAGCCTTTGATGGTCCAGACGTGCAGCGCGATCCCGCCGAGATAGGCGAAGATCACCCCGCCGTGGGTGTTCAGGCCAATGAACGGCACGTACTGGCCGAGGCGGTCAAACAACGCGTACAGGGCTACCAGCGACAGTACCGCCGGGAACATCTGGAAAATCAGCATCCCTTTCAGCAGCGTGGCTTTCCCCTTGAAGCGCATACGGGCAAAGGCGTAGGCGCAGGTGGTGGAGAGGGTCACGATGCCAATCGCGGTGATGGTGGCGACTTTCACCGAGTTCCACAGCCACAGCAGCACCGGGAACGGCGGCGGCGTGACGCGGCCATCGGCGTGCTCCACGCTGAAGCCCAGCGCCAGCTTCCAGTGCTCCCAGGAGATTTGATCCGGGATCAGGCTGCCGGTGGCGAAGTTACCCGAACGCAGGGAGATGGCGATAACCATCAGCAGCGGGAACATGATCGCCGCGATAAAAATCAGCAGGCCTAAGTGCGTGGCGAAGAGGCGCAGCTTCTGAGATTTGGGTTGGACCATAGACATGTTCTGTGCCCTCCTTAGTCGAATTTCATGCGTGTGGCTTTCAGGTTCACAATCGCCAGCGCGCCTACCAGCAGGAAGATCAGGGTGGCAATCGCTGCCGCCAGACCGAAGTCCTGGCCGCCGCCGCCTTCAAAGGCGATACGGTAGGTGTAGCTCACGAGCAGGTCGGTATAACCGGCTGGCGTGGTGGTGCCGAGACGGTCCGGGCCACCGTTGGTCAACAGCTGAATCAGCACGAAGTTGTTAAAGTTAAAGGCGAAGCTGGCAATCATCAACGGCGTCAGCGGCTTGATCAGCAGCGGGAGCGTAATTTTAAAGAAGTTCTGGAACGGGGTCGCACCGTCCATCGCCGAGGCTTCGTACAGGTCATCCGGGATCGCCTTCAGCAGCCCCATGCACAGGATCATCATGTACGGATAGCCGAGCCAGGTGTTGACGATAACGATCATGGTGCGGGCGGTGGTCGGGTCGCTGAACCAGGCCGGTTTAATGCCAAACAGGCTGCTCAGCATCATGTTGATTTCACCAAAGCTCTGGTTGAACAGACCCTTGAAAATCAGAATCGAGATGAACGACGGTACGGCGTACGGCAGGATCAGCAGGACGCGGTAAATCGCTTTCCCTTTTAACGCTTCCCACTGCACCAGGCAGGCCAGCACCATGCCGACGGCCACGGTCAGGATCACGGTCAACACCGAGAAGACCACGGTCCAGACGAAGATGGCGAAGAACGGCTTCTGAATGCCTTCGTCGGTAAAGACGCGGGTAAAGTTGTCCCAGCCGATGGTGACGGTATAACCCGGGCTGAGCTTATCGTCGCCCCAGTTACCGTCGGCATTCACCGACTGGTAGAAGCCAATCTCGTTGTTCGGGCGGTACTTCACGCCGGTCTGGTTGTTAGTGAGCGTGCTGTTATCGCCCAGCGTGTAGAGCGGGCGGGTGCCGGAGAACTGGCGCAGCGAGCTCATGATCACTTTGCTTTCGTCCGGCAGCTCGGCGGTGATCTGGGTCAGCGCCTGGCGGTTCTGGGTGATGACACGCAGGTTAGCGCGTTCCCCTTCCGGCAGGGCGTCTGCCTCTTTCAGGGCCAGTTTCTGCTCGCCGCCAAATTTAAAGGCGTCGGAGACATAGTATTTGCCCGCTGCATCGTCGGTCAGCGCCAGCTTCCACTCGTCACCGGCCGGGTAGAGGCCAAAGTTGAAGGTTTTACCGGCCTGATAGGAGCGGTCCATCAGCACCTGCTGGGCGCGCTCTTGCGCGAGCTGGTTGGTGCTGCTGTAGTTGGTGAAGGCAATGGCGATGGTGCAGATCAGCGGGAACAGGACAAACAGCCCCATCCCGGCCACGCCCGGATAGACATAGCGCCAGGCGTAGGCTTTACGATTGGCGAAAATATAGAGGCCGACCGCGCTTAAGATCAGCGTCATGGCGGCAAACAGGTACTCCCCCTGGGCGTACATCAAAACAATAAGGTAACCCACCAGCAAGCCCAGCAGACCAATCACTGACCATTTCAGCGTGTCGCTTTGCCACCAATGTTTCTTTTTAACGACATCCATGGGGATCTTCCTCTACAACAATTAAACAACCCTCACCCCAACCCTCTCCCTGAGGGAGAGGGGCGGTTTTCTCCTTCTCCCTTGAGGGAGAAGGACGGGATGAGGGGGTTACAGCCAGTCTTACTTCGTAATACGACCCTGAGCATCTTTCAGCGCGGCATCCACAGTCTGACGACCGCTGGCGGCGTTGATCACCGCTGTACGGGTGGCATACCAGAAGGCTGCCATCTGTGGGATGTTCGGCATGATTTCGCCTTTCTCGGCGTTGCTCATGGTGGCGGCGATGCGTGGATCTTTCGCCAGCGTCTCCTGGAAGGATTTCAGCGCCACGGCACCCAGCGGTTTATCCTTGTTCACTTCTTCCAGACCCTGATCGGTCAGCAGGTAGTTTTCCAGGAACTCTTTCGCCAGCTCTTTGTTCGGGCTGGCGGCGTTGATACCGGCACTCAGCACGCCAACGAACGGTTTAGACGGCTTGCCATTGAAGGTTGGCAGCACCGCAACGCCGTAGTTGATCTTGCTCTTGTCGATGTTGGACCATGCCCACGGACCGTTGATGGTCATCGCGGTTTCGCCCTTGTTGAAGGCGGCTTCGGCGATGGAGTAATCGGTGTCCGCGTTCATGTGTTTGTTCTTGATCAGGTCAACCAGGAAGGTCAGACCCGCTTTCGCGCCTGCGTTGTCTACGCCGACGTCTTTCACGTCGTATTTGCCGTCAGCAAACTTGAACGCGTAACCGCCATCGGCAGCAATCAGCGGCCAGGTGAAGTACGGCTCTTGCAGGTTGAACATCAGCGCGCTCTTACCTTTCGCCTTCAGCTCTTTATCCAGAGCCGGGAGCTCTTCCCAGGTTTTCGGCGGGTTAGGTACGAGGTCTTTGTTGTAGATCAGGGAGAGCGATTCAACCGCGACCGGGTAAGCGATCAGCTTGCCGTTGTAACGCACGGCATCCCAGGTGAACGGGAACAGCTTGTCCTGGAAGGCTTTATCCGGAGAGACTTCCGCCAGCAGGCCAGACTGTGCGTAGCCGCCGAAACGGTCATGCGCCCAGAAGATAATGTCCGGGCCGTCGCCGGTCGCCGCAACCTGCGGGAATTTCTCTTCCAGTTTGTCCGGGTGTTCAACGGTGACTTTGATGCCGGTGTCTTTCTCGAATTTTTTACCCACTTCGGCCAGGCCGTTGTAGCCTTTGTCGCCGTTAATCCAGATTACCAGCTTACCTTCTTCAATTTTGGCGAGCGCCGGAGCGGAGATCATCATTGCTGCAAGGGCGGACAATGCGAAAACGCGTGCGCCAGTCTTGATATTCATATCTGCCATCCTTTTTGGTGATGTGCTGTGGATACATGAGGTGGTTCAACGTCGCTCAGTCTCCTTATTTGACATCCTCTTTCCATCCTCCCGTCCCCTACGCCCCACCCCCGTTTTATGTGATCTGCGTTGCATAAAATTGAGTTATGTGTCCCAGCGCACATAAAAGTACGGTGAATTTTGCCAGTGACATCACGAATTTAGCCTCAGCCCCCCGGCCGCGCTGGCGGAGTCCTCTCTCTCATCCTCCCGCCTCCTCCCCCATAAAAAAGGCAGGGGGTGGAGGATTCGCGAGGCCGCGCGATACCGCATAGTCAGCCCATATTGAATGTTTCTGTCGATGACAGGTTGTAACGAAGGGAGTAGGGCATGGCGAGCGTAGAACTGCGTAACGTAACGAAAGCCTGGGGTGACGTGGTGGTATCGAAAGATATCAACCTCGATATCCAGGAAGGCGAATTCGTGGTTTTTGTTGGCCCGTCAGGCTGCGGTAAATCCACGCTGCTGCGCATGATTGCCGGTCTGGAAACCATCACCAGCGGCGATTTAATGATTGGCGATACCCGGATGAACGATATCCCGCCTGCGGAACGCGGCGTCGGGATGGTATTCCAGTCTTATGCGCTCTATCCACATCTCTCCGTTGCCGAGAACATGTCGTTCGGCCTGAAGCTGGCCGGTGCCAAAAAAGAGGTTATTAACCAGCGCGTGACCCAGGTCGCCGAAGTGCTCCAGCTGGCGCACCTGCTGGAGCGTAAGCCGAAGGCGCTCTCCGGTGGTCAGCGTCAGCGTGTGGCGATTGGCCGTACGCTGGTGGCGGAACCGCGCGTGTTCCTGCTCGATGAGCCGCTGTCGAACCTCGATGCCGCATTGCGCGTGCAGATGCGTATTGAAATATCCCGTCTGCACAAGCGTCTGGGTCGCACCATGATTTACGTCACCCACGATCAGGTCGAAGCGATGACCCTGGCCGACAAGATTGTGGTGCTGGATGCCGGTCGCGTGGCGCAGGTGGGCAAACCGCTGGAACTCTATCACTACCCGGCAGACCGCTTTGTTGCGGGCTTTATTGGCTCGCCAAAGATGAACTTCCTGCCGGTCAAAGTCACCGCCACCGCCATTGAGCAGGTTCAGGTTGAACTGCCGAACCGCCAGCAGGTGTGGTTACCGGTAGACAGTGCAAACGTCAACGTGGGGGCAAACATGTCCCTCGGGATCCGCCCTGAGCATCTGCTGCCGAGCCACATCGCTGATGTGACGCTGGAAGGCGAGGTTCAGGTGGTTGAGCAACTTGGTCACGAAACACAGATTCATATCCAGATCCCCGCCATTCGTCAGAACCTGGTGTACCGCCAGAATGACGTGGTGTTGGTAAAAGAGGGTGCCACATTCGCTATCGGCTTGCCGCCAGAGCGCTGCCATCTGTTCCGAGAAGATGGCACTGCATGTCGTCGGCTGCATCAGGAGCCCGGCGTTTAAGCAATCCCAATAATAAGCACGAAACCATCAGGTGAAGTGTTCAAAGAAAAGCAATGATCTCAGGAGATAGAATAATGATTACTCTGCGCAAAGTCCCTCTGGCGGTCGCCATTGCGGCAGGCATCCTGTCTGCCCAGGCCGGCGCTGTCGACTTTAAAGGTTATGCTCGTTCTGGCATTGGCTGGACCGGGAGTGGTGGCGAACAGCAGTGTTTCCAGGCAACAGGTGCACAAAGTAAATACCGTCTTGGTAACGAATGTGAAACCTATGCCGAGCTGAAACTGGGCCAGGAAGTGTGGAAAGAAGGCGACAAGAGCTTCTACTTCGACACCAACGTAGCCTACTCCGTTTCACAGCAGAACGACTGGGAATCAACCAGCCCGGCCTTCCGTGAAGCAAACGTGCAGGGTAAAAACCTGATTGAATGGCTGCCAGGCTCCACCATCTGGGCCGGTAAGCGCTTCTATCAGCGTCATGACGTTCACATGATCGACTTCTACTACTGGGATATTTCAGGTCCTGGTGCAGGTATCGAAAACATCGATCTGGGCTTCGGTAAGCTCTCTCTGGCAGCAACCCGTTCTTCTGAGTCCGGCGGCTCTGCGACCTTCGCCGAGCGTAATGCGGACGGCGACCGTGTTTATGACAACGTCGTACCAAACGATGTCTTCGACGTTCGTTTAGCGGGTATGGAAATCAACCCAGGCGGTACCCTGGAACTGGGCGTTGACTACGGTCACACCAACATTCCTGACGACTTCTACCTGCAGCCTGGCGCCTCTAAAGATGGCTGGTTGTTCACCGCTGAACACACCCAGAGCATGATGAAGGGCTTCAACAAGTTCGTTCTGCAGTACGGCACGGACTCCATGACCTCTAACGGCAAAGGTATTCCACAGGGCGGTAGCGTTAATAACGACGGTTCTCTGATCCGCGTTCTCGACCACGGTGCCATCACCCTGGCTGACCAGTGGGATCTGATGTACGTCGGTATGTACCAGAATATCGACCGCGACAACAACAACGGTACCGAGTGGTGGACCGTCGGTGTGCGTCCGATGTACAAATGGACACCAATCATGTCCACCCTGCTGGAAGTGGGCTACGACAACGTCAAGTCTCAGAAAACTGACGATAAAAACAGCCAGTACAAAATCACCCTGGCACAACAGTGGCAGGCAGGCGACAGCATCTGGTCTCGTCCGGCTATCCGTGTCTTTGCAACCTACGCCAAGTGGGATGAGAAATGGGGCTACGCAAACAACAGTGATACCGGCTACACCTCTGGTGTCGCGTATAACGACACTTCTGCGAAAACCTTCAGCCGTGGCGACAACGATGAGTGGACCTTCGGCGCCCAGATGGAAATCTGGTGGTAATACGTAACACCTGATGTATTGACCTAAAAGAGGGGCGCAAGCCCCTCTCTTCGTAGAGTACGGCGCGCTATTGCCTGGCCACCGCTGTGCTGATGCTATCTGAGGTAAAAACAATGAAAATGAAGAAAAGTCTCGTCGCGCTGTGCCTCTCTGCAGGGTTGCTGGCAAGTGCTCCAGCCATCACTCTCGCAGACGTCAATTTTGTACCGCAAAACACCAGCGCCGCGCCTGCTATCCCGGCCGCCGCGCTACAACAGCTGGTCTGGACGCCTGTCGACCAGTCCAAAGCCCAGACCACCCAGCTTTCTACCGGCGGTCAGTCCTTAAATGTCCCGGGGATCGCCGGCCCGGTGGCGGCCTACAGCGTGCCTGCCAATATCGGTGAAATCACCCTGACGCTGAACAGTATTGTGAACAAGCAAACCAGCGTCTTCGCACCGAACGTGCTGATTCTGGATCAGAACCTGACGCCATCGGCCTACTTCCCGAGCGAATACTTTACCTACCAGGAGCCGGGCGTGATGAGCGCTGACCGTCTGGAAGGGGTCATGCGCCTGACGCCTGCGCTGGGTCAGCAAAAACTGTACGTGCTGGTATTTACTACCGATAAAGATCTGCAGCAATCCACCAAGCTCATCAACCCGGCTAAAGCCTATGCCAAAGGCACCGGCAACGCCGTGCCGGATATCCCGGACCCGCTTGCCCGCCACGTCACCGACGGTGAGCTGCGGTTGAAAGTCTCCACTAACAGCGCCTCCAGCGTGCTGGTTGGCCCGCTGTTTGGCTCCTCCGGCACCGGCCCGGTGACCGTGGGTAATACCGCAGCACCTGCTCCGGTCTATGCCGCGCCAGTCGCCGCTCCGGCCACCACGACACCGGCGACCGCTGCTGCCCCGGCCGCCGCGAAGAAGAGCGAGCCGGTGCTTAACGATACCGAAACCTATTTCAATCAGGCCATTAAACAGGCAGTCGATAAAGGCGATGTCGACAAGGCGCTGAAACTCCTTGATGAAGCCGAGCGTTTAGGCTCGACCACTGCCCGTTCCACCTTTATCAGCAGTGTAAAAGGCAAGGGGTGACCGTCTCCCCACAGTGCTGATTTTGTCAGTAGTTTGGTGCGCCCTTACGGGCGCACTTTTTTTGCACGGTCTGCCGCTGTTGCATCTCTGTTGCGATAATGTTCGCTAGTTCACGTTTGCCCGCCCCCATTCCGCGTTTCTGCGATACAATAGCTTCACGTTATGTATCGGAGAGTCTGGCATGTCACACCCCGCGCTAACGCAACTGCACGCGCTGCGTTATTTTGACGAAATCCCTGCGCTGGAACCGGAGCAGCTCGACTGGCTGCTGCTGGAAGATTCCATGACCAAACGTTTTGAGCAGCAGGGCAAAAAGGTTACCGTCACCCTCATTCAGGAGGGATTTGTCACGCCCGACGCGGTTGCGGATGAACTGCCGTTGCTGCCGAAAGAGGCGCGCTACTGGCTGCGGGAGATCCTGCTCTGTGCCGACGGTGAACCCTGGCTGGCCGGACGCACCGTGGTGCCTGAGTCCACGCTTACCGGGCCGGAGCTGGCGCTGCAGCAGATGGGCAAAACCCCGCTGGGGCGTTATCTGTTCACCTCCTCCGAGCTTACCCGTGATTTTATTGAAATTGGTCGCGATGCCGGGCTGTGGGGACGTCGTTCCCGCCTGCGCTTAAGTGGTAAACCTTTGATGCTGACCGAGCTGTTTTTACCGGCGTCGCCGTTGTACTAAGAGGAAGAGAAAATGGAGTGGAGTCTGACGCAGAACAAGCTGCTGGCGTATCACCGCTTGATGCGAACCGACAAGCCAATCGGTGCGCTGCTGCTGCTGTGGCCGACCCTGTGGGCGCTGTGGGTGGCGACCCCCGGGCTGCCGCCGCTGTGGATCCTGGCGGTGTTCGTGGCGGGCGTCTGGCTGATGCGTGCGGCAGGCTGTGTCGTCAACGACTATGCCGACCGTAAATTTGACGGCCATGTGAAACGCACCGCGAATCGTCCGCTGCCAAGCGGCGATGTCACCGAGAAAGAGGCACGCACGCTGTTTGTGGTGCTGGTCCTGCTGTCGTTCCTGCTGGTACTGACCCTGAACACCATGACCATTCTGCTCTCCGTGGCAGCGCTGGCCCTGGCCTGGGTCTACCCGTTTATGAAGCGCTACACCCATCTGCCGCAGGTGGTGCTGGGCGCGGCCTTTGGCTGGTCGATCCCGATGGCGTTCGCCGCCGTCAGCGAAAGCGTGCCCTTGAGCTGCTGGCTGATGTTCCTGGCGAATATCCTCTGGGCGGTGGCCTACGATACCCAGTACGCGATGGTTGATCGGGACGATGACCTGAAAATCGGCATCAAATCGACCGCCATTCTGTTTGGGCGTCAGGACAAGCTGATCATTGGGATTTTGCAGGTTGCAGTGCTGGGGCTGATGGTGGCGATTGGTTACCTGAACCAGCTGAACGGGGCCTTCTACGCGGCGGTCGCGGCGGCAGGGGTGCTGTTTATCTATCAGCAGAAGCTCATCGCCAACCGCGAGCGCGAAGCCTGCTTTAAGGCGTTTCTCAATAACAATTACGTCGGTCTGGTGCTTTTCCTGGGACTGGCGGTGAGTTACTGGGCATAAAAAAATGCCCGGTGGCGCTAGCGCTTACCGGGCCTACAGGTTCTGTATCGTAGGCCGGGTAAGGCGAAGCCGCCACCCGGCATTTTTATGCACTACTCGCCCTGCGTCGCGCTCTCAATCGTTAAGCGCACGTCGGAGGTCATCAGGTCTGCCAGCATCTGGTACACCTTCATCGTCTCTTCCGGCTCGGCATCACCGCTGTCGCTGATATACCCCTCGTCACGCAGCGTCAACACCAGCGAGCTGAACACCGCTTTATCGAAGAACTCCGGCGCGTTGATGCCGTGCAGCATCGACAGACGCTGTGCCAGCGTGCGGCTCTCTTTCTCCAGCGTACCGCGGTTGATCGACGGGTTAGCGCTCAGCAGCCAGAAGGTAATAGCGTAGCGCTGCACGGTCTCGCGTGCGCCCGCCGCCAGCAGCTGCAGCGTGCGTGCCCGGGACGGGTTGATCAGCAGAGCGTCATCTTTCTGCGAGATCAGTCCCTGGCGGGTCAGCTCTTCAATCTGCTGATCCAGCACCTCTGCCAGCTCGTCGTTGTTCCAGCGCAGGAACAGCTCGGCTTTCAGCATCGGGTAGAGAGCGGTGACATGCTCCAGCAGTGCCTGACGGCTGATCTGGCGATGCTGGGTGATGATGGCAGCCATCAGCGAAGGCAGCATCAGCATATGCGCAATGTTGTTGCGGTAGTAGGTCATCAGTACCGCCTGCTCGCGCGGCAGAATGATGATATCGCCAATGGTGTCCTTCTCGACCTCGAACTTGTTCATCTGCAGCGCGTGGTCGATCAGCTCGCTGGCGCTGGCGGCCGGCACCGTGGCATCTGCCGCGTACGGCACGTTGCGCATCAGGTTCAGGTAGCAGTCGAGCTGCTCGGTCAGCTGCTCGCGGGTGAGCGAGCGCTGGCGAGAGGCCAGCAGGGCGGTACAACACAGGTTCATGGCGTTGGCCGCCCCGGCGTTGTTAATACGCACCATCAGATCGGCGGCAATGGCGTTCACCGTTGGCGTCAGCCAGGCCGGACGCACCGCTTCGATCGGATCGATGGACTCGCGCCACTCCGGCACACGGTGGTTGAGATAAGTCATCAGCGGCATAGGTTCGCCGAAGTTGACATACCCCTGGCCGAGGTTACGCAGCTTGCTCAGGCCGCGCAGCATCTGCAGCAGGCTCTCTTTCTCTTTGGTGGCACCGCGCAGCTCTTTGGCGTAGGTACCCACTTCCATCACGTGCTCGTAACCTATGTAGATTGGCACCAGGGTGATTGGACGCGTACCGCCGCGCAGCATCGCCTGAATGGTCATCGACAGGGTGCCGGTTTTCGGATCGAGCAGACGGCCGGTACGGGAGCGGCCGCCCTCCACGAAATATTCCACCGAGTAGCCGCGGCTGAACAGCTCGCCCAGATACTCGCGGAACACGGTGGAGTAGAGCTTGTTGCCTTTAAAGGTACGGCGAATAAAGAACGCACCCAGACGGCGGAAGATCGGGCCTGCCGGCCAGAAGTTGAGGTTGATACCCGCAGCGATGTGCGGCGGCACCAGCCCCTGATGATAGAGCACGTACGAGAGCAGCAGGTAGTCCATGTGGCTGCGGTGGCAGGGCACGTAGACAATCTCATGGCCGTCGTGGGCCAGCTGGCGCACGCGCTCGGCGTTGTGCACGTTGATCCCCTGATAGAGACGGTTCCAGGTAAAGCTCAGGATACGGTCGCTAAGGCGGATCATCTCGTAGGAGAAGTTGGCCGCAATCTCTTCCATCAGGGCGATGGCGTTTTGCTGCGCCTTCTCGTGGGAGATTTTTTTGCTACGCGCTTCGTCTTCGACGGCGCGGGCAATGGCCTTCGAGGCCAGCAGCTTATTAAACAGATCCTGACGGGCCGGCAGGCGCGGGCCTACCGCGGCCAGACGCTGACGGGCAAAGTGCATGCGCGCCACGCGTGCCAGCTTCTGGGCAATGGTCTTATCCGTACCGTGCTCATCGGCCATGCGACGCAGGGAGACTGACGGTGAAAAACGGACGAAGCTGTCGCGGCCAAGCCAGTTGACGGCGAAAAACTTCTGCACCCCGTTGAGCATGCGCAACGGCGGATTTTCCTCGCCTTTATCGCGCCCCGGACGACGACCAAACATCACCGACACGGGCACCATCTGCACGTCCAGCAGCGGGTTGCTGCGGTGCAGATCGAGGTAGTCATGGAACAGCTTGATCGACTCTTCTTTCGGCGTGTACCAGGTGAACACGCGAGGGCCACCGTGGATAAAGATGTAGCGCGGCAGCTGGGTGCCGTCGATCTCCAGCGGCTCCAGCGGATCGGGAAGATCGTGCGCCAGGCACTGGGCGCGCAGCGTCAGCAAGTCGGCCTTCGAGTTATAAGGCAAAACGTACATAATAGGACGCGAGGTATCGAGTCCCAGTTCCAGCGTCGGAACCGCCGGAATAGACTTGCTTTTTACCAGGACGCTTAATGGTAAATTAAGTAATTTGTAGTAAATTCGTGGCCAGCCAGACATAAACGATGTAAAGCCTCTGGTTAAAAATGCAATTGCGGCGCAAGGATAACAGAAAGCGCGCAAAATTTCTGTTGTTACCCGTCATACTTCCGGTGGCTGCGCCAGGCGCTTAACCCACCGTTTCTGACGCTATTTTCGAAGAAAGGTTTCTTTTAATGGCCAATAATACCACTGGGTTAACCCGAATCATTAAAGCTGCCGGCTATTCATGGAAGGGCATCCGTGCTGCCTGGATCAATGAAGCCGCATTTCGCCAGGAAGGGGTTGCGGTCGTCGCGGCGATTATCCTTGCCTGCTGGCTGGACGTTGATCCCATCACCCGCGTATTACTGATTGGCTCGGTGATGTTGGTGATGATAGTCGAAATTCTCAACAGTGCGATCGAGGCGGTCGTCGACCGTATCGGCACTGACTTTCACGAGCTCTCGGGCCGGGCAAAAGATATGGGCTCAGCCGCGGTGCTGATGGCGATTATCGTTGCGTTGTTTACCTGGGTCACGCTGCTTTGGGGACATTTACGATAAGCCTTCAGAAACCGAACAAGTCTCTGGTTTTTTATGCGGTTTGTGGTTCCAAAATCACCTTTAGCTGTATATACTCACAGCATAACTGTATATACACCCAGGGGGCGGAATGAAAGCGTTAACGACCAGGCAGCAAGAGGTGTTTGATCTCATTCGGGATCATATCGGCCAGACGGGTATGCCGCCGACGCGTGCAGAAATCGCGCAGCGTCTGGGCTTCCGTTCTCCAAATGCCGCCGAAGAGCACCTTAAGGCACTGGCGCGCAAGGGTGTGCTTGAGATTGTTTCCGGTGCGTCTCGCGGTATTCGTCTGCTGATTGAAGCCGAAGAGGGCCTGCCGCTCGTCGGTCGCGTTGCCGCGGGTGAACCGCTGCTGGCGCAACAGCACATTGAAGGCCATTATCAGGTCGATCCGGGCATGTTCAAACCGAGCGCAGATTTTCTGCTGCGCGTAAGCGGTATGTCCATGAAAGACATCGGCATTCTGGATGGCGATCTGCTGGCGGTACATAAAACGCAGGACGTGCGTAACGGTCAGGTCGTGGTGGCGCGCATCGATGATGAAGTGACCGTCAAGCGCCTGAAAAAGCAGGGCAACACCGTGCAGCTGCTGCCGGAAAACAGCGAGTTTTCCCCGATTGTTGTCGACCTGCGCGAAAATAACTTCTCCATCGAAGGGCTGGCGGTTGGCGTCATCCGCAACGGTGAATGGTTATAAATCCTTTCTGACAAACTGCGGCAGTGCCGCAGTTTGCTTTTCCTGCCTCTGGCGAACATTTTCATGTCTCTCCTGACTGCTTCAGACAAGGCGTTGTGGCGTCTTGCGCTTCCCATGATCGTCTCCAATATCAGCGTCCCTCTGCTTGGGCTGGTGGACACGGCTGTGATTGGTCATCTCGATTCCCCCGTTTATCTGGGCGGTGTCGCCATCGGCGCGACGGCAACCAGCTTCCTGTTTATGCTGCTGCTCTTTTTGCGCATGAGCACCACCGGCCTCACCGCGCAGGCCTATGGCGCGAAAGATCCGCTACGTCTGGCCCGCGCGCTGGTGCAGCCGCTGATCCTGGCCCTGGGTGCCGGGCTGCTGATTGTGCTGTTGCGCACGCCGCTTATCGATCTGGCGCTGCATATCGTTGGCGGCAGCGAGGCCGTGCTCCATCAGGCGCGGCGCTTCCTTGAGATCCGCTGGCTCAGCGCCCCGGCATCGCTGGCTAACCTGGTGCTGCTCGGCTGGCTGCTGGGGGTGCAGTATGCCCGGGCGCCGGTGATCCTGCTGGTGGTGGGTAACCTGCTCAACATCGTGCTGGATCTGTGGCTGGTGATGGGCCTGCAGATGAACGTGCAGGGGGCCGCGCTGGCGACCGCTATCGCAGAGTACGCCACTCTGATGATTGGCCTGTGGATGGTCTGGCGGGTGCTGGCCCTGCGTGGTATTTCGCTGGCGCTGCTGAAAACGAGCTGGCGGGGCAATATCCGCAAGCTGCTGGCCCTCAATCGCGACATCATGCTGCGCTCGCTGTTGCTACAGCTCTGCTTCGGGACGCTGACGGTAATGGGGGCACGGCTGGGGCCGGAGATCATCGCCGTTAACGCCGTGCTGATGACCCTGCTGACCTTTACCGCCTATGCGCTGGATGGCTTCGCTTATGCGGTCGAGGCACACTCCGGGCAGGCCTATGGCGCGCGGGAAAGCGGGCAACTGCGGGAAGTGTGGCGGGCGGCCTGCCGTCAGTCCGGCCTGGTGGCGCTGGCCTTTGCCCTCATCTATGCTCTGGCAGGCGATCACATTATTGCCCTGCTGACTTCACTGCCCGAGCTGCGCGCGCTGGCGAGCCACTATCTTATCTGGCAGGTGATCCTGCCGGTGGTAGGGGTCTGGTGCTATTTGCTGGATGGCATGTTTATCGGTGCCACCCGAGGGGCAGAGATGCGCAACAGTATGGCCGTGGCGGCCGCTGGATTTGGCCTGACGCTTTTCACCCTGCCGTGGCTGGGCAACCACGGTCTGTGGCTGGCCCTGACCGTGTTCCTGGCCCTGCGGGGGCTGTCTCTGGCCTGGATCTGGCACCGGCACTGGCGCAACGGCAGCTGGTTTTCATAGCGGCTTCGCCTGGCCGAACGGTAAAAGATTCCGAATAACAAACCGAACGCCGCAGGCTTATCTATAATTATTATCACGTCCAGCACGAAACGTATTTCAGGACGAACTTAACCTTAACGACCGAACGAAGAGGAATCGATGATGAATAAAGACCAAGTCGGCGGTAACTGGAAGCAATTTAAAGGTAAAGTAAAAGAACAGTGGGGCGACCTGACTGACGATGACATGACCGTCATCGAAGGTAAACGTGACCAACTGGTGGGTAAAATTCAGGAACGCTATGGTTATGAGAAAGACCAGGCAGAGAAAGAAGTTGGTGACTGGGAAACCCGTAACAACTATCGCTGGTAATTAACCTATACCCGCAGGTACACGGATGTACGCCCAGGGCGACCTTTCAGGTCGCCCATTTTTTTGTCCTCAGCGCGGCTTTTTCTTCAGCTGGATAGAGTGATCGTGCTGACAATTTTCCTGATGGCGGCAGGCTTCCACTTCAACGCAGTTACGGCACAGACCGTGCGCTTCAATCACGTTGTGGCGCAGGGCAAACCCCATCTTCGCCGCCAGGCTATGCATGATATCTTCCACCCCTTCCGCGCCTTCTTCCTTCACGCTGCCACAGCGGTCACAGATGAACATCGCTGAGGTATGGGTCGGCTGATCGAACAGATGACACAAAACGTAGCTGTTGGTCGATTCCACCTTATGCACAAAGCCCTGCTCGAGTAAGAAATCGAGCGCCCGATAGACGGTAGGCGGCTTGGCCTGCGGCTCGCTCTCGCGCAGCAGGTCGAGCAGGTCGTAGGCGCTGATCGCCCCGTTTTGCAGGCTCAGCAGACGCAACACTTCAAGGCGCTGCGGAGTCAGGCGCACATTGCGTTGCGCGCACAGCTTTTCGGCTTGCGCTAACAGTGCCTGCATTGTGGTCGTTTCCATTTTGCACCTCGAATGACGTGGAATAACAAACCGCCAGTTTACCATGTTCTGGCCTAAACGCCGAGATCCACCGGGTGTGCTACCCTGACGAAAAACCACAGGAGATGAAAAGATGAAAAGACCGGACTGCATTCGCCACTGGCGTGAAGTAGAAGGCGCCGACGACTCAACCTATCCCGACAGCACAGAGCGTTTCGCCATTGGCGCGCCGCTGGCCCGTGCGCTCGGGCTGGGCCGTCTCGGTATCCACCATGAACGCCTGCCGCCGGGACGTCGCACTTCCTATCCTCATGCCGAAAGCGACGAAGAGGAATTTATCTTTGTGCTCGAGGGATATCCCGAAGCCTGGATCAACGGTTATTTATGGAAACTGGAGCCGGGGGACAGCGTTGGTTTTCCTGCCGGAACGGGCGTGTGCCACACCTTTATTAATAATACCAGTGAAGAAGTGCGGTTATTAGTGGTGGGCGAAGCGAATAAAAAACATAACCGAATTTATTATCCGCTGAATGCGGTATATGCCGCCACTCGCGAAGATCGCTGGATCGATCATCCGCCGCAATTTTTTGGTCCGCATGATGGAAAACCAGGGCAAAAGTAATTTCTTGTTCTATACATACTTAAAGGAATAACAAAATCAACAACTTAATCTAATACTAAAGTTTAGATAAATTCGGCTCCTCATACTTTTTTCACAAAGGACGTATGCCCCTGCGCGGCGTTTAGCCGTCGGGGTTTATTCACCCAAAATAAGTCAGGTGTCCTGTGAAAATAATATTCAAATTTTCTGTGGCTGGAATTGCCACCGGTATTCTTTTGGCTAATCAGGCGGGAGCCGCAAATACCTGGACGGAAGCACGCGGCGATGCAATGGGTGGGACGGGCGTTGCGTCGGCGCATTATAGTAGCGGGGTGCTGATCAACCCGGCCCTGCTGGCAAAATCGAAAGCAGAAGATGACGTCGCCATTATATTCCCCTCGGTGGGGGCGCAAATCAGCGACAAAGACAATCTGCAGGACAAGATCGATGAAATCAGCGATGAGATCGGTGACGATCGCGAGATGATCGACGATCTGACCGTGGCGAGGATCCTGGCCGATCCGCAGGGTACGCTCGGTGAGCTTCAGAGTGCCGCAGGCAATCTGGCCGATCAGTTGGAGTTCCTCGAAGGCAAAACCGCACACGGCAACGCCGGGGCAGGGATAGCCGTCAGTATTCCGGGCTCGGGGCTGTCGCTGGCGTTTGTCGCTAAGGCCAATGCCCATGCGCGCATCAGCTCGGAGATCGATCAGCAGGATATTGATTTTCTGCGCCAGTTGCAGGGCAACGCAGGGATGACCAACCAGATGGCGCTGGGTGCGGCGCGAAATGGCAGCGACGTCATTACCCGCAACCTTAACTCCGTCGCCCTGGGCAGGGCAGCGATCGTTTCCGACTACGGCGTGGCGGTTGCCCGTCAGTTTGAGTTCAACGGCCTGCCGGTCTCGGTCGGCGTGACGCCTAAACTGCAGCAAACCTGGCTCTACAACTACACCACTTCAATCTATACCTACGACAGCGGCGACTTTAACAGCAGCCGCTACCGGAATGACGATACCAGTTTTAACGTCGATGTTGGCGTCGCGGTCGACTTCGGTGAATACTGGACGGTCGGCCTGAGCGGGCAAAACCTGTTCTCACGGGATATTGATACCAACGATATCCGCATCCTCAACGGGCGTACCGGGCAGGTGGTGAGCTATCAGGACACTTACCAGATCCGCCCCCTGGTCACGGCGGGGGTGGCCTGGCATACCGGCCTGCTCACCCTCAGCGCCGATGGCGATCTGACAGAAACCCGGGGCTTCAAAAGCGAAGATGACTCGCAATATGTCGGTGTAGGGGCAGAGGTCTCCCTGCTTAGCTGGCTGGCGGTGCGCGGCGGCTTTCGCGGGGACGTGAAGGGCAATGATAGTAACGTCTTCACCGGCGGTTTCGGCTTCGCGCCCTTTAACACCGTGCATATCGATCTAACCGGCATTGTCGGCGAGGATGAAACCTGGGGAGCCGGGGCGCAGTTCAGCGTCACCTTCTGACGGGTGCCGGAGGCGCTCTTCTTACTCTAACTATGTACCGGGTACATTAAAGAACTTGATTAATGTACCCGGTACACTTAAAGTGCACTAAGAATTACGATAGCCTCAGGGAATGAGATGTTTACTTTTATTGAACTGCAGGGTTTCAGTAAACAACGTCAGTTGCTCCTGCCAGATAATGAGTTTCGGGCCTTTCAGGAGGTATTGATTGAAAATCCTGAAGCCGGAGACACTATCGCCGGGACAGGAGGATTTCGGAAGATCCGCTGGAGTCGTCCGGGAATGGGCAAACGCGGCGGCGTGCGGGTGATTTACTACAATGTGACGCGTAAAGGACGAATTTATCTGGCTCTGGTCTATCCAAAAAATGAGCAGGATGATTTAACTGAAGAGCAAAAGAGAATGCTGAAGCAGTTATCCGATATGTTGGTATAACGCTGAGGTTCTGTAACTCCCATAGGGGCGAAGTATAAAGCCCGATGCGGCGTCAACGAGGGCGATGAGATACAGATGAAAGACGAATTATTTGCCGAGCTGCTGGCCAGTGCAGAAGAAATGGTACGAATTGAAAAGGGTGAACAGACGCCAATGCCGGAGCATGTGCATACGTTTAGCCCGATTGATGTAAAGGCAATTCGTGAGGCGACTGGGTTAAAACAGCAGGATTTTGCGGCCGCCGTAGGCGTCAGCTATGACCTTGTAAGAAGCTGGGAGACAAAACGGCGTCAGCCAACCGGCGCACCGCGAAAATTATTGCTGTTGTTACAGACTAATCCTTTTATTATCAATCAGCTTAAAACTATTTAATTCCGTGAGGTGCTTGTTCTGGCGCATCATGATTTATCACTAAATTTATTTTAAGTCCAAAGTACAGCGATCTCCGTATCTAAGTTCACCTGTTGTGCGGTGTATTATTTGTTGTACTGAGGAATTAGAAATACGGCAAAAAATTTAAAAAAATGTCTCAAATTAAAGAAGCACAAAATGCGTTGAATACCACCGTGATGCCTGAGCAATCAGTTAAATTCCCACCACACCGTTTTTCCATCGCGCCGATGCTCGACTGGACAGACAGGCACTGCCGCTACTTCCTGCGCCAGCTGTCGCGCCATACCCTGCTCTATACCGAGATGGTGACCACTGGGGCGATTATTCATGGCAAGGGCGACTATCTCGCCTTCAGCGAAGAGGAGCATCCGGTGGCGTTGCAGCTCGGCGGCAGCGATCCCGCCGCGCTGGCGCACTGTGCGAAGCTGGCAGAGGAGCGCGGTTACGACGAGATTAACCTCAACGTCGGCTGCCCTTCCGATCGCGTGCAGAACGGCATGTTTGGCGCCTGCCTGATGGGCAATGCGCAGCTGGTGGCCGACTGCGTGAAAGCGATGCGCGATGTGGTCTCCATTCCGGTGACGGTCAAAACCCGTATTGGCATCGACGATCGGGACAGCTACGAATTTCTCTGCGATTTTATCGGCACGGTGGCCGGCAAGGGCGAGTGCGAGATGTTTATCATCCATGCCCGCAAAGCCTGGCTCTCTGGCCTGAGCCCGAAAGAGAACCGTGAGATCCCGCCGCTGGATTACCCGCGCGTCTACCAGCTGAAGCGCGATTTCCCGCAGCTGACCATGTCGATCAACGGCGGCATCAAGTCGCTGGACGAGGCCAAAGCCCATTTACAGCATATGGACGGCGTGATGGTAGGCCGCGAGGCGTACCAGAACCCGGGCGTGCTGGCGGCAGTGGACCGCGAGATTTTTGGTGTGGATAGCGCCGACCGCGATCCGGTGGCGGTGGTGCGGGCGATGTATCCCTACATTGAGCGCGAGCTGAGCAACGGCACCTATCTGGGACACGTGACCCGCCACATGCTGGGTCTGTTCCAGGGGATCCCGGGCGCACGTCAGTGGCGTCGTTACCTGAGTGAAAACGCTCATAAAGCGGGCGCTGATATCGAGGTGCTTGAGCAGGCGCTGCGTCTGGTGGCAAACAAGCGATAATTTTCACCAAAACTTCGTCAAATTCACTACGCCCGGCAGCGCATCGCCGGGCGTTTTAGTTTTATATCAAATAGTTATGTTTTGGCACGGATCTTGTAATACTCATAGCAGCGTATCGTTGTGATGCATTCGGGAGAGAGCCATGCTGGAACTACTTTTTGTGATTGGATTTTTTGTCATGCTGTTGGCAACCGGCGTCTCGCTGCTGGGGATTATTGCCGCGCTGGTGGTCGCTACCGTGGTGATGTTTATCGGCGGATTATTTGCCCTGATGCTGAAACTGCTGCCGTGGTTGCTGTTGGCCGTCGCGGTGGTGTGGGCGATACGGGCGATTAAATCGCCAAAACTCCCACGCTATCAGCGCAATAACCGCTTTCGTTACTAAGGTATTGAGCGGTTCGTCACATCCTTGCAACTTTTACGGCAGCATTGCTTAGAACAGAATAGGATTTACTTATCGAATCTGTCACTATTGCCGCCGTTAAAGAATTCATCGAGCTGTACCCTACATACAGCCGAACTAAAAAAAGAAAAGGGCTTCCTACGGGAAGCCCAATTTCTTTCTAGGGGATCAGTAAGCTCGATCCCTGTGTCGCCCGACTCTCCAGCACCTCATGCGCGCGTTGCGCGTCACTCAGCGGATACTTCTGCGCCTCTGCTACATCCACCTTAATCACGCCGCTGGCAATCAACGAGAACAGCTCGTTGCTGGCCTCAACCAGTTCGTCATGGTTGGTGATATAGCCCTGCAGCGAAGGGCGGGTGGCGAATAGCGAACCTTTCTGGTTAAGAATGCCCAGATTGACGCCGGTCACCGGGCCGGAGGCGTTGCCGAAGCTGACCATCAGGCCGCGACGTTGCAGGCAGTCCAGCGAGGCTTCCCAGGTATCTTTGCCCACCGAGTCATAGACCACGCGCACCTTTTTACCGCCGGTAATCTCTTTTACCCGCTCCACAATGCTCTCTTCGCGGTAGTTGATCACTTGCCAGGCACCCGCCTGCAGTGCGCGCTGCGCCTTTTGCGCGCTACCCACCGTGCCGATCAGCTTGGCCCCCAGCGCTTTTGCCCACTGGCAGGCAATCAGCCCGACGCCGCCTGCGGCCGCGTGGAACAGAAACTGTTCGTCAGGTTTGATCTCATAGGTTTTACGCAGCAGATAAAAGACCGTCAGCCCTTTCAGGAAGGAGGCAGCGGCCTGCTCAAAGGAGATGGCGGAGGGGAGAATGGCGGCTTTATCCGCCGGGACGTTGTGGATCGAGCTGTAAGCACCGAGGGCGGATTGCGCATACACCACGCGGTCGCCCTCCTTAATATGCTTAACGGCGCTGCCGACTTTGACTACCACTCCGGCCGCCTCGGTACCCAGCCCGCTTGGCAGGGCCGGGGGCGGATAGAGGCCACCGCGGATATAGGTGTCGATGTAGTTAATGCCAATGGCTTTGTTTTCGACCTGGACTTCGTTATCGCCAGGTGCGGTGGGGGTGAACTCTACCGCCCTGAGAACGTCCGGGCCGCCGTGCTTGTGAAATTCAATACGCGTTGCCATGCTCCCTCCATTAGACTTAGAAAATATGGTAATCTTTCGACCCACTCTCTATCTCGGTAACTCCATTCACTATGGCAGGAAACAAACCCTTCAACAAACAGACTGAACCCCGCGAGCGCGATCCACAGTTAGCCGGGTTAAAGGTCCCGCCGCACTCGATTGAAGCGGAACAGTCGGTGTTGGGCGGTTTAATGCTGGATAACGAGCGCTGGGACGACGTTGCCGAGCGCGTCGTCACCGACGATTTCTACACCCGCCCGCACCGCCATATCTTTACCGAGATGGCGCGTCTGCAGGAATCCGGCAGCCCCATCGACCTGATCACGCTCGCGGAATCGCTGGAGCGTCAGGGGCAGCTGGAAACCGTTGGCGGCTTCGCCTATCTGGCCGAGTTATCGAAAAACACGCCAAGTGCGGCGAACATCAGCGCCTATGCCGATATCGTGCGCGAACGTGCGGTGGTGCGCGACATGATCTCCGTCGCCAACGAAATCGCTGAAGCCGGTTTCGATCCCCAGGGGCGTAACAGCGACGAACTGCTCGATCTGGCCGAGTCACGGGTCTTTAAAATTGCCGAAAGTCGCGCTAATAAAGACGAAGGGCCAAAAAACATTGCCGAGGTGCTGGATGCCACCGTCTCGCGTATTGAGCAGCTGTTCCAGCAGCCTCACGACGGCGTTACCGGGGTTAATACCGGCTATGACGATCTGAACAAAAAGACCGCCGGTCTGCAGCCGTCGGATCTGATTATCGTCGCCGCGCGTCCGTCGATGGGTAAAACGACCTTTGCGATGAACCTCGTCGAAAACGCGGCGATGTTGCAGGATAAACCGGTTCTCATCTTCAGTCTGGAGATGCCCTCCGAGCAGATCATGATGCGTTCTCTGGCCTCGCTGTCGCGCGTGGATCAGACCCGCATTCGTACCGGCCAGCTGGACGATGAGGACTGGGCGCGGATCTCCGGCACCATGGGCATTCTGCTGGAAAAACGAAACATCTATATCGATGACTCCTCCGGCCTGACGCCGACAGAAGTGCGCTCCCGCGCCCGCCGTATCGCCCGCGAACACGGCGGCATTGGCCTGATCATGATCGACTACCTCCAGCTGATGCGCGTCCCGTCGCTATCGGACAACCGTACCCTGGAAATTGCCGAAATCTCCCGCTCGCTGAAAGCGCTGGCGAAAGAGCTGCAGGTACCGGTGGTGGCGCTGTCGCAGCTCAACCGCTCCCTGGAACAGCGTGCTGACAAGCGCCCGGTCAACTCCGACCTGCGTGAATCCGGCTCCATCGAGCAGGATGCCGACCTGATCATGTTCATCTATCGTGATGAGGTTTATCACGAGAACAGCGACCTGAAAGGGATCGCAGAAATTATTATCGGTAAGCAGCGTAACGGCCCGATCGGTACGGTGCGTCTGACCTTTAACGGACAGTGGTCACGCTTTGATAACTATGCGGGCCCGCAGTACGACGACGAATAAGGAATTCAAATGCAAGCGGCAACTGTAGTCATTAACCGCCGCGCTCTGCGACACAACCTGCAACGCCTGCGTGAACTGGCGCCCGCCAGCAAACTGGTTGCAGTCGTGAAAGCGAACGCTTACGGACACGGTCTGATCGAGACCGCGCGAACGCTCCCCGATGCCGACGCCTTTGGCGTCGCCCGTCTCGAAGAAGCCCTGCGCCTGCGCGAAGGGGGGATCACCCAGCCGATTCTGCTGCTCGAAGGCTTCTTTAATGCCAGCGACCTGCCGACCATCGCCGCAAAACGACTGCATACCGCGGTGCACAACCTGGAGCAGCTCGAGGCCCTGGAGAACGCGGTGCTCAGCGAGCCCGTCACCGTGTGGATGAAGCTCGACACCGGCATGCACCGTCTGGGCGTACGCCCGGAGCAGGCGGAGGCCTTTTATCAACGCTTAAGCCAGTGCCAGAACGTGCGTCAGCCGGTCAATATCGTCAGCCATTTCGCCCGCGCCGACGAGCCCGAGTGTGGTGCGACAGAACAGCAGCTCGATATCTTCAACACCTTCTGCGAAGGCAAGCCGGGGATGCGCTCGATCGCGGCCTCCGGCGGCATTCTGCTCTGGCCGCAGTCCCATTTCGACTGGGCGCGTCCAGGCATTATTCTGTACGGCGTCTCGCCGCTGGAGGGTAAACCCTGGGGGCCGGACTTCGGTTTTCAGCCGGTGATGTCGCTCACTTCCAGCCTGATTGCGGTGCGCGAACACAAAGCTGGAGAGCCGGTGGGCTACGGCGGCACCTGGATCAGCGAGCGCGACACCCGTCTGGGCGTGGTGGCGATGGGCTACGGCGACGGCTATCCGCGCGCTGCACCCTCCGGTACGCCGGTGCTGGTGAACGGCCGCGAAGTGACCATCGTTGGTCGTGTGGCAATGGACATGATCTGCGTTGACCTCGGGCCCGAGGCGCAGGATAAAGCGGGCGATCCGGTGACCCTGTGGGGTGAAGGTTTACCCGTAGAGCGGATCGCGGAAATTACAAAAGTAAGTGCTTACGAACTTATTACCCGCCTGACGTCACGGGTGGCAATGCACTACCTCGACTGATATCGACTTCCCTCTCCCTTAAGGGAGAGGGCGTTAAGCAGGTTCTGTCGCCCGCACCTCATCTTCCTTAACATCCTCTCGATCTTCTGCTGCTTCCGGTTTATTGTTGAATTCCCTGCCTCATTATTATCCGGAGAACCATCGCGTGTTCCAGAAAGTCGACG
This sequence comes from Leclercia sp., assembly GCF_036780805.1. Taxonomy (NCBI): domain Bacteria; kingdom Pseudomonadati; phylum Pseudomonadota; class Gammaproteobacteria; order Enterobacterales; family Enterobacteriaceae; genus Leclercia; species Leclercia sp. Next base: position 116,186 of record NZ_DAIQCE010000007.1, on the reverse strand, counting down.
CCTATGCTGGCGACCCCATCCTCTCCTTAATGGAGCGTTTCAAAGAAGATCCGCGCGGCGATAAAGTTAACCTCAGTATCGGCCTGTACTACAACGAAGCGGGCATTATTCCGCAGCTGCAGGCGGTAGCCAAAGCCGAAGCGCGGCTGAACGCCACGCCGCACGGCGCGTCGCTCTATCTGCCGATGGAAGGGCTGAACAGCTATCGTCACACCATTGCTCCGCTGCTGTTTGGCGCAGATCATCCGGTGCTGGCGGAAAAGCGCGTTGCCACCATCCAGACGCTCGGCGGCTCAGGCGCGCTGAAAGTCGGAGCCGACTTCCTGCACAAGTATTTCCCGGAATCCGGGGTCTGGGTGAGCGACCCGACCTGGGAAAACCACGTCGCCATCTTTGAAGGCGCGGGCTTTACGGTAAAAACCTACCCATGGTTTGACGACCAGACCAACGGCGTGCGCGTTGGCGCGTTACTGGAAAAACTGAGCACCCTGCCGGAGCGCAGCATCGTGCTGCTGCACCCGTGCTGCCATAACCCGACCGGCGCCGATCTGACCAACGATCAGTGGGATGCGGTGATTGAGGTGCTGAAGGCCCGCAATCTCATTCCGTTCCTCGATATCGCCTATCAGGGCTTTGGTGCGGGGATGGAAGAGGATGCCTACGCCATTCGCGCCATCGCCAGCGCAGGCCTGCCGGCGCTGGTCAGCAACTCCTTCTCCAAAATCTTCTCGCTGTATGGCGAGCGTGTTGGCGGCCTGTCGGTGGTTTGTGAAGATCAGGATGCTGCCGGACGCGTGCTTGGCCAGCTGAAAGCCACCGTGCGTCGCATTTACTCCAGCCCACCAAACTTTGGTGCGCAGGTGGTGGCGACCGTGCTGGGTGATGATGAACTCAAAGCCGAGTGGCTGGCGGAAGTGGAAGCGATGCGTACCCGTATCCTGTCCATGCGCCAGACGCTGGTCGACGTGCTGAAAGAGGCGGTGCCGGGACACAACTTCGACTACCTGCTGCAGCAGCGCGGCATGTTCAGCTACACCGGCTTCAGCGCGCAGCAGGTGGATCGCCTGCGTGATGAGTTTGGCGTCTACCTGATTGCCAGCGGACGCATGTGCGTGGCGGGCCTGAACAGCAGCAACGTTCAGCGCGTGGCGCAGGCCTTTGCCGCTGTAATGTAAGCGCTTACTCACGGCCTCCTTCCTTTAGTGAAGGGGGCCTGAATGGGTTAAACTCCGCTTTGTGATACCCCTCTTTTTATTGTGACTTATATAAAAAATTCCCTTTCATTCCCTTCCGCCTGCGGTTATTTTCGATGTGGTTTTTGACCATCCGCTCAAAATAATAAATAACGGTTTGAATATTAAGGGGAAAATATGCGCAAAATCACACTGGCGCTCAGCGCCGTCTGCTTATTGCTCTCGCTCAGCCATCCGGCGGTGGCGCTCCCCTCATCACCTCCACCGCTATACACCGGCACCAATGCCGCCAGACTGGCCGAGCAGGCACCGATCCACTGGGTGTCCGTTGCCCAGATTGAACACAGCCTGATGGGACGTCCGCCCATGTCGGTGGGATTTGATATTGATGACACCGTGCTGTTCTCCAGCCCGGGCTTCTGGCGGGGTAAAAAGACCTGGTCACCGGACAGCGACGATTACCTGAAAAACCCGGCCTTCTGGCAGCAAATGAACAACGGCTGGGATGAGTTCAGCATTCCGAAAGAGGTGGCTCGCGCGCTGATTGCCATGCACGTTAAGCGTGGCGACAGGATCTGGTTTATTACCGGGCGTCATCCCACTAAAACCGAAACCGTCACCAAAGCGTTGCAGGACGCCTTTCTGATCCCCGCCCCGGCCATGAATCCGGTCATTTTTGCCGGTGAGCAGTCTGGCAAAAGCAACAAAGCCCAATGGATGGAGCAGAAACAGGTCAAGATTTACTATGGCGATGCCGACAGCGACATCATCGCGGCCCGCGAGGCGGGCGCCAGAGGCATCCGGGTGCTGCGCGCCTCCAACTCAACGTACAAACCGCTGCCGCAGGCAGGGGCGTTCGGCGAAGAAGTGATCGTCAATTCAGAATATTGAGTATTCGGGCAGAAAAGACGCTTTTTTAAGCAGATTTACCCGCTACGGGTTTTACCTTTCGTCGTATTGCTGCACACTTAGAAGGATTATCCTGCAAAACGGAGCAGCACATGTGGTATCAGCAAACCCTGACCCTGCGCGCCAGGTCTCGCGGTTTTCACCTGGTGACGGACGAGGTCCTCGGACAGATCCGCGATCTCTCCCGCATTAACGTCGGTTTACTGCATCTGTTGCTGCAACACACGTCAGCCTCTCTCACTCTCAACGAGAATTGCGATCCCACCGTCCGTTCCGATATGGAGCAGCATTTTCTCAAAACCGTTCCCGACGATGCGCGCTGGGAACATGATGACGAGGGGCCAGACGACATGCCTTCCCATATTAAATCCTCCATGCTTGGCGTCTCTTTGCTGCTGCCGGTGAATCACGGCCGCGTGCAGCTCGGCACCTGGCAGGGGATCTGGCTGGGAGAACATCGTATCCATGGCGGTTCGCGCAAAATTATCGCTACGCTACAAGGGGAATAATGATGACAATTTCGGAGATACTTCAGTACTGCATGAATAAGCCGGGTGCGGAGCAAAGCGTGCACAGTGACTGGAAGGCAACCCAGATTAAGGTCGCGGACGTGCTGTTTGCGATGGTGAAAGATGTGGAGGGGCGTCCGGCGGCCTCGCTAAAAACCAGCCCGGAACTGGCGGATCTGCTGCGCCAGCAGCACACCGACGTGCGTCCCAGCAAGCACCTGAATAAAGCGCACTGGAGCACGGTCTATCTCGATGGGTCGATACCGGATTCGCAGATTTACTACCTGGTGGATGCCTCGTACAAGCAGGCGGTGGAACTGCTGCCGGAGATGACCCGGCAGCAGCTGTCAGTCTGACTACTTCAGAAGCGGTTTAAGGAAGCGGGCCGTGTGCGAGGCTTCGCACTCCGCCACGGTTTCCGGGGTGCCGGAAACCAGGATTTCACCGCCGCCGCTGCCGCCTTCCGGACCGAGATCGACAATCCAGTCTGCGGTTTTAATTACGTCCAGGTTGTGCTCAATCACCACGATGGTGTTGCCCTGATCGCGCAGCTGGTGCAGCACGTCGAGTAACTGCTGGATATCGGCAAAGTGCAGACCGGTGGTCGGCTCATCCAGAATGTACAGCGTCTGCCCGGTGCCGCGTTTGGAGAGCTCACGCGCCAGCTTCACGCGCTGCGCCTCGCCGCCCGACAGGGTAGTCGCCGACTGACCCAGACGAATGTAGGTCAGACCGACATCCATCAAAGTCTGGAGCTTACGCGCCAGCGCCGGAACGGCATCAAAGAACTCACGCGCCTCTTCAATGGTCATATCCAGCACTTCGTGGATGGTCTTGCCTTTGTATTTAATCTCCAGCGTTTCGCGGTTATAGCGTTTGCCTTTGCACTGGTCGCACGGCACATAGATGTCCGGCAGGAAGTGCATCTCTACCTTGATCACCCCATCGCCCTGACAGGCTTCACAGCGGCCGCCGCGAACGTTAAAGCTGAAACGTCCTGGCGTATAGCCGCGCGAACGCGATTCCGGCACGCCGGCAAAGAGTTCACGTACTGGCGTAAACACGCCGGTATAGGTGGCCGGGTTAGAGCGAGGCGTACGACCGATCGGGCTCTGGTCGATATCGATCACCTTGTCGAAGTGCTCCAGACCGTGGATCTCGCGATACGGCGCGGGTTCAGCCAGGGTTGCTCCGTTCAGCTGAGTCTGAGCAATCGGGAACAGGGTGTCGTTAATCAGCGTTGATTTACCGGAACCCGAGACACCGGTGATACAGGTGAACAGGCCGACCGGCAGGGTCAGGGTCACGTCTTTCAGGTTGTTGCCGCGGGCACCGGTCAGCTTCAGCACTTTTTCCGGGTCGGCGGGCACGCGCTGTTTCGGGACTTCAATCTTGCGCTTGCCGCTCATGTACTGGCCGGTCAGGGATTCCGGTACCGCCATAATGGCGTCCAGAGGCCCTTCCGCCACCACCTGGCCGCCGTGGACGCCAGCCCCCGGGCCGATGTCGATCACGTGGTCGGCCGCGCGGATGGCGTCTTCATCGTGCTCAACCACAATCACGGTGTTACCGAGGTTACGCAGGTGGATCAGCGTCCCGAGCAGGCGTTCGTTGTCGCGCTGGTGCAGACCAATGGACGGCTCATCCAGCACGTACATCACCCCCACGAGTCCCGCGCCAATCTGGCTTGCCAGACGGATACGCTGGGCTTCACCGCCGGACAGGGTCTCTGCCGAGCGGGAGAGGGTGAGATAGTTCAGGCCGACGTTGACCAGGAACTTGAGGCGATCCCCGATCTCTTTCAGCACTTTCTCGGCGATTTGCGCGCGCTGGCCGGAGAGCTTCAGGTTGTTGAAGAAGTCCATCGCATGGCCGATGCTCATGTCCGAGATGGTCGGCAACGGCGTGTTTTCGACATACACGTGGCGCGCTTCGCGACGCAGACGAGTGCCGTCACAGGTGGCGCAGGAGCGGTTGCTGATAAACTTCGCCAGCTCTTCACGTACCGCGCTGGACTCCGTCTCTTTGTAACGGCGCTCCATGTTATGCAGCACGCCTTCGAACGGATGGCGGCGCACCGAGGTATCGCCGCGATCGTTCATGTATTTGAACTCGATGTTCTCTTTCGCGGAACCGAACAGGATCACTTTGTGCACGGTTGGGCTGAGGCTGCCCCACGGCGCTTCGACATCGAACTTGTAGTGTTCAGCCAGCGACTTCAGCATCTGGAAATAGTAGAAGTTACGCTTATCCCAGCCGCGGATCGCGCCGCCAGCCAGCGACAGCTCCGGGTTCTGGATCACCCGGTCGGGATCGAAATACTGCTGCACGCCCAGGCCATCGCAGGTCGGGCAGGCGCCGGCCGGGTTGTTGAACGAGAACAGGCGCGGTTCCAGCTCGCGCATGCTGTAGCCGCAAATCGGGCAGGCGAAGTTGGCAGAGAAGAGCAGCTCGTCTGCTTTCGAATCGTCCATATCGGCCACGACGGCCGTACCGCCGGACAGATCCAGCGCGGTTTCGAACGACTCTGCCAGGCGCTGGGTGAGGTCATCACGCACCTTAAAGCGGTCGATAACCACCTCGATGGTGTGTTTCTTTTGCAGCTCCAGCTTCGGCGGATCGGAGAGATCGCACACTTCCCCGTCGATACGGGCGCGGATGTAGCCCTGGCTGGCCAGGTTCTCCAGCGTTTTGGTGTGCTCGCCTTTACGCTCTTTAATGATTGGCGCCAGCAGCATCAGGCGTTTGCCTTCCGGCTGCGCCAGCACGTTATCCACCATCTGGCTGACGGTCTGGGCCGCCAGCGGGACATCGTGGTCCGGGCAGCGCGGCTCGCCCACGCGGGCATACAGCAGACGCAGGTAGTCATGGATTTCGGTGATGGTCCCGACGGTGGAGCGCGGGTTGTGGGAGGTCGACTTCTGCTCAATGGAGATAGCCGGCGACAACCCTTCGATATGGTCGACGTCTGGTTTTTCCATCAGCGACAGGAACTGACGCGCATACGCAGAGAGCGATTCAACGTAACGGCGCTGCCCTTCGGCATACAGAGTGTCGAAAGCCAGTGACGATTTGCCTGAGCCTGAAAGCCCGGTCACGACGATCAGTTTGTCGCGAGGGATAACGAGGTTGATATTCTTGAGATTGTGGGTGCGGGCGCCCCGAACTTCTATCTTATCCATTCACCTTTCCCGGTAGGTAGATACACGGAATGCCTGGTTTGTTTGAAGGACAACCGGCAGAAACGATTAATTATGACACAAATTGACCTGGCTGGATATACAGTATTGGAATGCAAATTCTGATTACCTGTGCAACAATGTAACCTTCGTGAGAACTCTGGAAGATGCTTCGAAACTATCGGAAGACCACGTGGAAATGGTACACTCGCGCGCTTACACTATTTTCAGACACGTTTTCAGGAGACACGATCATGGCCAGCAGAGGCGTAAACAAGGTGATTCTCGTCGGTAATCTGGGCCAGGACCCGGAAGTACGCTATATGCCGAGTGGTGGTGCAGTGGCCAACATTACGCTGGCGACGTCCGAATCCTGGCGCGATAAAGCGACCGGTGAGATGAAAGAGCAGACCGAATGGCACCGCGTTGTGCTGTTTGGCAAACTGGCCGAAGTGGCCGGTGAATATCTGCGTAAAGGCTCCCAGGTCTATATCGAAGGCCAGCTGCGTACCCGTAAATGGACCGATCAGTCCGGCGCAGAAAAGTACACTACCGAAGTGGTGGTTAACGTCGGCGGCACCATGCAGATGCTGGGTGGCCGTCAGGGCGGTGGCGCACCAGCAGGTGGCGGCCAGCAGCAGCAGGGCGGTTGGGGTCAGCCTCAGCAGCCGCAGGGTGGCAACCAGTTCAGCGGCGGCGCACAGTCCCGTCCGCAGCAGCAGCCGTCCGCACCAGCGCAGTCTAACGAACCGCCAATGGATTTCGACGACGATATCCCGTTCTGATCAGCAGAACCTGCGTTTCGCAACCACAAAAAACCCAGACATCGTCTGGGTTTTTTAACTTCACTAGGTGTACATCATTGGCCAGTCTGGTGGCGTATGGCTCATCGCCTCGACCATTACCGCTTTAACGTTATTCCAGATAACGGCCACATCCAGCAGGGTGATGCCCAGCAGGCCGGTCGCGAACCAGCATGCCGCCGCCAGACCCAGACAGGTGCTGACCACCGCCAGCGCGGTGTAATCTGATTTACGAAACTGAATGTTCAGCGTGCTGGCCAGAAACATCAGCACCGCGCTCAACAACTCCCAGCGTGCAAACACAACACCTGTGGTAATAGCTGCCATAAAAACGATCCTCAAAGATAACCGCCGCCGGGTAAAGCGCGACGTTGCCCACACACTGTGGCAAACTGGCTATCGGCAGGCTCAGACTCACAACAATGAAACGATGTTTCTTGTTACATAAGATATGTGAACTATATCACGTTTGTTCTTTTATTCGCCACTGGGCAAATGCATAAAAATAGCCTTTTTTAACCCTGTAATTAGCATGGTTATTAACATCAAAAATATATATTTAGCCTGCTAACCGGTGTAATTAAGATAACTTTGCTGATAATTCATTGGCATAAGAAAACATGTACAGAGCGGCAGCTTATGTACAATATTTACAGCCTCATGGCTATGGATTATGCTTCTTGCGGTTACTTACTCTGTTCGTAATAAATAAATCAGGCTTGAATTTTTTTTGCTGGTTATTATTTTTTTGTCATTTTATTTTTACACGCGCATCCCTGTAAGAGAGTCGCATTAATTTATGCCGACTGAATATCACTTATTCCTGATTAATTCGTTGCGGTATTTCTGTCTCGTTAATGAGCTGCGAATAAACAATGAAGCCAGTAAATCGAGAGAATATTAATGACAGTACCCGGGCCCTGCACGCATTAGCTAAATTAATGCCAAAATTATCGTCTCATGCCACCTTAACGGATCTGCTGGAGACGATTAATCATACCTTTGGCGCCCAGCTCAGTTGGGTGATGATGCAGGATGATACTGGTCCGCCGCAGTTTGTCAGTGCCGGGGAATTAACCTGCCATCCGCTGGAAATTAATGCGTTTCTTGCCAGCCTGTTATTGCAACGCCAGCGCCGTTCATGGCAGGTCATCGGCTGGAAAGAGAATATGGGCGCGCTGATATTTCCTCCCGGACATCCGGGACACCTTCAATTACAGTGTGGGGTGCTGTGTAAAATGGCGCCGCATCAGCACGGCTATTTTTTCCTGGGGTTTACGCAGCCGCAAAGCACCCTCACCGTACTGAAAGAGGTGGTGATTATCCTGATGGAAAAACTGAAGGATTTTGTCACCGGTCTCGTTGCCCGTGAGCGCACGGCAAAAGAGATGCAGCGGATGATCGCCCAGTACAAAACGCTGTTTGAACGAGCCCCGGTACTGATGAACTCTTTCGACAGGAATAGCCGCTGCGTATTGTGGAATGCCGAATGCGAAAAGGTGTTTGGCTGGACGATGGCGGAGATCAACGCCCATACCGATCCGCTGGCGCTATTTTATCCTGACCCGGAGGTGCGCCGCCGGGTGCACGAGTCGCTGAACACCGCCCCACTGAACGATATGTACGAATGGCATCCGCTGCGCCGGGACGGTATGCAGCTGACGATCCTGTGGTCGAATATTTCTCTGCCGGACGGTTCAATCCTCAATATCGGGCTCGATATTACCGCTCGCAAAAAAGCAGAGCGGCAGCTGGAGGTGAAGGCCATGACCGACGATCTGACGCGCTGCTTAAATCGCTTTGCCATCCTGCAACAGATTGCCGCCGCCCTGGAGGCCAGCCAACGGCAGGAGGCGAACAGCCACTTCTCGGTTCTGATGTTCGACCTGGATTTCTTTAAACAGATCAACGATCAATGGGGTCATCTGGTGGGGGATGCGGCGCTGGTGCACTTCTGCGACTGCCTGCGGGCGTTGATCCCTCCCGGCTCGGCGCTGGGGCGGGTAGGCGGAGAGGAATTTTTACTGCTGCTGCCGAAAACCCACAGCGATGCGGCGGTGCAGCTCTCCACCCGGCTCCGCCAGGCGCTGGCCGTGACGCCGCTTAACGTCGGCAGCCGGACGCTGATCCTCTCCTTCAGTGCGGGGGTGGTGGAGGTGAGCGGGAAACAGCACGATAGCTCCTCGCTACTCATTAGCGCAGATAAGGCACTTTATGATGCCAAACGTGCAGGAAGAGGAAAAACAATCGTCGCGGTTGATTATTTATAAATCACTTTAATCATTATCATGGGATAAATAGCACAAAACTTCATGAGGAAGTTGCGCTTTTTTGATGCTGTCGGTAGTTTGACTTAATCGACGACATTCTGTTGAGTTATCCGGGAGCCTGGCTTTCGCCCCCGGTAATTATTTTGCTTAATAAACAGGAAACGAATACTTTCAGTTTGGCTTACGGACAAATATTATCGGCATAACCAAATATTAGGTTATTGGTGTTAAAAGTCAGTTGCTAACTTCGCATGATTCATGCAACGTAATCACCTGTTTAGCAAAGCATCCGGCCTTCATGATCACAGGCACATAAAAAGCAGGGAAAAAGGGCGGAAATGAATCGTAGCGCACGGGACAAGGTGCTGAGGATAGTCGGGGTTATCATGGTAGTTTCGCTACCTGTGATGCTTGCGCTATGGTTTGCCCAGCAACGCGCGGTCAACGAAACACGCAGCCAACTTAGCTCCTTTGCTCAACTCGCTTTAGATAAAACTGAACTGGTGATACAGCAGGTTGAGCTGGCACGTCATGCGGCTGAACAGTATTCGGGCGATATTTGCACGCCGGCACACCGACAGAATATGTTAAATATCGTCCGGGGCCGACTTTACATTGCCGACCTGCTCTATGCTGATGGCCGTGAATTCCTCTGCTCAACGACCAGCACCCCCGATAACCCCTATACGATTTCCGACGCCAATTACCAACGCCAGCCTGACGTCTCTATCTATTATTACCGCGATACGCCGTTTTACGCGGGATATAAGATGACTTATATGCAATTAGGGCATTATGTGGTGGTGGTGAACCCCCTGACCTATAGCGAAGTGATGTCTTCGGATCGCTCTCTGGCATGGGGTGTATTTGATACGGTGACCAATGCCTTTTTTTCGGTCAGCGAACAGGCTAATCAAAATGAATTAAAAACGCTGATTGGCGATAACGATCTCTCCTTCCAGAGCGAAGGTCGCTTTTATACTATTGTTCGTTCCGACAAGCGCCCGATTGCCGCCATTGTTTCGACCACTAACCAGCGTTTTTATGAAGTGCTCTATCATCAGGCGACATTAACCCTGCCGCTGGGAATGATCAGCAGCATTATTATTTTACTGATGTGGTCGCGAACGCGACGCGAATTTAATTCACCGGGTCGCTTATTACATCGGGCATTAAATAAAAGACAGCTTTGTCTGCACTACCAGCCCATTATCGATATTAAAACCAATGTTTGTGTCGGGGCAGAGGCGCTGTTGCGATGGCCAGGTTTTAACGGCCCGGTGATGAGCCCGGTAGAATTTATCCCGCTGGCAGAAAAAGAGGGCATGAGCGAGCGTATTACCGACTACGTAGTGGAAGAAGTCTTCAGCGATCTCGGCCCTTTCCTGGCCTGCAACCCGCATATCTATATCTCCATTAACCTGTCGGCCACGGACTTTCACTCTTCACGCCTGATTGCGATGATCACCGACAAAGCCCGCCACTATAACGTTCGGGCCCAGCAGATTAAAATCGAAGTGACCGAGCGCGGGTTCATCGACGTACCGAGAACCACGCCGGTGATCCAGGCGTTTCGTCAGGCGGGATATGAAGTGGCGATCGATGATTTTGGTACCGGCTATTCCAACCTGCACAACCTCTACTCGCTGAACGTCGACATCCTGAAAATCGATAAATCCTTCATTGATACGCTGACCACCAACAGCACCAGCCACCTGATCGTCGAGCACATTATTGAAATGGCCCAAAGCCTGCGCTTAAAAACCATCGCGGAAGGGGTGGAAACGGCGGAACAGGTCACGTGGTTAAACAAGCGCGGCGTGCAGTATTGCCAGGGCTGGCACTTTGCGAAGGCAATGTCGCCGCAGGATTTCATGACCTGGCAGCAACAGCCTGTCGCGGCATCACTCGCCCACAGCCACTAATTCAGCTGATGACGATAGTCGCTGGGGGTGCGATCAAACTCGCGGCGGAATACGCGGGAAAACGTCTGCTGAGAGACATAGCCCAGATCCATGGCGATATCAAAGATAGGTCGCTGGGTCGTACGCAGCGCCTGGGCGGCCAACAATAACCGGCGTTGGCGAATGTACTCGCCCAGCGTCTGATGCATCACGGCGCGGAACATCCTCTGCAAGTACCACTTCGAATAACCTGACTTTTTTGCCACCACATCGATACTCAAGGGTTGATCGATATGGTCATCCATCCATTCGATAAGTGTCTGAATAATTTGTTGATGCGACATAAAGCAGCCTCCCTCTGGGTACACCTGTGTCTGTAGATTCGTCGTTTTGTCTGCGGGCGAGTATAATTCCTCAAGTTAACTTGAGGTAAAGAGGTTTTATGGAAAAGAAATTACCGCGGATAAAGCCGCTGCTGACGCCGGGCGAGGTGGCCAGGCGTAGCGGCGTGGCGGTGTCGGCACTGCATTTCTATGAAAGCAAAGGGTTAATTAAGAGCATTCGCAACGCCGGCAACCAGCGGCGTTATACCCGCGACGTGCTGCGCTACGTGGCGATCATTAAGATTGCTCAACGCATCGGCATCCCGCTGGTCACCATTGGCGAGGCGTTCGGCATCCTGCCGGAGGGGCATACCCTGAGTGCGAAGGAGTGGAAGGCGCTGTCGTCCCAGTGGCGCGACGAGCTGGATCGGCGAATTCATACCCTGGAGGCGCTGCGTGATGAGCTGGACGGCTGCATTGGCTGCGGCTGCCTGTCGCGCAGCGACTGTCCACTGCGTAACCCTGGCGACAGGCTGGGCGAGCAGGGCACCGGCGCACGTCTGCTGGAAGAGGATTAGCCCGACGCAGTAAAAACTAAAGCGCCACAAGGGCGCTTTAGTTTATTCCCGGTCTTTGTCTTTCTCTCTATCCCGCTGGTTCACAGGAGGGTTTCCCCCGACATCAACACCCCTCAGTCGAGCATGCTTTGGAGGTTCCGGTTTGTGCTGACAATTTAAGTCTAGGCCGGGAGCCCGGGTTTGCCAGCGTTACTGGACAAAAACTCGGCGAAATTTTTTCGCCAGGTTGTGCAATTTTCTATAGTTAGTGGATAAGCCCAACTGGAGATGACCATGATTAAGGTCCACCACCTCAACCAGTCCCGATCCCAGCGCGTGCTCTGGGCGCTGGAAGAGCTCTCACTGCCCTATCAGATTGAACGTTATCAGCGGGATAAGACGATGATGGCGCCCGCCGCGTTGCGCAAAGTCCATCCGCTGGGCAAATCCCCGGTGCTGGAGGATAACGGCCTGATCCTGGCGGAGTCGGGGGCCATCCTCGAATACCTGCAGGAGACCTACGATCCCGGCTCGCAGCTCAAGCCGCAGGATCCCGGGATGAAGCTGCACTACCGTTTCTGGCTTCACTACGCGGAAGGCTCCCTGATGCCGCTCCTGCTGATGAAGCTGGTCTTCTCCAGCCTGGGTAAACCGCCGATCCCGTTTGGCCTGCGCTCGCTGGGCAAAGTGCTGGGGCAGGGGGTGCAGAAGGCGTATCTCAACAAACAGCTGGAAACCCACGCCCGTTTTCTGGAGTCCTGGCTTAAGGATCACCGCTGGTTTGCCGGAGATCGCCTCAGCATGGCGGATGTACAGATGAGCTTTCCGGTGTTTGCGCTGCTGGATCGTGGCGGCATTAAGGATCTTCCCCACCTGCAGACGTGGAAGAAAAACGTCGAAATGCGTCCGGCCTGGCAGCGGGCGATCCAGCAGGGCGGTCCGTTCGAAATCCCTGGCGCGTCCTGAAAATGTTATCAAATTGCGCATTCACGATAACGTTTGCGCATACTCTGTCTACTTCTTCACCATCTCGTACGGAAATTAGCAAAAAACGGCAAAGTTAAGTTGAAAACGCCCATCTTTAGGCCGGATAATCGTTTGCCTTTAATTCAACACCCGTTTTGTCAGCGCGAAGCTAAACGTTTGCTTTTTTTATGACGCCCCTCTTTGTCATAAACGCAGCACAGGGATAAGACGTTTCGCTGGTCGTGGAGTGTCCATCACGCTGACCGACGACGATAATAATTTTCAGGGGATGTTTTCTATGTCTACGCCATCTGCGCGTACCGGCGGTTCACTCGACGCCATGTTCAAAATTTCTGCCCGCGGCAGCACCGTGCGTCAGGAGATCGTTGCCGGTCTGACGACCTTCCTGGCCATGGTCTACTCGGTGATCGTGGTGCCGGGCATGCTGGGCAAAGCCGGTTTCCCACCGGCGGCGGTCTTTGTCGCTACCTGTCTGGTGGCCGGTGTGGGCTCCATCGTGATGGGTCTGTGGGCCAACCTGCCGCTGGCGATCGGTTGCGCGATCTCGCTGACCGCCTTCACCGCATTCAGCCTGGTGCTGGGCCAGCACATCAGCGTGCCGGTTGCGTTGGGCGCCGTGTTCCTGATGGGTGTGCTGTTTACCATTATTTCCGCCACCGGCATCCGTAGCTGGATCCTCCGCAACCTGCCGCAGGGCGTTGCGCACGGCACCGGGATTGGTATCGGCCTGTTCCTGCTGCTGATTGCCGCTAACGGCGTTGGCCTGGTGATCAAGAACCCGCTGGACGGTCTGCCGGTTGCGCTGGGTAATTTCGCCAGCTTCCCGGTGATCATGTCGCTGATTGGTCTGGCGGTGATCATCGGTCTGGAAAAACTGAAAGTGCCGGGCGGCATCCTGCTGACCATCATTGGCGTCTCTGTGGTGGGGCTGATTTTCGATCCGGCGGTACACTTCTCCGGCGTGTTCGCCATGCCATCCCTGAGTGATGAGAACGGCAACTCGCTGATCGGCAGCCTGGATATCATGGGCGCGCTGAACCCGGTGGTGCTGCCAAGCGTGCTGGCGCTGGTAATGACCGCGGTCTTCGATGCCACCGGAACCATCCGCGCGGTAGCGGGTCAGGCGAACCTGCTGGATAAAGACGGTCAGATTATCGATGGCGGCAAAGCGCTGACCACCGACTCCCTGAGCAGCGTCTTCTCCGGTCTGGTGGGTGCCGCTCCGGCAGCCGTGTATATCGAATCAGCGGCGGGTACGGCGGCAGGCGGGAAAACCGGTCTGACGGCGATTACCATTGGCGTCCTGTTCCTGCTGATCCTGTTCCTTGCCCCGCTGTCGTATCTGGTTCCGGCGTACGCAACCGCGCCAGCGCTGATGTACGTTGGCCTGCTGATGCTGAGCAACGTGGCGAAAATTGATTTTGCCGACTTCGTCGACGCGATGGCCGGCCTGATCACCGCGGTGTTCATTGTGCTGACCTGTAACATCGTTACCGGCATCATGATCGGTTTCGCGTCGCTGGTGATTGGCCGTATCGTCTCCGGTGAATGGCGTAAGCTGAACATCGGTACGGTAGTGATTGCCGTGGCGCTGGTGGCGTTCTACGCGGGTGGCTGGGCTATCTAAGCTGTCAACTGCGGAAAAAGACGGGTGGCTCAGGCCGCCCGTTTTTATTTTCGGAACACATCTTGTTGCCTTATGCGTTACTCTGGGGGAGATACACTGTGGCAAGATGCCAGTGATGTAAACGTACAGAAATCTCGCAAACAGGGAACGCATGGAAATCTTCTTCACAATACTCATCATGACCCTTTTGGTCTCTCTCTCCGGGGTAGTTACCCGCGTACTGCCCTTCCAGTTACCGCTGCCGCTGATGCAGATCGCCATCGGTGCTCTGCTGGCGTGGCCGACGTTCGGATTGCATGTCGAGTTTGATCCCGAACTGTTTCTGGTACTGTTTATTCCTCCTCTGCTGTTTGCCGACGGCTGGAAAACGCCAACCCGTGAGTTTCTTGAACACGGGCGCGAAATCTTCGGTCTGGCGCTGGCGCTGGTGGTGGTCACCGTGGTGGGGATTGGTTTCCTCATCTACTGGGTGGTGCCAGGGATCCCGCTGATACCGGCCTTTGCGCTGGCGGCGGTGCTGTCGCCAACCGATGCCGTAGCGCTGTCCGGGATTGTCGGTGAAGGGCGCATACCGAAGAAAATCATGGGCATCCTGCAGGGCGAGGCGCTGATGAACGACGCCTCCGGCCTGGTAGCGCTGAAGTTTGCCGTCGCCGTGGCGATGGGCACCATGGTCTTCACCATCGGCGGGGCGACCGTAGAATTTTTCAAAGTGGCGGTTGGCGGCATCATTGCCGGGTTTGTGGTGAGCTGGCTGTATGGCCGTTCGCTACGCTTCCTCAGCCGCTGGGGCGGCGACGAACCCGCCACGCAAATCGTACTGCTGTTCCTGCTGCCGTTCGCGTCGTACCTGATTGCGGAACATCTTGGCGTGTCGGGCATTCTGGCCGCGGTGGCGGCGGGGATGACCATCACCCGCTCCGGCGTGATGCGTACCGCCCCGCTGGCGATGCGCCTGCGTGCCAACAGCACCTGGTCAATGCTGGAGTTTGTCTTTAACGGCATGGTGTTCCTGCTGTTAGGCCTGCAGCTGCCGGGTATCCTCGAGTCCTCGCTGGTGGCGGCCGAAGCCGATCCGAATGTCGAAACCTGGATGCTGTTTACCGATATCGTGCTGATTTACGCCGCGCTGATGCTGGTGCGTTTCGGCTGGCTGTGGACGATGAAAAACTTCAGCATGCGTTTCCTGAAAAAGAAACCGATGGAGTTTGGCGCCTGGTCCACCCGTGAACTGCTGATCTCCACCTTCGCCGGGGTGCGTGGGGCCATTACGCTGGCCGGTGTGCTCTCTATTCCGCTGCTGCTGCCGACCGGCGACGTCTTCCCGGCCCGCTACGAGCTGGTATTCCTCGCCGCCGGGGTGATCCTCTTCTCGCTGTTTGTCGGCGTGGTGATGCTGCCGATCCTGCTGCAACATATGGAGGTGGGCGACCACGTTCAGCAGCATAAAGAGGCGCGTATCGCCCGGGCGGCAACCGCTGAAGTGGCCATCGTCGCCATCCAGAAAATGGAGGAGCGCCTGGCCGCCGATACCGAAGAGAACATCGATACCCAGCTGCTGAAAGAGGTGAGTTCGCGGGTCATTGGTAACCTGCGCCGCCGCGCGGATGGCCGTAACGACGTGGAAAGCTCCCTGCTGGAAGAGAACCTTGAGCGCCGCTTCCGCCTGGCCGCGCTGCGCTCTGAACGCGCGGAGCTGTACCACCTGCGTGCCACCCGGGAGATCAGCAACGAGACGCTGCAGAAGCTGCTGCACGATCTCGATTTGATGGAAGCGTTGTTAATAGAGAAGCAGTAGTCGTTTGTTGCCCCTCACCCTAGCCCTCTCCCCATAGGGGAGAGGGAACAGTATGGCACGGTGCGGCCTTTTCCCCTCTCCCCTTTGGGGAGAGGGTCAGGGTGAGGGGCCCCAAAACCCTTCACAGCATTTCAGCCACGCCTGGGCGCTGTTCGACAGATAAACCCCTTCCCGCCAGATCATCCCCAGCTGCCAGTGCAGATCGCTCTGCAGCGGGATCCAACGCAGGGTGTTTTTATTCAGCCGCTCGCAGATGGGCTGCGGCAATATCGCAATCCCGACCCCCGCCTGCACCATCGCCGCCAGAAAGTCCCACTGCCCGCTGCGCACCGCGATGCGCGGTTTGACGCCGTGCTGGTTGAAGAGCTGCATCAGCTGGCGGCTGAGGGCAAAATCTTCGTTGTAAATCAGCAAAGGATGCTCGGCCAGCAGCTCCGGGTTAATGGCCTCCAGCGTCAACCAGCTGCCGGAGCGCGGCACCAGCACGCACAGCGGATGGCTGAACAGCGGCAGCGCCGTCAGACCGCTGTCTTCCTCCACCGGCAGGGCGGTCATCGCCAGATCCAGCTCGCCGTTGATCACCGCCTGCTGGACGGTTAAGCCGCCAAATTCAGAAATTTTCAGCTCCACGCCGGGATAGCGCTGGCGAAACAGGCCGATGGGCCCGGCCATCATCATCCCCACCATCGGCGGGATCCCGAGACGCAGTATCCCCTTGTTGAGGTGGTTGATGTCGCCCAGCTCCGCCTCCAGCTGGCGAAACTCCGCGAGGATCGCCAGCCCGCGCTCAAACACCACCCGGCCGGTGTCGGTCAACAGCAGCTTGCGTCCGTCGCGGATCAGCAGGGTACAGTTCAGTTCATCTTCGAGGTTTTTCAGCATTTTGCTGATGGTGGGTTGGGTGACAAAAAGCTTCTCCGCGGCGCGGGTGAAACTCTGCTGGCGGACCACTTCGACAAAGTAACGCAGCGTGCGTATGTCCATGACTATTCCTCGAAACTATACCTTTGATGATTTTAATTCATTTCAGTCAATTACGGGCGCTGACTATACTGGCGCTCTCTCTCATTTTTAGGAAATCCCCATGACCGTGGCGTTAGGTCGCGTTACGCCTGCCGTCGTGCAACGACTTCAGGTACCGGTTCAGGTACTGCTTTACGCGGGTCTTTTTGTCTTCGCTGAATACCTTGTTAGCTGGTTACATCTGCCGCTGCCGGCCAATCTGGTCGGGATGATGCTGATGTTCAGCCTGATCCTCTGTCGCGTCATCCCCCTGAACTGGGTGCGGGCGGGCTCGCGCTGGCTGCTGGCGGAAATGCTGCTCTTCTTTGTGCCGGCGGTGGTGGCGGTGGTCAATTACGTCCAGCTGCTGATGGTGGACGGCTGGCGTATCTTCGCGGTGATTGCCCTGAGCACGCTAATGGTGCTGGGTGCCACCGCGTGGGTGGTGGATAAAGTCTACCGCTTTGAAATCAGCAGGCAGAAACATGACTAACTTTCAGGTCAGCGTGCTCTGCCTGGTGGTAACGCTGATTATCTATTTCGCCAACAAGCGCCTGTATCGCCGCTTTCGAAAACTGCCCCTGATGCCGCTGGTCTTCACCCCGATTTTGCTGGTGATGATGCTGGTGTGGGGCCATATCTCCTGGCAGAACTATATCGGTGAAGCGCACTGGCTGCTGTGGCTGCTCGGCCCGGCGACTATCGCCTTTGCGGTGCCGGTTTACGACAACCTCGCGGTGATCAAGCGCCACTGGATGTCGCTCTCCGCCGGGGTGATCACCGCCACGGTGGTGGCCGTCACCAGCTCGGTCTGGCTGGCGCGGCTGTTTACCCTGTCGGATGAGATCCAGCGCAGCCTTGCGGTGCGTTCCGTCACCACCCCCTTTGCGCTGGCCGCGGCAAAACCGCTCGGCGGGCAGCCGGATCTGGTGGCGCTGTTTGTGGTGGTGACCGGGGTGTTTGGCATGGCGGTGGGGGATATGCTGTTTTTACGGCTGTCGATCCGCGAAGGGATGGCAAAAGGAGCCGGGTTTGGCGCGGCCTCCCACGGTGCTGGCACCGCCCGCTCCTATGAGCTGGGCCAGCAGGAGGGCGTGGTCGCCAGCCTGGTGATGATGCTCTCCGGCGTGGTGATGGTGCTGGTGGCCCCGCTGGTGGGGTGGTTGATGTTCTGAGCCGCCCTTATTGCCCGGCGGCGCTGCGCTTGCACGGGCCTACGGTTTTGTAGGCCGGGTAAGCGCAGCGCCACCCGGCAAAGCTAACGATTCAAACGACGCACAATCCGTTCCACCTTCTGCCGGAAATCCGCCGCGACCTGGGCGGGTGCCTGGCCCTGCTCCAGTTTTTCCCGCGCGGAGGTGAACTGGTCGATTACCTGCAAATCCTCAATATAGGGCGTGGCAACGGCGGTGGTGTGCAGGGACTGCGCCTGGCGCAATCCGGCGATCACCGGATCCTGCGGGTCAATTACCCCTTTCTCCGTTAACTGCCTTTCCGCCGCCTTATTGAGCGGAATGCCGCGCTCCAGCCCCAGGGCTTCCACCGACTGCGGATCGTTGAGCAGGTAGTTCACCAGGATTGCCGCCTCTTTGGGATGCTTTGTGGATTTCGCTACCGACAGCATCTGCGCCGTTTTGAAGTACACCCCTGATTCGTCCGTCCCGGGCTGCATCACGTAGTCCCCCAGCACCAGCTTCGCCGGCGGCGTCATGTTGTTGGCAAACATGCGGATGGTGATGTTCCAGGTGAACAGGCCGCCCCATTCGCCGTTAATCCACGGCTTCATCTCATAGAGATTGCCTTTACCGTAGGAGGAGAGGGTCTTTGGCGACGGGAGGACGTGGTCGTCGCTCAGGCGTTTTACAAAGCCGAAGGCCTCATCCCACTGGGCGTCGTTCCAGGCGAAGGAGCCGTCGCTGTTGAACATCGGTTTGTGGTGGGTCTGCATCATGTACGCATTGAGCAGCAGAATGACGTCCTGATCGACCATCGCGTAGGGGTAGTAATTGTTGCCCAACGTCTGCTGGAAGGTTTTCCCGGCGGCAAAGAACGCATCCCAGGTTTTCGGGTACGCCAGCCCGGCTTTCTGCCAGGTGACGTCGTTGTAGTAAAAGACCGGGGCATTGACCGAGATCGGCAGGCCGTTGAGCTTGCCGTTGATGGTGGTGGACTGCAAGTCCTGCGCCTGGTACTGGCTTAAATCCAGCTCCGCTTTCAGTTTGTCGAGATCGTAATAGCCTTCGCCGTTTTTGGAAAAGACGATCAGCCACGGCCAGTTGGTCTGCATCACATCCGGCTCGGTGCCGCTCGCCATCTGGGTGGTCAGGCGCGAAAGATGCCCGTCCCAGCCGGTGTATTCGGCCTTCACTTTGATCTCCGGATGCGCTTTTTCAAAGGCCTCGAGCGCCTTCAGCGTGGCCTGGTGGCGGCTGTTGCCTCCCCACCACGACATGCGTAATTCAACGGGCTGCGCCCAGGTAGAGGTACAGGAAAATAACAGCGATGCGATGACACCTGACAGGAGTTTATTCATTCTTTGTCTCCGGACTTTTTTATTATTAAACAGGTGAATAATGGCCCAACGCTTTTAGCGTTTCGTCAGACGGGTAACCAGCTCAAACTCCTTAAAATTGACCGGACGCTGCTGCTGCATAGAGATGTTGCCCGCAATCCCGGTGAGGATAGACATGGCCCCGGCACGGTGGTCCGCCGCGCGCTGCAGCGGGTCGTGGCCCGGCGCACCGAACAGGTCGGCCAGCATGGCGTTATCGCCGCCGCCGTGGCCCCCCTCACCGAGGCTGAACTCGGCTTTCCAGGGTTCGGCAAACATCGGGAAGACCGTGAGATCGCACTGCTCCAGGCTGCCCTCGTTTTCGCGCTCGCCCCCGGCGTTGACGTAGGACTTCTCAACGATCTTCATCTCCAGACGGCCTTCGGTGCCGTTAAACACCACGTTCAACCCTTCCCACGGCAGGTAGGCGTTGAGGGAGTAGGTGAGCTGGACCTGGTTCTGGTACTTCACCAGCACCGACATCGTATCTTCGATGGTGATGCCGTCGCTGAACACGCTCTGGTCGCGGAAGTAGTTATCCTCATGTTCGGCATCGAGATAGAGCGCTTTGAGCTGGGCGTTCTCCGCCATTTGCAGGGCAAAAGGATCCGCTTTCGCCCCGGCAAAGCCGTGGGCGCGCGGGTAGAAGTGGGTTACGCCACGCTTCTCCGCGTTCTCCCGACCGTAGAACTGCAGGCTGCCTTCGGCGTAAACCCGCTCCGGGTAGCTGCCGAGCCAGAAGTTCATCAGGTCGAAGTGGTGGGTGGATTTATGCACCAGCAGGCCGCCGCTGTTGCGTTTTTCCCGGTGCCAGCGGCGGAAGTAGTCCGCGCCGTGTTCGGTGTTGAGCAGCCACTCGAAGTGTACCGAGGTGACCGTGCCAATCGTCCCCTGCATCAGCAGCTCACGCACCTTGCTATGGTGCGGGGCGTAGCGGTAGTTGAAGGCCACGCGCACGCTGCGGCCGGTCTCTTCGATGGCGTCGAGAATGCGCAGCGCGCGCCGTTCGTCGATGGTCATCGGCTTTTCGGTGATCACATCGCAGCCGGCGTGCAGGGCGCGAACGATGTAGTCGTCGTGGGTGCGGTCCATGGTGGTGACAATAACTACATCGGGCCGTGTCTCGCGGATCATCTCTTCAAACTGCGCTGCCTGCCAGGTAGAAACCGGCGCGGCCCCTTCGTTTTTTAAAAGCTGATTGGCATAGTGCATGCGCGTGGTATTGGTATCGCAGAACGCGACCATTCTGGCATTTTCCCGCCAGGTGCCACCGATGGCGGAAATATATAAACCGGCACGACCACCGGTTCCTACCAGAGCATAAGTTTTCATGGCATCCTCGATTAATATGAATAATTAAAATCAGCAAGGTGGCCCAATGAAACGTATTCCCCATCAACTGATGGAGCTGAACAGCACTTTTATCTGGCACTGGCCCTGGTTTATTCAGGGAGTGCAAAGCGCGAAACAGCACGGTTTCACTGGGATCATCCTGCACCAACAGGAACTGCTTTCACTACTTGCGACGCCCTCGCCGTTAAGCCAGAAGCTCAACGTCGAGAACCTTATTCATCAGCAAAATTACGCCCTGCAATATTTAACCCGCGTCGATCGTTATCTGGCGGAAAATAACCTGTCGTTCTGGCTTCAGGGTGAAGCCGCGCCTAATGACGACATTATTAAGCGTAAATTTCCTGAACTGACGTTCGACGAAAAAAGCGCGCCCGATTTCTGGCACCACTTTTATGCCGCGATATTGCATCCGCTATTACACGCCTTGCCCCATCTCAGCGGGCTTATTCTCAGCCTGACGACGCCGGACTTTCAGACCACCCGCTGGCAGCAAAGCCTGCATGATGTCTGGAGCCTGCTGCGCGCCCGGGGCAAAAAGCTGATCCTGCGCGACTTCATTGATAACAGCTGGCCGCGCCAGCAGCTTTCTAACATTCTGGCGACGCTCCCGGACGACGTGCGCGCCTCGGTAAAAGCCACCGAGCTGGATTACCACCCCGGCTTTGCCAACCATCCGCACATCGCCACCCTGCCGGGGCATAAAAAGTGGATTGAGTACGATCTCTTCGGCACCGGCTACGGCTGGACCGCGCTGCCGTGCTATCTGGCCGATGAGATCAGCGGCCGCTTAAGCTGGGCCCTCAGCGCCGCCGAAAACGAAATCGAAGCCATTACCTCCCGCGTGAGCTGGCAGTGGCTGCCCGACAGCCGGGTAATGGACTCCGCAAACGCCATCAATCTGTTCGGGCTCACCGCCGCCAATCAGGCCGGCGATGCGGCGCTGCCCGCTACCTTCGATCGCTGGGCGGAACACCATCAGCTCGGCTTTCGCTCTCTGCAGGACAAACATCAGCTCTCAGCTATCGTCCACGCCAGCTACGACTGGCTGTGCAAAACGCCGAACCTCCTCGGGCGACGGCTGCACTATCAAAGCCAGATCCCGGAGAGCATTGCCCAGGCGCAACAGCTGTTGCACATGGATACCCGCAGCGCCAACTGGCTGCATGCCTGGCAGCCGCTGATGCCCACTGACGATCCCGCGCTTGGCAAAGAGCAGCGGGAGCGGATGGCGCTGGAGAAAGAGGCCGCCTGCTTTCTCGCCTCGCGCACGCTGCAAAACCTGCGTGAGCTGATGCCGCGTATTACCTGCCGGGACGATACCCTGGCGATCCTGCTGGCCGCCTGGCGCAGCGCGGAGATTTACAGCCAGATGTTCTCCCACGTCGCCGCCGCGGTGACCGACGTACTGTGGCTGGACCATTACGGCACCCACAGCCAGCCTGCGGATACCCTGCAGAAGCATCAGCAGCGGCTACTGCATTACAGCGACACTCTGGATCGCTGGCTGGTGGACCCGCCCGCCAGCGGCCCGTTATTCCTGCCGCTGTTGCTGAACCCGGAGCGGCTGGAGCGTTTTGCCAGAAGCCTGAGCGCGTCGCTGTAACCAAAGAATAAAAACTGAGACGGGGATTGTCTGTACGGGGGGCAGAGGGAAAGCCGGGGATTGGTGTGAAATCGGGAAAAGTGTGATGGTCTTTGCGAATCGTAGATAAAGCCTGTGATGCACATCGGCTTTTTCCGTTCTGGCGACGTGATAAACGTCACCAGAAGGGGAAAAAAATGTGATCCCCGACCAGCGGCCGGGGAGGGGATTTTAGTGCGCGCGGCCCTGCTCAACACCCAGACCGGTTTGGGAACGGATAAACTGGGCGCGGAACTTTTCACGCTCCAGATTCCCTTCCGCCGAGTTATCCGTGGCGGAGAAGAACCAGATCCCAATGAACGCCACCGCGATGGAGAACAGCGCCGGGTATTCGTAAGGGAAGAGGGCTTTTTCGTGGCCGAGGATCTGCACCCAGATGGTTGGGCCGAGGATCATCAGGATCACCGCGGTCAACAGACCCAGCCAGCCGCCAATCATCGCCCCACGGGTGGTCAGTTTTGACCAGTACATGGAGAGCAGAATGATCGGGAAGTTACAGCTGGCGGCAATCGAGAAGGCCAGTCCCACCATAAAGGCGATGTTCTGGTTCTCGAACAGGATACCCAGCAGGATCGCCACCACGCCCAGGATCAGCACGGTGATTTTAGAGACTTTCAGCTCATCGCGCTCGGAGGTACCTTTACGCCAGACGTTGGCATAGAGGTCATGGGAAACCGCCGAAGCACCGGCCAGCGTCAGGCCTGCAACCACCGCCAGGATAGTGGCGAAGGCCACGGCGGAGATAAAGCCGAGGAACAGGTTGCCACCCACCGCGTCAGCCAGATGCACCGCCGCCATGTTGTTGCCGCCAATCAGCGCGCCCGCCGCGTCTTTGAACGCCGGGTTAGCGCCCACCAGCATGATGGCACCGAAGCCGATGATAAAGGTCAGGATGTAGAAGTAACCCATAAAGCCGGTGGCGTAGAGCACGCTCTTACGCGCTTCACGCGCATCGGACACCGTGAAGAAACGCATCAGGATGTGCGGCAGACCTGCGGTACCAAACATCAGGCCGAGGCCTAACGACAGCGCCGAGATCGGATCTTTCACCAGCCCGCCCGGGCTCATGATCGCTTCCCCTTTCGGGTGGACCGCCATCGCTTCGCTGAACAGGTTGTTGAAGCTGAACCCGACGTGCTTCATCACCATAAAGGCCATAAAGCTGGCGCCGAACAGCAGCAGCACGGCTTTGATGATCTGCACCCAGGTCGTGGCGAGCATGCCGCCAAACAGGACGTACATCACCATCAGCACGCCCACCAGCACCACCGCGATATGGTAGTTCAGGCCGAACAGCAGCTGGATGAGTTTACCGGCACCCACCATCTGGGCGATCAGGTACAGGGCCACCACCACCAGCGAGCCGCAGGCGGAAAGGGTACGGATTGGCCCCTGTTTCAGGCGATAGGAGGCCACGTCGGCAAAGGTATAGCGCCCGAGGTTACGCAGGCGTTCGGCGATCAGGAACAGAATGATCGGCCAGCCGACGAGGAAGCCGAGGGAGTAGATCAGCCCGTCGTAGCCGGAGGTGTAAACCAGCGCGGAGATCCCGAGGAAGGAGGCCGCCGACATAAAGTCGCCCGCGATCGCCAGTCCGTTCTGGAAGCCGGTAATGTTGCCGCCCGCGGTGTAGTAATCGTTACGCGAGCGCACGCGTTTCGACGCCCAGTAGGTGATATACAGGGTCAGCACCACGAAGATCAGGAACATCACAATCGCCTGCCAGTTGGTTGGCTGGCGTTCAACTGCGCCGGTAATGGCATCGGCGGCATGTGCCGCAAAGGGGAGGGTGGCGGCAAGCGCCGTCAGAACTCGCTTCATGATGCTTTTACCTCACGCAGAACCGCTTTATTCAGACGATCAAATTCACCGTTAGCACGAATGACGTACACGGCGGTCAGCACGAACGAAATGACGATCACCCCTATACCGATGGGGATGCCGCGGGTGACGCTGGTCCCCGCGTGTAAGGGGGTGCCCAGCCAGTGTGGGGCGAAGGCAATCAGCAGAATAAAGCCGACGTAAATGATTAACATGATGATAGATAAAGTGAAGGCAAACCGTTGCCGCTTATCGACGAGCTCCCTGTAGTGCGCACTATTCTCTATCTGCTGACAAATATTATCATTCATCACAGAAGTCTCCGAGGTAAGGTAGGGCTTGTTTTTATCCCCTCTCCCTGAGGGAGAGGGTTAGGGTGAGGGGGGAAGGTGCGGTGGAATACCCTCACCCCGCCCTCTCCCATAGGGAGAGGGAGAAAAGCGGTATTACGATGGCATGGCGATGGCCTGCTTCTCTTCAAGCAGTTTGTCCACCACGCCAGGATCGGCCAGCGTAGAGGTATCGCCTAAGTTGCTGGTATCACCCGCGGCGATTTTGCGCAGTATACGGCGCATGATCTTGCCGGAGCGGGTTTTCGGCAGCGAGTCGGTCCAGTGCAGCACGTCCGGGGTGGCAAGCGGGCCGATCTCTTTACGCACCCAGTTACGCACGTCGGTATACAGCTCCGGTGACGGCTCTTCGCCATGGTTCAGGGTGACGTAGGCGTAGATCGCCTGGCCTTTGATGCTGTGCGGAATACCGACCACCGCCGCTTCGGCAATTTTCGGATGCGACACCAGCGCCGATTCGATCTCGGCGGTTCCCAGACGGTGGCCGGAGACGTTCAGCACGTCGTCCACGCGACCGGTGATCCAGTAGTAACCATCCTCGTCACGACGCGCGCCGTCGCCGCTGAAGTACATGTTTTTGAAGGTCGAGAAATAGGTCTGCTCGAAGCGATCGTGATCGCCAAACAGGGTGCGCGCCTGGCCCGGCCAGGAGTCGGTAATCACCAGGTTGCCCTCGGTGGCCCCTTCCAGCGGGTTGCCTTCGTTATCCACCAGCGCAGGCTGGACGCCGAAGAACGGACGGGTTGCGGAGCCGGCTTTCAGCTGGGTAGCGCCCGGCAGCGGGGTGATCATGAACCCGCCGGTTTCGGTCTGCCACCAGGTGTCGACCACCGGGCACTTCTCGTTACCGATCTTCTTCCAGTACCACTCCCAGGCTTCCGGGTTGATCGGCTCGCCCACGGATCCGAGGATGCGCAGGGAGGAACGGTCGGTCCCGTCAATCGCCTTGTCGCCTTCGGCCATCAGGGCGCGGATCGCGGTCGGAGCGGTATAGAGAATATTCACCTGATGCTTGTCTACTACCTGGCTCATGCGCGCCGGGGTCGGCCAGTTTGGCACCCCTTCGAACATCAGAGTGGTCGCGCCGCAGGCCAGCGGGCCGTACAGCAGGTAGCTGTGACCGGTGACCCAGCCGACGTCGGCGGTACACCAGTAGATATCGCCCTGATGATAGTCAAAGACATACTTGAAGGTGGTGGCGGCATAGACCAGATAGCCGCCGGTGGTGTGCAGCACGCCCTTCGGCTTGCCGGTGGAGCCGGAGGTATAAAGGATAAACAGCGGATCTTCCGCGTTCATCGCTTCCGGCTGGTGCTGGTCGCTGGCCTGCTCGATCAGGTCGCTCCACCACAGGTCGCGGCCTTCATGCCATTCAATGGTATTGCCGGTGCGCTTCAGCACAATCACGCTGTTGACGCTGTTCACATTCGGGTTTTTCAGGGCATCGTCGACGTTCTTTTTCAGCGGTACGGCACGACCCGCACGCACGCCTTCGTCGGCGGTGATCACCAGTTTTGAGCTGGAGTCGATAATGCGTCCGGCCACCGCTTCCGGCGAGAAGCCGCCGAAGATCACCGAGTGCACGGCACCGATGCGGGCGCAGGCCAGCATCGCCACGGCCGCTTCCGGCACCATCGGCATATAGATAGCCACCACGTCGCCTTTTTTGATGCCCTGAGCCAGCAGCACGTTGGCAAAGCGGCAGACATCGCGGTGCAGTTCGCGGTAGGTGATGTTTTTGCTCTGGGTGGCGTCATCGCCCTCCCAGATAATCGCCGTCTGGTCGCCGCGCTCGGCGAGGTGACGATCCAGGCAGTTGGCGGCGAGGTTCAGCGTGCCGTCTTCATACCACTTAATAGAGACGTTTCCGGGCGCAAAAGAGGTGTTCTTGACCGTCTGATACGGGGTGATCCAGTCAAGGATTTTGCCCTGCTCGCCCCAGAAGGCGTCAGGGTGGGTAATAGACAGTTGATACTTCTCCTGGTACTGCTCCGGGTTAATCAGGCAGCGGTCCGCAATATTTGCGGGAATGTCGTGTTTATGGACCTGGCTCATGGTTTTTGTTCTCCTTGTAGAATGTTAATAATATGTCGCAAAAACGTTAATAGTAGGGGCTTTGGGACCTTTGTTTACTATTTGGGCGACAGATCACGCAAAAGTTAAAGAGTTCGAAAATTGAGCAAATGACACTTTGAAGAAAAATAATTACCCTTGCGGATTATTTGCATTTATGGATAAAAAAGCGTTTTTATAACAAAAGGTTATTTATCATGACTAATACAAATTAGCGTGATAACGCCTTTTGTCAGTCAAATGCCTCGTTCTTAAAGGCTTGCGCAGCATGCCGTGCAAATGGTACTGATACCGCGCGTTAAAAAACCCCATAAATGAACGCAACACAATTCATGCCCTTTCAGTATGTGTCGTCCCCGCCGTTTTACGAGTACGAGTACGAACACTTCATTGAGGAAGTCTCTTGTTATGAAAAATTTGAAAGTCAGCCTGGCCTGGCAAATTTTGCTGGCCCTTGTGCTGGGTATCTTGCTGGGTAGTTATCTGCATTATCACAGTGACAGCCGCGAATGGCTGATCGCTAACTTACTGTCGCCTGCGGGTGATATCTTTATCCATCTGATCAAGATGATTGTGGTGCCGATTGTCATCTCGACGCTGGTGGTAGGGATTGCCGGGGTCGGTGATGCGAAGCAGCTTGGCCGCATTGGCGCAAAAACCATCCTTTATTTCGAAGTGATCACTACGGTGGCGATCGTTCTCGGCATCACGCTGGCGAATGTGTTCCAGCCTGGCGCGGGCATTGATATGTCGCAGCTGGCGACGGTGGATATTTCGAAATACCAAAGCACGACCGCCGATGTGCAAAGCCATGCTCATGGCCTGATGGGAACCCTCCTGTCGCTGGTGCCGACCAATATCGTGGCGTCGATGGCGAAGGGCGAAATGCTGCCGATCATCTTCTTCTCGGTGCTGTTTGGTCTGGGACTCTCTTCACTGCCAGCGACGCATCGCGAACCGCTGGTGAGCGTGTTCCGCTCTATCTCTGAAACCATGTTTAAAGTGACTCACATGGTGATGCGCTACGCGCCGGTCGGGGTGTTTGCGCTTATCGCCGTCACCGTGGCGAACTTCGGTTTTGCTTCCCTATGGCCGCTGGCGAAGCTGGTGCTCCTGGTGCACTTCGCGATCCTGTTCTTCGCCCTGGTGGTGCTGGGGCTGGTGGCGCGGATGTGTGGCCTGAGCATCTGGATCCTGATCCGTATCCTGAAGGACGAGCTGATTCTGGCGTACTCCACCGCCAGCTCCGAGAGCGTGCTGCCGCGTATTATTGAGAAGATGGAAGCCTACGGGGCGCCGGCGTCGATCACCAGCTTTGTGGTGCCGACCGGCTATTCGTTTAACCTCGACGGCTCTACGCTGTACCAGAGTATCGCGGCGATCTTCATTGCCCAGCTGTACGGGATCGACCTCTCCCTGTGGCAGGAGATTGTGCTGGTGCTGACGCTGATGGTGACCTCAAAAGGGATTGCCGGCGTGCCGGGCGTGTCGTTTGTGGTGCTGCTGGCGACCCTGGGTAGCGTGGGTATTCCGCTGGAAGGACTGGCGTTTATCGCCGGTGTTGACCGTATCCTCGACATGGCGCGTACTGCGCTGAACGTGGTGGGTAACGCGCTGGCGGTGCTGGTGATTGCCAAGTGGGAACACCAGTTCGACCGTAAGAAAGCGCTGGCGTATGAGCGCGAGGTGCTGGGTCGTTTCGATAAGACCGCAGACCAGTAAAGTAAAAAGCCGGGTGGCGCTATCGCTTACCCGGCCTACAGGACCGTAGGCCCGGCAAACGTAGTGCCGCCGGGCGTTTACTCCCCGCTTAACGCATCAAACTCCTCGCAGCCAGTATCAAAGCCTTCGCTACAGCTCAAATTTAACCAGTACAGCGCCTTCTGTTTATTGGGGGTGATAAACCCGTCCTCGCCCTGCTGAAACACCTTGCCCGCCCAGTACTCCGCGTAACCCGTGCGCGAGAGGGTAGAACTCTGCTTAAACCACTGCGCGGCCTGGACATCATCCTGCGCCACCTCCGCGCCGTTGGCGTAGATCAGCCCCAGCAGCAGTTGGGCATCGACCGCGGCGTCATCTTCGGTATTTTCTGCCACTTTATGCAGTAAGCTCAACGCCTGCGGGTAGTCGGTTTTCCCGGCCCGGGTATTGACCAGCAAACGCGCCAGCATCACCGCCCCCGGCGAGCTGCCCGCCACGGTGGCCTGCTGCGCCAGCCCTTTCGCTTGCGCCAGATCGCCGTGCTTAAACTTGATTTGCGACAGCAGTGCCATGGCATCCACGTCGCCGTTTTTGGCGGCTTTTTCGGCCCACGTTTCGGCCTGCTTATCATCACCCGAGCTGTAATACGTTTCGGCAAGGTAATACTGCGCCCGGCTGTCGCCCGCCTCAGCCTGCTTCAGGTACTGGCCACCGATCTCCTCAGCGCCCACCAGGGAAGAAAACAGGATCAACAACAGATAAAGAGATTTCATGCGTTATTTTCGTAGGGATAGATAACGGGCAGTATAAGCGCGGGAAGAGCAGAAAAAAATGGGTGCGTTAAGACCTCCACTCCCCCACACGCTTCACTGTTCCATTATTTTGCCGTCAGCCCATGGCGGTTTCGCGTAACCGCTTTTTCAGCTGATTATATTCATCGATAATATATTGCCCGGCGGCAGCCTGATCCGCTATCGCCTCGACGCGTACGGCGCAATATTTATATTCCGGCGTTTTGGTAATCGGGCTGAGGTTTTCCGCCACCAGCTCGTTGCAGGCGCCGATCCACCACTGGTAGGTCATGTACACCGCTCCGACGTTGGGCCGTTCGCTCACCTGGGCGCGGGTAATGACCCGACCCTTGCGCGAAGTGACCCACACCAGCGCCTCATCCTCAATGCCCAGCTGTTTGGCATCTTCGGTGTTGATCTGCACATAGCCGGGCTCATCGGCCAGCGCCGACAGGGCCGCACAGTTGCCGGTCATCGAGCGGCAGGAGTAGTGGCCCACTTCGCGTACGGTGGAGAGCACCAGCGGATAGTCTGGCGACAGCTTGTCTATCGGTGCCATCCAGTCGCAGGTGAAGAACTGCGCCAGCCCGTTCGGGGTATCGAATTTCTCTGCAAACAGGTACGAGGTGCCCTGGTCTTCCGGCGATTCGTCCCGGCACGGCCACTGGATGTAGCCCAGCTCGCCCATCTTCTCGTAGGTCGCCCCCTTGAAGCCCGGACACAGCTGGCGCAGCTCATCCCAGATTTGCTGCGTGTTGTCGTAGTGCATCGGATAACCCATCCGGGTCGCAATCTCGCTGATGATCTGCCAGTCGGTTTTCAAATCCCACTTCGGCTCGACGGCCTTAAAGAAGCGCTGGAAGCCGCGATCGGCCGCGGTGTAGACCCCTTCATGCTCGCCCCACGAGGTGGAGGGCAGAACCACGTCCGCCGCCGCCGCGGTTTTGGTCATAAAGATATCCTGGACAATCACCAGCTCGAGATCTTCAAACGCCTTTCGCACTGCCGACAGTTCGGCATCGGTCTGGAGCGGATCTTCACCCATGATGTACGCCGCCCGCACCTCTTTGTGGGCCACGCGGTGCGGCAGCTCGCTGATACGGTAGCCGGGGTGTGCCGGCAGGCTCTCGACGCCCCAGGCTTTGGCGAATTTCTCGCGGTTTTCCGGGTGCTTCACGAACTGATAGCCCGGATAGGTATCCGGCAGCGCCCCCATGTCGCAGGCACCCTGCACGTTATTCTGCCCGCGTACCGGATTGACCCCGACGTGGGCTTTGCCGAGGTTGCCGGTCAGCATGGCAAGGCTGGTCAGCGCGCGCACGGTCTCCACCCCCTGCCAGAACTGGGTCACACCCATTCCCCACAGCAGGGTGGCCGTTTTTGCCCCGGCATACAGCCGCGCCGCCTGGCGGATCTCGCGCGCACTTACGCCGGTAACGGCCTCGACTGACTCCGGCGTGTAGCGTTCGACTATCTGACGGTACGCATTAAAGCCTTCCGTGCGGGTGGCAACGAAGGCCCGATCGTAGAGCTGCTCGGTAATAATTACGTGACCGATGGCATTGAGCAGGGCGATGTTCGAGCCGTTTCGCAACGCGATATGCATATCGGCAATGCGCGCGGTTTCGATGCGCCGCGGATCGCAGACGATAATTTTTGCCCCGTTCTGCTTCGCGCGCAGAATGTGATTGGCGACGATCGGGTGCGAATCCGCCGGGTTATAGCCGAAAATAAACACCAGATCGGTGTCATCAATCTCGTTGATGGCGTTGCTCATGGCGCCATTCCCGACCGACTGGTGCAGACCTGCAACCGAGGGGCCGTGTCAGACGCGTGCGCAGCAGTCGACGTTGTTGGTGCCAATCACCGCGCGGGCAAATTTTTGCATCAGGTAGTTGGTTTCATTTCCGGTGCCGCGCGAGGAGCCGGTGGTCTGGATCGCATCCGGGCCGTGCTGCGCTTTGATGTCGCTGAGACGGCGGGCGACATAGTCCAGCGCCTCATCCCAGGAGACTGCCTCCAGCCGGCCGCCGCGAACGCGCCGGATCATCGGGGTTTTCAGCCGCGGGGTGAGGATTTGGGTGTCGTTGATAAAATCCCAGCCGTAATAGCCTTTCAGGCACAGCGTGCCCTGGTTGGTTTTCCCTTTGGCCGCCTCCGCACGAACGATGTTGCCGTTATCGACCACCAGGTTGATCTTGCATCCTGAGGCGCAATAGGGGCACACCGTGATGACGTTTTTCATCGGTCTCGCTCCAGATTCAAATGACGCTGACATGTCGGTTAAGTATGCCGCTTCTATGCCACAATCTTGTTGTGGAATTACCCTGACTTTACGGGCGAATCCTGGTCAAAACCCTGACGAAAAACAGTCGAGCGTCAAAAATTGCGGCAGCAGAAGCGATGGGGATGTGACGGCGGTTGAAGATCCGTGACGGAAAGGGCGTTTTGGCTGGAGCCTTGCACAGAATGGGCCAGACTGATCTCTATCTCCCTCATGGAATCCAGTGATGAAACCAGCAATTCTGGTGGTCGATGACGACACCGCGGTCTGCGAACTGTTGCAGGATGTGCTCAACGAGCACGTCTTCACCGTCCACGTGTGCCACAACGGCCAGGATGCCCTGCGGCTGGCACAGCAGGCACCGGAGATCGCGCTGGTATTGCTGGATATGATGCTGCCGGATATCAACGGCCTGCAGGTACTACAGCAGCTGCAAAAGCAACGCCCGGAGCTGCCGGTGATCATGCTCACCGGCCTCGGCAGTGAGTCGGACGTGGTGGTGGGCCTCGAGATGGGGGCCGACGACTACATCGGCAAACCCTTCAACCCCCGGGTGGTGGTGGCGCGGGTCAAAGCCGTGCTGCGCCGCACCGGCGCGCTGGCGGCAGAACCGGTCGTTGCGCGGGCGGCCGGGATCGGCTTTAACGGCTGGACGCTGGATACCACCCGCTGTGAACTGATTGACGCCCAGCGCGGCGTGGTCGCCCTGACCCAGGGTGAATACGGTTTGCTGCTGGCCCTGACGCAGAACGCCCGGCGGGTGCTGAGCCGGGAGCAGCTGCTGGAGCTGACCCACAGCGAGAGCGCGGAGGTGTTCGATCGCACCATCGACGTGCTGATCATGCGTCTGCGCCGTAAAATCGAAATCAACCCCCATCAGCCGCTGCTGATTAAAACCATTCGCGGGCTGGGCTATGTTTTTGCCGCCGACGTGCAGCACGGAGACAGGGCGGCTTAGGCCAGCGGGTTCTCCTGAATAAACAGCTCTAGTTCCGACAGGGTTTTCGCCCCGTCGATGGCGTTGGCCGCCAGCAGGCTGGCCCGCGCGCAGGCGTGCGCCATCCGGATGCTCTCCGCCAGCGACAGCGATTCGTGGCAGCCATACAAAAACCCGGCGCAGAAGGCATCTCCCGCCCCGACGCTGCCGACAATCTCCTCCTGGCTCAGCCGCCACGAGGGGATCCAGCATCCCTCCCGATCCGGCTCCTGTCCCCAGGCCCCTTCCGGGCAGTGGATCACCACCCGCGCCTTCACCCCCGCCGCCAGCAGCTCTGCCGCCGCCGCGGCAATGTTGGCGATAACCGGTGCATCCTGGTCATCGCGCATCGGCAGGCCGCTGAACTCGCCCGCCTCCAGCTCGTTGATCACCAGGTAGTCGAGATGGCGCAGGGCAGGGAGCACCAGCGGCTGATAGCGCGGATCGCCCTTGCGCGACACCAGGTCGAGGGAGGTCTGAAACCCCAGCTCGTGCATCTGCGCCAGCAGCCGCGCGCTGCGGGTGCCGTACTCTTCGTCCGGCATGTCCAGGCTGTCCAGCAGCAGGAGATAGCCCAGATGGAAGATCTTCAGGCTGTGGTCGAGCCGGTCGAAGGCGGGCAGATCCAGCAGCCGGTTGGCCCCCGGGGAGTGGAAAAAGGTGCGCTGGCCGCTGGGGTCGGTCATTACCTGCGACATGGAGGTGGGGGCAAAGGTGGTGCGCTGCACCCGCTGACGGTTGACGTGATACTGGTCGAGCATGGCAAGAATATAATCCCCGTCGTGGTCTTCCCCCACCAGACCGACCGCCTGCAGTGGGATCCCGGCATGCATTTTCGCCAGGGTTAACAACACGTTGAGCGGCGCCCCGCCGGTGGCGCGCTCGCTGTGGACGATCTCCGCCAGCCAGCCGCGCTCCGGCCACTGCACAATCTGGTGGACATGATCCACCAGCATGTTGCCCGCCGCGATAATGCCCCGGCGTTCCATCAGGCGTACCCCGCGCTGCCAAAGATACGCATCTGCGCGGCAACGGTGTCGGCGATCGCCTCTTCGATGCCCAGCAGCAGTTCGGCAAACTCATCGTACAGCGGCTGTCGGTTGGCCATTCGCCGTTCCACCTCCGCCAGCGCCGCCTGGGACATGCCGGTGTAGAAGTTAATCTTGTGGATCCCCAGCTCAATGGCGCGGCGGAAATCGGCATCGCCGATCCCGGACCCGCCGTGCAGCACCAGCGGCAGGCCGGTTTGCTGGCGGATGGCATCAAGGCGGACGAAGTCGAGCTTCGGCTCGCCCTTGTACTTGCCGTGAGCATTGCCGATCGCCACCGCCAGGGCGTCGATGCCGGTCAGGTCGACAAACTCCCGCGCCAGCTGTGGATCGGTGAAAAAGGCTTCGTCGGCATGGCCGTACAGGGCACCGCCCTCATCGCCCCCCACCGCGCCGAGTTCCGCCTCCACCGAGACGCCCACCGCGTGGCACATCTTCACCACTTCCCGCGTCTGGCGGATATTCTCTTCGTAGCTCAGCGTCGAACCGTCGAACATCACCGAGCTGAACCCCAGGCGCAGCGCCCGCACCACCGCCTCGAAATGCAGGCCGTGATCGAGATTCAGCACCACCGGAATGTCATGCCGGGCGGCTTCGAATTTGACTGCCTCCACCAGCGAGTCGAGCGACACATACTTAAAATGCACTTCGGCAATGTTGATGATAAAGGGCGAGTTCTCCTGACGGGCCGCGGCAAACAGCGCCCGCAGGAAGTGGGAGTCGAGGACGTTAAACGCCCCCAGGGCATAACGATGCTCGCGGGCGTGCGCCAGCCCGTCGGCGAGAGAGATAAGCGGCATGATTCACTCCTTACAGGCGAAACAGACTGTACTCATTGCACAGGACCAGCACCGCCGGTTCGTCTTCATCAATGTTGTTATAGCGGGCGGTGGGCTGCAGGAAGTGGTTGTCGTGCTCGTCGTCATTGACCGACGAGACTTCCCCGACCAGCACGTCACCAAAGCCCTTTTCTCCCCAGAAACTGTGGTACAGACCCGGCGGCAGGCAGATGCTCTCTCCCGGCGCGAGGCGGATATAGCTGCCCGCCACGTGGGTCTGCTGGCATCCGTCGATGGCGACCTGGATATCGCCATTCTCTTTCTGTTCATTTTCATCGGCGTTCCACAGTTCGACGATCAGATTGCCGCCGCCGCGGTTGATGATGTCCTCGCGTTTGCGCCAGTGAAAGTGCAGGGGCGTCACCTGGCCCTCACGCACGTGCATGATCTTCTCGGCGTAGCATTTGTCCCACGGCTTACCGCCGGGAGAGCCGTTGCGCAGGGCAAAGAGGGTTAAGCCCTGCGCCGCAAAGTTGTCGCCGCCGAACGCGGTCACGTCCCAGCCGAGCCGCAGGTCGAACACTTCCTGCCAGGCGTCGGCGTCAAGCTGCTGCCAGCGGGTCGGGGGAAAGCTGGCAAAGGGGGGCAGATGCACGTCGTGCATGGAGAAAAACTGTCGCGTGTGGCCGAGGATCTCGTTGATTTCGGAGCGTTTCATGATGACTCCTTGATTGATGTGCAAAACCCCCTCACCCCGGCCCTCTCCCTCAAGGGAGAGGGGGATAATTTCCCTCTCCCCGTGGGAGAGGGTTAGGGTGAGGGCATCAGACCGCACAGACCTTACTTAACCGTCCAGCCCTTATAATTACCGACGTTGCTCTTGTCGATCATCGTCACCGGGATCAGCACCGGCGCTTTCGGCGCGGGTTTGCCCTGTAGAATGTCATAGCCGATTTCTACCGCTTTTGCCGCCATGACCTGCGGATCTTGCGCCGGGGTGGCAATAAAGAGTGAATTTTCGCGCTTCAGCGCCTCTTCCGCATCCGGCGATCCATCGACGCCGACGATAAAGAACTCGTTACGTTGCGCCTGTTTTGCCGCCAGATCGGCTCCGATCCCCGTTGGATCGTTGATGGCGAATACGCCGTCGATCTTCGGATTAGCTGCCAGCAGGGAGGTCATCACCTCCAGCCCGCCGTCACGGCTGCCTTTGGCGTTCTGGTTATCGGAGAGCACTTTGATATCCGGATGTTTTTTAAATTCGGCCTTGCAGCCTTCTACCCGGTTTTGTACCGCCGATACCGGTGGTCCGTTGATGATCACCACGTTGCCTTTGCCTTTCAGGCGGTCGGTGATCAGCTTACAGGCCATCTCACCGGCCTGGGTGTTGTCGGAGGTGATGGTCGCATCGGCACCCTCTGCCGCCACGTCAACCGCCACCACCACAATCCCGGCATCTTTCGCGCGCTTCACCGCCGGGCCGATCCCTTTCGAATCGGCGGCGTTGAGAATGATCATATCGACTTTGGCGGCGATAAAGTTATCGATCTGAGAAACCTGCTGGCCGAGATCGTAGCCGCTGGAAACCAGCGTCACTTTCACGTTATCCCCTGCCAGTTTGCGCGCTTCCAGCTCCGCCCCCTTGGTGATCTGCACAAAGAACGGGTTCGCCAGATCGCCCACCGTCACGCCGATGGACTTCAGCTCTTTGGCCTGAACAAACGGGCTTGCTGCGAGCAGTGCGCCAGCACAGAGCGCGGTAACTAATGGCTTTAATCTCATGCTGTATTCCTCACGTAGGGTATTGTTGTTATGCACTTTGATGGTGTCGGGTACGGTATTTGTCGATCAGCACCGCAATGATGATCACCGCCCCTTTGATCACCAGTTGCCAGAAATAGGAGACGCCCATCAGCGTCATGCCGTTGTTCAGGGTGGCGATAATCAGCGCCCCCACCAGCGTGCCGGTGATGGTGCCGATCCCGCCGACGAAGCTGGTGCCGCCGAGGATCACCGCCGCGATAGCGTCCAGCTCATAGCCGGTGCCGAGGTTGCCGTTGGCGCTGTAGAGCCTGGATGCGCTCATCACCCCACCGAGGCCCGAGAGCAGGCCACTCATGCCGTAGACAAACAGCAATACCATCCAGACCTTGATGCCGGTTAAGCGCGCGGCCTGCATGTTGCCGCCCACCGCGTAGATATGGACCCCGAGGGTGGTGCGGCGCAGGATGAACCAGCAGACGGCGATCACCGCCAGGGCGATCACCACCAGCCACGGCACCGGCCCGAGATAGTTATTGCCGATCCATTCAAAGCTGATGCTGGAGTTGATCACCGTGGTGCCGTCGGCTAGCAGGTAGGCCGCCCCGCGCAGCGCCGTATAGGTGCCGAGCGTGACGATAAAGGGCGGTAGTCCGGCAAAGGCCACCAGCGCGCCGTTGAACAGCCCCAGCACCATACCGAGCATCAGCGCCGCCGGCACCGAGAGCATCGACAGCTCCGGCATCAGCGAGACCACCATCGCCGCCACCGCGGTGGTGCCCAGAATCGAGCCCACCGAGAGGTCGATGCCGCCGGTCAAAATAATGAAGGTCATTCCCGCCGCCAGCACGATGTTGATCGACGCCTGGCGGGTGATGTTCAGCAGGTTACTTTCGGTGAAGAAGTTCGGTGCGATAAAGCCAAATACCGCGACGATCAGGATCAGTATCGGCAGGATACCGATGGTTTGCATCAGATCGCCCATCAGCATTTTTTTGGCGGAGGCCGCTTTGGCCACCTGTTGCGGAGTGTTGGGTTGCGTCATGGTTATACCGCCCGATGGTGAGAGTCGTTAACGCCGGTCGCCAGCGTCATGATGTTTTCTTGTGTGATATCGGCCCGATGGAGTTCCCCGGCGATGCTCCCCTCGCGCATGACGTACACGCGATCGCTCATGCCGACCACTTCCGGCAGTTCGCTGGAGATCATCAGGATCGCTACCCCTTTACGCGCCATCTGGTTCATGATCCGGTAGATCTCGCTTTTGGCCCCGACGTCCACGCCGCGGGTCGGCTCGTCGAGGATCAGAATGCGCGGGCCAATCGCCACCCAGCGGGAGATGAGCAGCTTTTGCTGGTTGCCGCCCGAAAGCCCGCCCGCCCGCACCTGGGAGTGAGGCACGCGGATATTGAGCAGGGCGATGGCGTCGTCGGAGATCGTCTGGGCTTTTTTGCGGTTCAACATGCCGAAACTGGCGTCGCGCTCCAGCGTCGCCATGGTGATGTTCTCCTGCGCCGCCAGCTCGAGAAACAGCCCCTGCTCCTTGCGGTTCTCGGTTAAAAAACCGATCCCGTGGTCGATGGCGGCGCGCGGGGAGTGGATCACCACCGGCTCGCCATCCACCTCAATCATCCCGCCGGTGGCCTTGCGCACGCCGAAAATCAGCTGCGCCAGCTCGGAACGCCCGGCCCCCACCAGCCCGGCGAGGCCGACGATTTCGCCGGAGCGCACCTGCAGACTGCAGGGCTGCACTTTGCTGCCGTCGGTCAGGTGGTGGACGTTAAGGCGCGGGCTGCCGAGCGGAATATCGCGCTCTTTATTGAACAGATCGCTCAGCGGTCGCCCGACCATCATCCGCACCAGTTCTGAGGCGTTGAGCTTGTCGCGGGTGAGGCTGCCAACGTACTGGCCGTCGCGCAGCACGCTGACGCGATCCGACAGTTCATACACTTCGGCCATGCGGTGGCTGATATAGATAATCGCCATCCCTTCGTCGCGCAGGCGCAAAATCAGCTCGAACAGACGGTGGGTTTCCCGGGAGGAGAGGGCGGCGGTGGGTTCATCCATCACCAGAATGCGGCTGTTGCGGTGTAGCGCGCGGGCGATTTCCACCTGCTGCTGCTCGGCGATGGTCAGCTTCATCACCAGGTCGGTGGCTTTGAAGTGGGCGCCGAGGCGATCGATCACCGCCTGGGCCTGGGCCGCCATCTCTTTGCGCTGCACCAGCCCGCCGCGCGACAGCTCGCTGCCGAGGAAGATGTTCTCGGCCACGGTGAGGTTAGGGGCGAGCTGCATCTCCTGGTAGATCAGGGTGATGCCCGCCGCCAGGGCGTCTTTCGGGCCTTTGATGTGAAACGGCTTGCCGTCGATCAGGATCTCGCCGCCGGTGGCGATGTAGGCCCCGGCGAGGATCTTCATCAGGGTGCTTTTTCCGGCACCGTTTTCGCCCATCAACGCGTGGATTTCACCGGGGAAGACCGTCAGATCCACACCCTTCAGCGCGTGGAAGTTGCCAAAGGTTTTGGCAATGTTGCGCATCTCTAAAACCGGGGTTCTGCTCATGGCGGATCTCCTGTGACGTTCGATATCCGCACTTCATCACACCCCGGTAAATGCAAAATGTCAGAAGTCGTTCATATTTGTCATAGTTATGAATAGTTAATGTGGATCACAGTTACGCCACTAAATCGCTTTCTCCCCTCACCCCGGAGCTAACATAAATGCCCTCACGCCGCCCCCCCTTCTTCGCCAGCGCCCGTGGCCGCCTGCTGATCTTTAATCTGCTGGTGGTGGCGGTGACGTTAATGGTCAGCGGCGTGGCGGTGCTGGGCTTTCGCCATGCCAGTCATATTCAGGAGCAGGTGCAGCGCCAGACCCTGGACGACATGACCGGCAGCATGAATCTGGCGCGGGAAACCGCCAACGTGGCAACGGCGGCGGTGCGGCTGTCGCAGGTCGTTGGGGCGCTGGAGTATAAAGACGAAGCCAACCGCCTGAAACAGACCCAGACGGCGCTGGGCCGCGCGCTGGAGCAGTTGGCCGACGCGCCGCTGGCGCAGCAGGAGCCAGCGCTGGTGGCCCGGATCATCCAGCGCAGCAACGAGCTTCAGCAAAGCGTGACCGGGATGCTGGAGCGCGGGCAGCGACGTCATCTGCAGCGTAACGCCCTGCTCAGCTCGCTCTACCAGAGCCAGAGCTATCTCCGCCATTTGCAGGACATCAACCGTCGCTACGCCAGTAACCTGCCTGACGCCCGGCAGCTCAGCGAGATGGACCGGCTGATCGTCGCCGCCATCGAAACCCCCTCGCCGCGCGCGACCCTTCAGCAGCTGGAGACGGTGACGGCGATGTTGCCCCGCCAGGCCACGCAGCCGGTGGTGAGCTTTGTCCTGCCTGATTTCAACGCCGAGCTGAACAAGCTCGGCCCGCTCTCCGGCCAGCTGGAGGAGAGCGATCTGGCGATAAGCTGGTATATGTTTCACATCAAGGCGCTGGTGGCGATCCTGAACAGCGATATCAACCGCTACGTGGAGCAGGTGGCGCAGGCCTCGCAGCTGCGCACCGCCGAGAGCCATCAGGAGCTGCGCTCGATCAGCATCTTTATCACCCTGTTTGCCGTGCTGGCGCTGATCATCACCGCCTTTGCCTGCTGGTATATCTACCGCAATCTGGGCACCAACCTGACCGCCATCTCCCGGGCGATGTCGCGGCTGGCCCACGGGGAACAGGATGTCTCGGTGCCCGCGCTGCAACGTCGGGATGAACTGGGGGAGCTGGCGCGGGCGTTTAACGTCTTTGCCCGCAACACCGCTTCGCTGGAGCACACCACCCGGCTGCTGAAGGAGAAGACCTCGCAGATGGAGGTGGATCGCCTTGAACGCCAGGGGCTGGAAGAAGCGCTGCTGCACAGTCAAAAGATGAAAGCGGTCGGGCAGCTGACGGGCGGGCTGGCGCATGATTTCAATAACCTGCTGGCGGTGATCATCGGCAGCCTGGAGCTGGCCGATCCCCATTCGCCGGATGCCCCACGCATTGGCCGCGCGCTGAAGGCCGCCGAGCGCGGGGCGCTGTTGACCCAGCGCCTGCTGGCCTTCTCCCGCAAGCAGTCCCTGAACCCGCACGCGGTGGAGATGAAGCCCCTGCTGGACAACCTGGCCGAGCTGATGCGCCACTCCCTGCCCGCCACGGTGGCGCTGGATATTGAAGCGCAGACCCCGGCATGGCCGGCATGGATTGACGTGGGCCAGCTGGAAAACGCCATCATCAACCTGGTGATGAACGCCCGCGATGCGATGGAAGGGCACAGCGGGATCATCAAAATCCGCACCTGGAACCAGCGCGTCACCCGCAGCGACGGGCGCAGGCAGGACATGGTGGCGCTGGAGGTGATCGACCACGGCGCCGGAATGTCGCAGGCGATCAAATCCCAGGTCTTTGAACCCTTCTTCACCACCAAACAGACCGGCAGCGGCAGCGGGCTGGGGCTGTCGATGGTCTACGGCTTCGTGCGCCAGTCCGGCGGACGGGTGGAGATCGAAAGTGCGCCCGGCCAGGGCACCACCGTGCGGCTGCATCTGCCGCGCGCCACCTTACAGGCAGTGCCCTCGC
The DNA here is from genome assembly GCF_036780805.1 of Leclercia sp. Lineage (NCBI taxonomy): Bacteria > Pseudomonadati > Pseudomonadota > Gammaproteobacteria > Enterobacterales > Enterobacteriaceae > Leclercia > Leclercia sp. Next base: position 75,386 of record NZ_DAIQCE010000007.1, on the reverse strand, counting down.
CGGAAACCGGCGCATCCACCGCCTCGCCGCCAGGCGACCGGCTGGTGCTGGTGCTGGACGACCAGACCGACGTCCGGCAGACACTGTGCGAACAGCTCCACCAGCTGGGCTACCTGACGCTGGAGGCCGAAACCGGCGAGCAGGCGCTGCAGATGCTGGATGCCTCCGGGGATATAGAGATGTTCATCAGTGATTTAATGCTGCCCGGCACGCTGAGCGGCGCGGAGGTGATCCAGCATGTGCGCCACCGTTTCCCGCATCTTCCGGTGCTGCTGATGAGCGGTCAGGATCTGCGCCCGGCGCACAACCCGCAGCTGCCCGAGGTGGAGCTGCTGCGTAAGCCTTTTACCCGCGGGCAGCTGGCGCAGGCGCTGGAGAAAGCGGTCAACATTTGAGATTCCTCCGCTACTCGCGCTTTTCGCCGTTTATTACCGTAAAGCCAGCTCATCCTGCGAGACTGGCTTTATGAAACGTACCTCTACCGCTCTGTTATTTGGTCTGCTCTCTTTAACCAGCCAGCTGGCGCATGCCGACATCGTTGACGATGCGATCGGCAATATTCAGCAGGCCATCAATGACGCCTACAACCCCAACAGCAATAATCGCAATTCCGATGACGATCGCTACGAAGACAGCCGCCGCAGCAGTGACAGCCGCCAGTATGACGATCGTCGCAGGCAGCTTGAGGACCGACGCCGCCAGCTGGATGACCGTCAGCGTCAGTTGGATGAGGACCGTCGTCGCTTAGAAGAGGATGAGCGCCGGTTAGAGGACGATTACGATCGGCGCTGATGCCCGGCGGCGCTTCGCTTGCACGGGCCTACAAAGGACCGCGAACCGTAGGCCGGCCCTCTCCCACAGGGAGAGGGAGAAAATGGTTAATCCAGCACCAGCACCATCCCGTCATACCCCGCTTCGAACCCCTCCGGCAGCGGGTTGTCCATCATCCACACGTCGAACTGATGGCTGATATGAGTGAGGATCACTTGCGGACAGCCAATCACCTGATTCAGGGCGACCACCGTGTTCAGATCGCAGTGATTGCGCGGCGTCTCTTCCCGCGGCTCGTGGCTGCAGTCAATCACCATCGCCTGGGGGTGGTTGTTGAGTAAAAACTTCACCGTTTTGTCCGGCAGCCCGGCGGTGTCCGACAGCCAGGCCACCCGACTGTGGGCGCTCTCCAGCAGATAGCCAAACGTCAGCTTCGAATGGTTGAGCGGCAGCGGCGTCACCCGCAGCCCCTGCAGTTCAAACACCACAAAGGGTTGAAGGGTGTGGCTAAAGTCGAGAATGCCGGGATGCTTAAACAGATCGTCGCACCCGGCGTCGTCCGGCGGGCCGTAGACCGGAATGGTCGCCCCCACGCCCCAGCGCAGCGGGAACAGCCCCTGAACATGATCCATATGGTAGTGGGTAAGTAAAATCTGCTGAAAACTGCCTGCCGGCCAGTCGTCCATCAGGTGCGGGATCCCCGCATCCAGCAGCGTCACCGCGTCGTTGAATTTGACCACCGCGCTACAGGGGCGACGGCGATAGTCGTCCTGCAAACGCGCCCGGCGACAGGCCGGACAGTCACAGCCAAAAGCGGGCACCAGCTGGGCGCCACCGGTTCCTGTTAACGTTATGGTCAGACTCATCGCATCCCCTTACAGCGGTTTGGTAAAGCGGAAATGGCTCTGGGTGTACCCTTCACGAAGATAAAAGCGGTGCGCGTCGAGGCGCTTGACGCTGGTGGAGAGCTCGGTCATCTCCGCCCCGGCGTGGCGGGCCTCTTCTTCTGCCCAGGCCAGCAGCTGGCTGCCTACCCTGAGCCCGCGCGCCTGCGGCATCACCACCAGTTCCTGAATCTCGCCGATCCAGTTGGCGTGATGCAGATGAAACTGCATATGCAGGCCGATCATGCCGATGATGTGCCCATCCTGCTCGGCCAGCTGGTAGCGCATATTGTGATCCTGCAGATTGGCCGCAAAGCCGGCATGAAACGCTGACCGATCCAGCTCCGCCTGTTTTAACTCACAAATAAGGCCATAGACGGCGTCGACGTCCTCCGCGGTGGCGGGACGCAACTCACACTCAGGCATGGTTTTTCTCCTTCTGGTGAATGAGCGAAAGAAAGTGTTCGACGGACTGGAGCAGACTGCCGTCGTTATTCAGGACAGGGCAATCGGACGGGGTATAGCGGGCGGCACGCTCCAGCCGCTGGTCGATCTCTCTGGCGTTCTCCCGGCCGCGGCTTTGCAGTCGGCTTCGCAGAATGTCGGGCGACACCTGCAGGCAGATCGGCTGCAGCGCCTTTGCATAGCGCGCCTGCGCCTGGGGCAGATGGGCGCGCGAGCCGTTGACCACCACGTCGAATCCGGCGTGCAGCCAGAGGTCGATCTCCAGACCCACCCCATAATAATAGCCGTTCGCGTGCCAGCTCAGGGCAAACAGTTGCTGCCCCGCGCGGGTAAAAAACTCGGGCTCGCTGAGGGCGATGTGGTTCTCACTTCCCGCGCTGGCGGGGCGGGTGATGTAGCGGTGCGCCACCAGCAGCTGCGGGTGGGTCTGCTGGCGTAACGCCGCCAGCAGGCTGTCCTTTCCGGAGCCCGACGGCCCCATTAACCAGATTACTCTTCCCATCAGAACACCCGTTTTCCCTGACGCCAGACGTGGTCGATATGAATATGCTCGCCTTTGCGGTGCGCCAGCACCAGGTCCGCCCGCTTGCCTTCGCCAATCACCCCGCGATCGTGCAGGCTCAGGGCCTGCGCCGGGTTCTTCGTCACCAGACGGATCGCCTGCGGCAGGGTAAAGCCGTTGTCTGCATCGTCGGCCACCCGGAACGCCGCATCCAGCAGGCTGGCCGGGTAATAATCGGAGGACAGAATATCCAGCAGCCCGAGCGACGCCAGCGAGCTTGCCGCCACGTTGCCGGAGTGCGAGCCGCCGCGCACGATGTTTGGCGCACCCATCAGCACGTTCATGCCGTGCTGGCGCGAGGCTTCTGCCGCTTCGAACGTGGTGGGAAATTCGGCGATGACGCTGCCAAGCTGCCGGGATTCGAGCACATGATCGGCGGTGGCGTCATCGTGGCTGGCCAGCGCGATATTGCGCTCCCGGCACAATGCGGCAATGGCCTGGCGATTGGGCTGGGACCAGCGGGCGGCAAGCTGAAGCTGCTCCTCTTCGTAGCGCGCCATCTGTTCGTCATTGAGGGAGTATTTGCCCTGATAATATTCGCGGTACTTTTCGATGTTGGCGAACTGGCGCTGGCCCGGGGAGTGATCCATCAGCGACACCAGGGTCACCGGCTCGCGGCTCACCAGCTTCTCGAACAGCGGCAGGGTGGTGTGATGGGGCAGCTCGCAGCGCAGGTGCAGACGGTGCTCGGCGCGGTTGAGGCCGCGCTTCTGCGTCTCCTCCACGGCGTTGATCATCTTCTCCAGATTCTCCAGCCGGTCGCCGCCGTCGCGCACGTCGCCAATCGCCACCGCGTCCAGCACGGTGGTGATGCCGCTGGCGACCATCATTCCGTCGTGGCTGCTCATCGCCGAATGGGCGGGCCAGTCCACCTTGGGCCGCGGGGTGAAGAACTTGTCCATGTTGTCGGTGTGCAGTTCGATCAGCCCCGGCAACAGCCAGCCGCCTTCGCCGTCCATCGCCTCTGGCAGGCGGCTCTGGGTTTCAGCAAAAGTACGGATGATGCCGTCCTGAACCTCGATGGAGCCGTCAACGACCTCGTTTTCCAGCACCAGTTTTACGTTGTTTACGATCATGCGGTGATCCCCATCGGGTGCAGACGATCCGCCACGCGATCCCGCACGGCGTCGTCGTGGAATATCCCGACGATCGCCGCGCCGCGCGCTTTGGCTTCTTCGATCAGTTCCATGACCGCCGCGCTGTTTTTCGCATCCAGCGAGGCGGTCGGTTCATCGAGCAGTAAAATCGGGTAATCGACGATAAAGCCGCGGGCGATGTTGACCCGCTGCTGCTCCCCGCCGGAGAAGGTAGAGGGGGCGAGATGCCACAGGCGCTCCGGCACGTTGAGGCGCGTCAGCAGGCTGGCGGCTTTGGCGGCGCAGGCTTCACGCGGTACGCCGAGATCCAGCAGCGGCTGCATCACTACCTCCAGCGCCGGGACGCGCGGGATGACCCGTAAAAACTGGCTGACCCAGCCGATGGTGGTGCGGCGGACGTCCCGCACCTTGCGCGCCGGGGCCTGCACCAGATCCACCCATTCGTCGCCGTGGCGGACATGAATATGGCCTTCGTCCGGCAGATAGTTGGCGTACAGGGAGCGCAGCAGGGTCGATTTGCCGCTGCCGGAGTGGCCGTGCAGCACCACGCATTCGCCGCTGCTGACCTCCAGAGAGGCATTTTGCAGCACCGGCAGGCGCACGCCGTTTTGCTGGTGGAGCACAAAGGTTTTACTGACGTTTTCGACGCGGATCATGTTGGCCTCGTGGTTCAGGATGCCGGGTGGCGGCTACGCCTTACCCTGCCTGGAAAATCGTAGGCCCGTGCAAGCGAAGCGCCGCCGGGCAACAGCAAACTCAGTTTTGCAAAACGGATGACACCAGCAGCTGGGTGTAGGGATGATGCGGATCGTCGAGCACCCGGTCGGTCAGCCCACTTTCCACCACCTCGCCGCTCTTCATCACCAGCAGACGGTCCGCCAGCAGGCGGGCAACGCCCAGATCGTGGGTGACAATCACCACTGCCAGGTTCAGCTCCACCACCAGACCGCGAAGCAGATCCAGCAGACGCGCCTGAACCGACACGTCCAGCCCGCCGGTAGGCTCGTCCATAAATACCAGCTTCGGATGGGTGACCAGGTTGCGGGCAATCTGTAAACGCTGCTGCATCCCGCCGGAGAAGGTGGTCGGCAGGTCGTCGATGCGCGACGCCGGGATCTCCACATCGACCAGCCACTTCTGCGCGGTGGCGCGGATATCGCCATAATGACGCGCGCCGGTGGCCATCAGCCGCTCGCCGATGTTGCCCCCCGCTGACACCTGACGGCGCAGGCCGTCCATCGGGTGCTGGTGGACCACGCCCCACTCGGTGCGCAGCAGGCGGCGGCGTTCGGCCTCGCTCATGCCGTACAGAGACTGCTCTTCATACAGAATCTCACCCTGTTGCGGGGCCAGACGGGCGGAGATGGCCTTCAGCAGGGTGGTTTTGCCGGAGCCGGACTCGCCGACAATCCCCAGCACTTCCCCCGGCCAGAGGTCAAACGACACGTCGCTGAAGCCTTTGCCCGGCGCATAGAGGTGGGTCAGGTTATTGACCGAAAGCAGCGGTTTCATTGGCTGTTGGCCTCGCTCTGTTGGCGGCAGTAATCGGTATCGGAGCAGACAAACATCCGGTTGCCCGTGTCATCCAGCACCACTTCATCGAGATAGCTGTGTTGCGATCCGCAGATGGCGCACGGCTGGTCCCACTCCTGCACGGTAAACGGGTGGTCGTCGAAGTCGAGGCTCTCCACGCGGGTGTACGGCGGCACGGCGTAGATGCGCTTCTCGCGCCCGGCACCGAACAGCTGCAACGCGGGCATCATGTCCATCTTCGGGTTATCGAATTTCGGGATCGGCGACGGGTCCATCACGTAGCGGCCGTTGACCTTCACCGGGTAGGCGTAGGTGGTGGCGATATGGCCGAAGCGGGCGATGTCTTCATAGAGCTTCACCTGCATCACGCCGTACTCTTCCAGCGCGTGCATGGTGCGGGTTTCGGTTTCGCGCGGCTCGATAAAGCGCAGCGGCTCCGGGATTGGCACCTGGAAAATCAAAATCTGATCTTCAGTGAGCGGGGTTTCCGGGATGCGGTGGCGGGTCTGGATCAGCGTGGCGTCTTCGGTGCGCTCGGTGGTGTTCACCCCGGTGACGCGCTCAAAGAACTGGCGGATCGACACCGCATTGGTGGTGTCATCCGCCCCCTGGTCGATGACCTTCAGCACGTCCGCTTCGCCAATCACGCTGGCGGTAATCTGGATCCCGCCGGTGCCCCAGCCGTAGGGCATCGGCATCTCACGGCCGCCGAACGGCACCTGATAGCCGGGGATCGCCACCGCTTTTAAAATGGCGCGGCGGATCATGCGTTTGGTTTGCTCATCCAGATAAGCAAAGTTATAGCCGCTGAGGTTAGCCATTCTTGCGCTCCTGTTGCAGACGTTTCAGCAGTTCCAGCTCGGCCTGGAAATCGACGTAGTGCGGCAGCTTGAGGTGCGAGACAAATCCCGCCGCCTCGACGTTATCCGCGTGGGCCAGCACGAACTCTTCGTCCTGCGCCGGGCCGGCAAGGTTTTCGTCATAGTCCGGGGCCTGCAGGGCGCGGTCCACCAGCGCCATCGCCATCGCCTTGCGCTCGCCCATGCCGAACACCAGCCCGTAGCCGCGGGTAAAGTGCGGCGTGTCGTTGTCCGGGGTGACAAAGCCGTTGACCATTTCGCACTCGGTCATCAGCAGTTCGCCGACATTCACCGCAAAACCCAGCTCTTCCGGCACGATTTCTACGTCGAGATGGCCGCTGCGGATCTCGCCGGCAAAGGGGTGGTTGCGCCCGTAGCCGCGCTGGGTGGAGTAGGCCAGCGCCAGCAGGTAGCCCTCGTCGCCGCGCATCAGCTGCTGCAGGCGCGAGGCGCGGGAGCAGGGATAGACCGGCGGGGTGCGGGTGATGTCATCGGGTTCGCTGCCGTTATCTTCTTCCGCCTTCGCCAGCCCCTGGTTTGCCAGCAGGCTAAAGACGTGCGGGGCTGCGTCCTGCGCGGCGTCTGAGGTTGTCAGGCGCGGGGCATCGCCGTTCGCCAGCAGAGTGAAATCGAGCAGGCGATGGGTGTAGTCGTAGGTAGGGCCAAGCAGCTGGCCGCCGGGGATATCTTTATAAACGGCAGAAATGCGGCGCTCGAGGCGCATCTTCGCGGTATTCAGCGGCTCGCTCACCGCCAGCTTCGCCAGGGTAGTGCGGTAGGCGCGCAGCAGGAAGATAGCTTCGACGTTGTCACCGCTGGCCTGCTTCAGCGCCAGCGCCGCCAGCTCGCGGTCGGCGATGCCGCCCTCGGTCATCACCCGATCCACGGCGAGGTTGAGCTGCTGTTCGATCTGGGCGACGCTCAGCTCGGGGAGCTGCTCATCCCCCCGGCGTCTGTGCTCCTGCAGGGCATGGGCGGCGGCAATCGCCTTCTCGCCCCCTTTGACGGCAACGTACATCAGCACACCTCCACGTGGGTGGTTCGCGGGATCGCCAGCAGGCGCTCGCCGCAGGTCAGGAGCAGGTCGATCCCCAGCGGGAACGGGTGCGGCCGCTCGGTTAGCTCATGAATGATGCACTCCGGCAGCTGCGGGGCGACCATGCGCTCCTCGGCGATCCCGGCCCCGGTCAGGCGCAGCATGCGTCCGCCGCTCAGGCTCGGCACCTGCAAAATCAGGGTAGCGCTGCTCTCCGGCGCGACGGCGCTGCCTTCGCTCAGGGCGTTAAGCTGCTCGTGGCTGATCTGCTCGTCGGCCACGGCAAACACCGCCAGCTGGGGCTGATCCACCAGCGGGGCGCTCGTATGAAAACGCAGGTTAGAGCTGACGATATCGTTACTCACCGCGCCCGACAGCCAGACCGGGGTGTCATTGTCGGCCAGGGTCAGCAGCACGCTGGTGGTGGCGAGATTCAGCGGCTGCCAGCCGTGTTTCAACTGGTGCAGGGAGACAATCACCCCCGGTTCGCTCATCGCTTTCAGCAGACGGCGAAAACTGTGTTGGGCATCCTGCACGGCAAGGGTAAAAGCGGGTTGAAGGGTCATGCGTTGTCTCCGCGAACGAGCGTAAAGAAGTCGACCCGGCTGGTGTTGACCTCGGCCTGACGCGCGGCAAGGCGTGCGGCGCGGTCGGCTTCCAGCGGGGCAATAAGGGTTTCCATTAGGGTCTGAAAGTGCGGGGCTTCCTGCAGCAGAGCATCGATGACCGCGCACCGCTCGGCATGCGCTTTGTTGCGCCCGAGCAGGTAGCTGTAGCCGAGCGTGCCGCTGGCAAGACGTACCACGGCGCGGGTCAGGGTGGCATCACCGGCAAAGTAGCGTGCCCCGGTGCCGCCCATCCGCGCCTGGATCTGCACCAGCCCGGTTTCCGGGGCGCGGATCGGTTCATAAGCGGGCGTCAGGCTCAGCGCCGACATGCGCTCGGCGAGCGCCGCAGGCTGGCTGTGAGCCAGCACGGCCATCCAGTGCTGGCGGGTGGAGGTATCGAAATGCATTCAGTGCTCCATGGTGAATTCAATCATGTCGGCGCGGGTCAGGCTGACGGAGTACTCCGTCGCGTCGATCTCGCCGTCACGGTGGTTAAGGGTACGCACGCAGAGCAGGGGCGCCATGTTGGGGATTTCCAGCACCTTGCTCTCTTTGGCCTGCGCGCGGCGGGCGCTGATGCGGGTCTGGGTGCGCTTGAGCGCAATCCCGGTGGCCGCGAACAGGAAGTCGTGCAGCGAGCCGCTGGAGAAGTGCTGCAGCACCGGCCACAAATCGAGGTCGGCAAAGTAGTGGTCGATCTGACACAGGGCGATACCGTTGACCCGGCGCAGGGTGCGCAGATGGACGACGTTGTCTCCCTCCTGAATGCCCAGCGCGTCCGCGACGTGGCTGGAGGCCGGGCGCAGCACCGAGAGCAGTTTTTCGCTGGTGGGGTGGCTGCCCTGATCCAGCAGGTTCTGGCTGAAGCGCGCCTGGGCGTTGAGGGGATAGTCGAACGGGCGCATCAGCACCAGCACGCCGACGCCCTGACGGCGCTGCACCCAGCCGCGCTCCACCAGCTGATCGATGGCGCGGCGCAGGGTGTGGCGGTTCACTTCATAGCGATCCGCCAGCTGCTGTTCCGCAGGCAGATAGTCCCCGCAGCGGTAGTGTGTGCGCAGCTCCACTTCAAGCTTTGCCGCAATTTCTTGCCAGCGGGTCGGGTAACTGGTCGGATGTCTGGATAAGTGCATACAGATCAAAGCCTCGCTTCTCAGATGAAGTGCTTACGCAAACGTTGAGAGAGGAAGTCCAGCAGGCTAACCGTCACGATGATGAGCACCATCAGGGCGCAGGTTTGCTGGAACTGGAAACCGCGAATCGCTTCCCACAGGGTGACGCCAATCCCGCCTGCGCCGACCATGCCGACGACGGTGGCGGAGCGCACGTTGGACTCAAAGCGGTACAGGGAGTAGGAGATCAGCAGCGGCATCACCTGCGGCAGGACGCCGTAGAGAATTTCTTCGAGCTTATTAGCCCCGGTGGCGCGAATGCCTTCGACCGGGCCAGGCTCGATGGCTTCCACCGCTTCCGAAAGCAGCTTGGAGAGCACCCCGGTGGTGTGGATGAACAGCGCCAGCACCCCGGCGAACGGGCCGAGACCGACGGCCACCACGAACAGCATCGCAAAGACCATTTCGTTGATGGCGCGGCAGGCGTCCATCAGGCGGCGTACCGGCTGGTAAATCCACCAGGGGACGATGTTGTCGGCGCTCATCAGGCCAAACGGAATGGAGAGCACTACGGCCAGCGCGGTTCCCCAGACGGCGATTTGCAGGGTGATGGCCATCTCGCTGAGGTAGTCCTGCCACTGGCTGAAGTCCGGCGGGAAGAAGTCGGCGGCGAAGGTCGCCATGTTGCCGGAGTCCTGGATCAGCGTAAGCGGGGCCATTTCCGCCCCCTTCCAGGAGACGACCAGCACCGCCAGCAGGATGGCCCAGCTAATCAGCGAGAACCAGCTGCGTTTGGGTGGTGGGAGAGTGATGGTTTGCATGATAGCTCCTTAATCTGTTCTCCCTCTCCCTGTGGGAGAGGGCCGGGGTGAGGGCATCAGCGTACGCATTTCCCCCTCACCCTAACCCTCTCCCTCAAGGGAGAGGGGACTTGAGTTACTGCACCGCTTTATTCACGCTGGTCATCGCACCCAGCGCGGCGGTCAGGCGGTCGAGATCGTCCAGCTGGGCCTGAATTTCAGACATCTTGCTGCTCTTCTCTTCCTCCTTCAGTCCCTTGTTCTCCTTCACGCCCTGGATCTGTTTGAACAGCGCCAGCTGGCGAATCGGCACCAGCTGCAGGTCGCTGGAGGCGCGGAACGGCGCCCAGCCCAGGCGTTCCAGCACGGTCTTCTCTTCCGCGGTTTTGCCGTAGTTCATAAAGAAGTCGTACACCTTGTCCTTGGTGCTTTCGGAGAGGTTTTTACGCCACACAATCGGGTCGCCCGGGATCAGCGGGGATTTCCAGATCACCTTCAGCTCTTTCAGCTTGTCCGGGGCGGAGGTCTTCAGCTTGTCGAGGTTTTCGGTGTTGTTGGTGGCCACGTCCACCTGCTTGTTAGCGACCGCCAGAGCGTTGGTCTCATGCCCGGCGTTGACCGTGCGTTTGAATTCGCTGGTGGAGACGTTGTTTTTGGCGAAGACGTAGTAGCCCGGGACCAGGAAGCCTGAAGTAGAGTTCGGGTCGCCGTTGCCAAAGGTGAGCTCTTTACGTTTGGCGAGCATGTCGTTGAGGTTGTTGATCGGGCTGTCTTTATTGACGATCAGCACGCTCCAGTAACCCGGGGAGCCGTCGGCGGCGACCGTCTGGGCGAAGACCTGACCGTTGGCGCGATCCACCGCTTCCATCGCGGAGAGGTTGCCGTACCAGGCGATATCGACCTTGTTAAAGCGCATCCCCTGGATAATGCCCGCGTAGTCCGGGGCGAAGAAGGCGTTCACTTTGATCCCCAGTTTGGTTTCCATGTCTTTCAGGAAGGGTTCCCACTGTGGCTTCAGGTTCTGCTGTGATTCCGTCGAAATGATGCCAAAGTTCAGCGCTTTTTCCTGCTCTTCCGCCGAGGCCGGGCTTAACAGGGTGCTGATACTGAACAGGCTGGTAAAGGCCAGCGCGGCAATCGTTTTATTGCGCATTTCCATTCCTCATTGTGGGGACGTTAAGCAGCCTGCGCGTTCTCTTCGACGCGGTTAATGCTGCGGTAGAGATGGTCAAAACGGTCGTTATCAAACTGATGGCTGGCACCGTCAAAGAACACGTGCCCCTGACGCAGGGCGACGATGCGCTCGCAGTAGCGCAGGGCGTAATCCACCTGATGCAGCGTCACCACGATGGTGATGCCGTCCTTCTGGTTGATGTCGCGCAGGGTCTCCATCACGATGCGGGCCGACTCTGGATCGAGTGAGGCAATCGGCTCATCGGCGAGAATGATTTTGGCTTCCTGCATCAGCGCCCGGGCAATCGCCACGCGCTGCTGCTGTCCACCGGACAGGGTGGAGACCCGCTGGTGGGCGAAGTGAGCCATGCCGACGCGGGTCAGGGCGTGCAGCGCCGCCTGTTTCTGCGCGGGCGAGAACCAGCGCAGACAGGTGCGCCAGAACGGGGTGCTGCCGAGGGCGCCAATCAGCACGTTCTCGAGCACCGTCAGGCGGTTCACCAGGTTGAATTGCTGGAAGATGTAGCCGGTCTGCGCGCGGCTTTTGCGGATATCACTCGCCAGACGCCCCGCGCGTTGCACGGTGTTGCCCAGCAGCTCGACGTGGCTTTCTGAGGTTTTATCGCAGGTGATAAGGCCGCTTAAGTGGCGCAGAAGGGTGGATTTACCTGAACCGGATGGCCCCAGTAGTGCGACCATTTCGCCCTGCTGGACGGTCAGATCAACGGCATGCAGAGCCTTATTATGATGGAAGGTCTTGCTCAGTTTCTCGACGCGGATGACAGTTTGCATGGGTGAGGCCTCGATTCAAATGTGGCCTCATGCTGGCGGATCAATGTGACATTTAGGTTAAGTGTTGGTTGCGGGAGTTTGAAGAGTTGAGGTGAAAGCGATGACATGTATTGTAGGCCGGATAAGCGCAGCGCATCCGGCAAAAGCGCCCGGCGGCGCTTCGCTTGCCGGGCCTACAAAAGATAACGGCAAAAATCAGTTCTTTTTCACGAACTCGGATTTCAGCTTCATCGGGCCGAAACCGTCAATTTTGCAGTCGATGTTGTGGTCGCCTTCAACCAGGCGGATGCCTTTGACTTTGGTTCCGATCTTCAGCATCGATGAGCTGCCTTTGACCTTCAAATCTTTAATGACGGTGACGTTATCGCCGTCGGCCAGCAGATTGCCGTTGGCATCTTTAACGATGAGTTCATCGCTCTCGTGCGCAGGTTCTGCGTTATTCCATTCGTAAGCGCATTCCGGGCAAATGAACATCCCGTTATCTTCGTAGGTATATTCAGAGCTGCATTTCGGACAGTGTGGCAGTGACATGGTGTTCTCCTCAAAATAGTGCGAACCGGCGGCAATCAGGCCCGCCAAAAACCGACAGGTTGTCGAAAAAGGCGGCAAGTATAACGCATGTCCTTACTGTTGTCGGTGACATTATTTTTCGCGGTTGGCGAAAAAAACGTTTTCCAATGACATTGTTTGTCAGTGACCTGAGCGATGCTGAGGGTCAGACGCAGGAAAGAAACGCGGCTGATTAAAAGCGACAATATTTTATTGCGGCAAATTGATACGCCGTGTCATTTCAGATAAGGTGAAGACGCTAATGATATTTCACTTACTTACTTTAATCGCCATCCCTGGCCTGCAAGGGATGATTTACCCCTCATTTTTGGTGGGTAACTGATGATGAATTTTCCTGAAGTTTTCAAAAATTGAGCTACGCTCTTAATCTTTCGGTTTCCCTGACCGAAGGAGCGCGCTCCGCTACTTTACGCGCTGAAAGAATATATTTTTACTGTCATTACAGAATTATATTGCTTCGAACATATTTACAACACGTAATCATATAAGCCGATCCTTCATTCTTAAAACAATTCGGTTATATAAAATTTGTGTTAAGGGAAGGCTTTTTACTATGCACACACAAACCATATTTGAATTAAGCCAGGAAGCAGAAAGACTGCTTCAGCTCTCGTTGCAGAATCTTGAAACGCTGAGCACCATGCCTGCCGCGATGCTGGACAACGCCACGTCGGCCATTTCCGGCGAAACCAGCAATGTCTTACCTCTGCATTTTAGTGCCCGTGGCTTAGAGGCACAGCAGTCGATGCTCAATAATGAGCTGCGCAAAATTACCCGCCTGGAGATGGTGCTGGCGATCGTGGGCACCATGAAGGCCGGGAAGTCCACCACCATTAACGCCATCGTGGGCACCGAAGTCCTGCCCAACCGCAACCGCCCGATGACCGCGTTGCCGACGCTGATCCGTCATACCCCCGGCCAGAAAGAGCCGGTGCTGCATTTTTCTCACGTCGCGCCCATCGATACATTAATAAGGCAAATGCAAAAGAAGCTGGCCAATTACGATCGCGGCAAGCTGGCGCAGCAGCTGGAAATTGACAAAGATATGACGGCGCTCCTCGGGCGCATTGAAACCGGCGAGGCATTTGAAAAACATTATTTGGGTGCGCAGCCAATATTTAACTGTTTAAAAAACCTGAATGATTTGGTGCGGCTTTCCCAGGCGCTGGGCACGGAATTTCCGTTCTCTGCCTATGCCGCGATCGAGAATATTCCGGTCATCGAGGTGGAGTTTGTCCATCTGGCCGGGCTGGATGTCCATCTGGGGCAATTAACCCTGCTGGACACCCCCGGACCGAACGAGGCCGGACAGCCGCATCTGCAAAAAATGCTCACCGAGCAGCTCGCCCGCGCGTCGGCGGTGCTGGCGGTGATGGACTATACCCAACTGAAGTCAATCTCTGATGCCGAAGTGCGGCTGGCCATCTCCGCGGTCGGCAAATCGGTGCCGCTGTACGCCCTGGTCAATAAGTTCGATCAGAAAGACCGTAACAGCGATGATGAAGAGCAGGTGCGGGCGATGATCTCCGGCACGCTGATGAAGGGGCATATCTCTCCGGGGCAGATCTTCCCGGTCTCGTCGATGTGGGGATACCTGGCGAACCGGGCGCGTCACGAACTGGAGATGCACGGTAAGCTGCCCGATCACCAGGAGCAGCGCTGGGTGCAGGATTTCGCCGAAGCCGCGCTGGGCCGCCGCTGGCGGACTGCCGATCTGGATGATATTGAACACGTTCGCCACTCCGCCGATCTGCTGTGGGAAGACTCCCTGTTCGAACAGCCCATCCGCAAGCTGATCTACGCCGCCTACGCCAACGCCTCGCTGTACGCGTTACGCTCCGCGTCGCATAAGCTGCTGAACTACGCCCAGAATGCCCGAGAGTACCTGGATTTCCGCTATCAGGGGCTGACGGTGGCCTTCGACGAGTTACAGCAAAATATTGCCCGCCTGGAAGAGGACATGGCTCTGCTGCACTCCCGCCAGGCCACGGTGAGCGATGAGGTGCGTCATGAGGTAAGCCAGGCCCTGAGCGCCACCGACCTGTTCCTCACTTCCCAGCAGAACGAGATTAAACTTGCCATCTCGCAGGTCTTCAATCCCGAAAATATGCTCGATCTGGCGGGGTTTGAACTGCATAAACAGCGTGCTGATGCCACGGCGACGCCCGATCAGCTGGTGCTGGAGGACGAGGGCCAGGCGCAGATCCTGTTAAGTAAAATCCGCTCCTCCTGCGAGATGATTATGCTGGATGCGCAGGCAAAAATTGGTCGTGAGCTGGCGCTGCGTTTTGACCAGCTGGAGACCACGCTGGCGCGGGCGCTGAACGACGCCATGCGCCCGATTGAAACGCGCATTAAAGAAGAGTTGAGCCATGCCGGCTTCCGCGCGCGGATCAGCTTCCCGGCGTTTCAGGCCAATCAGCTTAACTTTAATACTCAGGGGTTGTTCAACGATGCCATCGCCCAGGAGAATCAGCCTGCCGGTCAGACCCCGGGGGCCGGGAGCGCGCTGCGCGAGACGGTCTCCCGCTGGTTGAACAATCCGGGCTGGGGCTGGGAAGACTTTGTGATGACCCGGACGCGCTATGTTATCAACGTGTCACAGCTTCATGAGAAATTTAAACACCATATCGATCACTTTTGTGAACAAATCCGTAAAGCTTTGGCCGCCCAGGTCGATGTCTCTGTTACAGCAGGTATGGCGACATTCTTTGCCGAATTCTCGTTATGCCTTGCAGGGTTACAGGAAAGCTTGCGTGATAGCCTCGCGGTGCGCCAGCAGAATGAGCATGCCACGCGTGCGCTCAGCCAGCTGTTGCAGCAATGCATTACGACTGCGACGTGGATTCAGGAAGATACCCGACTGTTACGCGATGATATTCAAACGCTATTCGCGGCAGAGCAACCATGACAAAACACTTACTGGACGGTCCCGGGCGGACGCTGGAATGTATTCATCCTAAATTTATGGTCGACCTGGTGCAGGGGGTTGACGCGCAGCGTCACGCCTCTGTGGGGTCGCAACAGCAGCACTTTCGTGAACGTTTAACCCAGGAAATTATGGTGCAGGCTCAGCTTCGCCAGTGGGCGATGGGGGGAATGTTCAGCGAAAATGCTGTGCTGCGGCTCGGGCTGGTAGAGAAACTGGCGGGCATGGTCGATCCTGGCCATCTGGCACTGACCCGTATGACCCAGACCCTGACCACGCTGCGCCAGCAGGCTAACCTGCGTAATCAACCCGCCATTGGCGTGGTGCATCAATACGAAGTCCTCTCCGCCCATTTTCAGCAACGCGCCCAGTTTAAAGAGAAGGCGTTAACCCAGCGTGGGTTAACGGTGCAGGCGGGCGTACACAGCGAACAGATTTTTACCCGCTGGCGGGCCGGGCATTATGACGGCTGGTCGCTGGCCGGGCGCGGCTACGTGGTGCTGGAGGAGCTGCGCTGGGGGGCGTTTGGTGACGCCTGTCGGCTGGCCAATGCGGATGTCAGCGCCATGCTCAAAGATAACCTGTGCAGCATGGTGGCTAACTACCTGGCTCAGGGGATCAATGCGGCACCTGCCACCCGTCATTTTTATCATCAGTGGCTGACCACGCCCAGTACGCCGGGGATTATCGATCATAAAGATATGCTTGGCTGGCTGGGGGACTGGTGTGATGCCGACCGGCATCCGGTGTGCTGGTCAGTAACGCAGAGCTGGCAGAATGTGGCGCTGGGAATGCCGAGACTCTGTTCGGCGGCAAGGCTGGCAAAAGCGATGGTGGAAGAGGTGTTTGGGGAGTAAACGTTTTTGCACGGTCGGCCCCCTCTCCCTTGAGGGAGAGGGCTGGGGTGAGGGGGAATATGCGGCTCAGGTGGTGGTTCCGTTCACTTCCAGACCAGTGCTTCTCTGTCACGCCAGAACCGGTAAACGTGCCAGGGTGGCTCAATCGCCACCAGCCTGCATCCGTGCAGGCTATGCCCTCTCGGCGCGTCCCTGCGCCTCGCCCCGGCCTTCCGGAAACGCTTCGGCGATTTTCAGCCGGATCAGGGGGCCGCTGTAAGCCTTTTATTATTCTGAATGTACTTCATTGCTTTAAATGCAAAACCCTCTCACCGGGTGGGGAGAGGGCTACATATTCATTAGTGGTGCAGTGATTCCGCCGGGGTCTGTTCCGCATTATTCACCGGAACCTGGCCGAAGCGCTTAGCGTACAGCGCGGTAATAATCGGCACCAGAATGGCCGTCACGATAACGCTCGCGGCAACCAGCGCGGTGGCGGAAGCGGCAACCGGTTCGAACGCCGGGTTAATCTGGGCGATAATCACCGGGTTTGCCACGGCAGCACCCGCTGCGGACGAGGCGGCGACCCCCGCAGTACCATTCCCTCCACCGATAACACGGTCGGCAATAATCAGCGGAATACCGGTGATAACGATAACCGCCACACCCAGCACGATACCCAGCAGGCCGGTATCCAGAATCACGTTCAGGTTGATGGTGTTACCCAGCGCGAAGCCGAAGAACGGGATCAGAACCGGCGTGGCTTTGCTGAAGAAGTCACGCAGATCGTGGTCGAGGTTGCCGAGGGCAAAACCGATCAGGAACGGCAGGACGGCGCCGACAAAGTGGTGCGGTTCAAAGGAGGCCAGACCGGCAGAGCCGAGGATCAGCATGGTCATCAGCGGGCCGGATTCCAGAGACATCAGAACGAAGGCGCCGGACTCTTCTTTGGTGCCGTACTGGTTCATCAGGCTGGCGTACAGGCCGCCGTTGGTCATGTCCATCGCAGAGACAATCGCCAGCACGGAGAGGCCAGCGAAGAAGCCGGTCTGAATCCCGTTTTCCGGGATAAACATGGCGCAAATCATCGCCACAACCCAGGCGACGGCAATTTTGGTAATCACCAGCGTCCCGGATTTACGTAATACTGTGCCCGTCGCCCGTAAATTAATGGAGGCGCCGATACAGAAGAACCATACCGCCAGAATCGGAACTGTTCCGGTAATCATGCCTTTGGTGAAACCACCAAAATAGGCTCCGGTATTAGGCGCTAAGGTATTTAAAATTGCACCCAGTACCAGCGGAACCAGCATCATCCCTCCGGGGATGCGTTCAATCGCGGCTTTAATCTTCATCATTAACCCTCACATCTCATCACGCATCGCCAGCGGACAAGTGATATTTAATAATCTAATGAATTCAACGAATTGTGGCTTAAAAACGTCAGGTAATTCGTCATTCATACAGCAGATAAAACCAGTTTGGTTTTTTTAAACCTTCATTTGAAGGCCACCAGACTCGTTTTGACGGGCTTATGATGCGATCGTTGGAATGATGATTCAATGAAAATAAAACAGTGTTTTAGTTATCTCGATCACATATTTTACGGAAACACGTGATTTGCATCTTGATTAATAAAATGGCTGTGAACGCATTGTAAATAAATGTCGTTCTTTTTTGATTTCACAGCAAATAATAACGCCTGAAAGCGTATTTACGCAGGCACATATAAGAAACAACGCATGACGAGTTATTTACACTTCTGGTAAAAACCTTAAAAATATATGTGAAGTTGATCACAAATATAAACGCTGGTAGGGTAATGGCACCATTAACAGCCCAGACAGGCGTCACAGGTTCGGTTGTACCGCTCCGAAAGGTCAGTGTAAGTAAACCTGCTACGCTTGAGAAAGGAGAATGCGCATGAGGCGCTTCCCGGGTTCCACAGAGCGCCATTTATAAGCGCTGTGGTGAGCACTGGGCTTAGTCTATGAGGATAGCAATGCTGAAAAGGAAAAAAGTTAAACCGATCACCCTGCGCGACGTCACCATTATTGACGACGGTAAGCTGCGCAAAGCGATCACCGCCGCCTCGCTCGGTAATGCGATGGAATGGTTCGACTTTGGTGTGTATGGCTTTGTGGCCTACGCGCTGGGTAAAGTCTTCTTCCCCGGTGCCGATCCCAGCGTGCAGATGATTGCCGCCCTCGGGACCTTCTCTGTTCCCTTCCTTATCCGCCCGTTAGGGGGTCTGTTCTTCGGGATGCTGGGGGACAAGTACGGCCGCCAGAAAATCCTCGCCATCACGATAGTGATCATGTCGGTCAGTACCTTCTGTATCGGCCTGATCCCGTCGTATGCGAGCATAGGCATCTGGGCCCCGATCCTGCTGCTGCTGTGTAAGATGGCCCAGGGCTTCTCGGTCGGGGGGGAATATACCGGTGCGTCCATTTTTGTTGCCGAATACTCGCCGGACCGCAAGCGCGGCTTTATGGGCAGCTGGCTCGACTTTGGCTCTATTGCCGGGTTCGTGCTCGGCGCGGGCGTGGTTGTGCTGCTCTCCACCGTGGTGGGGGAAGAGAACTTCCTCTCCTGGGGCTGGCGTATTCCGTTCTTCCTGGCGCTGCCGCTGGGGCTTATTGGCCTCTATCTGCGTCATGCGTTAGAAGAGACCCCGGCGTTCCAGCAGCATGTCGATAAGCTGGAGCAGGGCGATCGTGAAGGTCTTCAGGAAGGGCCGAAAGTCTCGTTCAAAGAGATTGCCACCCGCCACTGGCGTAGCCTGCTGACCTGTATTGGTCTGGTGATCTCCACCAACGTGACCTATTACATGCTGCTGACCTACATGCCGAGCTATCTGTCGCATAACCTGCATTACTCAGAAGATCACGGCGTGCTGATCATCATCGCCATCATGGTGGGGATGCTGTTTGTGCAGCCGGTCATGGGCCTGCTGAGCGACCGCTTCGGACGTCGTCCATTCATTATCTTCGGCAGTATCGCGCTATTCGTGCTGGCTATCCCGGCCTTCATTATGATTAACAGCGATGTGATCGGCCTGATTTTTGCCGGCCTGCTGATGCTGGCGGTGATCCTTAACTGCTTTATCGGCGTAATGGCCTCGACCCTGCCGGCGATGTTCCCGACGCACATCCGTTACAGTGCGCTGGCGGCGGCCTTTAACATCTCGGTACTGATTGCCGGTCTGACGCCAACGCTGGCAGCCTCGCTGGTGGAGAGCACGCAGAACCTGATGATGCCTGCCTACTATCTGATGGTGATTGCGGTGATTGGCCTGATTACCGGCATTTACATGAAAGAGACGGCGAACCTGCCGCTGAAAGGGGCGACGCCTGCCGCGTCTGACCTCCAGGAAGCCAAAGAGATCCTGCGTGAGCATCACGACAACATTGAGCAGAAGATAGAAGATCTCGATGCTGAAATTGCCGACCTGCAGGCGAAGCGTTCCCGACTCGTCGATCAACACCCCCGCATTAATGAGTAAATAAAAAACCCGGCTCCGGCCGGGTTTTTTTTCATACCCAAATGGAATACAACGAAAGTTTATTGGCGGTTTTATTGAATAGTGCTTACGCTGTATATAAGCGGATGTCTCTATAAAATCGACGCTTTCTTCTCTACGCGAGTCTACGCGAGGTATGTATGCTGAGTTTTACTCCGACATAGTTGTAAACGCATGCACTACCCTGGAAGTTGACATTCCTGTCACTTTCCTCAGCACGAAACAGTATTTTATTTTTTAAAAATCTTTGCTAATGCAATTAGTACAAAAAAATAATACCAAATCTTAATTATAAACAGGTCTGGACATGCTGAGAAATTCGCAAAAGATTACCCATGGAAGCTACTCGGTATTGATTAAATTAATTGATTTTTTCTCAATTAATATGATTTTAATACTGAGTGGTTGGGTATGGAAAATGGAGTCTTTCGATACTGTAATTTTGATCAGCCTACTGTACTCCACCGCCTTTTTACTGTTTGGCGAATACACGGAGTGCTATCTCTATCGGCCCAAAAACAATAATTTGCGTAATCAGCGCCGCCTGTTTTTGACCGCTTTTTTTGCCATTCTTTTTATCGGCATGGTGCGCCTGCTGGTGGCAAAATTATACGCCCTGGGCTATGTCACTTTTATCGATGTGCGTAATATTCCTGCCATGCCGCTCTGGTATGCCGCGCCGATCCCTTTCCTTTATGTCGTCCGCCTGATTATTTTCAAACTGTCGGCAAAAAAGAAAATAAGGGTGGCTATCATCGGCATTACGGAAAACGGCCTCGCGGCTGAGCAGGCGCTACGCCTGGAGTACGCTGACGTGCAGCTGGAGCTTGCCTTCTACGATGAGCGCGGCCCGGAGCGGCTCGGGGAACTGGCCACCAAAATCACCAGCCCCTATAACGGACCGGTGATTAATCTGGTGGAAGAGGCCAAAGCCAGCAGAGTCGACGAAATCTACATTGCCCTGCCGATGGTGGCGCTGCAGCGCATCCGCCATTTTCTGGCGATAATGTCGGATACCACGGTGGATACCTATATCGTGCCGGACTTTTACGCCTACAGTACCAACACCTCCCAGATCCGTTCCGTCCATAACCTGCAGACCATCGGTATTTTTACCTCGCCGCTGGACGGTGGGGGATCGTTTATTAAACGAGCAGAAGATCTGGTGTTGGGCAGCGTGATTATGGTAATGATTGCCCTGTTAATGATCGTGATTGCCATTGGCATCAAACTCACTTCACGTGGGCCTGTTTTCTTCAAACAGGATCGCTATGGCCTGAGCGGGCAGAAGATTAAAGTCTGGAAATTCCGGACGATGAAGGTGATGGAAAATACCGACACGGTGGTACAGGCGACACGAGACGATCCTCGGGTCACCCGCTTTGGTGCGTTCTTACGCCGGACATCTCTGGATGAACTGCCGCAGTTCATTAATGTAATACAGGGGAATATGTCTATTGTCGGTCCACGGCCGCACGCTGTGGCGCATAACGAGCTTTACCGTAAGCAGGTCGAAAACTACATGATTCGCCATAAAGTAAAGCCTGGGATCACAGGTTTAGCGCAAATTAATGGCTATCGTGGCGAAATTGATGCGCTATATAAAATGGAAAAGCGAGTCCAGTACGACATTGAATATATTCAGAACTGGTCCTTTTGGTTAGATATAAAAATCATCATTAAAACCATTTTTAAGGGATTTGTTGGTAAGAATGCATACTAAAATTATTATTATCGTTGGGATTATGGCGTCTCCGGTTGCCCTGGCAGAATTAACACCCAAATCACACATCGGCTGGGCCGGTATCGACTTCCAGAGCAACGTCGGTGTGGATTATGGGCGTAACGATAACGTGACTTTCCAGCATCACGACAGCGACGCGAAAAGCTCCGATTTCCAGGGACTCAAGCCCGTCTTGTCCCTGAACGGAGAGCGTGGTCAGGATAAGTATTTGCTGATGTACTCGGGGGATTATCGTCACTACTCCAGCGATTCTACCGATGATTATGACGATCACTTTTTCCGCTTCAGGAGCGACTGGCGTTTTGGCCAGATGCATGGCCTGACCCTGAATCTGGAAGACTCACTCGGCCATGAGGAGCGCGGGCGCGGCGTGACGGAGGGGTTCCTGCCGGAACAGTTTCGCCAGTTTGGCGTCACGTCACCTTTAACCACCAACCTGTTCAATAGCGAGCTACGCTATAGTTATGGCGCGCCGGACGGACGTGGCAGGGCAGACCTGGCCTTGATGCACCGCAAGTGGACCTTTGGCAATACCGGTCAGGTTGAAAGCAAGGATGAGGACTTCGCGCAATATATCCGCGAGCAGGAGTGGACCGAAAATACCCTGATTGCAGAAATTTTCGATCAGTACACATCGAAGACGCGTTTTCGCTATAGTTTTATTACCAACCAGTTTCATTACGATCATGATTCGCAGAAAGATAGTAATGAATATTATTTGCGTTACGGTGTTCAGTCGCAGCTGACGGGTAAAACGAACGTTGATATGAACGTGTCGTGGCTTTATAAAACCTTTGAAAATAACCCCGGCTCGAAGGATTTCAACGGCATTAACTGGGATATTCTGGGTGAATGGCGGCCGTTGCAACAGTCACTTTTTACGTTAAGAACATCCCAAAGTATTAAGGATCCTTCCGAAGCGGGAGGATATAATTTAGTGACGGAATACGGCGTTTCATACAAACAGCTATGGATGAACGACCGTTTAACGACGCTGCTTGATTACGCATACATTACCGAAGACTACAAAGATCAGAACAAGGACCGTCACGACAAGAATGGCGTGTTTTCATTTATCGTAGGTTATAACCTCACACCATCGGTTAACTTTGGTGTGGAATATCATCTTGATACGCTTAAGTCTAATAAAGATACAGATACCTTCACCATCGGTCCCAACGACGAACGGGTGGTTACTGAAACGTTGGGCTACGATCAATCTTTGATTATGCTTACAGCTAAGGTTCAGATTTAAAATGAAAATAATGAAACTGTGCGCGTTTTTACTCCTCAGCATTGTTTTCGCCGGCTGCAAATCAACGCAGCCGACGTTAATGGACAATAGTGTGGTTGATACAGCAAATTATTTACTGGGCTCCGGCGATGTCGTCAACATTAACGTTGCCGGTCAACCTGACCTGACCATGAAAGTAGTACTTGATAATAGTGGGGCTATTAATTACCCCTATATTGGCAAGCTGGAATTAAAGGGCAAAACCGCAAGTCAGGTCGATGCAGAGATTACGCAACGCCTGCGTAAAGGTTATGTGCTTAACCCCATGGTGACGGTCAATATCGCCGAATTTCGTAAATTCTATATCTCTGGTGAAGTTGAGAACCCGAATGGCTATTCCTATGAGCCAGGTATGACCGTGGAAAAAGCCATCGCGCTTGCGGGTGGCTATACCGACCGTGCAGACCGTACGGATCTCAATATTCGTCAGGCGTCCACCGGTGAGTTACTCGAAAATGTTGATGTTACCCACTCCGTACTCCCGGGCGATCTCGTAATTATTGGCATAGGGTTCTTCTGACCATGAAACTATCAATAGTGGAAAATGGCAAAAAGCGAGAAAGCGCTATCGATATCGCCAGATTTGCCAGAGAAATTAAAAAGAACTCCTGGAAAATCGTTCTCTCCGGCGTGATTGCCGGGGCGATTGCCTGGCCATTAATGAGTTTGATGTCATCGAAGTATGTATCTACCGCCACGGTACTGATTAAAGCTCAGCCGGACAATGTTTCACCTTTCCAGCGCGTGGAGGGCTATGACTCCACCCGTAACGGGTACTACGAAACGCAAAACGCGCTGATGCAATCGCGCGTGGTGCTTGAGCAAGCCATTCGTACCCTGAAACTCGATCAAAACCCCGCCTTTAACGGCGGGGGATCTGCCAGTGGTTCGACCCCTGCGAACGAACAGCAGCGGGTGGATAATGCCCTGAAGACGCTGCAGAAAGATCTGACGATCAGCAACGTGCGCACGACCCATTTATCCACCGTCTCCTATGAATCCACCTCTCCGCAGCTGGCGGCAGAGGTGGCCAATGGCGTGGCGGAGTCGTTTATCAATTACACCCTGGCGCTCAAGCAGCAAAAAACGGCGAAGGCGAGGGAAGATAACCAGCAGAAGCTGCAGGAACTGCAGCAGCAAATGGTCCAACAAAAGACCGCTCTGGACAGCTATCTGGCGAAAGAGGGGCTGCTGACCTTCCGTGGCGTTGATGGTTTTGAAACGGAGCAGATGGGTATTATCACCAACCGCCTGGCGAATGCGACCGAGCGCCGGGTGGCCGCGGAATCTGTCTATAACGAAGTACGTTCCGGTGGAGGGAAGGTGATCTCCCTGCCGTCGATTTCAAATCATGCCCAGATCCAGGATTTACGCATTGCGCTGATCCAGGCGAACAGCGAGCTTTCTCAGCTGGAGAAATCCTACGGGCCCCAGCATGACAAAGTGATACAAGCGCGGGCGCGTATCAACGCGATCCAGGCGCAAACGGCGATGACGCTCAGAGAGCAGCAGGCCGGATTACGCCAGAGCTACGAGGCGGCGCTGGCGGACGAAAAAAATTACCAGAAGCAGCTGGAAGAACAGAAGGCGAATTTCCAGAAGTTATCCATGAAGCGTGATGGCTACAACGACCTGAAGCTGGCGCTGGATAAAACGGAAGATATGTACAAGATGGCCTATCAGCGCACGCAGGAGCTGACCTTACCCGGCTCTTATTCCGATGCTGATGCGGAGATCTACGATCCGGCCGTGCCCGCTGCGCTGCCGGCAAAACCGAATAAGCCGCTGCTGATGTTGATGATTGTGCTGCTGGTGATGCTCTTCTACGTGATGTACGTCATGGTGAAAACGGCCACCGACAAATCGATCAACACTCTCAGCCAGATGCAAAAACGACTCAATCTGCTGCCGCTGGGTGAGATCCGCCGCTTTAAAGGCGTGGGCGGACGCGGCAAGATCCGCGATCTGATTACCAGCGATCCGCTGAATGCCGACGTCATTCACAGCATGCGCACGCAGATCATGCTGAGCAGTCATCCGCTGCAGGTCATTGCCGTGACGTCGGCGGAAGCCGGGGAGGGGCGTACCCTGCTGGCGAACCTGCTGGCGAACTCCTTCAGCTTTGACCAGAAAACGCTGCTGATCGATATGGACTTCTTCAACAATGACGGTCTGTCGGGCGAGCTGGGTTCACCGAAGGCGCCGGGCGTGGCAGAAGTGCTGCGTGGCGAGGGCGTGACCGAGAACGTGCTGGTGAAGATGAGCGACAATCTCGACTTCCTCCCGCGCGGCAATACGTCGGTCTCGGCGCTGCTGCTGCTGTCGCCTGAACGGTTGAAACCGCTAATTGATTCGCTGCGCAGCCGTTACCAGCGCATCATCATCGATATGGCGGCGGTGAATCAGAGCCAGGAAGTGCAGCTGGTGAGCCAGGCGACGGACGGTCTGATCTTCGTCCTGAAAGCGGGCCTGAACGCTGCCGACACCATTGGGCCGGCCATTGAGAAAGCAACCAACGACCACACGGTACTGATCGGCGGCGTGCTGAATCAGGTAGTGGATAAAAATCTGGAGAGCAAAGAGGGGCTACGTTCCCTCAACTACCATACCCATGAACTGATGAATAACACAGGCCGGGCATGAGTCTACTCAGGAGCGCTTCCACGATCGCCGGGTCATCAGTCATTTCTCAACTGATTGGTGCCCTGTCGATCTGGCTCATTTCGCATAAGTACGATCTGGGCGAAGTGGGACTCTATGCGCTCAACTACAGTATTGCCCTGATCGGGGCACAGGTCTGTACCTTTGCCTCGCAGCTGTTGATCCCCAGACAACCGGATGACGAGCTGACCCAGAACGTGGTGTTCTGTCTGCTGCAAAGCCTGACGATCGCCGTGCCTTATGCCGTACTGACGGGCTGGCTGTTCCATCAGAATATGTTCTTCCTCTATCTGCTCACGCTCTCGAATACCTGGGTGCTGGTGGCAGAAAACCTGTCGCTGCGTACGGCCAACTTTCGCTTTCTGGTGGTCCAGCGTATTTCCGTCTCGGTGGTCGTGGTGGTCTCTGTCCTGCTCACGAACCAGGTGATGGCGTTTTACTGGATGTGGGCGATCCTGATGATGGTGCTGACCAGCGCCTGCATCCTGCGGGCATTTGATATTCGCACCGTCACCCGGCATCACCTGCTGCCCGCCAGCAACCTGGCGTTCCTGAAAAAGCATATTCACCACGTCACCAAAGTGGGCAGTGCCGAAGTGCTGGCAATGGCGAGCAGCAACCTGCCGATTATGTTGATCAACTTCTGGTTCTCGGCCTTAACGGCGGGCTACTTCTCGGTGGTCAGCCGCTTCTGCCTGGCCCCGGCGGTGATTATTGGCAATGCGGTGCGCAATACCATTTTCTCGAAATGGTCGATTGATTTCAGAAACAACGTCTTCAACTACGAAGAGTATACGAAGGTGCGCCTGCTGCTGTTGGTGCTGGGCGTGATCTGCACCCTGGGCGTATTTATCTTCTATCCGATTGTGATGAATCTGGGTTTCAGCGAGGAGTGGGTCGCCTCCGTACCGACCTCGCGTTACATGCTGCCGTACCTGTTCCCGGCGCTGGCGGTCTGTCCGCTGACGGTGATTGAGCTGATTTTCGGCTCGCATCGCTATTTCCTGCGGATCCAGCTCGAACAACTGGCGATCGTGGTCATCGCGTTTGTCATCGTGCCCTATATCTACAATGACTATGCGACCTCCATCATCTTATTTTCGATTCTGACGTTCATTCGCTACGCCTTCATCTACCTGAAGGTGAATAAGCGCGCCGACATTCTGAAAAACGGGTCAGTGGCATCATGAATCTTAATACCGGACATTACTTACAAACGTTCACCCTGCTGACCCTGATCTTCATCGGGCTGGTGCAGTACTTTACCGGTGAGCTGGCGATACTGTGGCTGCCCTTTGTCATGACCATGCTGATGGCCGGTTTCCTGGTGCTGCAAACGCGTTATGAGCCCATGCGGCTGGATGCACAGGAAGCCATTGTTCTGACGCTGTATCTCTCTTTTATCGTGCTGGCGGGTATGTCGACCCTGTTTCAGGGCGGGGCGCTGATCGTCCTGATCGGGTTTAAGAACGAGATTGGGCTGTCGCTGGTGATGCTCTGCCTGCTGCTGGGATTCTGCCGGGAATCGCAGATCTACCAGGTGACGCGCGGCCTGTACTGGATTTTTTATATCCAGTTCCCGGTGGCGCTGTACCAGCTTATCTTTGTGGTGCCGCAGCGCGTGGCGTTACGCGGCGAAGAGGAAAAATGGGACTCCGTGGTGGGAACGTTCGGCGGCGACCCGATGGGCGGGGGAAACACCGCAGCGATGGGGCTGTTCTGTCTGCTGATCATGCTGCTGAAAGTCTCAGAGTATAAGCATGGGCTGACCAGCTTTAAAAACATGGCCTTGCACATTATGCTGGGTTTTGTGATGTGCATTATTGGTGAAGTGAAGTTCGTGATCCTGCTGTCGCCGCTGCTGCTGGCCTGGGTGTGGGTTATGCCCTCCTGGGTCAAGGAGGCGAGTAAGGTCAATTTTGCCGTGCTGCTCTCCATTCTGGTGGCGATGGTGCTGCTGATCGTGCTGGCCATCGTCATCCTGGCCTACAGCTATACCGCCGCTTACGGCATCGACATGGCGGAAAACCCTTTCACCGTGTTCTTTGACTCACTGAGCTATATTTTCGACCCGAACTACATCCTGCCAGGCGGGGAGATAGGGCGCTTTACCACCCTGACGTTCTGGCTCCAGCATAACGATCTGTCGGGGTTGCCGGGCACGCTGTTCGGCTACGGGCTGAATGCCACCAACAGCGGCAGTTTCCTCTCGCCGGGCTTCCTGAACCAGATCTACAACCTGACCCTCGATAGTACCGCTCTGAGTATGCTGTTATGGGAGGTGGGTCTGGTGGGGACCTTCATCTTTATCGGTCTCTTTATTTATCTTCTTAAAGTGGTTCAGCCTGAACCGCTGTTGTCGATTGACCAAATCGATAAGCAGGATCTCCAGCTCCTGAGCTTTGCACCGGCCTTTAATGTGTTTTCAATCGCCTGTCTGCTCAGTATTCCCTACAGCCAGATACTGCTGATCGTGCCAATGTTGCAATTCCTGTTCTATTTATCTTTAGGTTCCAGCTTAATTATTCGCCGGACCGTACGCCGTTATACGGGGCTCTATTGATGCATAAACCGTTTATTACTGTAAGTATAAAAACCTTTAACGAAGCCGAATGCATTGAGAAAACCATCGACAGCATTCGCAGCCAGATCGGCGAGTATCCGCATAAGATTATCGTTGCTGACAGTCTTTCCACGGATAACACCCAGCAGCTGGCCAGCGATAAAGGCGTGATAGTGGTGTCGTTAACCGAACCGGCTGACCGTTGCTGCGGTGTCGGACATCAGCTGGGCTACCTTCACAGCGAGGGGGAGTACATGCTGTTGTTGGATGGCGATATGGAGCTGGAGCCCGGTTTCATCGATCATGCGGTGGCGTTTTTGCAGAGCAACCCGACGTACGCTGGCGTAGCCGGTACGGTGGAGATGGATGACGCCTCGAACTATGAATTTACCTCCCGCAAGCAGCGCATCAACAAGATCTACCCGCTGGGCGACAGCGACCATCTGGGCGGCGGCGGTCTGTACCGTCTGTCAGCGATTGCCGATATTGGCTACCTGACCAACCGCAGCCTGCACGCCTATGAAGAGGCGGAGTTAGGGATTCGCCTGCTGGCCGCGGGCTATAAGCTGCATCGCCTGAACGTGCCCTATTTTCGTCATACCTCTTATACGATGCCGACCTTCAGGATGCTGCGCTATCGCTGGAAGAGCGGTTTCCATCAGGCACCCGGCGAACTGCTGCGCAGCGCCTGGGGTAAACCCTGGTTCCGCGATGCGCTGATGCTGGTGAAAAACGAAGTGATCTTTGCGAGTTATATCCTCATCGTGCTGATCGCGTTTTTTACCTTCGACGTCAGCCTGATTGATATCGCCCTGCTGCCGCTGCTGGCCTTTATCCTGCTAAAAAGCATTCAAAACCGCTCATTGAAAAACGGCCTGAACAGCGTGATCAACCTTGCCGTACTCTCTGCCGGGCTGGTGAAAGGTCTTTTCCACCCGCAGCGCGATCCCCGGGTTCCGCCGGACAATAAAGTTATTCATGAACAGGTAGAGTGATGAAAGTCTTACTGGTGAATAAGTTCTTCTTTATCAAAGGAGGAGCGGAGACGGTCTATTTTCAGGAACGCAATATGCTGAAAGAGGCTGGCGTGGAGGTGATCGATTTCTCCATGCAGCATGAGAAGAACTTTCCGTCTGATTATGCTGACCACTTCGTCAGCAATGTTGATTATCACAAAGAGGGTGGGCTGCTGGCCGGGGTGAAGACTGCCATCAGCTTTATTCACAACCGGGAAGCCTGTAAAAAAATGCTGGCGCTGCTGGAGCAGACGCGCCCGGAGATCGTCCATTTTCACAACATCTATCACCAGCTGACCCCGGCGCTGATCAAGGTCGCCCGGGATTTTGGCTGTAAGACCGTGTTAACTGCCCATGACTATAAAATTATGTGCCCGTCGTACTCGATGCTGCGCGACGGCAAAGTGTGCGATGCGTGCGTTACGGGCAGCGTGTTTAACGCGTTTCGCTATCGCTGCCAGGAGGGTTCGGCGTCGAAGAGCCTGCTGCTGTCGTTAGAGGCGACCTGGCAGTACATCGCCCAGAACTATCAGGCGCTGGACGTGATTATCTCCCCGAGCGAGTTTCTGCGTAACGAGCTGAAACGCTCTTTGCCGGATTCCCGCATCGATGTGATTGTGAACGGTATCGACGACAGCCATACGCCACAGGCGGGTGCGGACCAGGGTTACCTGCTGTACGTCGGGCGTCTGAGCCGGGAGAAAGGCGTACCCACCCTGACCCGGGCGCACCAGTTAATGCGCAATAAAATGCCGTTAAAAATCGTCGGCCACGGGCCGCT
The DNA here is from genome assembly GCF_036780805.1 of Leclercia sp. Lineage (NCBI taxonomy): Bacteria > Pseudomonadati > Pseudomonadota > Gammaproteobacteria > Enterobacterales > Enterobacteriaceae > Leclercia > Leclercia sp. The sequence continues at coordinate 45,776 of NZ_DAIQCE010000007.1, read as the reverse complement.
GTATGACGAGATGGTGGTGGACTACCCCAACGCGGAGTTCCTCGGCTATGTGCAGCAGGGCCCGGCGCTGGATGCGCTGATCCAGAACGCCCGGGCCGTGGTGTTGCCGTCAGAGTGTTATGAAAACTGCTCCATGTCGGTGCTGGAGGCGATGTCGTTCGCCCGGGCAGTGGTGGGGGCCCGCATTGGCGGGATCCCGGAGCAGGTACGTCACGGTGTGGAAGGATTGCTATTCGAACCTGGCAACGCTCAGGATCTGGCCGATGCGCTGGATGTGATGGCGGAAAACCCGGAGCAGGCCCATGAGATGGGGCTGAAGGGCCGGGTACGGCTTTGCCAGAAATACTCACTGCGCAAGCACATGGAAACGTTGCAGTCGCTCTATCGCGAGCTGCTCGACAGGCCATAACATGTCAAAAAAAATCACGGTGTTGGGTACGCGCGGCATCCCCAATGTATTAGGCGGCGTCGAAACCCATTGTCAGAATCTGTACCCGGCTATCCGGCAGCAATATGACGTGGAGATTTGCGTGATTGCCCGGTCGCCCTATGTCCCTTATCGCCGCTCGAGCTATAAAAATATCGAGACGCTGGCGCTCTGGGCACCGAAAAAACGCAGTTTAGAAGCCATTGTGCATTCTGTTATTGCGGCGTTGAGGACATTCGTTGACCGATCCGATATTGTGCATGTTCACGCCATCGGACCCGGCCTCGTGGTGCCACTGTTACGCCTGATGGGCAAACGCGTGGTCTTTACCCATCATGGGCCGGACTACGAACGCCAGAAGTGGGGCAGGATGGCGAAGAAAATCCTGATGCTCGGCGAGAAAGTGGCGGTGAAGTATGCCCACGAAGTGATTGTGATTTCTGAGGTCATCAACCAGCTGATCCAGCAGAAACACCATCGCTACAATGCGCATCTGGTTTATAACGGGGTTAACGTGCCGGAGCCGCTGGCTGACGAGACGATCGACAGGATCCTCGGGCGTTATGAGCTGCACCCCGGGCGTTATATCGTGATGGTCGGGCGGTTCGTTGAAGAGAAGGGGATGCATGATGCTATCGCCGCTTACACGCTATCGGGCCTGACTCTGCCGCTGGTGTTGGTCGGGGATGCGGATCACGATACGGAGTACAGCATACACCTGAAACAGCTCGCGTTTCAGACGCCCGGCGTGGTCATGACCGGCTTTTTAAAAGGTGAGGAGCTGCAGGTCGTCTTCTCTCAGGCCTCGCTGTTTGTGATGCCTTCGTACCATGAGGGATTGCCCATTGCGCTGCTGGAGGCAATGTCGTTTTCGCTGCCGGTGGTGGTGAGCGATATTTTGCCAAACCTTGAGGTCGGTTTACCGGCAGAGACCAGTTTTAAGCTGGGTGATGTTGCTGATTTGGCAGAAAAAATGTCCAGATGGGTGGACTCACCCCGGATTGATTACGGCGATTTTCTGCAGCGTTACAACTGGGATGAGATCGCCAGAAAGACCGTATCCATTTACCATAGATTAGATAAAACAATAGGTTAAAATTGACCAGTAACACCAGAAACCCGATTGTTATCGATCGTTTTTATGAAGTGCTTGATAAGGACGTTAGCGCCCAGCTGACCCCGGAGCAAAAAGAGGAGATTGAGAGCGCGATCGTCTCGATCACCCTTGCATCGCGGCACCGGATCGATGTCCGTAAAAGTTTTCCTTTCTTCGGCACACGCCTCTATATGGTGTTCTTACTGGGACGGGATCTCCGTGCGCGTGCGCGTCCGGAGTCAAAGCTGTCGCGGATCGTAGTGACGTTTCTTATCCTGTTCGCCACGCTGTTCTTGCTGTGTTGCGTGCTGTTGACGCTCTATATGATCAAATCCGCGCTGGGAATTGATGTTTTCCAGAACTTCCACGTTGGGATTTGGGACTGGTGGCTCAACCTCAAATACCAGTAGCGAACAGGTGCCGTCATCCGGCACCTGTTTGTTTTGCCGGGGCTCAGGCGTTGTAGCCCCCGGGGTTGTTCCTCTGCCAGTTCCAGGCGTCGCGCATCATCTCCTCCAGATTGCGCGTAGCCTGCCATCCCAGCTGCTGGCGTGCCAGCGATGAATCCGACCAGCATTCCGCCACATCGCCGGAGCGCCTGCCGACAATCCGGTAGTTGATTTTGGTCTGCGCGGCTTTTTCAAAGGCCTGGATCAGATCGAGCACTGAATAGCCTACCCCGGTACCGAGATTGATGGCCTTAAACGCCTCGCCGTCGTTTTTATGATCCAGCGCGGCCAGATGCCCATGGGCGAGATCCATCACGTGAATATAGTCGCGCACGCCGGTGCCGTCCGGCGTCGGATAGTCATCGCCAAAGACGGTCAGGCACGCCAGCTTGCCGATGGCCACCTGAGAGATATAGGGCACAAGGTTATTCGGAATACCGTTCGGATCTTCCCCCAGCCGGCCAGAGGGGTGGGCGCCAGCGGGGTTGAAATAGCGCAGGCAGGTGATCCTGAAGTGCGGCTCGGCAACGGAGAAGTCACGTAAAATATGCTCCACCATCAGCTTGGAGGTACCGTACGGATTGGTGGTCCCGCCGGTGCGCGACGCTTCGCTTAGGGGAACCGATTCGGGGTTGCCGTATACCGTGGCCGATGAGCTGAAAATAAGACTGTGCACGCCCGCTTGCTGCATTTCATCCAGCAGCACCATGGTCCCGACGACATTATTTTCATAATAGGCGAGGGGCTTAGCAATGGACTCTGAAACGGATTTAAGACCGGCGAAGTGGATAACGTCGGTAATGGTGTGCTGTGCGAACAGCGTTTTTAACGCGTTGCGATCCAGAATATCCGCAATGCAGACCACCGGCTGTTTGCCCGTTAATTCTGCGACCCGGATTAATGACTCCTGTGAGGCATTAGAGAGGTTATCAAGGACGACGACATCTTCGCCTCTCTCCAGTAATGCCAGCACCGTATGCGAACCTATATAGCCTGCGCCACCTGTAACCAGAATTGCCATAATAAATCCCCCAAACAGCCATCACCGTCCGGCACCAGGCGGTGCCGAATCAGAGATGTGTTTTCGTCGTGTTTTATTTTGCCGCCCTGGTTAGCGTAGTGCGACTTCCCGATATTGTCACTTAGTTAAACAGCCGCTTACGGTGGTTAACCATAATTTTATACGCCAGCTTTTTAAGCGTAGAGAGCAGGCTGAATGTCAGGTGCTTGGTATCGTAGACAATATAATTATCGGTAAAGTTTAAGGTGTGAATACCATCACTGTTATTGATCGACGCGCTTATTCTCCCGACCAGTTTCTCCTGATACTTCTGCGGAGTTAACTTGGTCAATTCTTTAATGAAGATGGATTTCCCGTAGACCTCAGGATTGCACTCCTGGGTAAAGAGGTAGGTTTTGTTGTTGATCGAGTACGGCTTGCCGGCTCCGCGGAAATGCACGTTGCAGACATCCAGGTTCGGGGAAATGAGCTTCCAGTCGCCAAGAATGCCTTCTGAGGTGTGAATGACCAGATCGTTATCCATGGTGGTTGAGACCAGATAACTGACGCCATTTAGCTCAAAAACCACGTTATCGGTGACGGCCATATCAGAGACCAGCACTTTGACCTTTTCCCAGCGCGCGGGGAAATCGACGGACTGGAACAGAATCACTTCTTTGCGTTCTGACGACTCGGGGATCATGAACAGTTTCCCGTCGAGCTGGAACAGGAACGGAAAAGAGAGGTGACATTTTAAGTCATCAAACCCTTCAAGTTTGACGTCATCAATCTCTTCGAGGTCTTTATTAAGGACGCGGCAACGCAGCACCCCCCTCGAGTTAAGAAAAGAAAATGCTTCATAAAAAACATACAGTAAATCGCCTTTATCGATAATAAAGGGATCGGCCTGAAAAATATATTTTTTATCAAGCTGCTGTGCTTTAGCATTTTTAAGGATATCCAGCGTATTTTCCGGGAAAACGTGCTGGCCACGGCTGTTAATGACCATGATGTCCCAGGACTCATGGAAAAACAGCTTTTTAATTATTCTGTTGTTTTTATTAAACATTTTACCAATCTTCTCAGAGGAAATATTAATAAATCCAGCAATGTGCTGTTAAAACAGCGTGAGGAAAGCGGTACGGCCTGTGTCTAACAACCTTATGACCAATGCTTATATAAAGAAATAATATAAAAGGGTGAGTCCGGGATATATCTTATGAAATAAAATGAAGTCATCTTCTGCACGGCTTGTCAGCCGCATCCATAATATTACACTTTCCTGGTGAAAGGGACATTAATGCGCTTACACGATCTGCCATACAAAAAAAGACGATTGCTGTTGCTGGTCGCGGGGGCGCTCGCGCTCTCATCGGAATGGGCGAAGGCGGAGAGTGCAGAACCGCTGCAAACGGTGAATCCTCCGGCCATCAGCGGGCTGCTGACCAATCCCGGCACTGGCGTGGCCCGTTTTCACAGCCAGGACTTAAGCGTTGCGCAATACCCGGCGACGGGCCTCGAGTATCGTCGCTACTACTGGCGCGAAGTAGAGCCGCAGGAAGGGCAGTACAATTTTGCGCTGGTGGATGAGGGGTTTGCCGCTGCGGCAGCCCATCAGCCAGCGATGAACGTTGGCCTGCGTTTTATGGTCCTTGATGGGCCGGAGTCGGGCACGGAGATCCCGGAATGGCTGATCAAGAAGGGGATCAAAGGCACCTGGACACCGGATCATAAAACCTTTGTACCCGATCTGGACGATCCTACCTATATTGCCTACGCCCAGCGTCTTATTCAGGCATTTGGCGCGCGTTACAACAATAACCCGGAGCTGGCTTTTATCGATATCGGCATGGTGGGCTCATGGGGGGAGTGGCATAACAGCAACTTCCCGACCCTGAAGCCATTGCAGGAACGCTACCCACCCGAACTGCTCAACCGCTATGTCGATATGCACTTCCGGGCCTTCCCTGATACCCCAAAAATCATGCTGCTCAACGGCTTTGATTCTGTGGCTTATGCCGCGAAAAGAGGGGCGGGCTGGCGTGCGGACTGCTGGGGTGACTGGCGCAACTTTAGCCCCACCTGGAACCATATGAGCAACGATTACCCGGAGCGCATTGCAGCGACACAGGCGACCTGGACGGGGTTCAACCAGGCGTGGAAAAAGGCCCCGGTCAGCCTGGAGATTTGCGGCCATATGGCGGAATGGCTGAGCGAGCAGAAGTATACCCGGGAAGAGGTGCAGGCCACCTTTGACTGGGCCCTGGCACAGCATGCCAGCACCCTGAACCTGAAATCCACCGACGTGCCGCAGGTGTATCGCGATATCCTCGATAAGGCGCTGACGAAAATCGGTTACCGCTTCCGGGTAGTGTCGCTGACCCATCCGGCGAGTGCCCATCCAGGGGAGACTGTTTCGCTCAGCAGCCAGTGGTCAAACGACGGCGTGGCACCGATTTATTTGCGCTATACCCTCGCCTGGCGTTTGCAGGATACGCGCGGGAATACGGTCGCGCAGGGCAGCGCCGGGGATGATATCCGCCAGTGGCTGCCGGGCAGGTCGAGCTCGACGTATCAGCTGGCGATCCCGCGTAGCCTGGAGGCAGGACGCTACCCGCTCGACGTTGGGTTGGTGGATAAAACCGGTAAGGCGCGTATTCAGCTTGCTAATGAGGGGAAGCAGAGCGATGGCTGGTACCGGCTGTCGTCGGTGATGATTAAGTGAGGGGGCGCTGAAAACAAAAACCCGCCTTTTGGGCGGGTTCTTTGAAGAGTCCGATTCTCCAAAAGCAAAAAACCCGCCATAGGCGGGTTCTTCTAAATAGTGGTGCCGGACTCGGACTAACGCCGAAGGCGTTGAACAGCGCGCTTGTCGCGCTGGCCCCGAAGGGGTGAGCCGCTGGCGGCGAATAATCGAACGGAGTTCGATGAAGAGTCCGATTCTCCAAAAGCAAAAAACCCGCCATAGGCGGGTTCTTCTAAATAGTGGTGCCCGGACTCGGAATCGAACCAAGGACACGGGGATTTTCAATCCCCTGCTCTACCGACTGAGCTATCCGGGCAACGGGGCGCATTAAACCGCAATCACGTACGGGCGTCAACCTTATTTCGGGAAAAGCTGTTCAACTGCTTAAGATTGCGGCAATCTGTCGGTTTGCGCGTCGATTTTGCACAAATCTTCCAGACACAAAGGTAAGCTCAGGCAATGCTGGCAGCGACAAAGGGGGCGTGACAGTGAACGACTGGCTTGAGCTGCGACAGCATGCGGATACAGGAATAGAAACCATCAAGGCGCACTTTGAAGGGCACGCCTTCGATCCGCACTGGCACGACAGCTATCTGGTGGGGATCACCCTCAGCGGTACCCAGCAGTTCCATTGCCGCCGTGAGCGCCACCATAGCCATCCGGGGGATGCGTTTCTGCTTGAGCCGGGCGAGATCCACGACGGCGACGCGCCCGTTGCGGGCGGCTTTACTTATCTGACCTTCTATCTCGACGAGCGCTGGCTCACTAACACCCTGCATGGCCTGTATGATTCCACGCCCGGCAGCTATTCCCTGCATTTCACGCAAACGCTGACCCGCGAGCCGCAGCTGGTGCGTACCATTGGCGACACCTTTGCGACACTGCACAATGATGAGATGAAGATCGTCCAGCAAAGCACGATGGATAATCTGCTGGCACAGCTCACCTCCCATTGCCACTGGCGCAAAAAATTACCCTCACAGTTGCAGAGTGCGGCGGTAGCGCACCGGGCCAGGGACTATCTGTATGCCCATCTGGGCGACAATATTGGCCTCTCCGACCTGGCAAGGGAGACCGGCACCGATCGCTTCACGCTCACCCGCTGCTTCAAGCGCGAGTTCCACCTGGCACCGCATGCCTGGCTCATACAGCTGCGGCTGGCCAAAGCGCGACAGTTTCTGGCGCGCGGGGATCAGCCCGTCGATGTAGCGGCGGCGCTGGGGTTTGCCGATCAAAGCCATCTAGGCCGCTGGTTCCAGCGGGCTTACCGTATTACACCTGCCCACTACCGTCGGTTGTGCACAAACCTTCCAGACGTTTCCAGAAAATAGCGGCAATGTCAGGGCTCTCATAAAAAGGAGTCACCTGTGAACCTGATGCCGTTTCTGTTATTTGCCTTTGTCGCCTCGATCACGCCGGGGCCCACCAATATTCTCGTTCTGACCAACAGCCAGCACTACGGGGTGAAGGCGACCCTGCCCGCGCTGATAAGCGGCTGCGCGGCGGCCAGCGCTATAGTGCTGATTTCGGGTGCCGGGGCGGGGGAGCTGCTGCGTCAGTATCCGCTGGTGCGTCAGGTGATGAGCTGGATCGGTGTGCTGTGGTTAAGCTGGATGAGCTGGCAGCTGTTTTGCGCCCCAGCGGCAAACTTGTCCCGCTCCGGGCATACCCGCTTTACTGCCCGCGCAGCGGCGTTATTGCAGGTGATCAACCCCAAAACCTGGATGATGGCGCTGGCGGTCGTCAGCCTGTTCGCCCCTGCGGGAGAACAGGCATTACGGGATATCGCGCTGATGGCGCTGTGGTTTTTACTGATATCCGTTGCCTGCCTGATGTGCTGGGCATGGCTGGGACAGGCGGTAAACAGGCTGTTTCGGACCGCGGCGGCGATGGTGCGTTTTCAGCGCCTGATGGCGCTGTGTCTCTTTATTTCTGCCTGGGCGGGGCTGCTGGCTTAAGTCAGCGCCCCACCTTTGCGACACTGCGCGAAGTGCAGAATATCTTCCGCCAGCCGCTGGGCCGTATCGACATCGGCCTGGCTGCGGTTCACCAGCATCCGGCTGAGGCAGCCCTCCATAATCAGATCCATCTGCTTTGCCACCATCGCCGGATCGTCCACTTCCAGGGTGGTCAGCAGTTCATGCGTAAAGTCATGCGAGGCACGCTTTTGCTGATCGGCAAGCTGGTGGATCGGGTGACCCGGATCCGGGAAAAAGGTACAGGCGGCAATAAACAGGCAGCCCGGATAGCGGTGGTTACGCACGCATTCGGTGAGCGCAGAGTAGCGCGCCAGTAACTTTTGCTCTGCCGAGAGTTCGCTGTTGAGCATCAACTGCCTGCGCCAGGCATCCACCTGCTGGCTGAGATAACGCAGGGAATCGTACAGCAGCGCCTCTTTGTCGGGCCAGAAGCGACGCAGTTCATCCAGAGGATAATTAATACGTTCGGCAACCATCTCCAGCGAGGTGCTGGCTATCCCTTGAATTTCAAGTAATTGCAGGGTTGCACCCAGAACATCTTCACGTTGCACGGTTTTCTCCTCCGTTTACTTTCGTACTTTCCCGCATAAAGTGTCGTTTACGGTTGGCGATCGCGCAAATGCGCACTGAACGTTGCGGCATCCATAAAGCCTGTTACCCGTTGCGCGGGTTGCTCTTCACCTTGTGCGTTGAAAAACAAGATGGTGGGCAGGCCGAGCACGTTAAGCGCCTTCAGCAGGGCCTTATCCTGATCGCTGTTTGCCGTGACGTTGGCCTGCAGCAGGACGGTATCTTTCAGGGCATTTTGCACCTGTGGGTCGCTGAAGGTGTATTTTTCAAACTCTTTGCAGGCGACGCACCAGTCGGCGTAGAGGTCGAGCATCACCGGTTTACCTTGCGCCTGCGCCAGCGCCTGATGTAACGCATCAATATTTTCGATTGGCGTGAAATTCAGGTGCGCCTGGCTCTGTGCGGCGGGCGCGCCAAAGGCCCAGTCCTGCAGCGGGCGCACGCTGACCAGCGCGGCGGCCAGCAGCAGGATCTGCACGACGCGGATCCACGGCTTGCTGGCGTTTAAGCTGCTGATAAAGGCCCAGCTAAAGAACGCGACGCCAAGCATGGCCCACAGACGCAGGCCCCAGACATCGCCGATCACGCGCTCAAGCAGGAACACCGGCAGCGCCAGAATCACAAAACCAAAGGCGGTTTTTACCGTCTCCATCCACGGGCCGCTCTTCGGCAGCAGACGGTTGCCAAATACCGTCACCAGGATCAGCGGCAGACCCATCCCGAGGGCGTAAAGATACAGCGTGCCGCCGCCGAGCCACATATCTCCGCTCTGGGCAATATAAAGCAGGATCGCGCTGAGCGGGGCGGTGGTGCAGGGCGAGCAGATCAGCCCGGCAATGGCACCCATCGCAAAGACGCCGCCCACCGAGCCGCCCTGCTGGCGGTTGCTCATCAGCGTTAGGCGGGTTTGCAGGGCGGAGGGCAGCTGCAGGCTGAACAGGCCAAACATCGACAGCGCCAGCAGAATAAACACCACCGACAGCCCGATCAGCACCCAGGGATGCTGGAGCGCCGCCTGAAACTGCAATCCGGCCGCCGCGACCACCAGGCCGAGTGCGGTATAGGTGAGCGCCATCCCCTGAACATAGATAAACGCCAGCAGCAGCGCGCGGCCGGTAGAGAGCCGCTGTTTACCGCCGAGAACGATGCCCGAGATCAGCGGGTACATGGGCAATACGCACGGCGTAAAGGCGATGCCGATGCCGATCAATAAGGCCCAGAGGGCCGAAAAGGGCAGTTCGCCCCCGGCAGGTTGCGGAGCCGTTTCCTTTTTCTGAACGGGAGCAGGTACGGCGGCCGCTTTCACTTCGCTGAGCGGAATGACTTTGGTCTCAGGCGGATAGCACAGACCGGCGTCGGCACAGCCCTGGTAGGTGACCGTCAGGGTCGCGCCTTTATCAGCCTGCGTGACGTTGACGGGCACCGACAGCTGACCGCGGTAAATTTCGCTTTTACCGTAAAATTCGTCTTCATGCTCTACCCCGGCGGGCAGCTGAAGTGCGCCAACCTGCGCCTGAGCGGGCGTGATAGCGATCTGCTTGCGATAGAGGTAATAACCCTCCTTCACCTGCCAGTTGAGATTCAGTTCATGTTGGTTTTGCTGGAAATCGAAGACAAAAGCCCGATCGGCAGGCGTGAAGTTCGAGCGGCCGGGTGCATCAAACAACCCGGCAAAGACTGACGTGCTGCACAGCAGCAGGATCAGCGTAAGGAAGCGTTGAGCCATGAGAGATAGTCGTTATCGCCGTGGAGCACTGGCAGGACCAGCAGTTCCGGGGTCTTGTAAGGATGATGCGATTTGAGGCAGTCGAGGAGTGCTTGCTGATGGGCCACGCTGGACTTGAGCAGCATCTGCACTTCGTACTCTTGTTCCAGCTTGCCTTCCCAGTAATAGAGGGAGGTGGCGCCGGGGAGGAGGGTGACGCAGGCAGCGAGCTTATCTGCCAGCACTTTGGCGGCAAGATCCTGAGCGGTAGCTTCATCGGGAGCGGTACACAGAACAACAACAGTGTCGGGCGTATTCACAAGTCGACCTCGGTATCGCGAAAAAAATCACTATATCACGACCGACCGCTGCTCATTAATGAATCGGGCCGCTAAGCGGCCCGACTTTAACTCTTTTTACATCCAAAAGCGGTTTACAGCATAATCCCGCCGATGATGAAGCCGAGGATCACACACAGGGTAATGGCAATCACGCCCGGGATCAGGAAGGCGTGGTTAAACACGTACTTACCAATACGGGTGGAGCCGGTGTCATCCATCTCGACCGCGGCCAGCAGGGTCGGGTAGGTTGGCAGCACAAACAGCGCGGAAACGGCAGCAAAAGAGGCGATGGCGGTCAGCGGAGAGACGCCCAGCATCAGTGCCGCAGGCATCAGCGCTTTGGTGGTTGCCGCCTGGGAGTAGAGCAGGGTCGCCGCGAAGAACAGCACCACTGCCAGCAGCCACGGATAGTTATGCAGCAGATCGCCGGCGACGGTCTGGATATCGGTGATATGGGCTTTGACAAAGGTGTCACCCAGCCAGGCCACACCCAGTACGCACACACAGGCGCTCATACCGGATTTGAAGGTGCTGGCGTTGAGCACTTCGCTGGTGTCGATTTTACAGGTGATGCTGATCAGCGTGGCGATGGTCAGCATGAACACCACGATCGCTTCGTTACGCGGCAGAACCGGGTTCTGAATCAGGCCCACGGTATCGCTGATAGCGGTGGCGTAGAACATCACCGCGATAATCCCGATCAGGAACAGCAGCACGGAGCGTTTAGCGTGTGGCTTCAGGACAAAGGCCTGGCTGCCGCGCAGCTTCACTTCACCTTTCGCCAGACGTTCCTGATAGACCGGATCGTCTTTCAGCTCGGCGCCGAGGAAGTTACAGAACACCGCGGTGATCATCACCGCAATCAGGGTGACTGGAATACAGATCGACAGCAGCGTCAGGTAGCTTACGCCCATCGGCTCGAGGATCCCGGCAAAGAACACCACCGCTGCGGAGATCGGTGACGCGGTAATAGCAATCTGCGACGCAACAACGGCGATAGAGAGCGGACGGGACGGACGGATGCCCTGCTCTTTCGCCACTTCGGTAATCACGGGCAGAGTGGAGAACGCGGTATGGCCGGTACCGGCCAGAATGGTCATAAACCAGGTGACCAGCGGGGCAAGGAAGGTGATGTATTTCGGGTGGCGGCGCAGCATACGCTCCGCCAGGCTTACCAGGTAGTCCATACCGCCTGCAACCTGCATCGCGGCGATAGCGGCGATAACCGCCATGATGATTTCAATAACGTCGAACGGGATAGCGCCGGGTTTAATTTGAAAAAAGAGAGTAAGTACAAGCACGCCAAGACCACCGGCAAAACCGATGCCGATCCCCCCGAGCCTTGCGCCTAAGTATATCGCCAACAGGACGACAACGAGTTCTGCTCCAAACATAAGTGCCTACCTTGCTTATTAACAAGTTGATATTGAATTGTTGTGGTTTGGTAACGCCTAAAAACAAAAAAGGCACGTCAAGTGACGTGCCTTCATGAAGTTTAACCTGAACTGTTATTGTTCACTTTCATCCGTGTATCTTTTTGCTTTGTAGGCCGGGTGCATTAAGTTTTGTGGCGAGAAGATATCATCCAGCTCGGCTTCTGTCAGCAAGCCACGCTCAAGTACGACCTCTCGTACGCTCTTACCGGTTTCGGCACAAATCTTACCGACGATGTCGCCGTTGTGGTGACCGATGAACGGGTTGAGGTAGGTAACGATGCCGATAGAGTTATAGACGTAGCTTTCACAGACCGCTTTGTTGGCGGTGATGCCGTTGATGCATTTTTCCAGCAGGTTGTAGCAGGCGTTGGTCAGAATGTGAATCGACTCAAACATCGCCTGGCCAATTACTGGCTCCATGACGTTCAGCTGCAGCTGACCTGCTTCCGAGGCCATGGTGACGGTAATGTCGTTACCGATGACTTTGAAGCATACCTGGTTAACCACTTCCGGCACCACCGGGTTCACTTTGGCCGGCATGATGGACGAGCCCGCCTGCAGTTCCGGCAGGTTGATTTCATTCAGACCCGCACGTGGGCCTGAGGAGAGCAGGCGCAGGTCGTTACAGATTTTAGACAGCTTCACTGCCAGACGTTTCAGCGCGCTGTGCACCATTACGTAAGCGCCACAGTCGGAGGTGGCTTCAATCAGGTCTTCTGCCGGCACGACCGCCAGGTTGGAGACTTCGGCCAGCTTCTGCACCGCCAGCTGCTGGTAGCCATCCGGCGTATTCAGACGCGTACCAATCGCCGTTGCCCCCAGGTTCACCTCCAGCAGCAGTTCAGAGGTGCGCATCAGGTTGCGGGTCTCTTCATTCAGCAGCACGTTAAACGCGTGGAACTCCTGGCCGAGGGTCATCGGCACTGCGTCCTGCAGCTGGGTGCGGCCCATTTTCAGGATGTCCTGGAATTCGACGGCTTTGTTCTGGAAACCTTCACCGAGCTGGTTAATGGCATCCACCAGCTTCACCACGGAGGCGTACACGGCGATACGGAAGCCGGTCGGGTAGGCGTCGTTGGTAGACTGGCATTTATTGACGTGGTCGTTCGGGTTCAGGTACTGGTACTCACCTTTCTGGTGGCCCATCAGCTCAAGGCCGATGTTGGCCAGTACCTCGTTGGTATTCATGTTCACCGATGTACCCGCGCCGCCCTGATAGACGTCGACCGGGAATTGATCCATGCACTTGCCGTTGTTCAGCACTTCATCGCAGGCGGCGATGATGGTATTGGCGATGCTTTTCGGAATGGTTTGCAGCTCTTTGTTTGCCATGGCTGCGGCTTTCTTCACCATCACCATGCCACGTACAAATTCAGGGATGTCGCTGATTTTGCTGTTGCTGATGTAGAAGTTTTCAATCGCTCTCAGAGTGTGAACACCATAGTAGGCATCCGCTGGAACTTCCCTGGTACCCAACAAGTCTTCTTCGATACGAATGTTGTTTAACATGTGAACCTTCTTTTCAAGCTGCCGATTGATTGTACTAAACACACAGTACATCTGTGGTTATGTCTATTTTCTGACCGACGATTATCCCCTGAATCGACCAGATACCCGGAATGATATGCTGATGATAGCGAAATGCCGTAACCTGGATCACTTATTATCGACCCGGCGACATGATATTTATCAATCTGTGAAATGAATCACCGCTTTAATATTTCCAGAAAAAATATCCGTGCAAACCGATTGAATTTTGACTAAACGTCTCCATTTCTGACAGACGCGAATCGCAAATCAATACCGACAGGGGCCACCACGGCGTCTGCCACACAGGAGAAGCCAGTGCGCTGGATACCGTTAGTTGCAATCTTTCTCTATGTTTATATAGAGATTTCTATTTTTATTCAGGTCGCCCATGTGTTTGGCGTCCTGCTGACGCTGATACTGGTGATTTTCACCTCGGTCATAGGCATGTCGCTGGTGCGCAATCAGGGTTTCAAAAACTTCCTGTTAATGCAGCAGAAGATGGCCGCAGGCGAGAGCCCGGCGGCAGAGATGGTCAAAAGCGTATCGCTGATTATCGGCGGTATTTTGCTGATTATTCCCGGTTTTTTCACCGACTTCCTCGGCCTGTTGCTGCTCGTCCCGCCAGTGCAAAAGCTGCTGACGCTGAAACTGATGCCGCATCTGCGTTTTAACCGGATGCCGGGCGGCGGATTCAGCGCCGGTACGGGCGGTGGGGAGACGTTTGACGGGGAGTATCAGCGTAAGGATGACCAGCGCGACCGTCTGGATCATAAAGACGATCGCTAAGAGTCATTGCCCGGCGGCGCTGCGCTTGCCGGGCCTACGATTGTAGGCCGGATAAACGTAGCGCCATCCGGCGTCACACCGCACTCCGCTTCGGCAAGAATAGCCACAATCCCGCCAGCATCACAATGGCATACAGACTCTTCCAGCCCACCATCGCCAGCAGCAGTATGCAGAGCACCCCACCGATCACCGCCAGCGCCTTATAGCGGCCTTTCAGCAGGCGACAGCCCGCCAGCATGCACAGCAGATAGATCATGATGAAGATGCCGTTGGCATAGACGATAAGCGCGTCGAGGTTGATGTCCAGCCAGTAGATCGCCAGCGTGCTCACCACACAGCAGCCCAGCACGGTATTGAGCGCGTTGAGCGGTAGCTGACGTCTGGACAGGCGTGCGAGGCGGCTTTCCGGCTTGTACAGCGCCTGGGACCACACCAGCCGGGCAAAGCTTTGAATATAGATATTCAGACTGGCAAAGCAGGCGAGGTAGCCAATGACGCAGGCGATCCACAGTGCCTTCACGCCAAACAGCTGTACCACAATGGCCGGCAGCGAGGCCGCTGCCGCCATATCCGCGCCATAGGCGGTGAAGTGCAGGACCAGCACCGTACAGGCCCAGTAGACCGTGCCAGCCAGCAGCAGGCCGATCATCAACGCCCGCGGGAAATCGCGTTCCGGCTGTTTAAACTCCGACGCCAGATGGGCGAAGGCTTCGAGGCCGACAAAACACCAGAACATGACGGAAAGCGCGGCGAAAAGCTGCGAGTGGTCAACATCGGTTACGGCAGGGAAGGGGATTTCTGTTATCTGAATGTCTCCCGCCCACCAGATAGCACCTATCAGCGCCACAATCAAAACCGCCACCAGGGTTTGCAGGTTGGCGCTGGAACTGGCTCCGCGTGAGCCGACCCACCAGACAATCGCCAGCGTACCCAGTTCCGCCAGCAACAGCTGCACATCATGCCAGCCAAACAGCGCCTGGCCAAAACCCGTTGCAATATGCAGGGCGGCAGGCAGCCCCACGGGGATCACAGAGAGGAATAACCAGCCGGTGACGCGCTCCAGACGCGGGCCGAATGCCATTCCGACAAAATGCGCCACGCCACCGGCACTCGGAAAGTGTCGCCCGAGAATGGCAAAGACAATCGCCACCGGGAACACCAGCACGATGAGTACTGGCCATGCCCAGAGGCTGTTATCCCCCGCGACCAGTGCAGCCAGCGCCGGCACGGCAAACACCCCCGTGCCTAATAAAGAGGTTGAAAGTAAGCCAACACCCTGCGCGAGTCCCAGCTCCTGTTTGAGTCCACTCATTCCGTTGTCCTGCCACCATCAAAAGAGAGGCGATGGTAACACTTTCACAAATTTTTTTTCGACTACCCCTTGAAGGGGTAAAACCCCATCCCCATCTCTCAGGGCACTAGCCGGAAAACCGCTTACGGCCCGGCGTCACCCATAACTGATAATGACTTTCTCAAAGGAGAGCTATCAATGAGTATTCGTCCGTTACATGATCGTGTGATCGTCAAACGTAAAGAAGTTGAAACCAAATCTGCTGGCGGCATCGTTCTGACCGGTTCTGCAGCAGCAAAATCAACTCGTGGCGAAATCATCGCTGTCGGTAAGGGTCGCATTCTGGAAAACGGAAATGTGCAGCCTCTGGACGTTAAAGTTGGTGACATCGTCATTTTCAACGATGGCTACGGTGTGAAGTCCGAGAAGATCGACAATGAAGAAGTGTTGATCATGTCCGAAAGCGACATTCTGGCAATTGTTGAAGCGTAATCCGCGAACGACACTGAACATACGAATTTAAGGGAAAGATTAAAATGGCAGCTAAAGACGTAAAATTCGGTAACGACGCTCGTGTGAAAATGCTGCGCGGCGTAAACGTACTGGCAGACGCAGTTAAAGTGACCCTGGGCCCGAAAGGCCGTAACGTGGTTCTGGACAAATCCTTCGGCGCGCCGACCATCACCAAAGATGGCGTTTCCGTAGCGCGTGAAATCGAACTGGAAGACAAGTTCGAAAACATGGGTGCCCAGATGGTGAAAGAAGTTGCCTCTAAAGCGAACGACGCTGCGGGCGACGGTACCACCACTGCAACCGTACTGGCGCAGGCGATCATCACCGAAGGCCTGAAAGCCGTTGCTGCGGGTATGAACCCAATGGATCTGAAACGTGGTATCGACAAAGCTGTCGTTGCCGCTGTTGAAGAGCTGAAAACGCTGTCCGTACCGTGCTCTGACTCTAAAGCCATTGCTCAGGTTGGTACCATCTCCGCTAACTCCGACGAAACCGTAGGTAAACTGATCGCTGAAGCGATGGATAAAGTCGGTAAAGAAGGCGTGATCACCGTTGAAGACGGTACCGGTCTGGAAGACGAACTGGACGTGGTTGAAGGTATGCAGTTCGACCGTGGCTACCTGTCCCCTTACTTCATCAACAAGCCGGAAACTGGCGCAGTAGAACTGGAAAGCCCGTTCATCCTGCTGGCTGACAAGAAGATCTCCAACATCCGCGAAATGCTGCCAGTGCTGGAAGCCGTTGCGAAAGCAGGCAAACCGCTGGTTATCATCGCTGAAGACGTTGAAGGCGAAGCGCTGGCGACTCTGGTGGTTAACACCATGCGTGGCATCGTGAAAGTGGCTGCGGTTAAAGCACCTGGCTTCGGCGACCGTCGTAAAGCTATGCTGCAGGACATCGCAACCCTGACTGGCGGTACCGTCATCTCTGAAGAGATCGGTATGGAGCTGGAAAAAGCGACGCTGGAAGATCTGGGTCAGGCGAAACGCGTTGTGATCAACAAAGACACCACCACCATCATCGATGGCGTGGGTGAAGAAGATGCCATCCAGGGCCGCGTTACTCAGATCCGTAAGCAGATCGAAGAAGCGACCTCTGACTACGACCGTGAAAAACTGCAGGAACGCGTTGCGAAACTGGCAGGCGGCGTAGCGGTTATCAAAGTCGGTGCAGCTACCGAAGTTGAGATGAAAGAGAAGAAAGCACGCGTTGATGACGCCCTGCACGCGACCCGTGCTGCGGTAGAAGAAGGCGTGGTTGCTGGTGGTGGTGTTGCTCTGGTTCGCGTTGCAGCGAAACTGGCTGGCCTGACCGCTCAGAACGAAGATCAGAACGTAGGTATCAAAGTTGCGCTGCGCGCAATGGAAGCGCCTTTGCGTCAGATCGTGTCCAACGCCGGTGAAGAGCCGTCTGTTGTGGCCAACATGGTGAAAGCGGGTGAAGGTAACTACGGTTACAACGCTGCTACTGAAGAATACGGCAACATGATCGACTTCGGTATTCTGGACCCAACTAAAGTGACCCGTTCTGCTCTGCAGTACGCGGCCTCTGTTGCTGGCCTGATGATCACCACCGAGTGCATGGTGACCGACCTGCCAAAAGGCGACGCGCCTGACTTAGGTGCTGCTGGTGGTATGGGCGGCATGGGTGGTATGGGCGGCATGATGTAATCATGCTGTTCTGCTCCTCGCAGAAATAAAAAAACCCCCGGTCAGAAATGCCCGGGGGTTTTTCTTTTGGTCATCTTTTTAGTATAAGGTTTAGACGCGGGCAGCACCTGCCCAGCTTATTGAAAACGAGGAATAACATGCGCGTTAACGTTTGTGCAGGGATTGTGGGAGCAGCGTTGCTGCTGGCGGGTTGCAGCTCTGGCAATGAGCTGTCTGCAGGTGGGCAGAGCGTTCGCTTTGTAGAAGATAAGCCGGGAAGCGAATGCCAGCTGGTGGGCACCGCAACGGGCAAGCAAAGCAACTGGCTCTCCGGGCAGCATGGCGAAGAGGGCGGCTCCATGCGTGGTGCAGCGAATGGTCTGCGTAACCAGGCGGCTGAAATGGGCGGAAACGTGATTTATGGTGTGAGCAGCCCGACGCAAGGATTGTTATCGAGCTTTGTGCCGACGGCCAGTGAAATGCAGGGTCAGGTTTATAAGTGCCCGAACTGATTTTCAAAAAAAAGCCTCAGTGAAAATAAATCACTGAGGCTAAAAAAAACAGTGCTGTTGAAAAAGCCGCTCTGACCTGGCTTTGAATACAGCTATGATAAATGCAGAACACTATTTTCTGCATTCAATCAGGAGCAATATGCCCGAAGATATGTTGCCCCTTTTGTACCCACTTCCCTGTAAGAGTACAAATTGCGTTGCTTTCGCCTGTCAGTTACACAGTGCTTTATGAAACTCTGCAAGAGGCTGTAGTGCTTCGTTAACTGCGGGAATTCCCACTTTTTCAAAGGGCATAACCCTTGTTTTGATTTCTGCCAGTTGGTTAAGATATGGCATGATCTTTTTACTTTTTGACGCAAAGTTTCTGGCAATAATATCAAGTTCCTGTGCATTAACCGATTTATGGCATTTAACCACTGCGCCGAATTTTAATTGAAGCCCCTCTTTGCTTTCAATTCCATAAACGATAAGCACATACTCATTAAATAAATCCAGTTTCCACTGATCGGCTTCAATTAAACTATAATCGATAGAGCCGTCTTGCTTAAATAAAGCATCATAGACCGGTGCGTAATTAATACCGGCGGTAAGTATGTTTATGAGATCAACGTTTTTAACGTTATCCAGTGCCCTGGCAATCGCAACCATAATAAACTGAAGCTGTGCATCAGAAACTTTAATATGGAGCAAACTTTCATTTTTGAGAAATATTGCCAGTTTAAAACCATCCTCAGCAAAGCTAACTGCCAGAGAATTCACAAGGAAGCCTGCATCGGGCTGTTCAACATCCTTAAGCTCGAGCGCCGGCAGATTTTTTATCAATTCCTGGTTCGCAGTTTCAATATGCTCAGCTACTTCTTGATGGCCATTTGCGACGTTGTTCTGTACAAACAGTAATCTGTTTTGTAAGACCATCATCAGGTCTCTGAGTGCTTCACCCTGTAAATAGA
This sequence comes from Leclercia sp., assembly GCF_036780805.1. NCBI lineage: Bacteria > Pseudomonadati > Pseudomonadota > Gammaproteobacteria > Enterobacterales > Enterobacteriaceae > Leclercia > Leclercia sp. The sequence goes on along the minus strand of NZ_DAIQCE010000007.1, from coordinate 26,796 downwards.
AAAGGCTGGTTTGACCATTGCTGGTCTTCACTTTAAGCGCAAGAGCTACGAAGCCCTCCTCGTTCAGGAGAAGACCGCTGTTCAATCCATGTATAGAGTTAGTCATATCAATCCTTTTATAGATAAGTTAAGCCTGTATTGTCTGAGTGTTTTTTCCGTACTGGGATAAGTCAATAACGCGGTCAGCAGATGCGATAGTTGAAGGCCTGTGCGCAACGATGACACGGGTAATTTTCAGGTTTGAAATGGACTTATTGATAAATGATTCGTTTGCCAAATCGAGATGGCTGGTCGCTTCATCCATAAACAGGACACTCGGCTGGCGATAAAGGGCGCGAGCGATGAGAATACGCTGTTTCTGCCCACCAGAAATACCCAGGCCTAATTCACCCACCGTTGATTCATAGGCCATTGGCATGCGCATTATCTCATCATGGATATTGCAATATTGTGCACAGGCGATAATGCGATCCTGGTCTGGATTGTCTTCAAAGCTACAAATGTTATCTGCTATCGACCCGGAGAATAATCTGTCCTCCTGTAATACACAGGCTGTACTCATGCGGTAATTATTGAGGCCAATTTTGGTAATATCGAGTTCATCCGCCAGAACGCTACCACTGGTAGGGAGCAATAATCCGCACATCACTTTTAGCAGGGTCGTTTTGCCAACGCCTGAAGGACCAATAATCGCGACAGATTCGCCGGGCTGAATCGTAAGATCCAGATTGCTAAATATTGGCTTAGAGAAGGGATCGTACTGGTAGGTAAGATCCTTCACTTCAAGCACGACACCTTTATTGGCTTCAAATACGCGGCGCTGAGGCAACTCTGCTTCCGGTTCGCTAAACACAATTTCTGACAAACGCTCGTTGTGGAGGGAGAGCATGCGCAGTTGCATAGTCAGGTCGATCAGGCTTGATGCGCGCTGAGCAAATTGACCACGATAGGCATTAAACGCCATGAACATACCGAGCGTCATGTTGTTATCAATAACCATAACGGCACCAATCCACAAGATTGCGACTTGATCAATGCTGTTAATAAATGCGTTAAAACCACCAAACATCATATCAAAACGGGTTTGTTTAATGCCCGCATTGCAAGCTTCAATATTAATGTTGAGCCAGTGCTTTGAGCGGCGATCTTTAAGATTCAGCGCCTTAATAGTGGAGATACCGTACAGAGATTCCATAAAGTGGGAGCTTGAACGCGCGCTTTTTATCACCTGTTCTTCTGTTATACGCCGATAAAAATGATACGTAGCAAAACGCATTAACGCATAGCACAGCGTAAATCCGACCACCACCCAAACCAGCCAGCCACCGTACAGTGACATCATCACCAACAGGCCGACGGTCATGATGACGTCAATAATGCCGGTGACGATACTGTTTGTGAATGTTGCGCGAATAGTATCCAGCGACGAAAAACGAGACTGGATATCACCCAGGTGACGTTTTTCAAAAAAGTGGAGCGGCAGGCTCGTTAAGTGATCAAACAGGGTCGTTTTCCACTGAATATCCGTCAGCGTATTCAGCGTCAACGAGGTCCAGGCTCGAATCATACTCACAAAGGTACGGAATAGCGTAAAGACCACTAAACCGATACAGATCACGGAGAGCAGGCTATGATCGTGGGCGATAATAACGTGGTCCGTCACCAGCTGCGTACCGATTGGCATCAGCAGATTGATCGCTTCCACCACAATGGATAACGCAAATATTTTGACCAGGGCAGGTTTGAGTCCGTTGATGTTTTTCATCAAATCAATGAGACGCAGGCGGCTTTTTACTTTTTCCTGCTGGAAGTTACTGCCAGGCCAAAGCTCCATAGCAATGCCCGTAAAATTATTGGACATTTCCTGAAAGCCGATTAACCGCTTCCCTAATGCTGGATCATGGACAACAAACGTTGAACGTTTAATCTGTGTCAGAACGACATAGTGATTCATTCCCCAGTGTAAAATACAAGGGAGCTTCAGCTGCTTTATTTCATCCATGTCCAAAGACAGAGAGCGGTTTTTAAGCCCGGCCTGTTCTGCAATTTTACTCAGTTCAAGAAGACTGACCCCTTGGGATGAACTGCCAAAACGCTGGCGAAAGTTAAAAAGATCGATTTCCAGGCCATGATAACCACAGACCATCGATAAACATGCGATACCGCACTCTGCTGATTCTGACTGCAAAATAACAGGTGTTTTCTTGCGCAGCGAAAAATTCAATTTAGATACAATTGATTTAAACAATTCGTTTGTCATTGGATAGGCCCACTTACGCTCTGTGAAATTTTATAGAAAGGTGTAAACATCCACATGTAGAGTGGCCGTTCCTCAAGAAAAACAATTGCCTGCGCTTTTAATCCATTTGAAAGGTTCAGCTCTTTATCATTATATTTAAATGATTTGTCATTTATCTCAACCAATGTTTTATAAAGGGCCAGTTCTTGCTGATTCATCGCATTAACATTATTCACGTTGGTGTACTCCGCCATCTCCTGGCGAGATGCTGGCACCGACGAAATAGTGGCGATCTTCCCTGGAAATTGCCCGAATTTATCCGATGGAAACGCATCATAGCGGATATTGACGGTATCCCCGGCCTTAACATAAGGGATGCTATTGTTGGGTAGCCATAGAACTAAATAATATTTCACATTGCCGGTGGGTTTGATTTGTACCAGACTGCTCCCTTTGTCAACCATTTGCCCGACGGTGACTGAAATAGACTCTATTTTACCACTGGTCGTTGCTTTAATGACCATATTACCGCTGGCATTGGATTCTACCATCTGGTTTTTAAAATCATTAATATTGTTACGTTGGCTTGTTATTTGATTATCGAAATCAGCGGCTTTCGTAACAATATCGCTTTTCAGTTGGGTCAATTGCGATTCCTGCTGCATTCGCTGGCTGGTAAGAGACTGATAAGCGCTTTGTTGTTGAAAGTATAAGGAGTGCTGATAATTGTATTGATCTTTCGTAATCAATCCCTGACGCAGATAATTATCATAGCTCTTTAAATTATTTTTCATCTCTTTTAAGCCTGTTTTGGTGTTTTTTAACATAGTTTCTGTTTCCACCAAAGCACTACTGAATTGACGAACCTGTTCATTTAACGCATTTATAGTTTCTTGCTTGTTATCGGTAATTTTTTTTATGATCTCTTCAGCATTAGTAATTTTATCTGCAATAGCTTTGCTCATGAAATCGGACACATTACCTGTTTTGGTATCGCGTGAAACGTCTATCTCGTAAAGAGGTGTGCCTTTTTCGACAATATCTCCCGGTTTAATATATTGCTTTACGATATAACCTTGTTGAGAAGAAAATACGTTCACCGAGTGAGGCAAAGTGATAACTTCGCCCCGAACATCGATGCGCTGAGTATAACTGCAAAAGAGCAGGGTAAGTGTTAGTGCAATAAGAAAAGCGAATGAGAGTAAGGATATTAACCACGCAGGCAATCCTGCAAGCAATAAAACCTTCCCTTTCCAATAGTATTTTTTATATTCAATCGCTTCCTTGCGATATATACTTCTTTTCATTGGGTTTTATTTAACCTATAGAATGGTTGATAATGACTTGCGAACAAAAAACAAAGATGTCCGGTATTGTTAAAACATACTAAAATTAATGTTTATTCAAAATGCAGACAGTAAGAAAAAGGGTGAAAATGAACCTAAAATCATTTTGCTTTATTATTTTTCATTTCACCTGTGATTTTTAAGAAAAGACCCCGAAGGGTCTTTTCTTCATTGAGACTATAGGATTATTGCGCCCACGGTACGAACTGGCCGTCGAACAGGTTATTAAATGATTTTTCAACTATAGCCAGAGAGCTGTCCCAGCCCATGGCAAAACCAGACGCTGCGCCGGTAATTGCGCCCATGGCCAGGCCCCAGAACATACCGACAACATTACCACCCAGGCCAAAGCCCAGCAGACCGCCGTTAGCGCCGGATTGAGTACCCCCGATCAGGGTGCCCCATACACCGTGGACAACACCAGTCAATACAGCTGCTGCGAGGCGCGTAAAGAGATTATCTTCGGTGCCAGCGGCAATCTGTTCCATTTCAAAGATATTAAGTTCTTTCATTTTAATATTCCTTTTATAAATGAATTAAAAATGATGAATCATTGTGCCCAAGGTACGAACTGACCGTCGAACAGGTTATTAAACGCTTTTTCAACAACAGCCAGAGATTTGTCCCAGCCCATGGCAAAACCAGACGCTGCACCGGTAATGGCGCCCATGGCCAGGCCCCAGAACATACCGACAACATTGCCACCCAGGCCAAAGCCCAGCAGACCGCCATTAGCGCCAGACTGAGTCCCCCCGATCAGGGTGCCCCATACGCCGGTGACCACACCGTTCAGTGCAGCAGCTGCGAGGCGGGTAAAGAGGTTATCTTCTGTGCCAGCGGCAATCTGTTCCATTTCAAAAATATTGAGTTCTTTCATGTTAATAATCCTTTATTAGTTTAATTCTTTAAAAAATATACAAAAATTATTGCGCCCAAGGCACAAATTGGCCATCTATTGCGTTGTTGAAGCTTTTTTCGGTAAGAGCCAGGGTTTTATCCCAGCCCATCGCGAAACTTGATACAGCACCGGTAAGAGCGCCCATGGCAAGGCCCCAGAACATACCGACGAGGTTACCAATCAAGCCAAAGCCCAGCAGACCGCCGTTAGCTCCGGACTGGGTACCGCCAATAAGGGTGCCCCAGACGCCCATAGTGACAGCACCCAACGCCGCTGCGGCAACACGGGACGCCAGTTCATCGAACGTTCCGGCGGAGACTTCTTCCATTTCAAACACAGTAAGTTCTTTCATGTTTAAATCTCTTTTCTAATGAATTTAAATAGCGTGATGAATTAAATTCACTCAGTCATATTCAAAAGTATTATTGTGGTGTGAAGTTTTCACTCAGTTTTCAATAAGGTATTACACACCGCGTAATATTCCCGGTAATATGAATTGTCTAAAGTTTATTTTGAGTTCAGAAGGGTTATTAGGCTGTAGCGGAGTTACCAGCCAAAAATGGCATTAACAATACCAACCAAACCAAATTTTTTAGCTGCTTTTGCCAGGTCTCGACCTGCTGTTGCGCCAAACATTTTCTTCATGTTATCCATAAATGGATCAACTACTGTATCAGTTTTTGCGGAGACCGTATTAAGAGCAAACAAAGATGCGCCACCCTCAACACTTCCCATTTCCTGCGAAGATAATATTTTCATAGTGTGAATTTATCCTTTAACTATTATATATCCAAACGAATAAATTCAGTTCTTAAAAGAACTGACTTTTAAATTGTTGCATTAGTATAATGTGCAAGTCAACAGAACAAGGTTGATTAATTGATGATTTAATCTGTAGTGCTAATAAAATAAGGCACAGGTTAGTATGCCTTATTTGTAATTTAAGTATTACTTTTCCTGTAATACAACTTCCATTAATGCGGTGACGTTGCCCTGCGCGATATCCGTTGAAAGACGGTAGTAATCAATACTGAATTTAATTTCCTGAGTTGCTTTGGTTTTACTCACCTGATAGTCATCGTAATCATAAAAGTTTACCGCTGTTACGCCTTGCTTAACGATTAGGCCGACATTTTTAGCCCCGCCCGCCGCAACACTCGTTGAGTTAGCTAACACCCCTGAGGCCGATTCGGAGCCTGAAATGGGATTAAACCAATAGTTATAGCTTAACCCGACCGCATCATTAGGGCAGGTCATATCTAACACCACGTCCTTACTTTTACCGGTGGCGTTAGGTGAAGAAACCTTTTTTAAGTCCGTCACTGTAATGGGATCAAGCGTGACCGTATTCCCTCCGCGCGGTGTTAAGTTGCATGAGGTTGCACGGTATTGTACGGTTCCCATATTTAAGGTAACCCTGAGCAAAATAGTATTCGAGGTTAAGCTCTTAACCTGTCCTGAACGGCCAGCAGCATACTGAATGACAATAGCGGGTGCCGTCGACGTTGAAGTATCGATGATGGGTTTGGTTTTGATTAACCAGACTGTCCATTGTTTTACACCAGAAGTCGCTTTTACCGTTAAGGGAAAGGCTCCGATTTGAGCAACTACGGGACGGCCAGGCACACCCGATATCCCATCTGATACCTGAAAACCTATCCCGTCGATACCCGTTTCATACACAGCTTCGCCATTTATTCCCGTAACGCCTGACACCTGCGCTTTTGATCCGACATCAACGCGATAAAGATCGGGATCGGCGGAGGTGGTATCACAATCGTAAAAGGTTCGCATACTCGAGATACCGATAGTTTTAGCAAAAAGTATACTACCTACGGGTAAACTGTTATCGGATAACAGGCGCGGGCTAAGCGTCAAACCAACCCCACCTGTACTGTTTAAGTATTTACAGTCAGCAATGCTCTGAGCACTGAACAAGAGCAGACTAAAAATTAATAATGCATATTTTTTCATAGCGATTCCTTTGCCATGTCATAAGCTTAACGACATGTCGCTGTCGTTTGTCTTATCTTTTTGTTTGTATCGGACAAGTTATAAGTTGCCTTACACTGCTGATCGGCGTTTTTACCCCATTGAACAGCAAGCTCCCCGGTCTCTTTTAACCCAGACAGATAAACCAAGCCTCCGTCGCTGACAATGCTCGCCGGTGCATCCAGTTTAGATGTCTGTACAACAGTGGCACCAAATGGAACCGGGTTGCCAGAAGCGGTCAGCAATTGGATAAATGCCCGACGGCCAATATTTCCATCGAAACTAATACGCGTAATAGCTCCTCGTGTAGGAACCGATTTCTTACTCGTTTCCGGTAATTCCATCTCTTCACCCAACGTAGTGCTATCAAGTGTAAGCGTATTACGGCGATATGGACTCAAATAGGGATAGATTGCATAGCCACGGAAATCTGTTTCGATTGTTTGATCGTTTTCAATACGTACATCGCTCAGCCCGGGAGCTTTAATCAGGGCTGCTGTATCAGACATCTCTTGCCCGAGCGTGATTCCATCCGCGTGAGCTATAATAGTGCCGCTCATTCCATAATTGAGCAGCTGACTGTATTTGTTATAACTATAATTACCATTAATCGAGCCCTGCGATCCGCGGTAATTAGCATAGATACCGCCGCTACTTCCGTCGCGATTGCTATAACCTTGCTGGACGTTCCAGTCGAGATTATTTCTTTCAAGCGCAACTCCATGTAAGGAGACATACTGTTCCGTGGAGCCGGGGTTGCTGTTGTTAACCTGGTAGGTTGCATAAGCATTAGGTAGCCATTCACTGAGCGGAATGGACACACTCAGAGAGAAAAGATGATCATCTTCTTTAGTACGGTCTGATTGACCGTTTTTCCAAGTGTACCGACTATAATTATAACCTAAATAATAGTTGATTCGCCCCCAGCCACCGTTATAACCGATGCTGAGAGACTTATTACGACGCTTATTGTCCCAATAATCTTCAAAGAGGCCCGACAGGGAGAGACTGCCCAGGCCATCACCCAGACTTTGGTTGACCGTCAGATTTGTTCTGTTACGCAGTGAACGCGGTGAATAGGTGCCCACATCTGAGTTATAGCTCTCAAGTACATCATTGAGTGTATTAAATCCCTTCGTAGAGTAACGATAACCTGCAACCGTAATATTGGTGCCTGTTTCCAGGATATTCTTACCGTAGCGCAGACGCCAGGACTGGCCAGACGTTTTCTCTTCGTTTTGCATTCGGGACCATGCCTGAGTCAGGTCAGCAGAAAGTGCCCCCAGAATGCCCAGATTGTGACCAATACCGAAAGCCAGCGCCTGATACTTTGATGCGGCCTGCAAACCGGTATAGAAAGTCGTGTTGCTGAATGCTCCATAGCTTATCGTTGCCTGGGTGAACGGCGTTTCATCTGTATTGTTGTTATATGAACGGTATTTTCCGCTCGTCACTTCATATTCGAGCTGTCCTTCACGTAGCATTAACGGTAATGAAGCGTAGGGCACAATATAGTTTTGTTTGGTCCCGTCTGATTCTTCAACGGTAACGTATAGGTCACCATTACCCCCGGTGGCATAGATATCGGTGATCTCAAAAGCACCGGGTGCGACAAACGCCTGGTAAATTTGATAGCCATTCTGTTTAATCACCACACGTGCATTTGTTTTGGCAATACCACGCACAACTGGAGCATAGCCACGTAGACTGTCCGGGAGCATATCGACATCTGTAGCGAGCTGCATCCCAGTGAAAGGAACGCTATCAAAGATATTCGATAATGATGAACTTTCACCAACGACAAGTGTACTGTTGAGCGGAGCGATACTGCGCTGGGCATAAAGATATACTGAATCCCACTTTCCATTATCATTGTTAGACTTATTCCAGGTTCCCAGATTACGTATACGCCAGGCACCTATGTTTAGACCAGACTGAAGGTTAAGACCATAGTTCTCGTTTTCTGTCTCAAAATCCTTGCTGGAGTTGAATTGATAATTAGTGAATAACGCATTAATCCCTTCGTCAAACTCTTCTGCAGGTATAAAACCTTGTGCAGTATTACTCAATGCAGCTTGAGGAATTGAAATGGAAAGTTGTTGTTTATTAAAGTTGAATTCAGTTTTAAAATCAGGAATAATACTGATATTAGTGCAACCAGTAGCATCTTCCTTTAAAGCAGGGAAAGCATTAGTACGCAATCCGTAAAGCTTAAGCCTATCCAGGCTTAAGCAAGGCACTAATGTTACTTTTTCTGGATTATTATCATCTTTCTTTTCTACGAAAAGAATAGTTGCTATTTCCTGGTAGTCATTGTTTAACAGGATTTCAACACGATACTCACCAGGCGATTGTGCATCTTTAGTGGAGAAAATGGTTAGATCAAGTGCCGTTGCTTTATTACTTTGACCAACTGAACTAATGAATGCAGGGTCAAAAAAGTCCCGGGCCAATGCTTTATTACAGAGACCAATAATGATAGCCGGCACTAGTACGGTCATTTTGGGAGAGATTATGGCAAATAATTTATCCCATTTTTTGATGGATGCAGACATATTTTTACCTGGTTGGTCTGAAAGCAGTCATCATCAAAGTGATGATGTATGAGTAGATCCTGTTCCGCCGTGCTCGTTAGCAATCGCCCATTTGACTTGACGGCCATCAATACCTGCAGGAAGAGTGAATTCACTGGTTGCAAAGGGGGCAATATGTGGAACTATTTCGCTCAATTCTTTACCGTTGATCATCACTGATCTGAAGTAGAGGAAGAAAGGCGTCGGATTTTTGATTGTTAGTTTATTGTTGGCTCTGCGCCATTCAAGCTTAGTGACTTCATTGCTAACGTTAATGCCCTGAATCGCCTTCGGTCGATAGATCAGACGCATTCTATGGCGAACCGCGAGTTGCAGTTTATTTTCACCTTCGAGGCTTTCGTTAGTAGGAGGAATAGACATGATATTAAAGAAATAAACGCTGTCACGATCGGTCGGCGCTTTTGAAATAAGAGCGTTGGGGAAAATACGGACCGTGTTCATTTGTTTACCTTCCAGACGGAACAGTGGAGGCGTAACCATAAAGTAAGTGTTACTCTCACCCTCGGCAGGTTCAACCCACGATTTCATCAGGAATGGGCTATCATCTTTATTTTCCATCTGAGCACTGATTTCACGCGATCCCTCTTTATAGATATAACGTATTGATTCAATAACAACACCGCTATTAGCAATACCACTTACTGCCAGTGTGACCAGAGCGATGAGTTGATAAATAGACTTACGCATAATTCAATCCCTGAATTAAAAAACGGAGTCTGCCAGCGGCAGGCTCCGTCAAAAAATTAATAAGTGATAGTGAAAGTTGCAACACCTTTAACATCACCAGCTGCTACACCAGCTGCAGTTTTAACGTAGGCCGCTTTGTAGGTCAGCAGGGTTGGCGTGTCTTTGGTATAGGAAATAGTTTTTGATCCAGTACCGTCGAAGGTTACGCGAGTAGAGTCGCTGTTGATCAGAGCCAGGCCTGTGTTTTTAGCTGGGTTTGCTGCCTGGTTGCTCAGAATATCTGGGGTGCCGGAGATATAATCACCAGATACGTTCACAGTCAGGTTGCCATCGAAATCTTTACCTGCTTTCTTACAGTCAGCGATTTTATAAGTGATGTCTTTTGCAGAAGCGATAGAAGGAGTGTTAATCGCCAGTGCTTCTAACGCAGACACTTTGATATCGTCCAGTACAACGGTACCGCCAGTAATAGAGCCGTATGGCGTGATGTTACAGGAGTTATCGGTATCAGTAACGGTACCGTGAATAACAATCTGAGCCGTATTCCCTACAGCGAAAGCCTGCGTGCTCAGAACTGCAGCAGTAGCAACCATAACAGCAATAATATTTTTTTTCATTTGTTTAATCCATAATTAATGAATAACCATTCCTGCGGTGAAATAGACCCGTCATGGTTATTGGGCGAGTCTATCCTTATGCCTCTTACATTGCTTAAGCTGCCATTGACGTGCGCCAATTTCCTTCCTTGACGTACTTACCCACATCAATAGTTACAACCGATGTACTGAGGTGACGCGTAATCTATTATTTTTTTGTACTGGCCGCATGTGAATTTTTTTGAATTAACTATCGTAGGGGGTAGCCGCATTATTTATTATATTTTTTATGTTTGTGATTTTTTGATTTAGCAAGATCGCGGAATATGATTGGTGGAAGTAATACTTGTGCTGTTATCATATGAAATTTAAATGTTACCTTCGACTATCTCGCTATTTTACGTTTCGATCTGGATAAAAAGATGCAGAAAATCGATTTTTATAAATGAATTATTAAATCTCACGAGGTTTTTTTGCAGTGAAATTTTTGTCCAGGAGGAGCTAAGTAGACGGCTAAGTAAATGGTTGGCCTGGTATAGTAAAAGCGAAGATGAATTTTGATTTCATCGTTTTTGGAGTGATTTTTGGCGATTAGTTTAGAGGTTGTTTAATTTAAATTAAGTTTAAATTGTGCCGTCTTTTTGATTTTGTATAGGTTTTGAGTGTCATAAATGTGCTTTCTAAGATCGGTTTTCCTGTGATAGGATTTATCGCTATGGAGTAGGTCTCCTATGAATAAAATCTGGTGATTATTTATATGAAATAGCGAGCTTCATGTTACTCAGGATGAGTTGCAATTTATTAACCTTTGAACGTATAAGGAAAATTACGAACAATGGCATTCAGTTTATTTATAATTAACGAAGAAATTATTTTCGATGCGAATTCTTGCGAGTTAAAGTCGCTTGATGATGCGGGTGAAGTCATCGTGCTAAATGCGCCAACCGCACGTTGTTTGCAGCTTTTAATTGAAAAAAAAGGCGAAGTTGCTTCCAGAGATTGCTTTATGGAGCAGGTTTGGCAGGTGCGAGGTATCGTAGTATCACAGAATACGTTTTACCAGAATATTTCACTGTTAAGGAAATCTTTAAAAAAAGTCGGACTAACGGAAGAGATAATCGTTACGGTTCGCCGAAAAGGTTTTACGCTGGCAATGGATACTCGAATTCAACCAATTGAAGATGAAAAGAGCGTTCAGGTGACAGGACCTGCACCGGTTATGGCGAATGCGAAGCAACAGTCTCCCTTGCCTGAAGTTACCGGTACAAAAGAAAATATCAGTACAACAAATGCGTCTCTCCAGCAAGTTGGCAATAAATCGGCAATACCGAAATGGCTTATCTGGCTCCTCATTGTTTTTATTTTTTTGGAGCTTATGTCATTGATTTCTAGCTATTTGAATAGATAGTGTATGTTCTTTTAGTATAGAAATATTGCTCAAATATCCCGTTTATAGCCTGCCTGGTTTACTGGACCAGACAGGTGTTTTTAATATTGTTTCAGCCCTAAATCCAGCGGCGTTTTGCTCGGTTCCCCACCAATCTCACGCGCCAGCTTCGGTACCATGTACCCGGAAACCAGCGTCAGCAATTCGCGCATGATGGCACGGGCTTCATTATCACCGACCATAAAGTGTGCAGCACCCTGTACTTTATCCAGCACATGGATGTAGTAAGGCATTACTCCGGCATCAAACAGAGCATTGCTCAGATCGGCTAAGATTGCGGCGCTATTGTTCACACCGCGCAGCAGAACGCTCTGGTTGAGCAATGTCACGCCAGCCTGACGCAGCCGCGACATTGCAGCCCGGAATGTGTCATCAATTTCATTGGCGTGGTTAATATGATTGACCAATAAGATTTGCAGCGAGGAACGCGCCAGTCGACGGGTCAGCTCATCGGTAATGCGTGCCGGAATAACGATCGGTAATCGGCTGTGAATGCGCAGCCGTTTAATATGTGGGATCGCTTCAAGCTGCGTGATCAACCAGTCCAGCTCATGATCTTTCGCCATGAGCGGATCGCCACCCGAAAAGATGATCTCATCGAGCTCTGAATGGGCGGCAATATAGTTGAGGGCGGCCTGCCAGTTACGCTTGTTTCCCTGGTTGTCGGCATAGGGAAAGTGACGACGGAAGCAGTAACGACAATTTACCGCGCATCCGCCTTTCACAAGCAATAATGCGCGATTGCGATACTTATGCAGTAACCCGGGTACCACGCTCTTCTGTTCTTCCAGGGGATCGGTGCTGAAGCCAGGGGCGGAGACGAACTCGTCCTGCACCGTAAGCACCTGTTTTAATAACGGATCGTCAGGGTTGCCTTTCTCCATTCGCGCCACAAAGGCGCGCGGCACACGTAGCGCAAACAGGCGTTTCGCTTCACGTCCGGCAAGGAGTTTTTCATCAGCGTCTACATTTAAAAGACGCAGCAGTTCATCCGGGTCGGTTATTACATCGGCAAGTTGTAATAACCAATCTTCTCTGGATGGGGTGTTTAGGGTTACAATATGCGCCATTTTGTGGCTTAGCTACCAGTTAACAATTTCAGAGGGCCTTATGGCGACTTACTATAGCAACGATTTTCGTGCCGGTCTTAAAATCATGATGGACGGCGAACCGTACGCGGTTGAAGCCAGCGAATTCGTTAAACCAGGTAAAGGTCAGGCATTCGCACGCGTTAAGCTGCGCCGCCTGCTGACCGGTACCCGTGTAGAGAAAACCTTCAAATCCACCGACTCCGCCGAAGGCGCAGACGTTGTTGATATGAACCTGACCTACCTCTATAACGACGGTGAATTCTATCACTTCATGAATAACTCCACTTTCGAGCAGCTGTCAGCTGACGAGAAAGCGGTTGGGGACAGCGCTAAATGGCTGCTGGACCAGGCGGAGTGCATCGTTACTCTGTGGAACGGCCAGCCTATCGCTGTGACCCCGCCAAACTTCGTTGAGCTGGAAATCGTTGAAACCGATCCAGGTCTGAAAGGCGACACCGCAGGTACTGGCGGCAAGCCAGCCAAGCTGTCTACCGGTGCAGTGGTTAAAGTTCCGCTGTTCGTTCAGACTGGCGAAGTCATCAAAGTGGACACCCGCTCTGGTGAATACGTTTCTCGCGTGAAGTAATTCACTTCGGGATGAAAGGCGCAGTGTCGTGCTGCGCCTTTTGACCTCATGAGGATCATGGACGATGCCGCGCACAATCAAAATTTTACTGCTAATGGTTCTTGCCAGCTCACTGCTTGCCGGATGTAACACGGCCCGTGGCGTCGGGGAAGACATCAGAAGCCTGGGCCATGCTATTTCACACGCCGCCTCCTGATACTTTCTACTTTTCCTAAAAATTCTTCCTTTTCCGTCACTCGCCAGGATCCTGGCTATGCTTATGTAGCTGTACACAATAACTTTGGCTAAAAAAGGAAGACATTATGCTTAAGAAAACATTTGTAGCGATCTTTTCTGTTTTGGTGCTTTCATCAGCGCTAACTGCCTGTAATACCACTCGCGGCGTCGGTGAAGATATCTCCACTGGCGGTAGCGCGATTTCTGGTGCGGCAACTAAAGCACAGCAGTAATCTTGGGCGGTACGGGACTGAATATGTCGCCGTACCCTCAGTTTACCGCTCCGGGCAGCGACAAAAACGGCGAGTACCGTGTATCCATGTGCAATTTCATCCGAATATTGCGCTTGTAGGTATAGACCGTTTTTCCATGAATGCTCAGTTTGCTGGCAATCTTCTGGTTGCTGGCACCCTCCATCCATAGCGTTAACACTTTCTCTTCCTGACGCGTCAGTAATGGCGTAGCGGCAGGTGCCGGTTCACTGATTTCCTTTGAGACTAACGCGGCATTAATTGTCTGCGCCAGTAACTCAAGCGGGGTCGTTTTGGCTAACGATGCCCACAGGGGAAAGGTATTCATAAATGCCGACACTTCAGGTTGTTCTTCAGAATGAAGCAGTACAAAAGGCACGGTTTCACTGGCGCTCATCACAGAAGAGAGCTGCTGGATATTTTGTATGTCTGACGTAAAGCCCTGCAAGTCTGCAATCACCAGCGTCGGTTTCCATTGCAGGATATGCTCCCTGGCCAGAAAGAGATTATTAAGACCCGTCACTAACACCGGGGTGGGGAACAGCCCTGAATGATTGATCCACATTTCCAGGCCCATGCGGGTGTAATGACACCGGTCAATCAAAAGAATTTTGAACATTAGTTTTTCGCAATCGGCAAAGTGTAGTCGCTTCCTGCCTTCAGGAAGGGCTCCAATAATAAAGAAGTCGGATGAGTGATAAATGATGGAATTTCGCTGCTAATTACGTCTATTTCTTGCTTTCAATCGCTTAAGTGGAGCCTGAAACAAACAAGTTGAAAAATGAATTCACGCTCTTCACAATAAGCAGTTCATCTGTCTTATGGGACGACCCATAAGCACATCTCTCATCGGGGACGGCCCCAGACTGTTGTTTAAGTTAAGGAGCCTGTATGCCGTGGATTATTCTTGTTATTGCCGGTTTACTCGAAGTGGTTTGGGCCATTGGCCTGAAATATACTCACGGGTTTACGCGCCTCACGCCGAGCATTATTACCGTTTCTGCAATGATCGTGAGTATTGTGCTGCTCTCATGGGCCATGCGCTCGCTCCCCGTGGGAACCGCGTATGCGGTGTGGACGGGGATTGGTGCGGTAGGGGCAGCCATTACCGGGATTTTACTGCTGGGTGAATCGGCGAGCCTGGCGCGTATTGCCAGCCTCGCATTGATTGTTGCCGGAATTATCGGGCTGAAGCTCAGCACCCATTAATGGGGCTGTTCAACCCAGACCAACTGGCTGATATCAAATCCCTGCCGGGTGGCAGAATCCAGTAGCCTCTGTTTCATCTCATTTGAAATCGTCGGTGTGCGGGAGAGGATCCACAGGTAGTCCCTGTCGGGCCCGCACACCAGCGCATGCTGGTAATCCTTATCCAGCGCAATCACGTTATAGCCGCCATAAAAAGGACCGATAAAAGAAACTTTCAGCGCGGCGGTGTCAGACGCGCCGGTAAAGTACGCTTTCCCTGTCACTTTTTGCCACATGTCGCGTTCAGGGTTGTAGCCCCGGTTGATAACCTGAATACCGCCGTCGCTCATCAGGCTGTAGTGAGCCGTCACCTTTTGCAGGGCGCGTTCAAAGCGATGGTCAAAACGGGCAATTTCATACCAGGTGCCCATAAAGTGCTGGGCGTTGAAGGGCCGAACGACGGTCACGCCCGGGGGCGGGGTAGGAGCACTACAGGCAACAACCAGAAATGCAGCGGCAACGGCGGCGAAGACGGGCAGGATGCGCATAGGCGTTTCCTTACAGGATTTTTGTTAAGTGTAGAACCTGACAGGAATTTTGCTCTCCCACCGGCAGGCAGGAGAGCGGGGGAGAGATCACATAAAGACGACGGCAACCAGCGTGACCACGCTCAGAATGGCCGCCAGTCCATAGAACACCCATTTCCCGTTAGGGACGTGGATCTTCAGATCGTGCATGGCATGATGAATACGGTGCAGGCCACACCACAGCGGCAGAACAATCATCAGAAAGATGAATACCCGACCAATTAAGCTGTGGGCAAAGGCCAGTACCCGTTCATAGCTCAGCGCGTCGCCAGGGTAGAGCCCCAGCGGCAGCATAATGCCCACCAGCAGAATAATGACCGGTGCGATAATAGCGCACCACATGCCGCCTGCCCCAAAGAGCCCCCAGAAGACGGGTTCGTCAGAACGTTTTGGATTTGGATTAATCACAGTGGTCTCCTTACCAGAACAGGGCTACGCCAAGAATTACCACGGTCACCACCGCAGTCACCGCCCAGAGCCCTTTGATGATTGGCTCTGGCCCCAGTTTCTCGTTTTTAACGATAATATTTGCCGCTTTCGGCGCCAGTTCAAACCAGGTTTTGGTATGCAACAGCGCTGCCGCCAGCACGATGATATTCAGGATCACCACAATCGGGTTCTGCAGGAACCCGACAAAACCGGCCCAGGTCTCCGGACCGTGCTTCAGGGCAAACAGGCCGTACATCAGTTCGATGCTGAACCACACCGCCGGCACTGCCGTGCCTTCACGCAGCATATAGAAGCGATAAAACGGCAGATTTTTCCACCAGGTGGACGGCATCGGCCGTACATAGGCTTTGCGTTTAGTCATCATCATGCACTCCTTAGCGTGGTTTCAGGGTGGCGATAAGAAAGTCTTTCGAGCTTTCTACTTTGCCCTGTTGGATCGCGGCGGCCGGGTCGACGTGCTTCGGACAGACTTCCGAGCAGTAGCCGACAAAGGTACAGGTCCAGACGCCGTTCTGGCCGTTCAGCTGCGCCATACGTTCTTTCTTACCGTGGTCACGGCTGTCTTCGTTATAGCGATGCGCCAGGGTAATGGCGGCAGGGCCAATAAACTCCGGATTCAGACCAAACTGCGGACAGGCGGCGTAGCACAGGCCACAGTTAATGCAGCCGGAGAACTGATGATACTTGGCCATCTGCGCCGGGGTTTGCTTGTTCGGCCCCTGATCCGGCGTGCGCGGGTTGCCAATGATGTACGGCTTAATGGCTTCCAGGCTTTCGATGAAGTGGGTCATGTCGACCACCAGATCGCGCTCAATGGGGAAGTTAGCCAGCGCTTCGACCTTCATCCCTTTTGGGTACTCACGCAGGAACGTCTTGCAGGCCAGCTTTGGCACTTTATTGACCATCATGCCGCAGGAGCCGCAAATCGCCATCCGACAGGACCAGCGGTAGCTCAGGTCCGGTGCCAGGTTGTCTTTGATGTAGCCCAGCGCGTCCAGCAGGGAGGTCTGCTCATCGTAGGGAACTTCATAGAAAGTGCTGTGCGGCGCGCTGTCCACTTCCGGGTTGTAGCGCACCACTTCAACTTTCAGGGTTTGCATCTCAGCCATTCGCGGTCTCCTTCTTCTCGGCTGCTTCCGCTTCTGCACCGTAAACGCGTTTCGCCGGTGCCAGCGTGGTGATCTTCACATCGCTGTAGTCGAGACGGGTCGTGCCGTTAGCGTCGCGATAAGCGAGGGTATGCTTGAGGAAGTTGACGTCGTCACGCTCCGTGCAGCCTTCGTCCAGACGCTGATGCGCACCGCGCGACTCTTTACGCGCCATGGCGGAGTGCGCCATACATTCGGCAACGTTCAGCCCGTGACCCAGCTCAATGGTGTAGAGCAGATCGGTGTTGAAAACGCTGGAGGTGTCCGTCACCCGCACGCGCTTGAAGCGCTCCTGCAGCTCAGCCAGCTTGTCGATGGTTTTCTGCATCAGCTCCGGCGTACGGTAAATCCCGCAGCCTTCTTCCATGGAAAGCCCCATCTCATCGCGGATTTTCGCCCAGTTCTCGCTGCCTTCCTGATTCACCAGGTTTTTCAGACGCTGCTCAACATCGGCAACCTGCGCATCGAGCGCGGCACCGTTAGCCGCGCCAGCAGTCGCGGCACGCGCCATGGCCTGTTCACCCGCCAGACGACCAAACACCACCAGCTCGGCCAGCGAGTTGGAGCCCAGGCGGTTAGCGCCATGCAGGCCGACGGAGGAGCATTCGCCCACCGCAAACAGGCCTTTGATACGGGTTTCGCACTGCTGGTCGGTTTCGATACCGCCCATGGTGTAGTGCGCGGTAGGACGTACCGGGATCGGATCTTTAACCGGGTCGACGCCGACATAGGCTTTCGACAGTTCACAGATGAACGGCAGACGTTCCAGCAGTTTCTTCTCGCCCAGGTGGCGCAGGTCGAGATAGACCACATCGCCGCGTGGGGTCGGGATGGTGTTGCCTTTGCGCCACTCGTGCCAGAAGGCCTGAGAAACTTTATCGCGCGGACCAAGCTCCATATATTTGTTCTTCGGCTCACCCAGCGGGGTTTCCGGGCCCATGCCGTAATCCTGCAGATAGCGATAGCCGTCTTTATTAACCAGAATACCGCCTTCGCCGCGGCAGCCTTCAGTCATCAGGATCCCGGAGCCCGGCAGACCGGTCGGGTGATACTGGACGAACTCCATATCGCGCAGCGGTACGCCGTGGCTGAGCGCCATGCCCATCCCGTCACCTGTCACGATGCCGCCGTTGGTGTTGTAGCGGTAAACACGTCCGGCGCCGCCGGTCGCCATCACCACGGCATTGGCGCGGATCTGGACCAGCGAGCCTTCCATCATGTTCATCGCTACCAGGCCGCGAGCCTGGCCGTCGTCAACCAGAATGTCGAGGACAAAATGTTCGTCGAAGCGCTGGATCTGGGGGAACTGTAGCGAGGTCTGGAACAGGGTGTGGAGCATATGGAAGCCGGTCTTATCGGCGGCAAACCAGGTACGCTCAATCTTCATGCCGCCGAAGCGACGCACGTTGACGCTGCCGTCATCACGGCGACTCCACGGACAACCCCACTGCTCCAGCTGGGTCATCTCCGTCGGGCAATGATGCACGAAATAATCAACGACATCCTGTTCGCAAAGCCAGTCGCCACCGGCGACGGTGTCGTGAAAGTGGTATTCAAAGCTGTCATGATCCTGCGCGACGGCGGCGGATCCCCCCTCTGCGGCGACCGTGTGGCTGCGCATCGGATAGACTTTTGAAATCAGGGCAATTTTAGCGTTTGGGTTAGCCTGGGCTGCAGCAATCGCTGCGCGTAATCCCGCTCCGCCAGCGCCAATAATGGCTAAATCGGCTTGAAAGGTATGCACGACATTCCTCCAGATTTTTGATATTTCGCATCTCATCTACCCTAAGGTAGTGCACGTCCCGGGAGGGAAAATGCGAAAGCGATTCCACTGCTCCTTTATGGGTAACGCAGTATAGCCGTAGGAAAGAAAGGGAAATTTGACGTGTTCGATTTTTTTGCGGTTCTTTCCTTCGATTTATCATTGCAATTGATGAATCACGTCACGAAATTATTGGGAGTTATAAAAACCACAAAATTGACTGTGCAAAATTTGTCTCCGCCATAGGTTACGAGTAGACTTCGTCCCCTTGTCTGAAATCGGAGAAATTCTCATGAGCGAAACGGCCACCTGGCAGCCGAGCGCATCCATCCCCAATCTGTTAAAACGCGCAGCAATTATGGCGGAGATTCGCCGCTTCTTTGCCGATCGCGGTGTGCTGGAGGTGGAAACGCCATGCATGAGTCAGGCGACGGTCACGGATATTCATCTGGTGCCGTTTGAAACCCGTTTTGTTGGTCCTGGCCACTCCCAGGGGATGAATCTCTACCTGATGACCAGCCCGGAATACCATATGAAGCGCCTGCTGGCAGCGGGATGTGGGCCGGTGTATCAGCTGTGCCGCAGTTTCCGCAATGAAGAGATGGGGCGTCACCACAACCCGGAATTCACCATGCTGGAGTGGTACCG
This sequence comes from Leclercia sp., assembly GCF_036780805.1. Taxonomy (NCBI): domain Bacteria; kingdom Pseudomonadati; phylum Pseudomonadota; class Gammaproteobacteria; order Enterobacterales; family Enterobacteriaceae; genus Leclercia; species Leclercia sp. The sequence continues at coordinate 7,070 of NZ_DAIQCE010000007.1, read as the reverse complement.
CCCGCACTATGATATGTATCGCCTGATGAATGAGGTGGACGATCTGCTACAGCAGGTGCTGGAGTGCCCGGAAGCTGAAACTCTCTCTTACCAGCAGGTTTTCCAGCGCCATCTGGAGATTGATCCGCTCTCAGCGGACAAAACCCAGCTGCGTGAAGCGGCGGCAAAACTGGATCTCAGTAACGTTGCCGATACCGAAGAAGACCGCGACACGCTGCTGCAGCTGCTCTTTACCTTTGGCGTGGAGCCGCAGATTGGCAAAGATCGCCCGACCTTTGTCTATCACTTCCCGGCAAGCCAGGCGTCACTGGCGCAGATCAGCACTGAAGATCACCGCGTGGCAGAGCGTTTCGAGGTCTACTTTAAAGGTATTGAGCTGGCGAATGGTTTCCACGAACTGACCGACGCCCGGGAACAGCAGCAGCGTTTCGATCAGGATAACCGCAAGCGGGCCGCGCGCGGCCTGCCGCAGCAGCCTATTGACCACAATCTGCTGGGCGCGTTAAAAGCCGGTTTGCCGGACTGCTCCGGCGTGGCGCTGGGTGTCGATCGTCTGGTGATGCTGGCGCTGGGCGCTGAACAGCTGGGTGATGTGATTGCGTTTACCGTAGATCGCGCTTAAAAGTTTGCCGGGTGGCGCTGCGCTTACCCGGCCTACTTAACGCCGTAAGCTCGTGCAAGCGAAGCGCCGCCGGGCATGCAGGCTTACAAACTCCCCGCCGGGCGCTTCTTCGCCGCCGACGTCAAGGTTCTTCCCGTCTTACGCCCGTCCAGACTTTCCAGACGCATCTGGAACGGTGGGAACGGCAGATCAATACCGTGTTCACGGAAGCCCGCCAGAATCAGCTGGTGGATCTCATGGCGCAGCGGCATGCGATGGCCCATCTCGGCCGCGTAAATACGCAGTTCGAAAATCTGGATCCCCTGCTGTAAATCCACCAGGAACACTTCCGGCTCTGGCGTGCTGATCACCAGCGAGCAGCGCTCGGCCGCCGTATAGAGGATCTGCGTTACCTCTTCGCTATTGGCATCCGACGGGGCCGGCACGGTTAGCACCACGCGCGTCACGGAATCCGACAGCGACCAGTTAATAAACTGCTCGGTGATAAACGCCTTATTGGGAACGATGATCTCTTTACGGTCCCAGTCGCTGATGGTGGTGGCACGGGTGTTGATCTTCGTAATGCTGCCGGTCAGATCGCGGATCGTGACGGTATCGCCAATACGGATCGGCTTTTCAAACAGGATAATCAGGCCAGAGATAAAGTTGGCAAAGATCTCCTGCAAACCAAACCCGAGCCCGACCCCGAGTGCCGCTACCAGCCACTGCAGTTTCGACCACTCAATACCGATCATCGAGAAGCCCACCAGGCCGCCAAACAGCATCAGCAGGTATTTGGTGATGGTGGTGATGGCGTACCCGGTACCTGGGGTTAAATCCAGATGCTGCAACAGGGCCAGCTCCAGCAGCGCCGGGAAGTTACGGATCAGCTGAGTGGTGATGATGAACACCAGAATGGCGATGAGTACCGCCCCGAGCGTGATCGGTTCCAGGCTCTCTACGCCCTGGACCGTCGAGGTCACATCCCAGAGGGTGATGTTCTCCAGGAAGCCAAACGCCGAATGAATTTCTGACCACAGCACAATAACGGACAGCAGGGCGATCAGCATCAGAATGGAACGCACCAGGCGCAGGGACTGGGTACTGATGGCATCCAGATCCAGCTCCGTTTCATCGACGTCAACCACCCCTTCGGTGCTGAGCATATGGGCCGGCTCTTCTTCACCGCGTGCGCGCTGGGCGAGGATTTCGGCCCGGCGGTTTTTTGCCCGGTCGAAGGCCAGACGACGGCGTTGAATCAGCATCCAGCGGCGAATTACGTGGTAGACCACCAGCAGCAGGAACCAGATGGCCACCGAGGTTTCAAGGCGCGCCAGCAGCGCCTGGGCGGTGGCCAGATAGCCGACGGCCGCCGCCAGAATCGCCGCCAACGGGGCGCTGAGCAGCAAATTCCACAGCATATGGTTGACCATGTTATCGCCGCTGCCCTCTTTATCGAGATAGAGCGGGATCCCGGCTTTCTTCAGGCTCAGCGTTACCACGGCCAGCGCACCGCAAATCAGGATAAAGCACAGGCGCCCGAGCGAGCCTGAAAACTCCCGGTCGTTCAGGTTATCAAACATGATCAGCGCCATGATCAGCGGCACGATAAGTCCGATGCTCATCAGGTAGTAGCGCATCGCCCGCGCCACGCGGTTACGCGGCCAGCCAAAGTGGGCGACAAACAGGCCATTCGGACGGGCAAAGGTGGCGCAGATCATCACCACCCACAGCAGCGGCACGGTGGCCGTCACCCCGGCGCCAATGGCTACCGCCAGCGGATAAGGCCAGGCTTCGCGCAGGCCATAGCCCAGCGTCATCCACAGCACCGGCAACGGCGAGGCCACCAGGATCGACCAGAAGACCGTGCGCAGCGTGAGCCAGAAATGGTCCTGGGTCACCTTGCCGACGCGCGCGCTGGAGCGGTCGAGGAAGCGGGTGAAGTGCCGACGGGAGTAAATGCTGAACCCGACCAGAATCAGCGCCCCCAGCAGCGGGAAAATCGTCTCCTTATTGGTGAGCATCATCACGCTGGCTTTGCCGAGCTGGCTGAAGGTATCCAGCGAAATCAAACGCCGCAGGTCCTGAACAATATCAATCGGCCAGGAGAAGGAGATCGGCCGCACGTCTGAGGTCCAGAACAGGTAGCGGTGAGTCGCCTCATTGACCTCTTTTAACGCATCTTCCAGCTGGCTGTTGGAGACTTTCAGTTTGGTCAGTTCGAGCAGCAGCGTATCGCCCCCCTGGAGCAGGGAGTTCAACAGCTCGCGTTGCGTTCTTAACTGGGCTTCGAGAATGCGGTTTTGCTCGGCTGTCAGCGGCTTGCCGTCCGGCTGGTGGATCTGGCGCAGCTGCGGCTGCTTATTTAGCAGATCTTCAAAGCGCAGACGCTGCACACGCAGCTGCGCCATTTCGGTATCGAGCTGCTGAGGTTTTGGCATTTCGGGCAGGCGGGCAACCTGGGCGCGCAGGGCCTCCCCAAGCAGGTTCGACGAACCCAGCCACTGCGACTGCTCGCGAAGCGTATTCAGCGCCTGACGTACCTGCAGGGTTTGATTAGTGGCCTGGCGCTGCTGGGAGGCGACCAGATCCATGCGCTGGGCCTGCTGGTTGAGGGCAGCGGAAAGCTCACGGTTGACCTTAAACTGCTCGACAATACCGGTGGGCAGGTTCTCGCTGTTCTCTGCCAGCAGTTCGGTGCTCTCCAGCGCCCGCTCGGCTTCGCGCTGGCGCTGGCTGTTGAGCTGATTACGCAGCGCCTGGAGATAAGCATCCAGCTGTTCGCCCTGTTTTTTCGCCAGCTCAGAGCGCATACGCGCCAGCTCCTGACGATTGTTGGCCGAGAGCTGGGCCAGCTCAAGCTCATCCACCAGGGCTTTTAATCTGGCTGATTCTGCCTGGATGCCCAGATTTTGGGCCTGGCTAAGGGAGGTATTACCGGTTTGCGCTCCGGCCCGGCGTTCAACCTCATTGAGCTGACGGCGGGCATCGGTTTGCTGCTGAGGCAGCTGATTGAGGGAATCAGCGATATCGCGAGCGCGTTCCTGCTCCTGCTGCGCCTGGCGGGTTTTTTCCAGTAACTGGCTGCTGACCTGTAGGATCTCCTGATTCAGGGTGTCAGAGGTCATGCCAGCAGGCACCTGGCGCGGCTCTTCACGCAGATCGCTCAGCTGCGCGCGCAGGGTTTGTGACAGTTTGGGGAAGTTATCGATGACCTGCTGATACTGCGTGGCACGCTCAAGGGAGCCCTTACGCTCCTCAAGCGCGTTCAGCGCAGCCTCGAGCGCCTCAACGGTTTCCGGCTGGGCGGGCTTTGCCGCCTTCGCCTGCTCCAGTTCCTGCGAGATTTGTTTGCTGTCGGGGGCCGTCGCTGCGTACGCCCCCGTACTGAGGCACCAGGCCATCAGCAAAGTGATAATCAGGCGCACGTCAGTTTACCTTTGCTTAGCTTGCGTCTTTTTTGTCATCAACCAGCGGGCTGGCTTCGAGTTCGGCGGCGATCTCTTCATCGGACAGCGGGGCAGGCTCTGCGTCCGTTGTCACGAAGGGTTCCGTCGACACCGCCAGCGGCTGGCCGAGTTTGGTTACGGACAGGCTTTCGAGCTGTTCAACCAGCTGTACTTTACCCGGGGCAAACAGGTTGATCACGGTGGAGCCGAGCTTGAAGCGACCCATCTCCTGGCCCTTCAGCAGCGCCACGGAGCCTTCGCTTTCACCCGCAGGCCAGGTCCAGCGTTTGATCACGCCTTCGCGCGGCGGCGTAATGGTGCCGGCCCAGACGGTCTCAATGCTGCCGACAATAGTGGCACCCACCAGAATCTGCGCCATCGGGCCAAATTCGGTGTCGAACAGGCAGATTACGCGCTCGTTACGGGCGAAAAGGTTCGGTACGTTTTGCGCGGTCAGGTGATTTACCGAGAACAGATCGCCCGGAACGTAGATCATCTCCCGCAGAATGCCGTTGCACGGCATATGTACGCGGTGATAGTCGCGCGGCGAGAGGTAGGTGGTGGCAAAGGAACCATTGCGGAACAGATCCGCCATCAGGTAGTTGCCAGCCAGCAGAGCTTCCAGGCTGTAGTTATGGCCTTTTGCTTGCAGGATTTTGTCGTTTTCGATTGCGCCGAGCTGGCTGATCACGCCATCAGCAGGCATCACCAGCACGTTCGGGTCGGTGTTCAGCGGGCGTACTTCATCGCGTAACGGGCGCACAAAGAAATCGTTGAAGGTGCGGTAGCTGGCGGTATCCGGCTTCTGCGCTTCCTGCATATCGACCTTGTAGTATTTCACGAACAGATCGATCACCAGCTTGGTCAGCCAGCCCGCTCGTTTGCTCGCGCCCCAGCCCGCCAGGCGAGTGAGCCACAGTTTTGGCAGAATGTATTGAAGCGAAAGTTTAAATGAGTTTAACAAGGTAGCCTCCAGGCCATTGTTTTTGTCGTTCCTGATCCGGCTGTCAGACAGCCGGAACCTGAAAAAGGGGGACGATTTTAGCGACGCTTAGCTTAGTTGTCAGTCATCAGATTCAGAAAAGCTTTTACGCGTTTTTACCTGCGCCATGCTGTCGAGAATATGGTGATAGTTTGCGAAACGGGTTTCCGCAATTTCACCGTTTTCGACCGCGGCACGAATGGCGCAGCCAGGGTCGTTATCGTGCTTACAGTCGCGGTATTTACAGGCGCCTAAATAGTCGAGGAATTCGACAAAGCCGTTAAAGATTTGATCGGGCTCGAGATGCCACAGGCCAAATTCACGCACCCCAGGGGAGTCGATCACATCGCCGCCGTGCGGGAAGTGATACAGGCGCGAGGCGGTGGTGGTGTGCTGGCCCAGACCGGAGTTGTCGGAGACGTCGTTGGTCAGGATCTCCTGCGGCAGACCGAGCAGATTGTTCAGCAGGCTGGATTTACCCACCCCGGACTGACCGGCAAAGATGGTGATGCGATCGGTCAATGCCTCTTCGAGCGGCTGCAGGCCATTCTGGGTGCGGCTTGAGACCATCAGCACGCGATAGCCAATCTTGCGATAGATATCCATCTGCTCGTTAACGAAGTCCATGCCTTCGCCGTCGAGCAGGTCAATCTTGTTCAGGACAATCAGCGGTTCAACCTGCAGGGTTTCGCAGGCGACGAGATAACGGTCGATAATGTTCAGCGACAGTTCGGGCAGGATCGCAGAGACAATCACGATCTGATCGATATTGGCGGCAATGGGTTTTACGCCGTCATAGAAGTCAGGGCGCGTCAGGACCGACGTGCGCTCATGCACGGCTTCCACGATGCCTTTCACCGTCACGCCTTCTGCTGCGGCTTTACCCGGACGCCATACCACGCGGTCACCGGTTACCAGTGAGCGGATGGTGCGGCGGATATTACAGCGGTGAACGTCGCCATCGCCTGATTCCACGTCGGCATGCATACCGAAGCGGCTAATCACTACGCCTTCCGCGGGCTCGCCAAACAGGTTGTCGTCGTAATCGACCTTCTCCGAAGTGGTTTTAAGACGGCGCTGGTGATTGGCTTTCACGCGGCGCTGCTGCCCTTTGGAGAGTTTATTTTTACTCAATCGTGCTGGCTCCTGGTCGCCCATATTGGGCAAAACCTCTATGATACACACTAATTAATACTAGTTAACCTGCCACGGCCGGTTATGCGAGAAGGGTGGAAAATAACATGAGTGCAGATGAAAACAATCTGATTTGGATCGATCTGGAGATGACCGGACTGGATCCCGAGCGCGATCGCATTATTGAGATCGCCACGCTGGTGACCGACGCGAACCTGAATGTGCTGGCGGAAGGGCCGACCATTGCCGTGCATCAGTCTGACGAACAGCTGGCATTGATGGACGACTGGAACGTGCGCACCCACACCGGCAGCGGGCTGGTGGATCGCGTTAAAGCCAGTACGCTTGGCGATCGCGAAGCCGAACTGGCCACGATTGCGTTCCTCAAGCAGTGGGTGCCGCAGGGCAAGTCGCCTATCTGCGGCAACAGCATCGGCCAGGATCGCCGCTTCCTGTTTAAATATATGCCGGAGCTGGAAGCCTATTTCCACTACCGTTATCTCGATGTAAGCACCCTGAAAGAGCTGGCCCGTCGCTGGAAACCGGAAATGCTGGATGGCTTCAAGAAGCAGGGCACTCACCAGGCGATGGACGATATCCGTGAGTCAGTGGCGGAACTGGCTTACTACCGCGAACATTTTATTAAATTATAAGCGGCAGGCCCGGCGGGGCAGCACTTGCCGGGTCTAAACCGCTAAAACGATTTAAAATTGCGCAATGTGACGAATATTGCAGCACTTGAACTAAATTTATAAAAAAACGCTTTTAGGGGGGTTGCAGCAGAAAGGATTTCTCGTATAATGCGCCTCCCGTAACGACAGAGAATTCATCGTTACGACAGCACAGATTTTGCGGGAATAGCTCAGTTGGTAGAGCACGACCTTGCCAAGGTCGGGGTCGCGAG
>NZ_DAIQCE010000006.1:0-200968 GCF_036780805.1 Leclercia sp. | reverse complement strand
CCGTAGCGCCGATGGTAGTGTGGGGTCTCCCCATGCGAGAGTAGGGAACTGCCAGACATCAAACAAGTAAAAAGGCCATCCGAAAGGATGGCCTTTTTGTGTTTGCACGGCATAAAAATGCCGGACCCGGGGCGCAAAGCGCCACCGGGCAGGGTGTTTTTAGTGAATAACCTGCGATAAAAACGCGCGCGTACGTTCTGATTTCGGTTGGGAGAAGAACTCTTCCGGCGGTGCCTGCTCAACGATTTCCCCGCGATCCATAAAGATCACCCGGTCCGCTACGGTTCTGGCGAAACCCATCTCATGCGTTACGCACAGCATCGTCATTCCCGATTCTGCCAGCCCTATCATGGTATCCAGAACCTCTTTCACCATTTCCGGATCCAGGGCTGAAGTAGGTTCATCAAACAGCATAATTTTAGGTTTCATGCACAGAGAGCGGGCAATCGCCACGCGCTGCTGCTGCCCACCCGAGATCTGCCCCGGAAATTTATGGGCATGCTCTGCAATGCGCACGCGTTCCAGATAGTGCATGGCCAACGCCTCCGCTTCCTTTTTTGGCATTTTTCGTACCCAGATGGGTGCCAGAGTACAGTTTTGCAGAACGGTCAGGTGCGGGAATAAATTGAAATGCTGGAAGACCATGCCGACTTCCTGGCGAACACGTTCCACGTTACGGATGTCATCGTTCAGCTCGATACCATCAACAACGATCCGTCCCTGCTGATGCTCTTCCAGATGGTTAATACAGCGGATAGTGGTTGATTTACCCGAACCTGAAGGGCCGCAAAGGACTATTCGTTCCCCCTGCTTCACCTTCAGGTTAATGTCTTTCAGAACGTGAAATTGCCCGTACCACTTATTCACATTATCCAGGGTAATCATCGCGTCAGCGGGGGTCATAGTTATCTGGCTCATAGGTTCCTCAGTGCGGTGTACGCCCGGTGTTAAAGCGCTTTTCCAGATGCTGGCTGTAGCGCGACATGCTAAAACAGAAAATCCAGTAGATAAGTGCGGCAAAAACATAGCCTTCTGTCGACATCCCCAGCCAGGCCGGGTCGACGGTAGCCTGCTGCACGCTACTGAAAAGATCGAATAATCCAATGATGATCACCAGACTGGTGTCTTTGAACAGCGCGATAATGGTATTGACCAGACCCGGGATCACCAGCTTCAACGCCTGCGGCAGGATCACTAATCCCTGCGTTTTCCAGTACCCCAGCGCCAGCGATTCGGCGGCTTCGTACTGGCCCTTTGGCAGCGCCTGCAACCCACCGCGCACGACCTCAGCCACATAGGCAGACTGAAACAGAATGACGCCCACCAGGGCGCGGATCAGTTTGTCGATGGTCGTGCCCTCCGCCATAAACAGCGGCAGCATCACCGAAGACATAAACAGCACGGTGATCAGCGGAACGCCGCGCCAGAACTCGATAAAAATTACCGAAAGCACGCGTACAACCGGCATGGTTGAGCGGCGACCCAACGCCAGCAGAATGCCTAACGGCAATGCACCGGCGATCCCCACAGAGGCGATAATCAGCGTCAGCGTCAGACCGCCCCACTGGCGCGTTTCGACGCGCTCCAGTCCCAGCACGCCGCCATACAGTAACAACCAGACGAGAAGGGGATAGATCACCGCCCAGGCAGCAATATAACGTCCCCGCTGCGGCAACCCTTTCCAGAACATGGGGATGATGGAAAGCAATCCGACAAGCAGCGCAAGGTTGATGCGCCAGCGCTGGTCATGCGGGTAGAGCCCATACATGAACTGGCCAAATCGCTGATGAATAAAGACCCAGCAGGCTCCCTCTTTCGTACAATCGGCGCGCGTGGTGCCGACCCAGTTAGCCTGCAAAAACGCCCAGTTGAGCAGCGGCGGTATCAGCTCCCACATCAGCCAGAAGCAGAACAGGGTGAGTAAGCTGTTGCTCCAGCTGGAGAACAGGTTTTTACGTGCCCAGTTAACAATGCGTCCGTTGCCAGTAGTGGCCGGACGCGCAGGGTGAGACAAGACGGCTTTTGTCATCATGATTCCTTAGCGTTCAACCAGCGCGATGCGGCGGTTATAGATATTCATTAACAGGGAGATGGTCAGGCTGATAATCAGGTAGACCGACATCGTGATGGCGATAGTCTCGATAGCCTGGCCCGTCTGGTTGAGGACGGTGCCGGCAAACAGGGAAACCATATCGGGATAGCCAATGGCAGCCGCAAGTGACGAGTTCTTCACAATATTGAGGTACTGGCTGGTCAGCGGTGGAATGATAACCCGCATGGCCTGGGGAATGATGACCTGACGCAGCGTGACCGGGTTCGGCAGGCCGAGCGAGCGGGCGGCTTCATGCTGACCGTGCGGAACGGCCTGGATCCCGGCGCGAATAATCTCTGCGATAAAGGCCGAGGTATAGATCGAGAGTGCCAGCGTCAGCGCTGCCAGTTCCGGGATCAACACCATGCCGCCGCGGAAGTTAAATCCCTGTAAATGCGGCACATCCCAGTGTAGCGCCGGACCGAAGATGACATGTGCCAGCCAGGGCAGGACCACCAGCAAGGCCAGCGTGACAGGCCAGGTGCGCCGCAGTTGCCCGGTTTTGATCTGATACATGCGGTTATAGCGGAACAGCCCGACCGAGATCGCCGCCACACATACCAGCGCCGCCAGCAGTGCCAGCATTCCTTCGGCAATCTGCGGTGCTGGTATATATAAACCGCGGTTGCTTAAGAAGGCCAGATCGAACGCATCCACCGCCTGACGAGGGCCGGGCAGATTGCGCAGTACGGCGAAATACCAGAAGAAGATCTGCAGCAGGGGCGGAATATTACGAAAGGTCTCGATATAAAAGGTCGAGAGCTTACGCAGCAGCCAGTTATCAGACAGACGCGCGAGTCCGAGGAAAAAGCCCAGCAGAGAAGCAAAGACAATGCATAATCCGGAGACCAGCAGAGTATTCATCAGGCCGACCAAGAAGACGCGACCGTAGGTATCTCCTTCATCGTAATCAATGAGATGCTGAACAATGCCAAATCCCGCACTGCGGTCAAGAAAGGCAAAGCCCGAAGTAATGCCGCGTGTGCTCAGATTGATAATGGTGTTATGGAACAAGTAGATCGCGACGGCCAGAACAGCGAGAACAGCGAGGATCTGAAACAGCCAGGCGCGAACCGCAGGGTTGGAAAAGGAGAGGGCTCCTTTCAGGGCTAAGCGGCGATGGGACATAAAAAACCTCGGGTAACCATGACTCTGGACTGGGCACCGCACCGGCAGTGCCCGTTACAGCAAGCTGCTTAGCGTACTGGCGGTGCGTACTGGATGCCGCCATTGTTCCAGAGGTTATTCTGACCACGGCTGATCTTCAGCGCGCTTTCAGAGCCAACGTTACGCTCGAAGATCTCAGCGTAGTTACCCACCTTTTTAATGATGTTGTATGCCCATTTGTTATCGAGCTTCAGATCCTTGCCGTAATCACCCTCTTTACCCAGCAGGTGGGCCATATCCGGCGTGGATGGATTGGCGGCTTTCTCATCGACGTTCTTCGAGTTGACACCCATCTCTTCTGCGTTGAGCATGGCGAACAGCGTCCAGCGCACAATTGAGTTCCATTCATCATCTCCGCGGCGTACCACCGGGCCCAGCGGCTCTTTAGAGATCACTTCTGGCAGAACAATCCATTCCGCCGGATTACTCAGCTTGATCCGCAGCGCGTACAGCTGGGACTGATCCGATGCCAGGGTATCGCAGCGGCCCGATTCCAGCGCTTTGGCGGATTCGTCAGAGCGGTCAAAGGTGACCGGCGTATATTTCATGTTGTTGGCTTTGAAATAATCCGCGACGTTCAGTTCGGTGTCGGTTCCCGCCTGAATGCATACCGTTGCGCCATCCAGCTCTTTTGCACTCTTCAGGCCCGCTTTATTGTGGGACAGGAAACCAATGCCGTCGTAATAGGTCACGCCGGTAAAGGACATGCCCATACCGGTATCACGTGACGAGGTCCAGGTGGTATTACGTGACAGCATATCCACTTCGCCAGACTGCAGGGCGGTAAAACGCTCTTTCGCCGTCAGCGGGGTATATTTCACTTTGGTGTCATCGCCTAATACAGCGGCAGCAACGCCACGGCATACGTCGACATCGATACCGGAGAATTTACCGTTGGCGTCTGCGTAGGAGAAACCCGGCAGACCGTCGCTGATCCCACATTGCACGAAACCTTTCTGCTTAACGGCATCCAGAGTCGCACCCGCCTGAGCCTGGCCGGTAATTGCAACAAGCACACCTGCAGCGGCGAGGCTGGCCATCATCATCTTTTTCATAATGCATCCTGTGTGGCGAAAAATTATCGTTATAGTGAAGCGCTTATAAACGCTTAAACCTGTCTGTGGCTGTGGCCGACGTTAATAAAGCAAACGCGATGCCAGTTTTTGCATTTGACGTAATAAACGATTACGCAACGCGTAAAGCAGAGTGTAGACAGTGATAATTAATTCGAGCGCCCTGAAATGGTGCGAAATGACAACCTGCGCCACAAATCAGAGCAAAAGTCTGATTAAGGAACGCGGAAATTAAGAAAGGGTTTATGGCGTGAATATTGGAAGGCAGAAAGGTGTGAATAACATCACGTCGCCAGTCTGAAAGAAAAATAAAACAGCAAAAAGGTGTGAGCAAATTTGGGTTTAATTATTAACCTGAATCGGCAAAGCAAAAGCGCGAACGAATTCGCGCTTTCTGGATTACTTGGTCACGGCAATGATGCCCAGCGTCAGGCCTGCAACGGCTGCTGCGCCACCTGCTATCGCCCCTGCAGTTTCCCAGTTATCCTGCGTGGTCCCTTTCATACAGGTATTGGTATGAACCAGTCGGCCCTGATCGTCGTATGTCGGTACGCACGGAGAGTCATGCGCGCAACCCGCAAGCAACGCGGTAAGGAGTGCAACCGAAATGAGTCTTTTCATGGTGTTACCTCAAAATGAAATCTAACTTTGCGATATAGTGAGTACTGTCTTCTGCAAAGCTGAGGGTTATATTACCACCGCTTAAAAACAGCCAAGAAGAGTGAATAATCTCAAATTATTTGGATTGTAAAAAAGATGGAGAAATCCCTCTTAATGCACACCAATAATGGAGAGATTAGGGAGGCGGATTGGTTAAATTCGCAAGCTAAAAATCGCAAGCAAACAATTCATTGGCGTGCTAATTAATAAGAATAATAAATGGAAGATATTGATTATCTGTTTATTATCAGAAATAAAGGCGCCGAAGCGCCTTTATCTATTACTGTTCGTGATGACGCGTAAAGCGCCTGCGCACCACGACAAAAAAGACTGGCACAAAGAAGATGGCCAGCAGGGTGGCCGACAGCATGCCGCCCATCACCCCGGTACCGACGGCATTTTGCGCGCCACTGCCGGCTCCGTGGCTGATGACCAGCGGCATCACACCCAGAATAAACGCCAGCGAGGTCATCAGGATCGGACGCAGACGCATGCGGGATGCCTCCAGCGTGGCTTCAACAATGCCTTTCCCCTCTTTCTCCATCAGATCCTTGGCAAACTCGACAATCAGAATAGCGTTCTTTGCCGACAGGCCGATGGTGGTAAGCAGCCCCACCTGGAAATAGACATCGTTGTTCAATCCGCGCAGGGAGGCGGCCAGCAGAGCACCCACCACCCCTAACGGCACCACCAGCATCACCGAGAACGGAATCGACCAGCTCTCATAGAGTGCTGCAAGACAGAGGAACACCACCACCAGCGAGATAGCGTACAGGGCAGGCGCCTGATTGCCTGACAGCCGCTCCTGGTATGACATACCCGTCCAGTCGAAACCAATACCCGTCGGGAGCCTGGCTGCCAGTTGCTCCATTAGCTCCATCGCTTCGCCGGTACTTTTCCCTGGCGCGGCCTCGCCGAGGATCTCCATGGACGGGGTACCGTTATAGCGTTCAAGGCGCGGTGAACCATAGATCCAGTGCGACTCGCTGAACGCCGAAAGCGGTACCATCTCACCGTTGGCGCTGCGCACGTAAAGGCGATTGATATCCTCAGGCAGCATCCTGAAAGGTGCATCCGCCTGGACATAGACTTTCTTCACCCGCCCACGGTCAATGTAGTCGTTGACGTAGGTGCCCCCCAGGGCGGTGGAGATGGTCTGGTTGATGTCCGACACGCTAACACCCAGCGCCTGGGCTTTCTCCTGATCGATATCCAGCTTGAACTGCGGGGTATCTTCCAGACCATTAGGCCGCACGCGTACCAGCAGATCCGGATGGGCTTTGATCATCCCCAGCAGCTGGTTTCGGGCCTGCGTTAGCTGGTTGTGGCCCAGGTTGGCCTGGTCGATCAGCTCAAAATCAAACCCTGTTGCGGTGCCCAGCTCGATAATAGCCGGCAGGTTGAACGGGAACTCCAGCCCATCTTTGATCTGGCTGAAGGCCCGCGTGGCCCGGCTGACGATAGCTCCAACGCTGTTGGCGGCACCGGGGCGCTCCTCCCAGGGCTTAAGGCTGATAAATGCCACCCCGGCATTTTGCCCCTGGCCGCTGAAGCTGAAGCCGTTCACGGTAAAGACCGACGCTACGTTGGCTTTTTCCGTGGTGAGGTAATAGTGCTCAACCTGATCCAGCACCTGTTGGGTGCGGGTTTGCGTAGCGCCCGCCGGGAGCTGCACCATGGTCATAAAGACGCCCTGGTCCTCTTCCGGCAGGAACGAGGTCGGCAGGCGCAGGAACAGTACCGCCATACCGCCGACAATCAGGACATAGACCACCAGGTAGCGGCCGGTCTTACGCAGAATATGGCTGACGCTATTGCTGTAGTGCGCCACGCTCCTGTCGAACAGGGCGTTAAACCAGCCGAAGAACCCGCCTTTGTGCTCATGATGCTCGTCCGGCGCTTTGAGCAGGGTGGCGCACAGCGCCGGGGTCAGGATCAGCGCCACCAGTACGGAAAGCGCCATCGCGGAGACAATCGTCAGGGAGAACTGGCGATAGATCGCCCCGGTGGAACCGCCGAAGAAGGCCATCGGGATAAACACCGCCGACAGCACCATGGCGATGCCGACCAGCGCCCCCTGGATCTGCGACATCGATTTTTGCGTCGCCTCTTTTGGCGGTAGCTTCTCCTCCACCATCACGCGCTCAACGTTCTCCACCACCACGATGGCATCATCCACCAGCAAACCTATCGCCAGCACCATGCCAAACATGGTCAGGGTGTTGATGGAGAAGCCAAACGCCGCCAGTACCGCGAAGGTACCCAGCAGCACCACCGGCACGGCGATGGTCGGGATCAGCGTGGCGCGCAGGTTTTGCAGGAACAGGTACATCACGAGGAAGACGAGGATGATGGCTTCAAACAGCGTCTTCACCACTTCATGAATGGAGATCTTCACAAAGGGCGTGGTGTCATAGGGGTAAACCACCTTCAGCCCCTGCGGGAAGAAGTTTTGCAGCTGCGCCAGTTTGCTTTTGATCGCCGCGGCGGTATCCAGCGCGTTGGCACCGGTGGCGAGCTTGATCCCCAGCCCGGTCGCGGCCTGGCCGTTGATTTTGGTCACCATGTTGTAGTTTTCGCCGCCGGGCGCAATCCGGGCCACATCTTTCAGATGCACCATTGACCCGTCCTGATTGACCTTCAGGGTGATGTTGCCAAACTCTTCGGCCGTTTTCAGGCGCGTCTGGGCGATGATCGAGGCGTTGAGCTGCTGGCCCGGCACCGACGGCGTGCCGCCAAGCTGGCCGGCGGCAATCTGGTTGTTCTGGGTTTTGAGCTCGTTGATCACGTCCAGCGGCGTCAGCTGATAGGCGTTCAGCTTATTCGCATCCAGCCAGATGCGCATCGCATACTGGGCACCAAACAGCTGCACATCGCCCACCCCGGAGGTGCGGCTGATGGCATCCTTCACATTAGAGGCAACATAGTCAGAGATGTCGTCCTGGCTCAGGCTTTTATTGTCTGAGACGAAGCCCGCGACCAGCAGGAAGCTGCTGCTCGACTTCTCCACGCCAATCCCCTGCTGCTGCACTTCCTGCGGCAGCAGCGGCATCGCCAGCTGCAGTTTGTTCTGCACCTGCACCTGGGCGATATCCGGGTCGGTACCCGACTGGAAGGTGAGGGTGATGGTCACGCTGCCCGCTGAATCGCTGGTGGAGGACATGTACATCAGGTTATCGATGCCGTTCATGTTCTGCTCGATCACCTGAGTGACCGTATCCTGCACCGTCTGCGCATCGGCACCGGGATAGGTGGCGGAGATCGCCACCGCAGGCGGGGCAATGGTCGGATACTGGGCGATCGGCAGCTTCAGGATCGCCAGCCCGCCCGCAATCATCAGGATGATGGCAAGAACCCACGCAAAAACCGGGCGCTGAATAAAGAAGTTGGCCATGCTCTGTTCCTTATCCCGCTTTCTGTTCGGCGGTGTCTGGCGTGGCGACAACCGCGACCCCAGGACGCACTTTTTGCAGCCCGCTGACGATCACCCGATCGCCTTCCTGCAGGCCGTCGGTGATCAACCATTGATCGCCAATCGCCTGAGGCGCGACGACGCTCCGCGCTTCAGCCTGATTCTTCGCGTTAACCACCATCACGCTGGCTTCACCGCGTGGCGTGCGTGTGACCCCCTGCTGCGGCACCAGAATGGCGTGAGGCTGGGTACCCTCATCAATGCGCGCCCGGACAAACATGCCGGGCAGCAGGACATGCTGCGGGTTAGGGAAAATCGCCCGCAGGGTGATGGAGCCGGTGCTCTCGTCCACGGTGACATCGGAGAACTGCAGCGAGCCTTTCAGCGGGTACGGCTGACCATTCTCCATCAGCAGCTGTACGCTGCTGGCGCCATCGCCCGCTTGCAGGCTGGATTGCTTCAGGCGCATAAAGTCGTTACTGGATTGGGTCACATCGACATAAATCGGATCCAGCTGCTGCACCGTGGCCAGCGCCGAAGCCTGACCGTTGGCGACCAGCGCCCCCTCGGTGACGCTGGATTTGCCGATACGCCCGTTGATAGGCGACGTCACTTTGGTGTAAGCCAGATTAATGCGCGCGGTCTCGACGTCCGCCTTAGCCGCAATCACCGAAGCATCGGCCTGACGGGCAGTGGCAACGGCCTGATCGTACTCTTGCTTACTGACGTACTGGGTGCCCATCAGCGGTAAATAGCGTTTCACGGTCAGGTGAGCGATGTTGGCTGCGGCCTGGGCTTTGGCCAGCTCGCCTGACGCGCTGTCAAAAGCCGCCTGATAAGTGGCCGGATCGATCTGATACAGCGACTCCCCTGCTTTTACATCGCTACCCTCGGTAAAGTTGCGCTTCAGGACAATGCCGCTCACCTGAGGACGAACCTCAGCGACGCGAAAAGCATCGGTACGGCCTGGCAGTTCGGTGGTAACCACCAGCGGGGCACTTTTCACCACATGAACCACAACCTGAGGTGACGGCGGTTGTTGGGCTTGTTCACTGTGGTCATCACAACCCACGAGTAATGCGGCACCGATGATAAAACCGGATAAGGGTAAAAACCTGAAATGAGGCGTCATGGCTATTCCTTCAAAATCATCAACCCGCATTAACCGCCAGCGGTTAAGCGTTAAGGAGGGGTAAAGAGAAAACGGCGGGCGCCATAATAAAGAATGGCCGGATGGGTTTTTGATTTATAAGTGCGGAGAAACAATTCAAGAGAAAAAAAAACGGGGCTGAATATGATTAAACAACGGGATAGCATTTCAGGCCATGTATTTTCGGCGATTATGCTTTAGGCACGCATATGTGTTTAATGAATAAAATGACGCTCAAATATCATTGAGATTTATAAATTAAGCGTGTTGACGTTTTTTGTTCAAAATTATTTTTCGCAGTGATGGATAATTCAGGCTCTGACGATTATCACCGATGTTTGATAAATGTAATTAATCCGTTAAAAGAGTGACTCCCTATGGCGCGCAAAACGAAGGCTGAGGCGCAGAAGACACGCCTGTTGTTGATTGAGGCAGCGATAGAGCAGTTTGCCGAACGAGGTGTAGCTAACACCACGCTGACCGATATTGCTGACGCCGCCAGTCTGACCCGGGGGGCCATATACTGGCATTTCAGCAGCAAAGCGGAGATATTTAATGCCATCTGGCAGGAGCAATGCCCGCTGCGCGAGATCATTCGCGGTCAGTTATCACAGATGACAGAAAATGATCCGTTATTTATTTTACGTGAACTGTTTGTTACCGCTTTGCAATATATTGCCCGGGATCGTCGTCAGAGTACGCTATTGCAGATCCTCTATCACAAATGTGAATTCGAACAGGGCATGATTTCAGAATATGAAATCAGGGAGCGGATCGGCTTTAACTATGAAAACGTTCGTCAACTTCTACAGAGATGCGTTGCGGCAGGTCGTATTTCCACGCAAATCAATATCGACATGACGTTAATTGTTTTTCATGGTTTTTTTTGCGGGCTGATAAAAAACTGGTTAATGAACCCGGAAAGGCTGGACCTGTATCAACAGGCCCCGGAGCTGGTGGATAACATTCTCTCGACGTTACCGGCGGCGGCGATGCCGCGCCGATTTTACGACGCCGCTTCATAGCGATATCGGCCCGTTCAGATTCGCTGTGCCAGCATAGCTTGTGGATCGTGGCTCAGGGCCTTAATGGTCTGCGCAGAGACGGGTTTACCCAGCAGATAACCTTGTAAGGTGTTGCATCCCAGTTCAGTCAAAAACGTCTGCTGCTCCTGGGTTTCCACCCCTTCGGCAACCACCTTCAGGTTGAGGGTCTTTGCCAGCGCAACGATGGCGGAAACGATAGTGGCATCGTCACCCGCGCCGTTGAGATCTTTGACAAATGCCCGATCGATTTTCAGCTCACAGGCTGGCAGCTTTTTCAGGTACAGCAGGCTGGAGTAGCCCGTTCCAAAATCATCAATAGACGCTTTCACGCCCGCCTGCGTCAGTTCGGTCAGCACCCGCACGCTCTCATCCGGATTATTCATGGCCGTCGTTTCGGTCACTTCCAGGATCAGAGTGTGGGGTGGGATCCGGTGTCGCGCCAGGCTACTCATTATCGTCTCCACCAGCTGGGGTTGTTCAAACTGCAGCGTGGAGAGATTTACCGCCATCGACCACTCGGTATGCCCTTCAAGGTGCCAGACGCGAAGCTGGCGGCAGGCCTCATCAATCACCCAGTTGCCGATAGGAATAATCAGCCCACTCTTTTCCGCCAGCGGCAGAAACTGTTCTGGAGATAATAATCCTTGCGCAGGATGCTGCCAGCGCAGCAGGGCTTCAAAACCGACGATGGGGCCAGCCGGGGCCTGGAACTTTGGTTGATAAACCAGATGCAGCTCCTGACGATCCAGCGCCATCCACAGATCGTTCATCAGCTGCAGCTGTTTCTGCGCCAGGGTGTTCATCGAAGGCTGGAAGAAGTGGTAGCCGTTACGTCCCATATGCTTGGTGTGGTACATCGCCGCATCGGCGTTAAACATCAGCTCCCGCTGGTTTTTGCCATCGTGCGGATAGATAGCCACCCCCACGCTGAGGGTCACCACCAGGTCGTACAGCTCAAGGCTGAAGGGCTGGTCGATCGCGTGTACCAGGGCGCTGGCCAGCGACGCGGCATCGTTCGGGGTATCGATCTCGGCCAGCAGAACAAACTCGTCGCCGCCAATACGGGCGAGGGTGTACTGACCTTTTAGCGGCTGTTCCAGACGCTCGGTAACGGCAACCAGCAGCTTATCGCCCGTGTCATGCCCGTAGGCGTCGTTGACGGCTTTAAAACCGTCCAGATCCATAAATAGCAGCGCGAAGAGCTTCCCTTCGCGATCGGCTTTGTTGATGGCCTGATCGAGACGGTCTTCCAGCAGCACGCGGTTTGGCAGGCGCGTCAGCGTGTCGTGCAGCGCCAGCTGCGCCAGTTCGCGGTTGGCTTCCGCCAGCGACGAGGCCAGAAGGGCTGTGCGGGCCTGCAGCCTGGCGTCAAACATCGACACCAGCAGCGTAATCCCCAGGATAGAGAGTGCAACGACGCTCACCAGCACCGCCAGCCAGCTGCCGTTTACCCCCTGGTGATGCATATGGGCCTGCATCGGAAACTGGGCTGCCTTCATCCCTGTGTAGTGCATGCCGGCAATGGCAACGCCCATCAGCACGGCGGCGCCCGCGCGCATCAGCGCGACCTGGGCGGCATCGCGACGCAGACGAAACGTGAGCCACAGGGCGGCCAGCGAGGCGAGCAGGGCAATTACCACCGACAGCGCAACCCAGCGCATATCCCAGACGATAGCGGGCTCAACCTGTAATGCCGCCATCCCGGTGTAGTGCATCGCGACAATGCCGGCACCGAGAATGACGGCGCCGGTAGACAGGCGACGCCTGCGCAAATGATCCCGGCTCACCAGCCAGAGCGCGAACAGCGAGGCGCCGATGGCGATGAACATTGAGAGGGCGGTCTGCAGCAGGTTGTAGTTCAGCCGCATGGAGACATCCATCGCCAGCATGCCGATAAAATGCATGGCCCAGATGCCAATGCCCATGGCGATACCACCGCCCGTCAGCCAGACACGTGCCGCGACGCCCGTACTGCCGACAACCCGGCCGGCCATATTCAGGGCGGTGTAGGAGGCAAGAATAGCGACAACAAAAGAGATAACCACAAGAAGTTGGTCGTATTGGCTAACCAGCATGATCTCATCAACTCAAACGCAGGGAGGTATTACGTGATACCGGGTGAGACGGGCTGAGACATTAGCACCCAACAGAGATGCCTCAAAGGCTTTTAAACCCGCACAATTTTTGAGGAAAAGCAGGGGCTTAATCCAGATCCGAGCAGTTAATTAGCTTAAGGGGATTCACTGAATTCATGTTGCGGCATTTGTCCGTTTCCGTAGACATCAACTCAATCCACTGCATTATCAGCGCATCGAAAAGGAAAACGCTAATCGCGAAGACGACTAACCACCCATACTTACGGATCATTCGGAGTTTCCGGGGACAAAGGAAAAGAGTGCAGGAAATATACACGAAAAATAGCGGCTGAGAAGTGGGCAGACTGATGTTTACGTTTCGGCTGTTAGCAGCGTGATGAGGGGAACAAAACGGGGGAAGGCAGAGCATAAAAAAAGGCGCTTCCCCATGCCGGTTCGCGCCTTTTTATACAAGCATTTAGCTAATCGAAATTAGTTCATGCCGTACTTTTTCAGTTTCTTACGCAGCGTACCACGGTTGATGCCCATCATCAGGGCAGCACGGGTCTGGTTACCGCGGGTGTATTGCATCACCATGTCCAACAGGGGCTGTTCAACTTCAGCCAGTACCAGCTCATACAGGTCGTTAACATCCTGACCATTCAGTTGAGCAAAATAGTTCTTCAGTGCCTGTTTAACCGAGTCACGCAGGGGCTTTTGAGTTACTTGATCCTGAGAGTTAACGGTGGAAACGGTCAGTACGTCAGAATTTACGCGTTGTTCGAACATAGTTCTGTCAGCTCTTTATTTCATTACGCAAGATTTTCGAAGTATGCCTCCAACGCCTCCAGCTGATCGCTGGCATCCTCTATGGCGTTGAATGTGCGCCGAAACTGGTCATTTGGAGCGTGCTCCTGGAGATACCAGGAGACGTGTTTACGCGCAATTCGGTACCCTTTTGTCTGACCGTAAAAGTCATGCAATTCCCGAACGTGCGAACAAAGCAAGCGCTTAACCTCTGCCAGCGGCAGCGGGGCAAGCAGCTCCCCAGTGTCCAGATAATGCTGGATTTCCCGAAAGATCCAGGGTCTTCCCTGAGCCGCACGTCCTATCATCAGAGCATCAGCTCCCGTATAGTCGAGCACAGCTCTGGCTTTAAGCGGGTCAGTAATGTCGCCATTCGCGATAATCGGAATGGAAACTTTCTGCTTAACTGCCCGAATGCTGTCGTATTCAGCTTCGCCGTTGAACAAACAGGCGCGGGTGCGTCCATGTATGGTCAGGGCCTGAATGCCACAATCTTCGGCCAGTTGGGCAATCTCTACACAGTTACGGTGATCCGGCGACCAACCCGTGCGAATCTTCAACGTAACAGGAACGTCCACTGCGCTGACAACCGCCGTCAGGATGGACTTCACCTGGTCGGGGTATTGCAGAAGGGCTGAACCTGCAAGCTTGCGATTCACCTTTTTGGCCGGGCACCCCATATTGATATCAATAATCTGGGCGCCACTCTCCACGTTAATACGCGCGGCGTCTGCCATCTCTTCAGGCACGCTCCCGGCGATTTGCACGGTGCGGATGCCTGGTTCGTCAATGTGCACCATCCGAAGACGGGATTTATCGCTTTCCCAAACCTGCGGGTTAGACGACATCATCTCGGAAACGGTTAAACCTGCTCCCATCTCATAACACAGCGTCCTGAACGGCCGGTCTGTAATACCTGCCATAGGTGCTGCGATCAGGCGATTTCTGAGCTGGTGGTTTCCGATGCGCATGAGTTAAGAAATGACCATACTGTGACTGCAAGGCGGCGTATCTTACGCATTTTTTGCACGAGATGAAAGGCCAAACTTTGAACAATCCCCTGTTGTAGATCAATGAATCACGGGTAATGGTTTGACCGAAAAAATATAAATGATACAAATCATAAAGTTAATGAATTATGGCGATTTTATCGCCGCTTACAATTTCCCAAAACTTCTCGTTTTTTCTTAATGAATGAAACCTTTGGACGGGATAATCTGCTGTTTTTATCAGCAGATTATCCCTGTTCTTTGCGATCTGCGTCGCATTTTAGAACATGATCGTTAGTGCCGTGAGGCGCATTATTCCACCACAATCCGCCCATGTAGCGACTGTACCGGACGGTTATTAGTGTGGTGCATTGTATGGCTAAATTTTTCCAGCTGGTCGGCAGAGAGGGTCAGCGGGTGCTTGAGGACAATCCAGGTCACGCCTTCTGAACAGGGCGGTGTGGTCAGCGAGCCGCTAAAGCGCCAGAAAGTTTTGTCGTCAGGCAGCAATTTGTTCAGATCCAGATGCGTAGGGAGGGTTGCTGACTGCTCCGGCTGAGCGGGCATTTTACGCCAGAGCTTCTCCAGTTCCTGATTTTTTGCGCCCCGATCAAACATCACCGCGACCACGGCGATCTCTCCCTCGGCATTGCTGTGCACCAGGTGCATCTCCATCGCATATTTCTTACCGTGAATGGTGTTCTCGCTGGGGGCGTGGAAGTGAAACTGTTGCAGGGTCCAGGTTTGGCCGTCGAGGAGAATAGTGTCGCGGGTGCCCTCTTTTTCGCCTGCCTGAATAGTGTGGCCGTTATTCACCAGGGTGGTGGGGCCATCCGTATAGTGCGTTTCAAGCGGCGCGAGATGGGCGTTGAGCGTGGCATCGATGTTAATGGGGGATTGATTCTTGCCGCTCTGGCAGGTCTTCCAGGCCTCATCCAGATTGCCCCAGTGTTCCGGGGAGCCTTCGCCTTCGTAACTCCAGTGAGAGGCGCAGGCGGATGCAGAAACGAGGCTGAGTGCCAATAGCACAGCCTTGTGAATAATTGTCGGCATAATATTCTTCCTATGAATAATTTAAATAAAAACAGCTACTTAAAATGGAAGAGGCAGTTTACCGGAGATAGCGCGTTTGCCGATGAACAAATTGCGGCAAAAAAGCGTGGCCAGGCGGCCACGCGGAAGGGATTACTTTTTACGACCGGTAATGCGGCACCACTCTTCTTTCTCAACCACCGGGTCGAGTGCGAAGAGATCGGCGTAGGCTTCGCATACGCTTTCCGCCTGGCTGGCAAGAATACCGGAAAGGCCCAGCAGACCGCCCTCAACGGGCAGGACGCTGATTAACGGTGCCAGCTCGCGCAACGGACCGGCGAGAATGTTAGCGACCACCACGTCGGCTTTCATCACCGCTGGCTGGTCATTCGGCAGGTAGAGCTCAAGACGGTCGGAAACGCCATTGCGCTGCGCGTTATCGCGGCTGGCCTGAATCGCTTGCGGATCGATGTCGATCCCAATCGCTTTTGCCGCGCCCAGCTTCAGAGCAGCAATCGCGAGGATCCCCGATCCGCAGCCAAAGTCGATCACCGTTTTACCGTCCAGATCCAGACCGTCGAGCCACTGCAGGCACAGGGAAGTTGTCGGGTGGGTGCCGGTTCCGAACGCCAGGCCCGGATCGAGCATCACATTAACGGCATTTTCGTCCGGCACGTCGCGCCAGCTCGGGCAGATCCACAGGCGCTTGCCGAACTGCATCGGGTGGAAGTTATCCATCCACTCGCGCTCCCAGTCTTTGTCTTCCAGCTGCTCAATCTTGTGCGCGAAACCAGCGCCCAGCAGCGGATGATTTTCCAGAATCGCCACCACTTCGGCCATATCCGTTTCGGCATCAAACAGGCCAATGACGTCGGTATCGCCCCACAGACGGGTTTCACCCGGGAGGGGTTCAAACACCGGGGTGTCATGCGTGTCCTGGAAGGTAACAGAGACCGCACCGGCCTCTACCAGCGCATCACTCAGCTCTTCGGCGTTCGCGCCGGTCGTATTCAGTTTTAGTTGGATCCACGGCATGGCAAAACTCTTTATTTATCAGTAGAAATCACGGCTGCCTGTGGCAGGGGTTGACCGAAACGGTTCCCTATCACAAACGCCAGCAAACTTAACAGCAGCGAGGGCACAATCGGGTGGAAGCCCAGGTACTGAATTTTAAAGGAGGCAAGCACGGCATAGAGCACGCCACCGACGATCATGGCGCTCAGAGCACCGGCCGCGTTGGCACGTTCCCAGTACAGGCCCAGCACCAGCGGCCAGAGGAACACCGCTTCCAGACCACCAAACGCCAGCAGGTTCAGCCAGATGATCATCTCAGGCGGCTTCCACGCGGCCAGCAGCAGCAACGCCCCCAGCACCAGGGTGATGACGGCGGACATCCGCTTCAGGCGTCGCTCATTGTTCATCTGCTCAGGATACATATTCAGGTAGAGATCTTTAATGATCGTAGCGGAACTTTGCAGCAGCTGGGCGTTAATTGTCGACATGATCGCCGCCATAGGAGCCGCAAGAAAGATCCCGGCCGCAAACGGAGGCAGCACTTTTACCATCAGGGTTGGGATCACCAGATCCGGCACGGTTAAGTCCGGGATCACCGCCCGGCCCAGCGCCCCGGCCAGGTGCATGCCGAGCATCAGGATCGCCACCACGATGGTGCCAATGATGATTCCCCGGTGCACCGCCTTGCTGTCTTTATAAGAGATGCAGCGCACGGCCGTATGCGGCAGACCTATCACCCCGAAGCAGACCAGCACCCAGAAGGAGGTCATAAAGGTGGGAGAGAGGATGTCATCCGCGCCCTGCGGCGATACCAGCTTCGGATCGATGGTTTGCAGCGTTTCCACCGCATGGGTTAACCCACCTGCCGCATGCACCACGCCCACCAGCAGCACAATGGTGCCAATCAGCATCACCATGCCCTGCATGGTATCGTTGAGCACGCTGGCGCGGAATCCGCCAAACGCGGTGTAGAGCGCGATACTAATACCAAAAATCAACAGGCCCGTTTCGTAAGGGATCCCGGCGGCGGTCTCAAGCAGGCGCGCGCCGCCGATAAACTGCACAGTCATGGCACCGATAAAGGCCACCAGCAGGCTCAGGCTGGCCAGCCAGACCAGCAGGCGGCTCTGATAGCGGGCAAACAGCATGTCGTTGAGGGTCACCGCGTTATAGCGGCGTGCCAGGATCGCAAATTTTTTCCCGAGAATACCCAGCGAAAGCCAGACGGCGGGCAGCTGGATCATCGCCAGCAGCACCCAGCCCAGCCCGTATTTATAGGCCGCACCCGGGCCGCCAATAAAGGAGCTGGCGCTGATATAGGTGGCCGTCAGGGTCATCGCCAGCACAATACCACCCATCGAGCGGCTGCCGAGGAAATACTCATTCAGGAAGGTGCCCGTCGTTCTTTTACGCATTGCATAAACGGACAGGCCAAAAACAACAAACAGATATGCGACGAGCGGCAGGATCACTTCAAGCTGCATTATCGTCATCCTCCAGCGGAATATCGCGATAGATGAATTTCACCATCGCCCAACAGAGCAGAATAAACACCAGCGGGACCAGCAGGCAGGCCATCTCAAACCAGTGCGGCAAACCGGTGATGCCGATAGCAGAGTCAGGTATGTAAGCAGTTACTAACCACGCGGCGAGATAGAGAAGGGTTAACCACAGCGCCCAGCGCGCTTCTTTGTGGGCCTGAACAAAACGTTTGTCCATTTTTTGTCCCTTGTGGAAAAAGAAAGCGGGGATTGTACCTTATGGGGCTTCGCAACCCCCAGAAATAATAAAGGCCGGATTAACCGGCCTTTTGCTGCTTAATAATGCTTATTTTTCATGAAGACCGAGTTTCTTCTCCAGATAGTGGATGTTGGTGCCACCATGCTGGAAGTTCTCATCGCTCATAATACGCATCTGCAGATCAACGTTGGTTTTGATACCGTCGATGATCAGCTCCTGCAGGGCGTTCTTCATGCGGGCAATCGCCACGTCACGGGATTCGCCGTAGCAGATCAGCTTGCCGATCATGGAGTCATAGTACGGCGGTACGGTGTAACCGGCGTAGATATGGGACTCCCAGCGCACACCAAAGCCACCCGGCGCGTGGAAACGCGTGATTTTACCCGGGCTCGGCAGGAAGGTGTTCGGGTCTTCGGCGTTGATACGGCATTCCACCGCATGGCCTTTCACCACAACTTCTTCCTGCTTGATGGACAGAGGCTGGCCGGCAGCGATGCGCAGCTGCTCTTTGATCAGGTCAACGCCGGTGATCATTTCGGTAACCGGGTGTTCAACCTGAATACGGGTGTTCATCTCGATGAAGTAGAACTCACCGTTTTCGAACAGGAACTCGAAAGTACCCGCCCCGCGATAGCCGATATCGACACAGGCTTTAGAGCAACGCTCGCCGATGTAGCGACGCAGTTCCGGGGTGATACCCGGTGCGGGTGCCTCTTCGACCACTTTCTGGTGACGACGCTGCATGGAGCAGTCACGTTCTGCCAGATAGATCGCGTTACCCTGACCGTCTGCCAGCACCTGAATTTCGATGTGGCGTGGGTTTTCCAGGTATTTTTCCATGTACACCATGTCATTGCTGAAAGCGGCTTTCGCTTCCGCTTTGGTCATGGAGATGGACTGAGCCAGTTCGGCATCGCTGCGCACAACGCGCATACCGCGACCGCCGCCGCCGCCGGACGCTTTGATGATAACCGGGTAGCCAATGCGTTTCGCATGAGCACGGTTAGCATCCATGTCGTCGGTCAGAGGACCGTCGGAGCCCGGTACGGTTGGCACACCGGCTTTTTTCATGGCGGTGATTGCAGACACTTTGTCGCCCATCAGGCGGATGGTGTCAGCTTTCGGGCCGATGAAGATAAAGCCAGAACGTTCTACCTGTTCAGCAAAGTTGGCGTTCTCAGAGAGGAAGCCATAACCCGGGTGAATCGCTACCGCGCCAGTGATTTCAGCGGCGCTGATGATAGCCGGGATGTTCAGGTAGCTTTTAACGGACGGAGCCGGGCCGATACAGACCGTCTCATCCGCCAGTAATACGTGTTTCAGATCGCGGTCCGCGCTTGAGTGCACAGCGACGGTCTTAATGCCCAGCTCTTTACAGGCACGAAGAATACGCAGTGCGATCTCGCCGCGGTTGGCGATAACAATTTTAT
The DNA here is from genome assembly GCF_036780805.1 of Leclercia sp. Classification (NCBI taxonomy): domain Bacteria; kingdom Pseudomonadati; phylum Pseudomonadota; class Gammaproteobacteria; order Enterobacterales; family Enterobacteriaceae; genus Leclercia; species Leclercia sp. Next base: position 181,281 of record NZ_DAIQCE010000006.1, on the reverse strand, counting down.
CCAGCATGTTCGCCTCGTTACTCGATGACGACCAGCGGCTCGTCAAATTCAACCGGCTGACCACTTTCGACCAGAATCGCTTTCACAGTACCTGACTTGTCAGCTTCGATCTGGTTCATCATTTTCATGGCTTCAACGATGCACAGGGTATCGCCCGCGTTAACTTTCTGGCCCACTTCGATGAACGCTTTAGCGTCCGGGCTCGGGGTGCGGTAGAAAGTACCAACCATTGGGGAACGTACGATGTGGCCACTGATTTCCGCTGCTGCTGGCGCTTCCATTGCTGGAGTCGTTGCCTGAGCGACAGCGTTAGACAGAGCTGGCTGCTGCATCATTGGTGCAGCATACGCTTGTTGCATAACCGGGAAGCCTGCGTTTGGCGCGGCACGGCTGATGCGTACAGACTCTTCGCCTTCAGAAATTTCCAGTTCGGAGATGCCTGATTCTTCAACCAGCTCGATCAGTTTTTTAATCTTACGAATATCCATGAGTGGGTTCCGTACTCTTTGTTTAGTGTGATTGTGACAGGCGTTTTACCGCTGTCTGTAAAGCGAATGAATAACCGTCAGCCCCCAGTCCACAGATGACGCCAGTGGCGATATCCGACAGGTAGGAGTGGTGGCGGAACGGCTCCCGCGCATGCACGTTGCTGAGGTGAATCTCAATAAATGGGATGCTCACTGCCAGCAGCGCGTCGCGAATAGCAACACTGGTGTGCGTAAACGCGGCCGGATTAATCAGGATATAGTCCGTGGAGTCTTTAGCCTGATGAATGCGGTCGATGAGTGCGTACTCCGCGTTTGACTGAAAATGGTCAAGTTCCACATTGAGTGCCGCCGCTTCGCTACCCAAACGGTTAACAATCTCGGTTAACGTCAGCGTGCCGTACTTCTCCGGTTCACGGGTGCCGAGCATATTCAGGTTCGGTCCGTTCAAAACTAAGATGTGAAACTTGTCAGCCATTATGCCGCTATCTCCTGCGATTCTCCGGTAAAAAACAAAATATACCTTCGATACGCGATTGTCACCCTTTCAGGGTCTGAAAAACCCATCGGGGAAACCAAAGTCGCACATTATAACGATTTCGTAGCATTTGGCAGCTAAATACTGGTCTTATCAGGGAAGATTATCAACCGCATTCGGATAAACACCCAGGAAGGATAAGCGATCTGCGGGAATACGCACGTTTTCGCCCGTTATCGCCACCACTGGCGAAACTTCTTATAACGCCATGCCAGAAGCACCCCTGCCAGCACGGCGTAGAGGATCGGCTGCGGCGAAAGGATTTTCACCGACCAAAGGTAGTGGATGGGGGCGAGGATCGCGACAAGATAGACAAAATTATGCAGAAGTTGCCAGCGCCTTCCCAGTTTTCGCTGGGCGTACTGAGTGGAGGTGAGGGTCAACGGCAGTAAAATTATCCAGCTGATAATCCCCAGGGTTAAGTAGGGACGGGTAACCAGCTCGCGTCCCAGCAGGGCCAGATTATTAATACCCAGCTCCAGAAACGCATAGCTGGTGAGATGCAGCGTCGCCCAGGCGAAACACCACAGCCCAAGCAGGCGGCGGGTGCGGATCAATAAAGGCTGTTTCGCGTAGCGCGCCAGGGGTGAGATCAGCAGAGTGGCCAGTAAAAATTTCAGCGCGGTGCGGCCGGTGAAGTGCTGAATATCTTTTGCCGGATCGGCGCTCAGGCCGCCGTGGTTGATGGCCCAGAACAGCCATATAAAAGGAAGCAGCCCTGCAAGATGCAGGGCGACCTTCAGCCAGGTAATCTGTTTTGCCGTCAGACGCACTTAGAAAAACTCCTTTAAGTCGAGGCCGCGGTAGAGCGACGCCACCTGGTCCGCATAGCCGTTGAACAGCAGCGTCGGCTGGCGTTTAACGTCCAGCGCGCCGCCCGAGCCAATGAAACGTTCGGTGGCCTGAGACCAGCGTGGGTGATCCACGTGCGGGTTCACGTTGGCATAGAAGCCGTACTCATTCGGGGCCGCAAGGTTCCAGGTCGTCGGCGGACGTTCCCGGGTCAGCTTGATGCTGACGATCGATTTGATGCCCTTAAAGCCATATTTCCACGGCACGGTGAGACGGATAGGGGCACCGTTTTGCGGCGGCAGGGCTTTGCCGTAGACGCCCACGGTGAGCAGCGTCAGGGGATGCATCGCCTCATCGATACGCAAGCCCTCAACATAGGGGTAATCAAGCCCACCACCGATAAACCGGTCTTTCTGTCCGGGCATGTTGTCCGGGTCATAAAGGGTCTGGAAGGCGACATACTTCGCGTCGCTGGTGGGCTCCACCATTGCCAGCAGCTTATGCAGTGGAAAACCAATCCACGGCACCACCATCGACCAGGCCTCAACGCAGCGCATGCGGTAGATTCGCTCCTCCAGCGGGAAGCGGGTGGTCAAATCATGGTAATCGAGGGTCAGGGGCTTCGCGACTTCGCCGTCGATTTTCAGCGTCCAGGGATCGGTCTTCAGGCTGCCAGCGTTGGCCGCTGGATCGGCTTTATCCAGGCCAAACTCGTAGAAGTTGTTATAGCCTGTCACTTTCTCTTCGGGGGTTTTGGCGAGCGTGTTCTGCCACTGGGCGGGCTGGGTAAAAGTCAGGGGCTTCCCGGAGGGCGCTTTCGGACGATCGTTGCCCTTAAACCAGTCCAGCAGGTCGGCCTGGGCAAGAGGCGAGAGCGTCAGCGCACCGGCACCGATCCCCAGCATTTTCAGGATCTGGCGGCGCTTAAGCATAAAAACGGATTCCGCGGTGATATCGGCTTCCGTCAGGGGTTTCACTTTCATGGCATCCTCCGTCATGCGTTTTTCTAAGCATGACGGAGGAGCAGGGTTAAAGCGAATATGTCACGAAAATTTGAAGATTAACCCAGCTTCACCAGCGTACGGCCCTGGATCTGGTTATTGACGATCTTCGCGGCATACTCCGGTGCCTGCTCAAGGCTAATCTGGGTGGCGCTTTGGTCATAGAAGGCGACAGGCAGATCGCGAACCAGTCGTTCCCATGCCTGGGCGCGGCGCGCTGGTGGAGCCATCACGGAATCGACACCCTGCAGACGGACGTTGCGCAGAATAAACGGCATCACGGTAGTTGGCAGGGCAAAGCCGCCCGCCAGGCCACACGCCGCCACGCAACCGCCGTAGTTCATCTGCGCCAGCACTTTCGCCAGCACTTTATCGCCCACGGTATCGACGGCACCGGCCCAGATCTGTTTCTCCAGCGGACGGGTCTCAGCGAACTCGTCGCGGCCCAGGATTCGGCTGGCACCCAGAGCGCGCAGATAGTCATGGGTGCTTTCACGGCCAGAAACCGCCGCCACCTGGTAGCCCAGCTTATGCAGCAGAGCGACCGCGGTGCTGCCGACGCCGCCGCTGGCACCCGTCACGACGACCTCACCGGACTGCGGAGTGACCCCGGCCTCTTCCAGCGCCATCACGCACAGCATGGCGGTAAACCCGGCGGTGCCGATGATCATCGCTTTGCGGCCATCGAGTCCGTTCGGCATCGGCACCAGCCAGTCGCCATTGACACGTGCCTGCGCGGCCAGCCCGCCCCAGTGATTTTCGCCCACGCCCCAGCCGGTCAGCAGTACCTGCTGGCCAACATGGAAACGCGGATCTTCGCTGGCGTGCACGCGGCCCGCAAAGTCGATACCTGGAACCATTGGGAAATTACGGATGATTTTGCCGGTGCCCGTAATGGCGAGGGCATCTTTGTAATTCAGGCTGGACCAGTCGATATCAACGGTCACGGCCCCTTCAGGCAGGCGGCTCTCTTCAATAGATTGCACTGATGCAAGAGTTTTGCCTTCCTGCTGTTCTAAGATCAAAGCCTGCATACGAATTCCTTACTCAGCATGGTGATTGGAAAAAAATTTTTGAAGACTATACTCGCTCATTGACCTGCGATGCCGATTTAACGCAATAAATTGCCAGATACACCGGATTTGGTAGTATGCCGATGCCATATTGCGAGTTAGTGCTCACTTGCTATCCTCATCAACTCACGGAGTAATCTCAAGGATGCGATTATCGACGAAGTTCTCAGCTTTTATCGCCTTGCTAACCGGGTTGACCATCTTCGTCACCCTGATTGGCTGCTCGCTCAGTTTCTATAATGCGATCCAGGGAAAGCTTACGAACCGCGTCCAGTCTGTGGCATCGGTGATTGATTCCCGCCTGGTCAGCACGCCCTTTCCAGAACTTTCCCGACAGCTGGACGAGCTGATGGCGCCGGTTGATATCACCCGTGTGGAGATTAAGCAGGGCGGAAAAACCGTTTTCAGCCACAGCGGGCAAAAAGTTTATCGACCGGCCGGCGCGCCCCCGCAGAATCTCGAGCTGACCGTCCCCTCCCTGAAAAACCCCGGTATGACCATAAGCCTGGCCTATCTGGACCCCATGAACAGTTATTTTCGTTCGCTGATGACCACCGCGCCGCTGACGGTGGCGGTGATCTTCGTGGTGGTGCTGATCTTCCTGGCGGTACGCTGGCTGCGTCGGCAGCTCTCCGGGCAGGAGCTGCTGGAGTCGCGCTCGGTGCGGATCCTCAACGGGGAACGCGGGGCCCAGGTGCGCGGGTCCGTCTATGAATGGCCGTCACGTACCAGCAGCGCGCTGGACGTGCTGCTGTCCGAAATTCAGTTTGCCAGCGACCAGCGCAGCCGGATAGACACGCTGATCCGCTCCTATGCCGCCCAGGACAACAAAACCGGCCTTAACAATCGTCTTTTCTTTGATAATCAGCTGGCGACCCTGCTGGAAGATCCTGAGAAAGTGGGATCGCACGGGGTGGTGATGATTGTCCGCCTGCCGGACTTCGACCTGCTGAAAGACAACTGGGGGCGGGCGGTGGCCGAAGAGCATCTGTTTATGCTCATTAATATGCTTTCCACCTTTATGATGCGCTATCCCGGGGCACTCCTGGCGCGCTATCACCGCAGTGATTACGCCGTGCTGCTGCCGCATCGCACCCTGAAAGAGTCAGAGAGCATTGCCAGCCTGCTGTTAAAGTCGGTGGATGCGCTGCCGCCAAGCAAAATGCTCGATCGCGATGACATGGTGCATATTGGCATTTGCGCCTGGCGCGGCGGGCAGACCACCGAACAGGTGATGGAACACGCTGAAGCCGCCACCCGCAATGCCGTGCTGCAGGGTGCCAACGGCTGGGCGGTTTATGATGACTCCCTGCCGGAAAAAGGGCGCGGCAACGTGCGCTGGCGCACTCTAATTGAACAGATGCTTACCCGCGGCGGGCCGCGGATCTACCAAAAACCGGCGGTGCTGGCCAACGGCCAGGTCCATCACCGGGAACTGATGTGTCGCATCTTCGATGGCAACGAAGAGGTGGTGTCGGCGGAGTATCTGCCGATGGTGCTGCAGTTTGGCCTGTCGGAGGAGTACGACCGCCAGCAAATTTCGCGATTGATGCCATTCTTATCCTTCTGGCCGGAAGAGCACCTGGCGCTGCAGGTGACGGTAGAGTCGCTGATCCGCCCGCGATTCCAGCGCTGGCTGCGCGATGTGCTGATGCAATGTGAAAAATCGCAGCGTAGACGGATTATTTTTGAACTTGCAGAGGCGGATGTTTGTCAACACATCAGTCGGTTACAGCCGGTGGTTCGGCTGATCAATGCGTTGGGGGCTCGTGTGGCGGTGACGCAGGCGGGTCTGACGCTGGTCAGCACCAGCTGGATTAAGGCGCTGGAGGTAGAGCTGTTGAAGCTGCATCCGGGGCTGGTAAGGAATATCGAAAAACGCACGGAAAACCAGCTGCTGGTACAGAGCCTGGTTGAAGCCTGCAAGGGAACGCAAACGCATGTATTTGCAACGGGCGTACGGTCACGAACCGAATGGCAGACGTTGACAGAGCGCGGAGTTACAGGGGGTCAAGGGGATTTTTTTGCGGCCTCTCAGCCTCTTGACAGCAATGTGAAAAAATATTCGCAAAGATACTCTGTTTAACCTGCCGTTTGGTGAGATTTCACGTAGAATATCGCGCCTGTAGCGTGATGTATGACGAGCAAAATGACAGTGAGCGACCTTTAACGGGTTACAAATGAACGTGAGGAACGCTGTTTTTTCTCTGCCCTGAGGGAGTCAGGCGACGATTTGTAACAAAGGAAACGTGCTGCACAAATTTTCACCGTAGCAGGCGATTTTTGCGCCTTGTCGCTGCTGCGTGTGGTTGGTAAAGTAAGCGGATTTTGTTTTCCGCCCCAGCTTTCAGGATTATCCCTTAGTATGTTGAAAAAATTTCGTGGCATGTTTTCCAATGACCTGTCCATTGACCTGGGTACCGCGAATACCCTCATTTATGTAAAAGGACAAGGCATCGTACTGAATGAGCCTTCAGTTGTGGCCATTCGTCAGGATCGTGCTGGTTCACCGAAAAGCGTAGCGGCCGTTGGCCATGACGCTAAGCAAATGCTTGGTCGTACGCCGGGTAATATCGCTGCCATTCGTCCGATGAAAGACGGCGTTATCGCTGACTTCTTCGTGACCGAGAAAATGCTTCAGCACTTTATCAAACAGGTGCACAGCAACAGCTTTATGCGTCCAAGCCCACGTGTTCTGGTGTGTGTGCCGGTTGGCGCGACCCAGGTAGAACGTCGTGCTATTCGTGAATCCGCTCAGGGCGCTGGTGCGCGTGAAGTCTTCCTGATTGAAGAGCCAATGGCTGCGGCGATCGGTGCCGGCCTGCCGGTTTCCGAAGCGACCGGCTCCATGGTGGTGGATATCGGTGGCGGTACCACTGAAGTGGCCGTTATCTCCCTGAACGGTGTGGTTTACTCCTCTTCCGTACGTATCGGTGGTGACCGCTTCGACGAAGCCATCATCAATTACGTTCGCCGTAACTACGGCTCTCTGATCGGTGAAGCCACCGCAGAGCGTATTAAGCACGAAATCGGTTCTGCTTACCCGGGTGACGAAGTGCGCGAGATCGAAGTGCGCGGCCGTAACCTGGCAGAAGGCGTTCCACGTGGCTTTACCCTGAACTCCAACGAAATCCTCGAAGCGCTGCAGGAGCCGTTGACCGGCATCGTCAGCGCCGTCATGGTTGCCCTCGAGCAGTGCCCGCCGGAACTGGCTTCCGATATCTCCGAGCGCGGTATGGTTCTGACCGGTGGTGGTGCGCTGCTGCGTAACCTCGACCGCCTGTTGATGGAAGAGACAGGAATTCCTGTCGTAGTTGCAGAAGATCCACTGACTTGCGTAGCCCGTGGTGGCGGCAAGGCGCTGGAAATGATCGACATGCACGGCGGCGACTTGTTCAGCGAAGAGTAGTCAGGTGTGAAAGGGTAGCGGATGGCTACCCTTTCTCTCTGACGCGAGAGTACGCATAGCCTATGAAGCCAATTTTTAGCCGTGGCCCGTCGCTACAGTTTCGCCTGATCCTTGGGGTGTTGGTAGCGCTTGGTGTCATTATTGCCGATAGCCGCCTCGGTACGTTCAGCCAGATCAGAACGTACATGGATACCGCCGTCAGTCCTTTCTACTTTGTATCAAATGGTCCCCGTGAATTACTCGACAGCGTCTCGCAAACCCTGTCCTCACGCGATCAACTCGAGCTTGAAAATCGCGCGTTACGCCAGGAACTGCTGCTGAAAAACAGCGAAATACTGATGCTGGGTCAGTACAAGCAAGAGAACGCCCGCCTGCGTGAGCTGCTGGGCTCTCCGCTGCGTCAGGATGAGCAGAAGATGGTGACCCAGGTGATCTCCACCGTTAACGATCCGTACAGCGATCAGGTGGTGATCGACAAGGGCAGCGTCAATGGCGTGTACGAAGGCCAGCCGGTCATCAGCGATAAAGGCGTCGTCGGCCAGGTGGTTGCGGTTGCCAAGCTGACCAGTCGCGTGCTGCTGATTTGTGATGCCACCCATGCGCTGCCGATCCAGGTGCTGCGTAACGATATCCGCGTGATTGCGGCCGGTAACGGCTGTACGGACGATCTGCAGCTGGAACATCTGCCGGCGAATACCGATATTCGCGTGGGCGATGTGCTGGTAACGTCAGGTCTGGGCGGTCGCTTCCCGGAAGGTTATCCGGTTGGGGTGGTCTCCTCCGTGAAGCTGGACACCCAGCGCGCCTACACCGTGATTCAGGCACGCCCAACGGCGGGTCTGCAGCGCCTGCGCTATCTGCTGTTGTTGTGGGGTGCCGATCGTAACGGTTCTAACCCGATGACCCCGGAAGATGTGCACCGCGTGGCGAATGAACGTCTGATGCAGATGATGCCGCAGGTTCTGCCTGCGCCAAACTCGATGGGGCCGCCTGCGCCAGTCCCTGCGCCGGCAACCGGGCTAACCCAGCCGCTGCCTGATGCGCCACCGCCACCGCAACTCTCCTCGGGAGGGCAATAGTGGCAAGCTACCGTAGCCAGGGACGCTGGGTTATCTGGCTCTCGTTTTTAGTCGCGCTGTTGCTGCAAGTGATGCCCTGGCCGGACGACATTCTCGTTTTCCGGCCAAACTGGGTGCTGCTTATTCTGCTCTACTGGATCCTCGCTCTGCCGCACCGCGTAAATGTGGGCACAGGTTTTGTGATGGGTGCCATACTGGATCTGATTAGTGGCTCAACGCTGGGCGTACGCGCCCTGTCCATGAGTATCATCGCATACCTGGTCGCTCTGAAATTCCAGCTCTTTCGTAATCTGGCGCTCTGGCAACAGGCGCTGGTGGTGATGTTGTTATCCATGGCCGCGGATATCATTGTTTTCTGGGCAGAGTTTTTAGTGATCAACGTCTCTTTCCGTCCGGAAGTGTTCTGGAGTAGTGTAGTAAACGGTGTGCTCTGGCCATGGTTGTTCCTGCTGATGCGTAAGGTTCGCCAGCAATTTGCCGTGCAATAAAAGGTTTCTATGACGTCTCTATATCTTGCCTCTGGTTCTCCGCGTCGTCAGGAGTTGCTCACACAGCTGGGCGTCTCCTTTGAACGCATCGTCACCGGCATTGAAGAGAAACGTGCCGAAGGTGAAAGCGCACAACAGTACGTTTCCCGTCTGGCACGGGAGAAAGCGCAGGCAGGCGTGGCGCAGGTGCCGCGTGATTTACCGGTGCTGGGCGCTGATACCATCGTGATCCTTAACGGTGAAGTCCTCGAGAAACCGCACGACGATGAGCATGCGTTTAGAATGCTGCGCAAATTGTCCGGCCATACGCATCAGGTAATGACCGCGGTCGCGCTGGCGGACCGCCAGCACGTGCTGGATTGCCTGGTGGTCACCGATGTCACGTTCAGAGTACTCACAGAAGAGGATATCGCCGGTTATATCGCCAGCGGTGAACCTATGGATAAAGCAGGTGCATACGGTATTCAAGGGTTGGGTGGCTGTTTTGTCAGGAAGATCAATGGCAGCTATCACGCCGTAGTCGGCTTACCGCTGGTGGAAACGTATGAGTTGCTGAGCAATTTTAACTCACTGCGTGAGGGAAGGGATAATTATGACGGCTGAATTGTTGGTAAACGTAACGCCCTCGGAAACCCGTGTGGCCTACATTGATGGTGGCATTCTTCAGGAAATTCATATTGAACGTGAAGCGCGACGCGGAATAGTAGGCAATATCTACAAAGGTCGTGTCAGTCGTGTACTACCGGGTATGCAGGCGGCATTTGTAGATATTGGCCTCGATAAAGCGGCGTTCCTGCATGCTTCCGATATCATGCCGCACACCGAATGCGTGGCGGGTGAAGAGCAAAAACAGTTTACCGTTCGTGATATCTCCGAGCTGGTGCGTCAGGGCCAGGATCTGATGGTGCAGGTGGTGAAAGATCCGCTCGGCACCAAAGGCGCGCGCCTGACCACCGACATCACCTTACCTTCCCGTTATCTGGTCTTTATGCCTGGCGCTTCACACGTTGGCGTTTCCCAGCGTATTGAGAGCGAAAGCGAACGCGATCGGCTGAAAAAAGTGGTCGGTGCGTACTGCGATGAGCAGGGTGGATTTATTATTCGCACCGCCGCAGAAGGGATCAGCGAAGAAGATCTGGCCTCGGATGCTGCCTATCTGAAACGCGTCTGGACCAAAGTGATGGAGCGTAAAAAACGCAACCAGACCCGCTATCAGCTGTACGGCGAGCTGGCTCTTGCCCAGCGCGTCCTGCGCGATTTCGCCGATGCCCAGCTAGACCGCATCCGCGTCGATTCCCGTTTGACCTATGACGCGCTGCTCGAATTTACCGCCGAGTACATTCCAGAAATGCCGGGCCTGCTGGAGCACTACACCGGACGCCAGCCGATCTTCGATCTCTACGATGTTGAGAACGAAATCCAGCGCGCGCTGGAGCGCAAGGTTGAGCTCAAGTCCGGCGGCTACCTGATTATCGACCAGACCGAAGCGATGACCACCGTGGATATCAACACCGGGGCGTTTGTCGGTCACCGCAATCTGGACGACACCATTTTCAATACCAATATTGAAGCGACGCAGGCCATTGCGCGTCAGCTTCGTCTGCGCAATCTGGGTGGCATCATCATCATCGACTTTATCGATATGAGTAACGAAGACCACCGCCGCCGCGTGCTGCACTCCCTGGAGCAGGCGCTGAGCAAGGATCGCGTGAAAACCAGCATCAACGGCTTCTCCCAGCTGGGTCTGGTTGAAATGACCCGCAAGCGCACCCGTGAAAGCGTGGAGCATGTGCTGTGCAACGAGTGCCCGACCTGCCACGGCCGCGGCACGGTAAAGACGGTGGAAACAGTCTGCTACGAGATCATGCGTGAGATCGTTCGCGTGCATCACGCCTACGACTCCGACCGCTTCCTGGTCTATGCTTCTCCTTCGGTGGCGGAAGCCCTGAAAGGGGAAGAGTCCCACGCGCTGGCAGAAGTGGAAATCTTTGTCGGCAAACAGGTAAAGGTGCAGATAGAGCCGCTCTATAACCCGGAGCAGTTTGACGTGGTGATGATGTAATCCGCAGGGTACTGCGAGACAAGAACGGCTGACAAGGAGAGACGCGTGAGGCGATTGCCGGGGATTTTACTGCTTACAGGGGCAACGCTGATAGTGATTGTCGCGCTGCTCGTAAGCGGGCTGCGCCTCATATTGCCGCATCTGGACACCTGGCGCCCGCAGGTGCTGGAGAAGATCGAGTCCGCGACCGGCATGCCCGTTGCGGCCAGCCAGCTCAACGCGAGCTGGCAGAATTTCGGCCCGACCCTCGAAGTGCGCGATATCAATGCGCAGCTGAAAGACGGCGGCCATCTGAAAATCAAACGTGTGACTCTGGCGCTGGACGTATGGCAAAGCCTGCTGCACCTGCGCTGGCAGTTTCGCGATCTTACCTTTTATCAGCTGCAGTTTCTGACCAACACCCCGCTGAAAAGTGGCGATCAGGGCGAAGGCTTCGAAGCCAACCGCATCAGCGATCTGTTCCTGCGCCAGTTCGATCATTTCGATCTGCGCGACAGTGAAATCAGCTTTATCACCCTCTCCGGGCAGCGCGCCGAACTGGCGATCCCTCAGCTCACCTGGCTCAATGGCAAAGATCGGCACCGTGCAGAAGGCCAGGTCAGCCTCTCCAGCCTGAACGGCCAGCATGGCGTGATGCAGGTGCGGATGGATCTGCGCGACGACAATGGCCTGCTCAATAACGGCAAAGTGTGGATGCAGGCCGATGACGTGGACGTCAAACCCTGGCTGGGTGAGTGGGTGCAGCAGAACATGCAGCTGGAAACCGCGCGCTTCAGCATTGAAGGATGGATGACCCTCACTAACGGCCAGTTCGCCAGCGGCGATCTCTGGCTGAAGCAGGGGGGGGCCAGCTGGCCGGGGAAGGCGCGCCAGCATCAGCTTTCGGTTGATAACCTGACCGCGCACGTCACCCGCGAAAAAGAGGGCTGGCAGTTCGCCATCCCGGATACCCGCATTACCATGGATGACAAGGCGTGGCCGCGCGGGGCCCTGGCTCTGGCCTGGATCCCGGGGCAGGACGTCGGTGGTGCCAACAATCAACGCAGCGACGAGCTGCGCATTCGCGCCAGTAATCTGGAGCTGTCAGGCCTTGAGGGGCTGCGCACCATCGCCTCGAAGCTCTCCCCGTCGCTGGGCGAGGTCTGGCAGGCCACCCAGCCGGTGGGGGCAATTAATGCTCTGGCGCTGGATATTCCGCTACAGGAGACCGACAAAACCCGCTTCAACATCGCCTGGACCGATCTCGCCTGGAAGCAGTGGGAACTCCTGCCGGGCGCCGAGCATTTCAGCGGCACGCTGCAGGGCAGCGTGGAGGACGGCCGCCTGGTGGCTAACATGCGCGATGCGAAAATGCCTTACGAAACCGTCTTCCGCGCGCCGCTAGAGGTGGAGAAAGGCACAGCCACCCTCCACTGGCAGAAGAACGAGAAGGGTTTCCAGCTCGACGGCCGAAACATCGACGTCAAAGCCAAAGCGGTGCATGCCCGGGGTGATTTCCGCTATCTGCAGCCGGCGGGCGATGAACCCTGGCTGGGGATCCTGGCGGGTATCAGCACCGACGACGGATCGCAGGCCTGGCGCTATTTTCCTGAGAACCTGATGGGCAAAGCGCTGGTGGACTACCTGAGCGGTGCCATTCAGGGCGGACAGGCGGATAACGCCACCCTGGTGTATGGCGGCAACCCGCACCTGTTCCCCTACAAGCACAACGAAGGCCAGTTCCAGGTTCTGGTGCCGTTACGTAACGCTACCTATGCCTTCCAGCCCGAGTGGCCGGCGCTGAAAAATCTCGATATCGAGCTTAACTTCATCAACGACGGGTTGTGGATGAAGACCGACGGCGTAGCGCTGGGCGGAGTGAAAGCCAGCAATCTCACCGCGGTGATCCCCGACTATTCGAAAGAGAAGCTGCTGATCGACGCCGATATCAACGGGCCGGGAAAAGCCGTGGGGCCGTACTTTGACGAGACGCCGCTGGATGATTCTCTGGGCGCTACCCTTCAGCAGCTCCAGTTGGATGGCGATGTGAATGCTCGCTTACATCTGGATATCCCGCTGGACGGTACCATGACGACCGCCAAAGGCGACGTCAGGCTCAAAAATAACAGCCTGTTCATCAAGCCGCTGGACAGCACGATTAACAATCTGAGCGGCCAGTTCAGCTTTGTGAATGGCGATCTGAAAAGCGGGCCGCTGACCGCCAGCTGGTTTAATCAGCCAGTGAATATCGACTTCACCACCACCGAAGGGGCGAAAGCCTATCAGGTGGGGATCAATCTGGATGCCAGCTGGCAGCCTTCGCGGATGGATGTGCTGCCAAAAACCATCAGCCAGTCGCTGGAAGGCCACTTCCCGTGGAACGGCAAGGTCGCGATTGAGCTGCCTTATCGTGGCGATGCCCATTACAAGGTGGATATCAGCGGCGATCTGAAAAACGTCAGCAGCGACCTGCCGTCTCCGCTGGAGAAGAGCGCGGGCGAGCCGCTGCCGGTGAAACTGAACGTCGTCGGGGATCTCAATAGCTTTACCCTGACGGGCAATGCCGGCAGCAAGAATCACTTTAACAGCCGCTGGTTGCTGAACCGCAAGCTGACGCTGGATCGCGCCATCTGGACCAGCGACAGCCGCACGCTGCCGCCGCTGCCGGAACAGGCGGGCGTCGAACTCAACCTGCCGCCGATGGATGGTGCCGAGTGGTTAGCGCTGTTCCAGAGCGGCGTCGGGCAAAACGTCGATGAGTCGGCGCAGTTCCCGCAGCACATCACGGTGCGCACCCCGGCCCTGACGCTGGGCGGACAGCAGTGGAATAACCTGAGCATCGTCTCGCAGCCGACCCTTAACGGCTCAAAAGTCGAGGCGCAGGGGCGGGAGATCAACGCCACCCTGCTGATGCGCGACACCGCGCCGTGGCAGGCAGAGATCCGCTATCTCTATTTCAACCCGGCGACCGCGACCGCCGGGAAAGGCAACCCTGTTTCGCCGTTAGCCAGCACCACGCGGGTTAATTTCAGCGGCTGGCCTGATTTACAGCTGCGCTGTGCTGAGTGCTGGCTGTGGGGGCAGAAGTACGGTCGTATCGATGGCGATTTCACCATTAAGGGCAACACCCTTACCCTGGCGGGCGGGCTGATTGATACCGGCTTCGGCCGCCTGACCGCTAACGGCGAGTGGGTGAACGGCACCGAGCAGCGCACCTCGCTGAAAGGGCAGATCAAAGGCAACAAGCTGGATGCGGCCTCGAACTATTTCGGTATCACCACCCCGATTCGCGGTTCGTCCTTTGACCTCGACTACGATCTGCACTGGCGCGCCCAGCCGTGGAAGCCTGATGAAGCCTCGCTGAACGGCATCCTCAAGACCCGGCTGGGCAAGGGGGAAATCGCCGATCTGAGCACCGGCCATGCGGGGCAACTGCTGCGCCTGCTCAGCTTCGACGCCCTGCTGCGTAAGCTGCGCTTTGACTTTAGCGACACCTTTAATGAAGGATTCTACTTCGACTCGATCCGCAGCACGGCGTGGATCAAAGATGGGGTCCTGCATACCGATGATACCCTGGTTGACGGGCTGGAGGCGGATATCGCCATGAAGGGCTCCGTCAATCTGGTGCGCCGCGAACTGGATATGGAAGCGGTGGTGGCCCCGGAAATTTCCGCCACCGTCGGCGTAGCCGCGGCCTTTGCCGTTAACCCGATTGTCGGCGCGGCGGTGTTTGCCGCCAGTAAAGTGCTGGGTCCGCTGTGGAGCAAAGTCTCTATTCTGCGTTATCACATCACCGGTCCGGTCGATAAACCGCAGATTAATGAAGTGCTGCGCCAGCCGCGCAAAGATGCACAGCAATGATTTGACGCGGGCAATTAATTGCCTCACTCTCAATAGATAAGATCTTAGATACGTCCTGTGGACGGCAACGAACGAGTAGCAAAAAGATGAGTCTGAACCTGGTAAGTGAACATTTGCTGGCAGCGAACGGCCTGAGCCATCAGGACCTGTTTTCCATTCTTGGTCAACTGACCGAACGCCGTCTCGACTACGGCGATCTCTACTTTCAGTCGAGCTATCACGAATCCTGGGTTTTAGAAGACAGCATCATCAAAGATGGCTCTTATAACATCGACCAGGGCGTCGGTGTCCGCGCCGTTAGCGGCGAGAAAACCGGCTTTGCCTATGCGGACCAGATTAGCCTGACTGCCCTGCAGCAGAGCGCGCAGGCGGCACGTACCATCGTGCGCGACAGCGGTGACGGTCGGGTGAAAACTCTGGGCGAAGTGCAGCACTCTGCGCTCTACACCAGCGTCGATCCGCTGCAAAGCATGAGCCGGGAAGAGAAGCTGGACATCCTGCGTCGGGTGGACAAAGTCGCCCGTGCGGAAGACAAGCGCGTGCAGGAAGTGTCGGCCAGCCTGAGCGGTGTGTATGAGCTGATTCTGGTGGCGGCGACCGACGGCACCCTGGCCGCCGACGTGCGTCCGCTGGTCCGTCTCTCCGTCAGCGTGCTGGTAGAAGAGGACGGCAAACGCGAGCGCGGCTCCAGCGGCGGCGGCGGTCGTTTTGGTTATGAATGGTTCCTGAACCCGGTAGACGGCGAAGTGCGTGCCGACGCCTGGGCGAAAGAGGCGGTGCGGATGGCAATGGTCAATCTCTCTGCCGTCGCGGCACCTGCGGGCACCCTGCCGGTGGTACTTGGCGCGGGCTGGCCTGGCGTGCTGCTGCACGAAGCAGTAGGTCACGGTCTGGAAGGCGACTTCAACCGTCGCGGCACCTCGGTCTTCAGCGGCCATATGGGCGAGCTGGTGGCCTCTGAGCTGTGCACCGTAGTGGATGACGGCACCATGACCGATCGCCGTGGTTCTGTCTCCATCGACGACGAAGGGACGCCGGGTCAGTACAACGTGCTGATCGAGAACGGGATCCTGAAAGGCTACATGCAGGACAAACTGAATGCGCGCCTGATGGGTGTGGCACCAACCGGCAACGGCCGTCGTGAATCCTATGCGCACCTGCCAATGCCACGTATGACCAACACCTATATGCTGGCGGGCAAGTCCACGCCGCAGGAGATCATCGAGTCGGTGGAGTATGGCATCTATGCGCCAAACTTCGGCGGCGGCCAGGTGGATATCACCTCCGGCAAATTTGTCTTCTCGACCTCAGAAGCCTATCTGATCGAGAAGGGCAAAGTGACCAAAGCGGTGAAAGGGGCAACCCTGATTGGTTCCGGCATCGAAGCGATGCAGCAGATCTCGATGGTCGGTAACGATCTGAAGCTGGATAACGGCGTCGGTGTCTGTGGCAAAGAGGGCCAGAGCCTGCCGGTAGGCGTCGGTCAGCCGACCCTGAAGGTGGATAACCTGACCGTCGGCGGTACCGCTTAGTTTTACCCTAACCCTCTCCCTGAAAGGGAGAGGGGACTGTCATCACTCCTTCCTTCCCCGCATCTCCTGAAACAGCGCCGCCACCTGCACGAAATAGTCCGTCAGATAGTTAATGCACACCTGCACCTTCAGCGGCAGTTTGTCCTTTTCGGTATAGACCGCATACACCGGGCGCGGATCCGACTGATAGCGCGGGAAGAGGATCTCCAGCTCGCCGCTGTTGATCTCGTTGATCACCCACATCAGCGGGACGTAGGCGATCCCAGCCCCGGCCACCAGCCAGCGGGAAATGGTCATCGGATCGTTGGTGACAAAGCGCCCCTGCGGCAGCAGTTTTGTCGACAGCCCTTCCGGCGCGACCAGTTCAAATTCGTTATCCGGGCGCACGCTGTACTCCAGCCAGGCGTGATTGCTGAGATCCGCCGGTTTCTCCGGGATCCCCGCTCTGGCGAGGTACTTTTTCGCGGCGCATACCACCATCGGCATACTGCCCAGACGGCGGGAGAAGAGGCTGGAGTCCTGCAACGCCCCGACGCGGATCACCACATCCAGCCCATCAGCAATCAGATCCGGGGCAGGAATACCCGTGACCAGGTTGACCGTCAGCCCTGGATACTCCTGCAACATCTCGGCGGTCATTTCAGCCAGGACATTTTGTGCCATAGTTGAAGAGCAGCCGATGCGCAGGGTGCCGATGGGGGTGTTGTTGAAGGCGTAGAGTTGCTCATGCACCGACTGGGCCTCATACAACATCCGCCGACAGCCCTGATAATAGATTTTACCGGCTTCGGTCAGGCCGAGGCTGCGGGTGCTGCGGTTGAGCAGCTTCACCTGGAGGTCATCTTCCAGTTTGGCGACGGTCTGACTGATTGACGAGACGCTCATCTGCAGTTGCCTGGCCGCGGCGGTGAAGGAGCCCAGCTCGACGACTTTGGCAAAAACTGACATCCGTTTTAGACGTTCCATTATTCACTCTGGCTTAAAAGTGATTTAGATCACATATGATAGATAACAGCATAACAGTTACGCTAATATATTATTAATACATTATAGCTACGCCACTCTCGCCCGGCTTTTCTTGCCCCTTCTGCGGTGCCGTATGCTGAATAATTCTTTCGCCTGCTCGCTCTAATCAAGGTCAACATGAGTCTGTTTCCCGTTATCGTGGTGTTCGGATTGTCGTTCCCACCGATATTCTTCGAACTGCTTTTATCACTGGCGATTTTTTGGCTGGTGCGAAAGGTGCTGGCTCCTACCGGGATCTATGATTTCGTCTGGCACCCTGCATTGTTCAATTCCGCGCTGTATTGCTGCCTGTTCTATCTGGTATCGCGCCTGTTTGTTTGAGGTAGATGTGAAAACGCTAACAAGAAAAATCTCCCGTACCGCCATTACCGTGGCGCTGGTTATCCTCGCGTTCATCGCTATTTTTCGCGCGTGGGTTTACTACACCGAGTCGCCCTGGACGCGCGATGCGCGCTTTAGTGCCGACATTGTCGCCATTGCCCCGGACGTGGCGGGGCTGATCACGGCCGTCAATGTGCATGATAACCAGCTGGTGAAAAAGGATCAGGTGCTGTTCACCGTTGACCAGCCGCGCTACCAGAAAGCGCTGGAACAAGCGGAAGCCGATGTCGCCTATTACCAGGCGCTGGCTGCGGAAAAACGCCGCGAGGCGGGGCGCCGTAATCAGCTGGGGGTGCAGGCGATGTCCCGTGAGGAGATCGACCAGTCCAATAACGTGCTGCAAACCGTGCTGCATCAGCTGGCGAAGGCCGAGGCCACCCGCGATCTGGCGAAGCTCGATCTTGAGCGTACAGTGATCCGCGCCCCGTCCGACGGCTGGGTGACCAACCTCAACGTCTACACCGGCGAATTTATTACCCGCGGCTCTACCGCCGTGGCGCTGGTCAAACAGCACTCCTTCTATGTGCTGGCCTATATGGAAGAGACCAAGCTGGAGAGCGTCCGTCCGGGCTATCG
Organism: Leclercia sp.; assembly: GCF_036780805.1. Classification (NCBI taxonomy): domain Bacteria; kingdom Pseudomonadati; phylum Pseudomonadota; class Gammaproteobacteria; order Enterobacterales; family Enterobacteriaceae; genus Leclercia; species Leclercia sp. Next base: position 162,999 of record NZ_DAIQCE010000006.1, on the reverse strand, counting down.
GGCGGAGATCACCCCGCTGGGCAGCAATCGTGTTCTGAAAGGGACGGTGGACAGCGTAGCGGCAGGGGTGACCAACTCCAGCGCCACCCGCGACAGCAAAGGGATGGCGACCGTGGATTCCAATCTGGAGTGGGTACGTCTGGCGCAGCGCGTGCCGGTGCGTATACGTCTGGATGAACAGCAGGGCAACCTGTGGCCAGCAGGCACCACCGCCACCGTAGTGATCACCGGCGAGAAAGATCGGGACGCCAGCCATGATTCGCTGTTCCGTAAAATTGCCCACCGTCTGCGCGAGTTTGGTTAATCGCCATGGGCATCTTCTCCATCGCCAACCAGCACCTGCGCTTTGCGATTAAGCTGGCCTTCGCCATCGTGCTGGCGCTGTTCGTTGGCTTTCACTTTCAGCTGGAAACCCCCCGCTGGGCGGTGCTGACCGCGGCGATTGTCGCCGCAGGCCCGGCGTTTGCGGCGGGCGGGGAACCTTACTCCGGGGCAATACGCTATCGCGGGATGCTGCGTATTGTCGGCACCTTTATCGGCTGTATCGCCGCGCTGACCATCGTGATCCTGATGATCCGCACTCCGCTGCTGATGCTGATGGTGTGCTGTATCTGGGCCGGTTTTTGCACCTGGATCTCTTCTCTGGTGCGGGTGGAAAACTCCTACGCCTGGGGCCTTTCCGGCTACACCGCGCTGATCATTATCATCACCATTCAGACCAACCCGCTGCTGGCGCCGCAGTTTGCCGTGGAGCGCTGCAGCGAGATCGTGATGGGGATTGTCTGTGCGATCGTGGCGGATCTGCTCTTCTCCCCCCGCTCTATTAAGCAGGAGGTGGATCGCGAGCTGGATGCGCTGATCGTCGCCCAGTATCAGCTGATGCAGCTGTGCATCAAGCATGGCGACAGTGAAGAGGTCGATAACGCCTGGAGCGCGCTGGTGCGTCGTACCACCGCCCTGGAAGGGATGCGCAGCAACCTCAATATGGAGTCGTCGCGCTGGTCGCGGGCCAACCGCCGCCTGAAGGCGCTCAATACCGTCTCCTTAACCCTGATCACCCAGGCCTGCGAAACCTATCTGATCCAGAACACCCGCCCGGAGGCGATCACCGAGACCTTCCGGGAGCAGTTTGCCACTCCCGTGACCACCGTGCAGGATGTGCATAAACAGCTCAAACGCATGCGGCGAGTCATCGCCTGGACCGGCGAGCGCGACACCCCGGTGACCATCTATACCTGGGTGGGTGCGGCGACGCGCTACCTGCTTCTCAAACGTGGGGTGATCGGCAATACCAAAATCAGCGCCACCGAAGAAGAGGTCCTGCAGGGTGAGGTGGTGGTTAAAGCCGAGTCGGCGGAACGTCACCATGCGATGGTCAACTTCTGGCGTACCACGCTCGCCTGTATGCTCGGCACGTTATTCTGGCTGTGGACCGGCTGGACTTCCGGCAGCGGAGCCATGGTGATGATCGCCGTGGTCACCTCGCTGGCGATGCGTCTGCCGAATCCGCGGATGGTGGCGCTCGATTTTCTGTACGGCACACTGGCAGCTCTGCCGATTGGCGCTTTCTATTTCCTGGTGGTTCTGCCCTCGACCCAGCAAAGCATGCTATTGCTCTGTATCAGCCTTGCGGTGATGGCCTTCTTTATTGGTATCGAAGTACAGAAGCGACGTCTGGGGTCGCTCGGGGCGCTCGCCAGTACCATCAATATTCTGGTGCTGGATAACCCGATGACGTTCCACTTCAGCCAGTTTCTCGACAGCGCGCTGGGGCAGATTGTCGGTTGCTTCCTCGCCATGATGGTCATTCTGCTGGTGCGCGATAACTCGCAGGCCCGCACTGGCCGCGTGCTGCTCAACCAGTTTGTTTCCGCTGCCGTTTCAGCGATGACCACCAACACCGCCCGGCGCAAAGAGAACCATCTCCCCGCACTCTATCAGCAGCTGTTTTTACTGCTGACCAAATTCCCGGGCGACATCGCCAAGTTCCGCCTGGCCCTGACCCTGATCATCGCCCACCAGCGTCTGCGCAATGCGCCGGTGCCGGTGAATGACGATCTCTCGGCGTTTCACCGTCAGCTGCGGCGCACCGCCGATCACGTCATTTCGGCCACCAGCGACGACAAGCGGCGACGCTATTTTGCTCAGCTGCTTGAGGAGCTGGATATCTACCAGGAAAAACTGCGCATCTGGGAGGCGCCGAGACAGGTGACCGAACCGGTGCAGCGGCTGGTAGGGATGCTGCATCGCTACCAGAACGCGCTCACCGACAGCTAATCCTCCTGAAAACCGACGCCGTAAGCGTCGGTTTTTTTGTGACTATACTTATTCGGGCAAGTACTTAAACCCAGAATGGGAGGATACATGACTACCCAGGCTCTCCAGGACAGTGCGCTATTTCAGACAGGATATCTGGTTGATGGCGTATGGAAAACGCTCGACACCACATTTGATGTACTTAACCCGGCCACCGGTGAAGTGATTGCCAGAGTGGCAAAAGCGGGCACCAAAGAGACCGAAGAGGCCATCGCCGCCGCCAGCCGTGCTTTCCCGGCGTGGCGGGCCAGAACCGCAAAAGAGCGCTCGACCATCCTCTATCGCTGGTATGAATTAATCATTGAAAACAAGCAGTGGCTTGGACAACTGATGACCACCGAACAGGGCAAACCGCTTAAAGAGGCGGAAGGCGAGGTGGAATACGCGGCCAGCTTTATTCAGTGGTTCGCCGAGCAGGCCAAACGCGCCAACGGTGAAATCATTCCCCCGGTTAAACCCGGCTCCCGTATTCTGGCCACCCGTGAACCGATTGGCGTGGTCGCGGCCATCACGCCGTGGAATTTCCCGATGGCGATGCTGACCCGCAAGCTGGGTCCGGCACTGGCCGCAGGCTGTACCGGCGTGATCAAACCGGCCAACAACACACCGCTCAGCGCCTTTGCGCTGCTGACCCTTGCCAAAAAAGCGGGCGTCCCGGACGGCGTGCTTAACGCGGTGGCGGGTAACACCTCTGAGATAAGCGATGCGATCATGGCCAGCCATGAGGTGCGCAAAATCTCCTTTACCGGCTCGACGGCGGTCGGCAAAACGCTGATGCGCAATGCCGCCGAAACCATGAAAAAAGTCTCGATGGAGCTGGGCGGCAATGCACCTTATATCGTCTTTGACGATGCCGATATTGATGCCGCGGTAAAAGGGGCCATCGCCAATAAATTCCGCAATGCGGGCCAGGTCTGCGTCAGCGTCAACCGCTTCTATATTCAGGAGTCGGTGTATGACGCTTTCGTCAGCCAGCTTGCCGCCGCCGTCAATGCCTTAAAAGTGGGTAACGGCCTGCAGGAGGGCACCGTTGTCGGGCCGCTGATTGAGCCTTCCGCAGTGAAAAAAGTACGCGAGCATGTCGAAGACGCGGTCGCCAAAGGGGCGAGGGTACTGGCAGGCGGTAAAGCGCACGATCTGGGTGGCAACTTCTGGCAACCAACGGTACTGGGCGATTGCCATGAAGGGATGGCTCTGGCCAGCGAAGAGACCTTTGGGCCCGTTGCAGCCTGCTTCCGTTTTACCTCTGAAGAGGAGGTGATTCAGCGCGCCAATAATACGCCCTTTGGCCTGGCCGCCTATTTCTATACCCAGAATCTGCAGCGGGTGTTCCGCGTCTCGCAGGCTATTGAGAGCGGCATGATCGGGATTAATGAATGCGCGGTCTCCACCGAGCTGGGGCCGTTTGGCGGGGTGAAAGAGTCGGGGCTGGGGCGTGAAGGCTCAGTCCTGGGACTGGAGGAGTTCCTGGAAGTGAAAACCCTGCATATCGGGGGATTATAATCGGCAGGGCGGCATCAGCCGCCCGCCTGGACGGGGTGGCGGGAAGATGAATATTTATACGTTTGATTTTGATGAAATCGACAGTCAGGAAGACTTTTACCGTGAGTTTTCACGTACCTTTGGCATCGCGCGGGAGAGCGTGACAGACCTGGATTCTCTGTGGGAGATCGTGATCGGCAGCCAGCTGCCGCTGCCGCTTGAAATCGAGTTTACCCATTTGCCGGAAAAGCTGCGCAGACGCTTTGGCGCGCTGATCCTGCTGTTTGATGAGGCGGAAGAGGAGCTGGAAGGCCAGATCCGCTTTAACGTTCGTCCGTAAAAAGGCAAAAAAAAGCCCCTGCGAGGCAGGGGCAAGTCGTATATCAATACGACGAGGGTTTATTTGTACAGTTCGGCCGTGGCATGCCAGTGGTCGCCTGTATTTAACTCGGTAATGCGATAGCTGCTGGCGCCCGCTTTTTCAGCTTTTGCTGCCAGGGCCTGACGAACATCCATTGGCGAACCGGCAACTTCGCTGACGCCTACGCTACCCAGTGATTGCAGACCTTGTGCTTGCTCCGCGTTAACCTGATGCACAGCTGCGCTGGCACCGAATGAGAGAACGGAAGCTAAACCCAGGGTGGCGATGATTAATTTAGTGTTCATAGTCTTTACTCCTTACTTACAGGGCACGTTCAACGGCGAGAAGGGTTGTGCTGCTATTTTTATGCCTGGTGTCGTTGAACTGAGATAACGGGTATATCGGATAGTGCTCGGTACGACTTATTTGTACAGCTCAGCAGTAGCATGCCAGTGGTCACCGGTACGCGCTTCGATAACGCGATAGGATGAGGCACCCTGTTCCTGCGCTTTTTTGTTCAGCATCTGATTCATGTCCATCGGAGAAGTCCCGACAGCACCGATGGAAACAGTACCGATAGATTCACGGGACTGGGCCTGGTCGGTGTTAATGGAATCGGCAGCAAAGGCACCGAAAGACAGAGCAGACAGAACGCTTAGGGTGGCTACGGTAGTTTTGATTTTCATGATTCTCTTCCTCGTCATATTCTTTACTGGGGTCTTCGTTTCGTGACCCTCATCACAAAATCAAGTATACACTAATAACGGCAAAAATTAATACCATGCTAATTGTTTCTCGTGAAATTACGTATTAAGCAAATGAAGTTTTATAACAGAAGGGAATAAAAAAGCGGGGGTCGGACGCAAAATGCGCACCTATTTCCATAAAAATCATAAATATATGACAATTTGATTATTCGTGCGATCGTGGAGAGAATCATCCGCTGCATGAATGAATTGAAGCCAGAAAACGCACTATTTGTTAAATCGCAGATAACAGAATGTAAGGAAAAACGAGGCGGGAGCCGAAGATTCCCCGCTGCGAGAGGCAGCAGGGAAGAGGATCAGAGTTCCTGTTCGAACAGGACCAGAATGGCTTCATAGAGGTCTTTCACCGAGAAACCATTGGCCGGGGTGGTGAAAATAGTATCGTCACCGGCGATGGTGCCGAGAATACCTTCTGCTTTCCCGAGCGAGTCGAGCAGACGCGCAATCAGCTGGGCAGCGCCCGGGCTGGTGTGGATCACCACCACCGCATCGTTATAGTCGATATCCAGCACCAGATTCTTCAGCGGGCTCGAGGTTGTCGGTACGCCCAGTTCAGCAGGCAGACAGTAAACCATCTCCATTTTGGCGTTGCGGGTACGCACTGCGCCAAACTTGGTTAACATGCGGGAGACTTTCGACTGGTTGATATTTTCGAAGCCTTCTTCCTGTAAGGCCTGGACGATCTCACCCTGAGAACTAAACTTTTCTTCTTTAAGCAGCGCTTTAAACGCCTTAACCAATTCTTCTTGTTTAGAAGAGATTCGCATAAATCACCCGAAATATAGCGGTAGAAACAACATTATTATGCACATGGATGAATTTTTATGCAAACTATCTGCCCAATCTTAGGCTGAAATAATGTTATGAAAGGGAGTGATTTTATCAAAATTCGTTATCAAGGAACATGCCTGCGTCACGCCTCGCAAATAAGCTTAAAAGTAAATTAAATGTTATCAAATTGATGTTGTTTTGGTGGCTGGCGAGGGTGTATTGTAACCCCCTCTTGATTCGTTGCTTAGTTATCGCATAACGCCCGATAGCCTTCCGGCAGAAGCGAAAAGCGCGTGACCGCTAATTCTCAAACTATGAAGATTGTAATTATTGATCTGCTGAATTAAGGTCGCCGCGACGGAGTAACAGAAAGTTAGCTCACCATAATAAGGAGTTTAGGATGAAAGTCGCAGTCCTCGGCGCTGCTGGCGGTATCGGCCAGGCGCTTGCCCTACTACTGAAAACTCAGCTGCCTGCAGGCTCAGAACTCTCTCTGTACGACATCGCCCCGGTAACCCCTGGTGTGGCGGTTGACCTGAGCCACATCCCGACGGCTGTCAAAATCAAAGGCTTCTCCGGTGAAGATGCGCGCCCGGCGCTCGAAGGTGCAGACGTTGTGCTGATCTCCGCAGGCGTGGCGCGTAAGCCAGGCATGGATCGTTCCGACCTGTTCAACGTGAATGCCGGTATCGTTAAGAACCTGATTCAGCAGGTCGCGACGACCTGTCCGAAAGCCTGCATCGGTATCATCACTAACCCGGTTAACACCACTGTGGCTATCGCAGCAGAAGTGCTGAAAAAAGCGGGTGTGTATGACAAGAACAAACTGTTTGGCGTGACCACGCTGGACATCATCCGCTCCAACACCTTTGTGGCGGAACTGAAAGGCAAGCAGCCAACCGAGCTGGAAGTACCGGTAATCGGTGGCCACTCTGGCGTGACCATTCTGCCACTGCTGTCCCAGATCCCAGGCGTGAGCTTCACCGAGCAGGAAGTAGCTGACCTGACCAAACGCATCCAGAACGCTGGCACCGAAGTGGTGGAAGCGAAGGCGGGTGGCGGATCTGCAACCCTCTCTATGGGTCAGGCTGCAGCACGTTTCGGTCTGTCTCTGGTGCGCGCCCTGCAGGGCGAGCAAGGCGTGGTGGAATGTGCGTACGTTGAAGGCGACGGCGAACATGCACGCTTCTTCTCTCAGCCGCTGCTGCTGGGTAAAAACGGTATCGAAGAGCGTAAATCCATCGGCACCCTGAGCGCGTTTGAGCAGCAGGCAATGGCCGGCATGCTGGACACGCTGAAGAACGATATCGTGCTGGGCGAAGAGTTCGTTAACAAGTAAGCGACTCACTTCCCGTCAGGGTAATAAAAAAACCGGAGCATCGACTCCGGTTTTTTTATGTTTGCAAACTTAGTTGGTGGCCGGGTATTCCTGAATGGTCACCTGCAGCGTCAGTTTCTTATCATCCCGCATCACTTCCACCGGAATGATCGAGCCAGGCCTGATTTCAGCCACCTGATCCATGGTCTCCAGGGCCGATATCGCCGGTTTCCCGTTCACCGAGACGATAACGTCGTTAACCTTCATACCCGCTTCCGCAGCCGGACCGCCAGGAGTCACTTCGTTCACCACAATCCCCTGAATCTGGTCGATGCCGCCACCCTGGGTATGCAGCGGAGCAATCTCACGCCCGCCAATGCCAATGTAGCCGCGGATCACCCGTCCGTCGCGAATGAGCTTATCCATAATCTTGTTGGCCAGCTGGAACGGAATGGCGAAGCCGATGCCTTCGGGCGTTTCCCCGTCGTTGCTCTTATCAAACGAGAGGGTGTTGATGCCCATCAGTTCGCCCAGCGAGTTCACCAGCGCGCCGCCGGAGTTGCCGTGGTTAATGGAGGCATCCGTCTGCAGGAAGTTCTGCCGGCCGGATGGATTCAGGCCGATACGACCCGTCGCGCTGATAATCCCCTGGGTAATGGTCTGCCCGAGGTTATAGGGGTTACCGATCGCCAGCACCACGTCGCCGATGTGCGGGGTACGCTTACGGTTGATGGGAATGACGGGCAGGCCGCCCGTGGCGGTGATTTTGAGGACCGCCAGATCCGTCAGGCTGTCAGAGCCGACCAGCAGGGCTTCAAAGACGCGGCCATCCTGCAGCGCAACGATGATCTGATCTGCATCGTTGATCACATGTTTATTGGTGATGATGTAGCCGCGTTCATCCATGATCACCCCGGAGCCCAGGGTGCGGATCTCCAGCTGATTATGGCTGGTGCTGTTCAGCCCACGGTTATAGACGTTAACCACCGCAGGGGCGGCGCGGCGTACTGCCTGATTGTAACTGGCAGGTGTTTCATCTGCGCTGTCAAACTGCGGCGCAGCCAGCTGATTGAACTGACGTAAAGAGGGCATCGCGGCCAGTAACAGGCCACCTACAACCAGGCCGATAGCGACCGAACGAATGAGCTTTAAAACCATGATACGGGCGTCGTTAAGGGAAGATCGCAAGCAGCATAGCATGACTTATCCGGACATCACACGTGGCGATGTCCGGACGGGTACAGGCTTAACGCAGCAGAATATAGAGCGTGTCGTTGCCGCGCACGATCTGCAGGGCAATAACGGTAGGTTTGCCTTCCAGCACTTTGCGCATTTCGGCAATAGATTGTACGCGCACGCGGTTTACCCCGATGATCACGTCATTCTCATGCAGACCGGCCTGCGCGGCAGGACTGCTCTTCTCGACGCTGTCGAGGGTGATGCCTTTGGTGCCGTCTTTTAACTGCCCGTCGCTCAAGGTCGCCCCTTGCAGCGCCGGGGCAATCATCTCTGCGCTGGCCGATGATGAGGTGCTTTTATCCAGCGTAACCTGCAGATCCATCGGTTTGCCGTCACGCAAAATGCCAAGCTTAACCGTGGCGCCCGGCTCCGTGGTGGCGATGCGCGAGCGCAGCTCGGCAAAGCTGCTTAGCGGTTTATCATTCAGGCTGACGATCACGTCCCCTGATTTCACGCCCGCTTTTGCCGAGCCCGAATTCGGCAACACTTCGCTGACGAAGGCGCCGCGCTGCACGTTCAGGTTGAACGCTTTGGCAATATCGGCGCTCATTTCGGTGCCTTTAATGCCCAACAGGCCGCGCTTCACTTCGCCAAAATCAATCAGCTGCTGCGCCAGCGTGCGGGCCATGTTGCTGGGGATGGCAAAACCAATCCCCACGCTGCCGCCGCCGGGAGCCAGAATCGCGGTGTTAATGCCGATCAGCTCTCCGTTCAGGTTCAGCAGCGCGCCGCCGGAGTTACCGCGGTTAATGGAGGCGTCGGTCTGGATAAAGTTTTCCAGCCCTTCGAGGTTCAGGCCACTGCGACCCAGCGCGGAGATGATGCCGGAGGTGGCCGTCTGGCCCAGACCAAAGGGGTTACCTACCGCGACGGCGAAATCCCCGACGCGCAGCTTGTCGGAATCGGCGATGGCGATTTGCGTCAGGCCGGTTGGGTTCTGTAGCTGCAGCAGGGCGATATCGCTCTGATCGTCGCCACCAATTAGCTTAGCCTCGAACTCCCGACCGTCGTTCATCTGGACGCTGATTTTATCGGCATGGCTGATGACGTGGTTGTTGGTCAGGACATAGCCTTTCGCAGCATCAATCACCACGCCGGAGCCCAGCCCTTCAAAAGGTTGGGCCTGCTGGTCAGGGGCATCATCGCCAAAATACTTTTTCAGCTCTTCCGGGATGCGCTGGCTCTGCACCGCGGTGCCTTCGACCTGCACGCTTACCACTGCGGGCAGGACTTTTTCCAGCATCGGTGCAAGGCTCGGGAGCGCCGCCTGGCCCGGGATCTGCGAAGGGATTGCGGCCGCCGTCGGCCAAGATGCCGACAGCGATAATCCGATACTTAATGCTAACGCGCTCAACAGCTGATTTTTTTTGTTCATTTATGCTGGCTCTCGCAACCTGGAATGGAAGAATAACGGCCCTGAAACAGTCTGATGTTATTGAATTTTAAAACGCTGAACAATGAGGTGTTTGACTAAATAATAGCTGGGGTCAGGAAGAAAGGACGGGCGCAATGACTGCGCCCGTAAAATTTATTTGTGATGTGCGATTAATCGCGCTTTGCGCCACCGCGCAGCAGGCCGGATGCGCCTTCGGAGTAGTCACGCGGCATCTGTACCGGTGCCTGATCGTTGCTGGCTTCGGACTCCGCCAGACGGTTGCGGAACGGATTGTTCTCTGCGCTCATCTCCGGCAGCAGGCTGCTGGAGCTTTTCGCCATGTGCTGATAAAGCTTACGGTAATCATGGGCCATGTTGTCCAGCAGCTCGGCGCTCTGGGCAAAGTGGTTTACCAGCTCTTCGCGATACTCGTCCAGTTCAGCTTTGTTCTTTTCCAGTTCGTACTGCAAAGCCTGTTGCTGGCGCAATTTGCGATTTCCAAAACGCATGGCCACGGCGCCAATAGCGATGCCGACGACTAAACCAATTAGCGCATATTCCCAGGTCATGAACTTCTCCCGTTGTCTTGTGGTTCCGTAGGGTGTTGGCTCGGCTTCATGCCTGTGCCTGATTATGCCACTATAACCGCTATTTCCTTAGAAGTGGAATCCCACCGCATCATCGCGTACTGTAGAACGGCCTTTTTTTCGCCAACTGAACAGGCTGGCGGGTATTAATTGAAGGAATAACAATAAGATCATGCAAAGCCTTTCCCCAACATCGCGTTACCAACAGGCCCTGAATGAGGGCTCCCACCAGCCAGATGATGTACAGCGTGAAGCGGTAAGACGTCTGGACAGCATCTGGCAGGCGCTGACCACCCAGCCGGCCGAAGCCAACCCTGCGGGAGGTCTCAAGGCCGCATTTGGGCGACTGCTGGGTAAGAAAGCGCCGCAAAGCGTCACGCCGGTACGCGGCTTATATATGTGGGGCGGGGTAGGGCGCGGCAAAACCTGGCTGATGGATCTGTTTTACCAGAGCCTGCCGGGAACGCGTAAGCAGCGCCTGCATTTTCACCGTTTTATGCTGCGGGTACATGAAGAGCTGACGGCCCTGCAGGGGCAGAGCGATCCGCTGGATATCGTTGCCGAGCGTTTCAAAGCCGAAACCGACGTACTGTGCTTCGACGAATTTTTTGTCTCTGATATTACCGACGCCATGCTGCTGGGCGGGCTGATGAAAGCGCTGTTTGCCCGCGGGATTACGCTGGTGGCGACCTCCAACATTCCACCGGATGAGCTGTACCGCAACGGTCTGCAACGCGCCCGCTTCCTGCCCGCTATTGATGCGATAAAAGAGCATTGCGACATTATGAATGTCGATGCCGGTGTCGACTATCGCCTGCGGACCCTGACCCAGGCCCATCTGTGGATCTCGCCGTTAAACGACGACACGCAACGCCAGATGGACAAGCTGTGGCTGGCGCTGGCGGGGGCCGAACGTGATAACGCCGACGTGCTGGAGGTGAACCATCGCCCGCTGCAAACCCTGGGCGTCGTCAATCAAACCCTCGCCGTGTCGTTTGCGACCCTGTGTGTCGATGCCCGCAGCCAGCACGACTATATTGCGCTCTCGCGCCTGTTCCACACGGTGATGCTGTTCGATGTGCCGGTGATGACCACGCTGATGGAGAGCGAGGCCCGACGCTTTATCGCGCTGGTCGATGAGTTTTATGAGCGCCACGTCAAGCTGGTGGTAAGCGCCGCCGTGCCTTTATATGAGATCTATCAGGGAGAGCGGCTGAAGTTTGAGTTCCAGCGCTGCCTGTCGCGCCTGCAGGAGATGCAAAGCGAAGAGTACCTGAAGCGCGAACATATGCCGTAATAAATGCCACCCTCTCCCCGTGGGAGAGGGGCTGGGGGTGAGGGCACCAGACCGCCCTGTTCCCCGTGGGAGAGGGCCGGGGTGAGGGTAACAGACCGCACTTCCCAACCTTCCGGAAAAACCCGCGTCAAATCACAATTAGGGGTCGACCTTTACCCCTGACTTCTCTATAATCTTGCGACCCCACGTTACAAGAAGGTTTTTTTCCCAAAACTTTCTCTGCGCCGGCATAGGCTATTCGAAGGGGTAGGTTTGCTGGACAATGTCGTGTGAACCTCAACTACTAAACGTTTGGGTGTTCACCAACGTGTAACTTATTTATTTGGGTAAGCTTTTAATGAAAACTTTTACAGCTAAACCAGAAACCGTAAAACGCGACTGGTATGTTGTTGACGCGACCGGTAAAACTCTGGGCCGTCTGGCTACCGAACTGGCTCGTCGCCTGCGCGGTAAGCACAAAGCGGAATACACTCCGCACGTAGATACCGGTGATTACATCATCGTTCTGAACGCTGACAAAGTTGCTGTAACCGGCAACAAGCGTACTGACAAAGTGTACTATCACCACACCGGCCACATCGGCGGTATCAAACAAGCGACCTTTGAAGAGATGATTGCCCGCCGTCCTGAGCGTGTGATTGAAATCGCGGTTAAAGGCATGCTGCCAAAAGGCCCGCTGGGTCGTGCTATGTACCGTAAACTGAAAGTTTACGCAGGTAACGAGCACAACCACGCGGCACAGCAACCGCAAGTTCTTGACATCTAATCGGGATTATAGGCAATGGCTGAAAATCAATACTACGGCACTGGTCGCCGCAAAAGCTCCGCCGCTCGCGTGTTCATCAAACCGGGCAGTGGTAAAATCGTAATCAACCAACGTTCTCTGGAACAGTACTTCGGTCGTGAAACTGCCCGCATGGTAGTTCGTCAGCCGCTGGAACTGGTCGACATGGTTGAGAAACTGGATCTGTACATCACTGTTAAAGGTGGTGGTATCTCTGGTCAGGCTGGTGCGATCCGTCACGGTATCACCCGCGCTCTGATGGAGTACGATGAGTCCCTGCGTGGCGAACTGCGTAAAGCAGGCTTCGTTACTCGTGATGCTCGTCAGGTTGAACGTAAGAAAGTCGGTCTGCGTAAAGCACGTCGTCGTCCACAGTTCTCCAAACGTTAATTGGTTTCTGCTTCGGCAGAGTACAATTGGCGAAAAACCCGCTTCGGCGGGTTTTTTTATGGGTAACGCTCAGGTTATCCACATGCAAACGCCCTTTCTGACCTCTTTTTCCGCATTTCCAGAATCCCCTCACCACAAAGGTCGCAAAATCTGGTAAACTATCATCCACTTTTCTGTCCAAATAACGGTGAATGCTCGATTTTTGTTCTCTTTTTGAACAACGGTGGAAATTCCCTGGGATGGACAACAAAACATCTGGCTAGCCTGTATGGCTGGTAGCAGTAAAAATTCTGAATATACCTGGAGGTTTTCATGGCTGTCGCTGCCAACAAACGTTCGGTAATGACGCTGTTTTCTGGTCCTACTGACATTTATAGCCATCAGGTTCGTATCGTGCTGGCCGAGAAGGGTGTCAGTTTTGAGATCGAGCATGTGGAAAAGGATAACCCGCCTCAGGATCTGATCGATCTCAATCCAAGCCAGAGCGTACCAACGCTGGTGGATCGTGAGCTGACCCTGTGGGAATCCCGTATCATTATGGAATATCTGGATGAGCGTTTCCCGCATCCACCGCTGATGCCGGTCTATCCGGTCGCGCGTGGGGAAAGCCGTCTGTACATGCAGCGTATCGAGAAAGACTGGTATACGCTGATGAACGTCATTGTGAACGGTTCTTCTTCAGAAGCGGATGCCGCGCGTAAACAGCTGCGCGAAGAGCTGCTGGCGATTGCACCGGTATTCGGTCAGCGTCCGTTCTTCCTGAGCGACGAGTTTAGCCTGGTCGATTGCTACCTGGCTCCGCTGCTGTGGCGTCTGCCGATTCTGGGCGTAGAATTTAGCGGCCCGGGCGCGAAAGAGCTCAAAGGCTACATGACGCGTGTATTCGAACGCGACTCTTTCCTGGCTTCTCTGACTGAAGCTGAACGTGAAATGCGTCTCGGCCGGGGTTAATGATTGTGGAAATGTCACAGCTGTCTCCGCGCCGTCCCTATCTGCTGCGTGCCTTCTATGAATGGCTGCTGGATAACCAGCTCACGCCGCACCTGGTTGTGGATGTGACGTTACCGGGCGTGCAGGTTCCTATGGAATATGCGCGTGACGGGCAAATCGTATTGAATATCGCGCCACGCGCGGTAGGTGGTCTCGAGCTGGCGAATGATGAAGTTCGCTTTAACGCGCGTTTTGGCGGCGTACCGCGTCAGGTTTCTGTTCCGCTGGCGGCTGTGCTGGCGATCTATGCGCGGGAAAACGGCGCAGGCACCATGTTTGAGCCGGAAGCGGCGTATGATGAAGAGGTAGCCAGCCTGAATGATGACGATCAAACTGTCGGTGAAAACGAGACGGTGATGTCAGTTATCGATGGCGATAAACCCGATCATGACAACGATCCCGATGATGAGCCGCCACCGCGTGGCGGACGTCCTTCATTGCGCGTCGTTAAGTAAGAAACAGGGCCATTGGCCCTGTTTTTTTATCTCTTGTGAGGAAAAATGGTCGCTGATTGCTCTTAAAATAAGCATAGTCATATCTGAAAAATTGCTAGCTTTATATAATTTTCATCAATGTATTGCAAAGGCAGGGTCCTCTTCTTGTCTGTTCATATTATTATTTTTTGCTGCCGTATCCCCGAGTAACATGTGAAATAGATAGTGAACAGATTGTTATTCTTTGAAATAGTCTTGACTTTTAATTTTGGCTATTTCTTGTTGGCTATTATTTTTTTTAGAACGATCTTCTATCATGATGCTTAATTATATTTTGAGCCAAAATTAACGGGTGTTGTAGTTTTATTAAATGGCGACTAGTTAAGCTTAATGTAAACTCCCTTCCGCTAATGCATAAACATTACTGCTCCGTTTCTTTGTAAGAAACAACACCAAATGTTAGTAGGGACAATACCAGCGGTAATTTCCGATGGTTATTAATATTAAGGAAATAAAATGTCAGCATTTAAAAAAACAGTATCGGCTGTTGCGGTATGCGCAGCGTTTCTCGCCTCTTCTCAGGCAATGGCGGCCAATGATTTAACGTTGAAAGTGACCGGGTCTATCGCCCCTGCAGCCTGTACGCCAGCACTGAGTGGTAATGGCGAAGTTGCCTTCGGCTCCATGGCAACCAGCGCGATTACTAACGCTCCAACGGGTAACAGCCTGGTACAACTGGGTACCAAAAATGTAACCCTGACAATTAGCTGTGATGCCGCCGCGACCGTGGGCTTTACCATGACTGATAACCGTGCTTCTTCTGCTGTTGCGCTGTCAGAAACAGCCTATCTGGAAAAAGCCGGCATGGATGGTACTAACGCGGATGGTCCTCTCTATGGCTTTGGTCTTGGTCTGGCCTCAAACGGCGAGAAGATCGGTGCTTACAGCCTGGTTGTTGACTCCGTCAATACCACCGCGGATGGTGCAGAGGTGGCAGTCATCACGTCAGATAACAAAGGGAAGGGGTGGGTTGAGAAAGGTCTGCAAACACAGTTGACCAATGGCGAACGCATCATGACTGTTGCGAATAAAGGTTCCGTCACGCCTAAACTGTTTGAAGAGCTGTCAATGCCGCTGAAAATCTCTGCTGGCGTTCAAACCAAGTCTGTTCTGGGTGGCGACGCCATCACATTTGACGGCAATGCCACGCTGAGCATGGTTTATCTGTAATATTCTATAAATAAAATAGCGGCGGTGATCTCATCGCCGTCTCTTTATATCCGCAATATCTCTTTTGATTTGTCATTAAATTCTATCTGCTTATTTTATTAATACCTCTGGGGTTTTATTTATCGCCAATTATTACAACCTTAACGGTAGAGCATAATGAAAAAAAACCTTATATTCCCACTTTTTATATTCGCTACGCAGGCCTGCGCAACGGGAATGGTTCCTGAAACCTCGGTATTACTGGTTGATGCGCACAAAGGCGAAGCCAGTATGAACGTAACCAATACCGATAAAAACCCGGCGCTGCTTTATACCAATATTGTCGATTTACCGGAAAGTAATAAATCTGTGCGGCTTATCGTCTCTCAGCCCGTCGTTCGGGTGGAAGCCGGTGCGGTTCAGCGCATGCGTTTTATATTGCAAACGGAAAAACCGCTAATGCAGGAAGAGCTGAAACGCGTAACTTTTGAAGGGATCCCACCGAAGGAACAAGGTAAAGAGCGGCTGGCGGTAACAATTCGTCAGGATCTGCCGGTCATTATTCACCCTGCCGGGCTGGCGGAAGATACCATGCCATGGAAACACCTGCAGTGGCACAAGAAGGGCAACATGCTTGAAGTCAGTAACCCTTCCGCCTATGTCGTACGGATGACGACCGGGTTTACCTCGCTGCCTTCAGGGCGTACGGGAGCGCTGAGTAAAACCTACTTATTACCGCATACCAGCATGACAGTGAAGCTGCCTGATGCTTCGGACAGCAAAATCGAGTTCTATCCGGCCAGCCGTTATGGATACAAAGGTGAACGCCAGATAAGCCCGTTACAGTAAGCCGTTCAAGGAAAACAAGGATGTTTAAAAGAACGTTGCTCGCCTGTGCAGCAAGCCTTTTTTGCTCAGAAACGGCAGGCGCGGCCGATACGGAAATGGCCAGTGTCGAATTTGATCAGGAAACCTTAAAATCGCTGGGCATAAACCCATCGATATCCCATTATTTTTCTAAAAAAGCGCGCTTTATGCCGGGCGATACCCCGGTCACGCTCAGCGTCAATGGTCATGATCGAGGGCGCGTTATTGCCCGTTTCGATGATGACGGAAAACTCTGCCTGGATAACGCTTTCCTGCAACAGGCCAGTCTGCTTATTCCTGACGAGAGTAACCAGGATTGTTACGACTATCAGCAGCGCTTCCCCGGTGCGGTGATTAACGTCCTGCCGGGACAAGAACGTGTTGAAATGATCGTTCCACCCGATCAGCTCGCGCGACCAACGATGGTTTCCGATAACGCCATAACAGGCGGCCGTGCCGCGCTGCTCAACTACACGGTGATGTCCTCCCGAAATGACTACGACGGCGGTAGCTCAGACTACTCGCAGGCGCAGCTGGATGGGGGGGTTAATATCGCGGACTGGATGCTGCGCACCCACCAGATGCTGAGTCGTTCCAATGGGCGCTTTAACAGCGAAAACAGCCAGACGTACCTGCAGCGTACGTTTGCCGGTTTACGCACGACCGGCCAGTTTGGCGAAGTGAGCATGAATAACCCGCTGCTGAACGGCACGGGTCTGTACGGCGTGGCGTTTTCGCCAGAAGGTGCCCTGATGGACGCAGGCAGTGCCGTGCAGGTCAGCGGGATCGCCAATACCTCTCAGGCGCGTGTTGAAGTACGCCAGCAGGGGATATTGGTGGCGTCCACGCTGGTTCCTGTCGGCCCGTTTACCCTCAACGATATCGCTTTGCGAAATTACACCAGCGACCTGAATGTCACCGTTATCGAAACGGATGGCAGCCAGCATAGCTTTGTCGTCCCCTCCGCATTATACCGGCAGAGAATGGGTAATCCGGCAGGGGTATTTTTATCCGTCGGCCGCGTCAGCGATGATTACAGCAAGCAACCCTGGGTCGCCAGCCTGTCGAAAGGCTGGCGTCTGACGAACGCGGCCAGAGGCAACGTGGCGGTGATTATGGCGAAGGCGTATCAGGGCGTCGGCGTCAGCATCGATACGGCACCGCTGCCTGAGCTTACCCTGAGCGTGAAGGGGAAGCAGTCGCTAGAGCGTGATGAATCGCGGCAGGGGCAAAATGTTGAACTGTCGCTGAGTGCTGAGACGCCGCTTGGGGTGAGCGTTACCGCATCGGCGGCTCACTATACGCAGAATTTTCGTGAGTTTTCCGATTCACTGGATAAACACTACACTCACCCCAGAAAACGCGAATATGCCGTTGGCCTTCGCTGGCAGCATCCAACCCTCGGCGCCATCAGCACCTCGATTTATGAGACGCAGCATTTCAATGACAGGGGTAAAACCCGCTATCTGAATGCCAGTTGGGGCAGGAAATTGTTTTCATCCTATCTCTCCGCCAACTGGCAGCATCAGCTGAGCAACGATCGCAACGGCGTAAAAACCGAAGACCAGTTGTATATCAACCTCAGTATCCCGTTGGGTGGGCAGAGCGTCAGCACTTATGTACGTCGCGATGGCGACAGAAACCGTATCGGGTCAACGGCAAGCGGTAAACTCACGGACGATTCCGCTTATACCCTCGGGATCGAGCATGAGATGAAGGAAAATGAGAACAGCTTCAACGCCGGTATTAGCAGCAATCTGCACTACTCGCAGCTGATGCTCAATGCCGCCCAGAATGGCGATCGCAGCCGCAACTACTCCGGCTCCCTGCAGGGCGGCGTGGTGGCGCATGGCGGCGGCGTGACCTTCTCCCCGCTGCCGGTAAACGATACCTTTGCCATTGCTTCGCTCGATTACCCGGTCGCTGGGATCAAAATAGAGACACCGCAAGGGCCAGTCTGGAGTGATTACAGCGGTCAGGCGGTCATTCCTTCCCTCAATGCCTGGCGGGATTCCCGGCTGGAAGTAAGTACCGAAACCTTGCCAAAAAATATGGATATCGCCAATGGGGTAAAAATGGTGAACCAGGGGCGGGGCTCGGTTGGGCGAATTACCTTTACGGCAATCTCTCAGCGCCGTTTGCTGCTGTCCGTACATATGGCCGACGGTAAGAAACTGCCCAAAGGGACAGCGATCCGGGACAACAATGGCCGCTATCTGACCACCGCCGTGGATGATGGCGTCGTGTTCCTGAATGATGTTCATCCTCGCCAGACGCTGGTTGCTGAACTGGAGCAGGGCGTTTGCAGCATCATGCTGGCATTGCCAGACCAGCCTGAAGTGAATGTTTTCTATGAAACGGCAAAAGGAACATGCCAGTGAAATTACTCTCCTTAGCGATATCGCTGCTGGCGCTGCCGCTCAGCGGTTGGGCTGAATGCCAGCTTAGCGCCAGCCAACAACAGGTTTCTTATGGGCGCGTTAGCGCGGCAGAGCGGCAGCTGGCGCCAGATCAGCAGCACAGCCTGCCTGAAAAAAACATTATTATTAATGTGTTATGTGACCAACCGCAACGGATGCGTCTGATAACAGGCAGTACGTTGTCCGGGGGCGATAACTTTATGCTGGGGCAGGGGGGTGAGATGCAGATTATCGCTGCCAGTGCGTATGTTGACGATCGCCCCGTGCAGCTCGCACTGGTGCAGAGTGCGGATGCTTCCCCTGCTTCTGCGGGTCAGTTGCAGCAAGCCATCACTCCCAACCAGGGGCTGGCTTTTATCGATGGTTCAGAAGTGAGCGGGAAAACCGCGTCGGTAACCCTGACGGTACATTCCCGTCTTAACCAGGCGACCATCAGCGAAAAAACAACCTGGCGAGGCAACCTCAACGTGAAGCTGGAGACCCAATGAAACGTCGCTTTGCATTGCTGCTCCTGGCGCTGACGGTCAATGCCGCAGGGGCAAATGACACCGTCAGTATCGATTTTGACGTCACTTTGGAAGCCGCCGCCTGCACGCCAGTACTCAGTAACAACGGCAAGGTGGATTTTGGCGCACGCAGTATGAATAGCCTGTCGACTAACGCCTTTACCCAGCTGGGTACCCGCGAACTGACATTAACCATTACCTGTGAATCGTCAACCGCGGTGGCTATCACCGCCAGAGATACACGTCCGGCGTCGGCGGTCGTCGGGAAGGATAAAAACGGCGGTTTGGGGCCGCTGATCGCGGATCAATACGTTGGTGACGTCACCAGGACATTTGGCCTGGGGGTCACGGCCGAGAACAAGCCCATCGGCAGCTATGCGGTGTTGATCAACGCGGCTGGCGTGATGGTCTCTGAGGGTAGCCAGCAGGTCAGCGTTGATATTGCAGGCGCGGGGAGTAAAAGCGGGCCCTGGGCGAAGAGCGAACAACCTGTCTTGCCGGCAACCGAAGACTATTTCTATACCTTTGTGAAAAAAGGGACTGTGGCGCCGCAGCCGTTGAGTTCGGCGAGCATACCGCTGACGGTAAGCGCGGCTGTCGCCAACGCGCTCGGGAGTAGCCAGAAGATCACCTTAGATGGCGAAGCCGTTATCAGCCTCGTCTATTTGTAATACGGTAGGGGAGTAAAGAAGCGGCCCGGTCAGCGTGATGCTGACCGGGCCGTTGTGTTTAGACTTCGAGGAAGTTCATGATGCCGTCTGCCGCTTTACGGCCTTCGGCAATGGCGGTTACCACCAGGTCGGAACCGCGAACGATATCGCCACCGGCGAAAATTTTCGGGTTGCTGGTCTGGAACGCGTTGTCGCTACCTTCCGGGGCGATGATGCGGCCCTGGGAGTCCAGCTCGACGCTGTGTTTCGCCAGCCATTCCATGCTGTGCGGACGGAAACCAAACGCCATGACCACCGCATCAGCCGGGATCACATACTCGGAACCGGCAACGATCTCCGCACGACGACGGCCTTTGGCATCCGGTGCGCCCATTTCGGTGCGCGCCATCTTCACGCCGCTGACCTTGCCGTTGGCATTCACTTCAATACCCAGAGGCTGGATGTTGAACTGGAATTCCACGCCCTCTTCACGCGCGTTTTTCACTTCGCGTCTTGAGCCCGGCATGTTCTCTTCGTCACGACGATAGGCACAGATAACGTGAGACGCATTCTGACGAATGGAGGTACGCACGCAGTCCATCGCGGTATCACCGCCGCCCAGCACCACCACGCGTTTGCCTTCCATGCTGACGTATGGCTCAGCGGCGGTTTCGCCGTAACCCATC
Source organism: Leclercia sp. (assembly GCF_036780805.1). Taxonomy (NCBI): domain Bacteria; kingdom Pseudomonadati; phylum Pseudomonadota; class Gammaproteobacteria; order Enterobacterales; family Enterobacteriaceae; genus Leclercia; species Leclercia sp. Next base: position 142,550 of record NZ_DAIQCE010000006.1, on the reverse strand, counting down.
ATCTGCTTGGTGTTGGCAATCAGGAATGGCAGCGCGTCGTATACGCCTGACGCGTCTTCATTTTCCAGCCCGCCGCGCATCGACTGATAGGTGCCGACGCCCAAGAACACGGCGTCGTAATCTTTCAGCAAATCGTCGAGCTGCACGTCACGGCCCACTTCGGTATTGAGTTTGAACTCAATACCCATGCCGGTGAAAATGTCACGGCGGCGGGTCATGACTTCTTTCTCGAGCTTAAAGGCCGGGATGCCGAAGGTCAGCAGACCGCCGATTTCTGGATGGCGGTCAAATACCACTGCCTTCACGCCGTTACGGGTCAGCACGTCGGCACAGGCCAGGCCTGCCGGACCGGCACCGATGATCGCCACGCGTTTGTCGGTCTGGCGCACGCCGGTCATGTCCGGGCGCCAGCCCATCTCGAAGGCTTTATCATTGATATAGCGCTCGATATTACCGATGGTCACCGCACCGAATTCGTCGTTCAGGGTACAGGAGCCTTCGCACAGACGGTCCTGAGGACACACGCGGCCGCACACTTCCGGCAGGGTGTTAGTCTGGTGAGACAGCTCGGCGGCCTCGAAAATACGTCCTTCGTTGGCCAGCTTCAGCCAGTTTGGGATGTAGTTATGGACCGGGCATTTCCATTCGCAGTACGGGTTGCCGCAGGACAGGCAGCGGTCTGCCTGTGCTTTGGCCTGGCCTTCGGAAAACGGCTCGTAGATCTCAACAAATTCAATTTTACGGATCTTCAGCGGCTTCTTCGGCGGATCCACACGCTGCAGGTCGATAAACTGGTAAACATTCTGGCTCATCTGAATTCCTTACTGCGCCTGCACACGCAGCTCTGCTGCGCTACGACTACGGTGACCCAACAGGGCTTTAACATCGCTGGACTTCGGTTTAACCAGCGCGAATTTCGCAGAGAACGCCGGCCAGTTCGCCAGGATCTCTTCGCCGCGCACGGAACCGGTATGGTGCACGTGCTCGGTGATCAAACCACGCAGGTGCTCCTCGTGGATCGCCAGGGTTTCAACATCCAGTACTTCCACCAGCTCCGGGTTCACGCGTTTGCGGAAGTCGCCGCTTTCGTCCAGGACATAGGCGAAACCACCGGTCATACCCGCCCCGAAGTTGACGCCGGTTTTGCCCAGCACGCAGACAATCCCGCCGGTCATGTATTCACAGCCGTTATCGCCGATACCTTCCACCACGGTGATAGCACCGGAGTTACGCACCGCGAAACGCTCACCTGCACGGCCTGCGGCAAACAGACGACCCCCGGTGGCACCGTACAGACAGGTGTTACCGATGATGCTGGCATCGCAGCTGCGGAAGGCCGAGCCGACCGGAGGACGCACCGCCAGCAGACCGCCCGCCATGCCTTTGCCGACGTAGTCGTTGGCATCGCCGGTCAGGTACAGCTCAACGCCACCGGCGTTCCACACGCCGAAGCTCTGGCCTGCGGTACCGCTGAAGTGCGCGGTAATGGGATCGGCTGCCAGACCCTGGTCGCCGTGGGTCTGCGCAATGTAGCCCGAGAGCGTAGCGCCGACGGAACGGTCGGTGTTGCGAATATCAAACCAGAAGGTTTTGCTCTGCTTGTCATCCACAAACGGCTTCGCCTGTTGCAACAGCTGGGCGTTCAGCACGCCATTGTCGAACGGCGGGTTGTTCTCGGTGCAGTACACCGCTTTACCCGGATGCGGTTCAGCCGTTTCCAGCAGACGGGACAGCTTCAGGTTCTGCTGCTTAGCCGTGAATCCTTCCAGCTCTTTCAGCAGGTCGGTACGGCCAATCAGATCCACCAGACGCGTCACGCCCAGCTGCGCCATCAGCTCGCGGGTTTCGCGGGCGATGAAGTCAAAGTAGTTGGTCACTTTGAACGGCAGGCCGTGGTAGTGGTTCTTACGCAGCTTCTCGTCCTGGGTTGCAACACCGGTTGCGCAGTTGTTCAGGTGACAAATACGCAGGTATTTACAGCCCAGCGCCACCATCGGGCCGGTACCGAAGCCGAAGCTCTCTGCGCCGAGGATCGCCGCTTTGATGATGTCGAGGCCGGTTTTCAGGCCACCATCCACCTGCAGACGGATCTTATGACGCAGACCGTTAGCCACCAGCGCCTGCTGGGTTTCGACCAGGCCCAGTTCCCACGGACAGCCCGCATATTTCACGGAGGAGAGTGGGCTTGCGCCGGTACCGCCGTCGTAACCGGCGATGGTAATCAGATCCGCATAGGCTTTCGCCACGCCGGTGGCGATAGTGCCCACGCCCGGCTCGGAAACCAGCTTCACGGAGATCATCGCTTTCGGGTTGACCTGTTTCAGGTCGAAAATCAGCTGCGCTAAGTCCTCGATAGAGTAGATATCGTGGTGCGGCGGCGGGGAAATCAGCGTCACGCCCGGTACCGAGTAGCGCAGTTTGGCGATGTACGGGGTCACTTTGTCACCCGGTAACTGACCGCCTTCGCCCGGTTTCGCACCCTGGGCGACTTTAATCTGAATTACATCAGCATTGACCAGGTACGCCGGGGTCACGCCGAAGCGGCCGGAAGCGACCTGCTTAATGCGCGACACTTTATTGGTGCCGTAGCGCGCCGGATCTTCACCGCCTTCGCCGGAGTTGGAGTTCCCGCCGATGCTGTTCATCGCTTCAGCCAGCGCCTCGTGGGCTTCTGGGCTCAGCGCGCCGATAGACATCGCGGCGGTATCGAAGCGTTTGAACAGTTCACTCGCCGGTTCAACATCATTGATGCTAACGGCGGTATCGCCCGGGTTCACTGCCAGCAGATCGCGCAGCGTGGCCGCCGGACGGTTGTTCACCAGCTCAGCATACTGCTGATAATCGCTGTATTCGCCGCTCTGGACGGCCTGTTGCAGGGTGCGCACCACGTCCGGGTTATAGGCATGGTATTCGCCACCGTGGACATACTTCAGCTGTCCGCCCTGATCCAGGGGCTTACGAGCCAGCCAGGCACGTTTGGAGAGGTTCAGCAGATCCTGCTGGAAGTCGCTAAAGCCTGCCCCGCCGATACGGCTGATCACGCCCTGGAAGCACAGATCGGCAACATCATCATGCAGACCGACGGCTTCGAACAGCTTCGAGCAGCGGTAAGAGGCGATAGTCGAGATGCCCATCTTGGACATGATCTTGTACAGGCCTTTGTTGATGCCGTTACGGTAGTTCAGCATCACGGTACGGTAATCTTTGTCGATAGCCTGGCCGTCGACCAGTTTTGCCAGCGTTTCGTAGGCCAGGTACGGGTAAATTGCCGTCGCACCGAAGCCCAGCAGCACCGCGAAGTGGTGCGGGTCGCGCGCGCTTGCGGTTTCCACAATGATGTTGGCGTCGCAGCGCAGGCTCTTATCAACCAGACGCGTCTGGATTGCGCCAACGGCCATTGGCGCCGGAACCGGCAGGCGGTTCTTCGCAATGTTGCGGTCGGACAGCACCAGCAGCACGGTACCGTTACGTACCATCTGTTCCGCTTTGTCACACAGCGCATGCACCGTCTCTTCGAGGGTCGCTTCGGTCACGTCGAAGGTAATATCGAGCGTGTCGGCGCGGTAGTGCTCCTCTTGCATGGTGGTGAGCTGTTTGAAATCGGAGTACAGCAGGATCGGCGACTTAAAGGTCAGACGGTGAGCCTGGCCTTCGGCTTCGCAGAAGACGTTCATCTCACGGCCGATGCTGGTGGCCAGCGACATGACGTGCGCTTCACGCAGCGGATCGATCGGCGGGTTGGTCACCTGCGCGAACTGCTGACGGAAGTAGTCGTAAATGATACGCGGCTGGCTGGAGAGTACGGCAAACGGGGTGTCATCACCCATTGAACCGACCGCTTCCTGGCCGTTTTCACCCAACACGCGGATAACGGAGTCCAGCTCTTCCGCGCTGTAGTTAAACTGTTTCTGGTAACTGGCGAGGGTATCGTCATCCAGCTCGCGGCTGCCCACATCCTGGGCCGGCAGATCTTCAAACGGCACCAGACGGCGAACGTTTTTCTCCATCCACTCTTTATACGGATGACGGCTTTTCAGATCGTTATCGGTTTCTGCGGAGTGCAGGATGCGACCAACGCGGGTGTCGATCACCATCAGCTCGCCTGGCCCTACGCGGCCTTTTTCGACCACTTCGTCAGGCTGGTAGTCCCAGATCCCCACTTCAGAGGCGCAGGTAATCAGCTTGTCTTTGGTGATGACGTAGCGCGCCGGGCGCAGGCCGTTACGGTCAAGGTTACAGGCCGCGAAGCGCCCGTCGGACATGACGATACCGGCCGGGCCATCCCACGGCTCCATGTGCATGGAGTTAAAGTCGAAGAAGGAACGCAGCTCAGGATCCATATCCGGGTTGTTCTGCCAGGCCGGTGGCACCAGCAGGCGCATGGCGCGCACGATATCCATCCCGCCTGCCAGCAGCAGTTCCAGCATGTTATCCATTGAGCTGGAGTCAGAGCCGGTTTCGTTGACGAACGGCGCAGCGTCGTGCAGATCCGGGATCAGCGGGGTCTGGAATTTATAGGTACGGGCGCGTGCCCACTGGCGGTTACCGGTAATGGTGTTGATCTCGCCGTTGTGCGCCAGATAGCGGAACGGCTGAGCCAGCGGCCAGCGTGGAACGGTGTTGGTGGAGAAGCGCTGGTGGAACAGGCAAATGGCCGATTCCAGACGCAGATCCGCCAGGTCCAGGTAGAAGCGCGGCAGGTCAGCCGGCATACACAGACCTTTATAAATGTTCACCAGGTTTGAGAGGCTACAGACGTAGAACTCTTTATCGTCCTGGAGACGCTTTTCAATGCGGCGGCGGGCAATAAACAGGCGGCGTTCCATATCACGCGGACGCCAGCCCGCAGGCGCGTTGACAAAGATTTGTTCGATACGAGGCAGCGAGGAGAGGGCGATTTCACCGAGTACCCCTTCGTTGGTGGGCACATCGCGCCAGCCGACGATAGACAGGGTTTCGCGTTGAAGTTCTTCTTCGACGATGCGGCGTGATACGGCGGCTTTTTCCGCGTCCTGATTCAGGAACAGCATGCCGACAGCGTAGTTTTTGGCTAAACGCCAGCCGCGCTCTTCCGCCACGATGCGAAAGAAACGATCCGGTTTTTGCAGCAGCAGACCGCAACCGTCGCCGGTTTTACCATCCGCGAGGATAGCGCCACGGTGCTGCATACGGGCCAGTGCGTGTATAGCGGTACGCACTACCTTGTGGCTAGGTTCGCCTTCTATGTGGGCGATCAGGCCGAAACCACAGTTATCCTTCTCAAGGGATTTATCGTACAACATATCAGTGAACCTCCCCAGGCTCTTCGGGCTTCCCACTGAACTTAACCGTGGCGCACAGGCACAGAAAGAGCATGGCGACGGGGTTTGCGTTTCATACGCGTACCTCGCATTCGCCCTCTTAATATCCTTTTCGCGCAGGTAAACAAGTTTGAGGACTTGCTTCAGAGGGAATCTCAATTACTGCATAAATATGATGAGCAGGCTGCTCATCCAGAAAGCTTCCAGCGGATTTCCAACTTATCGGGAATCCGTACACAGGTCAAATGGCAATCTTATTTATACAAAAATGTGCTAAAGGAAGGTTACTCCACTGATTTAATTGATTATTTAACGCATTTCACATCCCGGTAACCTTACTGTGGGCTTTAGGGTAGTGTGATCTGACTCACTATATGAAAGCGGTATTAGAGCTGTAGCATGCTGAATAGTGCGATTTAAGCAGGATTTAATGCCACCACGGTGGAAAAGCCCGCATGATGTCACTGTTTTTCAGCGCAGGCGATATAAATGAAAAAATCCTGCTGAACATAAGGAAAAGTAATTAGAGGGGCGCTGAATGAAATTGCAATTATCCTGGGTAATTATGCAAAAGATAAAAGCACGCCGGGACGATTGATCCAGGTCATCGCCGTCGGAGGTTAAAAATGGCAGGCTTGTCCCCTTTCAATGGGGCGGTCTATCAGATTATGCAGTTACAGAAATTAGTCAATATGTTTGGTGGGGATCTTTCACGCCGGTATGGGCAAAAGGTCCATAAGCTGTCGCTGCACGGGGGGTTTAGCTGCCCGAATCGCGACGGCACTATCGGGCGCGGCGGCTGTACCTTCTGTAATGTGGCCTCGTTTGCCGACGAAGCGCAGCAGCATCAGTCTATCGCGGCGCAGCTTGCCCACCAGTCGACGCTGGTGAACCGGGCGAAACAGTATCTGGCCTATTTTCAGGCCTATACCAGCACATGGGCGGAAGTGCAGGTGCTGCGCTCGATGTACCAACAGGCGGTGAGCCAGGCAAATATCGTCGGGCTTTGCGTCGGCACACGGCCTGACTGCGTGCCGGAGGCGGTGCTCGATCTGCTCAGCGAGTACAAAGAGCAGGGGTATGAGATCTGGCTGGAGCTGGGATTGCAGACCGCGCACGATAAAACCCTGCATCGCATCAACCGCGGCCACGATTTTGCCTGCTATCAACGTACTACCCGGCTGGCGCGCGAACGTGGGCTAAAGGTCTGTACCCATCTGATTGTCGGCCTGCCGGGGGAAGGGCAAGCCCACGCGCTGGAAACCTTGCATAACGTGGTGGAGACCGGCGTCGACGGCATTAAGCTGCACCCGCTGCATATCGTTACGGGCAGCATTATGGCTAAAGCCTGGGAGGCCGGTCGACTGAGCGGCATTGAACTGGACGAATATGTAGTGACGGCCGGAGAGATGATCCGCCACACACCGCCGGAGGTGGTCTATCATCGCATCTCCGCCAGCGCCCGCCGTCCAACGCTGTTGGCGCCGCTGTGGTGCGAGAACCGCTGGACGGGGATGGTGGAACTGGACCGCTACCTGAACGAGCAGGGGGTTCAGGGTTCGGCGCTGGGCACGCCGTGGGTGCCTGCGTTACCTTCGGCGTCCGCCTAATAAGCTGCCCAGCACCCCGCGCACAATCTGATTCGTCACCTGACGCGCCGCGCTTTTCGCCATGGTTTGCACCACCCCGTCGCGTTTACCGCCGCGCGGACCGGTGCTGCCAAACAGGATGTCCTTCAACCCACCGAGGATCCCTTCATCGACCGCAACGGACTGGCCCTTCGCGGCGGGGGCCTCCTGCTGCGCCGTACTGGTTTGCACCCCTTTTTGCAGCATCTCAAAGGCAGACTCTCTGTCCACCCGATCTTCGTATTTGCCGTAGACCGGTGAATGGTTGATCAGCCCGTTGCGCTCATCGTCGCTGACCGGCCCCATTCGGGAGTCAGGAGCGATCACCATCGCGCGCTCCACCATTGATGGGCTGCCTTTGGCATCGAGAAAAGAGATCAGCGCCTCGCCGGTCCCCAGCGCCTGAATAGCCGCTTCGGTATCAAAGGCCGGATTGGCGCGCATGGTCTGCGCTGCGGCTTTAACCGCCTTCTGATCTTTGGGCGTAAAGGCGCGCAGGGCATGCTGGACGCGATTGCCCAGCTGACCCAGCACGTTGTCGGGAATATCGGCCGGATTCTGCGAAACAAACCAGACGCCCACCCCTTTGGAGCGGATCAGACGGATCACTTGCTCGATTTTATCCAGCAGCACCTGGGGCGCATCGCTGAACAGCAGATGGGCTTCGTCAAAGAAGAAGACCAGCTTCGGTTTTTCCAGATCGCCCGCTTCCGGCAGTTGCTCAAAGAGGTCGGAGAGCATCCACAGCAGGCTGGCGGCGTAGAGCTTCGGCATCTGATAGAGCTTTTCCGCACTGAGGACGTTGATGATGCCTTTACCGTTGCTGTCGGTACGCATCCAGTCTTTGATATCCAGCATAGGTTCGCCAAAGAAGTGCTCGGCGCCCTGTTGTTCCAGCGTCAGCAGTCCGCGCTGAATGGCTCCCACGGAGGCGCTGCTGATATTGCCATACTGATTCTGGAAGGATTTGGCGTTATCCCCGATGTACTGAGTAATGGCCCGCAGATCTTTGAAGTCGAGCAGCAGCAGGCCCTGATCGTCGGCAATGCGGAAGATGATGTTCAGCACGCCGGACTGCACTTCGTTCAGATCGAGCAGGCGCGCCAGCAGCAGCGGGCCGAGGTCGGACACGGTGGCACGCACCGGGTGGCCTTTCTCACCGAAGATATCCCAGACCACCACCGGACTGCTGTCGGGTTGCCAGTCGGTGACGCCGATATTTTTCAGCCGTTCAAGAAGCTTCTCCGAGCCAACGCCCTCCCGGGCAACACCGCTGAGATCGCCTTTCACGTCGGCCATAAACACCGGCACGCCGATACGTGAAAATGACTCGGCCAGCTTTTGCAGCGTCACTGTTTTACCCGTGCCGGTAGCGCCGGTAATCAGGCCATGACGGTTTGCCATTGCGGGCAGGAGGTAGAGTTCGTTATCCAGCGTCCGGGCAATCAGCAGGGGTGTACTCATGATCGGCTTCCTCATTCAGTCCTGCGTGGAGTATAGGCAACCTGACGGTAAAAAGAGCGGGTCAATTTCTGACTTTGCGGCGCATTACGCATCGCGGACTATGCTTTTGCATAGGGTTAACAACATATTGGAAAACTATGTCCAGATTCTTCTTTAACGACCGCAAACAGCTGGTTAATGACGCCATTGAAGGTATGCTCATCTCCGCCCCCCACGGCAATCTCGTCAAACTGGAGAGCGATCCGGCCATCCGCGTGGTGGTGCGCGCCGACTGGGATAAAAGCCGCGTGGCGGTGATTTCCGGCGGTGGCTCCGGCCATGAACCGGCACATGCGGGATTTGTAGGTAAAGGGATGCTGACCGCGGCCGTCTGTGGCGATCTGTTCGCTTCACCGAGCGTAGAGGCGGTGTTGAACGCCATCGTGGCAGTGACGGGCGATCGTGGCTGCCTGCTGATCGTCAAAAACTACACCGGGGATCGTCTCAACTTTGGCCTCGCGGCGGAAAAAGCCAAGCGCTTCGGGCTCAAAGTGGAGATGGTGATTGTGGCCGATGATATCGCCCTCCCGGATAACAAACAGCCGCGCGGCATCGCCGGAACCGCGCTGGTGCATAAAATTGCCGGGCATGCCGCCGAACAGGGGAAATCATTAAGCGACGTGCGGGATATAGCCCGTCAGGCCTGCGATAACCTCTGGAGTCTGGGCGTGGCGATGCAGACCTGCAACCTGCCGGGTAGCGACGATGAACAGAGCCGCATCAGAAAAGGCCATGTTGAGCTGGGGCTGGGGATCCACGGTGAGCCCGGGGCCTCGGTGGTTGAGACGCAAAACAGCAGGGCGATTATCGAGACGCTGGTGAAACCCTTGCTGGCGCAGGCAGGTGAGGGGCGTCTGACGGTACTGATCAATAACCTCGGCGGCGTCTCGGCGCTGGAGATGGCGCTGCTGACCAAAGAGCTGGCGCATTCGGCCCTGAAAGATCGGATCGCCTATTTGATCGGTCCGGCGCCGCTGGTGAGCTCGCTGGACATGAAAGGGTTTTCGTTATCCCTGCTGAAGCTGAACCCGGCCTTTGAAGAGGCGCTTAACGCCCCGGTGCAGACGCTGGGCTGGCAAAAGCCGGTGGCCTTTGCGCCGCTGCGCACGCTGTCGCATACCCCGCTGCAGGACAGCGTGGAATTTACCCCGTCGGCGAACGCGAACGTCGGGCAGTACCTCGCCGCCGCCACGGGCTGCTTAATTGCCCTGGAAAATCGCCTTAACGCCCTGGATGCGAAAGTGGGGGACGGCGATACCGGATCGACCTTTGCGCAAGGTGCGCGGGAGATTGCGCAATGGCTGGAGGAGGATCGCCTGCCGCTGAACGATCTGCCGCAGCTGCTGCTGGTGGTGGGCGAGCGGCTGGCGACGGTGATGGGGGGATCGAGCGGGGTGTTGATGTCGATCTTCTTTACCGCCGCCGGTCAGGCGCTGCGTAGCGGCAAACCCGTGCCTGATGCTTTGCTGACCGGGCTTGCGCAAATGAAACATTATGGCGGGGCCGATCGCGGGGATCGGACCTTGATCGATGCGCTCCAGCCCGCGCTCGAAGCGTTACAGACGGGGGATATACAGTCTGCCGCCAGGGCGGCACAGCAGGGGGCAGATGCCACGGCGAGCATGAGCAAAGCCGGCGCGGGGCGTTCGTCGTATGTGAATAAAGATAATCTTGATGGGATAGCCGATCCTGGTGCGGTCGCGGTGGCTGAGGTGTTTGCTGCATTAGTGCGGTAGGTAGAAAACGCCGGGTGGCGTGGTAAATGCAAAACGGTAACAACCGTTACCGTTTTTAATGTTTGCGCCCTCTCCCGGTGGGAGAGGGACGGGGTGAGGGCATTAGACCGCACCGTCCTGTAGGCCCGGTAAGCGTAGCGCCACCGGGCAACAACAGCTTAAAAGTCTGCTTTCAGCACCACGCGGTAACGGGCTTTGCCGTCACGCACGTGCTGGAGAGCTTCGTTGATTTTCGACATCGGGTACATCTCGATGGTCGGAGAGACCCTGGTGCGGCCGGCAAACTTCATCAGCTTACGTAACTCATAAGGTGTGCCTGTCGCAGAACCCGATACGCTGCGATCGCCGCCAATCAGCGTGAACGCAGGAACCGGCAGCGGCTTCAGGACGGCACCCACGGTATGGAAGTTGCCGCCGTAGGCCAGCGCTTCAAAGTACGGCTGCCAGTCGAGATCGACGTTCACGGTGTTGATGATCAGATCAAACTGACCGGCCAGCGCTTTCAACAGTTCAGGATCGCGGCTGTTCACCACCTTATCGGCACCCATTGCCAGCACTTCTTTCTCTTTTGTCGGGTTTGAGCTGAATGCCGTCACTTCGCAGCCCATCGCATGCAGCAGCTTGATGGCAATATGGCCCAGACCGCCAATACCGATCACCCCCACGCGGCTGGTGGCGGTGATATGGTGCATCAGCAGCGGTTTGAAGACCGTGATCCCGCCGCACAGCAGCGGACCGGCGGATTCGATATCGATCTGCTCAGGGAGAGGAATGACCCACTGCCAGTCGGCGCGCAGTTTGTCGGCGAAACCGCCGTTATTAAGGATGGTAGGGGTAGCGCCTTCCAGACAGTTAATCTGGTTGCCGCTGATACAGGCATCACAGTGACCACAGCTGCGTGCGGTCCAGCCGATGCCTACGCGTTGACCCACTTTTAGCCCTTTGTCCTGGGCGGCGCTGCCCAGAGCCACAACCCGGCCAATCACTTCGTGCCCGGCAATCAGCGGGTATTGCGAAAAGCCCCATTCGTTATCGATCATCGACAGATCGGAATGGCAGATCCCGCAGTAATCAACCTGGACTTCAACGTCTTCTGCTTTCAGCTCGCCCGCATCGTATTCGTACAGCTCAAGTTCTGCACCCGCCTGCGGTGCGGCGTAGCTTTTTATCTTCGACATGATATTACCCCCTGGTGGTGTGGAACTGAGAGTGTAGAGCATTCAGTTTACAGCCGCTTAACAGAAGGGGGCAGGAAAGGCGTTACAGCGTTTTCAACATCCGCACTTCGCAATCAACATGTCCGGTGCATCCCAGCGGCTGGTCGATATGCTCAAAGCCGAGGTGTTCGTACAGTCTGATGGCGTCGGTCAGAAAGGCGGTGGTTTCGAGATAGCAGCGTTTAAACCCCTGCGCGCGGGCATAATCCAGCGCCTGTAACGCCAGTTTTTTCGCTAAACCTTGTCCACGGACGACGGGCAGGAAATACATTTTTTGCAGTTCGCAGATGTCCGGCTCGCTGCAGGAAAGCGGCGCAACGCCGCCGCCACCTACAACCTGGCCATTCTGCTCAACAACCCAATAAGCATGCCCCGGCTGGCTGTACACCGTGTACAGTTCGTCGAGATTGGGATCCGCAACGGTATAACCTTTATCGGCCGTCAGGCCGTATTCGGCAGATACCCGGCGGATAACGCCGGCAATTGCCGGGTTATCCGTGGCGGTGATACGGCGCAGATGCGCCGTTACAGAGGCATTTACATGCATAGCTTCACTCATCACAGCGCGCTAATGACAGCCTGTTGCTCAATCAGTTTCGCTTTCGCATCGGCGAAACCAACCAGACGCTCACGCTCTTTAGCGATAACCGCTTCCGGCGCGCGGGCGACAAAGCCTTCGTTAGACAGTTTGCTTTCGATCTTACCGATTTCAACTTCGACTTTAGCCACTTCTTTCGCCAGACGCGCCAGCTCAGCATCTTTGTCAACCAGGCCAGCCATCGGGATCAGCAGCTCGGCGCCGTCGATGATTTTGGTCACGGAGACCGGACCTTTATCATCCGCAGGCAGCACGGTGATGCTCTCCAGACGCGCCATGGTCTGCAGGAAGGTGTTGTTCTCGGTGACGCGACGAACCGCAGCCTCGCTGCAGCCGCGCAGCAGCAGCGCCAGCGGTTTACCCGGGGAGATGTTCATCTCCGCACGGATGTTACGCACGGCAACGATCGCCTGCTTCAGCCACTCGGTATCGGCAGCAGCGGCTTCATCAACCTGCGCAGCATCGAATGCCGGGAACGGCTGCAGCATGATGGTATCGGCACTGATTCCGGCAATCACCTTCACGCGCTGCCAGATGGTTTCGGTGATGAACGGGATGATCGGGTGCGCCAGGCGCAGCAGACCTTCCAGAACGGTAATCAGGGTATTGCGCGTGCCGCGCAGTTCCGCTTCGGATCCGCCATTCATAACCGGTTTGGTCAGCTCCAGGTACCAGTCACAGAACTGGTTCCAGGTGAACTCGTACAGGATGCCTGCGGCGATATCGAAACGGTAGCTGTCCAGTGCTTCACGGAATGCTTTAGTGGTCTGGTTGAATTCCGCCAGGATCCAGCGATCGGCCAGCGACAGGGTCATTTCGCCGCCGTTGAAGCCGCAATCCTGATCTTCGGTGTTCATCAGCACAAAACGGCTGGCGTTCCACAGCTTGTTACAGAAGTTGCGGTAACCTTCCAGACGTTTCATGTCCCAGTTGATGTCGCGACCGGTAGAGGCCAGCGCTGCCAGGGTGAAACGCAGGGCGTCGGTGCCGTGTGGCTCGATGCCGTCCGGGAACTGCTTCTCGGTACGCTTGCGGATCTTCTCAGCCAGCTGCGGCTGCATCATGTTGCCGGTACGTTTCTCCAGCAGATCTTCCAGCGAGATACCATCAACCATGTCCAGCGGGTCGATAACGTTACCCTTGGACTTGGACATCTTCTGGCCTTCATCGTCACGGATCAGACCGGTCATGTAGACGGTATGGAACGGAACCTGCGGCTTGCCGTCTTCATCTTTGATGAAGTGCATGGTCATCATGATCATGCGGGCGATCCAGAAGAAGATGATGTCGAAGCCGGAGACCATCACGCTGGTTGGGTGGAACTGACGCAGCGCGTCGGTGTTCTCTGGCCAGCCGAGGGTGGAGAAGGTCCACAGCGCAGAAGAGAACCAGGTATCCAGCACGTCTTCGTCCTGACGCAGGGCGACGTCAGCGCTCAGGTTGTTTTCCTGACGCACTTCGTCTTCGGTGCGGCCAACGTAGACGTTGCCTTCGTTGTCGTACCACGCCGGGATGCGGTGACCCCACCACAGCTGACGGGAGATACACCAGTCCTGAATATCGCGCATCCAGGAGAAGTACATGTTTTCGTACTGTTTTGGTACGAACTGGATGCTGCCGTTCTCAACCGCTTCGACAGCCGGTTTCGCCAGCACGTCGGCACGGACGTACCACTGGTCGGTCAGCATCGGCTCGATCACCACGCCGCCACGGTCGCCGTAAGGCACGGTCAGGTCGTGCGGTTTGATCTCTTCCAGCAGGCCCAGGGCGTCGACAGCGGCAACCACCGCTTTACGCGCGGCAAAGCGCTCCAGCTTCTGGAACTCAGCCGGGATGTCGCTGGAATAGACGTCAGATTCTTCGCCTTTGGTGTCGTACACTTCCGCGCTTTCGCGGATATCGCCGTCGAAGGTCAGAATGTTGATCATCGGCAGGGCGTGACGACGGCCCACTTCGTAGTCGTTGAAGTCGTGCGCCGGGGTGATTTTCACGCAGCCGGTGCCTTTCTCCATGTCGGCGTGTTCATCGCCCACAATCGGAATGCGGCGGTTTACCAGCGGCAGCACTACGAATTTGCCAATCAGATCTTTGTAGCGTGGATCTTCCGGGTTAACGGCCACACCGGTATCGCCCAGCAGGGTTTCCGGACGGGTGGTGGCGACCACCAGGTAATCTTTACCGTCTGCGGTTTTTGCACCGTCGGCCAGCGGATAGCGGATATGCCACATGGAGCCTTTAGACTCGCGGTTTTCCACTTCCAGGTCAGAGATGGCGGTGCGCAGTTTCGGATCCCAGTTAACCAGGCGCTTGCCACGGTAAATGAGGTCTTCTTTATACAGGCGGACGAACACTTCTTTAACGGCGTTGGAAAGACCTTCGTCCATGGTGAAGCGCTCGCGCTCCCAGTCCACGGAGTTGCCGAGACGGCGCATCTGACGGGTAATGGTGCCGCCGGATTCTGCTTTCCACTGCCAGATTTTGTCGATAAAGGCGTCGCGACCGTAGTCGTGGCGAGTTTTACCTTCTTCAGCGGCAATCTTGCGTTCAACCACCATTTGGGTAGCAATACCCGCATGGTCAGTACCGGCCTGCCACAGGGTGTTTTTGCCCTGCATGCGCTGGTAACGGATCATGGTATCCATGATGGTCTGCTGGAAGGCATGACCCATATGCAAACTGCCGGTGACGTTCGGCGGCGGGATCATGATGCAGAAGGACTCTTTGCTTTCATCGCCGTTAGGCTTGAAATAGCCCTGCTGTTCCCAGTGCTCGTAAAGCGGCTGTTCGATATCGCGTGGGTTATATGTCTTTTCCATTATTTCCAGGTTGCCGTATTCAGGTTAAAACCAGCCAGGCGGTACGCTTTATAGCGTTCGCGCGCCAGTTGTTTCAAAGAATCTTCGTGAGGGACAAAGTCTACCACTTCTGTGAAAGCGGTGGCAAAATCTGCAAAGGCGGTCCGCAGGCTGATTAACAGATCCCGCGGACTGCTGTTGCGTTTTTGGGGCCAGGCAATCTCCACCGGCGCGCCACCGCGTGGTCCTTCTCCCGCGAGATTATGCGGAACAAAACTTTCCGGCGGTCGTGCCCACAGGGCTTCATCCAGGCGGATGGCCTGCTGTTCATCTTCGCAGGCAATCAGCACGCGAAGACCTGCGCGCCAACGTTCTGCGGCAATCTCACACACCAGCTGTTCGACGGCGCTTAAGCCATCCTGTTGCGTGTCGTTGTCCAGAAGATAGAACGTTGCGTTTTTCATATATGGGGCTTCTTGTTTTGGATTTAAATGCAAAGCCGGATGGCGCTACGCTTACCCGGCCTACAAATAGCATTTTCCCGTAGGCCCGGTAAGCGTAGCGCCACCGGGCATCAGACGAGGGATTACTCTTCGCCGTTAAACCCGGCGCGATTCAGCAGGAACTGCGACAGCAGGGCAACAGGGCGGCCGGTGGCGCCTTTAGCTTTACCGGAACGCCATGCGGTGCCGGCGATGTCCAGGTGGGCCCAGTTGTATTTGCGGGTAAAGCGCGCCAGGAAGCAGGCCGCGGTAATGGCACCGCCAGGACGCCCACCGATGTTGGCCATATCCGCAAAGTTGGACTCCAGCTGCTCCTGGTACTCATCGGCCATCGGCAGACGCCACGCGCGGTCTCCCGCCTGCTCGGAGGCACCGATAAGTTCATGCGCCAGCGGGTTGTGGTTCGACATCAGGCCGGTGATGTGATGGCCCAGCGCAATCACGCAGGCGCCGGTCAGGGTTGCCACGTCGATCACCGCTTCTGGCTCGAAGCGTTCAACGTAGGTCAGCACGTCGCACAGCACCAGACGGCCTTCGGCGTCGGTGTTCAGCACTTCAACGGTCTGCCCGGACATGGTAGTGAGCACATCGCCAGGACGATAGGCGCGACCGCCCGGCATGTTTTCACAGCCTGCCAGCACGCCGATCACGTTGATGGGCAACTGGAGCTCCGCGACCATGCGCATCACGCCGTAAACCGCTGCCGCACCGCACATGTCGTACTTCATCTCATCCATGCCTTCGGCCGGTTTGATGGAGATACCGCCGGAGTCGAAGGTCAGGCCTTTACCGACCAGCACAATCGGACGCACGTCTTCCGACGGATTGCCCTTGTACTCGATGACCGACATCAGGGATTCATTTTGTGAACCGTTGCCGACGGCCAGGTAGGAGTGCATCCCCAACTCTTTCATCTGCTGCTCGCCAATCACGCGAGTAACGACGTTTTTGCTGTAAGAGTCAGCCAGCTGACGCGCCTGTGAGGCGAGGTAACCAGCATTACAGATGTTTGGCGGCATGTTGCCGAGATCTTTCGCCGCCTTGATACCGGCCGCGATCGCCAGGCCATGCTGAATGGCGCGTTCACCGCTGGTCAGCTCACGACGGGTCGGGACGTTAAAGACCATTTTACGCAGCGGACGACGAGGTTCGCTTTTGGTGGTTTTCAGCTGATCGAAGCTGTACAGGGTCTCTTTTGCGGTCTCAACCGCCTGACGCACTTTCCAGTAGGTGTTGCGGCCTTTGACGTGCAGTTCGGTCAGGAAGCATACGGCCTCCATTGAGCCAGTATCATTCAGCGTATTAATCGTTTTCTGAATAACCTGTTTGTACTGGCGCTCATCCAGCTCGCGCTCCTTACCACAGCCAATCAGCAGGATGCGCTCGGACAGTACGTTCGGCACATGATGCAGCAGCAGCGTCTGTCCCGGTTTGCCTTCCAGCTCGCCACGGCGCAGCAGGGCACTGATGTAGCCGTCACTGATTTTATCGAGTTGTTCGGCGATCGGAGAGAGTCTGCGGGGTTCAAACACGCCGACGACGATGCAGGCACTCCGCTGTTTTTCCGGGCTACCGCTTTTTACACTGAACTCCATGAACTACGCTCCTGAATCTTAAAGACAACAGCTGCAGCTACGGATAGAATTGAAACCTTTCGTAACTCATGCCCGCTGTTGCGGTGACTTCGTGTTAATCTTACGTTATTACGGTTTCGACACGTCATAGTAACTGCTGAAGCGCGAATCCGCCGGGTGTTCTAATCTTAGCGATGATTTCGACGACTCAAGAGAATAAATGACGTTTAAGCCATGAAACAAGCGATTTTCCTGCAAAGAGACGGGTTTTTACGGGCGTATTTAATGTGATAATCATAAGATATCTGGTGCGGGAGACGCTAAAAAGCCAGCTGGCGATACTCTTCATCCTGCTTCTGATCTTTTTCTGTCAGAAACTGGTGAGGATCCTCGGCGCGGCTGTCGACGGCGAAATTCCCACAAATCTGGTGCTTTCTCTGCTCGGGTTAGGCGTGCCTGAAATGGCGCAGCTTATCCTGCCATTAAGCCTCTTCCTCGGACTGCTGATGACGCTCGGTAAACTCTATACCGAAAGCGAAATCACCGTCATGCATGCATGTGGTCTGAGCAAAGCGGTACTGATTAAGGCCGCCATGGTCCTGGCGCTGTTCACCGGCATCGTGGCCGCAGTGAACGTGATGTGGGCCGGCCCTGTCTCCTCTCGTCATCAGGATGAAGTGCTGGCTGAAGCGAAAGCGAACCCCGGCATGGCCGCTCTGGCGCAGGGGCAGTTCCAGCAGGCAACCGACGGTAACTCCGTGCTGTTTATCGAAAGCGTGGATGGCAGCCGCTTTAACGAAGTCTTCCTCGCGCAAATCCGTCCGAAAGGCAACGCCCGTCCCTCCGTGGTGGTGGCCGATTCCGGTCAGCTCGCACAGGGCAAAGACGGTTCACAGATCGTGACCCTGAATAAAGGCACCCGCTTTGAAGGCACGGCGCTGCTGCGTGATTTCCGCATTACTGACTTCCAGAACTATCAGGCGATTATTGGTCATCAAACAGTGGCGCTGGACCCCACCGATACTGAGCAGATGAGCATGCGTACGCTTATCAGCACCGATACCAATCGCGCCCGCGCGGAGCTGCACTGGCGAATCACGCTAGTATTCACCGTGTTTATGATGGCATTGATGGTGGTGCCGCTCAGCGTGGTCAACCCACGTCAGGGCCGCGTGCTCTCCATGCTGCCCGCGATGCTGCTTTATCTGGTGTTCTTCCTGCTGCAGACCTCGATTAAATCGAATGGCGGTAAAGGAAAAATCGACCCGGTTATCTGGACCTGGGTGATTAACGGACTCTATCTGCTGTTGGCCGTCATCCTCAACCTGTGGGATACCGTGCCGATGCGCCGTGTGCGAGCCCGTTTTACGCGTAAAGGAGCGGTGTAATGCAGGCGTTTGGCGTTCTTGACCGCTATATCGGTAAAACCATTTTTACCACCATCATGATGACGTTATTCATGCTGGTGTCGCTCTCCGGCATTATCAAGTTTGTTGACCAGCTGAAAAAAGCCGGGCAGGGGAGCTATGATGCGATGGCCGCGGGGATGTATACCCTGCTCAGCATTCCGAAAGACGTGCAAATCTTCTTCCCGATGGCGGCGCTGTTAGGTGCCCTGCTGGGGCTGGGGATGCTGGCGCAGCGCAGTGAGCTGGTGGTAATGCAGGCGTCGGGCTTTACCCGTATGCAGGTGGCGCTGTCGGTGATGAAAACCGCGATCCCGCTGGTATTGCTGACCATGGCGATGGGCGAGTGGGTTGCGCCGCAGGGCGAGCAGATGGCGCGTAACTACCGCGCACAGATGATGTACGGCGGCTCGCTGCTTTCGACCCAGCAGGGGCTGTGGGCGAAAGACGGTAATAACTTTGTCTATATCGAACGTGTTACCGGTGATAACACGCTGGGCGGCGTGAGCATCTACAACTTTAACGATCAGCGTCGTCTGCAGGCGGTTCGTTATGCTACCTCTGCTACCTTCGATGCCGATAAAAAGGTCTGGCGTCTGTCCCAGGTGGACGAGTCAAACCTGCAGGATCCAAAACAGATCACCGGTTCGCAGACGGTCACTGGCACCTGGAAAACCAACCTGACCCCCGACAAGCTCGGCGTGGTGGCGCTGGATCCGGATGCGCTGTCCATCAGCGGCCTGCACAACTACGTGAAGTATCTGAAGTCGAGCGGCCAGGACGCCGGACGTTACCAGCTCAACATGTGGAGCAAGATCTTCCAGCCGCTCTCCGTGGCGGTAATGATGCTGATGGCGCTGTCGTTTATCTTCGGCCCGCTGCGTAGTGTGCCCATGGGGGTTCGCGTCGTTACCGGCATCAGCTTCGGCTTCGTCTTCTACGTCCTCGATCAGATTTTCGGTCCGCTGACGCTGGTTTACGGCATCCCGCCGTTTGTCGGCGCGCTGCTGCCGAGCGCCTCCTTCTTCCTGATCAGCCTCTGGCTGCTGTTGAAGCGCTCCTGACCCTTCACACCTCATCTCCCCCTTTGGGAGGTGAGGTGCATCCTCTGTTTTACCCCTCACTTTTTTACAGAACCTTCAACGTCTTGCCTGGAATTTGAGTATTATTGTGCGATGACGTCGTGAAGGGATCCCCTATGAAGCAAATTCGGTTACTGGCGCAATACTATGTCGATCTGATGATGAAGCTCGGCCTGGTACGCTTCTCTCTGCTGCTGGCGCTGGCGCTGGTGGTGCTGGCGATAGTGGTGCAGATGGCCATTACCATGGTGCTGCACGGCCAGGTTGAAAGCATTGACCTCATCCGGTCTATTTTCTTCGGCCTGCTGATCACCCCGTGGGCGGTCTATTTTCTCTCGGTAGTGGTCGAACAGCTGGAAGAGTCCCGCCAGCGGCTGACCCGGGTAGTGGAAAAGCTGGAGGAGATGCGCGAGCGCGATCTGAAGCTCAACGTCCAGCTGAAAGACAACATTGCCCAGCTGAACCAGGAGATCTCAGACCGCGTAAAAGCGGAGGCCGAGCGCCAGACCACGCTGGAACAGCTAAAAATTGAAATGAAGGAGCGCGAGCAGACGCAGATCCAGCTTGAGCAGCAATCCTCCTTCCTGCGCTCTTTCCTCGACGCTTCGCCGGATCTGGTCTTCTACCGTAATGAAGACAAAGAGTTCTCCGGCTGTAACCGGGCGATGGAGCTCCTGACTGGCAAAAGTGAAAAACAGCTCGTCAGCCTGCGCCCGCAGGACGTTTACTCACCCGAGGCGGCCGCCAAAGTTATCGAAACCGATGAGAAGGTGTTCCGTCATAACGTCTCCCTGACCTACGAACAGTGGCTCGACTACCCTGACGGACGCAAAGCCTGCTTCGAAATCCGCAAGGTGCCTTACTACGACCGCGTCGGGAAACGCCACGGCCTGATGGGCTTTGGGCGGGACATTACCGAACGTAAGCGCTATCAGGATGCCCTGGAGCGCGCCAGCCGCGATAAAACCACCTTTATCTCCACTATCAGCCATGAGCTGCGTACGCCGCTCAACGGCATCGTCGGCTTAAGCCGCATTCTGCTCGATACCGACCTGACCACCGAGCAGGAGAAATATCTGAAAACGATCCACGTTTCAGCGGTCACGCTCGGCAATATCTTCAACGATATTATCGATATGGATAAGATGGAGCGGCGCAAAGTCCAGCTGGATAACCAGCCGGTGGACTTTACCGGCTTCCTTGCCGATCTGGAGAACCTCTCCGGCCTGCAGGCGCAGCAGAAAGGGCTACGCTTTGTGATGGAGCCAACCCTGCCGCTGCCGCACAAGGTGGTGACTGACGGTACGCGCCTGCGCCAGATCCTGTGGAATTTGATCAGTAACGCGGTCAAGTTCACCCAGAGCGGCCAGGTTGCGGTTCGCGTGCGCTATGGCGAGGGCGAGATGCTGCACTTCGAAGTAGAGGATTCCGGGATCGGTATTCCGCAGGAGGAGCAGGACAAAATCTTCGCCATGTATTATCAGGTCAAAGACAGCCAGGGTGGCAAACCGGCCACCGGCACCGGCATTGGCCTGGCGGTATCGCGCCGCCTGGCGAAGAGCATGGGGGGCGACATTACGGTATCCAGCAACCCGGGACATGGCTCGGTGTTTAAACTGAGCGTGCGGGCCCCGGCCGTGGCGGAGGAGGTCGAGGACACCTTTGCCCACGACGATATGCCGCTGCCTGCCCTGCACGTGCTGCTGGTGGAAGATATTGAACTGAACGTGATTGTGGCGCGCTCGGTGCTGGAGAAACTCGGCAGCAGCGTGGATGTCGCCATGACCGGTACAGCCGCGCTGGATATGTTTACGCCAGGGGAATACGACCTGGTGCTGCTGGATATTCAGCTCCCGGATATGACCGGGCTCGACATCTCACGTGAACTGACCAGCCGCTACGCCAGGGAAGAGCTGCCGCCGCTGGTGGCGCTGACCGCCAACGTGCTGAAAGACAAAAAAGAGTACCTTGATGCCGGTATGGACGATGTACTGAGCAAACCGCTGGCGGTACCTGCCTTAACCGCCATGATTAAGAAGTTCTGGGACACCTGTGACGAAGAGGAGAGCACCATGACGACGGTAGATACGGAAAAAGCGCAGTCTTTGCTGGATATCGAGATGCTGGAGCAGTACATCGATCTGGTGGGTCCGAAGTTGATCACTGACGGTATAGCCATATTCGAAAAGATGATGCCGGGTTACCTGAACGTGCTGGAGTCCAACCTGACGGCGCGGGATCAGAAAGGCATTGTTGAAGAGGGCCATAAGATCAAAGGTGCCGCTGGCTCTATCGGTTTGCGCCATCTGCAGCAGTTGGGTAAGCAGATCCAGTCCCCGGATTTACCGGCGTGGGAAGATAATGTGGGTGAATGGGTTGAAGAGATGAAGCAGGAGTGGCAAAACGATGTGGCCGTCCTGAAAGCCTGGGTAGAGAGCAGAAAAAAATGACCCCGGCTATACCGGGGTGCGCGAATACTGCGCCAACACCAGGGAAATCGTGGCTGCGCCTTAATAAGTTATTTTTAGGATAATGGCGTAGCCGTAAAATTCAGGCCGCACGCAGTTAAGATAGCAAAACTTAAATAATTTGTTACATGAATCAGTTAAATGTGTGAAGCATGCCGTTTTAATCAGAATTTTTAATGTGCATGTAACATTTTTCGAGAGGGATCGCAGGATGAAAAAGGTCGGTGTAGTACTGAGCGGTTGCGGTGTTTACGATGGTTCTGAAATTCATGAAGCGGTTCTGACGCTGCTGGCGCTGGCGCGCAACGGTGCAGAAGCGGTCTGTTTCGCACCGGACAAAGCCCAGTCCGATGTCATCAACCACCTCACCGGCGAACCGCTGGCGGAAAGCCGAAATGTGCTGATTGAAGCGGCGCGGATCGCCCGCGGGCAGATCCGACCGCTCAGTGAAGCGCGCGCCGAGGAACTGGATGCGCTGATTGTGCCGGGCGGTTTTGGTGCCGCAAAGAACCTCAGTGATTTTGCCCATCAGGGCAGTGCCTGCCAGGTAGAGAGCGATTTAAAAACCCTCGCGCTGGCGATGCATGAGGCCGGGAAACCGCTGGGCTTTATCTGTATCGCCCCGGCGATGCTGCCGGCCATCTTCGATATTCCACTGCGTCTGACCATCGGCACCGACATCGATACCGCCGAGGTGATTGAGGACATGGGCGGGGAGCATATTCCGTGTCCGGTGGAGGATATCGTGGTGGACGAAGAGAACAGGATCGTCACCACGCCTGCTTATATGCTGGCGCAGAACATCGCGGAAGCCGCGACAGGTATTGAGAAGCTGGTCGCCCGCGTGCTGGTGCTGGCGGCATGAGATTGAAGCGTCCCCGATCGGGCTGGGTTAGACGGATCGTTATTCGCATTCTGGTCGTGCTGGCGGTCTTCTGGGGCGGCGGCATCGCCCTGTTCAGCTTCCTGCCGGTGCCCTTTTCCGCGGTGATGATTGAACGTCAGCTGGGGAGCTGGCTGCGAGGGGATTTCAGCTATGTTGCCCATTCTGACTGGGTGAGTATGGATGAGATCTCGCCGTGGATGGGACTCGCCGTTATTGCCGCCGAAGACCAGAAATTCCCCGAGCACTGGGGGTTTGACGTGGGGGCGATAGAGAAGGCGTTAGCGCATAACGAGCGTAATGAGAGCCGTATTCGCGGTGCCTCGACGCTGTCTCAGCAAACGGCAAAAAACCTGTTTCTGTGGGACGGGCGTAGCTGGCTGAGAAAAGGATTTGAAGCCGGGTTGACGCTGGGGATCGAAACGGTATGGAGTAAAAAACGCATCCTGACGGTCTACCTGAATATTGCGGAGTTTGGTGAGGGCGTGTTTGGCGTCGAAGCCGCTGCTCAGCGCTATTTCCACAAACCTGCCAGCCGCCTGTCGGCGTCAGAGGCCGCGCTGCTGGCCGCCGTGCTACCGAACCCGATTCGCTTTAAGGCCAGCGCACCCTCAGGCTATGTGCGCAGCCGTCAGGCGTGGATCCTGCGCCAGATGCGTCAATTGGGTGGGGAAGGATTTATGCAGGCCAATAAGCTGCATTAATCTTCGTCAAACCCGGCGTTGAACAGCGCAATCACTGCCGCCAGCGCCTCGACTTCCTGCGGGCCGGTGGCTTCAATTTCTATCTGCCGGCCCTTGGCGGAATCCAGCATCAGCAGGGCAATCACGCTGTTGGCTTCGGCTTCGGTCCCTTCGTCATTACGCAGCAGAACTTCTGCGTCAAACCCTTGCATCAGTTCGAACAACTTCATCGCCGGGCGTGCATGCATGCCCAGCTTATTGGTGATCTCAACGGTATGCTTTACGGTCATGTTTTACGTTTTTCCAGCGTACGATGACGGGACTGCACGTTTTTGCCGCGCGAGCGGAAATAGTCAGCCAGTTGCTCAGCAATATAGACCGAACGGTGTTTGCCCCCGGTACAGCCAATCGCCACCGTCAGGTAGCTGCGATTGTTTGTCTCCAGCATCGGCAACCAGAGTTCAAGGTAGCTGCGCGTCTGATAGATAAAGTTATGTACTTCCGTATGCCTGTCAAGGAACGCGGCGACGGGCTTATCCAGGCCGGTCATCGGACGCAGCTTCGGATCCCAGTGCGGGTTCGGCAGGAAACGCACGTCAAACACATAGTCTGCATCGATAGGGATGCCGTGCTTAAAGCCGAAGGATTCAAATACCATCGTCAGCTCGCGCTCGCGTTTGCCCAGCAGGCGGGTACGCAGCATCTCCGCCAGTTCATGGACGGACATTTCGGAGGTATCGACGATCAAATCGGCGCGGGAGCGCAGCGGCTCCAGCAGATCGCTCTCCTGGTCAATGGCGCTTTCCAGCGACAGATTTTTGCTGGAGAGTGGATGCAGACGGCGGGTATCGCTGTAGCGACGGATCAGCGTATTGCGATCGGCATCAAGGAACAGCAGCTGAGGTGAGAACGCCTCCGGCAAACTGCTCATCGCCTGCTCAAAGATCTCCGGCGATTCAGGCATGTTACGCACGTCGATGCTGACCGCGGCGGAAATCTGCCGATCGGCCAGCGATTTAGCCAGCTCGGGCAGCAGTACCACCGGCAGGTTATCGACGCAGTAAAAGCCCATATCTTCCAGCGCTCGCAGGGCGACCGATTTCCCGGATCCCGAACGACCGCTGACGATCATCAGCACCATGTACCGTTTCTCCTCAGGACTACAGATGTCAAAGCCATCACCCGATTACGCATCATCCTGATTGCCTTCCGTTTCCGTAATGATTTGATAAAGCTCCTCATCGCTTTGTGCCGCGCGTAAACGGCGACAGATGGTTTTATCCGCCAGACGTTTAGCCACCAGCGAGAGGGTGTGCAAATGCGTTTTGGTCTGATCGGCTGGCACCAGCAGGGCAAACAGCAAATCGACAGGCTGGTTATCAATGGCATCAAAGGCGATAGGTGTTTCCAGCTGAACAAACACGCCTACAGCGCGCAGAGTATCCTCTTCAAGTTTGCCATGGGGAATGGCGATGCCGTTGCCGATGCCGGTACTGCCCATTTTTTCGCGGGTCAGGATCGCTTCAAATACCACTTGCGGTGGCAGGCTCAGCTGTTTTGCGGCCAGTTCACTGATGATCTCCAGCGCACGTTTTTTGCTCTGGCAGTGAACGGCACTGCGGGTACATTCCTGATTAAGGACACTGCTCAGTTGTAGAGTTGAATCGTTATTCATCATAATTTCACCTAAGCGCTAACTGTACAAAGGGCCCGTTGTGTTTCACAACAGGCCATCCTGCACCCGTTAACTGCCCGGACAATTAGTGTTGTTTCAGTTTATCTTTATGTTTGTTTAGCTGTCGTGCCAGCTTGTCAATCAAGCCGTCGATAGCCGCATACATGTCTTGTCCTTCCGCACTGGCATGGATCTCGCCTCCGTTAACATGCAGGGTCGCATCCGAGATATGAGTCACTTTTTCCACTTTTAACACAATGTAGACCTGATTGATCCTCTCGAAATACTGCTCAAGCTTGGCGAATTTTGCGTTCACAAATTCGCGCAGGGCCTCAGTGATTTCGACGTTGTGTCCAGTGATGTTGAGCTGCATAGTGTCTTCCTTATCGGTTGTGTCAGACCAGTTGTTTACGCTGGTTTGACGGCGGAATGGATAAAGACTCTCGATACTTCGCAACAGTGCGGCGTGCCACCATGATACCTTGATCGGACAGCATGGTGGTTAACTTACTGTCGCTCAGTGGTTTCGCGGGGTTCTCCGCGGCGATCAATTTTTTCACCAGCGCCCGGATGGCCGTCGACGAGGCTTCGCCGCCGCCTTCGGTACTGACATGGCTGGAGAAAAAATACTTAAGCTCAAAAATACCGCGCGGACTGTGCAGATACTTCTGCGTCGTCACGCGGGAAATCGTCGATTCATGCATCTCGACGGCCTGGGCGATATCGGCCAGCACCATCGGCTTCATAAACTCTTCACCCTGCTCAAAAAACGCCTGCTGCTGCTCTACGATGCAGCGGCTGACGCGCAGCAGGGTATCATTGCGGCTCTCGAGGCTTTTGATTAGCCAGCGCGCCTCCTGCAGATTACTGCGGATAAACTGGTTATCCGAGTCGTTACGCGAGCTGGTGCACATCGAGGCGTACTGCTGATTTATTTGCAGGCGCGGGATGCTGTCGGAATTGAGTTCCACGGTCCACAGGCCGTTATGCTTGCGCACCAGCACGTCGGGGATGACGTACTCGGGCTCGCTGGTCTGGATGGACTGCCCCGGACGCGGGTCCAGCGACTGAATCAGATTAACCGCTTCTTTCAGGATCTCTTCTTTCAGCCGCGTGACGCGCATCAACGAGCGGAAGTCGTGATTGGCCAGCAGATCCAGATGTTCGCTGACGATCAGGCGAGCCTCTTCCAGCCACGGCGTCTCTTTGACGAACTGAGAAAGTTGAATCAGCAGGCAGTCACGTAAATCCCGTGCCGCGACGCCGATCGGATCAAAACGCTGAACGCGCTTGAGAACCGCTTCGACCTCTTCAGGGTCGATCTCATCATCACCGATACTTTCCAGAATGTCGTCCAGCGACACGGTCAAATAGCCGGTTTCATCGACGGCATCGACAATGGAGGTGGCGATGGCGCGATCGGTATCGGAAAACGGCGTCAGCTCCACCTGCCACATCAGGTAATCCTGTAGTGACTGGGTGGTTTCGCCCTGATACACCGGCAATTCGTCATCCTGATAGTCTGCGCGCGTGCCTGACGGCGTGCCGGCGGTGTAGATCTCATCCCAGCTGGCATCGAGAGGCAGCTCGTCAGGCATCTCTTTTTGCTCCAGCGCGTCAACGCTGTCGAGCGTTTCGTTGTCCTGGGTTTGCTGCGTTTCTACCTCGTCGTGAAGATCGGTTTGCTCAAGCAGGGGATTGCTGTCCAGCGCTTGCTGCAGCTCCTGCTGAAGTTCTAGCGTCGACAGCTGCAACAGACGAATGGCCTGTTGTAACTGCGGCGTCATTGCCAGCTGTTGGCTGAGCCTTAATTGCAAACCTTGCTTCATGTTCAGAGCATTTTTCTCCGTTTAGGCGAGACTGTACTTCTACCCTATCAGAGTCTGAAGTCTTCCCCAAGATACACGCGCTTAACATGATCGTCTTCGAGGATCTGCTGCGGGGTACCGTGGGCAATAAGATGGCCCTGGCTGACGATGTAAGCTCGTTCACAGACCGCCAGCGTCTCGCGCACGTTGTGGTCGGTGATCAGAACCCCCAGGCCGCTGTCGCGCAGATGCTCAATAATCCTTTTGATGTCGATAACCGAAATCGGGTCAACGCCCGCAAACGGTTCATCAAGCAGGATGAATTTCGGGTTGGCCGCCAGCGCACGGGCAATTTCCACACGGCGGCGTTCACCACCGGAGAGCGCCTGGCCAAGGCTGTCGCGCAGATGTTCGATATGGAACTCTTCCATTAGCTCGTTGGCGCGATCCTGACGCTGCTCGGAGGTCAAATCGTCACGGATCTGCAGCACCGCCATCAGGTTGTCGAAGACGCTCAGACGGCGAAAAATGGAGGCTTCCTGCGGCAGATAACCGATGCCGCGACGGGCACGCGCGTGAAGGGGCAGCAGGCTGATGTCTTCGTCATCAATGATGATGTTACCCGCATCGCGCGGCACAATGCCGACCACCATATAAAAGGTAGTGGTTTTACCCGCACCGTTAGGACCCAACAGGCCGACAATTTCGCCGGAGTTGACGGTCAAACTGACATCTTCCACTACGCGACGGCCCTTGTAGGCTTTGGCGAGATTCTTTGCAGTTAATGTTGCCATAACGAATTAGTTACTCTTTTTCTGTGCCGGGGCCTGATTGTTATTTTTGTCCTGCAGCTGTGATGGAACCAGGACGGTCGTCACGCGTTTGCCTTTTTCACTGAAGGCCTGCATTTTTTGCTCTTTCACCAGATAGGTGATCTTATCGCCCGTGATGTTGCTGTCGAGCTGCTCCAGGTACGCCTTGCCGGTCAGTATCACGAAGTCTTTCGCCAGCTCGTAATGCATCTGGGAGGCGTGGCCCTTCACCGGTTTGCCGTTGTCCTGCATCTGGTAGAAGGTGGCCGGGTTACCGTAGCCATCGATAATTTCTTTACCGTCTTCCCCGCCTGGACGCGTCACCACTACCTTATCGGCGTTGATTTTGATGGTGCCCTGGGTCACGACAACATTGCCGGTAAAGGTCACTACGTTGCCCTGCATATCGAGCGACTGCGTATCGGATTCGATATGAATCGGCTGCTCGGTATCACCCGTCACAGCAAGCGCAGGCAGGCTGACGGCCAGCATCGCGCTGGCAATAATAAATTTAAGGCTGAGTTTGTTTGCTTGGAATTTCATAGGAGGTTCTAACCTTTTCAATCAGCTCTGCGTTCTTGCTGCGTAAGTTCCCGCGCATTCTCAGACCGCTGGAATTAAATGTTGTGCCGTATAGCGTGACCAGATCCTGCGACGTGACATCCTGAGTCACAAGGTTAATCTGTGCGTTATCGGTTGTGATTTTGCGCAGCTGTGAGTCTGCGGTCAGCGCATTCACCTCAACATGACCATACAGATAAAGCATACGGTCATTCGTCAGTTTTGCCCGGTCTGATTTAATCGACCATGTCGGAATTTTATTGACATCAAACGTGGTCATCACCGGTTGGGTAAACCAGGAGACACCCTGTTCGGAAAAATACTCAACGTGCTGAGCGATAAGGCGATAATTCAACGCGCCTTCCGGGCTATAGACCACGGTATCGCTATGATCGCTTTTGTATGTTGGATCGTTAGTATTGACCGTCGGCGCTTGTTCGTCGTCCCGGTCAGCGAGATTCACGCCAATCAGTACTAGTGCTACCAGCGAAAGCAGAATAATAACCCAACGTCTGGTTTTACTCATATCGATTGCCCTTTGGCCTCATCAAGCTTACCTTGCGCCAGCAGCAGCAGGTCGCAGACTTCTCTTACTGCGCCGCGGCCACCGTTGATACGGGTGACATAGTCAGCACGCGGGATCAAAAGCGGATGGGCATCGGCAACGGCGACGCTCAGACCCACTTCTGCCATCACTGGCCAGTCAATCAGATCGTCTCCGACATAGGCGACGTTTTCCGGGGCGATGGCAAGTTTACCAAGTAAGTCCCTGAAAGCGACCATCTTATCGGATTGTCCCTGATAGAGATGGGTAATGCCCAGCGTTTCGCAACGATCTTCTACCAGTTTAGCCTTACGTCCGGTGATGATGGCAACTTCTATGCCAGAAGTGAGCGCACAGCGAATGCCGTAGCCATCACGCACGTTGAAGGCTTTCAGCTCTTCGCCATTGTTGCCCATATAAATCAGGCCATCAGACAGCACGCCATCCACATCAAGGATCAGCAGGCGAATGTTTTCGGCCTGCGACATCATCTGCGCACTAACCGGACCATAACAGGTTGCAAGGGATGCACCCGCATTACTCATTGTCTTATCCTTCATTACACTACGCCTGCGCGCAGCAGATCATGCATATGTACCACACCCAGCAATTGGTCGCCATCAGCAACCATAACGGAGGTGATATTGCGGGACTGCATCAGGTTCAATACTTCGACAGCCAGCGTACCGGGGCGCACCCGGATCCCCCCGGTTGTCATCACATCGGCGATACCCAGCTTGCGGACATCGACTCCCATATCAAATACACGGCGCAGGTCGCCGTCGGTGAAGATCCCTTCGATAATCATCCGATCGTTGCAGATGACGGTCATGCCGAGATTTTTACGGGTAATTTCCAGCAGCGCATCGCGCAGGGAGGCGTCTTTGCTGACGTGCGGAATTTCGTCCCCGGTGTGCATGATGTCATTCACCCGCAGCAGCAATTTACGTCCCAGCGCGCCGCCCGGATGGGAGAGGGCGAAGTCTTCTGCGGTAAAGCCACGGGCTTCGAGCAGGGCAACAGCCAGCGCATCGCCCATCACCAGCGCCGCGGTGGTGCTGGAGGTAGGTGCCAGCCCCAGCGGGCAGGCTTCTTTCGGCACTTTAACGCACAGATGGATATCCGCGGCGCGCGCCATGCTGCTCTCCGGGCGGCTGGTAATACAGATGAGGGGAACGTGTAGTCGCTTCAGCACCGGGATCAGCGCCAGGATTTCATTCGATTCGCCAGAGTTTGATAGCGCGATGACAATATCCTGGGCCGAAACCATTCCAAGGTCACCGTGCGCCGCTTCGCCAGGGTGAACGAAAAAGGCGGTGGTGCCAGTACTGGCGAAGGTGGCCGCCATTTTACGGCCAATGTGCCCGGATTTGCCCATTCCCATCACCACGACTTTGCCGGTGCAGTGGAAAAGCTTCTCACATGCGAGGCTAAAGTCCTGATTAATATATTGATCTAACTGCGCCAGACCTTCACGTTCTATCTCCAGAACTTGTATTCCTGCTTTCTGAAAGTCAAAACCCGGCTGCAATTCTATTTGCGACATAATACGTTTCCGTTACCCAGAGAGAAGAGGCGAGAGCCAGTACAGCATCGCCATCCATACGATAAATCCCACCGTCAGCAGCGCGCCAGCACCCTGACCAATCTGTCTTTTACGCCGCCAGCAGAGGAGTGCGAAGATGGCGCTGACTAACACCATCACCCCATAATCCCGGCTGAACGCCAGCGGATTAAACGCGCCGGGGGCGATCAGAGCCGGCAGGCCCAGCACAATGGCGATATTGAAAATATTGGAACCGATGATATTGCCAATCGCCATGTCATCTTCGCCTTTACGCGCGCCAGCAATCGCCGTGGCCAGCTCAGGCAGACTGGTGCCGATGGCAATCACCGTCAGGCCGATGGTTAATTCGCTCATGGCGAAGTAATTGGCCAGCACCGTGGCATTATCAACAATCATCTGCGTCGCCATCGGCATGATGATTAACGCCACGCCCAGCCAGAGCAGCGCAACGGGTAAATTCCCCTCGCGCGGCAGTTCGGCAACCTGCTCGAGGGTTAATGTATCATTGCCCTGCTTTTCCGCCGCCCGGGCCAGCTTCACGATGTAAAACAGCCAGATGACCGCCAGCGCCAGCAGAAAAATGCCGTCGCTGAGGGTTAACTCCCCGTCATATAACACGTAACCGGCCAGCAGACTGACAATTAACATTAGCGGCAATTCGCGCCGTAGAACATCAGAATGCACGCGAAATGGATGCAGCAGTGCAGCAAGCCCCAGGATGAGTAAGATATTGACGATGTTGGAGCCAATGGCTGTCCCGACGGCGAGATCAACCTGACCGTGCAGCGAGGCGGCGACGGAGACAATTATCTCCGGCAGGGAGGTACCAACGCTGACCACCGTCATCCCAATAATTAAGGGGGGAATACCTAATAAACGACACAGGATTGATGCGGAGAACACCAGACGGTCGGCACTGTAGACCACCAAAAGTAAACCAATTATTAACAGTGCCGTTGCAAGAAGCATCAAAAGTCCTTTCTTCAGGTATACTCGCCGGTCCACCGAGAAAAAATCTCTGCCGCTGCATACTGTCTGTAGACGTAACGTATTCCTAATTTTGACTTTATGCGTTGTAAAAGTAAAACAAATGCCAGCTTTCGCTTACCTGCAGAGGTAATATTCTGTAAAAATGTTGGGTTTGCGGCGAAATCAGGCATCAAGCTGATCCTGAACCGGCAATAGAAAGGAAATGTACATGAGCCTGAATGGGGCGAATATAGTCGATGTCCGTGGCGTCAGCTTCACGCGCAGCAGCCGGGTCATTTTTGACAACATCTCTCTCACCGTGCCTCGCGGTAAAATCACCGCCATCATGGGGCCCTCCGGCATTGGTAAAACGACGTTGCTGCGCCTGATTGGCGGGCAGATCCCCCCAAGCCAGGGCGAGATCCTCTTTGACGGTGAAAATATCCCGGCGATGTCCCGCTCGCGCCTCTATACCGTGCGTAAACGCATGAGCATGCTTTTTCAGTCCGGGGCGCTGTTTACTGACATGAATGTCTTCGATAATGTCGCCTATCCGCTGCGTGAGCACACTCACCTGCCGCCGGAACTGTTGAAAAGTACCGTAATGATGAAGCTCGAGGCCGTCGGCCTGCGTGGCGCAGCTAAACTGATGCCTTCCGAACTCTCTGGCGGGATGGCCCGTCGTGCGGCCCTGGCGCGCGCGATCGCGCTGGAACCCGACCTGATCATGTTCGATGAGCCGTTTGTCGGCCAGGATCCCATCACCATGGGCGTGCTGGTCAAACTGATCTCGGAACTGAACAGCGCGCTGGGCGTGACCTGTATCGTGGTTACCCACGACGTACCCGAAGTGCTGAGCATTGCCGATTACGCCTATATCGTGGCGGATAAAAAAATTGTGGCGCACGGCAGCGCACAATCATTACAGAGCAACAGCGATGCGCGTGTCCGTCAGTTCCTCGACGGCATTGCAGATGGCCCCGTGCCGTTCCGTTATCCGGCGGGCGATTATCATAAAGATTTATTGGGAATAGGGAGTTAAGCCACTCATGCTGTTAAATGCGTTGGCCGCTCTCGGACACCGTGGCATAAAAACCATCAGGACGTTCGGGCGTGCCGGGTTGATGTTATTCAATGCGCTGGTCGGGAAACCGGAATTCCGCAAACATGCCCCTCTGCTGGTTCGCCAGCTGTATAATGTCGGCGTGCTGTCGATGCTCATTATCATCGTTTCCGGCGTCTTCATCGGAATGGTGCTGGGGCTGCAGGGATATCTGGTCCTCACCACCTACAGTGCGGAAACCAGCCTGGGTATGCTGGTGGCGCTCTCCCTGTTGCGTGAGCTGGGCCCGGTGGTCGCTGCGCTGTTGTTCGCCGGGCGTGCCGGTTCGGCGCTGACGGCGGAAATTGGCCTGATGCGCGCTACCGAGCAGCTCTCCAGTATGGAAATGATGGCCGTGGATCCGCTGCGTCGGGTGATCGCCCCGCGCTTCTGGGCGGGCATGATCTCGCTGCCGTTGCTGACTATCCTGTTTGTTGCGGTCGGGATCTGGGGCGGATCGATGGTTGGCGTGCACTGGAAAGGGATCGATGCCGGTTTCTTCTGGTCAGCGATGCAAGGTGCGGTTGACTGGCGTCTGGATCTGGTTAACTGCCTGAT
Source organism: Leclercia sp. (assembly GCF_036780805.1). Taxonomy (NCBI): domain Bacteria; kingdom Pseudomonadati; phylum Pseudomonadota; class Gammaproteobacteria; order Enterobacterales; family Enterobacteriaceae; genus Leclercia; species Leclercia sp. The sequence goes on along the minus strand of NZ_DAIQCE010000006.1, from coordinate 109,578 downwards.
TAAAAGCGCGGTATTTGCCGTGACGATCACCTGGATTGCGCTGTTCAACGGCTACGATGCCATCCCGACGTCTGCCGGTATCAGCCGGGCAACCACCCGCACTGTTGTTCATTCGTCGCTGGCCATACTGGCTCTGGATTTTGTGCTCACCGCACTGATGTTTGGGAAATGAGTTCATGCAAACGAAAAAAGTAGAAATTTGGGTAGGCGTATTTGTCTTGCTGGCACTGCTGGCCGCACTGTTTTTAAGCTTCAAAGTGGCGGATGTCACGACGATCCGCACCGAGCCGACATACCGCGTTTATGCCACCTTCGATAATATCGGTGGCCTGAAAAGCCGTTCTCCGGTGCGCATTGGCGGGGTAGTGGTTGGGCGTGTGGCTGATATCACCCTCGATGAGAAAACCTATCTGCCGCGCGTCGCGCTGGATATTGAAGAGCGTTACAACAACATCCCGGATACCAGCTCCCTGTCTATCCGTACCTCCGGCCTGTTAGGTGAACAATACCTGGCGCTGAACATCGGTTTTGAAGATCCCGAACTGGGAACGACTATCCTTAAGGACGGTGGCGTAATTCAGGATACGAAGTCAGCCATGGTGCTGGAAGATATGATTGGTCAGTTCCTTTACAACAGCAACAGTAAAGGGGGTGACGAGAATCAAGCTGCTCAGACACCTGCGCAGAGTGACATTACGCCGCCTGTTGGCACGACGAATTCATCTCAGGAGAAGTAATTCATGATTAAACGACTGTTAATGGTTGCCATGCTGATGATTGCCCCTTTGACTGCCGCTAACGCAGCCGATCAGAGCAATCCTTATCAACAGATGAATGAGGCAGCTAAGAAAACCTTCGATCGTCTTAAAAACGAGCAGCCGAAAATTCGCTCCAATCCCGACTACCTGCGCGATGTGGTCGATCAGGAGCTGCTGCCGTATGTGCAGGTAAAATATGCCGGGGCCCTGGTGCTGGGGCGTTACTACAAAGACGCAACGCCAGCGCAGCGTGATGCCTATTTTGCTGCGTTCCGTGAATACCTGAAGCAGGCTTACGGTCAGGCGCTGGCGATGTACCACGGCCAGACGTATCAGATTGCCCCGGAACAGCCGCTGGGCTCAGCCACCATCCTGCCTATTCGCGTCACCATCGTCGACCCGAACGGTCGTCCGCCAGTGCGTCTGGATTTCCAGTGGCGTAAGAACAGCCAGAACGGTAACTGGCAGGCTTACGACATGATTGCCGAAGGCGTCAGCATGATTACCACCAAGCAGAACGAATGGAGCGACCTGCTGCGTACCAAGGGCATTGATGGCCTGACGGCTCAGCTGAACAGCATCTCGCGTCAGAAAATCACCCTGGATGAGAAAAAATAATGACGTCGCAGCTCAGCTGGACCCGTGAGGGTGAGACATTGTTACTCACTGGCGAGCTGGATCAGGATTATCTGAATCCGCTGTGGGATGCGCGTCATGAAGCCATGCAGGGGATCGCCTGTATCGACCTCAGTGGCATTTCTCGCGTGGACACGGCGGGCGTCGCGCTGCTGGTGCATCTGGTGGCGGCAGGCAAAGGGCAGGGCAAGCAGGTTACGCTTGCAGGCGTCAGCGACAACGTCGTCACTTTAGCTCAGCTCTATAATCTGCCGGAAGACGTATTGCCTCGCTAATTTTTTCAGTACGTTACTATCAAAAGCCCCGACTGTTTCATCGTCGGGGCTTTTTGCTTGTTTAAGACCGCGCTACTTTGCTCTAAGATGTTGGGCTTGTTTTCACTACCAGATGATATAGATCCCATGGAAAATCATGAAATCCAGACCGTGCTGATGAACGCACTCGCCCTTCAGGAAGCCCACGTCTCCGGCGACGGCAGCCACTTTCAGGTTATTGCTGTGGGAGAGATCTTTGACGGCATGAGCCGGGTGAAAAAACAGCAGGCTGTCTATGCGCCGCTGATGGAATATATCGCGGATAATCGCATCCATGCCCTGTCGATCAAAGCGTTCACCCCAACAGAGTGGGCACGCGATCGCAAACTAAACGGTTTTTGAGCTGAGGGTGATTTGCCCGCAGCACGGTTGAATTCATACAGAGAGTAAATCATGGACAAATTTCGTGTTCAGGGGCCTACGCGTCTCCAGGGCGAAGTCACAATTTCCGGCGCCAAAAACGCCGCGCTGCCGATCCTCTTCGCCGCACTGCTTGCGGAAGAGCCGGTAGAGATCCAGAACGTCCCGAAACTGAAAGACATTGATACCACCATGAAGCTGCTCGGCCAGCTGGGTACCAAGGTTGAGCGTAACGGATCCGTGTGGATCGACGCCAGCAACGTGAATAACTTCTCCGCACCGTACGATCTGGTGAAAACCATGCGTGCTTCCATCTGGGCGCTGGGTCCGCTGGTGGCCCGTTTTGGCCAGGGTCAGGTCTCTCTGCCGGGCGGCTGCGCTATTGGCGCGCGTCCGGTCGATCTGCATATTTTCGGCCTTGAGAAGCTGGGTGCCGAAATCAAGCTGGAAGAGGGTTACGTCAAAGCCTCCGTCAATGGCCGCCTGAAGGGCGCGCATATCGTGATGGATAAGGTGAGCGTCGGCGCAACCGTCACCATCATGTCTGCGGCAACGCTGGCAGAAGGTACCACCATCATCGAGAACGCCGCGCGCGAGCCGGAGATTGTGGATACCGCGAACTTCCTGAATACGCTGGGGGCGAAGATCACCGGCCAGGGTACTGACCGTATCACCATCGAAGGCGTTGAGCGCCTGGGCGGCGGTGTGTATCGCGTCCTGCCTGACCGTATCGAAACCGGGACCTTCCTGGTCGCGGCGGCTATCTCTGGCGGTAAGATCGTCTGCCGTAACGCCCAGCCTGATACCCTGGATGCGGTACTGGCTAAGCTGCGTGATGCCGGTGCGGACATCGAAATCGGTGAAGACTGGATCAGCCTGGATATGCACGGTAAGCGCCCTAAGGCTGTGAACGTGCGTACTGCTCCGCATCCGGCATTCCCGACCGATATGCAGGCGCAGTTCACGCTGCTGAACCTGGTGGCAGAAGGGACTGGCTTCATTACCGAAACCATTTTCGAAAACCGCTTTATGCACGTACCGGAACTGATCCGTATGGGCGCGCACGCTGAGATCGAAAGCAACACCGTAATCTGTCATGGCGTGGAAAAACTGTCCGGTGCGCAGGTGATGGCGACGGATCTGCGTGCATCTGCGAGCCTGGTGCTGGCGGGCTGTATTGCGGAAGGTACGACGCTGGTGGATCGTATTTATCACATCGATCGCGGCTATGAACGCATCGAAGATAAACTGCGTGCACTGGGTGCAAATATTGAGCGTGTGAAAGGCGAGTAATCGTTAAGGCAGCCCCCTGCCATTTCGACCGGGGGGTTGCTATTCCCGTTTAGAGGAGCGTCATTGTTGGCGCTCTTTTTGTTGTCTTCTCTGGCGCATCATGCGCGTTCTGTCGACAAACTCATGGGTTATCGGGTCATGGTAACGTGATGGCCAAATCACCCAGGGATCGGTACCTATCGCCGTCGCAATGATGAGTTCTCCCTTTGGCCAGGGGCGCGTCAGCGCGTTTGCAAGGGTGGATGAACTCAGTCCATTACGGCGGGATTCTGCAGCCAGTGATGTTCCCTTTTTGCGCAGCGCGGCAATAATATCGGCCGAGTGCCAGTCGATAAATTTCTTATCCATTCAGCGGTCCCTCTGTTCTGGTACGTTCACGTCATTTCAGTTAAATGACGTAATTACTATACCTTCTTCGAACAGCGGTTCTAAAAAGTTCGCGTTACTGGAAGCAACATTCAGATTTTGCCAGGGCTTTAATCATGCGGCCTGTAAGCGGATTCTTTAACAACGTTATGGATATTTTTTGGAACTTAAAGGAACTCTATTTTCATGAAAAAAAGAGTTCCCCCGGTCCTTATCGATCGCGCTGAACAGCAATGTGCGCGAGGCCGATCAGGGCATCTCGCCATGGGCTGTCAGGAATGACCTGAAGTGCGACTATGGCTTTATCGGCTTCTTCCTCTGCACGCTGACGCGTCCATTCCAGAGAACCGCAGGTTGCCATTGCTTCCAGTACGGGTTCCAGAAGGTGTCGGCCGTTTCCTTGCTCAATCGCTTCACGGATCAGATTTGCCTGCTCAGGGGTGCCGTTACGCATGGCATGCAGCAGTGGAAGCGTCGGTTTGCCCTCATTGAGGTCGTCACCAACGTTTTTGCCCAGCGTTTCGCCATCGGCACTGTAATCGAGCAGATCGTCGATGAGCTGGAAGGCGGTGCCAAGGTAGCGGCCGTAATCCTGCAGGCCACGTTCCTGCTCCTCAGAACAGCCAGCCAGAATACCGGAGCACTGGGCAGCCGCTTCAAACAGACGTGCGGTTTTGCTGTAAATCACCCGCATGTAGTTCTCTTCGGTGATATCCGGATCATTGACGTTCATGAGCTGCAGAACTTCGCCTTCCGCGATAACGTTCACTGCTTTGGACATCACTTCCAGTACCTTCAGCGAGCCGAGGCTGGTCATCATCTGGAAGGCGCGCGTATAGATAAAGTCCCCTACCAGCACGCTGGCAGCATTGCCAAACGCCGCATTGGCGGTGGCTTTGCCACGACGCATATCAGACTCATCGACAACGTCATCGTGCAGCAACGTGGCGGTATGGATAAATTCGATCAGCGCCGCGATCGTGACGTGCGCATTACCCTCATAACCTACCGCGCGCGCGGCCAGCACCGCGATCATCGGACGGATGCGTTTGCCCCCGCCGCTGACGATGTAGTAACCCAACTGATTGATTAGGGAAACGTCAGAGTCGAGCTGTTCCAGGATCGCTGCATTTACACCCGCCATATCTTGCGCGGTTAACTCATTGATTTTTTCTAAATTCATCGCAAAAGCCGGGCTTGTAGTCCTGTTTTCCACATTTCAAATGGGCTAACGAAGGGTTCGGTTTATCAATAGTAGCGCTGATTGTACTGAAAAAACGGCTCAGATAAACGTTACCGTACGTGTTGTGTTTTTTTTCTTCATGTATTGACGGTAGCACTTGTCAAAGGCTCGCGTTTTGCGTAATATTCGCGCCCTATTGTGAATATTTATAGCGCACTCTGAATCACACGAGGATGTGCGCGGAAGCGGAGTTTATATGTACGCGGTTTTCCAAAGTGGTGGTAAACAACACCGAGTAAGCGAAGGTCAGACCGTTCGCCTGGAAAAGCTGGACATCGCAACTGGCGAAGCTGTTGAGTTCGCTGAAGTTCTGATGATCGCAAACGGTGAAGAAGTCAAAATCGGCGTTCCTTTCGTTGATGGCGGCGTTATCAAAGCTGAAGTTGTTGCTCATGGTCGTGGCGAGAAAATTAAGATCGTTAAGTTTCGTCGTCGTAAACACTACCGTAAGCAGCAGGGCCACCGTCAGTGGTTCACTGATGTGAAAATTACTGGCATCAGCGCCTAAGACCTGAGGAGAGATTTAAATGGCACATAAAAAGGCTGGCGGCTCCACACGTAACGGTCGCGATTCAGAAGCTAAACGCCTCGGCGTTAAGCGTTTCGGTGGCGAAACCGTTCTGGCGGGTAGCATCATCGTTCGTCAGCGTGGCACCAAATTCCACGCGGGCAACAACGTAGGTTGCGGTCGTGACCACACTCTGTTTGCTAAAGCAGACGGTAAAGTGAAATTTGAAGTTAAAGGCCCGAACAACCGTAAATACATCAGCATTGTTGCTGAGTAAGGTTTTCTCGGTCCGGTAACGGATTAAAGCCCCGCAACGTGTTGCGGGGCTTTTTACATTGGAAACCCGGTAATTTTTTCTGTAGGGAAAACGGGCATGAAGCAGCAGGCCGGCATTGGTATTCTTTTGGCGCTCACCACCGCTATGTGCTGGGGTGCTCTGCCAATTGCAATGAAGCAGGTACTGGAAGTGATGGAGCCGCCGACGGTGGTGTTCTACCGCTTCCTGATGGCCGGTATAGGGCTGGGGACGATCCTTGCGATAAAAGGTAAGCTTCCCCCTCTGCGTATCTTTCGTAAACCGCGCTGGCTGGTGATGCTGGCGATTGCGACAGGTGGCCTGTTCGGCAACTTCATTCTGTTTAGTTCTTCTCTGCAGTACCTCAGTCCTACGGCCTCGCAGGTTATCGGCCAGCTCTCACCGGTCGGCATGATGGTGGCCAGCGTCTTTATCCTCAAAGAGAAGATGCGTGGCACGCAGATTATCGGGGCACTGATGCTGCTTTGCGGTCTGGTGTTGTTCTTCAATACCAGCCTGATAGAGATATTTACTCGCCTGACGGATTACACCTGGGGTGTGATTTTCGGCGTGAGTGCAGCGGCGGTGTGGGTGAGTTATGGCGTCGCGCAAAAGGTGTTATTGCGCCGTCTGGCCTCACAGCAGATCCTGTTTTTGCTGTACACTTTATGTACTATTGCACTGCTGCCGTTGGCGAAGCCGGGAGTGATTACCCAGTTAAGCGACTGGCAGCTGGCGTGTCTGATCTTTTGTGGTCTGAATACGCTAGTCGGTTATGGCGCGCTGGCAGAAGCGATGGCGCGCTGGCAGGCAGCTCAGGTAAGCGCACTGATTACGCTGACCCCGCTGTTTACGCTGTTATTTTCAGATTTATTATCAATGGCCTGGCCCGATTTCTTCGTCAAACCGATGTTAAACCTGTTGGCTTATCTCGGTGCGTTTGTCGTGGTTGCGGGCGCGATGTATTCCGCCATTGGTCATCGTCTTTGGGGACGCTGGCGCAAAAATGAAGCGGTTGTAGTGATCCCCCGCTCAGGCGAATGATTTACGGAGAGTAAAATGAAGTTTGTTGATGAAGCAACGATCCTGGTCGTGGCAGGTGATGGCGGTAATGGTTGCGTAAGCTTCCGCCGTGAAAAATATATTCCGCGTGGCGGCCCTGACGGCGGCGACGGCGGTGACGGCGGTGACGTATGGCTTGAAGCCGACGAGAACCTTAACACGCTGATCGACTATCGTTTCGAGAAAGCTTTCCGCGCAGAGCGTGGCCAGAACGGCCAGAGCCGCGACTGTACCGGCAAACGCGGTAAAGATGTCAGCGTGAAAGTGCCGGTCGGGACGCGCGTTATCGATCAGGGTACGGGCGAAACCATGGGCGATATGACCAAACACGGTCAGCGCCTGATGGTGGCAAAAGGCGGCTGGCACGGTCTGGGCAACACCCGTTTCAAATCCTCTGTGAACCGTTCCCCGCGTCAAAAAACGATGGGTACACCGGGCGACAAACGCGATCTGCAGCTTGAGCTGATGCTGCTGGCTGACGTTGGGATGCTGGGGATGCCGAACGCCGGTAAATCTACCTTCATCCGCGCGGTCTCTGCGGCCAAACCGAAAGTGGCTGATTATCCGTTTACCACCCTGGTGCCAAGCCTCGGTGTGGTGCGTATGGATACCGAGAAAAGCTTCGTCGTGGCGGATATCCCGGGTCTGATCGAAGGCGCCGCGGAAGGGGCTGGTTTAGGGATCCGCTTCCTGAAACACCTTGAGCGCTGCCGTGTTCTGCTGCACCTCATCGATATCGATCCGATCGACGGTTCCGATCCGGTGGAAAACGCCCGTATCATTATTGGCGAGCTGGAAAAATACAGCGACAAGCTGGCTGCGAAGCCGCGCTGGCTGGTCTTCAACAAGATCGACCTGATGGACAAAGAAGAAGCCGAAGCGAAGGCGAAAGCCATTGCTGAAGCGATGGGCTGGGAAGATAAATACTATCTCATCTCCGCTGCAAGCCAGATGGGCGTGAAAGATCTGTGCTGGGACGTGATGACCTTTATCATCGAGAACCCGGTTACTCAGGCAGAAGAAGCGAAACAGCCTGAAAAAGTCGAATTCATGTGGGATGACTACCACCGTCAGCAGCTTGAAGAGCAGACGGAAGAAGAAGACGACGAAGACTGGGATGATGACTGGGACGAAGACGACGAAGAAGGCGTCGAATTCATCTACAAGCGTTAAGACCGTCGAAGGCCCCCTTAATAAGGGGGCTTTTTTTAATTCAGTTTTGTCGGTATCCAGCAGCCGACCGTCAGCCCGCCTTCGGGACGGTTTTCGAGCGTCAGTGTGCCGCGGTGTAGCTGCACGATACGCTGCACAATGCTTAACCCCAGCCCGCTGCCGCCATAGCGCTGATCGATACGGCGAAACGGCTCGGTAATGGACTGGCGATGGGCCTCATCAATGCCAGGTCCCTGATCGCAGACGCTCACCAGCGTGCCATCGTCGACTTCCTGCATCCGGACTTCAATGGTGGTTCCCGCCGGGCTATAACGCACCGCGTTCTCCAGCAAATTACGCAGCATAAGACGTAGCAGGGTCGCATCACCCTGGACGCTCTGAGGGCCCGTCTGCGGCCAGATCAGGGTGTGATCCCTGGGCTCATTCTCCAGCGCCAGCGGCGCAAAAATGGATTCGCTCCAGTTAACGGTATCGTAATGGCCGCTGGCCAGAGCCTGACCCGCACGGGCCAACATCAAAAGCTGTTCCACGGTATGCATCAGCTGGTCGATACGGGCAATCAGCGTCGTCGCCTGAGGCGAACCTGACTGCGCCATCAGCTCCAGGTGCAGGCGAATGCCAGCCAGCGGCGTACGCAGCTCGTGAGCGGCGTCAGCGGTGAACAGGCGCTCCTGCTGAATGGTTTGATCCAGCCGGGCAAGAAGCTGATTCAGCGAGGTGGTGACGGCGCCAATTTCTTCCATGTCGGAATACATCGGCAGCGGGGAGAGGTTATCCGCAGAACGGTTTGCCAGACTGGAGCGGAGCTGGTTGAGCGGACGGGTGATCCAGGTGACCGCCCAGAAGGAGAACAGCAGCGTAAAACCGACCATCACCAGCGAAGGCACCAGTAACGAGGCGATCGCCTCGCGGATCTCTTTCTCTACATGCTGGTTGCGCGCTTTGGCGGAAAGGGTCTCGCTGACCAGAAAACTGATCTGCTCCCGACTTTCATGCCAGAGCCAGATAACGCTGACCAGTTGAAAAAACAGTAAAATGACTGCCAACAGCACCATCAGACGACGGCGCATGCTGTTCATTTTTGACTCTCCAGACGATAGCCTACGCCGCGCACGGTTTTGATCCGATCTTTGCCCAGCTTACGCCGCAGGTTATGGATATGGACCTCCAGGGTGTTCGAGCCGGGATCGTCCTGCCAGGAGTAGATATCCTGCTGTAAGGTCTCGCGGTGAACGGTCTGCCCGGTGCGCATGATCAGCCGCGTCAGCAGGGCGAACTCTTTCGGCGTGACCTCTACCGGCTGGGACTGCTGTAACACCTGCTGTGTTTGCAGATTCAGCGTCAGATCCCCGTCGCTGAGCAGGTTATCACTGTGCCCCTGGTAGCGGCGGATCAAGGCTCTGACCCGTGCCTGCAGTTCCGCCAGGGCGAAGGGTTTCACCAGATAGTCATCGGCGCCGGAGTCCAGGCCGTTGATCCTGTCTTCCAGCGCATCGCGCGCCGTCAGGATCAGTACTGGATTATCTACTCCGCGACGACGCCACTGGCTGAGCAAGGTGGCTCCGTCTTTATCCGGCAGACCAAGATCGAGGATTACCAGGCTATATTCGCCGCTCTGGATAAGGCCATCAGCCTCGGCGGCAGTGCCTGCACAATCGAGTGTATAGCCCTCGGCAGAGAGTGCCAGGGCCAGTCCTTCCTGCAGCAGCAGATCGTCTTCGACAATGAGTAATTTCATCGCTAGTTATTCTGATAGATGTCCTTGTAAAGCCGGCTCTCAAAGCGCACCAGCGGGATACGGCGATTGCGTTGGTCTGCAGGTTCAACCGCGTAGCCTGAAAGATACTGCACAAATGCCATCCGCTGCCCGCTGGCAGTGGTGATAAACCCGGCAAGGTTATACACCCCCTGCAGTGAGCCTGTTTTAGCGGAGACTTTGCCATCCACGCCCGCGGCATGCAGGCCGGCCCGGTACTGCAGGGAGCCGTCATAACCGGCGAGCGGCAGCATCGAGATAAAGTTTAGTTCAGTGTCATGCTGAGCAATGTACTGAAGGACCTGCATCATGGTAGCAGGCGAGATCAGGTTGTGGCGCGAAAGACCGGATCCATCCACTGCGATGGTATTCCCGAGTTCGATACCCGCCTGCTGACGCAAAATCTGCCGAACCGCATCCGACCCGGCACGCCAGGTGCCGGGTACGCCGAAGCGGGCGTGGCCAATCATGCGAAACACGGTGTCAGCGATCATGTTGTCTGATTTTTTCAGCATGATCTTCAGCAGATCGTGCAGCGGCGCAGACTGCTTACTGGCAATCACGTTGCCCGGCTCGTTGCTCTGCGTCTGGCGTAAAAGCGTGCCGCTGTAGGTGATATTGGCCTGCTTCAGTTCGTCTTTCAGGATCGCACCGGCATAACCTGCGCCATCCTGAATGGCGAAGGCCAGCGGCAGCGGATCGGCGCGTTGCGTCAGGCAACCGGTCAGCGTAAAGCGGTTGAGATCGCCCGGTACCACATCCAGCTCGCAGTACTGCGCTTCCGGCGATCCTTTTGCCAGAGTACGCACCTGGCTAAACATGGTGACCGGATAGTAGGACGCCACCCGGATAAAGGCTAAATCATTGGGCTTTGGCGCGCTGTACAACGAGATGGAGAAGCAGTTGCGATCGACAATCGCGGCCGCAGGCGGCGCGCTAAAGCACTGGGTCATGTCGTTCCACGGCCAGCCTGGGGCTTTATCGTGGCTGGCGAAGATGGACGTGTCGATAAGCACATTGCCTTCAATGCGCTGCACGCCTGACTTCTTTAGCACAGCGACCATATTGCGGATATCCTGACGCTTAAATGTCGGATCGCCGCCAAAACGAGCGATAAGATCGCCTTTCAGCACGCCGCTCTCTACGTTGCCTTTACTCTCAAGTGTGGTGGTGAAACGAAAATCGGGCCCCAGCTGCAGCAGGGCGGCGAGCGCCGTGATCACCTTTTGCGTACTGGCGGGCAGGGCCATCTGTTGGCTGTGATAATCAATTTCAGGCGCCTGGGCACCAACCTTCTGCACGATCAGGGCAAGGTTGGCACCATCGGGCAGCTGATTAATATACTCGTCAACGTTCGCTGCCTGGACAGTGAACGCAATCGTGGTGGTCAATCCGATGATAAATCTGGAAAATCGCATAATCTCGCGCTAACAACCCGGAAACAAACCGCCATACTACGGCCCAACGCCCTGTAAAGTAAACGATGACCCATACTGAACTTCGCGTTAAAATGCGTATCAAATTGAAAAATTGCTGCTGTCCTGGAACTTTGCTTCCGGGTCAGTTTTCTTTTGCTTCTGACCTGTGCCAGGCTGTGATGCCTGCGGGGCCAGTCGTCGGGTCGGTTACCCGTACCCAACAGGAATGTCAAAGAGGTATAACAAATGCAAGCTATTCCGATGACCTTACGTGGGGCTGAAAAACTGCGCGAAGAACTGGATTTTCTTAAATCTGTTCGCCGCCCTGAAATCATTGCCGCTATCGCGGATGCGCGTGAGCATGGCGATCTGAAAGAGAACGCCGAGTACCACGCTGCGCGTGAGCAGCAGGGTTTCTGCGAAGGGCGTATCAAAGATATCGAAGCCAAGCTGTCGAATGCTCAGGTGATTGATATTACAAAAATGCCAAACAACGGGCGCGTCATTTTTGGCTGCACCGTTACGGTGATCAATCTGGATAACGATGAAGAGGTTTCTTACCGCATCGTGGGTGATGACGAGGCCGATTTTAAGCAGAATCTGATCTCGGTAAATTCACCGATTGCTCGCGGCCTGATTGGCAAAGAGCAGGACGATGTGGTCACCATTCGTACCCCGGGTGGGGAAGTGGAGTTCGAAATTATTAAGGTTGATTACCTGTAATTCGCATCTCCCGCCAGATGTTGATACATTGTAAAGATAGGAAAAAGGCCGCATAGCGGCCTTTTATCAACTCAAGGAGCATGGCATTTTGCTCACCTGCTTAAGAAAAAACCCTCGTTTTACACAGAAAATGTGTTCAATTCAGGATAATCTTAGCGTGGCAGCGAGATTTTACGCTCTTTAGATGGGCGGTAGAGCACCAGCGTTTTACCGATGACCTGTACGTTACAGGCGCCGGTTTCGCGCACGATTGCTTCCACGATCAAAGTCTTGGTCTCTCTGTCTTCAGAGGCGATTTTCACTTTGATTAATTCGTGGTGCTCCAGCGCTTGTTCAATCTCGGCCAGTACCCCTTCGGTCAAACCATTGTTGCCAAGCATAACTACAGGCTTGAGCGGATGTGCCAGACCTTTAAGGTGCTGTTTTTGTTTAGTACTCAGATTCATCGTATATTTTTGCTTACGTTGGGATTGAAAACGGTTCATTCTACCGCCATCTCCCTAATATCGCCAAATTGCTGAGTGGAAATTTACACCACAGGCTACGATGAACCAGGACGGAAAGTTAAATGACAGGTAAAAAGCGTTCTGCAAGCTCGAGCCGCTGGCTCCAGGAACACTTTAGCGATAAATATGTTCTACAGGCACAGAAAAAGGGGTTACGTTCCCGTGCCTGGTTTAAACTTGATGAAATACAGCAAAGTGACAAACTCTTTAAGCCGGGGATGACGGTAGTCGACCTCGGTGCAGCGCCCGGTGGATGGTCGCAATATGCGGTGACACAAATCGGCGGAACCGGCCGAATCATCGCCTGCGATCTTTTGCCTATGGATCCCATCGTTGGTGTGGACTTCCTTCAGGGCGATTTTCGTGATGAATTAGTACTGAAAGCGTTACTTGAACGTGTAGGTGACAGTAAAGTTCAGGTTGTCATGTCCGATATGGCGCCAAATATGTGCGGAACACCGGCGGTGGATATCCCTCGCTCCATGTATCTGGTAGAACTGGCGTTAGAAATGTCCCGTGATGTATTAGCGCCGGGTGGTAGTTTTTTAGTGAAGGTGTTCCAGGGCGAAGGTTTCGAGGAGTATCTGAAGGAAATTCGCTCCCTGTTTGCGAAGGTCAAAGTTCGTAAGCCGGACTCTTCACGTGCGCGTTCACGTGAAGTGTATATTGTAGCGACCGGGCGAAAATGATAGCCGGTGGATTTCAGGCGAAAGTTTGAAATAAATCGGATACAGAGTATCCTGACGCTGTTTTTAACACAGTTGTAATAAGAGGTTAATCCCTTGAGTGACATGGCGAAAAACCTAATACTCTGGCTGGTCATTGCCGTTGTGCTGATGTCAGTATTCCAGAGCTTTGGGCCCAGCGAGTCTAATGGCCGTAAGGTGGACTACTCTACCTTCCTGCAAGAGGTCAACCAGGATCAGGTTCGCGAAGCGCGTATCAACGGACGTGAGATCAACGTTACCAAGAAAGATAGTAACCGTTACACGACTTACATTCCGGTGAACGATCCTAAGCTGCTTGATAACCTTCTGACTAAAAACGTCAAGGTGGTAGGTGAGCCGCCGGAAGAGCCAAGCCTGCTGGCTTCTATCTTCATTTCCTGGTTCCCGATGCTGCTGCTTATCGGCGTCTGGATCTTCTTTATGCGTCAAATGCAGGGCGGCGGTGGCAAAGGTGCCATGTCGTTCGGCAAGAGTAAGGCGCGTATGTTGACGGAAGACCAGATCAAAACCACTTTTGCTGACGTGGCAGGTTGCGACGAAGCAAAAGAAGAGGTGGGTGAGCTGGTTGAATACCTGCGTGAGCCGAGCCGCTTCCAGAAACTGGGCGGTAAGATCCCGAAAGGCGTCCTGATGGTCGGCCCTCCGGGTACCGGTAAAACCCTGCTGGCGAAAGCCATCGCCGGTGAAGCGAAGGTACCGTTCTTTACCATTTCCGGTTCTGACTTCGTGGAAATGTTCGTTGGTGTCGGTGCATCCCGTGTGCGTGACATGTTCGAACAAGCCAAGAAAGCGGCACCGTGCATCATCTTCATCGATGAAATCGACGCCGTGGGCCGCCAGCGTGGCGCAGGCCTGGGCGGTGGTCACGATGAACGTGAGCAGACCCTGAACCAGATGCTGGTTGAGATGGACGGCTTCGAAGGTAACGAAGGTATTATCGTTATCGCGGCAACTAACCGTCCGGACGTTCTTGACCCTGCACTGCTGCGTCCAGGCCGTTTCGACCGTCAGGTTGTGGTCGGTCTGCCAGATGTTCGTGGTCGTGAGCAGATCCTGAAAGTGCATATGCGTCGCGTACCGCTGTCTCCGGACATCGATGCGGCAATTATTGCGCGCGGTACCCCGGGCTTCTCGGGCGCGGATCTGGCTAACCTGGTGAACGAAGCTGCACTGTTTGCTGCTCGCGGCAACAAGCGTGTGGTTTCGATGGTGGAGTTCGAGAAAGCGAAAGACAAAATCATGATGGGTGCGGAACGTCGCTCCATGGTGATGACGGAAGCGCAGAAAGAGTCCACGGCTTACCACGAAGCAGGCCATGCGATTATTGGTCGTCTGGTACCGGAACACGATCCGGTGCATAAAGTGACGATTATTCCGCGCGGTCGTGCGCTGGGTGTGACGTTCTTCCTGCCGGAAGGCGATGCCATCAGTGCCAGCCGCCAGAAACTGGAAAGTCAGATTTCAACCCTCTACGGTGGTCGTCTGGCAGAAGAGATAATCTACGGTGTGGAACATGTTTCGACCGGTGCGTCCAACGACATTAAAGTCGCGACCAACCTGGCACGTAACATGGTGACCCAGTGGGGCTTCTCCGACAAACTCGGTCCGCTGCTGTATGCAGAAGAAGAGGGTGAAGTGTTCCTGGGCCGTTCTGTGGCGAAAGCGAAACATATGTCCGATGAGACGGCACGTATCATCGATCAGGAAGTAAAATCTTTGGTTGAGCGTAACTATGCACGTGCTCGCCAGATCCTGAACGACAATATGGACATCCTGCATTCGATGAAAGATGCACTCATGAAATATGAAACCATCGATGCACCGCAGATCGACGACCTGATGGCACGCCGCGAAGTGCGTCCGCCAGCGGGTTGGGAAGATCCAGGTACCTCCAACAACTCTGACAACAATGGCACGCCACGTGCGCCGCGTCCGGTCGATGAACCGCGTACGCCAAACCCGGGCAACACCATGTCAGAACAGTTGGGCGACAAATAAGTCACCGCTGTCGATGATGTTTTCTTTACCTGAAACCCTGGGGCTTGCCCCGGGGTTTTTCTTGTCTGCTTAACCAAAAAACCAGGGATTTGCTATGAAACTCTTCGCCCAGGATTCTTATCTCGATCTGACTCATCCACATGTGATGGGGATCCTGAACGTCACGCCAGACTCCTTCTCCGACGGCGGCACGCATAACACGCTGATTGAGGCGGTCAGGCATGCGAATCTGATGATTAACGCCGGGGCGACTATCATTGATGTCGGTGGGGAGTCGACGCGACCGGGCGCGGCGGATGTCAGTGTTGACGAAGAGTTGTCCCGGGTGATCCCGGTGGTCGAAGCCCTTGCGCAGCGTTTCGAGGTCTGGATTTCGGTGGATACTTCTAAACCAGAGGTAATTCGCGAATCAGCGAGAGTGGGCGCTCACATTATTAATGACATCCGCTCCCTCACCGAGCCGGGGGCACTTGAGGCGGCGGCTGAGACCGGGTTGCCGGTCTGCCTGATGCACATGCAGGGTCAGCCGAAAACCATGCAGGATGCGCCGAAATATGATGACGTGTTTGCTGATGTGAACCACTATTTTGTTGAGCATATTGCGCGTTGTGAACGTGCCGGTATCGCAAAAGAGAAATTGCTGCTCGACCCGGGATTCGGTTTCGGTAAAAATCTCTCTCATAACTTCGAGCTTCTTGCGCGCTTATCAGAGTTTCACCATTTTGGCCTGCCGCTGTTGGTCGGAATGTCACGAAAATCAATGGTAGGTCAGCTGCTTAACGTTGGGCCCTCAGACCGCCTGAACGGAAGTCTGGCCTGCGCGGTGATTGCAGCAATGCAGGGAGCGCATATTATTCGCGTCCATGACGTAAAAGAGACAGCAGAAGCCATGCGAGTGGTGGAAGCCACACTGGCAGCTAAGGAAAACAACCGCTATGAGTAATCGTAAATTTTTTGGTACCGACGGCATTCGTGGGCGCGTGGGCGATGCGCCAATCACACCTGAGTTTGTGCTGAAGTTAGGCTGGGCGGCAGGCAAAGTGCTGGCCAGCCACGGTTCGCGTAAAATCATCATTGGCAAAGATACGCGTATCTCTGGCTATATGCTCGAATCGGCGCTGGAAGCGGGTCTTTCCGCTGCGGGCCTCTCTGCCTCCTTTACCGGTCCAATGCCGACGCCAGCTGTAGCCTACCTCACTCGTACGTTCCGTGCAGAAGCGGGGATTGTTATCTCTGCCTCGCATAACCCGTTCTACGATAACGGCATCAAATTCTTCTCTATCGATGGCACCAAACTGCCGGATGAAGTGGAAGAAGCCATCGAAGCGGAAATGGAAAAAGAGCTGACCTGCGTTGACTCCGCTGAGCTGGGTAAAGCCAGCCGTATCGTCGATGCTGCAGGTCGCTACATTGAATTCTGTAAAGGCACCTTCCCGAACGAGCTGAGCCTGAGCCATCTGAAAATTGTGGTCGACTGCGCGAACGGTGCAACTTACCACATCGCCCCAAACGTGTTCCGCGAACTGGGTGCGCAGGTAGTGGCTATTGGCTGTGAGCCTAACGGGCTGAACATTAACGCCGAAGTGGGCGCTACCGATGTTCGTGCTCTGCAGGCGCGCGTGCTGGCAGAGAAGGCCGATCTGGGCATCGCCTATGACGGCGACGGCGACCGCGTAATCATGGTTGACCACGAAGGCAATAAGGTCGATGGGGATCAGATCCTCTATATCATTGCCCGGGAAGGTCTGCGCCAGGGTCAGCTGCGCGGCGGTGCTGTCGGTACGCTGATGAGCAACATGGGCCTGGAGCTGGCGCTCAAACAGCTGGGTATCCCGTTTGTGCGCGCGAAAGTGGGCGATCGCTACGTGCTGGAAAAACTGCAGGAGAAAGGCTGGCGCATCGGCGCGGAAAACTCCGGCCACGTGATCCTGCTCGACAAAACCACTACCGGTGACGGCATTGTGGCAAGTCTGCAGGTGGTGGCAGCGATGGTGCGTAACCATATGTCCCTGCACGATCTGTGCAGCGGCATGAAGATGTTCCCCCAGATCCTGGTTAACGTCCGCTTCACGGCCGGCAAAGGCGATCCGCTGGAAAATGAGAACGTAAAAGCGGTGATGGCTGAGGTAGAAGCGGCGCTGGGCTCCCGTGGCCGCGTCCTGCTGCGTAAGTCTGGCACCGAGCCGCTGATCCGCGTGATGGTAGAAGGGGAAAACGAAGCGCAAGTGACTGAGTTTGCGCATCGCATTGCGGATGCCGTTAAAGCGGCGTAACTGCCGTTAAGTGTCTAAAAAGGCGGCGCTTGCCGCCTTTATTTTGCTCAATGGCTGCGGTTTTGCTGTTTTTTTCCGCACTTGATACAATGAGCTGAAATTGCCCTTGCGAAGGTCATTCGCTTTGGTTAGTATTCACACCCGCTTCAGTGGGAAAGAAAAACTCCTGCTTATTGGTCGAAGCATTGGTATGCGGCAAATCCGCAAGGAACAGGTTGATTATGTACGAAGCTCTTTTAGTAGTTTTCCTTATTGTAGCCATCGCTCTGGTAGCGCTGATCATGCTGCAGCAAGGTAAAGGCGCTGATATGGGGGCCTCTTTTGGAGCAGGCGCTTCTGGTACGCTGTTCGGTTCAAGTGGTTCTGGTAACTTCATGACCCGCGCAACGGCGATTCTGGCAACGCTGTTTTTCATCATCAGTCTGGCGCTTGGCAATATCAACAGCAACAAGACCAGTAAAGGAAGCGAGTGGGAAAATCTGAGCGCACCGGCGAAATCCGAGCAGACTCAGCCAGCTGCACCGGCTAAGCCGACCAGCGATATCCCGCAGTAAGAGTTGTATCAGTGCTGAGGTGGTGGAATTGGTAGACACGCTACCTTGAGGTGGTAGTGCCCTAACGGGCTTGTGGGTTCGAGTCCCATCCTCAGTACCAATATTCCGAAGAAAAGACGTCGCAAGACGTCTTTTTTTTCGTCTGCACTTTTTCTTTTTCGTAGGCCCACAAGCGTCGTGCCGCCGGGCGAAAAGACAGCGGGGGCGCTGCGTTTGTCTGCCCCACATGCTACAGCCATTAAAAAAGGCGCCCTCAGGCGCCTTTTGCATTTCTTATTCGCGATTACTGCTTATCGCTGCTTTCCAGATTCTCGACCTGCGGCAGGCCATTACCTGTTGATACGGAGAGCAGACCGTTCTCAGTATAGGTGAACAACTTGGCACGAGTATCGGTGATATCCAGATTGCGCATGGTCAGCTGACCAATACGATCGTCAGGAGAGAAGACGGACTCGCCTTTTTCCATGGTCAGACGCTCTGCCTGGTAGGTCAGGTTGTCAGACACAGTATTCAGAATCGAATAGTCGTTACCGCGACGCAGTTCCAGGGTCACTTCACCTGTAATCGCGCTTGCCACCCAACGCTGCAGAGCATCACGCAGCATCAGCGCCTGCGGATCGAACCAGCGGCCCTGATACAGCAGTTTACCTAACTGACGGCCATGAGAGTGATACTGCTCGATGGTGTCTTCGTTGTGAATACCGGTCAGCAGACGCTCGTAAGCGATGTGCAGCAGCGCCATCCCCGGGGCTTCGTAGATGCCACGGCTTTTCGCTTCGATGATACGGTTTTCGATCTGATCGCTCATGCCCAGACCGTGACGGCCGCCGATGCGGTTGGCTTCCAGCATCAGTTCCACATCATCAGTAAAAGTCTGACCGTTCAGTGCAACCGGGTGGCCGCGTTCAAAACGCACGGTCACTTCTTCTGCCTGAATTTTGACGTTTTCATCCCAGAACTTCACGCCCATGATCGGGTTGACGATCTTCACGCTGGAGTTCAGGAATTCCAGGTCTTTGGCTTCGTGCGTCGCACCCAGCATGTTGGAGTCGGTGGAGTAGGCTTTCTCGACCGACATTTTGTAGTCAAAGCCACAGGCGATCATAAATTCGGACATTTCGTGACGGCCACCGAGTTCGTCGATGAAGTCAGTATCCAGCCACGGCTTGTAGATCTGCAGTTCGGCGTTGGTCAGCAGGCCGTAACGGTAGAAACGCTCGATGTCGTTGCCTTTATAGGTGCTGCCATCACCCCAGATGTTGACGCCATCGTCTTTCATGGCGGCAACCAGCATGGTGCCGGTAACAGCACGGCCCAGCGGGGTGGTGTTGAAATAGGTCAGGCCACCGGTGGTGTTATGAAATGCGCCACACTGAATGGCAGCGATACCTTCGGCAACCAGCTGCTTACGGCAGTCAATCAGACGTGCGTTCTCTGCACCGTACTCCATGGCACGACGAGGGATCGCATCATAATCGTCCTCATCCGGCTGACCCAGGTTCGCAGTATATGCATAAGGAACCGCTCCCTTCTGGCGCATCCACAGCAGTGCAGCGCTGGTATCCAGGCCGCCTGAAAAAGCGATGCCAATACGTTGTCCTTGCGGAAGATGCTTGAGAATCGTCGTCATAAAATAAAACCCTGCTTGATTGACTGATGAGTGATCGCTTTCACCCTAAATGCATTTTTATGCAGAATAAGTGAGTTTTCATTTAATCATCTTTTGGCTAGTACCGAAAGTGATTCGTGTATTTTTTGTAAAAATTTCCCGCCTGAATCGCTGCGGTTCACAGGCTTGACAGGCGGCGTCCACTATCAATATACTGTACGCCGATTTTACGTCCCGTCCTCGGTACCAAATCCCAGCATTATTTGCATTTTTTACCCACAGCGAGTAGAATTTGCCACGTTTCAGGCGCGGGGTGGAGCAGCCTGGTAGCTCGTCGGGCTCATAACCCGAAGGTCGTCGGTTCAAATCCGGCCCCCGCAACCACTTTCCTATAAAGTCCTTTTTCAAATATACTGTGAAGACTTAGCGCCTTCGTAGCTGGATTTGAAAAAATTCTTTTTGAAAGTGCTCCAGGCCACTGTTGTGGCTATAGGGTTCAGTTATCTAAAGCCCCGATTTATCGGGGTTTTTTGTTATCTGACTACAGAATAACTGGGCTTTATGCCCTTTTTTTACGTCTTGGGGGTGGGCTTGTCCACATTAGACCAAAAATTAACAGAGATGATTAAAGCACCAGTCGAAGCACTGGGCTACGAACTGGTCGGCATCGAATTCATTCGCAGCCGTACATCCACGCTGCGCATCTATATTGATAGTGAAGATGGCATCAATGTTGATGATTGTGCTGATGTTAGCCACCAGGTGAGTGCGGTTCTTGATGTTGAAGATCCTATTACCGTCGCCTATAACCTGGAAGTTTCCTCGCCTGGTCTGCATCGCCCACTGTTCACTGCTGAACACTACACGCACTACATTGGTGAAGAAGCGGCTCTCGTTCTGCGTATGGCTGTACAAAACCGCCGTAAATGGCAGGGCGTTATTAAGGCCGTTGATGGTGAGATGATCACAGTAACAGTCGAAGGCAAAGATGAAGTGTTCGCGCTGAGTAATATCCAGAAGGCGAACCTGGTTCCCCACTTTTAACAGTCTGGATGAGGTGAAAAGCCCGCGATGAACAAAGAAATTTTGGCTGTTGTCGAAGCCGTTTCCAACGAAAAATCACTGCCGCGCGAGAAGATTTTCGAAGCGCTGGAAAGTGCACTGGCTACGGCAACCAAGAAAAAATACGAACAAGAGATCGATGTCCGCGTTGAAATCGATCGCAAAAGCGGCGACTTCGATACTTTCCGTCGTTGGGTTATCGTTGAAGAAGTAACCCAGCCAACAAAAGAGATCACTCTGGAAGCGGCGCGTTACGAAGACGAAAGCCTGAACCTCGACGACTACGTTGAAGATCAGATCGAATCCGTGACCTTCGACCGTATCACCACCCAGACTGCTAAACAGGTTATCGTCCAGAAAGTACGTGAAGCTGAGCGCGCCATGGTTGTTGACCAGTTCCGCGAGCACGAAGGTGAGATCATTACCGGCGTGGTGAAGAAAGTTAACCGCGACAACATCTCCCTGGATCTGGGTAGCAACGCCGAAGCTGTCATTCTGCGTGAAGATATGCTGCCGCGTGAAAACTTCCGTCCGGGTGACCGCATTCGTGGCGTACTGTATTCAGTGCGTCCAGAAGCGCGTGGCGCACAGCTGTTCGTAACCCGTTCTAAACCTGAGATGCTGATCGAACTGTTCCGCATTGAAGTGCCAGAAATTGGCGAAGAAGTGATCGAGATTAAAGCCGCTGCCCGCGATCCGGGTTCCCGTGCGAAAATCGCGGTGAAAACCAACGACAAGCGTATCGACCCGGTCGGTGCATGCGTCGGTATGCGTGGCGCACGCGTTCAGGCGGTTTCGACTGAACTGGGCGGCGAGCGTATTGATATCGTACTGTGGGACGATAACCCGGCGCAGTTCGTGATTAACGCGATGGCACCGGCTGATGTTGCGTCTATCGTAGTAGACGAAGACAAGCACACCATGGATATCGCCGTTGAAGCAGGTAACCTGGCACAGGCTATCGGCCGTAACGGTCAGAACGTCCGTCTGGCTTCGCAGCTGAGCGGTTGGGAACTCAACGTGATGACCGTTGACGACCTGCAGGCTAAGCATCAGGCAGAAGCCCATGCAGCCATTGATACCTTCACTAAGTACCTGGACATTGACGAAGACTTCGCCACCGTTCTGGTTGAAGAAGGTTTCTCAACGCTGGAAGAACTGGCCTACGTGCCAATGAAAGAACTGCTGGAAATTGACGGCCTGGATGAAGCCACCGTTGAAGCCCTGCGTGACCGCGCTAAAAACGCACTGACCACCCTGGCACTGGCTCAGGAAGAAAGCCTTGGTGATAACAAGCCGGCTGATGACCTGCTGAATCTGGAAGGTCTTGATCGTGCGATTGCGTTCAAGCTGGCTGCCCGTGGTGTTTGTACGCTGGAAGATCTCGCTGAACAAGGCGTTGATGACCTGGCTGATATCGAAGGTTTAACCGACGAGAAAGCCGGCGAGCTCATCATGGCCGCACGTAATATTTGCTGGTTCGGCGACGAAGCGTAATAAACTGTAGCAGGAAGGAACAGCATGACTGATGTAACTGTAAAAACGCTGGCTGCTGAGATTCAGACTTCCGTGGACCGCCTGGTACAGCAATTTGCTGATGCAGGGATCCCGAAGTCCGCTGATGACTCAGTGACCGCGCAAGAGAAACAAACCTTATTATCGCACCTGAACCGCGAACACGGTTCAGCGCCTGATAAACTGACGTTACAGCGTAAAACGCGCAGTACGTTAAATGTTCCAGGTACCGGTGGCAAAAGCAAATCGGTACAAATCGAAGTCCGCAAGACGCGCACCTTTGTAAAACGTGATCCGCAAGAGGCAGAACGCCTTGCTGCGGAAGAGCAGGCACAGCGTGAAGCGGAAGAACAAGCTCAGCGTGAGGCAGAAGCAACTGCCAAACGTGAGGCAGAATTAAAAGCTGAACGTGAGGCCGCAGAAAAAGCGAAGCGCGATGCCAGTGATAAAGCGAAGCGTGACGCGGCGGAAAAAGACAAAGTGAGCAATCAACAGACTGACGAAATGACCAAAACAGCCCAGACGGAAAAAGCCCGTCGTGAAAATGAAGCTGCTGAACTGAAGCGTAAAGCCGAAGAAGAAGCACGCCGTAAGCTGGAAGAAGACGCACGTCGTGTTGCTGAAGAAGCGCGCCGTATGGCAGAAGAAAACGAGAAGAACGGTGTTAATCCTGTCGAGCAGACAGAAGACACCAGTGATTACCACGTAACGACTTCTCAGCACGCGCGCCAGGCAGAAGACGAAAACGACCGCGAAGTTGAAGGCGGCCGTGGCCGTACCCGCACCGCGTCGAAAACGGCTCGTCCTCAGAAGAAAGGCAACAAGCACGCTGAATCCAAAGCCGATCGCGAAGAAGCTCGCGCAGCGGGCCGCGGTGGTAAAGGTGGCAAGCGTAAAGGTTCCGCGCTGCAGCAGGGCTTCCAGAAGCCAGCTCAGGCCGTTAACCGTGACGTTATCATTGGCGAAACCATCACCGTTGGCGATCTGGCGAACAAGATGGCCGTTAAAGGTTCTCAGGTCATCAAAGCGATGATGAAGCTGGGTGCCATGGCGACCATCAACCAGGTTATCGATCAGGAAACCGCACAGCTGGTTGCCGAAGAGATGGGCCACAAAGTTATCCTGCGTCGTGAAAACGAGCTGGAAGAAGCAGTAATGAGCGACCGTGACACCGGCGCTGCGGCAGAGCCGCGTGCACCGGTTGTGACCATCATGGGTCACGTTGACCACGGCAAAACCTCTCTGCTCGATTACATTCGTTCTACTAAGGTTGCATCTGGCGAAGCGGGTGGTATTACCCAGCACATCGGTGCCTACCACGTAGAAACCGACAACGGCATGATCACCTTCCTGGATACCCCGGGCCACGCCGCATTTACCTCCATGCGTGCTCGTGGTGCGCAGGCAACGGATATCGTTGTTCTGGTGGTGGCAGCAGACGATGGCGTGATGCCGCAGACAATCGAAGCTATCCAGCACGCGAAAGCAGCGCAGGTGCCTCTGGTTGTTGCAGTGAACAAAATCGATAAGCCAGAAGCGGATATGGATCGCGTTAAAAACGAACTGTCCCAGTACGGTGTTATGCCGGAAGAGTGGGGCGGTGAGTCTCAGTTCATCCCGGTTTCTGCAAAAGTGGGTACCGGTATCGATGACCTGCTGAACGCTATCCTGCTGCAGGCTGAAGTTCTGGAACTGAAAGCGGTTCGCAATGGTATGGCGAGCGGCGCGGTGATCGAATCCTTCCTGGACAAAGGTCGTGGCCCGGTTGCTACCGTTCTGGTACGTGAAGGTACCCTGAACAAAGGCGACATCGTGCTGTGTGGCTTCGAATATGGCCGTGTTCGTGCAATGCGTGACGAACTGGGTCGTGAAGTGCTGGAAGCAGGTCCATCCATTCCTGTGGAAATCCTGGGTCTGTCCGGCGTTCCGGCTGCCGGTGATGAAGTGACCGTTGTGCGTGACGAGAAGAAAGCGCGTGAAGTTGCGCTGTACCGTCAGGGCAAATTCCGTGAAGTTAAACTGGCTCGCCAGCAGAAATCTAAACTCGAGAACATGTTTGCCAACATGACCGAAGGCGAAGTTCACGAAGTGAACGTCGTTCTGAAGGCAGACGTTCAGGGTTCTGTGGAAGCGATCTCCGACTCTTTACTGAAACTGTCTACCGACGAAGTGAAAGTGAAGATCATCGGTTCTGGCGTAGGTGGTATCACCGAAACCGACGCAACCCTGGCTGCAGCGTCCAACGCGATTCTGGTTGGCTTCAACGTTCGTGCCGATGCTTCTGCGCGTCGCGTGATCGAATCTGAAAGCCTGGATCTGCGTTACTACTCCGTCATCTATCACCTGATCGACGAAGTGAAAGCGGCGATGAGCGGTATGCTGTCTCCGGAACTGAAACAGCAGATCATCGGTCTGGCTGAAGTACGTGACGTATTCAAATCACCGAAATTCGGCGCTATCGCGGGCTGTATGGTTACCGAAGGTAACATCAAGCGTCACAACCCAATCCGCGTCCTGCGTGACAACGTGGTTATCTATGAAGGCGAGCTGGAATCCCTGCGCCGCTTCAAAGATGACGTTAACGAAGTCCGTAACGGCATGGAATGTGGTATCGGCGTGAAGAACTACAACGACGTTCGCGTTGGCGATATGATCGAAGTGTTCGAAATCATCGAGATCCAACGCAGCATCGACTAATCCCCACGGATTGGTCCACATGTAAGCCGGGATCGCCTCGCGCCACCCGGCAAGAATTATCAAAAGGGGCTAAGAGCCCCTTTTTTGTCTGGAGAATTTATTATGGCGAAAGAATTTGGTCGCCCACAGCGCGTTGCTCAGGAGATGCAAAAAGAGATCGCAATCATCCTGCAGCGCGAAATTAAAGATCCTCGCCTGGGCATGATGACGACGGTATCCGGTGTTGAAGTGTCCCGCGATCTGGCCTATGCCAAAGTATTCGTGACCTTCCTGAACGATCAGGATGAAGCCGCGGTTAAGCTGGGCATCAAAGCCCTGCAGGATGCCTCCGGTTTTATCCGCTCTCTGCTGGGCAAAGCTATGCGCCTGCGTATCGTGCCGGAACTGACCTTCTTCTACGACAACTCACTGGTTGAAGGGATGCGCATGTCCAACCTGGTCACCAGCGTGGTGAAGCAGGATGATGAGCGTCGTGTGAACCCGGACGATAAAAAGGAGGACTGATGAGTCGTCCTCGTCGTCGCGGCCGCGACGTGCACGGCGTGCTGCTGCTGGATAAGCACCAGGGTGCTTCCAGCAACGACGTGCTGCAAAAAGTTAAGCGTCTCTACAATGCTAACCGTGCCGGTCATACCGGTGCGCTGGATCCGCTGGCGACCGGCATGCTGCCGGTTTGCCTGGGTGAAGCGACGAAGTTTTCCCAGTATCTGCTGGACTCTGACAAGCGCTATCGCGTGATTGCGAAGCTGGGCCAGCGCACGGATACCTCCGATGCGGATGGTCAGGTAGTGGAAGAGCGCCCGGTCACGTTCAGCGCTGAACAGCTTGAGTCGGCACTGGAGAGTTTCCGCGGCGACACCGAGCAGGTGCCATCAATGTATTCCGCACTGAAATACCAGGGCAAAAAACTCTACGAGTATGCGCGCCAGGGTATCGAGGTGCCGCGCGAAGCCCGCCCGATTACGGTGTATGAGCTGCTGTTCATTCGTCACGAAGGTGATGAGCTGGAGCTGGAAGTTCACTGCTCAAAAGGCACTTACATCCGTACCATCATTGACGATCTGGGTGAGAAGCTGGGCTGTGGCGCGCACGTGATTTATCTGCGTCGTCTGGCGGTGAGTAAGTACCCGGCAGAACGAATGGTGACGCTGGAGCAGCTGCAGGCGCTGGTTGAGCAGGCACAGGAGCAGGGTATTGAGGCTGCCGACCTGCTGGACCCGCTGCTAATGCCGATGGACAGTCCAGCTTCGGACTATCCGGTGGTCAATCTGCCGTTAACCTCGTCCGTTTACTTTAAAAACGGTAATCCGGTGCGCACCACTGACGTCCCTCATCAGGGGC
The DNA here is from genome assembly GCF_036780805.1 of Leclercia sp. Lineage (NCBI taxonomy): Bacteria > Pseudomonadati > Pseudomonadota > Gammaproteobacteria > Enterobacterales > Enterobacteriaceae > Leclercia > Leclercia sp. The sequence continues at coordinate 83,390 of NZ_DAIQCE010000006.1, read as the reverse complement.
TGGTTCGCGTTACGGAAGGCGATGACAACACCTTCATCGGCATGGGTGAAATTGACGACGAAGGTCGTGTTGCACCGCGCCGTCTGGTGGTCGAATATCCGGCATAAGCTGACGCCTTACCTTGCGATAAGCAGGGGAGGCGGGTAGAATATTGCCGCTTAACGTCTGGTGAATTGTTTAACAATTGGCAAGCGTTATACATGGGATAGCTGAATTAGAGATCGGCATCCTTTCATTCTTTATACTTTGGAGTTTTAAAATGTCTCTAAGCGTTGAAGCTAAAGCTAAAATCGTTTCTGAGTTTGGTCGTGATGCTAACGACAGCGGTTCTACCGAAGTTCAGGTTGCACTGCTGACTGCACAGATTAACCACCTGCAGGGTCACTTTGCAGAGCACAAAAAAGATCACCACAGCCGTCGTGGTCTGCTGCGCATGGTTTCTCAGCGTCGTAAACTGCTCGACTACCTGAAACGTAAAGATGTTGCACGCTACACCGCGCTGATCGAGCGTCTGGGCCTGCGTCGCTAAGTCTTGCGAGTTTCAGAAAAGGGGGCCTTATGGCCCCTTTTTTCAACCAGACCGCAGCAATTCACTGGAAACTAATGTATTGTTGCTATAAATGATCTTCATTGCAGAGGTTCGCGCGGCTAATGAGAGGCTTCACCCATGGGGGTGTCGGTTGTCATTAGTCGCGAGGATGCGAAGAAGGTCCGGTTAAACGTCAGCACGCCTCTGGTGTGCTGTCATTCATTTAAGAAAGGACAGAATCTTGCTGAATCCGATCGTTCGTAAATTCCAGTACGGTCAGCACACCGTTACGCTGGAAACCGGCATGATGGCGCGTCAGGCCACTGCTGCCGTTATGGTAAGCATGGATGACACCGCGGTATTCGTAACCGTGGTTGGCCAGAAAAAAGCAAAACCAGGTCAGGACTTCTTCCCTCTGACCGTTAACTACCAAGAGCGTACCTACGCTGCCGGTAAAATCCCGGGTGGCTTCTTCCGTCGTGAAGGCCGTCCAAGCGAAGGCGAAACTCTGATTGCGCGTCTGATTGACCGCCCGGTTCGCCCGCTGTTCCCGGAAGGCTTCGTTAACGAAGTTCAGGTTATCGCGACCGTTGTTTCCGTTAACCCACAGGTTAACCCGGACATCGTGGCGATGATCGGCGCATCTGCAGCCCTTTCCCTGTCTGGTATTCCATTCAATGGTCCAATCGGTTCTGCACGCGTAGGTTACATCAACGACCAGTACGTTCTGAACCCGACTCAGGACGAGCTGAAAGAGAGCAAGCTGGACCTGGTTGTTGCCGGTACCGAAGCGGCAGTACTGATGGTTGAATCCGAAGCAGAACTGCTGAGCGAAGACCAGATGCTGGGTGCAGTGGTATTTGGCCACGAGCAGCAGCAGATCGTTATCCAGAACATCAACGACCTGGTGAAAGAAGCCGGTAAACCACGTTGGGACTGGCAGCCAGAAGCCGTGAACGAAGCCCTCAACGCACGCGTTGCTGCCCAGGCTGAAGCACGTCTGAGCGATGCTTACCGCATCACCGACAAGCAAGAGCGTTATGCTCAGGTTGACGTCATCAAATCTGAAACCATCGCTACGCTGGTTGCAGAAGATGAGTCCCTGGACGCGAACGAGCTGAGCGAAATTCTGCACGCTATCGAGAAAAACGTTGTTCGTAGCCGCGTTCTGGCAGGCGAGCCGCGTATCGATGGCCGTGAAAAAGACATGATCCGTGGTCTGGATGTGCGTACTGGCGTTCTGCCACGTACTCACGGTTCCGCACTGTTCACCCGTGGTGAAACTCAGGCGCTGGTTACCGCGACCCTGGGTACTGCCCGTGACGCACAGAACATCGACGAACTGATGGGCGAGCGCACTGACAGCTTCCTGTTCCACTACAACTTCCCTCCGTACTCCGTAGGTGAAACCGGTATGGTTGGTTCGCCTAAGCGTCGTGAAATTGGTCACGGTCGTCTGGCGAAGCGCGGCGTTCTGGCTGTTATGCCAGATGCTGATAAATTCCCGTACACCGTTCGCGTGGTTTCTGAAATCACCGAATCTAACGGTTCTTCATCCATGGCGTCCGTGTGTGGTGCCTCTCTGGCACTGATGGATGCAGGTGTTCCGGTGAAAGCTGCCGTTGCGGGTATCGCGATGGGTCTGGTGAAAGAAGGCGACAACTACGTTGTGCTGTCTGACATCCTGGGCGACGAAGATCACCTGGGTGATATGGACTTCAAAGTTGCGGGTTCCCGCGAAGGTATCTCTGCGCTGCAGATGGATATCAAAATTGAAGGCATCACCAAAGAGATCATGCATGCTGCGCTGAATCAGGCGAAAGGTGCACGTCTGCACATCCTGAGCGTGATGGAACAGGCGATTAACGCGCCACGTGGCGACATTTCTCAGTTCGCTCCACGTATCCACACCATCAAGATCAGCCCGGACAAGATCAAAGACGTTATCGGTAAAGGCGGTTCTGTTATCCGTGCTCTGACCGAAGAGACCGGCACCACCATCGAAATCGAAGATGACGGTACTGTGAAGATCGCAGCGACCGACGGTGAGAAAGCGAAATTCGCTATCCGTCGTATCGAAGAGATCACCGCAGAGATCGAAGTGGGCCGCATCTACAGCGGTAAAGTGACCCGTATCGTTGACTTTGGCGCATTCGTTGCCATCGGTGGCGGTAAAGAAGGTCTGGTTCACATCTCTCAGATCGCTGACAAGCGCGTTGAGAAAGTGACCGATTACCTGCAGATGGGTCAGGAAGTTCCGGTTAAAGTTCTGGAAGTTGATCGCCAGGGCCGTATCCGTCTGAGCATCAAAGAAGCGACCGAGCAGTCCTCTGCCGCTGCACCGGAAGCTCCGGCAGCAGAACAGGGCGAGTAAGGTTGCCGTTTGCCCTCCGCGTCAGCGGGGGGCTTATTATCAGGCAGGACGCCTTGTTAAGCCGCCGGGGGACAGGACGTTCATCCAATTGTTGTCTTCGGGAGTGGGAAATGAAGCCTTTTCTGCGCTGGTGTTTCGTTGCGACAGCTTTGACGCTGGCAGGATGCAGCAACTCTGCCTGGCGTAAAAGTGAAGTCCTCGCAGTGCCACTGCAACCGACTTTGCAGCAGGAAGTGATTCTGGCACGCATGGAACAAATTCTTGCCAGTCGGGCTTTAACCGATGACGAACGCGCACAGCTTTTATATGAGCGCGGAGTGTTGTATGATAGTCTCGGTCTGAGGGCACTGGCGCGAAATGATTTTTCACAAGCGTTGGCGATCCGACCGGATATGCCTGAAGTATTCAACTACTTAGGCATTTATTTAACGCAGGCAGGCAATTTTGATGCTGCCTATGAAGCGTTTGATTCTGTACTTGAGCTTGATCCAACTTACAACTACGCGCACTTGAATCGCGGAATCGCCCTGTATTACGGCGGTCGTGACAAGTTAGCGCAAGATGATCTGCTGGCGTTTTATCAAGACGATCCTAACGACCCTTTCCGTAGCCTGTGGCTTTACCTTGTCGAGCAGAAGCTCGATGCGAAGCAGGCCAAAGACGCGTTAAAGCAACGCTTCGACAAATCGGACAAGGCACAGTGGGGATGGAATATTGTCGAGTTCTACCTGGGCGACATCAGCGAAGCAACGCTGATGGAAAGGCTTAAGGCAGACGCAACGGATAACACCTCGCTCGCTGAGCATCTCAGTGAAACCAACTTCTATTTAGGTAAGTACTACCTAAGTCTGGGGGATATGGACAGCGCCACGGCACTGTTCAAATTAGCGGTTGCTAATAACGTTCACAACTACGTTGAGCACCGTTATGCATTGTTGGAATTATCGCTCTTGGGCCAGGAGCATGACGACCTGGCAGAATCGGACCAGCAATAGCTGACGACATAACATCAGCCCGTAATCTTTTTGATTGCCATCATCTTAACGGGTGAGGGCGTTGTTGTTCGTCAATACACCTACTTTGAGCCGGTTCACACTTTCAATGAAAATTACCGAAAATTTTCACGATGAGTTATGTAGACTGGCCGCCATTAATATCGAGGCACTTGTACTACATGGCTGAATTCGAAACCACTTTTGCAGATCTGGGCCTGAAGGCTCCTATCCTTGAATCCCTTAACGATCTGGGTTACGAAAAACCATCTCCGATCCAGGCAGAATGTATCCCACATCTGCTCGCGGGTCGTGACGTGCTGGGCATGGCCCAGACTGGTAGCGGTAAAACTGCAGCGTTCTCGCTGCCGCTGCTGAACAACATCGATCCGGACCTGCGTGCACCGCAGATCCTCGTCCTCGCTCCGACCCGTGAACTGGCTGTTCAGGTTGCGGAAGCGATGACTGAATTCTCTAAACATATGCGCGGCGTAAACGTGGTTGCCCTTTACGGCGGCCAGCGTTATGACGTGCAGTTACGCGCCCTGCGTCAGGGTCCACAGATCGTCGTCGGTACCCCGGGTCGTCTGCTGGATCACCTGAAACGCGGTACGCTGGATCTCTCAAAACTGAGCGGTCTGGTACTGGATGAAGCTGACGAAATGCTCCGCATGGGCTTCATCGAAGACGTAGAAACCATTATGGCGCAGATCCCGGAAGGTCATCAGACCGCTCTGTTCTCTGCAACCATGCCAGAAGCGATCCGTCGTATTACCCGTCGCTTCATGAAGGATCCGCAGGAAGTGCGTATCCAGTCCAGCGTCACTACTCGCCCGGACATCAGCCAGAGCTACTGGTCTGTCTACGGCATGCGTAAAAATGAAGCGCTGGTTCGTTTCCTGGAAGCAGAAGATTTTGATGCGGCGATCATCTTCGTTCGTACCAAAAACGCGACCCTGGAAGTGGCTGAAGCGCTGGAACGTAGCGGCTACAACAGCGCCGCGCTGAACGGCGACATGAACCAGGCCCTGCGTGAGCAGACTCTGGAACGTCTGAAAGACGGTCGTCTGGATATCCTGATTGCAACCGACGTGGCAGCACGTGGTCTGGACGTTGAGCGTATCAGCCTGGTTGTTAACTATGACATCCCGATGGACTCCGAGTCTTACGTTCACCGTATCGGCCGTACCGGTCGTGCAGGTCGTGCGGGCCGTGCGCTGCTGTTCGTTGAGAACCGCGAGCGTCGTCTGCTGCGTAACATCGAACGCACCATGAAGCTGACCATTCCAGAAGCCGACCTGCCTAACGCAGATCTGCTGGGCAAACGCCGCCTGGAGAAATTCGCCGCGAAAGTACAGCAGCAGCTGGAAAGCAGCGATCTGGATCAGTACCGTGCGCTGCTGGCGCAGATCCAGCCGACCGCTGAAGGCGAAGAGCTGGATATGGAAACGCTGGCTGCCGCTCTGCTGAAGATGGCTCAGGGTGAACGTTCTCTGATCGTGCCACCTGATGCACCGATGCGTCCTAAGCGTGAATTCCGTGACCGTGACGATCGTTTCGAACGTCGTGGCGACCGTAATGACCGCAACGACCGTGGCCCACGTGGCGACCGTCCAGAGCGTGGTGGTGAAGACCGTCCACGTCGCGAACGTCGTGACGCTGGCGAAATGGAACTGTACCGCATTGAAGTGGGCCGTGATGATGGTGTTGAAGTTCGTCATATCGTTGGCGCGATCGCTAACGAAGGCGACATCAGCAGCCGTTACATCGGTAACATCAAGCTGTTCGGTACCCACTCCACTATCGAGCTGCCAAAAGGTATGCCGGGCGACGTGCTGCAGCACTTTACCCGTACCCGCATCCTGAACAAGCCGATGAACATGCAGCTGCTGGGTGATGCTCAGCCGCGTCCGGACCGTGGTCCGCGTCGTGAGGGCGATCGTCCTGCTGGCCGTGGCTTCGGTGGCGGTGAGCGTCGTGAAGGCGGTCGTGGTCCTCGTCGTGAAGGCGCTGCACCAGGTGCAGGTCGTTTCAGCGGTGAGCGTCGTGAAAGCCGTGGCCCACGTCGCGAAGATGGCGGTGCACCTACCCGTCGTCGTGACGCGTAAGCCTTACGCTTCAGTCGTAAAGTAATATATACAGCCCCGATAGCGATATCGGGGCTTTTTTTATTCCCTTTGTACTATTGTACTGGTACAGTGCAGCACATTAAGATGCAGGTCCCAAATTATTGACTGGAGAATAGGCTGTATGGCGACACTAACCACCACCCAAACGTCACCCTCACTGCTCGGCGGTGTGGTGATCATCGGCGGTACCATCATTGGCGCAGGGATGTTCTCCCTGCCGGTGGTGATGTCCGGGGCGTGGTTCTTCTGGTCGCTGGCGGCGCTGGTCTTCACCTGGTTCTGTATGCTGCACTCCGGCCTGATGATCCTTGAAGCTAACCTCAACTACCGCATTGGTTCGAGCTTCGACACCATTACCCGCGACCTGCTCGGCAAACGCTGGAACATCATCAACGGCATCTCCATTGCCTTTGTGCTCTATATCCTGACGTATGCCTATATCTCGGCGAGCGGTTCGATTCTGCATCACACCTTTGCGGAGATGTCGCTGGACGTTCCACCGCGGCTGGCAGGGTTGTGCTTCGCGCTGGGCGTGGCGTTTATCGTCTGGATGAGCACCAAAGCGGTCAGCCGGATGACGGCCATTGTGCTGGGTGCCAAGGTTATTACCTTCTTCCTGACCTTCGGCAGCCTGCTGGGGCACGTCACGCCTGCTACGCTGTTTAACGTGGCGGAGAGCAACACCTCGTACTCGCCGTATCTGCTGATGACCCTGCCGTTCTGTCTGGCGTCGTTTGGCTATCACGGCAACGTCCCGAGCCTGATGAAGTATTACGGCAAAGATCCGCGGACCATCACCCGCTGCCTGGTCTACGGCACGCTGCTGGCGCTGGGGCTGTATGCGATCTGGCTGCTGGGGACGATGGGCAACATTCCGCGTCCGGAATTCATCGGCATCGCGCAGAAGGGCGGTAACATTGATGTGCTGGTGCAGGCCCTGAGTGGGGTGCTGAACAGCCGCAGCCTGGATCTGCTGTTGGTGATCTTCTCCAACTTTGCCGTAGCGAGTTCGTTCCTCGGCGTGACTCTGGGTCTGTTTGACTATCTGGCCGATCTTTGTGGTTTTGATGATTCGGCGCTGGGTCGTCTGAAAACCGCGCTGCTGACCTTCCTGCCGCCGGTAATCGGTGGCCTGTTGTGGCCGAACGGTTTCCTGTATGCCATTGGCTATGCAGGGCTGGCGGCAACCATCTGGGCGGCGATTGTACCGGCACTGCTGGCGCGTAAATCACGTAAACGCTTCGGCAGCCCAAAATTCCGCGTCTGGGGCGGCAAGCCGATGATTGCGCTGATTCTGGTGTTCGGGATTGGCAACGCGCTGGTGCACGTGCTGTCGAGCTTTAATCTGCTGCCTGTTTACCATTAAACCGTGCGGCCTGATCCCCTCACCCCGCCCCTCTCCCGAAGGGAGAGGGAGAAAACCGTAGGCCGGATAAGGCGAAGCCGCCATCCGGCAAAAAACTACCCCACCAACTCTTCTTTCACCTGCATCGCCAGATCGAACGAATGCAGCCGCGCCTGGTGATCGAAAATCTGCCCGTTCACCATGATCTCATCGGCCTGGGTTTCACGCAGCACTGCTTCCAGCCCGTGACGTACTTTCGTCTTATCCCCCACCAGCGACATGCTCAGCGCCTGCTGGACGCCATACTGCTCTGAAGCGGACCACAGCTGATGCATATTCTCCACCGGCGGCGGCAGTTGCCCCGTTTCGCCGCGGCGCAGCTTCATAAACGCCTGCTGCATGGAGGTAAACAGGAATTCCGCGTCGCGATTGCTGTCGGCGGCAATGATGTTGATACACACCATCGCGTACGGTTTTTCCAGCCGCGCGGAGGGTTTGAAGTTCGTGCGATAGAGATGCAGCGCCTGATGCAGCATATCCGGTGCAAAATGCGACGCGAAGGCAAACGGCAGACCCAACTGGGCAGCCAGTTGAGCACTGTACAGGCTGGAGCCCAACAGCCAGACCGGGATCTGCTCGCCATAGCCCGGCACCGGACGCACCTGCGGGTTCGGATCCTGGGCGTCGAACCAGTCCACCAGCTCCGCCACATCGCGCGGGAAGTTATCGATATCACCACTCATGTGACGGCGCAGCGCGCGCATGGTCGGCTGATCGCTGCCCGGCGCACGGCCCAGCCCCAGATCGATGCGGCCAGGGTAAAGGGTGTTCAGGGTGCCAAACTGCTCGGCAATCACCAGCGGGGAGTGGTTCGGCAGCATTACGCCACCCGAGCCTAAATGCAGGGTGGAGGTGTTGGCCGCCAGATAGCCGAGCAGCACCGAGGTGGCCGCGCTGGCGATCCCGACCATATTGTGGTGCTCCGCCAGCCAGTAGCGATGATAGCCGCGCTGTTCAGCCAGACGGGCGAGATCCAGAGAGTGGGTAAAGGCAACGCGTGCCGAGGAGCCTTCAGGGATCGGTGCCAGGTCCAGCACCGAAAACGGAATGGATTTAACAGTCATAACAGCTCACTTTGTCGACGGTGAATCTTTTAATAGTGCATTAAAAATGAATACACGTTGTTAACAAAGTGAGCTTTTTTTAAACCTGCAACTCCAGCCCCGCCAGACGTCGCCAGTAGCCGTTGCACTCGCTGTTGGCGGTAAGCGGCAGCGGGGCTGCGCCATTCTCGTTGGCGCGGAAGGCGTCAATCATCGCGAACACGCTGTTATCCAGCGGCGACAGACGCACCATATCCACCAGACCCTGCATCGAGGCCAGCTCGTTGCCGAGGTTGTAAACATAACCGCTCATGGTCTGAATACCGTTCAGGACAAACACCTGCTGATTCTCCTGCGACAGCACGCTGCGCCCGTTCGGGTATTTGATGCAGCAGGTTTCGCACTCGTCTTTCGGCAGGTTCTCGGAGCGGGCGGTAAAGCAGCGGGCGGAGTACGCCAGCGGCAGATGGCCATAGCTCAGCACCTCCACCTCAAACTGATTGCGGATCCTCAGCTCGTCGCACTGCGCCAGCACGTTAACCAGCCAGTCGCGGGACAGCTCCACCGGCATACACCAGCGCGTCATGCCCTGTTTAAGAAGCAGGCGCAGGGTAACGGCGTTGTAGCAGTTCAGCGCATGCCCGGCGACAAACGGCAGTTTGCGCTCGGCGCACAGATTTACCACGCCTAAATCGCTGGCTTCCAGCAGGAACTCGCCGTTATCGACGTAGCGCTTCAGCTCGTTCAGCTCTGACGAAGCCTGTACCAGCGCCAGGGTGGAGAGCACCACCTGCTTGCCGCTGTCGGCCAGGCTTTTCGCCATATCCAGCCAGTCGCCCACCTTGGTGGCGCGACGCTTACTGCATACCGCCTCACCCAGATAGATCACGTCGGCCTGGCTGGTTGCCGCCTGCTGATAAAACGTTTCCAGCGTCTCTTTTGACCAGTAGTAGAGCACCGGTCCTAATGAATATTTCATGCGTTATCTCACTGCCATTTACGGTGATACGCGCCCAGCGTGGTCTGGGTACCTTCGGACATGGCGCCCAGGGTCTCCATCCATGCCGGCTGCGGGGCATATTGCTTCGGATCCGCCATGCAGCGATCGATCGCCTGACGCCATACTTTTGCCACCTGGCTGACGTACGCCGGGCTGCGCTGACGGCCTTCGATTTTCACCGAAGCGATATTGGCGGCCAGCAGCTCCGGCAGTAGCTCCAGCGTGTTGAGGCTGGTGGGCTCCTCCAGCGCATGGTAGCGTTCGCCATCCACCAGATAGCGGCCTTTACACAGCGTCGGATAGCCGGCGTTCTCATCGTCCTGATAGCGGTCGATCAGCACCTCGTTCAGACGCGACTCCAGCCCCTGCGGCGTTTGCTGCCAGCGCACGAAGCGGGCCGGAGAGCAAGCGCCCACGGTATTGGGGGACTCACCGGTTAGGTAGGAGGAGAGATAGCAGCGTCCTTCAGCCATAATGCACAGGCTGCCAAAAGCAAAAACTTCCAGCGGAACTGGCGTGACGCGCGCCAGTTGCTTAACCTGATGAATAGAAAGCACACGCGGCAGCACCACGCGCGCCACGTCGAAGTTGCGGTGGTAAAAGCGAATGGCCTCTTCGTTGGTGGCCGAAGCCTGAACCGAGACATGGCGCTCAATATGGGGATAGCGTTCGGCGGCATACTCCAGCATGGCGAGGTCGGCAAGGATCAGCGCGTCAGCGCCAAGCTGTGCCGCCATATCCACCGCATGCTGCCAGCGTTGATAGCCGTCGGGGTGGGCAAAAGTATTGATGGCGATATGCAGCTTGCGGCGGTGCTGATGCACGAAGCTCACCGCTTCCTGCAGCTTTTTCTCGGTAAAATTGAGACCAGCGAAGTGACGGGCATTGGTATCGTCCTTCAGCCCGATATAGACCGCATCGGCGCCGTTTTCGATGGCCGCCTTAAGCGCCGGTAAATTTCCGGCAGGGCAGAGCAGCTCCATAATTTATCCTGTCGTTTGCAGCCCCAGAGAGATGCAAAATTGTTATCGAACAGCGATTTTAATTAACCACCCGGCGACAATTTTTGATTTAAGGCAGCTAATGGCGTATTGATGGCACCAATAATGGATTACGCCGGACGTCAGTTTGTTGATTTACGCCGCTATACCAACGACTGGATATGGCAAAATATCAGGACTATAGATATCAGGGAGTAATGCTCGTGCTGGATAAACTGCGTTCACGTCTCGTACAATTTGGCCCATCGCTGCTGAGCGTGCCGGTGAAGCTGGCACCCTTTGCGCTGAAGCGCCAGGTGCTGGAGCAGGTATTAAGCTGGCAGTTCCGCCAGGCGCTGGCGGAGGGCGAGCTGGAGTTTCTGGAAGGGCGCTGGTTAAGTATCGAGGTGCGTGACATCGGCCTGCGCTGGTACACCTCCGTCGAAAATGAACAGCTGGTGGTACGCGAATCCGCGCAGGCAGATGTCAGCTTTAGCGCGGATGCCAGCGATCTGCTGATGATCGCGGCGCGTAAGCAGGATCCCGACACGCTCTTTTTCCAGCGCCGTCTGGTGATTGAAGGTGATACCGAGTTAGGTCTGTATGTCAAAAACCTGATGGACGCCATTGAGCTGGAACAGATGCCGAAGCCGCTGCGCGTGTCGCTGCTGCAGCTGGCCGATTTTGTCGAGGCGGGTCTGAAAACTCCGCCTGAAAGTAAACACACTTCTGTAGGTGAGCCATGTTGATTCGAGTAGAGATTGGGATCGATGCGCCGGGTATCGATGCCTTATTACGCCGGACCTTCGAAGGGGACGGTGAGGCGCAACTGGTTCAGGACCTTCGTGAAGATGGCCTGATTACCCTGGGCCTGGTGGCTACCGACGACGAGGGTCAGGTTGTGGGCTACGTCGCCTTTAGCCCGGTCACCGTGCAGGGCGAAGAGCTGCAGTGGGTCGGCATGGCACCGCTGGCGGTGGATGAAAACTACCGCGGACAAGGCCTGGCGCGTCAGCTGGTCTACGAAGGGTTGGATTCGCTCAATGAGTTTGGCTATGCCGCGGTGGTCACGCTCGGCGATCCGGCGTTCTACAGCCGTTTAGGCTTCGAGAAAGCGGCACATTACGATCTGCGCTGCCGCTGGCCGGGTACCGAATCGGCTTTCCAGCTGCACCCTCTGGCGGATGATGCGCTTAACGGCGTCAGCGGCCTGGTCGAATACCACGACCACTTCAATCGCTTTTAATCAGCGGCGTTTGCAGGCTCTCGCGTAGCGCCTCAAACGTTCCATCTCCGCTGACGAGGCGCTCTTTCTGGCGCTTCGTCAGCTGTTTGATCCGGTACTCCATCCGCAGCGCCAGCGATCGATCCCCTACGACGGCGGAAAACGCCAGCGTCAGCTCCCCTTTGCCGCGTAACGCTTTCGCCCCTTTTCCGGTTTGATGTTGCAGGAAGCGGCGCGGGACATCGGTCGTGATGCCCGTATAGAGCGCATTATCAGCGGTTCGAACAAGATAGAGAAACCAGCACACGGCGAAAGATTCAGTATGTTAAGGTGAACGCACCTTAGCACGAGAGAGAAGCGAAATGGAAACTCTGGCCGCCATCAACCGCTGGCTGGCGAAGCAGCACGTCGTCACCTGGTGCGTTCACCAGGACGATGATCTGTGGTGCGCAAATGCCTTTTACTATTACGACCCGCAGCGCGTGGCCTTTTACGTCTTAAGCGAAGATAAAACCCGTCATGCCCAGATGAGTGGCAGGCAGGCCAAAGTGGCGGGCACCGTCAACGGGCAGCCGAAAACCGTGGCGTTGATCCGCGGATTACAGTTTAAAGGGGAAATTCGTCGTCTGGAGGGGGAGGAAAGCGACGCGATGCGCAAGCATTACATTCGCCGCTTTCCGGTTGCCGCCGCCATGCCAGCTCCCGTTTGGGAGATCCGTCTGGATGAACTCAAGTTCACTGACAACACGTTAGGCTTTGGCAAAAAACATCACTGGTTACGCGCCGAGTAAGCGCAGTGCCTCACGGTTAAAGGCGATAAGATCTTCCGGCGTCCGGCTGGTGACCAGCTGATCCTTATCGACTACCACCTCCTGATCGTGAAAATCCGCCCCGGCGTTTTTCAGATCGATGGCGATCGATTTCACGCCGGTCAATTTGCGACCACGCACCACCTCGGCGCTGATCAGCAGCTGCGGGCCGTGGCAAATGGCGAAGACCGGTTTACCAGACGCGACAAAATCTTTGGTAAAGGTCACAAAGCGCGAGTCGCTGCGCAGCGAGTCCGGGGAGTGGCCGCCTGGCAGCAGCAGAGCATCAAAGTCTGCGGGCCGCACCTCGTCGATGGCCTTATCAATAGCAACGCTGGCCTCGCCTTTATGGCCTTTCACCGTTTTTCCCGCCTGTTTTTCGATCGTAATCACCTCATGCCCCGCTTTGCGAAACGCCTCGGCAGGCGAGGTGAATTCTGAATCTTCAAACTCGTCGGTGATCAAGACTGCAATTTTCTTGCTCATGCTTCCTCCGTTGTTTTGGCTTCAGACAGCTTTTTCTTCGCTTGTGGTAGATACTTAGCGATGAGACTACTAAGTGTGGTCGAGGGATATGAAATCGCATACGGACTAATCTGCAAAGGAGGGGTCATGAGTCAGGTTTTAATTACCGGCGCAACCGGTCTGGTGGGCGGGCACCTGCTGCGTATGCTTATTCAGGAGCGGAAGGTCAACTATATCGCCGCCCCGACGCGTCGCCCGCTGGGCGATATCGAGGGGGTATTTAATCCGCACGATCCGCAGCTGACCGATGCCCTGGCACAGGTTCAGGATCCGGTGGATACCGTATTTTGCTGCCTGGGCACCACGCGGCGTGAGGCTGGCAGCAAAGAGGCTTTTATCCATGCCGACTACACCCTGGTGGTAGACACGGCTCTGACCGGTAAACGACTCGGGGCGAAGCATCTGCTGGTGGTCAGCGCGATGGGTGCCAACGCGCACTCGCCGTTTTTCTACAACAAGGTGAAAGGCAAAATGGAAGAGGCCCTGATCGCCCAGAAGTGGGAGCGGCTGACCATCGTACGTCCGTCAATGCTGCTGGGGGAGCGGGAGAAGCATCGCTTCAGCGAATCGCTGTTTGCGCCGCTGTTTAGCCTGCTGCCGGGCAACCTGAAGTCGATAGACGCGCGGGACGTGGCGCAGGTGATGCTGCAGCAGGCGCTGGGTGCGTCACCGGCTGGCGTCAATATTATTCCGTCAGCGAAGCTCAGGGAGATGGCGCAAGGCGAGGGGTAATCGCCCTCTGCCAATGGCAGAGGGCAGGAGAGAGCTACTTCAGGTAGGTAAAGGCGGTGGTGACGTGCTTCACGCCGCTCACCCGGCTGGCGATATCCGCTGCCGCTTTCCCTTCACGATCGGTCACCAGGCCGAGCAGGAACACTTCCCCGTTTTCGGTGGTTACTTTCACGTTAGAGGATTTCACCTGATCGCTGCCCAGCAGCTGGGAGCGCACTTTGGTGGTGATCCAGGTGTCATTGGATGCATCGCCCAGACCAATTGGCTGGCCCTGACGCACTTCGTTAAACACCTCGGTGGTCCCTTCTACGCCCATGGCGATCTGCTTCGCACGGGCGGCGAGTTCGGTGTTCGGCGCCTGGCCTGCCAGCAGGACTTTGCCCTGATAAGCGGTGACGTTGATGCGCGCTTCTTTCTTGATCTGTTGGTCTTTGGACAGGGCGCTGTTCACGCGCAGCTCCAGGGTGCCGTCATCAACCTGTGTGCCCACGGTACGCGGGTCAGTCGCGGCTTTAGTGCTTACGGCGGCGGTACCCACTACCGCTGCAGCCACACATCCCTGAAGCAGCAGCGCAGAAATAAGGACTGCGAGGGGCGAAAATGCCTTCATGTATACTCCTTAATCATCCTGGTGAGGGAAAAGCGTGTTATCGATCAGATCGCATAAACAGTTCACCGTCAGCATGTGCATCTCCTGAATGCGCGCGCTGCGGTGGGAAGGAATGCGGATCTCAACATCATGAGGACCTAACAGCCCCGCCAGCTCGCCGCCATCGTAGCCGGTCAGGGCGACGATGGTCATATCGCGCGTGACGGCAGCTTCAACGGCCTTGACGATGTCGCGGCTGTTGCCGCGCGTAGAGATGGCCAGCAGCACATCGCCGGCATGCCCTAACGCACGTACCTGTTTGGCATAGATCTCATCATGAAGACGATCGTTGGCAATCGCCGTTAAGACCACGTTATCGGTATTAAGTGCAATGGCAGGTAAACTGGGGCGCTCTGTCTCAAAACGATTGATCATACTGGCAGCAAAATGCTGTGCGTTGGCGGCCGAGGTGCCGTTGCCACAACAGAGGATTTTGTTGCCGTTAAGCAGGGATTGCACCAGCGTCATCGCCGCACGGGAGATGGCGTCCGGCAGCGCTTCTGCCGCTGCGATCTGAGTCTGAATGCTTTCGGTGAAGCACACCTTAATTCTTTCGAGCACGGTATCCCTTAACGATCTGATTTACGCATCTGCGCCGAAGGCGTTTTTGAACCATTCGATGGCGTTTCCGGTGAAGGCTACCACATCGAACCGGCAATCCACAGTATCAAAGCTGCCATTATGCCGGGCAAGCCACAACTGGGCGGTGAGTAATAATTTTTGTTGCTTGGCCCGGGTCACGCTGGCAGCGGCCCCGCCATAGCGGGATGTCTGACGGTAGCGCACCTCGATGAAGACGAGGGTCGGGCCGTCCTGCATGATAAGGTCAATTTCACCGCCGCGTGCGCGAACGTTCGCGGCGATAAAGCGCAGTCCTTTGCGCTCAAGCCAGCGACGCGCCTGAAGCTCGCGCGCGTCGCCGGTCTGTTTGCGGGTTAACTGGCCGGAACGATCTGTCCCTGCTGGTATTTGAGCCATGATAACTTCCTGTTAATCACGCAGTCCTGAGTGGCGGTCAGATCGCCGGTATTGCCGCTAATTTCAAAGCCTGGCACCTGGCGCATCTGGGTGAAGTGATTTGCCAGCGTCCAGGCGTCCACGCCCATGGCATACAGACGCGCCAGCGAGTAGTCGTTACGTACGCTGCTCAGCGCCTGCTGCATCAGCGCCGGGTTGCTGCCCGCCAGCATCGGGATCTCGCTGTACTGCAGGCCTTCCATTTCGAGACGGAAGTCCGGGCCGGCGGTGCCCTGCGCGCTGCGCGAGCTGGCATACAGCGACACGCCAGCCTGGCTGCCGTTACGCATGGCGATCATCGGTTTGATAAAGCCGATCTCTTCCGGGGTGGCGACGATGTACGCCGCATCGACGTTACCGCCGCCGCCGATCTGCGCGTCCGTTGGCGGGGCCGGGATGGTCAGGCCGCCGATGGTCACGCCCTGCTGCTGTGGCAGGCTGGAGGTGACCGGGCTACCGGTCAGGGCAATGCCCGATCCGCCGTTAACGCCCGCGCGCAGTTCAGCGCTGGAGCCAAACTTCTGCTGCAATACGATGCCACCGCCGAGCTGTTGCCACTCCTGGGCAAAGGCGGTAGCGACACGATCCCCCAGCTGGCTGCGTGGGATCAGCAGCAGAGGAGCCTGCTTACCTTGCTCGTGAATATGACGGGCGGCATCGCGGGCTTCGTCTTCCGGCGACAGGGCGAAGTAGCAGACGTTCGGGCGATTCTGCACCTGCTCCGGCTGGTTCAGGGCCAGCACGTTCAGCGTGGTGTTGCTCTTCATCAGCTCTTCTACGTTATTTTTCAGCAGCGGGCCGACCACGATGCTGGCACCATCCTGCTGAACCTGATTCAGTACCTGGTCGAGTGGCTGGGCGCTGGTGTCATACACCTTCACCTCGGCGGCCGGGTTGGCGATGGCCGTGGCCTGAGGCGCTTGCGCGGTGGCAGGAGCCTGCGCCGGATCCTGCGCAGTGCTATCCGGTGCGGCGACAGGTTGCGTGGTGCTATCCGGTGCAGCGACAGGTTGCGTGGTTTCAGGCGCCTGAACCGGGTCCTGCATTGTGCCTTCCTGCACGGCGACAGGCTGAGCCGTGGTCAGGTCATTGGTTTCAGCGCTGGACGGGCTCACTACGTCACCGGCGTTAGCCGCCTGGGCGACCTGGGCAGGAACAGCGCTACCCGTAACGGTTGCCGTGCCATTTCTCGCTGCATCAAAACCCTGCTGGATAGCGCGGCCAAAGACGGCGGCCTGGCCATCCAGCGGCAGCAGCAGGGCGATTTTGCTGGTGGAGGCTGGCTTGAAGTTCTGCACATTGACCAGCTGCGTTGGCAGCATGGTCGCCCCCGGGTTGTTCGGGTAGCGGGTCTGCCAGTCTTTGATCCCGGCTTTCAGCATGTTTGGATCGTTGCGGTTATCGAACCAGACGCGCTGCAGATCCAGCCAGCCCTGCAGGACATTTTCGTCGGCGTTGATCACCAGCGCATTAGCTTGATCAGGATTCATGGCGGAGAGCGTCTGCCAGGTGGCGTCGATATTTTTCTGTTTTTCAGCGGCGGCGAGCAGCGGCTCCTGGGCAATCAGCGCCCGCAGCAGCGTCAGGGAAGGACGGCCCTGTTCCGCGGCGATACCGGCCTGCCAGAAACGCGCCTGCTGGTTTTTATCCAGCGTGCTGATGTCGATATTGCCGAGGATCTTCTTCGCACCGGCAACGTCGTTCTGCGCGATTTTCAGTTCAGCGGCCAGCAGCGACTGCTCGCGGCGCTGGGTGTCGCTCAGGTTCTGTGGCAACTGGTTAAACAGCTCGGAGGCCCGCTGGGTTTTACCCTCTTTCAGCAGTGCACGAATGGCGAGTAATTGCCAGTTGATCCGGGTATCATCTGAGCTCTGCTCCATCTGGTGCAGATAAAAGCCGGAGTCGGCCTGCGCTGCACCCTCCATATGGGCAGCACTTTGATCGGGCGCCTGAGTACCGCAGCCAGCAAAGATCAGGGCTGCCAGCACCAGCGGAAGGCTGCGCGTGACTTTATTCTGAAGAAACGTTAAGGGTACCATACTGTATCCAGTGATATTTTTTACGCAATGCTCAATATTAAATCGGCAATACGGATGAAACAATGAAACAACACGAAACGGCAGATAATTCTCAGGGTCAGCTTTATATTGTACCTACTCCTATCGGGAATTTATCTGATATTACCCAACGTGCGCTCACCGTGTTGCAAAGCGTTGATCTTATTGCAGCTGAAGATACCCGCCACACCGGTCTGCTGCTGCAACATTTCGCCATTAACGCCCGCCTGTTTGCCCTGCACGATCATAACGAGCAACAAAAAGCAGCCATGCTGGTGGCCAAACTGAAAGAGGGGCAGAACATTGCCCTGGTCTCAGATGCCGGGACGCCGCTGATCAACGATCCGGGCTATCACCTGGTCCGCACCTGCCGCGAGGCCGGTATTCGCGTCGTGCCGCTGCCGGGGCCGTGCGCTGCCATTGCGGCGCTGAGCGCGGCGGGCCTGCCATCGGATCGTTTCTGCTACGAAGGTTTCCTGCCCGCCAAATCCAAAGGCCGTCGCGACGTGCTGAAGGCGCTGGAAGCTGAACCCCGCACCCTGATCTTCTACGAATCTACCCACCGCCTGCTGGAAAGCCTGGAGGACATGGTGGCGGTCTGGGGCGAAGCCCGTTACGTGGTGCTGGCGCGCGAGCTGACCAAAACCTGGGAGACTATCCACGGCCTGCCGGTTGGCGAGCTGCTGGCCTGGGTGAAAGAGGACGAAAACCGCCGCAAGGGCGAGATGGTGCTGATTGTCGAAGGGCACAAAGCGACAGAGGACGCGCTGCCTGCCGATGCGCTGCGCACCCTCGCGCTGCTACAGGCCGAGCTGCCGCTGAAAAAAGCCGCCGCGCTGGCGGCGGAGATCCACGGCGTGAAAAAGAACGCGCTGTATAAATATGCGCTGGAGCAGCAGGGGGAGTAACCTGGTGAGCCGTTATCAACCCCCTTTTACGATTACGTCTGCAATCCTAAATCTGGTGGTTGAGACGGGAGAATTGCTGGGTCACTGGGCTGCGTATACGGGGCGAGCTTCACCTTTGCTGCGCAAAGAGAATCGTATTCGCACCATCCAGGCATCCTTAGCCATTGAACATAATTCGCTGACAACCGGACAGGTTACAGCGATTATGGAAGGTAAGCGGGTGTTGGCCCCGGCGAAGGATATTCAGGAAGTCAGAAATGCCATCCAGGCCTATGAGCACCTGAATATCTGGCAAGCCAGTCGTCTGAAAGATTTGTTAAGTGCTCATCGACTTCTTATGAAGGGGCTTGTAGATGACCCCGGACAACTGCGTCGGGGGGATGTTGGGATCTACCGCGGTAATCAGCTGGTACATATGGCACCTCCTGCGTCTCAGGTCCCTCGTCTGGTGGGTGAGCTGCTTGGCTGGCTGAGCACCACAGACCTGCATCCGTTGATTGCCAGTTCCGTATTCCACTATGAATTTGAATTTATCCATCCTTTTGCCGATGGCAATGGCCGTATGGGTCGTCTCTGGCAAACTCTTATCCTCAGCCACTGGCGTGCCGAGCTAGCCTGGCTGCCCGTAGAAACGCTGATCCATTTTCAGCAAGAGCGGTACTACGCCATCCTTGGGCAGTGTGATAAAGCCAGTGACTGCACGGTTTTTGTGGAGTTTATGCTACGGAATCTAGCCGATGCGCTGCGCGAAAGCATCTCGACCCCGCATGGCATGTCGGAAGAAATGTCGGAAGAAATGTCGGAAGAAATGTCGGAAAAAGAGGGGGCTATCCTGCAACTTCTGATTGCCCAGCCAAAGATGACAGCCTCCGCGCTGGCCTCAATGCTTGGCGTAACTTCCCGTACGGTAGAGCGCTATCTCAGCGCCTTACAAAGCAAGGGCAAGGTACAACGAGTCGGTGCCAGAAAAGGGGGATACTGGCAGGTCTTAAGATAGCCTGCCTGTGCCTTGTCAGACGATAATCACCTCAGCGTCGCATTTGCTGAGCAACTCTTTATCCTGTCGGCTGATTCCCTGGTCCGTAATCACACAGTCAATGTCCGCCATCGGCAGCACCTGGTTAAACCCGCGACGGTTGAACTTACTCGCGTCCAGCACGGCAATGACCTTATGCGCCGCTGCGGCCATCACGCTGCTGATAGAGTAGCCTTCGTTGAAGGTAGTGATGCCGTTGGTGGTGTCGATCCCGTCGGCTCCGACAAACATCAGGTCGGCACTGATACCCGCCAGCGAGCGTTCTGCGATAGTGCCGTGCATGGAGTGGGTCTTATGGCGCACCGTGCCGCCGCAGACTACCAGCGTGATGTCTTTGTTGTCCGACAAGGCGAAAGCGGCGGGCAGGCTGTTAGTGATCACCGTGATGTTAGCTTTTTTCGCCAGCGCTTCAGCGATCAGCATGGTGGTACTGCCGCTATCCAGAATCACCGTCATCCCCTCTTCAATCATCGCCACCGCCGCCAGGGCGATGCGTTTTTTCGGGTCGCTGGCGAGGCTGTAGCGATCTTCCAGCAGCACTTCCTGGTTTTCGTTTTCAGCCAGATTACTGCCTGGCCTGGCGGCTCCGCCGTGGAAACGGGTCACCAGTCCTTTCTCTTCCAGCAGACGCAGGTCGGCCCGGATGGTGACTTCGGAGATGCCAAAAGAATTCGAAAGGTCGAGTACTAACACACTGCCGTTGGCATTCACCAGATCGACGATTTTGTTCCTTCGCTCAAATGAGTTCATTTTGTTTTGCCTGATAATTAACTTACTCCAGTTTAATCGAAGGGATGCGAAAGGTGAACGCTAGCGTTCGAAAGGAAATGTGAGCCAGCTCCGGTTGCTGGCCCTTCAACTTAGTCCAGACGCAGCAGGATTTTGCCCTGCATCGGTGAGCCATTCAGTGCCTGAATGGCACGAGCAAAACTCTCGCTGTCGCCCATATGGGCAATCAGCGGCTCCAGCTGTAATTTTTTCTCCGTTAGCAGTCGGGCAGCGGTCTGCCACTCCACGCCTGGCCATGGCGCGGAGTAGTTCATCCAGCTACCCAGCAGGGTCAGCTCTTTGCGCAGGATCTTGCCAAATGTCGCGGCAGATAAATTCAGGTCGTGATGGAGGGTTCCCACCAGCGCCAGCTGGGCACGGGGCCCGGCGATGTTGATGGCAAGGGCGACGGTTTGTGGCGTACCGGCTGTCTCGAGCACCAGTTGATCAAAACGTGTCTCCTGAAGAGCGGTCAGCATCGCCTCCGCGTTCAGGGCTTTGCTGTTAAATACCCGGGTTGCGCCCAGCGAGGTCGCCAGCGCCAGCTTGTCGTCGTTGATATCGATGGCGGTCACGCTTGCCGCGCCCAGCGCCAGCGCGCACTGCATAGCCAGCAGCCCTATGGTGCCCGCCCCTACGATAATCACGTTTTTGCCCTCGCAACCCTTAGCAAGATGGAACGCGTGTAGCCCCACGGTGATGGGCTCGATAAAGGCACCGTCCTCGATGGTCATTTCCGCAGGCAGACGGAACAGATTGGCGCGCTTCACCACGATGTACTCCGCATTTCCCCCTTCGCTGCGGGAACCGACAAACTGGTACTGCTTACACAGTGAGAAGTAGCCTTTTTCACACTCCGGGCAGGAGAAGCAGGGGAGCAGCGGGACGCAAGCGACCGCATCGCCTGTCTCCAGGTCATCGACGCCAGAACCGCACGCTTCCACGTAGCCGCTAAATTCGTGCCCCAGGGTGATGGGATAATAGTGGGCCCCTTTGGCGAAAATACGCGGAATATCTGAACCGCATAATCCCGAGCAGACCACGCGCACGCGCACGTCATCCGCAGCCTGAATATCCGGGACGGGACGCTCTTCAACGCGCACCTGGCCCTCAGCATGAATTACCACTGATTTCATGATTCACTCCAGAAAAAAGAGGGGAGCAGTGCTCCCCGGTTATTAAGAAGCCGTCTGGCTCTGTGGGGCCTCAGCGCGTTTTTCTGCTGCGCTAAAGGCACGGGCACGACGCCAGGTGAGCAGCACGCCGGTGGCGTAGATAACGCCAATCACCACGAACCCCACCAGGTTTTGCCAGGTAAAGAGCTGGATCAGCAGCCAGGTGACGGGCGAGCCGCCCTGGTCCATGGAGGCCACCATCCCACCCGCTTTCAGCGCTCCGGCATTCTCGGCCAGCTGCGTGTGCAGACCGATAGTCTGGGTGGCGATCCACAGGGTGATGCCCATGATAATGACGCCGGAGATCAGGGTGCGGAACAGGTTGCCCTGATGCACCGCCACGGCCATGGCGACGAAGAAGCCGATGGTGGCGAGGTCACCAAACGGCAGGACCTGGTTTCCCGGCACCAGCACCGCTATCAGGATGGTCAGCGGGATGAAGATCAGGCTGGCGGAGACCACCGACGTATGGCCCAGCAGCAGCGCCGGATCGAGGCCAATTAAGAACTCCTGGCCACCAAACTTCGCCTGCAAACGCTTACGCGCATGTTTAGCAATCGGCGTCAGGCCGTCCATGATCGGCTTGATGACCCGCGGCATCAGCAGCATCACTGCGGCGGTTTTTACCGCCAGCTGCAGTACGTTTTTCGCGTCATAACCAGCCAACAGGCCGATGACCAGCCCCATCACGAAACCGACGGTGACCGGCTCGCCAAACGGGCCAAAGCGTTTTTGCACGTCGTCGGCGCTAAAGTGGATGCGATTGAGTCCCGGGATCTTTTCGATGAGCGTGTCGACCAGCACCGCAATCGGGCCCAGGTAAGCGGAGGAGCCGTGCGGGATGGCAATCCCTTCGAGGCCGAAGAAGTTACGCGTGTCTTTAGCAAACCAGTCGCCCAGCTTGTAGACAAAGGCCGCATGGACTACCACGCCGAGGATCCCGAGCCAGTAAGAGCCGGTTGCCAGATGCAGCATCGCGCCGGTAAAGGTCATATGCCAGATGTTCCAGATATCGACGTTCACCACACGTGTCATGCGGGTGACCAGCATCAGCACGTTGACGCCAATCGCCACCGGGATCGCCACCAGCGCAATCTGCGAGGCCCAGGTCATTGGCGATGAGCCCGGCCAGCCGACGTCCACCACGTGGAGATTAATCTGGAACTGTTCCGCCATCGCTTTTGCTGCCGGACCAATAGAGTCGAGCATCAGGCCGATAACCAGCCCTATCCCAACAAAGCCAATCCCGATATGCAGGCCGGATTTAAAGCAATCGCCCAGCTTCATCCCCAGCAGCTTCGAGAAGATGATAATAACGATGGGCAGCATGACCGTCGGCCCCAGGTCGAGGATATACCGCATGATTTCGGTAAACATGATCTTACCCCTCGAGGATGGTCAGAATTTTTTGCTGCAGGGCTTCAATACCGACGCCCGACACAAACGGCATGCCGTGTACGACCGGTATATCGCCAAAAGTACGGTCGACTTTCGCGGTGGTGCAAATCAGGTCTGCGCCGTCCATATAGGTTTCTATTTCGGTGACCCGACACTGGACCAGATCCAGGGTGATGTTATGGGCGTCACACAGCTCTTTGATCTCTTCGGCGGCCATGGTGGAGGTGGCAACAGCGCCGCCACAGGCAACAATAACTTTGCGTTTCATAGGGTACTCCTTCTTATTATCAGTATGTTATGAGGCCTGCTTGCAGGGTTCGGCCATCAGGATGGCCTCCTCAAACAGAGCCCCCAGCTGGTGGTCCGGCGCGCTAAGTAGCGCCTCCAGCATGGTTGGGTTTTGCAGCTCACTAAATAACCGGCGCAGCAGGGTGAGCTGCGCCGCAGGGTTTTCTACGATCAGCGCGATAATCAGCGACACGGCAATCTCAGCGTCGTCGTCGGCCTGCTGAAAATGCACCGGTCTGTCCGGGCGGATCAGATAAAGTGCCGGTTCTTTGGCGTGAATTGCCTCGCAGTGCGGAATGGCAACCGCATGATGTTCAAGGGCGATGCCGGTTGGGAATACGGCTTCCCGTTCCAGCAGTGCGGCGGGGTACGTTGTATGTACCACTCCCTTCGCCAGCATCTCCTCACCGATATGAGCCAGCGCCTGCTGGCAGGTGGCAAAATCAATGCCGGTACGGACAAACAGTTTGCTCATGGATCCTCCAGGTCTCAGGCGGCGTCAGGCGTACAGCCGTAGCGGTACGCGCGTAACACGTCCTGTATTTTGTCGACGATCAGCGCCTGCGGTGTGGCGTCGAGAGCGCAGGCAGTGACGCGTTCAAACTGCACCGGCAGATACTGGCTGATCAGCCCCAGCGGTAGGGTCAGGGTGTCCAGATTGGCGAGCAGTTTGTCCACGCTCTGACGAATGCGCGGATGCGGCCAGTAGTAGCGGATGCGGTCTGACAGACTAAAGTGAATATCCACCATCGCCTGGCTCCAGGTCGGGCGATAGTATTTTTTCCAGTAATCCGGCTCGTTCAGCATCACCTCGTCGATCACCTCCAGCACGCGGCTGCGGTTCTCCGGGGCGATCAGCGCCGCTTCCATCTGCGCGAGGGCAAAAATTGCCTCTCGCAGGGCGAAGGTGAGGGCCGGGCCGACCTTCAGGATCGCAAAGTGATCCCGCACCAGCGCCCGGTACGCCTGGCGTGACTGGTAATCGGTGGAGTGGGCTTCATAGACCATCGGCATTTGGCGGATCCAGCCTGACAGCGCTTCGGCAGCGAGCGGCTGATAGTGGATGATCTGGGTATGATCGAATTCGACGCCGGGCTGGACCACGATAGCAATCACGCGGGTCATCGCCGCATCCAGCGCCAGCGCGTGGAACGCCGCCTGATGCGTTTCGAGGGTACGGGCGGCGTCCTCCACGCGGGTGACATGTACGCTGTCGATGCTGCTGGCCTCGCCGCCCGGCACCGGTACTTCGGTACCGATCACGTAGGTCAGTGCCGCTTTCTGCGCGTCGGTGGCCATCTCTTCCGCCGCCTGGCACAGTCGTGCCGCCCGCTGGGCCACCACCACTGGATCTAAAGGCACGGGGTCGTCGGCGCAGGACATCGACGCATCGAGATGGATTTTGCTGAAGCCCGCGGCCACATACGCCTTAATCAGCGCCACGGCTTTCTCCATTGCCGTGTCGGCGGGCTCGTTCTGCCAGCAGTTGGGCCCCAGATGATCGCCACCGAGGATCAGCCGTTCGTTCGGGAAGCCAACCTTTTCGGCGATGTTCAGCACGAAATCGCGGAAGTCGGCCGGCTTCATGCCGGTATAGCCACCGTACTGATTGACCTGATTAGATGTGGCTTCGATCAGCACGCTGTTGTTGGTCACCAGATCAAAGCGCAAGGCGGCTTCAATCACCAGCGGGTGCGCTGAACAGACGGAACAGATGCCGAGATGCTCTCCCGCTTTATGGCGGGCAATAATATTTTTCACCGTTTCCTCCGGTTTGTGGGGTTCAGAGTTTGCCTTCGCAGCCGCAGTCATGAATGACTTTGCGGACCACCTCTTTCATGGCGGCTTTGGCGGGGATCATGTAATGACGGGGATCGCTGGCGTCAGGATGAACGGCCAGGTAACTTTTCAGGGCGTCTGAAAACGCAATTTTCAGCTCGGTGGCGACGTTCACTTTGCAGATGCCGAGGCTGATAGCCTGGCGAATGTCGGCGGCAGAAAGACCCGATGCACCGTGCAGCACCAGCGGCACCTCGATCTGATTGCGGATCTCCGCCAGGCGTTCAAAATCGAGTTTTGGCGTGGCGGTATAGAGGCCGTGGGCGGTGCCGATGGCGACGGCAAGAGAGTCGATGCCGGTCAGCGCCACGAACTCGTGAGCCTGCTGCGGATGGGTATAAAGGGCGTCTTTGCTGTCGACCACCAGGTCATCTTCCTGCCCACCCAGCCGTCCCAGCTCCGCCTCAACGCTGACGTCATAGCGATGGCAGTAATCGGTGACCCGTTTCACCAGCGCCACGTTGTCGGCAAACGGCAGGTGCGAGCCGTCGATCATCGCCGAGCGCACGCCTGCCTGTACTTTCTGCGCGATGTCGTCGAATGTTTCGTGATGATCGAGGTGGATCGCCAGCGGCTGGTTATAGGTCTTTGCCAGATCGCCCGCGATAGCCACGATGTTGCCGATCCCGGCATAGCTGAAAGTGCCAGGCGTCCCGGCCACAATCAGCGGCGAGCGTAGCTCGGCAGATGTCTCAACGACCACCTGCAGCGTTTCGAGATTATGAATATTGAAAGCCGGAACCGCGTAGCCGTCTCGCTGAGCCTTCGTGAGCATCGCTTTGGTCGAAATGATGTACATCCTTCCTCCGAAACCTTTCGTTTGTTTTCTTCGAAAGAAGATATAGTGTTTCGGAATGCTTTTTTGTGATTGATCTCGTAAAAACGAAAGAATCGAAAGTGAAAGGAAGGTTGCGAAAGAACGAAAGGCAAAAAAAAAGCATGGCCGAAGCCATGCTAAAAGAGGTTTACTGCAAACTCAGGTCACAGGTGCCGGGTTAAAGACCGCCAGCTGGTTGTGTAATCCCCACTGATCGGAGAAGGTTTTCTTGCGACCGCTGGCCACGTCGAGAATGAAGTGGAACAGCTTCCAGCCCACGTCCTCAATGCTTTCTTCGCCGGTGGCGATAGTGCCCGCGTTAATATCCATCAGGTCAAACCAACGGTTCGCCAGCTCGGTGCGGGTCGCCATTTTAATGACCGGAACTGCCATCAGGCCGTACGGCGTACCGCGCCCGGTGGTGAACACCTGCACGGTGATCCCGGAGGCCACCTGCTGGGTGCCGCAGACGAAATCGCTGGCCGGCGTGGCGGCATAGATCAGGCCGCGTTTGGTTGGACGCTGCCCTGGGGAGAGCACCTCGACAATGGCGCTCTTGCCCGATTTGGCGATAGAGCCGAGGGCTTTTTCCACCACGTTCGCCAGACCGCCTTTCTTATTGCCCGGAGACGGGTTAGCGCTGCGGTCGGTCTTGCCCATATCGAGATAGTTATCGTACCAGGCCATCTCTTCCAGCAGGCGTTTGCCCACCTCTTCGTTGATGGCGCGCGGGGTGAGCAGGTGGATCGCATCACGCACTTCGGTCACTTCGGAGAACATCACCGTGGCGCCGCAGCGCACCAGCAGATCCGAGGCATAACCCACCGCCGGGTTAGCGGTCACGCCGGAGAAGGCGTCGCTGCCGCCGCACTGCATTCCCACTACCAGCTCAGAGGCCGGGCAGGTTTCACGCTTGCGCTGGTTCAGTTTTGCCAGATGGCGCTCTGCAACCTGCAGAATGTCATCGACCATGGAACGGAAGCCGACGTGCTGTTCATCCTGCAAACGCACGATGCTGGCGCTATCCACTGGGATAGCCTGGGTATCTTCGGTACCCTGTAACAATTTCTCTGGTACCAGTTTTTCGCAGCCAAGGCCCACCACCATCACTTCGCCGCCGAAGTTCGGGTTCAGCGCGATATTGTGGATGGTACGGATCGGCACAATCGCCGCCGGGGCGTTGATTGCCACGCCGCAGCCGTACAGGTGGTTCAGACCCACCACGCCGTCGACGTTCGGATATTTTGGCAGCAGGTCGCGCTCGATGATCTTCACGACGAAGTCGACTACCCCCGCCACGCAGTGCACGCTGGTGCTGATGCCGAGCAGGTTTTTGGTGCCGACGCTGCCGTCCGGATTGCGGAAGCCTTCGAAGGTGTAGCCTTCCAGCGCTGGTAGCGGTTCCGGGACGCGGGTCGCCAGCGGCAGGGTATTCAGCGGCGGTGCTTCCGGCAGGGCCACCAGCGACTCGTCAATCCAGCTGCCCTGCGGGATCGCCCGCACGGCATAGCCAATGACTTCGCCATAACGCACGATTTCGCCCTGCGCCGGGATATCAACCAGCGCCACTTTATGACCCTGTGGAATATGCTCGATCAGTTCGAGCCCATCCGGGAAACGCGTTCCGGCTTTTAACCCCTGATCGTTAACAATAATCGCCACGTTATCGGTGTCGTGCACCTTAATATAAAACGCGCCCGGCGACGTTTGTCGAATTTCGATGTCGGCCATTGTCCAGTATTCTCCAGCGAGTGGGGGATAATTAATTCGTAAAAGAGTAACTGTATTTTCTTGTTATCGGAAATAAAGACTCTGCTCAGTGGAATAAAGAATGTCAGGCGCGTGGAATTAAAAACGTGATCGCGATCACTCATTTTTGACCTGAGCCTGCGCATAAGGGGGGCAATCGTGAAATCTGTGCATCAGCGCCCAGGCGGTTGTGCATTTGCTCAAAATATTATTCATATGGATATTCATAATTGAGCGGTTACACAATGCACCTCTCAGGGTGGTTGATTATACTCATTAACGATTCATGGTATCGGATTAATTATCCGCATTTGCCTGCCATTACTGAAATAATCAGGAATGCCTCTTTCTTAAAACAATAAAAATAATTTCATTGATGTACCAGAGGAAATAAAAATGTTGCTGGATACTACCGTTGAAACAAAAAAGGTTGCCCCTACCCGTTATTTAATATTGTTAATAATATTTATTGTTACCGCAGTCAATTATGCCGACCGCGCTACGCTCTCTATTGCCGGTACGGAAGTCGCCAAAGAGCTGCAGTTAAGCGCTGTGTCGATGGGCTACATCTTCTCCGCCTTCGGCTGGGCCTACCTGCTGATGCAGATCCCCGGCGGCTGGCTGCTGGATAAGTTCGGCTCGAAAAAGGTCTATACGTACAGCCTGTTCTTCTGGTCGCTGTTCACCTTTATGCAGGGGTTTGTCGATTTCTTCCCGCTGGCCTGGGCGGGCGTGTCGATGTTCTTTATGCGCTTTATGCTCGGCTTCTCGGAGGCACCGTCCTTCCCGGCCAACGCCCGTATCGTGGCGGCCTGGTTCCCGACCAAAGAGCGCGGCACGGCTTCGGCGATCTTTAACTCGGCGCAATATTTCTCGCTGGCGCTCTTCTCTCCGCTGCTCGGCTGGCTGACCTTCGCCTGGGGCTGGGAACATGTCTTTACCGTGATGGGCGTTATCGGCTTTGTGCTGACCGGCCTGTGGGTGAAGCTGATTCATAACCCAACCGATCATCCACGCATGACTGCCGAAGAGCTGAAGTTCATTAAGGACGGCGGCGCAGTGGTCGACATGGACCATAAAAAGCCGGGCGACAAAGCGGCCAGCGGTCCGAAGCTGCATTACATCAAACAGTTATTGTCCAACCGCATGATGCTGGGCGTATTTTTCGGGCAATACTTTATCAACACCATCACCTGGTTCTTCCTCACCTGGTTCCCGATTTATCTGGTGCAGGAGAAGGGGATGTCGATTCTGAAAGTCGGTCTGGTGGCTTCTATTCCGGCGCTGTGCGGCTTTGCCGGTGGCGTGCTGGGCGGGGTGTTCTCAGATCATCTGATTAAGAAAGGCAAGTCGATTACCGTGGCGCGTAAGCTGCCGATTGTGCTGGGCATGCTGTTGGCCTCCTCAATCATTCTGTGCAACTACACCAACAACACCGCGCTGGTGGTGGCTTTGATGGCGCTGGCTTTCTTCGGTAAAGGGTTTGGTGCCCTGGGCTGGCCGGTGATTTCCGATACCGCACCAAAAGAGATTGTTGGGCTGTGTGGTGGTGTGTTTAACGTCTTTGGCAACGTAGCGTCAATCGTCACTCCGCTGGTGATTGGCTATCTGGTCAGTGAACTGCATTCGTTCAACGCGGCGCTGTTGTTTGTAGGGTGTTCCGCGCTGATGGCGATGTTCTGCTACCTGTTCGTAGTGGGTGACATCAAACGTATGGAATTGCAGAAATAAGCAAAGGTATAAGCGATGAGTAACGATATTTTCCCGAACAAATTTAAAGCGGCCCTCGCGGCACATCAGATTCAGATCGGCTGCTGGTCTGCACTGGCAAGCCCAATCAGTACAGAAGTGTTGGGGCTGGCAGGTTTTGACTGGCTGGTACTGGACGGTGAACATGCGCCGAACGACATCACTACCTTTATCCCGCAGCTGATGGCGCTGAAAGGCAGCCACAGCGCGCCGGTGGTGCGTGTTCCGACTAATGAGCCGGTGATCATCAAGCGCCTGCTGGATATCGGCTTCTACAACTTCCTGATCCCGTTTGTGGAAAACGTCGAAGAGGCGGTGCAGGCGGTGGCCTCCACCCGCTATCCGCCAGAAGGCATTCGCGGCGTGTCGGTTTCCCATCGCGCCAATATGTTTGGCACCGTGCCGGACTACTTCGCCCAGTCGAACAAAAACATCACCATCCTGGTCCAGATTGAGAGCCAGCAGGGCGTGGATAACGTCGATGCCATCGCCGCCACTGACGGCGTGGACGGCATCTTCGTCGGCCCAAGCGATCTGGCGGCCGCCTTCGGTCATCTGGGTAATGCGAATCACCCTGAAGTTCAGCGCGCCATTCAGCACATCTTTGCCCGCGCCAAAGCGCACGGCAAGCCTTGCGGCATCCTGGCACCGGTAGAAGCCGATGCCCGCCGTTATCTGGAGTGGGGTGCGACCTTTGTGGCGGTCGGTAGCGACCTCGGCGTGTTCCGCTCCGCAACGCAGAAGTTAGCGGATTCCTTTAAGAAATAACCACCCCTGAGAGAGAGAAACGTTATGACACTGAAAGTTGGTTTTATTGGCCTGGGTATCATGGGTAAACCAATGAGTAAAAACCTCATCAAAGCAGGTTACTCACTGGTGGTTGCAGACCGTAACCCGGAAGCCATTGCCGAAGTGATTGCCGCAGGCGCAGAAACCGCTGCCACGGCAAAGGCGATTGCTGAGCAGTGCGATGTGATCATCACCATGCTGCCAAACTCCCCGCACGTGAAAGAGGTGGCGCTGGGCGAAGGCGGCATTATTGAAGGGGCTAAACCTGGCACCGTGCTGATCGACATGAGCTCTATCGCTCCGCTGGCCAGCCGTGAAATCAGCGAAGCGCTGAAAGCAAAAGGCATCGACATGCTGGATGCGCCAGTAAGCGGCGGCGAGCCAAAAGCCATCGACGGCACCCTCTCTGTGATGGTGGGCGGCGACAAGGCGATTTTCGACAAATATTACGATCTGCTGAAAGCGATGGCCGGCTCCGTGGTGCATACCGGTGAGATTGGCGCGGGTAACGTCACCAAGCTGGCAAACCAGGTGATTGTGGCCCTGAACATCGCGGCGATGTCCGAAGCCCTGACCCTGGCGACCAAAGCGGGCGTTAACCCGGACCTGGTGTATCAGGCGATCCGCGGCGGCCTGGCGGGCAGCACCGTGCTGGATGCCAAAGCGCCAATGGTGATGGATCGTAACTTCAAGCCTGGCTTCCGTATCGATCTGCACATCAAGGATCTGGCCAATGCCCTGGATACCTCCCACGGCGTAGGTGCCCAGCTGCCGCTGACCGCGGCGGTAATGGAGATGATGCAGGCCCTGCGTGCCGACGGGCTGGGAACGGCCGACCACAGCGCCATCGCCTGCTATTACGAAAAACTGGCGAAAGTGGAAGTCTCTCGCTAACAAAGACGGGCGCGGAAACGCGCCCGCTATTTTTGCCTTAAGCGGTAACAGGCTATAACTATGAAAATCGTAATCGCCCCTGACTCTTACAAAGAAAGCCTGTCTGCCACCGAGGTAGCGCAGGCGATAGAAAAAGGCTTTCGGGAGATCTTTCCCGATGCAGAGTATGTTTCGGTTCCCGTGGCGGATGGCGGGGAAGGAACGGTTGAAGCGATGATTGCCGCCACCAATGGCACGATGCAGCACGCGGTGGTGACGGGCCCACTGGGCGAAAGCGTTAACGCCTGCTGGGGGATCTCCGGCGATGGCGTGACGGCGTTCATTGAGATGGCCGCGGCAAGCGGACTGGTGCTGGTGCCTCCTGCCCAGCGCAACCCGTTGATTACTACCTCCCGCGGCACAGGCGAGCTGATCCTCGCGGCACTCGATAAAGGCGCGCGCAATATCATTATCGGGATCGGCGGCAGCGCCACCAACGACGGCGGTGCCGGGATGGTGCAGGCGCTGGGCGCAAAACTGACCGATGCCAACGGTACCGAAATCGGCCACGGCGGCGGCAGCCTGATGGCGCTCAACAATATTGATATTTCGGCGCTCGATCCGCGCCTGAAACACTGCGCGATCCGGGTGGCCTGTGATGTGAGCAATCCGCTGATCGGCGAGCAGGGCGCATCCCGCATCTTCGGGCCGCAGAAAGGGGCCACGGAAGCCAACATCGTCGAGCTCGACAACAATCTTTCCCACTACGCTGATGTGATTAATACCGCGCTGCGTATTGATGTCAAAAATGTCCCTGGCGCAGGCGCAGCCGGCGGCATGGGCGCTGCGCTGATGGCGTTCCTCGGCGCGGAGCTGAAAAGCGGCATCGAAATCGTCACCCAGGCGTTGAACCTCGAAGAGCATATTCATGACTGCACCTGGGTGGTGACGGGTGAAGGGCGTCTGGACAGTCAAAGTATTCACGGCAAAGTGCCGGTGGGCGTGGCGCGCGTTGCCAGCAAGTACCATAAGCCGGTGATCGGCATTGCTGGCAGCCTGACCAACGACGTCGGCATTGTGCATCAGTACGGTATCGACGCGGTATTCAGCGTCCTGACCAGCATCAGCACTCTGGAAGAGGCGTTCCGCGGCGCGTTTGACAATATTTATCGCGCTTCGCGCAATATTGCCGCCACCCTGCGGGTCGGGATGCTCACCGAAGGGTGACAGCGGGGCGCAAACCCTCTATACTGCGCGCCGAAGCTGACCAGACAGTCGCCGCTTCGTCGTCGTCCCTTTCGGGGGAGACGGGCGGAGGGGAGGAAAGTCCGGGCTCCATAGGGCAGGGTGCCAGGTAACGCCTGGGGGGGAAACCCACGACCAGTGCAACAGAGAGCAAACCGCCGATGGCCCACGCAAGTGGGATCAGGTAAGGGTGAAAGGGTGCGGTAAGAGCGCACCGCGCGGCTGGTAACAGTCCGTGGCACGGTAAACTCCACCCGGAGCAAGGCCAAATAGGGGTTCACATGGTACGGCCCGTACTGAACCCGGGTAGGCTGCTTGAGCCAGTGAGCGATTGCTGGCCTAGATGAATGACTGTTCAACGACAGAACCCGGCTTATCGGTCAGCTTCACCTTCTTTTAAACAAAAACCCCGCTTCGGCGGGGTTTTTGCTTTCAGCACCTCTGCCGACTTTTACATACAAAATTGTTTATATACTTCATCACAGATCGACATCCGTAATTGAAAAATACTCCCGGGGTTCTTCCCTGACAGATAATTAAGGATTGTGAGATGAAAAAGATTTTCCGTATCGCGCTGATGACGGCAGCCCTGACGGGTGTGATGGGTGTTGCGCAGGCGGCAGAGGTCGCCACCGCGCCAGCGCCGACCCAGGATCCGATCGTACAGCAGTTGAAACTCAGCAGTGAGCAGACCGCGAAGATCAAAGCGCTGCACACGCAGCTGGAAGATAACGTCGCTAAGATCCCAACGAACAACGTAAAAAATGGCACCCTGATTAACGTCATTCAGTCAGGCAAGTGGGATGAAAAAGCGGTCAAAGAGCAGCTGGCGGCGTTCAGCCATATTGAAGAGCAGGCGCGTTACTATCGCGTGAAATATTACTTCGATGTGAGCCAGGTTCTGACCCCGGAACAGCGTGCCGAGGTCCGCTCACAAATCGCTCAGGCGATGAGCGAGTAAGGTATTAATGGTTTGCCGGGTAAGCGTACGCCAACCCGGCAGCACCGATTCAGATCGGCAAATCAATCAGCAGCGCCCGCAGCGGCGTATCGGCCACCAGGGTGATGTTCGCCTCGTCGCGAATAAATGCCCCATCCCCGCAGGTCAATGCTTCCCGCTCTTCAGCTGGGGTTAACGCATGCACCGTACCATGAATGGATTGCAGATAGGCGCGCGGACCGTGCAGCTGAAAACTCAGGCGTTCCCCTTTATTCAGCTCGATATGATGCAGCCAAACCTGCTGGCGTAGCTGCAGGCTCCCTGCGCTGCCATCGGGCGAGGCCAGCAGCTGCTGCTTACCCTCCTGCAGATCGATCTTCTGGAGCGGTGGATTTTCACGCTCCGGGCAGGCGTCCAGCCACAGCTGCATCCGCGTCAGCGTCTTATCTTTGCTGAGGTTATGCTCGCTATAGCTAATGCCTGGCTGCGTGGCTATCAGCAATGCTTCACCGGCTTTCGCCTGGACATGGTTGCCCTCGCTGTCACGGTACTCTGCTTCGCCTTCAAGAATCAGGTTCAGGATATCCACTTTCGGATAGGTACGCGGCTGGAACGAGGCCCCGGGTGCGAGTACCTCCTGGTTCAGGACGCGCAAAGAGGCATAGCCCAGCAGTTTCGGGTCAAAGTAGTGTCCAAAGGAAAAGGTGTAGCGGGCCTGCAGCCAACCGAAATCGGCTTGTCCGCACTGTTTAGCTGTTCTTGTCGTAATCATAAAACTGACCTCTCTTTACACTAAAACAATGGTAAAGGTATGGACGCTGCATTGTTAGCCAGATATTCTGCCCGGTATGTTCAAATTTCCTGAATGAGAACGCCATGGCTAAAGAGAGAGCATTGACGCTTGAAGCACTGCGGGTGATGGACGCGATCGATCGACGCGGTAGCTTCGCTGCGGCAGCAGATGAACTGGGGCGCGTGCCATCAGCCCTGAGCTACACCATGCAGAAGCTGGAAGAAGAGCTGGATGTGGTGCTGTTTGACCGCTCCGGTCACCGAACAAAATTCACCAACGTTGGGCGAATGCTGCTGGAGCGTGGCCGCGTGCTGCTGGAAGCGGCGGATAAACTGACCACCGACGCCGAAGCGCTGGCCCGCGGCTGGGAAACGCACCTGACGCTGGTCACCGAGGCTCTGGTACCCACCACGGCGCTCTACCCGCTGGTGGATCGCCTGGCGGAGAAAGCCAATACCCAGCTGTCGATCATCACCGAGGTGCTTGCCGGGGCGTGGGAGCGTCTGGAGCAGGGCCGGGCCGATATCGTGATCGCGCCGGACATGCACTTTCGCTCCTCGTCCGAGATCAACTCCCGCAAGCTCTATAAAGTGTTGAACGTCTACGTCGCGGCCCCGGATCATCCGATCCATCAGGAGCCGGAACCGCTGTCGGAAGTGACCCGCGTAAAATATCGCGGCGTGGCGGTGGCGGACACCGCCCGCGAACGCCCGGTGTTAACCGTTCAGCTGCTGGATAAGCAACCGCGTCTCACCGTCAGTACCCTTGAAGATAAGCGTCAGGCACTGCTGGCCGGGTTGGGCGTGGCTACCATGCCGTATCCGTTTGTTGAGAAAGATATTGCCGAAGGACGCCTGCGGGTCGTGAGCCCGGAGTACACCAGCGAAGTGGATATCATTATGGCGTGGCGTCGTGACAGCATGGGCGAAGCCAAATCCTGGTGTCTGCGTGAGATCCAGAAGCTGTTTACCCAGAAGTAATGTGCATGCCCGGCAAGCGCAGCGCCGCCGGGCAATCTGTCAGTTGTTTAGCAGGGGATCCGGCCCAAAACGGTTTTCACCCACCGTTCCGCGCTGGCAGTTGAAGATCACGATAATTATCCAGCCGAGTATCGGGATCAGCACCAGCAGCAGCCACCAGGCCGATCGATCGGTATCATGCAGCCGGCGAAACAGCACCGCCCAACCCGGCAGAAACACCAGCAGGCCATACACCGTCGTGAGAATCCCTTCGCCGCCAGCACGCTCCCAGCCCAGCATTTTGTCGATCAGCCCCAGCACGCAAATCAGAATGAAGTTCACCAGGGTAAACATCCAGAACTCTTTGCGGCGGGCGCGCCCTTTAAACCCAATATAATTTCGCAGTACTTTCAGATACCAGTCCATTTGTTGTGGCCTCAGTAGCAATTAATCATTTGTTTTCTAAGGGTTCAAATAAAGCATAGACGGGAATAAAAGGGGGGTAAAGGGCGCCAGAGAAGCGCCCCTGAGGCTTAGTCGAAGCGAGCGTCGCGGCCGTGCGGTTCAGTCAGATCCTGCCACGGGCCAATGGAGATAATGCCCGTCGGATTGATGGTTTTATGGCTGCGGTAATAGTGGTTACGGATGTGGTCAAAATCGACCGTCTCCGCAATTCCCGGCATCTGATAGAGGTCGCGCAGGAAACCGTACAGATTGAGATAATCGCTGATCCGACGTTTGTCGCACTTAAAGTGGGTCACGTAAACCGGGTCAAAGCGCACCAGGGTGGTCCACAGGCGAATATCGGCTTCGGTCAGCTGGTTGCCGGTCAGGTAGCGGTGCTGGCCCAGGATCTGCTCCAGACGCTCCAGCGAGGCAAAGACGTTGTTCACGGCTTCGTCATAGGCTTCCTGGCTGGTGGCAAACCCGGCTTTATAGACGCCGTTATTGACGTTGTCGTAGATCCAGCTATTCAGGTCATCAATCTTATCGCGCAGCGCTGGGGGATAATAATCGCCCGCCCGGGCGCCGTGAGCATCAAACGCGGTGTTCAGCATGCGGATGATCTCCGCCGATTCATTGCTGACGATGGTCTGATTTTTCTTGTCCCACAGTACCGGGACGGTGACCCGGCCGGTGTAGTGCGGATCGGCGTGCAGGTAGAGCTGGTAGAGAAAATCGTGGTGATAGAGTGAATCGCCGGTGGCCGCTGGGAAATCGCTGCCGAAGGTCCAGCCGTTCTCCAGCATCAACGGATGCACCACCGAGACGGGGATCAGCGACTCCAGCCCCTTCAGGGCGCGGACGATCAGCGTGCGGTGTGCCCACGGGCAGGCAAGGGAGACATAGAGGTGATAACGATCTTTTTCTGCCGCAAAGCCACCTTCGCCGCTCGGGCCAGGCGCGCCGTCGGCGGTGAGCCAGTTACGGAAGGCAGAAGCGGAGCGCTTAAAGCGTCCCCCGGTGGATTTGGTGTCATACCAGGTATCCTGCCAGACGCCGTCTACGAGTTGTCCCATCTTTTCCTCCTTAGATAGCAAAAGCGAGGAGATATCTCCTCGCTTTTTAATTCAGTATAGCGTGCTTACCACTTCTTATTCAGAACGCGGTCGATGCTGTATGCACCCGGGCCAGTGATGGCCAGCAGCAGGAAACCGCCTGCGATGGTCAGGTTTTTCATGAACATCAGAGAGTTCACGCCTTCTGCAAAGTTGCTGTGGAACAGAAACGCGGTCAGCAGGGTGAAGCCTG
Source organism: Leclercia sp. (assembly GCF_036780805.1). Classification (NCBI taxonomy): domain Bacteria; kingdom Pseudomonadati; phylum Pseudomonadota; class Gammaproteobacteria; order Enterobacterales; family Enterobacteriaceae; genus Leclercia; species Leclercia sp. The sequence goes on along the minus strand of NZ_DAIQCE010000006.1, from coordinate 46,846 downwards.
CGGTGAACAGCGCCGTGGTGCGGGTCAGGAAACCGAACAGAATGGCCAGACCACCACCAAACTCAAGCAGAATGGTCAGCGGCAGCAGGAACCCTGGCACGCCCATCGCTTCCATATACTGTTGCGTACCGGCGTAACCCCCGATTTTGCCCCAGCCTGCGGTAATAAACAGGATTGGCATCAGGATACGCGCAACCAGTACACCAACATCTTCTAATTTTTTCATCTTACTCTCCAGGGAACCACTTGGGCTGTAAATACTATTTAGTGTGCAAAATCGGGCGGATGCCGCGGTCTCGCTGTCGATGGAGAGAATCATAAACGGGGTGAATCGCGAATGTTAGCAAGGAAAACTGTCAATCTTTTTCAAAGATATTGAGCAAGGCGGGACGGCACAAAAAAGTAAAGCGCCAGAAGGCGCTTTACCGGTTGAGGCAGAGGGTAACGTCAGCGTGCGTCGTATTTACGTAACTGCTGCTGATGAAGCGTCGTTTTAACCAGCCTCCACGCGCTCCAGATACCGAAACCGCGACGTGCCCAGCGGATCAGCATATTTGGATGTCGGACTGCCCGCACCGCCAGAATGCTGCTTCCCACCAGCGCCCAGGCGCGGAGGTTCAGGAGGGCATTCCAGCCACGATCGTAAGCGTGGGTCACCTCCAGCCAGTCACGGCTGCTCGCTGACAGATCAATCCGTTGCTGCTGGATCTGGCTCAGCAAAAAAGCCTTTTCTCGCTGACGTTCTGATCTGCTTCGGCTCACTTTTTGTCATCCTCCAGCAATGACCGATCGTTGGCCAGTTCCTTACGGGTATGAGGTAACAGGGTCGAGCGGCGCACCTTGCGCATCGTCCATATTCCCCCTATCAGGGCGGCGAGCAGCAGTACAGCGGTCGTAGCGATCATCGCGTTGAGGCGATACTGCGGATCGATTGCCCAGATAATTAATACCATCAGGCTCATCAGGCCAAAAGCGGCGAAGAGCATGGTCAACCCCAGCATCAATAGCAGCTGGAAGATATTTGCTTTCTCTTCTTCCAGTTCAACCACCGCCAGCCGAATACGCGTCTCCGCGATACCGACGAGGGTGGTCAAAATCCGCTGTCCGATACCGAGGACGTTTTTTGCGGGCCCTTGTGGTTGACGTGAATCTTCCATAATTAACGTCGCGTCAGGAGCATGCCGATGACGACGCCAACCGCAGCACCGATACCTACCCCGGCCCACGGATTTTCACGTACGTATTCATCGGCGCGCGCAGCGGCTTCACGGGTCTGTTTCGCCAGCACATCGCTGGTTTCGCCCAGACGGTAACGGCTCTCGTGCAGGGCCTTCTCCGCTTTATGGCGCAGTTTACCCAACTCTTCTTTCGACTTATCGCTCGAGGAGCTCAGCACCTCTTCCAGGGTATCCGCCAGGGACTTCAGTTCAGCGCGTAAATGGTCTGACGTAGTATCTTTTGACATGATTCTCTCCTGTTAAGATGTCCATTAATTCAGTAATCGCGAGACTCAAGCGCTTTCAGCTCGTTCTGCGCTTCCAGCAGTTTGTGCTCACGTTTAGTAATCTTATCCGCATCGCCTTTCTCTTTTGCTTCCGCCAGATCCCGGCGGCGCTCAGCAATCTCCTCTTTCTGATCGGCAATCTTGCGCTGATGATCGGCACGCAGCTTGCTGTCTGAACAGTTAGCTTTAACTTCGCTAAGGGCCTTCTGCAGCCCATTGATTCGACTCTGATTGTTATGCTTTTCAGCGTAACTGATCTCGCGTTGGATGTCCTTTTCCTTCTCCTGACACAGAGAAGACGCGAATGATGCTGCGCTTAAAGAAAAAAGGGCGAGGCCCAGGGCGATGCGGTAATTCATTATGAAAACCTTCCATTGTTTGTCGACATAACCTACGGGAATGTCGATTTCCCAGAGTTGTGCGGAGTACGAGTGGGAGGTGCTCCGCGTACTTAAGCATAGTAAGTAAACGGTGATATCACCAAAGTGAGTGAAAAGATTCAGAATAGTGGAAATTTAGCCTAACAGACGCGAGGTATCACGCAGACGCGTCAGCCAGGCAGACGCCTGATTGTCTTCATCCTGTTGGGCAATGATATAACCGTGCGGCAGACTTCGGTCGAGCACCTTCTTCGCTGCGGCGCTCTGCACGCTGGAGTCGAAGGTGATCAGCAGGACGTCGTTCTGCGGCGTAATGCTCTTAAACTGAATGCCGTTCGCATCCAGATGGTGCCAGATGGAGAAGCCATCTGGCATGCTGGTGCCCTGATTAACGGAGCGGATAGCCAGCGTTGATTCCTGTTTTTGCAGCGCCGTCCAGGCAAGCAGCAGGGCGCTGAACATGATCAGCGCAACCATGGCGTAAGAGAGACGACGCAGTGACGGGGTTGAATTGCTCTTCACTTTAACCCTGACTTCCATGTTTTTTCTTCCACAACACCACCAGCGAGCCAATCAGGCCAAACACCAGCAGCACAACGGGCAGCAGCATCAGGCAGGACATCAGCTGGTCTTCGTACTTCAGGAATACCGGGGTTTTGCCGAGCAGGTAGCCGAGGGTAGTCAGGATCAGTACCCACAGCAGGCCGCTCATCCAGTTAAAGAACTGAAAACGGGTGCTGCTGAGACCGGAGAGGCCAGCAATGGTTGGCAGCAGGGTACGGACAAAGGCGATGAAGCGGCCCACCAGCAGCGCAGAAAGCCCGTGCTTATGGAAAAGGTGGTGCGCTCGCTGGTGATAATGCGCCGGGAGATGAGAAAGCCAGTTTTGCACGATGCGCGTGTTGCCAAGCCATCGCCCCTGGATATAGCTCACCCAACAGCCAAGGCTGGCGGCAATGGTCAGCAGCAGGACGGTTTGCGGGAATTGCATTGCCCCTTTTGCGCAGAGCACGCCCACCAGCACCAGCAGGCTATCGCCGGGCAGGAAAGCGGCAGGCAGCAGACCGTTCTCAAGAAACAGGATCATAAACAGGACAAAATAGAGCATGCCAATCATGGAAGGATTGGCCAGCGTTTCGAAATCCTGAGCCCATAAGGCATTCAGTAGTTGGGTCAAAAGTTCCATTCAGTGTTCCTGAAAAACGGTTAACGGCACACCTGTCAACCGGGTCAAACAGCACGGCGACATTTTTTATAATTTCATGATGATCGCTCGCGGACACAATGTGTGGCCAGAACTGTTCCCTGTTAAGTGGCAAAGTAAGCAAGCACTAACTAACAAGCTAAACGGCTAAATGCATCTAATTGTAACAAAGCCTGATGGGATCCGTCACAGTATTTGCATCATTCAGAATTGATTTTGGCTTAACCCAGGGAGAAGACGCGAGGCCTTTTACAAACGCTGACACTCTAGAGGTTTGCTTACCCACCGGAGCCGGAAGGCGCAGCGAAGCGCCTGCCGGAGGAAAGGGGGCTTATTTCGCGTGACTGACGGCGCTATCGAGGTGAACCACCGGATTTTCCGCAAAAAGATAGCGGTCGGCATTGAATTCGAAGTCGTCGCTGGTTTCATTGAATAGCATCTGTTTGGTGTTCTCAAGATGCTGCCACATCGCCAGTTTTGCCGCGTGCGGGTCTTTACGGATCAGGGCCTTAAGGATCTGGTCATGATCGTCGCACCAGTTATCCACGGTACGGGAATCGATGTGATCGTGCAGTTTTTTCCAGTACGGGTTATGAACGCGCTGAGTCCACATTTTTTCAACGATTGCTGCCAGAGCGGTATTTTGCGTGGCGAGGGCCACCTGGACGTGAAATTGCAGATCCCATTCGGAGTCGCGGAAACATTTTTCTTTACGCGCGTTATCCTGGATCTCCATCAGCTTCATGATGTCCTGCTTGGTGACCTGGGTCGCGGCGAACTCGGCGATATTGCTTTCGATAAGCTGACGGGCCTGGAGCAGTTCAAAGGGACCGTAATTGGCAAATTCGAGGTTTTCATCCGGAGCCGGGGAGTGTTTTGCCGAACTGGAGATGACATGAATGCCGGAACCCTTGCGCACTTCAACATAGCCTTCCACTTCCAGCATGATGATGGCTTCACGAACCACGGTGCGGCTTACGCTCTTCTCATCAGCGATAAAACGCTCGGCAGGTAATTTGTCACCCACCAGATAAACGCCTTGCTCAATGCGAGCTTTTAGCTCGGCAGCAAGTTGCTGATAAAGACGGCGGGGTTCGTTGATTTCCATATGCGCTCCAGGCAGGGTATGGCTAATGATTTGTTATACCACTTTTACCCTGTTCTCTCCAGATTTGACCCGTAAAAAAGCCGCTCATGAGCGGCCTTTATATGCCCGGCGGCGCTTCGCTTGCGCGGGCCTCCGGGTGGTGTAGGCCGGGTAAGCGCAGCGCCACCCGGCATTAAACGCTAACTTTGCGTTGCCGGCCTGCCAACGGACTCTTTCAACAACTCCTCTGCGGATTTGTTTTTCAGCACCGTCCAGATAAGCACCGCCCCCATCAGGTCGAAGACAGCCAGTACCGCGAACAGCGGGCTGAAGCCGATGGTGTCAGCCAGCGCACCCACAACCAGAGCAAACATAGTGCTGGCGGTCCAGGCAGCCATCCCGGTCAGGCCGTTGGCGGTTGCCACTTCGTTACGACCGAAGACGTCAGAAGAGAGGGTAATCAGCGCACCGGACAGAGACTGGTGAGCAAAACCACCGATACACAGCAGGCCGATAGCGACGTATGGGCTGGTGAACAGGCCGATCATCCCCGGGCCAATCATCAGCAGGGCACCCATGGTCACCACCATTTTACGGGAGACAATCAGGTTCACGCCAAACCAGCGCTGGAACAGCGGTGGCAGGTAGCCGCCGACGATACAGCCCAGGTCAGCGAACAGCATTGGCATCCAGGCGAACATGGCGATCTCTTTCAGGTTAAAGCCGTAGACTTTAAACATGAACAGCGGGATCCAGGCGTTGAACGTACCCCATGCCGGTTCTGCCAGGAAGCGCGGAAGGGCGATACCCCAGAACTGACGGGTACCCAGGATCTGCAGGACAGACATCTTCTTGCCGTTGTTGGTCTGGTGCTGAGACTCCTGGCCGCCGATGATGTACTCGCGTTCTTCATCAGACAGTTTCTTCTGATCGCGCGGGTGTTTGTAGAAGATCAGCCAGGACATGGCCCACGCGAAGCTCAGTACGCCGGAGAGGATAAACGCCAGCTGCCAGCTGTGCATCACGATAGCCCAGACGACCAGCGGCGGTGCAATCATCGCGCCAATAGAGGAACCCACGTTGAAGTAGCCCACCGCGATGGAGCGCTCTTTCGCCGGGAACCACTCGGATGCCGCTTTCAGACCCGCGGGGATCATCGCTGCTTCCGCCGCACCCACTGCGCCACGGGCCAGCGCCAGGCCGCCCCAGCTGCCTGCCAGCGCGGTTGCGCCGCAGAAGATAGCCCAGGTGACGGCGAACACTGCGTAGCCGACCTTGGTACCCAGGATATCCAGCACGTAGCCTGCTACCGGCTGCATGATGGTATAAGCCGCGGAGTAGGCCGCGATAATATAAGAATATTGTTGTGTGGAGATGTGCAGCTCTTCCATCAGCGTCGGCGCAGCCGCCGCTATGGTGTTACGCGTCAGGTAGCCCAGCACGGTGCCAAGCGTCACCAGTGCGATCATGTACCAACGTAACCCTTTAATTTTACGCATGTAAAACCTCATCGTTATGTTATTGCCGCACCGGAGTACGGGCATCCCTACGCCAGGCGTGAGATGTTTATCAACGGAAGGGCGTTACCGGGATGATTCCCGGAACGGCCCGAACCTTGCCATAAGTAAACGTGCATAAGTCGGTATCCTTACCGCTGAGTCCGATGCCTGAGGCACCGGTAACGCATTCCGTCGGCTTATAATCTGCGACGGCGAAAAGATAACTTGTCATACAACTTTAAAAGGTGAGTGACATCACAAAAGTGTCAATCTTTGTAAGGACAATGTCTGCACTCTGTCAGGCCAGAGCTGGCGCGGGGTTAAGCGGTATTTACCACTTTGGGCGTAGATTATTTGTCGACGTTTATTGATCTAACTCACGAAAAAATCATCGGCCTCTGGAAATTGGTGTGATAACTTTGCAGCATCTGAACAATACTTTTCTGACGCACTCGTAAGCTCGTAAGAGGAAGACGATTATGACCCCGTTTATGACTGAAGATTTTCTGTTAGATACCGAATTTGCCCGCCGCCTGTACCACGACTACGCTAAAGACCAGCCGATTTTCGACTACCACTGCCACCTTCCGCCGCAGCAGGTTGCCGAAAATTACCGCTTCAAAAACCTGTATGACATCTGGCTGAAAGGTGACCACTACAAGTGGCGCGCTATGCGCACTAACGGCGTGGCAGAACGCCTCTGTACCGGCGATGCCTCCGACCGCGAAAAATTCGATGCCTGGGCCGCGACCGTGCCGCACACCATCGGTAACCCGCTGTACCACTGGACCCATCTGGAGCTGCGTCGTCCGTTTGGTATCACCGGCAAGCTGCTCTCTCCGGCCACCGCCGATGAGATCTGGAACGAATGCAACGAGCTGCTGGCGCAGGACAAATTCTCTGCCCGCGGCATCATGAAGCAGATGAACGTCAAGATGGTCGGCACCACCGACGATCCGATTGACTCTCTGGAGCACCACGCCGTTGTCGCAAAAGACACCTCGTTTGACGTCAAAGTGCTGCCAAGCTGGCGCCCGGATAAAGCCTTCAACATTGAGCAGGCGACCTTTGCCGACTATATGGCGAAGCTGAGCGAAGTTTCTGATACCGAGATCCGCCGTTTCGGCGATCTGCAGACCGCGCTGGCGAAGCGTCTGGATCACTTCGCGGCTCACGGCTGTAAAGTGTCTGACCATGCGCTGGACGTAGTGCTGTTTGCCGAAGCGAACGAAGCCGAGCTGGACAGCATTCTGGCCCGTCGTCTGGCCGGTGAAAGCCTGAAAGAACACGAAGTGGCGCAGTTCAAAACTGCGGTACTGGTCTGGCTGGCGGCAGAATATGCCCGTCGCGGCTGGGTGCAGCAGTACCACATCGGCGCGCTGCGCAATAACAACCTGCGCCAGTTCAAACTGCTGGGCGCTGACGTCGGTTTCGACTCCATCAATGACCGTCCGCTGGCGGAAGAGCTGTCCAAACTGCTGAGCAAACAGAACGAAGAGAATCTGCTGCCGAAAACCATCCTCTACTGCCTGAACCCACGCGACAACGAAGTGCTGGGCACCATGATCGGCAACTTCCAGGGCGAAGGGATGCCAGGCAAGATGCAGTTCGGTTCCGGCTGGTGGTTCAACGACCAGAAAGACGGGATGGAGCGTCAGATGACCCAGTTGGCACAGCTCGGTCTGCTGAGCCGCTTCGTGGGGATGCTGACCGACAGCCGCAGCTTCCTGTCTTATACGCGTCATGAATATTTCCGCCGCATTCTGTGCCAGATGATTGGCCGCTGGGTTGCCGCGGGCGAAGCCCCGGCCGACATCCAGCTGCTGGGCGAAATGGTGAGAAACATCTGCTTTAACAACGCGCGCGACTACTTCGCTATTGAACTGAACTAAGGCCGTCTGAGGTTGATATGCAATACATCAAGATCCATTCGCTGGACAACGTCGCGGTCGCGCTGGCCGACCTGAGCGAAGGTCAGGAGGTGACGTTTGATAACCAGACCGTCACGCTGCGCCAGGACGTGGCGCGTGGGCACAAATTTGCCCTGCAACCCATTGCCAAAGGGGAGAACGTCGTCAAATACGGTCTGCCTATCGGCCATGCGCTGGCGGATATCGCGGCGGGTGAATTCATTCACTCCCACAATACGCGCACCAATCTGAGCGATCTGGATGAGTACAGCTATCAACCTGAGTTACAGGCTGAGGCCAGCCAGGCGGCGGATCGTGACGTCCAGATCTACCGCCGCGCCAGCGGGGAGGTGGGGATCCGCAATGAACTGTGGATCCTGCCGACCGTCGGCTGCGTCAACGGCATCGCCCGTCAAATCCAGAGCCGGTTCCTGAAAGAGACCAATCAGGCAGAAGGGACTGACGGCGTTCACCTGTTCAGCCACACCTACGGCTGCTCCCAGCTGGGCGACGATCACATCAACACCCGCACCATGCTGCAAAACATGGTGCGCCACCCGAACGCCGGGGCGGTGCTGGTGATCGGCCTCGGCTGTGAGAACAACCAGGTCGATGCCTTCCGCGAAACGCTGGGCGATTTCGATCCGGCCCGTGTGCACTTTATGGTCTGCCAGCATCAGGACGACGAAGTGGAAGCCGGGCTGGAGCATCTGCACCAGCTGTATGAGGTGATGCGTCACGATAAACGTGAAGCGGGCAAGCTGAGCGAGCTGAAGTTTGGTCTGGAGTGCGGCGGCTCTGATGGGCTGTCCGGTATTACCGCCAACCCGATGCTGGGTCAGTTCTCCGATTACGTCATCAGCAACGGCGGCACCACCGTGCTGACCGAAGTGCCGGAGATGTTCGGCGCGGAACGTATTCTGATGAGCCACTGCCGCGACGAAGCGACCTTTGAAAAGACCGTTACCATGGTCAACGACTTCAAACAGTACTTTATCGCGCACAACCAGCCGATTTACGAGAACCCCTCTCCGGGTAACAAAGCGGGCGGGATCACCACCCTCGAAGAGAAATCTCTCGGCTGCACCCAGAAAGCGGGTGCCAGCCAGGTGGTGGACGTGCTGCGCTACGGCGAGCGGTTGAATACTCCGGGTCTGAACCTGTTAAGCGCCCCGGGCAACGATGCCGTAGCCACCAGCGCCCTGGCGGGTGCGGGCTGCCATATGGTGCTGTTCAGCACCGGTCGCGGCACGCCGTACGGCGGTTTTGTCCCGACGGTGAAAATCGCCACCAACAGCGAGCTGGCGGCGAAGAAAAAGCACTGGATCGATTTCGATGCCGGTCAGCTGATCCACGGCAAAGCGATGCCGCAGCTGTTAACGGAGTTTGTGGATGTGATTGTTGATATCGCCAACGGCAAACAGGCCTGCAACGAGAAAAACGACTTCCGCGAGCTGGCGATCTTTAAGAGTGGTGTGACGCTGTAAGTGTAATTGCCGGGCGGCACTGCGTTTGCCCGGCCTACGCACAAACTTGTAGGCCCGGTAGGCGTAAGCGCCACCGGGCTTTTTTTATCCGCGAACTGCGCTTTTTGCCAGACGCGCGTCTTCCGCCTGACACACGGCGGCAGTAAACATCACATCCGTAGAGGAGTTAATGGCCGTTTCGCAGGAATCCTGCAGCACGCCGATGATAAAGCCCACCGCCACCACCTGCATGGCAATCTCATTCGGGATGCCGAACATATTACAGGCCAGCGGGATCAGCAGCAGAGAACCGCCTGCCACGCCGGATGCGCCACAGGCACACAGGGCGGCAACCACGCTCAGCAGCAGCGCCGTTGGCAGATCCACGGGAATACCCAGCGTATATACGGCGGCCAGGGTCAGGACAGTGATGGTGATCGCCGCACCCGCCATATTGACGGTCGCACCCAGCGGAATGGACACCGAGTAAGTATCACGATCCAGATTCAGCTTCTCGCACAATGCCATGTTCACCGGGATGTTGGCAGCCGAGCTGCGGGTGAAGAAGGCGGTAACGCCGCTTTCACGCAGGCACATCAGCACCAGCGGATACGGGTTGCGACGGATCTGCAGGAACACCAGCAGCGGGTTGATCACCAGCGCCACCACAGCCATACAGCCAATCAGCACCAGCAGCAGCTGGGCATAACCCCACAGCGCGCCAAAACCGGTGGTGGCCAGCGTCGACGCCACCAGTCCGAAAATACCGACCGGCGCAAAACGAATCACCACCTGCACGATAAAGGTCACCGCATTCGACAGATCGTTGATCAGGTTTTTGGTGGTGGCATTGCTGTGGCGCAGGGCAAAGCCCAGGCCGACGGCCCACACCAGGATGCCGATATAGTTGGCATTAATCAGCGCATGAATCGGGTTGGCAACGATGCTCATCAGCAGGCCGTGCATGACCTCAACAATGCCCGCAGGCGGCGTAATATCGGTCGCGCCGGTGGTCAGTTGCAGCGTGGAGGGGAACATAAAGCTCACGACCACGGCGGTCAGTGCAGCGGCGAAGGTGCCGAATAAATAGAGCCAGAGAATAGGGCGGATATTGGTTTTCTGCCCCTGCTGATGGTTAGCGATAGACGCCATGACCAGGGTTAATACCAGCACCGGCGCAACGGCTTTCAATGCGCCGACAAACAACGTGCCGAGCAGGCCGGTGGCTTCGGCGGCAGGTTTAGAGATCAGCGCCAGGGCGATGCCCAGCACCAGGCCCACCAGGATTTGTTTAACGAGGCTGCCTCGCGAGAGACGCGCGAGCAGACCAGAAGATTGTGTGGTCATAGAAAATTCCTTAAGTGAAATTGCGTTCCATCCCGGAGGTGCTCTCAGGCACTTATCATCCCGGTTAGAGGTGTGTGTTTTGCAAGGTTGAGTATATTGAAAGCGCCATGCGTGGGAAGTGTAAAATGCTGGGTTTTACGTGCTACGTCATATTTTTTAACTGCATATTTACATTTTTGTCGGGTGGCTCGAGGTAAAAGTAAAACGGCAACCGAAGGTTGCCGTTTTTAGTGTTTGCACCCTCTCCCTGTGGGAGAGGGCCGGGGTGAGGGCATCAAACCGCACAAACCCTTTACTGGATCTGCCCCTTCTTATCATGCTGGTGATTCACCCAGGCGTTGATAATCAGGGTCAGAACCAGGATACCAAACACCACGCCCAGCGAGATGCCGATTGGGATGTGGTAGAAATCGACGATCATCATCTTGATACCGATAAACACCAGAATCACCGACAAACCGTACTTCAGCATCGAGAAGCGCTCCGCCACGCCCGCCAGCAGGAAGTACATGGCGCGCAGGCCGAGGATCGCAAACAGGTTTGAGGTCAGCACGATGAACGGGTCAGTGGTCACCGCGAAGATCGCCGGAATACTGTCGACCGCGAAGATCACGTCGCTCAGCTCCACGAGGATCAGCACCAGCAGCAGCGGGGTGGCGAACAGCAGGCCGTTCTTACGCACGAAGAAGTGCTCGGTCTCGATCTTGTCCGTCATGCGCAGATGCCCACGGATCCACTTCACCAGCGGACGGTCGCCTATCGCGGAGCCATCTTCTTTCGCCAGCGCCATTTTGACCCCGGTAAAGAGCAGGAACGCGCCGAAGATATAGAGCAGCCATTCGAACTGCGAGATCAGCCAGCTGCCGGCGAAGATCATGATGGTACGCAGGATAATCGCGCCCAGCACGCCATACACCAGCACCCGACGCTGCAGCGCCGCAGGCACGGCAAAATAGCTGAACAGCATCAGCCAGACGAAGACGTTATCCACCGCCAGGGCTTTTTCAATCAGATAGCCCGTCAGGAATGCCAGCGCCTGAGGATCGGCCACCGCGCGGCCTTGCGTAATGGAGAGATACCACCAGAAGGCGGCGCAGAAGAGCAGGGAGAGGGTGACCCACACCAGCGACCAGGCGGCCGCCTGTTTCATGGTCATGCCATGTGCGCCGCGACGCCCCTGTAAAAAGAGGTCTATCGCCAGCATGATGAGCACGACTACCGCGAATCCGCCCCACAGCATTGGAGTGCCGACAGAATGCATACTATTTTCCTTACGCGTAAAAAACAAAAACGGCTAACGTCAGAAGACGATAGCCGTTGCGTTTTTTATGCATAGACCTCGCCTTCCGGCAAGGTCTCACTTACAACAAGAAAGGAATACGTTAATCGCATTCCTTTTTCGTTGCCCGGCGACCGGATGCGGTATTAAACGCATCGTAATGACGATCCACCGACGAAGAAGTTACTCCCCTTTGCAGGTAACAAAATATGTCAGGCCATTGATTTCGTCAATGGCCTGCGCGAATTCATTACACAGCTTTACGCGGTAACTTCGGCGTTCAGGCCATCCGCCGGGAACACCACCCCCGTCTGACGACGGATCTCGGTCTGCAGCTTCGCCGTGGTACGGCTCACCGCCAGGCCCGGATGGTTCACTTCCTGGGTTTCGACCAGACGCGCAAACACCTCTGCCTCATAAAGCATAGTGTTGATATGCTGAGGCTGCGTCAGCTCCTGCGCCTTGCCGCCGCGCGGCACGTAGCTCAGCTTCTGGCACTCGGAGATCTTCTCGACAACCAGCGAGCCGTTCTCGCCCTGGATCTCGCTCGGCAGCACCGAGTCGCTCACCTTGGAGTGTTGCAGCGTGACGCTGAAATCGCCGTAATCCAGCACCACCAGGCCGTGAGCGTCGACACCGCTCTCCAGCAGGCTGGCGGTCGCCTGGACCCGGTGCGGCTCGCCCCACAGCGCCACCGCTGAAGCCAGGCAGTAGAAGCCGATATCCATAATCGAGCCGTTGGAAAATGCCGGATTAAAGGTGTTCGGGTTCTCGCCATCGAGATAACGCTGGTAGCGCGATGAGTACTGACAGTAGTTGATAAAGGCTTTGCGCACTTTGCCGATTTTCGGCAAGGACTGCTGCAGCAGCAGGAAATTCGGCAGGCTGGCGGTTTTGAACGCTTCGAACAGCACCACCTGATTTTCCCGCGCAAGGGCAATGGCCGCTTCCACCTCCTCAATATTGGAGGCCAGCGGCTTCTCGCAGATCACATGTTTTTTGTGGCTGAGGAACAGCGTCGTCTGCGGGAAATGCAGTGAATTCGGGCTGGCAATATAGACCGCATCAATGGCATCGCTTTGCGCCATCGCCTCCAGAGAGGTAAACAGATGCTCGACAAGATAGTCGTTAGCAAAGGCCTGAGCCTGTTCAAGGCTGCGGGAATAGACTGCGGTGAGTTTATATTTGCCGGTCTCATGGGCGGCATCGACGAACTGGCGCGTGATCCAGTTCGTCCCAATGACTGCGAAACGTATCATAAACGTTTACGTACTCCGTAGCGGGGAACCTTTAGCCACTGTAGCACGTCATCATGACAATTCGCGTGCGCTATTCCGCATTACTATTTAACGATAAATGCGTAAGCCATAGCCGGGTATCAAACTCCAGCTGGTGGTACTGCGGCTCCATGTGGCAACACAGGGAATAGAACGCTTTGTCGTGCTCTTTCTCTTTCAGATGCGCCAGCTCGTGCACCACGATCATCCGCAGGAAGGCCTCCGGCGCGTTGCGGAACACGGTGGCCACGCGGATTTCGGCCTTGGCTTTCAGCTTGCCGCCCTGCACGCGGGAGATGGCGGTGTGCAGACCCAGGGCGTTCTTCAGGACGTGAATCTTGTTGTCGTACATCACCTTGTTGATCGGCGGCGCGCTCTTCAGATAGCGGCTTTTCAGATCCTGCGTATACTGCCAGAGGGCTTTATCGGTCGCGAAATCGTGCGTGCCGGGATAGCGTTTTTCCAGCACCGCGCCCAGCTTCTGCTCGGCAATTAATGTACGGACCTGGGAAAGCAGATGCTCCGGATAGCCCTGGAGATATGTCAGCTGGTTCATCAAAACCCCAAAATAATTTGAAAACGGGTATACTCACGCACCCTTTTCAGGGATAACGCCGAAATTTTACCACTCAGGAGGGCCGATGAGCCACTTAGACAACGGTTTCCGTTCACTCGACTTAAAACGTTTCCCGGAAACGGACGACGTTAACCCGCTTCAGGCGTGGGAAGCGGCGGATGAATATCTGCTGCAGCAGTTGGATGAGACAGAAATTAGCGGCCCGGTTCTGATCCTGAATGATGCTTTCGGCGCATTGGGTTGTGCGCTGGTCGAACACACGCCGTACAGCATCGGCGACTCATACTTAAGCGAGCTGGCGACGCGCGTGAACCTGCGCCACAACGAGCTCGATGAAGGCAGCGTTAAGTTCCTCGACAGCACCGCGGAGTACCCGCAGGCGCCGGGCGTGGTGCTGATCAAAGTGCCAAAAACCATGGCGCTGCTGGAGCAGCAGCTGCGCGCGCTGCGTAAAGTCGTGACGCCAGAGACACGTATTATTGCCGGTGCCAAAGTGCGTGATATCCACACCTCCACCCTCGAGCTGTTCGAGAAAGTGCTGGGGCCAACCACCACGACGCTGGCATGGAAAAAAGCGCGCCTGATCAACTGTACTTTCACGGCACCCGAGCTGGCCGACGCGCCAGAGACCCTGAGCTGGAAGCTGGAAGGCACCGACTGGACCATCCATAACCACGCTAACGTGTTTTCACGTACCGGGCTGGATATCGGCGCGCGCTTCTTTATGGAACACCTGCCGGAGAACCTGGAAGGGGAGATCGTTGATCTCGGCTGCGGGAACGGGGTGATCGGCCTGACGCTGCTGGCGAAGAACCCGGAGGCCAGCGTGGTGTTCAGCGACGAATCGCCAATGGCGGTGGCGTCGAGCCGTCTGAACGTAGAAACCAACATGCCGGAAGCGCTGGATCGCTGCGAGTTTATGATCAACAACGCGCTGTCGGGCGTGGAGCCGTTCCGCTTTAACGCGGTGCTGTGCAATCCGCCGTTCCACCAGAAGCACGCCCTGACGGATAATGTCGCCTGGGAGATGTTCCACCACGCGCGCCGCTGCCTGAAAATTAACGGTGAGCTGTACATCGTGGCTAACCGTCACCTGGACTACTTCCACAAACTGAAGAAGATTTTCGGTAACTGCACCACCGTGGCGACTAACAACAAGTTCGTGGTGTTGAAGGCGATTAAGACGGGCCGCCGTCGTTAAGATTGTTATGCCGGGCGGCGCTGCGCTTGCACCGGCCTACGGTTTTGTAGGCCCGGTAAGCGCAGCGCCACCGGGCAAAAAATCAAATCGCTAATGCCAACGTCGTCCCCTGGGCAATCGCCCGCCGGGCATCCAGCTCCATCGCCACGTCACATCCGCCAATCAAATGAACCCTTTTGCCCGCTTCGCGCAGCGGATCCGCCAGATCGCGTTTCGGCTCCTGACCAGCACATAAAATCACATGATCGACAGGTAACAGCTGCGGTTCACCGCCGATCAGCACGTGCAGCCCCTCGTCATCGATTTTCTGATAACTCACCCCCGGGATCATCTTCACGCCGCGCGAGAGCAGGGTGGCGCGATGGATCCAGCCAGTGGTTTTTCCCAGCCCGTCTCCCGGTTTGCTGGCCTTACGCTGCAGCATCACGATCTGGCGAGGGCTTTTCGGTAGCTGCGGCCCCTCCGGTCGCAGGCCGCCCACCTGGTTCAGGCTGGTGTCGATCCCCCACTCCTCGCAGAATTCCGCGATGTTCTGGCTGGTGGGCTCGCCCGCCTGGCTCAGGTACATGGCGGTATCAAAACCGATCCCGCCGCAGCCGATTATCGCCACCCGATCGCCCACCGGTTTTTTGTCGCGCAGCACGTCGAGATAGCTCAGCACTTTCGGATGATCGATGCCGTCGATCTCAGGCGTGCGCGGGGCGATCCCGCTGGCGAGGATCGTCTCGTCAAAGTCGATCAGATCCTGCGCGGTCACCCACTGGTTGAGCCGCAGATCGACCCCGGTGAGGTCGATCATCCGCGCGTAATAGCGCAGGGTCTCGTAAAACTCCTCTTTGCCGGGGATCTGTTTGGCGATATTAAACTGCCCGCCGATCTCCGCTGCGGCATCAAACAGCGTCACGCTGTGCCCGCGCGACGCGGCATTCACCGCAAACGCCAGCCCTGCCGGGCCTGCGCCCACCACCGCCAGCCGTTTTTTGCTTACCGCAGGCGTCACCGGCATTTTCGTTTCATGGCAGGCGCGCGGGTTGACCAGGCAGGAGGTGACCTTGCCAACGAAGATCTGATCCAGGCAGGCCTGGTTGCAGCCGATACAGGTGTTGATCTCATCCGCGCGACCGCTTTGCGCCTTGGAGAGGATCTCCGCATCGGCGAGGAAAGGCCGCGCCATCGACACCATATCGGCATCGCCGTTGGCCAGCAGATCGTCCGCCACCTGCGGATCGTTAATGCGGTTGGTGGTCACCAGCGGGATCGACACCTTGCCTTTCAGCCGGCGCGTTACCCAGCTGAACGCCGCGCGCGGCACCGGGGTGGCGATGGTTGGGATCCGCGCCTCGTGCCAGCCGATCCCGGTGTTAATGATGGTCGCGCCTGCCGCTTCAATGGCCTGCGCCAGCTGGACGGTTTCGTCGAAGGTGCCGCCGCCTTCCACCAGATCGAGCATCGACAGGCGGAAAATAATAATAAAGTCAGCCCCGGCGCGTTCACGCACCGCGCGCACCACTTCGACGGCAAAGCGCATCCGCCGGGCGTAGTCGCCGCCCCATTCGTCCTCACGCTGGTTGGTGCGCGCGGCAAGAAACTCGTTGATCAGATAGCCTTCAGAGCCCATCACCTCCACGCCGTCGTAACCCGCCTCGCGGGCCAGAGCGGCGCAGCGGGCGAAGTCATCGATCAGGATCAGGATCTCATCGTGGGTCAGGGCATGCGGCTTGAAGCGGTTGATCGGGGCCTGGATCGCCGACGGAGCCACCAGGTTCGGCTGATAGCTGTAGCGTCCGGTATGCAGAATTTGCAGGGCGATTTTGCCACCTTCCTGATGGACTGCATCGGTAACGACCCGGTGATGGGGCAGCTGTGCCACATCGTTCAGCACCGCGCCACCCTCCATCCCGACGCCCGAAGGGGCAGGGGCCACGCCGCCGGTGACAATCAGCGCTACCCCGTGTCGGGCCCGCTCGGCGTAAAAAGCCGCCAGCCGCTCCGCGCCGTCCGGGCGCTCCTCCAGACCGGTATGCATCGAGCCCATTAACACACGGTTTTTGAGCGTGGTGAACCCCAGATCAAGGGGGGCGAACAGCGACGGGTAGTGGCTCATAAACGCTTCCATTGTAAAATTATTGTTATGTGGTCGGATGAGTTACTAATTTAGCCAGCGGGGAGTAAAAGGGAAAAGGGGAATTCGGTGATTGTGATGGGATTCAAAGATTAGGTGCGGCCTGTTGCCCTCACCCTAACCCTCTCCCTGAGGGAGAGGGGACTTAATCTCCCTCTCCCTCAGGGAGAGGGCCGGGGTGAGGGGGGTGTCCGCACCAGCCCCGGTGCCTGCCACATCGACGTCGTCAGCCCGCTGTCCACCAGCCCCAGCTGGTCGGCGTACACCGCCTGCCATTTCTGCATCATGCCGTCGTACAGCTCCCGGTGCGCCGGGTTTGGCGTGAACTCCCGGCTCCACTTCACCAGCTTCTCGCCCGTGGCGGCCATATCGCCATACAGCCCGGCGCCGGTTCCGGCGGCAATGGCGCAACCCAGCGCGGTCGCCTCTTTCACCTCCGGCACCCGCACCGGCAGGCCGGTGACGTCGCTTAAGATCTGGCTCCACAGCGCGCCTTTCGCGCCGCCGCCGGCAAATACCAGGCCATCAAAATTGACGCCGGAGAATTGCGATATCTGCGCCAGGTTGCAGGCGGAGACAATCGCCGCATTCTCCTCCAGGGCGCGGAACAGCGTGGCTTTGTTGCATTTTTCCGGGTCGATGGAGAGGTTAATAAACGACGGCGCAGCGTGATACCACTGTTTGAAGTGCATGGCGTCGGAGAAGATCGGCATCACCCCGTGGGAGCCCGCCGGTACCCGGCTGGCCATCTCCTCCATCAGGGCGTAGGTGTCCATCCCCATCCGCTCGGCAATCAGTTTTTCTTCCGCGCAGAAGGCGTCGCGGAACCAGCGCATGGTCAGCCCGGTAAAGAAGCTGATCGACTCCGCCTGGGCCATGCCGGGGATCACGTGCGGGTTCACGCGGATGTTCATCTGCGGATCGGTGCGCACCTGCGGCAGGTTGACCACCTGCTGCCAGAAGGTGCCGCCCAGCACCGCGGTCTGCCCGGCGCGGACCACGCCCAGCCCCAGACAGCCCAGCTGCACGTCGCCGCCGCCCATCACCACCGGGGTGCCTTCCCGCAGGCCGCTCTGCTGCGCGGCCTCTTTGGTGATCGCCCCCAGCACTGTGCCGGTCTCTTTCACCGGGGAGAGAATATCGGCGCGCAGTCCGGCCATATCCAGCAGCGCCGGTCGCCAGTCGCGGGAGAACAGATCCAGCATGCCGGTGGTGCCTGCGTTGGAGGGGTCAACCGCCAGCTCGCCGGAGAGCTTTGCCGCCAGCCAGTCGCTGATCATGGTGATGGTGGCCGCTTTGCGATAGATATCCGGGCGATGGTGCGCCAGCCACAGCAGGCGCGGCATGGCGCTCAGGGCCAGGGTCTGGCCGGAGACGTCATACACTTCGGATTCAAAGCGGAAGTCGTGGATCTCTTTTAGCTCGGCCACTTCACGGCTGGCGCGGGCATCGACGTTGGCGCAGGCCCAGATAGCCTCGCCGTTGCGGTCGTAGAGGACAATCCCTTCGCGCATCGAGCAGCAGGCAACGGACTGGATATCCGCCGCGCTCAGGTGCGCCCGCTCCAGCGCCTGGTGAATACACTGGCAGGCCAGCCGCCAGTTGGTGTCGAGATCGAACTCCATCGAGCCGGGGACGTTCTCGACGCTCAGGTGTTTCCACTCCGCCTGGCCGACGGCGACCTGATTGCCCTGTAAATCGAAAATAACGGCGCGAACGCTTCCCGTCCCTGCATCTAACGCTAAAAGGTAACTCATGAGCTTGCCTCGTGTCAGGCGCAGGGCTGCTCTTATCCGGCCAGAGCCAGCACCGCGCGGGCTGTCGTCTCTTCCGTCACCAGGCCATTGATACGGCGACCGTTCAGTGCGGCATAAATCGCATCGGCTTTCTCTTCTCCTCCGGCGACCCCGACGATGGTGGGCAGCTGCGCCAGTTCATCGAGGGTGACGCCGAGTAACTCCCGGTGGATCTCCAGCTCTTCTACCCGTTCCCCCGCGGCATTAAGGAAATACCCCAGGATGTCACCCACCGCGCCTTTACGGGCAAACATCAACTGCTCGCCCTCGCTGATATAGCCGGAGCGCAGTATGGTGGCGTCCCGGCGCTGGTTCACCGAACCAATTCCGACCACCGCCACGTCGGCAGCGGTGGCGGCAAGGATCACATCCCGCACGCTGGTTTCCCGCTTTAAGATCCCGGCCACTTCCGCCGATGAGACCCGCAGCGGGGCGGGGATCATGCTGATGCTGCACGCGGCATCCAGCTGGCCGATGCCGGTCATATAAGGCCCGACGCCGCCGGAGAGCGTCACCAGCCGCACCTGCTGGGAGCTGATAAAGCCGCTTAAGTGCTGAATGCAGCTCATGGTAGTTTCACCAAATCCCACCGCCAGCAGCTGGCCCGGTTCCAGCACGCCCATTAACGACTGCGCGGCGCCAATTCCCAGGCGCACGCTCATCGGCGGGGTGTTCAGGGCAGGCAGCACGCGGGCCAGCTTCAGGCCGAAGCGCTGCTGGAGCTCGGTCTCCAGCGCCAGACAACCTTCGTAGCGGGAGTTGATCTGCACCCGGATCACCCCGGACTGCCGACCCTTCTCCAGCAGCCGTGAAATCTTGAGCCGCGGTAAGCCCAGCCGCTCGCCGATATCGTTCTGCGTCAGTCCGTCGTGGTAGTAGCACCACGCCACGCGCGCGACCAGTTCCTCTTCCGTCAGCGCCAGTCCGGCAAATCGTCCCTCTTCCGCAACGCGTTTCTCAGCCATATTTGAACTCTTATCAAAATTTAGATCATATGTTCGCTTCGCCGCAGGTTGAATGTGTGAGCCACACGGCAAAACGGATATTCCGGAATGTTTCTGCTTTATCGGGATCATATCCATAAAACTGTGATCCCTGCACGGTTGTAAATATAGTTCACCGTCTACGCTTTTGAACATTATTAATTTTAAAAATCATTTGTTCAATGGCGGAGCGATAATGACAGCACTTATCGAGGCGCGCGGGATCCAGAAGCAGTTCTCCGGCGTTCCTGTATTGAAAAACATTGATTTCACTCTGCTTGCGGGCCAGGTTCACGCCCTGATGGGCGGCAATGGCGCGGGGAAATCCACCCTGATGAAGATCGTCGCCGGCGTCGAAACGCCCGACAGCGGTGAACTTTCTATCGCCGGGCAGCCTTTTGCTCGCCTGAAACCGGGCCAGGCGCACCAGCTCGGTATTTATCTGGTGCCCCAGGAGCCTATGCTGTTTCCCAATCTCAGCGTGCGGGAAAACATCCTCTTCCGTCTGCCGCGTGGGCAGGCCTCCGACCAGCGTCTTGCCGATAAGCTCGAGCAGCTGCAGTGCCAGCTCAACTTAGAGGCCGCCGCCAGTACGCTGGAAGTGGCGGATCAACAGATGGTGGAGATCCTGCGCGGGCTGATGCGCGAGGCGAAGATCCTGATCCTCGATGAGCCCACCGCCTCGCTGACGCCCGGCGAAACCGAACGCCTGTTCCGCCAGATCCGTGCCTTACAGGCCACGGGCGTCGGCATCGTCTTTATCTCCCACAAGCTGCCTGAAATCCGCCAGCTCGCCAGCCACGTCTCGGTGATGCGCGACGGGGCGATCGTCCTCAGCGGCGAAACCGCGCACTTTGATGACAACGCGCTGATCGCCGCGATGACCCCGGTCAGCCGCGACCAGGGGCTGAGCGACACGCAAAAGCTGTGGCTGGCCCTGCCGGGCAATCGCCGCACCCAGGCCCAGGATTTTCCGGTGCTGCGGGTGGAGACGCTGACCGGGGAGGGGTTTATCGATCTGAGCCTCGAGATCTACGCCGGGGAGATCGTCGGCCTGGCCGGGCTGGTGGGGGCCGGGCGCACCGAGTTTGCCGAAACGCTCTACGGTCTGCGCCCGCCGCGCGGCGGCAGGATCTGGCTCGAAAACCAGCAGATCGACAATGATCCGGTCAGCGCCCGACTGGAGAAAGGGCTGGTTTATCTCCCGGAGGACAGGCAGGTGTCCGGCCTGTTCCTCGATGCGCCGGTCCGCTGGAACACGGTGGCGTTGAATGAGCCGTCACTCTGGCAGCAGCGCAAGCGCGAGGCGGCGGTGGTGGAGCGCTACCACCGGGCGCTGGGGATCAAGCTCAACGGCCCGGATCAGACCGTGCGCACCCTGTCGGGTGGCAATCAGCAGAAGGTTTTGCTGGCGCGCTGCCTGGAGGCCAATCCGCTGCTGCTGATCGTCGATGAACCGACCCGCGGGGTGGACGTCTCGGCCCGGGCCGATATCTATCAGCTGATCAAAAGCGTGGCGGCGCAAAACGTGGCGGTGCTGATGATCTCCAGCGACATGGACGAGTTCCCGGGTCTGGCGGATCGGGTCCTGGTGATGCATCAGGGGGTGCTCAGCGGGGAACTGCCGCGCCACGCCGTCAGTCTTGACCGGATGATGGCCCTGGCCTTCGGAGGACAGGCATGAAAACACTGCTGAAAAACCGCGAGCTCAGCGCCCTGCTGGCGATCCTTGCCCTGTTTGTGGTGCTGGTGGCGCTTAACCCGGCCTACCTCAGCCTGCAGACCCTGGGGATGATCTTTGCCAGCGCGCAGATCCTGATCCTGCTGGCGCTCGGGGCGGGGCTGGTGATGCTGACCCGCAATATCGACGTGTCGGTCGGCTCGATTGTCGGGCTCTGCGCCATTGCCGTGGGGGTGGCGCTGAACAATGGCTACGGCCTGCCGGTGGCGATCCTGTTTGCGCTGTCCATCGGCGCGCTGGCGGGCGCCTTTAACGGCCTGCTGGTAGTGGGGCTGCGCATTCCGGCGATTGTCGCCACCCTCGGCACGCTGGGGCTGTGGCGCGGAGCGATGCTGCTCTGGACCGGCGGGAAGTGGATTGAAGGTCTGCCGGTAAGCCTGAAATCGCTCTCGGAGCCGGTGGCGCTCGGGGTGTCGCCGCTGGGGATAGTGGTGCTGGTAATTGCCGCCCTCGAGGCCTGGATCCTGTCGCGCACCGCCTTTGGCCGGGATTTTTACGCCGTCGGGGATAACCTCGCCGCTGCCCGTCAGCTGGGGGTTGCGGTCAACCGCACGCGGATGGCGGCCTTCACCCTCAACGGCGTGCTGGCGGCCTGCGCCGGGATCGTCTTTGCCGCGCAGATCGGTTTCGTGCCGAACCAGACCGGCAGCGGGCTGGAGATGAAAGCCATCGCCGCCTGCGTGCTGGGGGGCATCTCCCTGCTCGGCGGCACCGGCACTCTGATTGGTGCGCTGCTCGGGGCCTTCTTCCTGACCCAGATCGACACCGTGCTGGTGCTGTTCCGCCTCCCGGCCTGGTGGAATGACTTTATCGCCGGCCTGGTGCTGCTGGGGGTGCTGGTGCTCGACGGACGGCTGCGGCAGGCGCTGGCGCGTCATCAGCGCGCGCTGAAGTACAGCCGTTTCCAGCCGGGCAACAAAGGGGGGAAGCACGTCACCCCGTTTCGCAAACGCAACAAAGAGGTGGCGTAAATGAAGCTTAACTGGGAGTGGGCGCTGCTGCTGTTACTGGTGCTGGAGATCCTGCTGTTTGGCACCCTCAACCCGCGGATGCTCGACATCAACATGCTGCTGTTCAGCACCAGCGATTTTATCTGCATCGGCATTGTGGCGCTGCCGCTGACGTTAGTGATTATCAGCGGCGGGATCGACATCTCGCTGGGCTCGACCATCGGCCTGTGCGCCATCGCGCTGGGGGTGATGATGCAGTCCGGCGTGCCGATGATGGCGGCGGTTCCGCTCACCCTGCTGCTCGGGCTGCTGTGCGGCCTGTTCAACGCAGCGCTGATTCACTACACCGGGATCAGCCCGCTGGTGATCACCCTCGGCACGCTGTACCTCTACGGCGGCGGGGCGCTGCTGCTCTCGGGGATGGCCGGGGCCACCGGCTACGAAGGGATTGGCGGCTTCCCGGAGAGCTTCACCGCCTTCGCCAACCTCACGGTAATAGGCCTGCCGATCCCGCTGGTGCTGTTCGCATTTATTACCTTCTTCTTCTGGCTGATCGTCCATCGCGGGCGTTTTGGTCGTCACCTGTTTCTGATTGGGCAAAACCCGCGCGCGGCGCGCTATGCGGCGCTGTCGGTTAACGGCATGCCCTATGCGCTGTATGGCCTGGTGGGCGTGGCTTCGGCGATTGCCGCCCTGGTGATGGTCTCCTATTTCGGCTCGGCGCGTTCCGATCTGGGGCGCGACCTGCTGATGCCCGCCCTGACCGCGGCGGTGCTCGGCGGGGCGAATATCTACGGGGGTTCAGGTTCGGTGCTGGGTACTGCGCTGGCGGCATTGCTGGTGGGGTATCTGCAACAGGGGTTACAGATGGTTGGCATCCCCAATCAGGTGTCGAGCGCGCTGTCAGGGGCGCTGCTGGTTGTGGTGGTCATGGGGCGTTCGCTGAGCTTGCACCGTGAATGGGTGCGGTCTCTTCTCACAAAAAATACCCGGAGCGTATGATGAAAATAAAACTGATGGTGCTGGCCGTAGCGTTAAGCGTGGCGACGGCGCAGGCGGCGGATCGCATCGCGTTTATCCCGAAACTGGTGGGGGTGGGCTTCTTTACCAGCGGCGGTAACGGCGCAAAAGAGGCGGGTAAAGCCCTGGGGGCGGAGGTCACCTACGATGGCCCGACCGAGCCAAGCGTCTCCGGGCAGGTGCAGCTGATCAATAACTTCGTTAACCAGGGCTACAACGCCATCATCGTCTCGGCGGTGTCGCCGGATGGGCTCTGCCCGGCGCTGAAACGCGCCATGCAGCGCGGGGTAAAAGTCCTGACCTGGGACTCCGACACCAAACCGGAGTGCCGCAGCATCTACATCAACCAGGGCACCCCGGAACAGCTGGGCGGCCTGCTGGTGGACATGGCCTCGAAGCAGGTCACCAAACCGGCCGCTAAAGTGGCTTTCTTCTATTCCAGCCCCACCGTCACCGATCAGAACCAGTGGGTGAAAGAGGCGAAGGCCAAAATCGCCAAAGATCATCCCCAGTGGCAGATCGTCACCACCCAGTTTGGCTATAACGATGCCACCAAATCCCTGCAGACCGCCGAGGGGATCTTAAAAGCGTACCCGGATCTGGATGCGATCATCGCCCCGGATGCCAACGCCCTGCCAGCGGCAGCCCAGGCGGCGGAGAACCTGAAGCGGGAAGGGGTGGCGATTGTCGGCTTCAGTACGCCGAACGTCATGCGTCCGTACGTGGAGCGCGGCACGGTGAAAGCCTTTGGTCTGTGGGATGTGGTGCAACAGGGCAAAATTGCGGTCAATGTCGCCGATCGTTTGCTGAAAAAAGGCGATCTTAACGTTGGCGACAGCGTGGATGTGAAAGATATCGGGGCCCTGAAGGTCGAGCCGAACAGTGTCCAGGGCTATCAGTATGAAGCGAAAGGCAATGGCATCGTGCTGCTGCCGGAGCGGGTGGTGTTCACCAAAGAGAACATCAACAACTACGACTTCTGACAGGGGGGAACATGGCTGATTTAGACGACATCAAAGAGGGTAAGAACTTTGGCCTCGACCGACCGCAGCAGAACGTGCCCTTCACCCTGAAGGGCTGCGGGGCGCTGGACTGGGGGATGCAGTCGCGTCTGGCGCGCATCTTCAACCCCGCCAGCAACCGTACGGTGATGCTGGCCTTCGATCATGGCTACTTTCAGGGGCCAACCACCGGGCTGGAGCGCATCGATCTCTCCATTGCGCCGCTGTTCGCTGAAACCGACGTGCTGATGTGTACCCGCGGCATTCTCAGGAGCCAGGTGCCGCCCGCCACCAACAAACCGGTGGTGCTGCGCGCCTCCGGGGGCAACTCGATGCTGGGCGAACTCTCCAACGAGTGCGTGGCGGTGGCGATGGAGGATGCTCTGCGCCTCAACGTCTGCGCGGTGGCGGCGCAGGTCTATATCGGCAGTGAGTATGAGCACCAGTCGATCAACAACATCATCAAGCTGGTGGATGCGGGTAATCGCTACGGTATCCCGACCCTGGCGGTGACCGGGGTCGGTAAGGAGATGGCCCGCGACGCGCGCTATTTCTCACTCGCCAGCCGTATCGCCGCGGAGATGGGGGCGCAGTTCGTCAAAACCTATTTTGTGGAAGAGGGGTTCGAGAAAGTGACCGCCAGCTGCCCGGTGCCAATTGTTATCGCCGGGGGCAAAAAGCTGCCGGAGCACGAGGCGCTGGAGATGTGCTTCCGCGCCATCGATCAGGGCGCGTCGGGGGTCGATATGGGACGTAATATCTTCCAGTCCAGCGCGCCGCTGGCGATGCTGAAGGCGGTGAAGAAGGTGGTACACGAGAAGATGAGCGCCCGCGAGGCGTACCAGTTCTGGCAGGAGGAAAAACAGGGAGAAGGGCAATGAACGTGACGTTAGTGGAGATCAACATCAAGCCGGACAGGGTGGACGAGTTTCTGGACGTGTTTCGCGCCAACCATGAAGGGGCGCTCCAGGAGCCGGGCAACCTGCGGTTCGACGTGCTGCAGGATCCGCGGGTGAAAACCCGGTTCTTTATCTACGAGGCGTACAAGGATGAGGAGGCGGTGCTGGCGCATAAGCAGACCCCGCACTACCTGGCGTGCGTCGAGAAGCTTGAGGACCTGATGTCGGAGCCGCGTAAAAAACGCTGTTTTGTTGGGTTGATGCCGGCGTAGCCATTGTGCGGCCTGGTGGCGCCACCGGGCACCAGGCCGCAAATTCGGGGTCAGTTTGGATATCGAAGATTATTGTACGTCTTAACCACTCGGGTGCGAGAAAACCGCTCTCTGAGCGGATTCTCGTACCTTGATGAGCGATGCTAAGATCTTCTCTAAAACGATCTTAAGAAGATCCTTCTGAATCTTTGATCGTGATAGTATAGGTTTTGTCGAAATCTCCTGATTTTGAAAGCATTCCGCCACCTAAGCCGCCATGTATTCGTACTTTAGCTATACCTGCTTTTGTTGGTGTCCCCCTAATCTGAATGCAATTATTGAATTCATTATCATCACAATACTGTAGGTGGAGACCTAAATTATCTGGATAAATATCTCCTGCAATGACTTGCTTACCATAAATATCATAAGAAAGAACTATTCCACCAAATATATTTATTTGGTTATAATAGGGTACCCCAACAGTTGCGTCATGAAGAGTTTCTCCTTCTGGAGTAAATTCTGCCTGTAACGAACAGGCGGATAATAAAAGCAAAGATAAAATAAAAAATATTTTTCTCATTTTTATTTCAATGGTTTAAAAACCATTCCTCCAAAAAATCTGTTAATGAAAAATTGCAGAGCTCTTTTAGGCTTTATCCAGTTTCTTGTGTTCCCCCAAGAAAATAATTTCAAACTAACATATCCATTATCACCTTGCGTTACAGAACCATCCCATACAACCCAGTGCGTAGGTAATGTTGTGGGATTTGTACTACCTTC
Organism: Leclercia sp.; assembly: GCF_036780805.1. Taxonomy (NCBI): domain Bacteria; kingdom Pseudomonadati; phylum Pseudomonadota; class Gammaproteobacteria; order Enterobacterales; family Enterobacteriaceae; genus Leclercia; species Leclercia sp. Next base: position 20,569 of record NZ_DAIQCE010000006.1, on the reverse strand, counting down.
AAGTAGTCCATCATTTATTAATGTCACGACTTTATAACCTTGCTCTACATACTTATTTAAATCTCTGATTCCCTGAACACCTGCCTGAGTGATCCCTACATTACTAAAAACTATTTCATAACCGGCCTTTTCAAACCATTCCGTCATTGTTTGCCACATTGTGATGCCTGCAACTGGAGAATCAAGAGCATCAAAGTTCAGTACGGTATTCTCTGAATCCCTGAGTCCAGCTAGTGTCATCCAATCAGTACCGGCTATCTTCGGCCTGCCGTCATCAAAATAAAATGTACCTGTTGGGTGTCGGCAACCTTCACTAGGTGAGATGATTAAGTCACCTATTTTAGTTTTCCCGTACCGCCAAAGTTCACGGGCAGCTTGCGCATACACATCAGGGCGATCCTTTTGCACACAGTAAAAAAATGCAGCAGGTCCACATACACTTGCTGCTATTTGATTAGGGAAATCAAATCCGTTAAATCTTTCATCTATTTGACGTTCTATTAAATTTTTATCAAAAGGGTCTCTGGGGTTGCCAATGGGGTATTCCTTTGCAATAAATTGACGTTCCGGGATGGTGATTTTAATCAGCTTTGTTGCGCCCCCCTGACTCTCAGGTTTCATTGTCCCTTTTGACTCAAAATAACAGGGGTTCTCCCGCTTCACCGGAGACCAGGCTTTGCCTGACGAAAATTCTTCCAGCGTGTACATTTTAGTGAACGGAACAGGTGTTACACAGTGCGTATGCAACATGGTTTTTCGATAAAGTTTCATTTCCATAATATAAATTGTCGAGAGTGACTCTTTTATATTTCCGGTCATGTGACTCTGTGTTTCATAATTGCCCAGAAACGACTGTTGCTTCATATCCACCAAGAGGGATTTATTCCTGCTGGAGTCCATGCGGTAAATACACAGGTCATACAGCAAAGAATCAGCCGGGACATTAGAGTTAATACGGGTACTGAGATGGTAAACAGCCATAATTAATCCATTAATATATGCAGGTTAATATTTTCAGCGGATTCAGCATAATGCCACTCTGTCATCCCCTGGTTATCCGTATTCCCCGTTTCCGTATGCCCGTCCGGGAACATCAGAACATACCGGCAATCCACCATCAGTCGGCTATCATCATCGGCACACTGAAAACGAAGGGTGTTACGTGAAGAAGGTTGTTACCCGGACTGGCTCTGTGCACTGACAATTTTGGTCGTTGACGGATTTCCCGCCGCAATAACGAAGTTCGTTCCGGTCGCACACCCACAGCGTACTGGCGAACCATTGACGGCAGCCGCCCGTCCCTGTGGGTTTGTCTGCCGGAGATCGCCTGAAGCAATCACGCCTGGCTGTCCGCATTTCGGGCAGGGTGACGTTTTATCACCCACGTAAAGCTTTCGCCTTCCGTTTACTGACCAGCCCTGACTTCCGGCATAGCAGACTGCTCCTGTTGACGTTTTATCGCCATCAAGTCCGGAGTTTTTACCGTGTACACCGCTCCATCTGTTGTCAGACATACATGTTTTCCTCAGTCCGTAAGAATATGCAGGCTGATATCGTTTGCCGATTCAGCATAATGCCATCCGGTAAGCCCGTGTTCATCGGTAACACCAGCTTCAGAACGTCCGTCCGGGAACATCAGAGTGTAGCGGCAACCAGCCATTAGCTGGCCATCGTCACCGGTGCACTGAAAGCGAATACAGTTACGGGCACCGGAATCCTGTGCCTGCTGCGCCGGGACAGGCGACTGACTAGTATTGCGGGAGGTCAGAGAGCCGGTGCCTGTGCTGGTAGACTGCGTGGCTGAACCGTACACATAGTGATCTGGGCAACGGCACAGCACTCTGTCACCTGTGGCCGCATACGCTTTGCCTTCTTCTGCCCAGTCCTGCGCGGAGGCCAGAATTTCAAAATACCCGTTACATTTGCTGCACGATGCCTTGTCGCCGGTCCGGGCTATTGCTTTACTTCCTTCAAACCAGGACGCAGTTGCTGAAATGATTTCTCCGTAACTCGTTTTATCACCAAGACAGGCCAATGCTCTTGCCATCATTAATCCCTCAATATATAAGCGGTTATACTCACTGGCATCATACAATAATCACAACTTAACCAAAATTACCCGTTTCTGATTGCCGGTGCAGTGCCTGAATGAGGCATATCTGCGAGGGGCTGTACCCTGTCGCATCTGCCGTTTCACGGATACTCAGTTTCTTGACCTGCCGGAAGTACAGGACTTTCTGATGTCGTTCCTGAACGGCCTGTTTTCCCCGGTATTTTTCCAGTGTATGAGCCCGTTCGATTCCCTGTTTTGCCGCTGGCGGCTCAGCCAGTCCTTATGTGACATTGCGGCCAGTATTACTCGACCACTACACCATGAAGGGGCGCTCCAGGAGCCGGGCAACCTGCGGTTCGACGTGCTGCAGGATCCGCGGGTGAAAACCCGGTTCTTTATCTACGAGGCGTACAAGGATGAGGAGGCGGTGCTGGCGCATAAGCAGACCCCGCACTACCTGGCGTGCGTCGAGAAGCTTGAGGACCTGATGTCGGAGCCGCGTAAAAAACGCTGTTTTGTTGGGTTGATGCCGGCGTAGCCATTGTGCGGTCTGGTGCCCGGTGGCGCTGCGCTTACCGGGCCTACAACGGCCACAACGGTAGGGGTTTTGTAGGCCGGGCAAGCGCAGCGCCGCCCGGCGTTGTTCAGGCCAGCGCCAGCAGCTGAACCCGCGCCGTGGCCCCCGGCATCAGCCGCTGTAGGTTGCTGACCAGCTCATCACCGGCCGCTTCCAGCGCCGCGAGCGGCATGGCGGGCAGGCTTTCGAGAATAAACCACATGGTCTGCGCCTGGCTGTCCAGCCGGGTGCGCACTCCCTGTCGCCAGTTCCAGCGTCGGCAGGTCACTCCCACGTCATCGCGCCAGATAACCTCGCCCACATCGGGATGTTCCACGCCCGGCTGTCCCTCTTTGACGGTGTCAAACGGCTCGCTGCCGTCGGCCAGCGTCAGTCGCGGTGCCCCGGTGTAGGCGGCGAGATTCTCTCCGCCCACCGGAATGGCGTAGCGGATGCTGATCGCATTATAGATATCCACCACCGGATCGAGCGGCGGCAGCGTGCCGTCTTTCAGCACCCGCTTGCGCAGGGCGCTGGCGGAGCAGGGGGTACGTTTCGGTTTCGCGCCGAAGGCCTTAAACGCCTCATCCCAGGCAGCGAGATGGGCCCCGGCCCAGGCAAAATCATCGTTCAACATCTGCTGGCAGGCCTCAGCCAACGCGGCAGAGGCCACCTCGGGAGCGGTAATAGGCGCGGCTTCGACCACGATGCTCAGCGCGCGGAACCCCGGCGCGATCCCGGCAAGACGCGGATCTATTGACGGCGTGAGAAGGGACATAAATAATCCTGTATCGACTGTTTTAGACCATGGTAATGACCAATGACTGATAAAGTCAATATAATGACTACGCAGGGCGCAGACGTGACCCAGGTAAGCCTGGCGGTGGCGAATCGTATCCGCACCTGGCGGAAAGAGAAAAAACTGTCGCTGGATGAGCTGTCCCGTCGGGCCAGCGTCAGCAAAGGGATGCTGGTGGAGATTGAAAAAGGGGCCGCCAACCCCAGCATTGCCATCCTCTGCAAGCTGGCGGCGGCGCTGGGCGTGTCGGTGGCGGATATCGTCAACGTCGCCAGCGAGCCGCAGGTACACATTATCGAGGAAGCCGCCATCCCGGTGCTGTGGCACGGCGAGAAGGGCGGCAGCGCCCGGCTGCTGGCGGGTACCGCGGGCCCGGATATGATTGAACTCTGGCGCTGGGAGATGCAGCCTGGCGAAAGCTTCAGTTCGCCCGGCCATCCGGCAGGCACCTTTGAACTGCTCCACGTCGAGGCGGGGGTATTAACCCTGAAGGTAGAGGAGAGCGTCACCCAGGTGGTGGCCGGGGCATCGGCGGTGGCAAAAACCGACGCGGCGCACAGCTATGCCAATGAAGGGGAGAGCGTGCTGCGGTTCACCATGACGGTGGCGGAGTTTCACCGGTAAATTGTGAGATGCCGGGGGCGCTACGCTTGCCCGGCCTACAAAAACCAACGTCGTTGTAGGACGGGCAAGCATCGCGCCGCCCGGCGGTTTTTACGCTTCGGTCACGCTCACCCGCAGCGCCGCCAGCGCCTTGCGGGCCGCTTTCAGCACCAGCTCACACTGCTCAATGGTCAGCGTCAACGGCGGTTCAATGCGAATGGTCTTCGAGTTGTTGAGCGTGCCTGCCACCAGCACCCGCAGGCGGAACATCTCACTCGCGAAGCTGTAGCCAGTTTCGTTATCAACAAACTCAATCGCCATCAGCATCCCTTTGCCGCGCGCATCCTGTACCAGGTCCGGGTACTCACGCCCCAGCTGGCGGAAGCCATCCAGCAGCATGTCGCCTTTCTGCTCCGCCTGGGCGGGCAGGTTCTGCTCCAGCAGCACGTTGATGGTCGCCAGCGCCGCGGCACAGGCCAGCGGGTTGCCGCCAAAGGTGGTGGTGTGCAGGAACGGATTGTCGAACAGCACCGAGAACACCTCTTCGGTGGCGACGGTGGCCCCAATCGGCATTACGCCGCCGCCCAGCGCTTTGGCCAGACACAGGATGTCCGGCTGCACGTTCTCGTGCTCGCAGGCGAACATCTTGCCGGTACGCCCCATCCCGGTCTGGACTTCATCCAGGATCAGCAGCGCGCCAAACTCATCGCACAGCTTACGCACCGCCGGCAGGTAGCCCACTGGCGGTAGGATCACCCCGCCTTCGCCCTGGATAGGTTCGAGGATCACTGCGGCCACGTCGTCGCCGGTTTTACGGCATTCGGACAGCGCGGAGCGCATGGCGTTGATGTCGCCAAACGGCACGTGGCGGAAGCCCGGCAGCAGCGGCATAAACGGCTTACGGAAGGTGGATTTCGCCGTGGCAGAGAGGGCGCCTAATGACTTGCCGTGGAAGGCGCCGCTGGTGGCAATAAAGGTGAATTTCCCGCGCGGCGACTGGTACGCTTTGGCGAGTTTGATCGCCGCTTCGACCGATTCCGTGCCGCTGTTACAGAAGAAGCTGTATTTCAGTTTCCCTGGCGTCAGCGCAGCCAGCGTTTTTGCCAGCATCGCCCGCAGGGGATCCAGCAGTTCCTGGCTATGAAGGGGTTGTTTCGCAAGCTGATTTTGTACGGCGGAAACCACTACTGGATTACGGTGCCCCACGTTGAAAATACCAAATCCACCCAGGCAATCTACAAACTCCTGTCCCTGGGTGTCGACAAGCGTATTGAGACTTCCCGCCTGCCACTCTACGGCTCCGTAATCCCCGCCTGCTGTTACAGATTTTCTGTATTCCAGGAATCCAGGATTGACATGCTCTTTAAAGTAATCAATCACCTCGCGGTTAAGTTGTTTCATCTCCTCATGATCAAGCGTTCGCTTCTCGATGAGATTCAATGCGTGCGCGGTACAGGCAAGAGCCGACGCGCTGGAAGGTAACCTGTTCAAGATGTGCTCCCGGGAATGGCGTATCACATGATACTGGATTAAGTATTGCAGGCTTTGCGCCACATCCGGTGAGGGGGCAAAAATCGGGATAAACGCCAGGTTAAAATAATGTTACACAATATTTAATCATGCGAAACGGGATTCCGGCGGCAGCGCCCCGGTATTTTCAGAAAGCAGAATGCGCGTTTGCAGTGCATTCGCCCTGTTTTAGTGCGATTCGGTTCTGCCGGGGGAAAAGCGGATCCTCCTTCAGGAGTAATTTCGTTACGAAACCATTTAATTTCAATGAATTAAAAAAGCATACAAAAAATGCGGTTTAGTCCAGTTTTGCGATCCAGAGCATGTTTAACAACTAAAGATAAAACCGTTAACGCCGAAAAATCTTTACGCTACAAAAATAACATTCAAGTAACCTGCAAGGGATGCCTATGTCGCCTCATAAATTTGTCACACAGTGTGAATATCCACTGAAAGATGACACCACTCTCATGTCCACCACCGATCTGCACAGCTACATTACCCAGGCCAATGACACCTTTGTCCAGGTGAGCGGTTACTCTCTGGGCGAGCTGGTGGGCCAGCCGCACAACCTCGTTCGCCACCCTGATATGCCAAAAGCCGCCTTTGCCGACATGTGGTACACCCTGCAACAGGGGGAACCCTGGAGCGGTATCGTCAAGAACCTGCGTAAAAACGGCGATCACTACTGGGTACGGGCGAATGCCGTGCCGATGGTGCGCAACGGCCAGACCACCGGCTATATGTCCATCCGCGTGAAGGCCACCCCGGAAGAGATTGCCGCCGTCGAACCTCTCTATAAGGCGCTCAACGAAGGACGCAGTAAAAAGCGGGTGCATAAAGGGCTGGTGGTGGCAAAAGGCTGGACCGGCAAGCTGCCCGCGATGCCGCTGCGCTGGCGGGTACGCAGCGTGATGGCCGTGCTGTGGCTGGTGCTGGCAGGGACCCTGTTTGCCACCGGTGCTGGCCTGGCGGCGCTGGGCGTCAGCGCGCTGGTGATGCTGCTGGGAACCCTGCTGTTTGAGCAGCAGATCGTGCGTCCGGTGGAGAACGTGGCGCGTCAGGCGCTGAAGGTGGCGACGGGCGAACGCAACAGCGTGGAGCATCTCAACCGCAGCGACGAGCTGGGGCTGACCCTGCGCGCGATAGGGCAGCTCGGCCTGATGTGCCGCTGGCTGATCAATGACGTCTCCAGCCAGGTCGTCAACGTGCGTGACGGCAGCGACCAGCTGGCAAAAGGAAATGACGACCTCAACGATCGCACCCACCAGACGGTGTCGAACGTGAAGCAGACCGTAGAGACCATGAACCAGCTGGCGATGACGGTGCAGAACAACACCCGCACCGCGGTGGACGCCGATAAGCTCTCCATCGCCGCCAGCGACGCCGCCACCGAAGGCGGGCATGCGATGCAAACCGTGGTGAACACCATGGACGAAATTGCCGACAGCACCCAGCGTATCGGCTCCATCACCAAGCTGATTAATGATATCGCCTTCCAGACCAACATTCTGGCGCTGAACGCGGCCGTGGAAGCGGCCCGGGCGGGCGAGCAGGGGAAAGGCTTTGCGGTGGTGGCCGGGGAAGTGCGCCATCTGGCCAGCCGCAGCGCCAGCGCCGCCAACGATATCCGCAAGCTGATCGATGCCAGCGCCAGCAAAGTGATGTCGGGTTCCGAGCAGGTGCATGCCGCCGGACGCACGATGGACGACATCGTCGAGAAGGTACAGAACGTCACCCGGCTGATCGCCGAGATTAGTCTCTCGACTTCTGAACAGGCCTCCGGGCTGTCGGAGCTCACCCGGGCGGTCGCCGAACTCGATTCCATTACCCAGAAAAACGCGGCGCTGGTCGAAACCAGCGCCCAGGTCTCTGCGATGGTGAAACACCGCGCGAAACGTCTGGAAGATGCCGTCACCGTCCTCCATTGAGTCAGTAAGGTTCCAAAAAAGCCGTTTGCTCCTGACAGAGTGAACGGCTTTATTCTTTGTGAGTTGTGATTATTTTTATCTATTACTGTTAATGTAATATTAAATAACTAAATAAACCGCCTCAGTTAATTATTCCTGCCTAAGTCAGTTTTCCCATACGCTCTGTCAAAATACCTCTTCCGGTGGTGACGTAACGATCGATGAGGCGAAATTAATAGCTATCGCCTATCCATTGCCGTGATTATGAAATATAAAAACGATCAAAGTCATAAAGTTAGCGATGAAGTTACCGATAACGCAGATCGTCTGAGAAATAATCACCTTGATGGAGTAAATATGTTCTTACATGACGTAAAAATCGGCACAAAATTATTTCTGGCGTTTGGATTCTTTATCGTCCTGATGGGGATAAGTGCGAGTTTATCTCTGTTGAGCCTGAACCGGGCAAATAACGGGATGCAATCCATTATCTCCAGCGATTATCCCACTACGGTAAAAGCCAACCAGTTAATTGACAACTTCCAGGAATTTATTAGCACCCAGCAGCTCATGTTGCTGGACGATCAGGGCACGTACAGGGAAAAGTCAGAGCAGCAGCTGAAGGCGATCAGCGAGCGTATCACCGGCATCCTCGGCGACCTGGACAAGGCCTTGCAGGATAAGGCCTCCCAGCAGGTGCTGAGCGATATCCGCGGGGTACGCCAGCAGTATCTCGACTCCCGCTATCGCATCCTGCAGGCGGTGCAGAGCAACGATCGGGCGGGGGCGATTCAGGAGATGATGACCAACACCCTCAGCCTGCAGCAGGCCTATAAGGCCAAAGTGCAGGAGCTGATTGCCATTCAGAACAAACAGATGCAACGTGCAGGCGCGGAGGTGGATGGCGATTTCAGAAGCAATCGCCTGCTGCTGATCCTGATCACCCTGTTCAGCGTGGCGGTGGGCAGCCTGATGGGCTGGTTCATCGTGCGCTCGATTACCCGTCCGCTGGGCGAGGCGGTTAATTTTGCCCGGTCCATCGCCGATGGCGATCTCACCGGCAGCATCGCGTCGCACGGTAAAGACGAAACCGGCCAGCTGCTCACGGCGTTAATGGAGATGAAAAACCGTCTGCTGGAGATTGTGCAGCAGGTGCAGTTCGGCTCGGAAAATATCTCCACCGCGGCGGCGCAGATTGTGGCGGGCAACCAGGATCTGGCGGCGCGCACGGAAGAGCAGGCCAGCTCCGTGGAACAGACGGCAGCGTCGATGGAGCAGATCACCGCGACGGTGAAAAACACCGCTTCACATACCGGGGAAGCCACTCATCTCTCCGCGGATGCGGCCAAAGTGGTGAAAAGCAACGGCGAGATGATGAAGCAGGTGACCAGCAAAATGCGCCTGATTAACGAGACCTCCAACCGGATGTCGGACATTATCAACCTGATCGACTCCATCGCCTTCCAGACCAATATTCTGGCGCTGAACGCGGCGGTAGAGGCGGCGCGTGCGGGCGAACACGGTCGCGGCTTTGCGGTGGTGGCTGGAGAAGTCCGCCAGCTGGCCCAGAAGAGCGCCACCTCGGCCAGTGAAATTCGCCAGCTGATTGAGAGCTCAACCAGCCAGACCCAGGACGGGATGGCGCTGGTGGAAAAAGCCAGCGGGTTGATTAACGGCATGGTGGGCAACGTCGAGGAGATGGACGGCATCCTGCGCGAGATCCGCCAGGCAAGCCATGAGCAGACGGAAGGCATCTCGCAGATCAATAGCGCGATTGGTCTGATTGACGCCACCACTCAGCAGAACTCCGCCCTGGTGGAGGAGTCTGTTGCGGCGGCCTCATCTCTTAACGAGCAGGCAATGAACCTGAAAGATCTGGTGAAAGTGTTCCGCGTGCGCGGGGACGCCACCGCTTAATCCAGCTGATTGATCTCCAGCGACGCGCGGTCGATAACCGCAATAATCTGTTTAAGCTGCGCGTCGCTCAATCCTTCCTGATTGACCTTCAAATCCAGTACCGCTTTAAAATTGTCGAGGGCCCGCTTCATCTGCGGGTTTTTACGCAGCTGGAAGCCTACGCAGCGTGCTTTGATGCGCGCCTGGATGTTCTCAAGCTGTTCCAGATTCTCATCCAGCCAGCGCTGCCCGGCGACGGTGATGGCAATCTGTTTGCGCCCGTTCTCTTCTTCGCTGAAGGTGATAAATGCCTGATCCTGCAAGAAATCCAGCGTCGGATAAATCACGCCAGGGCTCGGGGTGTAGTTTCCCTGGGTCATGCTTTCAATGTCTTTAATCAGCTCATAACCGTGGCTGGCATTGCGGGTCAAAAGGTCCAGAATCACCAGCCTTAACTCACCGTGACCAAAAAAGCGCTGACGGCGTCCGCCGCCTTCATGTGCCTGTCGCATAGGATTTTCCTTTAATTTGATATATCTAATTTATATCTAAATTAGTTTTAGATGCAATCTAAAACATCTTGCATTTTTTCTTATTAGCAATCATTATCATTTAACTTTCATTTCCGATATATCGATTTCACTTTCACGAAGGCAAATTATGACCACAACCCGCTACCCCCAACGTGTCCGTAACGACCTGCGCTTTCGCGAGCTGAACGTGCTCCGCGTTGAGCGCGTCAGCGCCGGTTTTCAGCGCATCGTGTTAGGCGGCGAGGCGCTGGAAGGCTTTAGCTCCCGCGGCTTCGACGACCACTCCAAAGTCTTTTTCCCGGAAAAGGGCACGACTTTTGTGCCTCCGGTGGTGACGGACGAAGGCGTGGAGTGGGGTGAGGGTGTGCGTCCGCAGGCGCGGGATTACACGCCGCTGTACGACGCGGCCCGTCACGAGCTGGCGCTCGATTTCTTTATTCACGACGGCGGGGTGGCAAGCAACTGGGCGGTGGAGGCAAAACCGGGAGATACCCTCTCCATCGGCGGCCCGCGCGGTTCGCTGGTGGTGCCGGAAGATTACGCCTGGCAGCTGTACGCCTGCGATGAGTCGGGGATGCCCGCCCTGCGTCGTCGCCTCGAGGCCCTGCGCGCGCTGCCGGTGCGCCCGGAAGTTCACGCCGTGGTGACCGTTGCCGATGCCGCCTGGCAGGACTATCTGGCGCACTTAAGCGAGTTCAATATCAGCTGGGTGGTGGGGCATAACGCGCAGGCGGTCGCGGATCGTCTGGCGACGCTCAGCGTGCCGGCAGAGGATTACTTCATCTGGCTGACCGGGGAAGGGAAGGTGGTGAAAAACCTGAGCCGCCTGTTTGAAACCGATGCTATCGATCAGAAGCTGGTGCGTGCCAGTGCATACTGGCACGCCAAATAATCAGGCCACGTCGTCGAGCTGCGCTTCGCTGACCTGATGTTCGAGCGCGGTGCGCACCTCGTGCAGAGCTCTCTCCTGCTGGGCAAAGTAGGCTTCCATATTGCTCAGCGAGGAGACCAGCAGCCAGGACTCCTCCTTTTCCAGCTCCGCCAGCTCGCTCAACAGGGTGTCGATCTGCTCCCGAACCTGGGCCATCTTTTTGCGAATACGGGTCAGGTCGTTGAGCCTGTCGCTGGCCATCAGCGGCTCCAGCCCCTGATGCAGACGGGCCACCAGAGAGCGGATCGCTTTCACGTCGCCACGCTGCTTCGCCTGGTTCAGCTGCACCATCATGGCGTTGGCCTCTTCCTTCAGATCGTCCGCCACCAGATCCGGGTGACAGAGCTTGCTCGCCTGGCGCCAGAGCCGTTTTAACTCGTTCTGATCCTCTTCGGACAGCTCTTTGCCCTTGCGCAGGCGGATCTCCGCCTCATGCTGCTGCTCGCGGTATTTTTCGTATTCGTCGTTGGCCTCGTCCCGCGCCTGACGGGCGGGCTCCTCTTCACGGGTTAAGCCCGTTTCCAGCTCCTGGGCTTCGGCCAGCAGGTTGGCGATCAGGTTACTTTGCTGCTGCAGATGCTTACGCGCCGTGGCGGCCTGTACCGAGTCGGCGGGCAGATCGCGCCAGTGTCGGGTCAGGGTGGTCAGCACCTCCACCGCCTGGGCGACATACTGCTGACAGCGGCGGTAGTCCGCTTCCCGACGGCGCGCCTCCGCCTGCTGACGGCGCAGATTAAGCTCCGCCAGAGTTTTGCGCAGGGCGAGGATTTGGCTCATCAGCGGGCCGAGACGGGTGAGGTAGAGGTCGTTGAATTCATCCAGCTGCTGAACGCGGGCGTTACGCCTGTCGATCAGATCGCGCAGACGCTCTTCCAGCGCCTTCAGCTCCAGCTTGCTGGCGGCCAGCTGCGGATCGCGCCACGTTGTGACGGCGCGTTGGCTCTGTAACCAGTGGGTAATGGCCGCCATCGCCCCGGTGTAGTTTTTCTGCTCAAGCGCCACGACGATTGCCAGTAGCTCATCGTCAAAGGCTTCGCTTTTTAACCGTGCCAACTGGCTTTCGATGATGTCGTCATCTTCCAGCTCAATGGCATTTTTAATGATTTCCAGCCGTTTGATCAGTGTGCTCATGATGCTTTTCGCTTTTGCGCTTAAGTATTTGAGTTAAGGATAGTTGTCAGGAAAACAACAGGGAATAATACACATGTCTGATGAATGGCGCGACGGGGGAATGCGTTAATTTTGCACCGGGTAATCATATCGCTGCGCATAAGAACAATTCCCTGAGAAGAGCACAAATCTGAAAAAGCCCCGCAACGGAATGTGCAGGTTTACAACATTTACGTTTTGACATAGGTTGCCCCTTTTTTGTACGCCGGTCTGAAACGGATGAAAGACAGGGGAATGCAGTGAAGGTAAGGATCACCAGGATTATCGGTTTTTTTGTCGCTATCACCTTATGGCCGCTCGGTAGCGGTCACGCGGCGCGCCTGTCGCCAGCCGACCGTAGTGCCGTTCAGCAGCAGCAACGGTTGCTGCTGGATCAAAGCCAGCGTCAGCGCGACGATCTGGAACGCAGCACGGTACTCCCAAAGACGCCTTCCTCAACGGCAATTCCTCCCCCTGACGGCCCCTGTTTTATGATTTCGCAGGTTGTGCTCGAGGGTGCCACCATCATGCCGCAGGTTGCCGCGAGCCGCCTTACCGCCCCCTGGCGCAACCAGTGCCTCGATATGGCGGCCCTTAACGCACTGACGCACGCGGTCTCCGACTGGTATATCAGCCGGGGCTATATCACCAGCCGCGCCTTTCTGACCGAGCAGGATTTGAACCACGGCACGCTGCATATTGCGGTGATGGAAGGTAAGCTCCAGCAAATTCAGCTGGAGGGCGTGCCGGAACGCACGCTGAAGATGGCTTTTCCGGGACGAGTAGGCAAAATTCTCAACCTGCGCGATATCGAACAGGGGATGGAGCAGCTGAACCGGGTTCGCCAGACCCCGGTCGAGATTGAGATCCTGCCCGGCGACCGCCAGGGATACTCCATCGTTAACCTGACCGCCGCCCCGGAATTCCCGCTGACCGGCTCGCTCAACGTTGATAACAGCGGGCAAAAGAGCACCGGCACCGGCCAGCTCAGCGGGGTGCTTACCGGCAACAACCTGCTGGGGATCGCCGATAAATGGTTTATCAGCGGCGGGCGCAGCAGTGATTTTTCCAGCAGTAAGGATGCGCAGAACTTTGCCGCAGGCGTCAGCATGCCTTATGGCTATGGCCTGCTCGATTACAGCTACAGCTGGAGCAACTATCTCAGCACCATTGATAACAACGGCTATCACTGGCGCTCGACCGGCGACAACGAAACCCATCGGCTGAACGGCTCCTGGGTGCTGTTCCGCAATGGCGATATCAAGACCAGCGCCGCGGTGGGGCTGACCCATCGCATCAACCACAACTACCTCGACGATGTCCTGCTCGCCACCAGCAGCCGCAAGCTCTCCAGCTTTTCACTGGGCATTAACCACACCCAAAAAATCGCCACCGGCGTGGCGACCTTTAACCCGATCTTCACCCAGGGTGTGCCCTGGCTGGGGGCCGAGGATGATAACGACAAGCGCGGCGATGTGCCGAAAGCGGAGTTTCGCAAGTGGAGCGTCAACGGTAGCTATCAGCAACCGCTGGCCAACAGACTGTGGTGGCTCTCCAGCGTCTATTTCCAGTGGTCGCCCGACCGGCTGTACGGCAGCGAGCGCTTAACCCTGGGGGGCGAGGCCTCGGTGCGCGGCTTTAAAGAGCAGTATCTCTCAGGCGATAACGGCGGCTACTGGCGTAACGAAATCAACGCGTCGCTCTTGACCCTGCCGTGGATCGGGCAGATCGGTGCCATGGCGGCGCTGGACGGCGGCTGGCTGAAAAAAGACGGTTTCGACCGTTACGCCTCTGGCACCCTGTGGGGTGCGGCCATCGGGCTGACCAGCGTGAACCGCGTTTTCTCCAGCCAGTTCATCGTCGGGATGCCGCTGGACTACCCGGACTGGCTGGGGCCGGATCATCTGAATATCTATTACCGCGTGTCGGTGGCGTTTTAAGGGACAGGGACGATGAAAAAGGAACAGGCAAGTTTATCCCGGCGCGTACTGAGCGCCTTACTGAGCGTGCTGCTTGCCACGCAGCCGCTGCTCCCGGCCGTGGCGGCAACCCTCACGCCGACCGGCAATACGCAGCTGGATCACGCCGCCAACGGCGTGCCGGTGGTCAATATCGCTCCGCCGAATGCCGCAGGCATTTCGCACAATAAATATCAGGATTACAACGTCGGCAAAGAGGGTCTGATCCTCAACAACGCCACCGGCAAGGTGAATCAGACCCAGCTTGGCGGTCTGATCCAGGGCAACGGCAACCTGAAGGCGGGTCAGGAAGCGGCGGGCATTATCAACGAAGTTACCGGCACCAACCGCTCGCAGCTTCAGGGCTATACCGAAGTGGCGGGCAAAGCCGCCAACGTCATTGTCGCCAACCCTTACGGCATCACCTGTAACGGCTGCGGGTTTATCAATACCCCCAACGCGACGCTGACCACCGGCAAGCCGGTACTCGACGCCAACGGCAGGTTGCAGTCGCTGGACGTCAGCAAAGGCAGCATCCTGATTGAAGGCCAGGGCCTGGACGGAAGCCAGAGCGATGCGGTGTCGATCATCTCCCGCGCCACCGACATTAACGCCCAGCTGCACGCCAAATCCCTGACGGTGATAACGGGTGCCAACCGGGTGGCGACCGACGGCAGCATCAGCCCGATCTCCGGTGAAGGCGATGCCCCGAAAGTGGCGGTGGATACCGGGGCGCTGGGCGGGATGTACGCCAACCGTATTCGCCTGATCTCCAGCGAGAAAGGAGTAGGCGTCAACCTGGGCAATCTCAATGCCCGCGATGGGGATATTTCGCTGGATGCCAGCGGAAAACTGACGCTGAAAAACAGCCTCGCCAGCGGGGCGCTGATGGCCAGTGGGGAGGACATCGAACTTTCCGGCGACCACAAGGCGGGCGGCGAGCTGGTTATGCGCAGTCAGAATGATATTGGGCTGAATAATAGTACCTTGTTAAGTGACCAGGATGTGCAACTGACGGCCACCGGCAAGCTCACGCAGCGCGGGGGCAAAATGACTGCGGGTCAGGCGTTAACGCTGACAGGCAGTGATATTGCGCTGGACTCGCAGGCGACGGTAGATGCCGCTGGCGATATCGCCCTTACCGCCAGTAATAGTGCTCTTACGCAGGGTGCTATCACCGCTGGCAAACAGCTTTTAGTCACTGGCGGTACGTTAATTAACGACGGCCAATGGCGGACAGGAGAGTCTGCCAGGGTAAAAGCCAACCGCTTTGTTAACCATGCGGCGGTGGTTGCCGATGGGGAGCTAGCGATCGATGCCGACACGCTCCAGCAGAGTGGGGTGTTGAATGCCGCAGGTAACCTGAATCTTAGCGGTAAGACGCTGAATACGCAGGTCGGTTCCCAGACGCAAACCCTCGCTAATCTGGTGATGCGGGGCGATACGCTTGCGCTGAACGGCACCCATGCGGCGAAAGGAGCGCTTGATTTCACGGCAACCGAGCAGTTAACGCACAGCGGGAATAGCACCGCTGCCAGCATGACGCTTATCTCCCCAACGTTGACGAACAGTGGTGTTTTGCTGGCCCCGGAGCTGGCATTGCGTAGTCAGCAGATAACCAACAGCGGGCTGATCCAGGGTAGCCAGAGCCTGTCGCTGATAGCCGGGCTGCTCAATAACCAACAGTCGGGAATGATCTACAGCGCCACCAGTCTGGCACTGGCATCGCCAACAGTCAGCAACAGCGGGGTGATAGCCAGTGACGCTGATCTCACCATAACCGGCGATGTGCTGACCAATAGCGGTAAGATCAGTGCCCGCTCCCTTCACCTCACGCACAACCGTGTGAATAACCACGCGCTGGGGTTACTGCTGACGCAGGAAAGCGCCAGCCTGTCGGCCAATGATGCGTTTTACAACGAGGGGCAGCTACTCACGGGCGGTAAAATGACCGTCACTACCCCGCAGTTTACCAATATCGGCTGGTGGCAAGCCGATCGGCTGGAGCTTAACGCGGCCAGCGCCGTCAACAGCGGGACGCTGTTGAGTAATAGCGCGCTGACAATAAATGCCGATAAGGTCGACCAGCAGCAGGACGGGGCGCTGTTCAGTGCAGGAGACATGCTGGTCAACACTTCAGGCTTTACGTCGCTCGGTCAGGTTGTCGCGCTGGGCAACGTCACCCTGAATCTGATCAACGCCTTTACCGGAACATCGACGCTGGCAGCAGGTAAAACACTCACCATCACCTCTCAAGGGGCGATAACTAACCAGAGCGTGATGCAGGGTAACGCGGTCAATCTCGCCGCTTCCGGGGAATTTACCAACAACGGGAAGATAACTACAGGTAGCGGCGGCAGTCAGATTAGCGGTAGCAAACTGCTATTCAGTGAGAAGGGGTCACTCCAGGGGGGAGGTGATATCACCCTGAACAGCCGGGGCGATGTCACTCTCGCGGGCTTCACAGGCACAGCAGGCTCGCTGACGATCAACGCCGCGGGGACCTTGTTGAATACCGCCCTGTTGTATGCGGCGAACAATATGCAGTTGTTTGCCGAGCGTATTCATAACCGTTATGGCGATATTCTGGCGGGTAATCGTTTATGGATGCAGAAGAATTCGGCAGGTGCGGCGAATACCGAGATAGTGAATACCTCAGGTCATATTGAAACTCAGGGTAGTGATATTACGATTAAAACCCGACATTTGTTGAATGAACGGGATGGTTTAAATGCCACGGAGCAAGCCATTGAGAACCCTGATGCTATTTCTGACCTGGGTAAGTCCACTCTTCGTGTCGCCATTAACCAATTACCTGAAGGCAGCGTTGGACTTTACGAAGTCATTAGAGAGTACACGTTAGGCGGATGCGGCTGGAATGGGTCATGTATTAAGAGAGAGCGCATTTATCATTATTACGCTCCGTATATTGCAGACGCAATTCAACGTTTCAGATGGTCAACAAATTCTGTCAGCGTGGAAGGAAAAGCAGTCGCTGCACGCATTCAGTCTGGAGGAAATCTCTTTGTCTCAGCAAATACGCTGGATAACCATGCCAGTAATATTGTTGCGTCAGGCGATCTATGGATGTCGGGGGAAGAACTCAACAATAAAACCTGGCAATCCGGTACGCAAACAGAGTATCTGGTGTACAAGTACACGGGGCCTTTTGCCACCCTGGCGGAAAGTGAACTCGAGGATGAATCTTATGATTACAAACATCCTGACGATGACACCATTCTTTTTACCCTGACCGGCCGGGAAACCGACACTACCACCGGCAATAGCTATCGCGCCGTCATCCAGGCGGGAGGAAATATCAGTGCTGATTTTACGCGTGATATCAGCAATACGCTCACAACAGCGAATAGCGAAGGTATAAGCAACACCCTTGCAGCACCTGAGCTGGATACCCTCAGCAACCCAACCATACCTCATGCCGACGCGGATCAGGGATTAATCGCCGCTATCAGCGGTGCAGATACCCGCGTTTATCCGCTGCCTTCTGGCAACGACGGTTATTTCATTACCAATAGTGACCCCGACAACCCGTACCTTATCACCGTCAATCCAAAGCTTGATGGGCTGGGACAGCTCGATCCCTCTCTGTTTGGCGACCTGTGGAAACTGCTCGGTGTTAACCCGGGCGCAGCCCCGCGTGAAACGGCCCGCCAATACACGGACCGCAAGCAGTTCCTGGGGTCAGCGTACATGCTTGACCGGATTGGGCTGGATCCAGAGAAAAATTACCGCTTCCTCGGCGATGCCGCATTTGATACGCGGTACGTTAGTAACTACGTGCTGAACCAGACCGGAACCCGCTATCTCAACGGTCTGGGTTCCGACCTCGACCAGATGCGCTACCTGATGGACAGTGCCGCCGATGCACAAACCTCGCTGGGGCTGACGTTCGGCGTGGCGCTGACGGCAGACCAGATAGCCGCCCTCGACCACAGTCTCCTGTGGTGGGAGACCGTCACCGTTAACGGCCAGACCGTGATGGTGCCGAAGGTGTACCTCGCTCCGAAGGATGCGACGGTGCAGAGCGGCAGCGTGATTAGCGGAAATAACGTGCAGCTGGCGGGCGGTAACGTCACCAACAGCGGAAGTTCGCTGCTGGCGCAGAAGGGGCTGTCCATCGACAGCAGCAACAGCATCAGCAACCTTAACGCCGGACTGCTCATCACAGGCGGCGGACTCAATCTGAGCGCGCTGGGTGATATCAACAATATCGGCTCCACCCTCAGCGGTAAAACCGTAGGGCTGGAGAGCGTGACGGGCAGCATTAACAACATCACCCAAACGCAGATGTGGAATGTGGACGCGGGCCGCGTGCGCTTAAGCGGTACGGATGTGGGCGCTACCTCGTCCATCACCGCAACGGACGGGCTGGTGATGCGCGCCGGGCAGGATATCAACATTACCGGGTCGAACGTGGCGGCGGGCGGTAGCCTCGGCATGGCGGCAGGTAACGATATCACTATCACCGCCAACGAGATTGTGCAGAGCGAGACCCGTTCCGCGTACCAGACGGCTTCCGTTACGCAACAGCGCAGCACCCTGACGGCGGGAGACGATCTCACCCTGCTGGCCGGTCACGATCTCAACGCCCGCGCAGCGGGCATCGCCGCCGAAGGGGATGTCGGCATGAGAGCCGGGCGCGATCTGAACCTGCTGGCAGAGGCCACCTCTGAAAGCGCCAGCAGCAAAGCGAAGAAGAAAACCGCCATCGATGCCTCCGTGCGTCAGCAGGGAACGGAGATCGCCAGCGGCGGCAACACGGTCATCATCGCCGGGCGCGACATCAACGCGCAGGCCGCAGAGGTGATGGCGCAGGGCGATATCGGCGTGGCGGCGGGCCGGGACGTCAACCTGACCACCGCCACCGAGAGCGACTATCGCTACCGGGAGAAAACCAAAACCAGCAGCGGGTTCCTGAGTAAAAAGACCACGCATACCATCAATGAAGACAGCGCCACGCGGGAGAAAGGTTCCCTGCTGAGCGGCGATAACGTGGCGGTGCAGGCGGGAAATAACCTGCTGGTGAAAGGCTCGGCGGTAGCAGGCGACGGCGACGTGGCGCTGTCGGCGGGCAACAACGTCGACATCGTGGCGGCCACCAATACCGACACCTCATGGCGCTTTAAGGAGACCAGAAAGTCCGGCCTGATGGGCACGGGCGGGATTGGCTTCACCCTCGGCACCAGCAAATCCACCCACGATCTGCGCGAGCAGGGAACCACCCAGAGCGGGAGCTTCAGCACCGTCGGGTCGACGGGCGGCGACGTCAGCATCACGGCGGGGAAACAGGCTCACATCGGCGGGGCGGATATCATCGCCCAGCAGGATATTACGGTTCGCGGTGACAGCGTGGCGATCGCGCCGGGTCACGATAAACGCACCCGCGATGAGAAGTATGAGCAGAAGAGCAGCGGCCTGACGGTAGCGCTGTCCGGTGCGGCGGGGAGTGCGCTGAACAGCGCGGTCACGATGGCGCGGGATGCCGCAAGCGAGAGTGATGACCGGCTGGCGACCCTGAAGGCCACCAAAGCGGCATTATCCGGCGTGCAGACCTCGCAGGGCGTGGATCTGGCGCAGGCAAAAGGTGAGCCAGACAACGGGATCGGGGTCAGCCTGTCGCTGACGACGCAGAAATCGAAATCTGAGCAGCATGCGCAGCGCGATGCCGTTACCGGCAGCACGCTGAATGCGGGTGGCGACCTGGCGATAACCGCCACGGGTCAGGGCAGAGGCGCCAACAGTGGCGATATTCTGATTGCCGGCAGCCAGCTGAAGGCCGGAGGGGATACCGCCCTCGCCGCGGCAAACGATATTGTCCTGGGCGGTGCCGCGAGCACTGAAAAAACGACGGGGAAAAACAGCAGCAGCGGCGGTGGCGTGGGGGTCAGTGTCGGCGGCGGCCCGGACGGCTACGGTATCGGCGTGTTTGCTAACGTGAATACGGCGAAGGGCCGGGAGAAGGGGAACGGTACTGCCTGGACGGAGACCACCCTCGACAGCGGCGGCACGGTCTCGATGACCAGCGGACGCGATGCCATCCTCGACGGCGCGCAGGTAAGCGGTAACGCCATCGTGGTGGATATCGGGCGTGACCTCCTGATGCGCAGCCAGCAGGACAGCAACGATTATAAATCGAAGCAGACCAGCGTGGCGGCGGGAGGCAGCTTCACCTTCGGCAGCATGACCGGCTCGGGGTATATCAGCGCCAGCCAGGACAAAATGAACAGCACCTTTGATTCGGTGCAGGAGCAGACCGGGCTGTATGCCGGTGACGGTGGGTTCGATATCGCGGTGGGCCGCCACACGCAGCTGGACGGGGCGGTGATAGCCTCCATGGCACAGGCGGATAAAAACCGTCTGGAGACGGGCACCCTGGGCTTCAGCGATATCCATAACAAAGCCGATTATAGGGTCAGCCACAGCGGTATCAGCATGAGCGGGGGCGGCAGCTTCGGCAATGATACGTTCACCGGCACTATGCCGGGGGGAATGGTCTCCGCGGGTGGCAGCAGCGGCCACGCAGAGGGCATCACCCGGGCGGCAGTCGCCAGCGGCACTATTACCGTGCGTGACCCGGCGAACCAGCAGCAGGACGTGGCAGACCTGAGCCGGGATACGGCGCAGGCGAACGGCAGCCTCAGCCCGATATTC
>NZ_DAIQCE010000005.1:0-224684 GCF_036780805.1 Leclercia sp. | reverse complement strand
AACAGGTAAAAAGGCCATCCGCAAGGATGGCCTTTTTGCGTTGTGCCTTAAAAAACCGGGCGGCGCTGCGCTTGCCCGGCCTATACGTTCCCGTTCCGGCAATTCCAGCCGACAAAGATCCCCCAATGGGGTAAACTATCCCGGTTTTTGCATCTGGATAGCCTCTATGAATCACTCCCTTAAGCCCTGGAATACCTTCGGTATCGACCGAAACGCCCAGCAGATCGTGCGCGCCGATGATGCGCAGCAGCTTCTGGCCGCATGGAATCATGCAACGCAAAACCACCAACCGGTTCTTATTCTGGGTGAGGGCAGCAACGTTCTCTTTCTGGAAGACTTTGCCGGGACGGTGATCGTTAACCGCATCCGTGGGATCGCGGTTGAGGAGACGCAGGAATGCTGGCGTCTGCACGTGGGTGCCGGCGAAAACTGGCACGATCTGGTGCAATTCACGCTTGAACACAACATGCCAGGACTGGAAAACCTCGCCCTAATCCCTGGCTGCGCCGGTTCATCCCCTATTCAGAACATCGGTGCCTATGGCATCGAACTCAAAAATGTCTGTGAATATGTTGATTGTATCGAGCTGGCGACCGGTGAAGTGCGTCGTTTACAAGCAGTTGAGTGCCGTTTCGGCTACCGTGACAGCATTTTCAAACATGAATATCAGGACAAATATGTCATCGTCGCGGTCGGTCTGCGCCTGACAAAAAACTGGCAGCCGGTCCTCTCTTACGGTGATTTGACCCGTCTGGATCCCGCGACGGTAACTGCGAAAGAGATTTTTGCGGCTGTTTGCCAGATGCGAATGAGCAAGCTGCCCGATCCGAAAGTGAACGGTAATGCCGGGAGTTTCTTCAAAAACCCAGTGATCGCCGCCGAAAATGCAAAAACACTGCTTGCCGAGTGGCCGAATGCGCCGCACTATCCTCAGGCGGATGGCAGCGTCAAGCTGGCTGCCGGCTGGCTGATCGATCAGTGTCAGCTCAAAGGTACGACCTGTGGCGGCGCGGCGGTACATCGCCAGCAGGCACTGGTGCTTATTAACGAAAACAATGCGACCAGCGATGACGTTGTGCAGTTGGCCCATCAGGTGCGTCAGCGGGTGGGTGAGAAGTTTAACGTCTGGCTGGAGCCGGAAGTGCGCTTTATCGGGCATCACGGCGAAGTTAACGCGGTGGAGACCATTGCATGAAAGACCATACCGTCCCCCTGAAGCTGATCGCCATTCTGGCCGACGGCGATTTTCATTCCGGTGAGCAGCTCGGTGAACAGCTGGGAATGAGCCGCGCCGCCATTAATAAACATATTCAGACCCTGCGCGACTGGGGTGTGGATGTCTTTACCGTGCCGGGCAAAGGTTACAGCCTGCCGGAGCCGGTACAGCTGTTGAACGAAGCCTTTATCCACAGTCAGATCGCCGACAACAGCGTCACCGTTCTGCCGGTGATTGATTCCACCAACCAGTTTCTGCTCAACAGGCTCAACGAACTGAAGTCAGGCGACAGCTGTGTGGCAGAGTACCAGCAGGCCGGTCGCGGTCGCCGGGGACGTAAATGGTTTTCGCCTTTTGGTGCCAACCTCTACCTGTCCATGTACTGGCGTCTGGAGCAGGGACCTGCTGCCGCCATCGGCCTTAGTCTGGTGATTGGTATCGTGCTGGCGGAGGTTCTGCAATCCCTTGGTGCCGACGACGTAAGGGTGAAATGGCCAAACGATCTCTATCTTAAAGATCGAAAACTGGCCGGCATCCTGGTTGAACTGACGGGTAAAACTGGCGATGCGGCACAGATCGTGATGGGAGCCGGGATCAATCTGGTGATGCGTAACGTGCAGGCGGACGAGATCAATCAGGGCTGGATCAACCTGCAGGAAGCGGGGATCGTCATCGATCGTAACGTCCTTGCGGTACAGGTCATCAATGAGCTGCGCCACTCCCTGAAAATCTTCGAACAGGAGGGGTTAGCGCCGTTCCTGCCTCGCTGGGAAAAACTGGATAATTTTGTTCACCGTCCGGTGAAGCTTATTATTGGTGATAAAGAGATCTACGGCACTTCGCGTGGTATTAACGAGCAGGGCGCGCTGCTGCTGGAACAGGATGGTGTGATTAAACCGTGGGTTGGCGGTGAGATTTCTCTGCGCAGCGCCGAATAAAAGAGGCCGGTTCCCGGTCAGTTATAGAGCCGCTTAGCCCGTGTGCGAAGCGGCAACCAGAATAATCCCTAAACGGTTGGTTACACTCTCTTCTACACATCACGATAAGGTATACTCTGAAAGCAGCAGGGTAACAGTTGATTAACCTGCGTTTCGCGTTTCTGGAGATTCATTTTGCGTGTCAGCCGCTCTTTAACTATCAAACAAATGGCGATGGTGACTGCCGTCACCATGGTGTTTGTTTTTGTCTTTTGCGTCATTTTGCTGTTTCATGCCATTCAGCAGAATCGCTATAACACGGCTTCGCAACTCGAAAGTATTGCCCGCTCAATCCGGGAGCCCCTGTCTGCTGCCATTCTGAAGGGCGACATTCCCCAGGCGGAATCCATTATTAAGAGCATCAGGCCGGCTGGCGTCGTCAGCCAGGCGGATGTGGTGCTGCCCAATCAGTTCCAGGCGCTGCGCATGAACTTTATCCCGGAGCGTCCGGTACCGGTGATGGTCAAGCGTATGTTTGAACTGCCGGTACAAATCTCCCTGCCGGTCTATTCCCTGCAGCGTCCGGCGAACCCGCAGCCGCTGGCCTATCTGGTCCTGCAATCGGACTCCTGGCGGATGTACAAATTCGTGATCAGCTGGGTCTCGACGTTGGTAACCACTTACTTATTGTTGACGCTGATGCTGACCGTGGCGCTGACATGGTGCATCAACCGGCTGATTGTCCATCCGCTGCGCCGGATTGCCCGCGAGCTGGATGCCCTCTCGCCGCAGCAACAGGTCGGGCATCAGCTCCCTGTGCCGCGCCTGCACCATGATGACGAGATCGGCATGCTGGTCCGCAGCTACAACCTCAACCAGCAGCGCATGATGCGCCAGCATGAAGAGCTTAACCACAACGCCACCCGCTTCGCGGTTTCGGATCTGCCCAACAAGGCCTTTCTGATGGCAATGCTGGAGCAGGTGGTGAAACGTCAGCAGGCAACCGCCCTGATGGTCGTGGCCTGTGAAACCTTGCAGGACACCGCCGGCGTGCTGAAGGAGAGCCAGCGCGAAATGGTGTTGCTGACGCTGGTCGAAAAGCTTAAATCCGTGCTTGCGCCGCGAATGGTACTGACTCAGGTGAGCGCCTATGACTTTGTGATTATCGCGAATGGCGTCAAGGAGCCGTGGCATGCCATTACGCTGGGTCAGCAAGTACTCACTGTTATAAATGAACGGCTGCCGGTACAGGGGATCCAGCTGCGCCCAAGCGCCAGCATCGGTATCGCCATGTTTAACAGCAACCTCACCGCCGAGCAACTCTTCCGTCGGGCGTTTTCCGCTGCGTTTACTGCCCGCCAGAAAGGAAAGAATCAGATTCAGTTCTTCGAGCCCGAGCAAATGGAGAAGGCGCAGCAGCGGCTGTCAGAAGAGAACGATATCCTGACCGCGCTGGACCACAGCCACTTCGCCATCTGGCTACAGCCGCAGGTGGATCTGCATACCGGTAAGGTAAAGAGTGCTGAAGCGCTGCTGCGGATGCGCCAGGCCGATGGCAGCTGGGAGCTGCCGGAAGGACTGATCGACCGCATTGAAAACTGCGGCCTGATGGTGACGGTGGGCCACTGGGTGCTGGAAGAGTCCTGCCGCCTGCTGTCAGCCTGGCAGTCGCGGGGGATGATGATGCCTCTGTCGGTTAACCTGTCGGCATTACAGCTAATGCACCCGAACATGGTCCCGGAGCTGCTGGAGCTGATCGGTCGTTACCGCATTCAGCCTGATACCCTGATTCTGGAAGTAACCGAGAGCCGCCGGATCGACGATCCTAACGAAGCCGTGGCGATACTCCGTCCGCTGCGTAATGCCGGGGTGCGCATCGCCCTGGACGATTTTGGCATGGGGTACGCCGGGCTGCGTCAATTGCAGCATATGAAGACCCTGCCGGTAGACGTGCTGAAGATCGACAAGGCCTTTGTCGAGGATCTGCCTGACGACAGCAGCATGGTGGAGGCGATTATTCGCATGGCGCACAGCCTGAAACTGGCCATTATCGCCGAGGGTGTCGAAACCGAAGCCCAGCGGAAATGGCTGGCTGAGGCCGGAGTGGAGTACGGACAAGGTTTTCTGTTTGCCAAAGCCGTTCCGCACGATATTTTTGAAAGTCGTTATCTGCATCAGAATGACAATCAGACTGTTGAATGAAATGTTGCTGGTTTGTGCGAGCCAGCTCAAATTTCTTAACATTCGTGTTTCAAATTCAGCCTGAGTTCCTATTTGTCCTGATTATTGGGTGCTATTTTAAAGCCGCAGGTGAGCAGTAACCCTACACTGCCTGCGGTTTTTCTTCCCAAGGACATCTTATGAAAACCTCTCTCTTCAAAAGTCTTTATTTTCAGGTATTAACCGCCATCGCCATCGGTATTCTGCTTGGTCATTACTATCCTGAATTAGGCGCCCAAATGAAACCGCTTGGCGATGCCTTCGTTAAGCTGATTAAGATGGTGATCGCTCCGGTTATTTTCTGTACCGTCGTGACCGGCATCGCAGGCATGGAAAGCATGAAAGCCGTTGGCCGCACCGGTGCGGTTGCGCTCCTCTATTTTGAAGTGGTCAGCACCCTCGCCCTGATCATTGGCCTGATCATTGTGAACGTGGTTCAGCCGGGCGCAGGCATGAACGTTGACCCCTCGACGCTGGATGCAAAAGCGGTAGCGGTCTACGCGGATCAGGCGAAAGACCAGGGCGTGGTCGCCTTCCTGCTGGATGTGATCCCCGGCAGCGTGATTGGTGCCTTCGCCAGCGGAAATATTCTGCAGGTGCTGCTGTTCGCCGTGATGTTTGGCTTTGCCCTGCATCGCCTCGGCAGTAAAGGCCAGCTGATTTTCAACGTGATTGAAAGCTTCTCGCAGGTGATCTTCGGCATCATCAATATGATTATGCGCCTGGCGCCCATCGGGGCCTTCGGGGCGATGGCCTTCACCATTGGCAAATATGGTGTTGGCACTCTGGTGCAGCTCGGCCAGCTGATTATCTGCTTCTATATCACCTGTATCCTGTTTGTGGTGGTGGTGCTGGGCAGCATTGCCCGCGCCACGGGCTTCAACATCTTTAAGTTCATCCGCTATATCCGTGAAGAGCTGCTGATTGTGCTGGGTACTTCCTCGTCCGAATCGGCGCTGCCGCGCATGCTCGACAAGATGGAGAAGCTGGGCTGCCGTAAATCGGTTGTGGGGCTGGTGATCCCGACCGGCTACTCCTTTAACCTCGACGGCACGTCGATCTACCTGACGATGGCGGCGGTATTTATCGCGCAGGCCACCAACAGCCACATGGATATTTTCCATCAGATCACGCTGTTGGTGGTGCTGCTGCTCTCCTCGAAAGGGGCGGCCGGGGTGACAGGCAGCGGCTTTATCGTGCTGGCCGCGACCATCTCTGCTGTAGGACACCTGCCGGTGGCCGGGCTGGCGCTGATCCTCGGTATCGACCGCTTTATGTCCGAAGCGCGTGCTCTGACCAACCTGGTGGGCAACGGCGTGGCAACCATCGTGGTGGCGAAGTGGGTGAAAGAGCTGGACCACAAAAAACTGGACGATACGCTGAATAATCGTGCGCCAGACGGCAAAACACAGGGTTTGTCCTCATAAAATCTTCTCTCTGGCCCGCATTCCCTTGTCGGGGTGCGGGCTCCTGCGCATAATGGCCCCTAAAGACTTGTCATAATCGGACAAGATTTATTTCGGGTATATTTCACTTCTTGCCGTGACGTTTCGCTTCACGCGCGGTCTAATCGGAGTGTTTTGAACATCATCTTTAGAGTGCGACAGGGCGTGTGGCACTCTTTGTAACCAGGAATGTTGATCAGGGGTTCACATGCAGGGCACAAAAATTCGACTCTTAACCGGCGGTTTGCTCATGATGGCAGCAGCCAGTTATGTGCAGGCTGACGCGCTCCAGCCTGACCCGGCCTGGCAACAGGGTACGCTGGCGAACGGTTTTCAGTGGCAGGTTTTAGCCACACCGCAACGCCCCAGCGACCGCATTGAAATCCGCCTTTCCGTCAATACCGGCTCCCTGACCGAGAGTACGCAACAGAGCGGTTTCAGCCATTTTATTCCCCGTCTGGCGCTGACCCAAAGCGGCAGCCTGCAGGCCGTACAGGTCCGTTCATTGTGGCAACAGGGTATCGATCCTAAGCGTCCTCTGCCGCCTGCCGTGGTCTCTTACGACTACACCATGTTTAACCTCAGCCTGCCAAACAACCGTAACGATCTGCTGAAAGAGGCGCTGACCTGGCTGTCTGATACCGCCGGTAACGTCTCGATTACGCCTGACACCGTGAACTATGCCCTGAGCAACAGCGATATGGTGGCGACCTGGCCGGCGGATACCAAAGAGGGGTGGTGGCGCTATCGTCTGAAAGGCTCTGCGCTGCTGGGTCACGATCCGGCGGAACCGCTGAAGCAACCGGTTGATATTGAGCAGGTGAAATCGTTCTACCAGACGTGGTACACCCCGGACGCCATGACCCTGATTGTGGTCGGCAACGTGGATAGCCGTTCGGTGATCGAGCAGATTAGCAAAACCTTTGGCGAGCTGAAGGGCAAGCGCAGCACCCCTGCGCCGGTTCCAACGCTGTCGCCGCTGCGCGCTGAGCCGGTCAGCATCATGACCGATGCCGTGCGTCAGGACCGACTCTCTATTATGTGGGACAGCCCATGGCAGCCAATTCGTGAATCTGCCGCGCTGTTGCGTTACTGGCGCGCTGATTTAGCCCGTGAGGCGCTGTTCTGGCATGTGCAGCAAACCCTGAGTAAGAACAACGCCAAAGACATTGGTCTGGGCTTCGATTGCCGGGTGCTGTTCCAGCGCGCCCAGTGCGCCATTAACGTTGAGTCGCCGGGCGACAAGCTGAACGCCAATATGGCGGTGGTCGCCAAAGAGCTGGCGAAGGTACGTGAGAACGGCCTGAGTGAAGAGGAGTTCAACGCGCTGGTGGCGCAGAAAAACCTCGAGCTGCAAAAACTGTTCGCCACCTATGCCCGTACCGATACCGATATTCTGATCAGCCAGCGTATTCGCTCGCTGCAAAATCAGGTGGTGGATATCGCGCCGGAACAGTATCAGAAGCTGCGTCAGGACTTCCTCAACAGCCTGACCGCAGAGATGCTGAGCCAGGATCTGCGTCAGCAGCTTTCTCAGGATATGTCGCTGATCCTGATGCAGCCGAAAGGCGAGCCGGAATACAACATGAAGGATCTGCAGGCGACGTGGGATGGGATTATGGCGCCAGCGAAATCGGCATCGCAAGGGCAGTAACTCTGAGGGCAGTGCGGTCTGATGCCCTCACCCTGGCCCTCTCCCACAGGGAGAGGGAACAAACACTAAAAACGGCAACCTCAGGGTTGCCGTTTTGCTTTTACCTTATGCAGGCATCGCCTCACGCGGGATGATCGCGCCGCGATACTGAATCACCGTGCTGGCGGTCAGGTGGCCGCGCTGCGCTGCCGCTTCCGCGGTACCGCCGGTCAGACGCACCGCCAGATACCCGGCGCTGAAGGAGTCGCCCGCTGCGGTGGTATCAATCACTTTCTCTTTTGCCAGCTTCACCGCAGGCACCTCAACAATCGCTTCCCCGGCGACCGCCACCAGGCAGGAGTCTGCTCCGCGCTTAATCACCACTTCGCTGACACCGGCGGCCTGCGTACGGGCGATCACTTCTTCAACCGGCTTTTCGCCCCACAGGGCATCTTCGTCGTCGAGGGTTAAGAAGGCGATATCGGTACACTCCAGCATGCGGGTATAGACCTGCTGCGTCTCTTCGCGGCTGGCCCACAGGCGTGGACGGTAGTTATTGTCGAAAATCACTTTCCCGCCGTTGGCGCGGCATTCGCGCAGCAGGGAGAAGAGTTTCTCACGGCTGGCCGGGCTGAGGATCGCCAGGCTGATGCCGCTCAGATAGAGATAGTCAAAGTGGGCGAGCGTTTCGCAGATGTGGGCCGCGCTGTCGCTCTCCAGCCAGAATTTTGCGGCCGCTTCGTTACGCCAGTAGTAGAAGGTGCGCTCGCCAGTGCTGTCGGTCTCGATGTAATAGAGACCCGGCAGGCGGTTTTCCATCCGCTGGGTCAGGGAGATGTCGACGTTTTCACTCTGCCAGGCATCCAGCATCTGCTGACTGAAATTGTCTGTGCCCAGAGCCGTCACATAGTTGACCGCCAGCGCGTCAGCATCAACCTGACGGGCAATATACACCGAGGTGTTTAAGGTATCGCCACCAAAGCCACGGTTCACTTCCGCGCCTTTCTGGGACAGTTCGATCATACATTCGCCGATCACGGCAATTTTCTTAGACATAGTCGTGAACCTGAACAGTTAAATTAGCGCTAGTGTGCGCTGCAGCCCGGAAGCGGTCAACTGTATTAAAACGACGTTCCATTATTTTTTTGAACCCGGACAAGTTTCGGGTGAGTTTCAGATCCCAGATTTTCATATTCGTCCGCAACCGAACATAAAGTTCTCTTACCTGGGGCCGATAATCCTTTGACCAGTCCCGACAGGCCCTTCCCCATTCAACAGGATATCTGAAATGAAGTTAAGGCAGGACATCCAGCTGCTGAGCATCCCTGAGGCAAGTATTGAGAACTTGCAGGAACATCGCTACTGGCTGCAATGTGAGCGCGCTTATACTTATCAGCCCATTTACCGCACCGACGGTAAATTGATGGCGATCGAGATCCTGACCGTCGTGACGCATCCGTCAAACCCGGCACAGCGCATCGCCCCGGATCGCTATTTTGCGGAACTGCCCGTGCGCCACCGTCTGGATATTCTTGAAGAGCAGCTCAGCATGCTGACGGCCAAAAAGGACTTCTTTGCCGACAACGGCATTCTGGCCTCGGTCAACGTCGATGGGCCAACCCTGCTGGCGGTGCGTCAGGATGAGAGCCTGCAGAAGCTGATCCAACATCTGCCGTGGCTGCGCTTTGAGCTGGTGGAGCACGTGCGTCTGCCGCACGACTCCTCGTTTGCCACCATGTGCGAATTTGGCCCGCTGTGGCTGGACGATTTTGGCACCGGCATGGCGAACTTCTCCGCCCTGAGCGAAGTACGTTACGACTACATCAAAGTGGCGCGGGACCTGTTTATCATGCTGCGTCAGACCCCGGAAGGCCGCAACCTGTTCACTCTGCTGCTGCAGCTGATGAATCGCTACTGTCAGGGGGTGATCGTCGAAGGCGTTGAGACCCTGGAAGAGTGGCGCGATGTGCAAAACTCGCCTGCCGCTGCGGCGCAGGGCTATTTCCTCTCCCGCCCGGTGCCGATGGAAACGCTCGAGAACGTTATCGTCACTCTTTAACCCCGGCTGCTTCCCATAATAGCGCGTGGTTAACGCGTTATTACCGGACGCTGCCGCTCCTTTTTTCCATGTCTGAACTATATTCATGACTGGCAAGGTAAAAAAGGAATTATGGGATGACAAAAACAGCGAAGATTATCACCTGGTCCGGGGGGGTCTTCTTGTTGCTGATTGTGGTGCTCATTGTCGTGATCGCGACATTTGACTGGAACCGCCTCAAACCGACCATCAACCAGAAAGTCTCGACTGAACTCAACCGTCCATTCGCCATTCGCGGCGACCTGGGCGTCGTATGGGAGCGTCAGAAAGACGAAACGGGCTGGCGCAGCTGGATCCCGTGGCCACACGTGCATGCCGATGACGTTGTGCTCGGCAATCCGCCCGATATTCCCGAAATCACCATGGTGCATCTGCCGCGCGTCGAAGCCACGCTGGCGCCGCTGGCGCTGCTGACCAAAACGGTCTATCTGCCGTGGATCAAACTCCAGAAACCCGATGCCCGGCTGATCCGCCTGTCGGAGAAGACCAACAACTGGACCTTTGATTTCGCCGATAGCAAAGACAAAGAGGCCGCAGCCAAACCCTCGTCCTGGTCGTTCCGTCTCGACAACATTCTGTTCGATCGCGGGCGGGTCGCCATTGACGATGCGGTGAGCAAAGCCAATCTTGAGATCTTTGTCGATCCGCTGGGTAAAGCGCTGCCTTTCAGCGAAGTCACCGGCACCAAAGGGAAAGACGGGAAAGATAAGCCTGGCGATTACGTCTTTGGCCTGAAAGCCGAGGGGCGTTACAACGAACAGCCTCTGAAAGGGACAGGAAAAATTGGCGGCATGCTGGCGCTGCGCGGCGAAGGCACGCCGTTCCCGGTGCAGGCCGATTTCCGCTCCGGTAATACCCGGGTGGCCTTTGTCGGCACGGTGAGCGATCCCATGAAGATGGGCGGCGTCGATCTGCGCCTCAAGTTCTCCGGGGATTCGCTGGGTGAGCTGTACGATCTGACCGGGGTACTGCTCCCGGATACCCCACCGTTTGAGACCGATGGTCATCTGGTGGCAAAAATCGACCCAGAAAAATCGTCTGTTTATGATTATCGTGACTTCAACGGTCGAATCGGTGATAGCGATATTCATGGCTCGCTGACCTACACCACCGGCAAGCCGCGGCCGAAGCTGGAAGGCGACATGGAGTCTCGCCAGCTGCGCCTCGCCGATCTGGGGCCGCTGATTGGCGTCGATTCCGGTAAAGGCACCAAAGCGCAGAAGGTGAGAAAGGAGGCTCCGCCGTCCGGGAAAGTGCTGCCTAACGACCGTTTCGAAACCGACAAATGGGATGTGATGGATGCCGACGTGCGCTTCAAGGGGCGCCGAATCGAGCATGGCAGCAGCCTGCCGCTCAGCGATCTCTCGACCCATATCATTCTTAAAAATGCCGACCTGCAGCTGAAGCCGCTGAAATTTGGCATGGCGGGCGGGACCATCTCGGCCAACATTAAGCTGGAAGGGGACAAGAAACCGATGCGCGGTCAGGCGGAGATCCAGGCCCGACGGCTGAAGCTCAAACAGCTGATGCCCGATGTGGAGCTGATGCAGAAAACCCTCGGCGAGATGAACGGCGACGCGACCATCCGCGGGACGGGTAACTCCGTGGCGGCCCTGCTGGGCAACGGTAACGGCAACCTCAAGCTGCTGATGAACGACGGGCTGATCAGCCGCAACCTGATGGAGATTCTGGGGCTGAACGTCGGCAACTTCCTGATTGGCCAGATTTTTGGTGACGATGAGGTGAGGGTCAACTGTGCGGCGGCCAATATCGATCTGGTGAACGGCGTTGCGCGTCCGCAGATCTTTGCCTTTGATACTGAGAATGCGGTGGTCAACATTACCGGTACGGCCAGCATGGCCTCGGAGCAGCTGGATTTGACTGTCGACCCGGAAAGTAAGGGCATCCGCATTATCACCCTGCGCTCGCCGCTGTATGTTCGCGGTTCATTTAAAAATCCACAGGCCGGGGTGAAACCAGGTCCGTTGATTGCGCGCGGTGCGGTGGCGGCAGCGTTGGCCACGCTGGTGACCCCTGCGGCAGCGCTGCTGGCGCTGATCTCACCGTCAGAGGGGCAGGCCAATCAGTGTCAGGTGATCCTGTCGCAGATGAAGAAATAGTTCGGAGGGGTGCCCGGCGGCGCGTTGCTTGCCGGGCCGATGCGTTATTCACCCTCTCCCTGTGGGAGAGGGCATTTTGAATCACAGTGACTGATGGCGGGTCTCGTGGGTCAGCAGCAGAGCAATCAGCGTCAGCGCCGCCATTGCCGCCAGATAGAATCCGACATACGCCAGACCGTAATTCGCCTGCAGCCAGGTAGCGATATACGGCGCAACAGAGGCACCCAGAATCGAGGAGACGTTATAGGAGAATGAGGCTCCGGTATAACGCACTTCGGTCGGGAACAGCTCTGGCAGCAGCGCGCCCATCGGACCAAACGTCAGCCCCATCAGGCTCAAACCAATCAGCAGATAAGCCATCACCAGCGCCGGGTTACCGGAGCCCAGCAGCGGCGGGAAGACGAACAGCGCAAACAGAATGATCAGCGAGGTGATAACAATCATGCTCGGGCGACGACCAAAGCGGTCGGCCAGCAGTCCTGCAATCGGCACCATCACGCCAAAACCAATCACCGCCATCATCAGCATCCACAGCACTTCGTTACGCGGCAGACCCAGACCCACAGGCGCAGCGGTGGTACTAAAGGTCATGGAGTAGACGGTCATGATGTAAAACAGCGTATAGGTCGCCAGCATGATGAAGGTGCCGAGCACCGTCACGCGAACGTGCTTGGTCAGCAGGGTACCGAGCGGAATTTTTACCTGTTTCTTTGCGGCGGCCACTTTGGCGAACACCGGAGTCTCGTGCAGGGAGACGCGCACATACAGGCCGATCAGCACCAGCACCGCTGAGAAGATAAACGGAATACGCCAGCCCCAGGACATGAACTGCTCGTCGGTCAGCAGCCAGGAGAGCAGCAGGAAGGTGCCGTTGGCAAAGAAGAAGCCAATCGGCGCGCCCAGCTGTGGGAAGGAGCCATACAGCGCACGCTTGCGCGGTGGAGCATTCTCGGTGGCCAGCAGCGCCGCACCGCCCCATTCACCGCCCAGACCCAGACCTTGACCAAAACGGGCCAGCGCCAGCAGCAGCGGAGCCAGAATACCGATAGTCTCGTAGGTCGGCAGCAGGCCGATGGCAACGGTGGAGATCCCCATGGTCAGCAGCGAGGCGACCAGCGTTACCTTACGCCCGACGCGATCGCCGAAGTGGCCGAACAGCGCCGAACCAATAGGACGCGCGATAAAGGCGATGGCGAAGGTCGCCAGCGACTGCAGCGTGGCCGCCGTCGGGTCGCCCTGCGGGAAGAAGATATGCGGAAAAACGATGACCGCAGCGGTCGCGTAAATATAGAAGTCGAAGAATTCGATGGCGGTGCCAATCAGCGATGCGACGACGACTTTATTGCGCGAGTTAACCGGGACGTTTTCCTGCTCTGAATTGAATGTTGGGGCTGTGGCTTGCATAAACTTTTCTTATTTTTGGCGAACGAAAGGCCATATTACGCACAGCA
The DNA here is from genome assembly GCF_036780805.1 of Leclercia sp. Lineage (NCBI taxonomy): Bacteria > Pseudomonadati > Pseudomonadota > Gammaproteobacteria > Enterobacterales > Enterobacteriaceae > Leclercia > Leclercia sp. The sequence goes on along the minus strand of NZ_DAIQCE010000005.1, from coordinate 211,584 downwards.
AAAGCGACATTTCAATCTGTAACAAACGCAGCGGATGGCGAAAAAGCCAGCAAAAAGTGAATAATTTTCAGGCCGGGAAATTCACATCTATGAAATGCTTCACAGAAATTAATACTTAGAGGATAAAACTGGTTTTCGGTTAAATAAAAGTTACAGGCTGGATTTATATGCTGAAATGATGAATCGGGCTGAAATATTGCATTCATATTCAGCCCGATAAGGTATTTAACGGTGTGATTTGCCCGGCATTCGTCGGTCATCCGGGTACTCGGCGGTGGCTATCCATGCCGCGCAGAACAGCGTCAGTCTGGCGAAGAAGTAGAAGAAGGCCAGCAGCCCCAGCACCGAGCCGAATGCCGCCCCGGACGGAGAGGTCACCAGCGAGGGCAGAGTATAGGTCATCACGATTTTGATGACCTCAAAACCAATCGCGGCGATGAAGGTGCCGCGGATCAGCGCCTTGCGCCGTGGCCGGTGTCGCGGCAGACGCCAGAAGATCCAGAAAAACAGCAGATAGTTCGCCAGCATCGAAATTGCCAGCCCCACCAGATGCCAGACCGGTTTCAGCCACTCGATGGTATCCAGATAGAGCGCGGAGATAATCATCTGCTGCGCTGCGCCTGCCGCAGACGTAATGGAGAGGGTGATAATCAGCGCCACCAGCAGGCCAATCAGCGAGATGAAGTCGCGGAAATACTTGATCCAGATTTTCTCCTCATCCTGCGCTTTACGCTCCCAGACGTCACGGGACTGGGCGCGGATCGCTTCCCGCAGGTTGCCCATCCAGTTAATGCCGGAGTAGAGCGCCACTAACAGCCCGACAATCCCCACGGTGGTACGCTGCTGTACGGCGGTACTGATGGTGTTTTTCAGGGTGGCCGCCAGCGTCGGATCGCTGACGTTGAGCAGAATTTTGCCGAAGATATCCTGCAGCAGGGTCGGGTGCGACACCAGAATGAAACCCGCTGCGGCAAAGGAGAGCATCAGGATGGGGATCATCGATAAGAATGAAAAATAGGTGATCGCCGCGCCAAACTGATTGCCCAGCCGATCGTTAAACCGCTCGGTGGCGCGCAGCAGGTGGGCAATCATCGGACGCTGCTGCAACAGCTGGATGACATCCTTCGCCTTATCCAGCAGGCTGCCCGTTTTGCGCACGGCGGTGATTTTTGGCTCCGGCGGCGCCTCAGGCGGACGGGTTTCCAGTTTTTTAATCGGATCGAAATCCAGATCCTGTGTGGGACGTTGCGCGTTGCTATCCGGCATCAGTCACGTTTTCCTTATTGTTAGCGGGAGGTCTCTGAAATTATAGCCTGCCCTCAGTCAACGTACGCTTTCATGATTTCCGTAAGCCAGGCCATAAACAGATGCACCCGCCGGGAGAGGTTGCGGCGGTGGGGGTAGATGAGCGATACCGGCATCGGTCTGGCGCGGTACTGCGGCAGGATCTCCAGCAGCTTTTTGGCGCGCAGCGCGTCACGCACCCCTACCCGCGGCGCCTGAATTATCCCCAGCCCGGCGCGTGCGGAGGCGTTGTACGTCTCGGTGCTGTTGACCGTCAGCACGCCGCCGGTCTTGATCCAGTGGCTCGACTCGCCGTCGTAATATTCGAACCCCTGTGGCCGGGTGCCGAGGTGCGTCGCGTAGTGCACCACGGCATGAGAGGCTAAATCCTCCAGCCCGTCGGGGTAGCCAAAACGCGACAGATAATCCGGGCTGGCGCAGTTGATCACCGACAGCTTGCCGAGCGGGCGAGCGATTAAACCGGAATCCTTCAGGGGGCCGACGCGGACCACGCAGTCAAACCCTTCCCGGATCACATCCACCAGCCGGTCGCTGCTGCTCAGCTCCAGTTCAATGCCGGGATACTGCTGTAAAAAAAGCGGCAGTCGGGGGATGACTAAATTTCGCGCAATGCTGGCGGGCATATCCACGCGCAATCGTCCGCTGACGCTGGCAGGGTCGTGCAAAAAAAGACCATCCAGTTCTTCCATGTTGGCCAGCAGATCTTTGGCCCGTTCGTAATAAACCATCCCGTCCTGGGTCAGGCTGACGCGCCGCGTGGTGCGGTGCAGTAACTGGGTGCCAAGCCCGTTCTCCAGAGCCTGGATCAGGCGGGATACGCTACCTTTAGGAAGGCCCATTGAGTCTGCGGCGCGGGAAAAACTCTCCAGTTCCGCGACGCGAATGAATAACTGCATTGCCTGAATTTTATCCATAGGGTGCACTCATTGTTGTTGGCTATGAAACAGTGAAGCGTTGTTAGCCATATTTATTGATCTTCTAGCATCTAATAAGCTCTTTCTCAATCACCACCACAGCCGAAACGAGGTTTCTTATGAGTGAACGTATTGTATTAGTGACTGGCGGCAGCCGCGGGCTCGGTAAAAACGCGGCGCTTAAGCTGGCAGAGAAAGGTGTCGGGGTCCTCCTGACCTGGAACCGCAGCCAGCAGGAAGCGCTCGATGTCGTACGCGAAATTGAGCTAAAAGGGGTAAAAGCGGCGGCATTGCAGTTAAACGTCGGCGATATTGCCAGCTTTGAGGCTTTTGCCGGACAGGTTGAAGAGACACTGCACAGAGTATGGCAGCGTAACACCTTCGATTATTTGTTGAACAACGCGGGCGTGGGTTTATACGCCCCCTATGCGGAGACCACCGAAGCGCAATTTGATGAGGCGATGAACATTCATTTCAAAGGGCCCTTCTTCCTGACCCAGCGCCTGTTACCGCTGATAAAAAACGGCGGGCGGATCCTGAATGTCTCCTCGGGCCTGGCGCGTTTTGCCCTGCCGGGCTCCAGCACCTACGCGGCGATGAAAGGGGCGATGGAAGTCCTCACTCGCTACCAGGCAAAAGAGCTGGGGGCGCGTGGGATCACCGCCAATATTATTGCCCCAGGTGCCATTGAAACCGACTTCGGCGGCGGGCGCGTGCGTGATAACAAGGAGCTTAATCAGCACATTGCCTCGCAGACGGCACTGGGGCGCGTTGGATTGCCGGACGACATAGGTGATGCGATTGCAGCCCTGCTGAGCGATGAGCTGGGCTGGATGAACGCGCAGCGGATTGAAGTTTCCGGGGGCATGTTCCTGTAACGCGCGAGCGGGGAGGGATCCCCGCGCATGCTTAGCGGTACGCTTTCTTTAACAGCCCAAACAGCCAGTCGTTGTGCCACTCACCTGCCAGCCAGTAGCTTTCGCGCAGTTCTCCCTCCAGCACAAATCCCACTTTCTCCAGCAGGCGTTTCGAGGCCACATTGCCCGCCGTCACCGTGGCGGTTAAGCGGCGAATGCTCCCCTGGCCGAAGGCGTAATCGCACAGCGCCTGTAACGACTCAAAGCCGTAGCCTTTTCCCTGCGCCTCGGGGGCAAACAGGAATCCCACTTCGGCGCAATCATCATCATGATGAATATACCCGGTGACCCCGAGCGCCAGCTGGCTGACATTATCGCGCACCACCAGGCACAGCCAGTGGTCACTGCCCGGGACCCAGGCCGGCAGACGCGCGGTAAAGGCCTCGCGGATAGCTTCCTCCGGGCGGGCTTCGGCCACGTAGCGCATCACATCAGGATGCTGTTGCAGCGAAAGAAAAAAGGGCCAGTCTGCTTCCTGCAATGGGGAGCAGGTTAAACGCGGGGTGTGCAACACGGGCATGCCAGGTCTCCGGGAACTTTTGTAAATGATTTTAACATTATCACTGAAATAGTACCCATTATCGGGTATGTTTAATCTGGTAGAACCACTTAAAAATAAGACCGCTCCCCGACAGCTGCCTCTGCATAAGTGTGCAGCATTTAAAGGAAAATGATGACCCTCAGTAAATCGCACGTGATCCGCGAGCAGTTTGAACGCTGTCTGGGAATTATTCGTCAGGCCTCCGTGGAGATCCTGCTCCTGTTAAAGGTGCATGTTGCCGAAGGCAAAGATCCCCGTTGGTTCCTTGAGCAGCTCGATTCCGCCAGGCTGGCGCTGGGGGGCTGGGCGAGGGTGGCAAAGCAGCTCAACCTCAACGATGCGGAGCTGTCGCAGTTCACCCTGCAGCTGCGGCTGTTACAGCAGCGGGTACCGCAGTATGAGAGCGGGCAGGAGGTGAGCGACAACCAGCTGATCGCCGCGACGCGCTTTGTGACGGCGCTTGAGCACTTGCGTCTGCAGCAGCCGCTACTGACCTACAGCACGGAGATGGGCCCCAGCGATGACCCGCGCCAGGAGCAGGCGCAAAAGCAGGTGCGCACGCTGGAGCTGATGATTAAAGGGCTGATTATGCAGGCGTGGCCGGATCCGACGCGCCTGAACAATCACCTGAAAACCCTGTTCAACGCCGATCGGGTGCGTGGCTGGCTGCAGCAGGGTGAACGTAACGACGCCCTCGGCGGCATGATGTTCAGCGAGCTGGCCCTGATGCTGGTGGATAAAAAAGAGTACTCCCGCTCCTACTCGACATTGTTCAGCGATCCGTCCCTGCTGACGCTGATGGTGGAGCCGCGTAAAACCCTACAGACCTTCCTTGATGATATCCGGCTGATCCGCAATAAAATTATTGCTCAACAGCCGCTGACCTCCACGCAAATCCTGCTGCTGGACAACTACTACGCCCAGATCGCCAGCCCCGTGCAGCGGGCGTTTAATGAGGGCCGCAGCGCCGTGAATCCGGCGGGCCTGATGGCGGAGGGGACTCACGAGTTGAATCTTTTCTGGGAGAGCGCGCGGAAAAAAAATAACGCCACCGGCGATGATATTTTTGAGGTGCGTGACACCATCGATAAACCGAACCGTCGGCCTGCACGCACCCCGGAGCAACGTGATTATCTGATCTCGGTCGTGCTGTGGGGCGCGGTAGGGGTGATGGTGATGGGGATGATGATGATGGGCACCTGGCTGTTAATTGAAAGCAGCGCCCCAACCCAGGCGGCCAGCAACGTGGCACCCGTGAAGCCCGTGCAGACGGTGGCGGAAGAGATGCGCGAGACCCCTTCCTCCCGCGAAACGCTCACAAGGATGGGCGTCACGTGGGATGAGAATAACTTCCGCGCGGCGATAGATCGCAACGATACCCGGGTGGCGGTGCTGTTCCTGAAAGCGGGGATGGACTGGAAACTCTCCTGGACCGAGCATGCGCTCTCCGCCAACCATCGCGAGGTGCTGGATTTGCTGATGCGCTATCGCCTGCAAATGACCCAGGAGAAGCCCTGTCGGCAGTTTATTACCAACCTCGGCCATGCGATGGCCGCAGGCGAACCCCTGACGGGCGTGCGTAAGGAGTATCTTCAGGCGTTTTGCACCGTTCCGGCCGTCGTCGAGCGCCAGCGCCGCGAGATGGATCAGGCGAAGCGGCGGGCACAGGCGCAGCCGGATGCTGGCACCAAAAAATGGCAGTCGATCCAGACGGCAATTTATGAGGTGATTCGCTGATAGCGTGGGGAGCTACGGCTCCCCGTACAGGCCAATCAGGCGGCGTACCACGCCGTTGGTCCAGCCAAACCCGTCCTGCAGGGGATACTCACCCCCGCCACCTTCCCGAGGCTGGCTGCTGGCGATGTGGTACTTCTCAATCAGCTTGTAGTGCGTCTTGTAGAAATGGTTGACCGTCTGCAGCCAGCTCCAGGCGATTTCGTCCCCCAGCGAGTCGTTACCGTATTGCTTGAACCCCTGGATAGCCATCCACTGCAGTGGCGCCCAGCCGTTGGGTTTATCCCACTGCTCGCCGGTTTCGTACTCGGTAGCGAGAATACCGCCCGGCGTAAGCAGGCGGGCTTTCACCGCATCCGACAGGCGTTCAGCCTGTTCGTGAGTCGCCATGCCGACGTACAGCGGCACGATGCTGGCGGCTGAGAACAGCGCCAGCGCCTCCCGACGCCAGTCGTAATCGCGATAGCAGCCGTTTTCCTCATCCCATAAATAGCGATTGACCGCCGCGCGGCGATCGCTCGCCTTCTGGTGGAAAATCTCCGCGGTCTCTTTGTCCCCTTTCGAGGCCGAGATATTGGCGATGGCGCTCTCCAGCTTAAACAGGAAGGCGTTGAGATCGATAGGGATAAACTGAGTGGTGCGAATACTCGCCAGCCGGCTCGGATCCCGCAGCCAGCGGGAGGAGTAGTCCCAGCCGGACGCGGCCCCGGCGCGCAGATCGCGATAAACCTCGTTGGGCGGACGACCGGAGTGGCGGGCGGTCTCGACGTCCTCTATCCAGGATTCGTCCCGCGGGGTGTCGCGGTCATCCCAGTAGCGGTTGAGCAGAGAGCCGTCCGGCATACGTACCGCGCTGCGGTAGGCCTGGTTGAGCAGCAGCGACTCCGCGCCGTCCATCCAGAAGGCGTACTCCATTTTTAGGTGATCCAGGTAGCGCTTGGCCCCGCGCACGCCGTCCTCTTCAAACAGCTCAACCATCAGGGCAAATACTGGCGGCTGGGAGCGGCTCAGATAGTAGGTGCGGTTGCCGTTGGGAATATGGCCATACTTTTCGATCATCCACGCAAAGTTATCCGCCATGCACTTAAGCATGTCGTGACGGCCGCTTTCGGCCAGCCCCAGCATGGTGAAGTAGGAGTCCCAGTAGTAGGTTTCGCTGAATCGCCCGCCGGGCACAATGTAGGCCTGCGGCAGCGCCAGTAGCGAGGACCAGGGAATGTGATCCTGCGGCTCGCGGGTCAGCACCGGCCACAGGTTGTCGATATGTTCCTTGAGCGAGAGGGAGGGATCGGAAACATACTCGCTCGACAGGACTTCCGGCAGCCAGAAGTGTCTTTCGACAAACTGGCGCAGATCGAAGTCCCGATGACGTTTTACCTTACGGTAGCGGATGAGAATATCCAGCGGATCCATCTTGGGTGCGCAGTCGGGAAAGGTTTTGCTGTCGGCAAACAGTCGCGTCGACTGCACGTGCTCAAAGAGCTCAAGGTAGCGATCGGCAGGGGTGAGCGCATCGGATGCGGGCAACCCTTCAATCATTTCAGGTTCCGGCTCCGCCTCGAGCATTTCATCCAGTTTCAACTCGCAGGGATCGATTTCGTAGAGAAGTTCTTGTTCTATATCGAACTCTACGGTCTCTACAGTGCGTATATTCTGGTTGAACATGGTGGTCAGGACCTCCGGTTAACGTTGTCTCGGGTCTGGTTTTATCCGGTTGCCTACTAAGCTTAGACATTCGCTTCGGTCTGTGAAGAGGTATATGTGCGGTAGATCACATTTCACAAGTCGAGAAAAACCGGCACTGCGGGTGGCATGTTGATGTTATTAAAGGTAATAAACAGCCGATCCAGCAGTGCGGAGGCGATCTAAAATTCGGATCATTCGCTTTGCAACAGCGTATGAATCAGACCGGTTCTTCGCGGATAAGACCCCGGCGCGATCAGTGCGCCTGGCGAGGGTCGCCGGCGATTTTGTCGGTCTTCTGCCTGGTCTCTTCGCTTTGATTCAGGGCATTGTTGGCTGCTTTTTCCGCATGGGCTGCGCTATAGGCCGCCAGATGCGAAACCACGATGGCATAAATACTCATCAGGGAGACCCAGAGGATACTGTTTTTCCACCACAGAAGGGTGGGAATGGTTAACATCGCCCATACAAGGGCAAGAATCAGGTGGAATTTAGCGAGGCTTTTTGCGTTGATCTTCACTTGCATTGTCTTTTCTCTAATCTTAAATAATGGATCCAAATAAGCGCTTAATACTTTTTAAGATTAGCCAGGTCTGGCGCCGTTTCCGGGGAATTTTGTTACCGTTTGTACAGCCTCGCCAGTAACGGCTTCCCTGCTTCACTTCCCGGTCAAGCGGCGTGCTCACTTCAGTCTCATCGGCATCGCACAGCAAGTACTCTGGGTTTGTTGTCTTCCATACTTAACCTGTCCCCGTTGCTGGAGTGAATATATTAAAACCGGCAATGACGCAATCTTAATTACCGTTTCATGACTTAAGATAATTCGCACTTCTAACACCCTTAATCCTATTTGCACCTTGCTCAATTAGCGGCAAAAATACCTCTACCAGATAAATCCCACAAAGGAAGGGATTATTGTGATACTGATTGCCTCATCTTCAGGATTTTTTATTGATGGATTAACGACGGCTCTACAACTGACACAACAGGCGGAATACCATCAACCGTTGGTGGTGCCTCACGATGCTTTTTTTAGCGCATTAAAAGAACATCCAGAGGTAAAAATGTTAATTCTGGATTATCGCCGTTACGAACTTAACCTGTTGAAATTGTTGTTTGAAGCTAAAAGAACCCGGCCAGAGCTGAAGATTATTATCATCGTTGAATCGAAGGAAGCGCTGAACGCGATTGAACAGACTCTGCTTACTACCGCTGTCGATAGCCTGCTCGACAAACACGATACGTTAAAATGCATCATGCAGATTGTCTCTTTTGTCTATAGCGCAACTAAAGTGCCTTTCGATGTCTCACATACGCGCCTGCAAAAATTACTCCATCCGCATCTGAATGAAAAAGAGGCGCAGTTATTTCCCTATATCGTGGCGGGTGAAAAAAATAAATCGATAGCGGCAGAGACGGGAATGGACCCTAAAGTGGTGAGCTATTATCGCACCCGTATTTACCAAAAATATCAGGTTCATAATATTGTTGAGCTGTACGGCGCTTTCAGCAAACCTGGCGATAGCGAGGCGGGCGCTGTATAACATTGCGTCGGTTTTTCCGGCCAATAAAAAAGGAACCTGATTGCTCAGGTTCCTTTTACGTGGTGATTATCAGAAGCCGAATTTAACGCCGAGGCTGGCTTCTACCGGTGTGCGATAGTGGGTCTTATCGCTGCTGTTACTGAAGTGGCTGCCCACTTCGGCATAGACCTGGAAGTCTTTCTGCACGGTCCAGGTCATGCCGGCTGCCACTTCGGTGGTGGAGAACTGTTTGCTTGAGCTGAGCGTGGTATTACCGCCGCTGTTGCTGAAGGTCACTTTATCCGTCCCCCCAAAACCCTGCCACAGGTTCACACGTCCGTAAGGCTGGAATTTGCCGTTATGGGTATCGTAATCCCCTACCAGACGCGCCCCGATACGCGCCGTGACCGCATTGCCATCTTTCACCTTCATCTCGGTTCTGGACAGCCCGTCCATGCTGGCGCCGCTGACGTGGCTGAACTGGTAGATCAGCTGAGCCTGCGGTTCCAGCTGCCATGCGCTCTCGCCCAGACGGAACGGTTTACCCACTTCCACCGAGGCTGCCAGCGAGTGGGCATCCGGGTTATAGGATTGCGAACCGGCGTCTTTTGGCATGATGCGCAGATTATGGAAGCCATACTGCAACACGTTATCCACATAGAAGCCGTTATCCGCAAACCAGGTGGCATAACCGCCCACGTAGAACGCGTTATCTTTCACATCCCCGGTCTGGCCGTAACCTTTTTCTCCCCAGCCATAAACGCTGCTGTTGTTATCCACGAAGCTGGTATAAAGCCCCGCTTTCCAGTCAGGGTCGGCGTAGAGATCGACCCCGGCCTGCATCCCCAGCGAGTAGTTGGTGGTGGAGGTCTCCGTTGCATCATTAAGACCGATTTTATCCATGCGGCTGATCATACGGACCCACACGCGCTGGTTATCACCGTTCTCGCTGTATGCCACATCATCGCCCACACGCTGATGCAGGTTGCCCAGCATCGCCAGGTCGGCGAAGCGGATCTGGCTGTTGATCCCCGAGAAGAGCGATGCTTCGTCGCTGAAGTTATTCACCAGATACCAGTTCTCGCCCGCGCCGTATCTGTCACCGGCGCGCAGACGGTACTGCATGGCACCCGCCTGGAGATAATCGGCGGTTAAGCGGAAGGCATCCTTCGAGCTTTGCGCCGTGGTATCTGCCCCGTTCAGGCCCGTTACCACCTCAATGCCGTTGCCACGGGTGTGGCGGCTAAGCCCGCTGATATCCACATCCAGCAGCGTGCTACCGGTCACCTTGCCGCCGTTGATCACCAGACGATCCGCCACGCCATCGCCACTGCTGCCCTGCTGCGTAGCGTTAATCTGGAGGGTGCCGTTATCACCGTGGTAGTCGCCTTTCACCGTGAGCGCAGAACCCACCCGTTCACCGCGCAGCGTGACGAGACCGCTGTTATCCAGCCCGCCAACGGTCTGGTTCATCCCGCCGGTAGTGAGCGTCGCCCCTTGCGCTACCGCATGCGCTGACGCGTAGCTGAAGCTGTTTTCCGCCCCGGCCTGAAGGGTACCGGCTGCAACCGTCGTTGCGCCGCTGTAGCTGGCAGAGCCGCTCAGCACCGTGGTACCGCTACCTACCTGGCGCAACGCGCCCTCGCCGCTGAGTTTACCGTCCAGCGTCAGCGTGTCGGAACGGTTAACCACCAGCCCGGCATCCTTATCGATAAGCACATCCCCGCGCAAACTCCCTGCCGTACCGCCGATACCCAGCTGGAGGGTCCCCTCCGCCAAATGCGTACCGCCGGTGTAGGTGGCATTGTCCAGCAGGACCGCCGCGCCTTCACCTTTCTTGGTCAGGCTACCGTCACCCACCACTTTTTCATGCACCATCAGGGTATGCTGGCTGGTATCCAGCGTGCCGCCATACCCTTCAACGGTGATACTGGCCAGGGTATCGATCGTGCTTGTGGCAAGATCCGGGTTATATTTCAGCGTACCGCCGTTGAGGATGACATCGGTTACGCCGCTGGCATCATGCCCCAGGTTGGTATCCCCGGAAATCACCAGCGCCCCGCCGTGTACGCGCGTTTTACCGGTATATTCGTTGTCGCCGTTAAGGACTAACGTGCCGTTGCCCATTTTGACGATACCGCTGTCACCGGTTAACAGGTTGTCGATGGTGGCGGTGTAGCGATCCTCCGTGCCGTCGCCCACCACAAAGGCAGTAAAGTTCACGACAGGCGGAGCATCGCTGTGCTCGATCTCGCCATCCTTCAGGGTGATCACGCCGTTATCGATGGTATAGCCCGGCCAGGTGGCGGTCAGCGCGATATCGTCTCCGTAGAGGTGGTAACCCTCGGAGGCAAACTGGATGCCGCTGATGCCCACCTGGCCCAGGCTGTTATCCACCTGTACCTTGCCCCCTTCGGCCATAAAGATGGCAAAGGCGTTATCGCTGTAAGGGGCGTTGATGGCACCGTAGTGTCCATTGCTGTCTTTCTGGTCCACCGTCCAGTTGTCGTTGCCGAGACCGTTCTGCCAGACGCCGTTGCCGCCGTCGATGAGCTGGTTACGCGTGCCTTCACCGTCCCAGAAGCGCAGCGTCAGGCCGTTGGTATAAACCAGGTTCACCTGATGGTCGACCGAGGTCTGGAGGTAGTAGTTATCCAGGTTGTCGAGATTACCGCCCAGCGCCATGCCGTTATTGGTCAGATCCCCGCTGTAGTTGATGACCCGGTAGACCCCGGCAATGGTGAGCGGCTGCTCCTGTTTGATATTTAGCTTACCGCCCAGCGTCAGGTCGCCCTCCACGCGCACCAGGTCGTTCTGGAACGCATCGCCAAGGATGTAGCCGGCGTAAAAATCCACATCTGAACTGAGGTTCGACAGACGGGGATCGTCCGGCGAGTAGTCAGGCGTCGGGTTGCTGAACTGGATATCCAGCTGCGAGCCTTCGTTAAACACCAGACCCCCCAGGGTTAACGTGCCGATACTGCCGACGGTTTCACCGGGGCTGAGGATGCCGCCGTTTCCGACGGTCACGACGCCGCCATGGGTACCTTTGCCGCCCAGCGTTGCCCCCTCAGCGACCATCATCTCACCGGTGGCCGCCTGCTGATTACCGTTCACCAGCAGTGTCCCTTCGCTGACCTGAGTGGTGCCGGTCCAGGTGTTATTACCCCGCAGATCCAGAACGCCAAGTCCCTCTTTGATGAGATTGCCCGCGCCTGAGATGATACCGGAGAGGGTGTCCGCCAGGCCCAAATGGCCCAGGGTCAGGGCTTTACCTGCGTCTGCACCCAGCAGCACGTCGCCCGCGCCGGAGAGGGACCCGATAAAGGTTTCGTCCTCAATGCCGCTGACGTCGACGGTGCCGTTTTCGTTATTGACCACCGTTGCGTCGCGCGCTGCGGCTTGCTTCTGCATAAACATCTCGCCGCCGTTGGTGATGTGGGCAGATCCGCCGCTGGCGTTGTCAGTCAGCGTCAGGCTGCTGGCTGTATCGACGGCGATGGTTGAGTTGTCCGCAGAAGCGCTGTCTTTCAGAGTGGCAGCGGCGTTATCCTTGAGCGCGAGAGTCGCCGTGCCTGCGGAGGCGTTATCAATAAAGTTAAGCTGGCTTCCCGCCACCGCTATGTCATGTGCCTGGGCGCTGGCTTCGCCGGTGAAGTTCAGCGTCGCACCTGCATTAACACTGACATGGCTGGCGGTATTGCCGCCCAGCGCCCCGGTCAGGTTAGCATTAATGTTAACCTGGTTGTCCGTATCGCCGTTGCCGATGATGGTGGTGCTGCCGGAATAGGTGTTCTGCTGGTTCAGATCGAGCGTACTGGGCGCCGCTGTGGTAGAGCTGTTGACTGCCAGGTTACCCGCGCCGCTGATTACGCCTTCCATCGTCAGGGTGTGACTGTTGAGATCCAGCGTGCCGGTGCCCGCGTTAAGCGCCACTTCATGGCTGAGGGTAAAGTCATCCCCCGCCTGAAGGGTGGTGCCATCGGACATCACCACATTCCCATCACCCAACGCATCGTCATCGCTGATTTGTAAAGTGCCACCGCGGATAAGGGTTTCGCCGTTGTAATCGTTCTTACCGTTGAGGATCAGACGCCCGCCGTCCATTTTCACCAGATCCATCATCACATTCTTATCCGCCTGGACAAGAGGCACGTTGAGGGTGGCGGTGATACCGGTATCGGAATCACTGGCCCCGACGCGGATCCAGAACTCCTGTTCCTCGTTCTTGCCAGTGGTACCGTCAATGGAAGGCACAAGCGTGGTGGAGTGGGCCAGGAGGAGATCGTTATCGCCTTTACCCTTAATCTCATAGCCATCGGTCAGGAACTGCATACCGCTCACGTTCACCGGCTGGAATTGCCCGCCGTCCCGCACGTCACCGTCAACCGTGACTACGCCTTTTTCACCGGCAAACACCGCAAACGCGGTTTGTTCCCAGGGGGCATTTTTATTGCCGTCCCAGGCGGTCCATTTGTTCTCTCCGACGGTCTCAACAGGCGCAGTCCAGGTGCCGTCACCGCCCTCGATAACGTTATTGCCGCTGAAAAAGTCTGTGCCGTGCTGTCCCTTATCGTTCGCATCCCCATCCCAGAATTGCAGGTTGATGCCATGGGTGTTCACCAGGTTTACCTGGTTGGCCAGAATGGTTTGCAGGAAGTGCTCGGACGCGTTGTCATCCGGGAAAGAGCCGAAGACAAGTGTCTTATCACCCGTCTCTACGGCGAGGTTGTAATTGTCGCCGTCGGCATTCAGCAATTTTCCTTCATAGTTAAAGAGGCGATAGACTCCTGGTCCGAAGGTACCCCCGTCAGGTACGGAGACGTTCAGCGTGCCGCCGAGCTGCAGGTCGCCTTTGACGTCCACCAGATCGTTATAGTCTCCGCCGATGGCATGCGTTTCCCCAAGCTGGAAATGAGAGGTCGCGGTTTTCGCCAGCGTCAGCTTGCCGTCAATGGTGAGTTGACCGACGGCATCGTTTCCACTGTTATCACTACCCGGTCTGAGGATAGCCCCATCCTTAATCACCACGCTGCCGCCCACGATGCCGTTGCCGCCCAGAGTGGCTCCCGGGTTGACGGTGGTGGTCATGTCTTTCCTGGTATCGCCATTATCGTCTTTTGACAGGTCGCCATTGACGATAAGCATGCCGTTCTTAACCGTGGTGTTGCCGGTCCAGGTACTGTTCCGGCTGAGGATCAGCGTATTTGTACCGGTTTTTTCCAGCAAACCCGTGCCGGAGATCGCCCCGTCGAAAACGGTATTATTGGTGTTATTAAAAATTAACGTTGATACAGGGTTATCAAGCTTAATATCCCCGGCGACTGAACCTGCATCCTTCAGCGCCAGATCGCCGCCCTTCAGCGTGGTAAGACCTTCGTATTCATTGGTACCGGTCAGCGTCAGCGTTCCGGGGCCGGTTTTGGTTAAGCCGCCAACGCCGTGCATTATCTGACCGATCGTTGAGCTGATACCGTTGGTGTCAATGGTACCGCCTTCGTTGTTCAAGGTAATATCCCGGTCTGAATGTATGACTTCAAAGCCATCCAGGAACTTAAGCGTACCGCCATCAAACGTCAGCGGGCCTGAAGATACGCCCAGTTTGCTGTCTGCATTAATCGCCAGCGTCCCGGCATTAATCGTCGTTCCACCTGCATAGGTATTGGTACCGGCAAGGGTAAGTTCCCCTTCGCCTTCTTTAACCACGCCGCCAGCACCGGAAATATCGTTGCTGGAGGTTTGTTCATTGCTGTGGTTAAAGATTAAGGAGGACGTCTCCTTAACGATTTCAATATCGTTCTTTACCGAGCCGGAGGTTAATCCATTGCCCAGCTGTAAGTCACCATTGCTAATGGTAGTGCCGCCGGTATAGCTGCTGTCGCCGGTCAACGTCAGGATCTCATTGCCCGTTTTCTCTACCTTGCCTTCGCCGATGATAATGCCCGTATATTCGTTCTGATCAACGGTTTTATCCTGGTTAAAGACCAGCGTACCGTTGTTATAAATATTAATTTTATCGGGGGATTCCAGGGTTTCGTTTTTAGGCAGGCTTGACGAGTGGGCTTCAACAATAGCGTCTTTGTCCTTATCCTTGACGGAATAAGAACCCTCACCATTAGCTTGAGCATTAATCAACATAATGCCGTTGTAATCCGAGTTATCGGCGGTAAGGATCAGTTTCCCTTCATCAACGTTAACCTCTTTAAAGCGGCCAATATTACCGGTGATCTCCCATGTCCCCTGGTCAGCCTTGGTTAAATACTGGAAGCCAGTGATACTGCCGCTAAAGGAATCTTCTTCCCCTTCTCCCCCACGCAGTCCGAGGAAGTTCTTGTCACCTTCCGCTGTAATATTGCCGTAAACTTTAGAGCCAGCGAACATCTCCAGCGTATCTTCTCCCTGACCGAAGCTGAGCGACCCAACGATATCGCCGTAGTTACCCACAATAATCCCTTCCGCACCGTTTTCACCCTGGCTGCCAAAGACCTTACGTTTCAGGTCGATGGGATTCCCTGCAAGATCGGTCAGCGTCAATTGCTCGTTGATGAGTGATTTGTTCTCTTCCGGGACTTTATCCCAGTTAATCAACGGATTGCCGTCTGCATCGCTGAGGATGCGGCCATCACTGTTCTTCTGCAACCAGTCTGGATTAACAATACCCAGATAGCCGTAGTTATAGGTTTGGTTACGCAGGTCCATTTGCGCGGGCGTGAAGCCGACAGGTTGCGCAGTATCGCTGCGATTATAGTAAGGTAATTCCCGTGCAGAGGTATTCGTCATGTGTTTAGACTGATCTTCAAACCAGAGTGCTGCGTTTGTGCCGTCGCTGTAAATGGAGCCATAGTTAATAATCAGGTTATTAAAACCCATTACGTTAATGGCTTCAGCACTGGATGAACCGCTGTTTGCCGCGGCGCGGGATGAGATAACCTTCCCACCTTTATCAATATAAATCAGCGTATCGTTAGCCGTTTCAATAGTATTGGGGCCAGCCCCATGATAACTGGCATTACTATTTGAATGTATGTTTTGCACGGTGGCATTTTCGGAAATTAAAATATCGGCCCGATATTTCCAGAGATCGGTATTCGTATAATCCATCAACCCAATGCCCTGGTAAATGGAATAGGTTTCTCTTCCATAACTGCCGTTGTACAACGAAATAGCAGGCGCATTCGCGCGGATAATCGTCCCGTTGACGGTGACTTTAGAGGTGTCGGCTATAAAAGTGTTACCAGAGGAATTTGTTGTACGTCCTAAAGTATACCCAAGCGTCGTAGTGTCTGAGCAAACGATGTTGTAAACCTCGTTAGCATTTGTCATAGAACCAGGAGTACAGTCTCCCCACGCGCTCCACGGCAGCATTGCCATGCCAGCCAGCACCAAACCGCGACGTGTTTTCGATTTTGTTTTTTTGCCTTTCCTGGCAAACTCCGATGCAACAACCCACATGCCCCGCGCTGCGTTCCAGACGATGCAATAGATAGTGTTCATAATGACTCCTTTCCGTGCGGTTCTTTTTCAGGCGCAGGTGTCCACTGCTTTTTCAGAAAAGGGCAGCAGTACATCGCAGCCGATGCGCTATTTAAAAATGGTTAAGATGATTCGCAGATTCTTAATGCGTGAAATTAATGATATTGAGTATTTACTTATAGTCACATTTAGACCGAAATAGAAAAGACAATCGAATTGACATTTGACTAAGCGCAAAAAATAAATGCATTTATTAATGATGAATAAGAGGCTTCACAAACCAGATGAAAAGTCTTATTAAGATTCTTCATTTCTATTTTGAAAAATCCGACCCAGTGGGTAATAAGATAAATCTCTATGATCATTAAAAATCTGACAACAAAGGGCGGGATAAAATAGAAACGAAGGGCGCCATTTCACCAGGCGACGGAGAACAAATAAGTATCGCTACGCATGGCTATTTCCAGACGTGAAATAGTGAGAGGGCAGCTATGCCGTTGTTATATTTTAATGATTTAAGGCATTTTTTTAGATCACTCAATTTCTCACTCAGTGAATTGAGGGGATTTTATTTTTTTGGTTCCGACCCCAAAATAAAATGAGTGCGACAGAGAGTGAAATAGCAATAAAAAAACTGGCCTGTTACAGCCAGTTTTTCCAAATCACAAAGGAGTAGAAAACTTTTTTCTACCTCAACGCATGGTGACAAACTCTTCTGCCGCCGTTGGGTGGATCGCTACGGTATTATCGAAGTCTTTCTTGGTGGCACCCATTTTCAGCGCCACCGCAAAGCCCTGCAGGATCTCATCCATACCGAAGCCAATACCGTGAATACCGACGATCTTCTCGTCCGGGCCGACGCAGACTAACTTCATGCGGCACGGCTGACGGTGGGAGGTGACGGCGGTATACATCGCGGTGAAGGCCGATTTATACACTTTCACCTGGTCGTCGCCGTAGTGGGCGCGCGCCTGGGGTTCGGTTAAACCCACGGTGCCGATTGGCGGGTGGCTGAAGACCACGGTCGGGATGTTGCTGTAGTCCAGGTGCTCGTCCGGCTTGTTGTTAAACAGACGTTCGGAGAGACGACGACCCGCAGCGACGGCGACTGGCGTCAGCTCAACGGCGCCGGTGTTATCGCCCACTGCGTAAATGCCTGGCACGCTGGTGTTCTGGAACTTATCGACAACGATATAGCCCTTCTCATTGGTTTTCACGCCCGTGACGGCCAGGTTGAAGTTATCGTTTGCCGGTTCGCGACCAATGGCCCAGATCAGGCAATCAACGGTCTGGCTGCGGCCATCTTCCAGCGCCAGGGTCAGACTGCCGTCGGCGTTTTTCACCACCGCTTTCGGAATGGCTTCCGTATGCAGATGCGGGCCTTCGGCGTTCATCACTTCCACCAGCGTATCGACGATCAGCGGGTCAAAGTTACGCAGCGGGGCGTGTTTACGCACGAACAGATGCGCTTCCGCGCCCAGGCCGTTAATCACGCCCGCCAGCTCCACGGCGATGTAGCCCGCGCCAACGATAGCAACGCGTTTCGGCAGGGCAGGCAATTCAAAGAAACCGTCGGAGTCGATACCGTATTCCGCACCCGGAATAGACGGGTGGCTCGGACGACCGCCGGTGGCGATCAGGATATGATCGGCGGTGATCGTCTCGCCGTTCACTTCGATGGTCTTCGCATCCACAAAACGGGCGAAACCGCGGATCACATCGACGTTATTCTTACCCAGCACGTTGTCGTAGGAGGTGTGGATACGGTCGATATACGCCGTACGGCTGGCGATCAGGCGATCCCAGTCGAAGTTATTGATGGTGGTGTCAAAACCATAGTCCGGGCCATACAGATGGATGGCCTCACGGATCTGCGCCGCATGCCACATCACTTTTTTCGGTACACAACCGACGTTGACGCAGGTGCCGCCGAGGTCTTTCGCTTCAATCAGGGCGCACTTCTGGCCATACATGGCCGCACGGTTAATCGAAGCGATACCGCCGCTGCCGCCGCCAATAGCGATGTAGTCATAATGCTTAGTCATGGTCTTATCCTTAATCGTTAATTGCCGCGATTGTATACCTGAAATCAATAGCTTCCACCGATTGCTGTAATTACTCAGGCACGATCCAGCTGACGGTGGCGTGGCCCGTACCGGCCGGAACCAGCTTTTTGTGCAACCACGGCAGAACGTTGTTCATCTGCGCTTCCAGCTTCCACGGTGGGTTGATCACAATCATGCCCGAGGCGGTCATGCCGCGTCGATCGCTGTCCGGGAGAACCGCCAGCTCAATTTGCAGGATCCTACGGATACCGGTCGCTTCCAGGTCCTTGATCATGCGCTTGATTTGCGAACGCAGCACCACCGGATACCACAGGGCATAGGTGCCGGTGGCAAAGCGTTTGTAACCTTCGTGGATACCCGCGACCACCGCCTGATAGTCACTTTTGATCTCATACGGCGGGTCGATCAGCACCAGGCCGCGACGGGAAACCGGCGGCAGCTTGGCTTTGAGCTGCTGATAGCCGTCCGATTTCTCCACGCGCGCGCGGCTGTCTTTCTGGAATTCAGAGCGCAGCAGCGGGTAGTCGCTCGGGTGCAGCTCGGTCAGCTGGATGCTGTCCTGCTCGCGCAGCAGCTGGCGGGCAATCAGCGGCGAGCCCGGGTAGTAACGTAGCTGGCCGCTGCGGTTGAAGTGGTTAATCACGCTGATGTAGGGCTCCAGCTCGGCCGGCAGGTCGTCCTGCTGCCAGATACGGGCGATGCCTTCGAGGTACTCCCCGGTGCGCTCGGCGTGTTCACCGCTCAGCTGATAGCGGCCCGCGCCGGCATGGGTGTCCAGATAGAGAAAAGGCTTATCTTTCTCTTTCAGCGCCTCGATAATCAGGCTTTGAACGGTATGTTTAAGAACGTCGGCGTGGTTGCCCGCGTGAAAGCTGTGGCGATAACTGAGCATGGGTAGATGTGTTCCGATAATGACGATTGGCCACAGTTTACAGCAGAACGGCACAGATTACCCGCAGGCCCGGCACGCACCGTTGCGGCGGCTGTTTTTCTGTCACCCCAGCCATTGAAATTCACTACACTTAACCCCATCCTGGAAACAATATGCTCGCGCAGGATGCGCGCTTCATTCACTCATTTAACAGGACAGTGCTTATGACCAACCCATTACTGACGCCTTTTTCGCTGCCACCGTTTTCCTCCATTCTGCCTGAACATGTTGTTCCCGCTGTCACCAAAGCACTGGACGATTGCCGTGCCGCCGTCGAGAGCGTGGTAGAGCAGGGCGCGCCTTACACCTGGGAAAACCTCTGTCAGCCGCTGGCGGAAGTGGATGATGTGCTCGGCCGCATCTTCTCCCCGGTCAGCCACCTGAACTCGGTGAAAAACAGTCCGGAGCTGCGTGAAGCCTACGAACAAACCCTGCCGCTGCTGTCGGAATACAGCACCTGGGTCGGGCAGCACGAGGGGCTGTACAAAGCCTACCGCGACCTGCGCGACGGCGATCACTACGCCACCCTGAACATCGCCCAGAAAAAGTCCGTTGATAACGCCCTGCGCGATTTTGAACTGTCGGGCATCGGCCTGGCGAAAGACAAGCAGCAGCGCTACGGCGAAATCGCCACGCGCCTGTCCGAACTGGGCAATCAGTACAGCAACAACGTGCTGGATGCCACCATGGGCTGGACGAAGCTGATTACCGACGAAGCTGAACTGGCCGGCATGCCGGAGAGCGCGCTGGCGGCGGCGAAAGCCCAGGCCGAGGCGAAAGAGCAGCAAGGCTACCTGTTGACCCTGGATATCCCGAGCTATCTGCCGGTGATGACCTACTGCGACAACCAGGCGCTGCGTGAAGAGATGTATCGCGCCTACAGCACTCGCGCCTCCGATCAGGGCCCGAACGCCGGTAAGTGGGATAACACCCCGGTGATGGCGGAAATCCTCGCCCTGCGTCACGAGCTGGCACAGCTGCTGGGCTTTGACAGCTACGCGGATAAATCCCTCGCCACCAAAATGGCGGAAAACCCACAGCAGGTGCTGGATTTCTTAACCGATCTGGCCAAACGCGCCCGTCCTCAGGGCGAGAAAGAGCTGGCCCAGCTGCGCGCCTTTGCGAAAGCGGAGTTCGGCGTCGACGAGCTGCAACCCTGGGATATCGCGTATTACAGCGAGAAGCAGAAGCAGCACCTCTACAGCATCAGCGATGAACAGCTGCGTCCATACTTCCCGGAAAACAAAGCCGTTAACGGCCTGTTCGAAGTGGTGAAACGCATCTATGGCATCACCGCCAAAGAGCGCCACGATGTGGAAGTGTGGCACGACGACGTGCGTTTCTTCGAGCTGTATGACGACAAAAACGAACTGCGCGGCAGCTTCTATCTGGATCTGTATGCCCGCGAAAATAAACGCGGCGGCGCCTGGATGGACGACTGCGTAGGCCAGATGCGTAAAGCCGACGGCTCGCTGCAAAAGCCGGTGGCCTACCTGACCTGTAACTTTAACCGTCCGGTCAGCGGCAAACCTGCGCTGTTCACCCATGACGAAGTGATCACCCTGTTCCACGAGTTCGGTCACGGTCTGCACCATATGCTGACCCGTATCGAAGCCGCAGGCGTAGCCGGTATCAGCGGTGTGCCGTGGGATGCGGTCGAGCTGCCGAGCCAGTTTATGGAAAACTGGTGCTGGGAGCCGGACGCGCTGGCGTTTATCTCCGGCCACTACGAGACCGGCGAGCCGCTGCCAAAAGCGCTGCTGGATAAGATGCTGGAAGCGAAAAACTACCAGGCGGCGATGTTTATCCTGCGCCAGCTGGAGTTCGGCCTGTTCGATTTCCGTCTGCATGCCGAGTTTAGCCCGGAGCAGGGGGCGAAGGTCCTCGAAACCCTGGCGGAGATCAAGAAGCAGGTTGCCCTCATCCCAGGCCCGTCCTGGGGTCGCTTCCCGCACGCGTTCAGCCATATCTTTGCTGGCGGCTATGCGGCGGGTTACTACAGCTACCTGTGGGCGGACGTGCTGGCGGCAGATGCTTATTCCCGCTTTGAAGAAGAGGGGATTTTCAACCGCGCCACCGGCCAGTCGTTCCTCGATCACATCCTGACCCGCGGCGGTTCTGAGGAGCCAATGGAGCTGTTCAAACGCTTCCGTGGCCGCGAACCGCAGCTGGACGCGATGCTTGAGCATTACGGCATCAAGGGTTAGTTAATTCGTGAAGATCCACTTAGTTGATGAAACAGGCGCCGGAGACGGCGCCTTATCTGTTCTGGCGGCCCGCTGGGGGCTGGAACACGATGAAGAAAACCTGATGGCGCTGGTGATGACGCCAGAGCATCTGGAATTACGTAAACGCGACGAGCCCAAACTCGGCGGGATTTTTGTCGACTTTGTCGGCGGGGCGATGGCGCACCGGCGTAAGTTTGGCGGCGGACGCGGTGAGGCGGTCGCCAAAGCGGTCGGGATCAAGGGCAGCTATCTGCCGGACGTGGTGGATGCCACCGCCGGGCTGGGACGCGATGCCTTTGTGCTGGCCTCGGTGGGCTGTCGGGTACGAATGCTGGAGCGTAATCCGGTGGTCGCTGCCCTGCTGGATGACGGCCTGGCCCGCGGCTATGCCGATCCGGAGATTGGTTCATGGTTGCAGGAGCGGTTACAGCTGATCCACGCCTCCAGCCTGACGGCGTTGACGGATATCACCCCACGCCCGCAGGTGGTTTATCTCGACCCGATGTTCCCACACAAGCAGAAAAGCGCGCTGGTAAAGAAAGAGATGCGGGTGTTTCAGTCGCTGGTGGGACCGGATTTAGACGCAGATGGCCTGCTGGAGCCTGCGCGCCTGCTGGCAACGAAGCGGGTGGTCGTGAAACGTCCTGACTATGCGCCGCCGCTGGCGGAGGTCGCGACCACCAATGCGGTGACCACCAAAGGGCACCGGTTTGATATTTACTCCGGTACGCCGGAATAAAAAAGCCGGGTGGCGGCTTCGCCTTACCCGGCCTACGTTCTGTGCTATTTGTGGTAACCGTAGGCCGGGCAAGCGTAGCGCCGCCCGGCAATACAGACTTACTCGTCGTCTTCGTCGCGCAGCGGCACAATCAGCATATCCACATGCACGGTGTTAATCAGCTGACGCGCTGATGACATCAGCTTGCTCCAGAAGTCCTGGTGATGGCCGCAGACCACCAGGTCCATATCGTATTTCTTAATGGCATCAACCAGCACCTGACCCAGGTCGCCGCTGCCGCTCAGGGTTTCGGTGATGGGATAGCCAGCGTTGGTGGAGAGTTCGGTCAGCGCCTGATGGGTCTCTTCGGAGATACGCTTCTGCATGTCGCCCAGATTCACGTCAATCAGGCCGGTATAGAGATCGGAGTAATTCACGTCCACGTGAATCAAGGAAACTTTCGCATTGTACGGACGCGCCATGGATACCGCTTTATCAACCAGCACCTTGCTCTCCGGGGAGAGGTCAACCGCGATAAGAATGTGTTTATAAGCCATAGTGTTACTCCTTCCTTAAGTTATCGATGACCAATGCGTGTAGCAGTCGTCTACCTGCTTTCATTACGGCCCAGTTAAACAAAATTTTCAAGCATTGGTGTTGATAACGATTAACCTTGTGGCAAAAAAATTAGCGGATCTCCTACACTATTGAATAAGCCGTTCGGATAATAAAATGTGAAGCCGATCGGCTTTTGAGTCTCTCTTTCACTGAACCGTCTGTCAGGGCATGGGTGCGGTAGTCCCGGAGCATTGCTTCGCGGGCGGACGCCGGGGAGGAAGTATGATTAGCACCGTCGCATTGTTTTGGGCGTTATGTGTGGTTTGCATCGTGAATATGGCGCGTTATTTCTCGTCTTTACGCGCCCTGTTAGTGGTACTGCGTGGCTGCGATCCGTTGCTTTATCAATATGTCGACGGCGGGGGCTTTTTCACCTCGCACGGGCAGCCCAGCAAACAGATGCGCCTGGTGTGGTATATCTACGCCCAGCGTTATCGCGATCATCATGACGATGAGTTTATCCGCCGCTGTGAACGCCTGCGCCGTCAGTTCATTCTGACCAGCGCGCTGTGCGGCCTGGTGGTGGTGAGCATGGTAGCTCTCCTTATCTGGCATTGAGCGCAAAAAAAAGCGGGCCAGTTTCCTGACCCGCTCTTCGCGTTACCTGCCTGCGATTAGATAAATTGCAGGGAGATCCAGTACAGACCGCCAGACAGCAGAATCGATGCCGGCAGGGTAAACACCCAGGCCATCAGAATGCTGGTCACGGTTTTGCGCTGCAGACCGCCGCCATCAACCAGCATGGTACCCGCCACGGACGAAGAGAGAACGTGGGTTGTGGATACCGGCATACCGGTGTAGCTGGCCAGACCGATAGAGACCGCTGCCGTCATCTGAGCAGACATCCCCTGGGCATAGGTCATGCCTTTCTTACCGATCTTCTCGCCGATGGTTGTCGCCACGCGACGCCAGCCGACCATAGTACCGAGACCCAGCGCCAGCGCGACCGCCATGATAATCCAGATCGGTGCGTACTCGATGGTATTCAGCATGTCGACTTTCAGCTTCTTCAGCAGACGCTGGTCGTCAGAAGAGACTTCAGGCAGCTTAGAGACTTTCTCGGTCACGTCAGAGATGCACAGCATGATGCGACGCATCTGGCCACGCTGCTCCGGAGTGAGTTTGTCGTAGCTTTCGACGTCCGTCAGCATGCCTTTCGCCCGCTCCAGCGCATTGATCGCATTGGCCGGATGGCAATGGAACTCAGCCGGTTTGGTTGCGCCTGCTTCCGGGGAAGGGATCAGCTGATCGACACCGGTCGCCTTTTTCAGCAGGTCGGGACGCTGCTGGAAATAGGTTTCGACGTTGTTGATAGCGTCGCGGGTACGGGTAATTTCGTAACCGGTGGCATTCATATTCACCACGAAGCCTGCAGGTGCCACGCCGATCAGCACCAGCATCACCAGACCAATCCCTTTCTGGCCGTCGTTCGCGCCATGAGAGAAGGCCACGCCGATAGCCGAAACGATCAGCGCGATACGCGTCCAGAATGGCGGCTTTTTCTTACCGTCTTTCTTTTCACGCTCGGCCGGTGTCAGGTGGATACGGGCACGTTTTTTTGTGCCGCTCCAGTAACGACGCAGCAGGAAGATCAAGCCACCCGCCACAACCAGACCGACGATAGGAGAAACAATCAGTGAACCGAAAATACCCAGAACTTTAGGGATATTCAGTGCGTCCACCACAGACGTACCGGTCATCAACGCATTGGTTAAACCAATACCGATGATAGCGCCGATCAGCGTGTGAGAACTGGATGCCGGCAGGCCGAAATACCAGGTACCGAGGTTCCAGATAATTGCAGCAAACAGCAGTGAGAACACCATGGCCAGGCCATGGCCAGAACTGACATTGAGTAGCAGATCCGTTGGCAGCATATGCACAATGGCGTAGGCTACGCTCAGACCTCCCAGAAGAACACCAAAGAAGTTAAACACCGCGGCCATCACAACCGCAACTTGCGATCGTAAAGCACGAGTGTAGATAACCGTTGCGACTGCGTTCGCAGTGTCATGGAAGCCGTTAATCGCTTCGTAGAACAATACAAAGGCCAGAGCAAGCAAGAGTAAAAGCCCGGTATGAAAATCCAGGCCGGCAAACAAATGTAGCATAGGACGTTACGCCATCTTGAGGACATGAACGCGGCGCATTATCCAGGACAAATGCGCAACGGGCAAAGTGAAATATAGACTTTTTTTGATTTGCCTACTGACATAAGCGTAGCAGTAAAAGAATTATTTTTTAAATTTCAATAAAATGAACGAGATCGCGGATATTTACGCTGGCACGCTTCTTGAGGAAACTTTACAATCCGCGCCCTCAAAACCAGGAGAATCGAGACGTGGAAAAGTATGATGCCATCATTATTGGCGCCGGTGCGGCGGGTTTATTCTGTGCGGCGATGGCTGGACAGGCGGGACGCCGGGTTCTGCTGCTCGATAACGGTAAAAAACCTGGTCGAAAAATCCTGATGTCTGGCGGGGGCCGCTGCAACTTTACTAACCTTTATATCGAGCCTGCGGCCTATCTGAGCCAGAACCGTCATTTTTGCAAATCTGCCCTTGCCCGTTATACCCAGTGGGACTTTATTGACCTGGTGGGTAAACACGGTATCGCCTGGCATGAAAAAACCCTCGGCCAGCTGTTTTGCGACGACTCGGCACAGCAGATTGTCGATATGCTGGTGGCAGAGTGCGAAAAAGGGCAGGTTACCCTGCGACTGCGCAGCGAAGTGCTGGAAGTTGCCCGCGACGAGACGGGATACACCCTGCAGCTGAATGGCGAAACGGTGAGCGCGGAAAAGCTGGTGATCGCCAGCGGCGGGCTCTCGATGCCGGGGCTGGGCGCATCGCCTTTTGGCTATAAAATTGCCGAGCAGTTTGGCCTGAAAGTGCTCCCGACCCGTGCCGGTCTGGTGCCGTTCACCCTGCATAAGCCGTTGCTGGAGCAGCTGCAAACCCTGTCCGGCGTCTCGGTGCCTTCGGTGATCGCCGCGGAAGATGGCACCGTATTCCGTGAGAACCTGCTGTTTACCCACCGCGGCCTCTCCGGCCCGGCGGTGCTGCAAATCTCCAGCTACTGGCAGCCGGGGGAGTTCGTCACCGTTAATTTAGTGCCGGACTGCGATCTGGCGAGCTTCCTGGATGAACAGCGCACGGCGCACCCGAACCAGAGCCTGAAAAACACCTTAGCCATGCAGCTGCCGAAGCGGCTGGTGGAGTGCCTGCAGCTGCTGGGGCAAATTCCCGATCTGTCGCTGAAGCAGCTCAACAGCCGTGACCAGCAGGCGCTGGTGGAGACCTTAACCGCCTGGCGCGTCCAGCCCAACGGCACCGAAGGGTATCGCACCGCGGAAGTGACGCTCGGCGGTGTAGACACCAACGAACTCTCCTCCCGTACCATGGAGGCCCGCAACGTGCCGGGACTCTATTTTATCGGCGAAGTCGTGGACGTCACCGGCTGGCTGGGCGGGTACAACTTCCAGTGGGCGTGGGCCAGCGCCTGGGCCTGCGCTGAAGCCCTGGCGGCCGGTGAATAAACACTGGCCGGTTATGCAGAACCGCATGGATGTGAGTTAAAATAGACTTTCCGGCGCAGGGTGATCCTGCGCCGGTTTACTTCTTAAGGGGAGAAGGCTGTTAACGGCCCCCCCTTTTCTTTACTGGCCTCGCCAGTCTGCATGGTTTGTATTTTGTCTGCAAAAAGGGTTGTGTATGTCATCTGCTCATCTCGGTTTCCCGACGGAAACCGTTGTTGTATTTGTGGTTATGGCGGTGGGGGCGATGTTCATCGACCTCTTCATGCATCGCCATGACAAACCCATCTCACTGAAAAGTGCTGCGCTGTGGTCCATCTTCTGGGTGATGACCGCGATGGCGTTTGCCGGGTTCCTGTACGTTCATCACGGTGCCGAAGTGGCGAGCCTGTTCCTCACCGGTTACGCGCTGGAAGAGGTACTCTCTGTTGATAACCTGTTCGTGATGATGGCGATCTTCGCCTGGTTTGGCGTGCCGGATCGCTATCGTCACCGGGTGCTCTACTGGGGGGTGATTGGCGCGATCGTCTTCCGTGGCATCTTCGTTGCTATCGGCACCAGCCTGCTGAGCCTCGGGCCGTACGTTGAAGTGGTCTTTGCCCTGATTGTGGCCTGGACAGCGGTGATGATGCTTAAGCGTGGCGAAGAGCAGGACGAGATCGAAGACTACTCTCAGCATCTGGCCTACCGCGCGGTCAAACGCTTCTATCCGATCTGGCCAAAAATCACCGGCAACGCCTTCCTGCTGAGCCAGAAAGAGGTGGATGCCGAGCTGGAAAAACCGGAGAACCAGGATGTGATGGTGGGGCGGGTGAAGAAGGCGAAGCGCTATGCCACGCCGCTGCTGCTCTGCGTGGCGGTGGTGGAGCTTTCCGACGTGATGTTCGCCTTTGACTCGGTGCCAGCGATCATTGCCGTCAGCCGCGAGCCGCTGATTATCTACAGCGCCATGATGTTCGCGATCCTCGGCCTGCGTACCCTCTACTTTGTGCTGGAGGCGCTGAAGCAGTATCTGGTGCATCTGGAGAAAGCGGTGATCGCGCTGCTGTTCTTTGTGGCCTTCAAGCTTGGTCTGAACGCCACGGATCACTTCTGGCATCACGGCTATGGCATCGGTGCCACGGCGAGTCTGTTAGTGGTGCTGGGCGTGCTGGCGGCAGGGATTGTGGCGAGTTTACTGTTCCCGGGGAAACGGGAAGCCTGAGGATATTGCCCGGCGGCGCTTCGCTTGCACGGGCCTACAAAGGGATCCGCATTTGTAGGCCGGGTAAGGCGAAGCCGCCACCCGGCAGGTTTTACGGCTTAATGGGTGAATTCCGGCGCGCGCGCGGCGGGTGGAAATGTCGCCAGTGGGGATCCTGCGCGGCGGCCAGCAGCTCGTGATCGCCGCGGGTATCGCCCCAGGCGCGCACGTGGTAGTTGGTCAGGCTGCCGTAGACGTGCTCCAGTCGGGCGACCTTCTGCGCGCAGCGGCAGTTATGCCCGGTGATACGCCCGGTCAGCTTGCCGTCTTTCACTTCCAGCTGGGTGCCGATAAGCTTAATGCCGAGCTTGTCGGCCCAGGGCTGCAGTACCAGCGCCGGGGAGGCGGAACAGATCGTCACTTCCGCACCGGAGTTCACTTCCGCAGCCACCGCCAACACGCCCTGCGGGCGCATCAGTTTGTCCCAGTATTTCTCGCAGAACAGCTCCGCCTGCTGGCGCAGCCAGTGCTCATCCACGCCGGTCAGGAAGGTCCTTATCAGCACCTCTTTCAGCTCGTCACGGGTCAGCTTGCGGCGGACGCAGTGCAGGGTAGGCAAGGCCATCCGCACCAGGCGACCGGCAAAATAGCGTTTGCCGAACGCAAAGCGTAAGAAAGGGATAAAGCTGTCGTGATGCGTCAGCGTGCCGTCGAAGTCGAATACCGAAAGTACGCTGGATTTTGCCACTGCCTCATCGGCAATCATATTGGTCATAGCTACGTCTTAGCTGAAATACACATTCTGCCCATCAGTTTACCTGCTTTAGCGTCAGATGCCACCCGCCAGCGGGCGGGTGGTTATCGCCATGGCTAGATAATATCGTCCACCACGCCGCCATCGACGCGCAGCGCCGCACCGGAGGTGGCGGACGCCTGCTGTGAGCAGACGTAGACCACCATGTTAGCCACCTCTTCGACCGTGGCGGCCCGCTGAATGACCGAGCTTGGGCGGTGGTGCATTACAAACTCTTTCGCCAGCGTCTCCAGCGATTTGCCGGTTTTCTCGATCTCGTCTTTCATCATCTCCGCAAAGCCGTCCGACATCGTCGGGCCTGGCAGAACGCTGTTGACGGTGACGCCGCTGCCGGCGACAAATTTTGCCAGCCCGCGCGCCAGCGACAGCTGGGCGGTTTTCGTCACCCCGTAGTGGATCATATCCGCCGGAATATTGCAGGCCGACTCTGAGGAGATAAACACCACCCGGCCCCAGCCTTTTTGCACCATGCCGGGCAGCAGGGCGCGCGACAGGCGCACGCCGGACATCACGTTGGTTTGCCAGTAGTTATTCCAGGTCTCGTCGTCGGTGGCGTAAAAATCCTGCGGTCCGTAAATCCCGGCGTTGTTCACGAGGATATCCACGTCCGAGGCGACCTTCAGCAGGGTCTCCACCCCCTCGGCGGTACTGAGATCGGCAATGGCCGCCCGCACCTGCACGCCGGGTATCACCTGCTGCAGCTGCTGGATCCCGCGGTTGACCGAGTCGGTGCTGCGTCCGTTAACAATCACCTCTGCGCCGCTCTCCGCCAGCCCTCTGGCGATGGCGAAGCCAATGCCGCCGGTTGAGGCGGTCACTAACGCCACTTTCCCCGTAAGATCGATTTTCATGGTCTGCTCCATGTTGTTAATAAAGTCAGACCATTAAGCGTAGCAGGTGATGACCCGTTAGCGGGGCTTAATACTCTTCGCAAGATTGTATTCATATTAAAAAGTTCAGCATTTAAATTATATTTTTAAATGTGCAAATGATACTTCGTTGATTATTCGTTTAACTTCAGCGCCTCTCTTTGCGCCGTCATTGTTTAATGCAGTGTGCGTTACCACACAAAATTAAGAAAAAAGTATTATGGATATATCTTTGTTATACATGTGTTTTTATTTTTAGGTTCAGCACCAGAACAATAATATTTTTAACCTTAATTTTTTCCTAAGAAAAGCGCGCTAGTTTGATAGGGCTTCTGAAAAAGAGGAAGTCATGCGCCGCAGTTATTTTATTTTATTTAATGCGCCTGTCGTAAAACGGTCATGCTGCGGGTATTACCCGCGCCAAAAAAAGACGCCTTCAATCGTGTAAGGAAATTAATAATGAGTGATTTTCTGCCTTTTTCTCGTCCGTCGATGGGCGCAGAGGAACTTGCCGCGCTGCAGGAGGTGCTGGCGTCCGGCTGGATCACCACGGGCCCTAAAAATCAGGCGCTTGAAGAGGCCTTCTGCGCGCTCACCGGCAACCGTCACGCCATTGCCGTGAGCTCCGCGACGGGCGGCATGCATGTCACCCTGATGGCGTTGGGCATCGGCGCAGGCGATGAGGTGATCACCCCGTCGATGACCTGGGTGTCGACGCTGAATATGATCGTTCTGCTGGGTGCCACGCCGGTGATGATCGATATCGATCGCGATACGCTGATGGTGACGCCTGAGGCGATTGAAGCGGCCATCACGCCGCGCACCAAAGCCATTGTGCCGGTCCACTATGCCGGTGCGCCTGTGGATATCGACGCGATCCGCGCGATTGGCCAACGCCACGGTATTCCGGTGATTGAAGATGCGGCCCATGCCGCTGGCACCCATTATAAGGGCCACCACGTTGGCTGGCAGGGCACCGCAATTTTCTCCTTCCATGCCATCAAAAATATGACCTGCGCAGAAGGCGGGTTAGTGGTGACGGATGACCAACAGCTGGCGCAGCGGATCCGCAGCCTGAAGTTCCACGGTCTGGGCGTCGATGCGTTTGACCGCCAGACCCACGGCCGCGCGCCGCAGGCGGAGGTGATTTCCCCGGGCTTTAAGTACAACCTCGCGGACATCAACGCCACCCTGGCGCTGGTGCAGCTAGGCAAGCTGGAACAGGCGAACCGCCGCCGCCGTGAGATCGCCAGCCGCTATCTGCAGGCGCTGAACGATACTCCCTTTTTACCGCTGCAGATCCCTGAGTGGCCGCACCTGCACGCCTGGCATCTTTTTATTATCCGCGTGGATGAAACGATCTGCGGCTTTAACCGCGATGCGCTGATGGAGACGCTGAAGGCCCAGGGGATTGGGACCGGGCTGCATTTTCGCGCGGCGCATACGCAAAAATACTATCGCGAACGCTTTCCCGGCGTATCGCTGCCAAATACCGAGTGGAACAGCGCGCGCATCTGCTCGCTGCCGCTTTTCCCGGATATGACCGATGACGACACCACCCGCGTGATTACCGCGCTCCATCAGCTGGCAGGACGATAATATGTTTAGCGCACCACCCGTAAAAAAAGTCTCCGTGGTGATCCCGGTCTATAACGAACAGGAGAGCCTGCCGGAGCTGATTCGCCGCACGATTGCCGCCTGCGATACGCTGGGCCGGGCCTATGAAATTTTGCTGGTCGATGATGGTAGCAGCGATGAGTCCGCCACGCTGCTCACCGACGCGGCGAATGTGCCAGGCAGCCCGGTTGTCGCGGTCCTGCTCAACCGCAACTACGGCCAGCACTCCGCGATCATGGCCGGCTTTAGCCATGTCACCGGCGATCTGGTGATCACCCTGGATGCCGACCTGCAAAACCCGCCGGAGGAGATCCCACGCCTGGTCGCCAAAGCCGATGAAGGGTACGACGTGGTCGGCACCGTGCGGCAAAACCGTCAGGACACCCTGTTTCGCAAGCTGGCGTCGCGCACCATTAACCGGCTTATCCAGCGCACCACCGGCAAAGCGATGGGCGATTACGGCTGCATGCTGCGGGCCTATCGCCGCCACATTATCGACGCCATGCTGCACTGCCATGAGCGCAGCACCTTCATTCCGATCCTCGCCAATACCTTCGCCCGTAAAGCCACCGAGATCCCGGTGCTGCACGCCGAGCGGGAGTTTGGCGAGTCGAAGTACAGCTTTATGCGGCTGATCAATCTGATGTACGACCTGATCACCTGCCTGACGACCACGCCGCTGCGCCTGCTGAGCGTCTTCGGTAGCGTTATCGCCCTGGCAGGATTTGCGCTTTCCGTTCTGCTGGTGGTGCTGCGTCTGGCCTTTGGCCCGCAGTGGGCGGCAGAAGGGGTCTTCATGCTGTTTGCGGTGCTGTTCATGTTCATCGGTGCCCAGTTTGTCGGGATGGGGCTGCTGGGTGAGTACATTGGCCGTATCTATAACGATGTCCGCGCACGTCCGCGCTACTTTATCCAACGTGTTGTCCGTCAGGAACACACGGCATCTCAAGAGGAAGTTCACCCATGAAAGCTGTTGTTTTTGCCTATCACGATATGGGATGCACGGGCACACTGGCCCTGCTTGACGCGGGCTATGACATCGCGGCGATCTTCACCCATTCCGACTCCGCCGGTGAGAACCACTTCTTTGGCTCGGTTGCGCGTATCGCCGCCGAGCGCGGGATCCCGGTCTACGCCCCGGACGACGTTAACCATCCGCTGTGGGTGGATCGCATCCAGACGCTGGCACCGGATGTCATTTTCTCATTCTATTACCGCAACCTGTTGTGCGATGCGATCCTCAATACCGCCCGTCAGGGGGCCTTTAATCTGCACGGTTCGCTGCTGCCGAAATACCGCGGGCGTGCCCCGCTGAACTGGGTGCTGGCTAATGGCGAAACCGAAACCGGCGTCACCCTGCACCGCATGGTTCAGCGCGCGGATGCCGGGGCTATCGTCGGACAGGAGCACGTCAGCATTGACCCGGATGACACCGCCCTCAGCCTGCACCATAAGCTGTGCGCGGCCTCGAAAACGCTGCTCAACGATCTGCTGCCCGTCCTCATCCAGGGCGGCATCAGCGAAACCGAGCAGGACCACAGCGCGGCGACCTGCTTTGGCCGCCGCACGCCGGAAGACGGACGTCTCAACTGGGCGCGGCCCGCGCAGCAGCTTCACAACCTGGTGCGTGCGGTGACCGATCCCTGGCCGGGGGCCTTCAGCTTTGCCGGGGCGAGCAAGTTTATCGTCTGGAAATCACGTATCCGCCACGACCTGCCTGCGGCAAAACCCGGTACCGTGATATCGGTTTCGCCGCTGGTTGTCGCCTGCGGCGAGCAGGCGCTGGAGATTGTCACCGGGCAAACCGACAACGGCGTTTATGTGCAAGGGGCTCAGCTGGCCCAGGCCCTGGGGCTGGTTGCCGGGGCGCTGATCACCAGCGATCCGATGGTGGCCATCAAGCGCCGCACGCGCGTCCTGATCCTCGGCGTGAACGGCTTTATCGGCAACCATCTCACCGATCGTCTGCTTCAGGACGACAACTACGACATCTATGGTCTGGATATCGGGACGGACGCCATCGGCCGCTTCCTCACCAACCCGCGCTTCCATTTTGTGGAAGGGGATATCAGCATCCATTCCGAATGGATCGAGTACCACATTAAGAAGTGCGATGTCGTGCTGCCGCTGGTGGCGATCGCCACGCCGATTGAATATACCCGTAACCCGCTCCGGGTCTTCGAACTCGATTTTGAAGAGAACCTGAAGATCATCCGCGACTGCGTGAAGTACAACAAACGCATCATCTTCCCGTCCACGTCGGAAGTGTACGGCATGTGTACCGATAAGGTGTTTGATGAAGATACGTCAAACCTGGTGGTGGGGCCGATTAACAAGCAGCGCTGGATCTACTCGGTCTCCAAACAGCTGCTGGATCGGGTGATCTGGGCCTATGGCGAAAAAGCGGGGCTGCGCTTCACCCTGTTCCGTCCGTTTAACTGGATGGGGCCGCGTCTGGATAACCTGAATGCGGCGCGTATCGGCAGCTCGCGGGCCATCACCCAGCTGATCCTCAACCTGGTGGAAGGCTCCCCGATCAAGCTGATCGAAGGCGGGAAGCAGAAGCGCTGCTTCACCGATATCAGCGACGGTATCGAAGCCCTGTTCCGCATTATCGAGAACAAAGACGGGCGCTGCGACGGGGAGATCATCAATATCGGCAATCCGAACAACGAAGCCAGTATTCGTGAGCTGGCCGAAATGCTGCTGGCGAGCTTTGAGCGCCACCCGCTGCGGGATCGCTTCCCGCCGTTCGCCGGTTTCCGCGAAGTCGAAAGCAGCAGCTATTACGGTAAAGGCTATCAGGACGTCGAACACCGTAAGCCGAGCATTCGCAATGCGAAGCGCTGCCTGCAATGGGAGCCGCGGGTGGATATGCAGCAGACCATTGAGGAAACTCTCGATTTCTTCCTGAGCACCGTTGAGCTGACGGAACACGTATCATGAAAAAAGTCGGTTTGCGCATTGATGTCGATACCTTTCGCGGTACCCAACAAGGCGTACCCCGACTGCTGGACCTGCTGAGGCAGCACGGTGTGCAGGCGAGCTTCTTTTTCAGCGTCGGGCCAGACAACATGGGCCGACATCTGTGGCGCCTGCTGAAACCCGCGTTCCTGATGAAAATGCTGCGCTCGCGCGCGGCATCCCTGTACGGCTGGGATATTTTACTGGCGGGCACCGCCTGGCCGGGGAAACGAATTGGGGCGGGCAATGAAGGGATTATCCGTGCCGCCGCGCTGTGCCATGAGGTCGGGCTCCACGCCTGGGATCATCACGCCTGGCAGACCTGGTGCGGGGTCTGGGACGCTGAGCACCTGAGCCGGGAGATCAAACGCGGGGTCGTCGAACTCGAAGCGATCCTCGGCCGGCCCGTCAGATGCTCAGCCGTGGCGGGCTGGCGTGCCGACCAGCGCGTGGTGCAGGCGAAGGAGCCGTTTGCCTTCTACTACAACAGCGACTGCCGCGGTACCGGGCCGTTTATTCCTCTGCTTGGCAACAACCGCCCCGGCACGGTGCAGATCCCGGTGACACTTCCCACCTGGGATGAGGTGGTCGGCCGGGAGGTGTCTGCGGATAACTTTAATCGCTACATTCTGGACCGTATCCACCGCGACAGCGGCACGCCGGTCTACACCATTCATGCCGAAGTGGAAGGCATTGCGTACCGGGAAAAGTTTGCCGCGCTGTTGCAGATGGCGAAGGAGGAGGGGATTCGGTTCTGCCTGTTAAGTGAGATGCTGCCGGACGACCTCAGCACGCTGCCCTTCGGCAAAGTGGTCCGCAATGAAATAGCGGGCCGGGAAGGGTGGTTAGGCCATCAACAAACAGTGAGTCGTGCCTCATGAAAGCCACCCGTCCTCTCTACGCCTTTTGCGCCCTGTTTGCGCTGTTTGCCGTTTACTATCTCCTGCCGGTGGATGTGCGTCTGCTCTGGCAGCCGGATGAGACCCGTTACGCCGAAATCAGCCGTGAGATGCTGGCCTCCGGCGACTGGATCGTGCCCCATTTCCTCGGGCTGCGTTACTTTGAAAAGCCGATTGCCGGCTACTGGATCAACAGCCTCGGCCAGCTGCTGTTTGGCCATGGCAACTTTGCGGTGCGTGCCGGGGCGATATTTTCCACCGGGCTGACCGCGATGCTGGTGATGTGGCTCGCGTGGCGTCTCTGGCGCGAAACGCGTATTACCCTGTTCGCCGGGCTGATCTTCCTGACGCTGTTCCTGGTGTATGGCATTGGCACCTATGCGGTGCTGGATCCGATCATTACCCTCTGGCTGGTGGCGGCGATGTGCAGTTTCTGGGCTGCCGCGCAGGCGAAAACCGTCGGCGGTAAAGCGGCGGGCTATCTGCTGCTGGGGCTGGCCTGCGGAATGGGGGTGATGACCAAAGGCTTTCTGGCGCTGGCGGTGCCGGTGATCGGCGTGCTGCCCTGGGTTATCGCGCAAAAACGCTGGAAAGAGGTGCTGATCTTCGGCTGGCTGGCCATTCTCAGCTGCGTGCTGATCGTGCTGCCCTGGGCGCTGGCGATTGCCCACCGGGAGCCGGACTTCTGGCGCTACTTCTTCTGGGTGGAACATATTCAGCGCTTTGCGCAGAAAGATGCCCAGCATAAAGCACCGTTCTGGTACTACCTGCCGTTCCTCGTCGCCGGCAGCCTGCCGTGGCTGGCGCTGCTCCCCGGGGCGCTGAAAACCGGCTGGAAGAACGACCGGGAGGATCGCGGCGGTCTGTATCTGCTGGGGTGGGTGGTCATGCCGCTGATCTTTTTCAGCATTGCGAAAGGCAAGCTGCCGACCTACATATTGCCCTGCTTCGCCCCGCTGGCGATCCTGATGGCGCGCTATGCCTGTGAGGCGGTGGATCGCTCGCGCAAGGTGTTGCGGATCAACGGGGCCATCAACCTGGCGTTTGGCGCGACAGGCGTGGTGGCAGCGCTGGTGTTATCACCCTGGGGGCCGACAAAACATCCGGTCTGGACCTCCGTCGAGCTGTATAAAGTCTTTTGCGCGACCCTGGGATTTCTCGTCTGGGCGGGCGTGGGTCTGTTTACCCTGCGGGAGGCACCGCGGCGCTGGTGGCTGGCCGCTTTCTGCCCGGCTGGCCTGGCGCTGCTGATTGGCTTCGCTATCCCGAACCGGGTGGTGGATTCGAAACAGCCCCAGTCGCTGGTGGAGACCGTGCACGAAACCCTGGCCGACAGCCGCTATATTCTGGCAGATAACGTCGGGATTGCCTCGGGTCTGGCGTGGGAGCTGAAGCGTAATGACATTATCCTGCTTGGCCAAAGCGGCGAGCTGAAATACGGGCTCGATTACCCGGACGTGAAGGGGCGCTATGTGCGGGATGATGACTTTGCCGCCTGGCTGGCGACGCATCGCCAGCAGGGCAGGGTATCGGTGGTGCTGCTGCTGGCGAAAAACGATGATATCGCCCGCAGCGGCCTGCCTCAGCCCGACAGCCTCTATATTCAGGGACGGCTGGCGTACCTGCAGTATCTGCCAAAATGACGACGTGGCTCGGGCTGATCCTGGCGAGTCTGCTGAGCGTCGTCGGCCAGCTGTGTCAGAAGCAGGCCACCCGACCAGGGCCCGCGGCAAGACGCGGGGCGCATACCCTGCGCTGGCTGGGGCTCGCCGTTCTGGCGCTGGGCAGCAGTATGGTGCTGTGGCTGATGGTGCTGCAGCGGGTGCCGGTAGGGATTGCCTACCCGATGCTGAGCCTGAATTTTATCTGGGTGACGCTGGCGGCGAAAATCGTCTGGCATGAAGAAATCGCAATGCATCACTGGCTGGGGGTGGGCCTGATTATGGTAGGTATTTTTTTACTCGGCGGTAGCCAGTGAGGGGCGTGCTCTGGGCGTTGTGCAGCGTGGTGCTGGTCAGCGTCGCGCAGCTGCTGTTGCGTCATGCCATGGTGACCTTGCCCCCCGTTGACGAGGCGTTATCTTTCCTGGTGGCTTTGATCCATCTCGCCCCCGGCAGCGGTGCGCTGGCGCTGGGGCTGATGGGCTATGTTGCCTCGATGGGCTGCTGGTATCTGGCGCTGCACCGCCTGATGCTGAGCAAAGCCTATGCCCTGCTGAGCCTCAGTTACCTTCTGGTATGGAGCGCCGCCCTGCTGCTGCCAGGGAGCGAGGAGAGCTTCTCATGGCGAGGGCTGGCGGGGGTCGGTTGTATCATGCTGGGCGTACTGGTTATTTTTGCTCCCGGCGCCACTCAGGAGAAGCGATAGCCGCGGGGGTCAGCTCAAAGGGCGTCGGGGTACAGACGGCCAGACTCAGCGAGCCGAACAGAATATGGCTGACGGAATGGGCCCGCGTTGCCGTGCTGTCGACGCTGACAATCTGCCAGGCGCTGCCGCCGCGCTGTTTAACGATCGCCTCTTTGCGCGTCCAGATGCGCCAGAAGGCCGCCAGTTTTGCCTCCGGTGCCTCCCGCTCCAGCTCAGCATGTTCCGCGACGCTAAAGACGGCGTTGGCCAGCGCCTGCCAGTTATCCCGGGGGCGGATCACTTCGATGTCGCAGCCCACTTCACCCTCATCGCTTAACAGCAGGGCAATATCATCCCCGCTGTGGCTCAGGTTAAACCAGTACGGATGGGCGTCGACGAACGCCGGTTTTCCCTGTTCGCCGAAGACGATTTCCGGCACCGGGGAAGGGGATAACGCCCGGGCGAGCAGCGTCCGCCCGGCCAGCCAGGGGGTGCGACGCGCGCCCTGGGGTGCCTGCTCGGTCAGCGCTGACGCCAGAGGGTCAGCGCTGAGGGTAGAAATTTTTCCCAGTAGAAACCGGTACATAGTTACGCCCAGCGTTTAATGATAATGGAGGTATTAATGCCGCCGAACGCGAAGTTGTTGCTTTGCAGATATTCGCAATCAATGTGACGGGCTTTCCCCATAATATAATCTAACGCGCCGCATTGCTCATCTGGTTGTCTTAAATTGATTGTCGGCGCGAACCAGCCCTCACGCATCATCTGCAGGCTCATCCAGGCTTCCAGCGCGCCGCAGGCCCCTAAGGTATGGCCGAAATAGCTCTTTAACGAGGAGATCGGCACGCCATCGCCGAACACGGCGGCGGTGGCCTGACTTTCGGCGATATCCCCCCGATCGGTGGCGGTGCCATGCGCCGAAATATAGCCCATATCCTGCGGGCTCAGCCCGGCTATGTGCAGCGACTTCTCCATGCAGATCTGCATGGTTTCCCGCTGCGGCTGGGTGATGTGCGCCGCGTCGCAGTTGGTGGCGAAGCCGACGATCTCTCCGTAGATCGTCGCCCCACGCGCCTTCGCGTGCTCCAGCTCTTCCAGAATCAGGGTGCCTGCCCCCTCGCCAATCACCAGACCGTCGCGCTGGATATCGAAGGGTGCCGGAGTGGCTTGTGGCGCGTCGTTACGCTGGCTGGTGGCGAACAGGGTATCGAACACCGCCGCTTCTGACGGACAGAGCTCTTCGGCTCCGCCTGCCACCATCACCGTCTGATAGCCGTGGCGGATGGCTTCCCACGCATAGCCAATCGCCTGGCTGCCGGAGGTGCAGGCGCTGGAGGTGGGGATCACCCGCCCGCGCAGACCGAAGAACAGACCGGTATTCACCGCCGTGGTGTGCGGCATCATCTGCACATAGGTGGTGCCGGTGATGTTATTGGTGTGCTTCTCGGTGAGCATGGTGGCGAACTCGCTCACCGGGCCGGTGCTGCCGGTCGACGAGCCGTAGGCAATACCGGTTTCGCCCTCGGTCAGGATGGGGTCGTCAATCAGCCCCGCCTGCTCCAGCGCCAGTTCCGTGGCGCGGGTCGACAGCAACGAGACGCGGCCCATGGCGCGGATGCGCTTGCGGGTATAGTGATCCGGCAGGGTAAAATCATCAATCGGCGCGGCCAGTAAGGTATGCAGACCCTCATATATCGTCCACTCCGGCATCTTGCGTACCGCGTTTTTATACGCCAGCAAGCGGGCAGAAACCGACTGCCAGTCGTCCCCGAAGGCGGTGACGCCGCCCATACCGGTAATCACCACCCGACGCGTCATAACATTCCCCCGTTAATGGAGATCACCTGGCGGGTCACATAGCCCGCACTATCCGACATCAGATAGCTGGCCAGCCCGGCCACCTCATCCGCCTGACCCATCCGCTTCATCGGGATCATCGCCATCGCCTCTTTTAGCGCGGCCTCTTCCATCTCGATCATCCCGGTATCAATCAGCCCGGGCGCGATGCAGTTGACGGTGATGTTGCGCTTCGCCAGCTCCATCGCCAGGGCTTTGGTGGCACCGATAATGCCTGCTTTGGCCGCGCTGTAGTTCACCTGGCCGCGGTTGCCCATCACCCCGGAAACCGACGACAGGGTGATAATGCGTCCGCCCTGGCGGGTACCGATCATCGGCATGATGCAGGGGTGAATGACGTTGTAAAAGCTGTCGAGATTGGTGTGGATCACGCTGTCCCAGTCCTCTTCACTGAGCGCCGGAAAGGCACCATCCCGGGCGATCCCGGCGTTACTGACCACGCCATACCAGGGGCCATGGGCCTCGATATCCTGCTCCAGCACCTCGCGGCACTGCGTGCGATTGCCCACGTCAAACGAGAGCAGACGCCCGTTGCCGCCTGCCTGTTCAATAGCATTCAGGGTTTCCTGTGCGCCCGCAGCGTCGCGGTGGTAATGCACGCCGAGGGTAAACCCGTCGGCGGCAAGTTTAAGGGCGATAGCCCGGCCAATGCCTTTGCTGGCACCGGTGACCAGAACGGAACGACTCATTGACTTACCCCTTGTTTAAACAGTGATGCTAATTCCTGCTGGCTGGGCTGGAAGGTATTGACCCGCCCGGTTGCCAGCGTGGCTCCCCCGGCGATGATGGCACACTCGAAGCTGCTAAAACGCTCATCCTGCATCAGCAGCGTGGCCGTGATGGTTAACAGGCTGCCGGCCGGGAAATGCCCGGCGGCGCACACCAGCTCGCGCGCCCCCAGCACCATGCCGAGCGACATGCTCTCCTCGCCCTTCTGCAGGCGATGCCAGCCTGACCAGACGCCAACGGTCTGGGCCATCAGCTCAAGGGCATACCAGCCCGGCAGATCGCCTGCGGCATTGATGAAGGGAGCCAGCACGCCCTGCGGACCGACGGTGACGCGGCAGGCGGCAGACTCTGCGTTCACGCTCTCGACCGACGCCAGCAGCAGCATGGGGGCATCGTGGGGCAGGTACTCGGACGGGGATAAATAACTCATGACGCTCTCCCCAGCAGGATGCTGGCGTTATTGCCGCCAAAGGCGAACGAATTGGACAAAATCACCGCTTTTTTCAGCGCGGCGGGCTGATGCAGCACGCCGCAGGGGGCGAGGGTCGGATCCGGCGTATAGCGGGTGAAATCCTGGGCGGGCAGGGGCAGGTCGCGGGTCAGGATCAGCCAGCTCAGCGCCGCTTCGGTGATCCCCGCCGCCCCCAGCGTATGCCCGGTCAGGTGCTTGGTTGAACTGCAGGGCACCGCCTCGCCAAACAGATCGTGTATCACCTGGGATTCAATCTGGTCATTTAGCGGCGTTGCCGTACCGTGCAGGTTGATGTAGCCCACCTCGTCCGGCCTGATGCCGGCTTCCTTCAGCGCCTGGTTTATGGCGCTGATGGCCCCTTCGCCCTGCGGATGGGGGGCGGAAATATGGTACGCATCGCTCGACTCGCCGGTCCCCAGCAGCGCCACCGGCTGCGGCTCGCGGGTGAGGACCATCAGCGCCGCCGCTTCGCCAATGGTGATCCCCCGGCGGTCGCGGCCAAAGGGCTCGCACAGGGTGGTGGAGAGCGATTCCAGGCTGTTAAAGCCATTTACCGGCATCCGGCTCAGGGTATCCGCCCCGCCGACGATGGCGATATCCACCAGCCCGGCGTCAATCAGGCGACGCCCGCTGATCATCGCCCGTGCGCTGGAGGAGCAGGCGGTGGAAAGGGTAAAGGCGGGGCCGTCCAGACCGAGCCAGTTCGCCAGAAAGCGCGACGGATCGCCCAATTCCTGTTGGGCGTAGCGCCAGTTGACGCTCGCTTCGCCCTTCATCGACAGGTGCACATGCTTGTCGCCCTCGTCGAGTCCGGAGGTGCTGGTTCCCAGCACGACCGCCACCCGATCGGAGCCGTAACGGGCAATGGCCTCATCGACGACAGGCTGGATCTGCGCCAGCGCCGCCAGCAGCAGCTGATTGTTACGCGAGCGGTGCGCGACGGCGCTCTCCGGGATGGCGGGCAGGTCGCCATCGACGCCGCCCAGCACCGCGTCCTTTCCCTGCAGCCAGCCGCTGCGCAGGCGCATGCCCGGGGCCACGCCGCGCGTCAGGTTAACGGCAATCTCATCGGGCGAATTCCCCAGGGCGTTGATCAGGCCAACGGCAGAAATGTAGATCATCTCAGTCATCCAGATATTGAATGGTGATGTGGTAGTGGAACACGTACTGCTCGATGCTGATCGGCACGCGCTTGCCCTTGCGCTGCAGGTAGATAATCTCCGTTACCCGCTTGCCGGCGGCATTGCGCAGCTCGCGGCGGTCGCCTTTATCCTTCAGCGTCCAGCCCTTCGGCAGCTGCGGCAGCCAGGCGTCGATTGGCCAGTGGCTGAGCATCACGTCCGCCAGCACCTGGCTGGCCGGAGGCAGCTCTGGCGCAACAATCGACTGTTCAGTATGGATACCCGTTTCATTATAGGTGGCGAGGAAC
Source organism: Leclercia sp. (assembly GCF_036780805.1). Taxonomy (NCBI): domain Bacteria; kingdom Pseudomonadati; phylum Pseudomonadota; class Gammaproteobacteria; order Enterobacterales; family Enterobacteriaceae; genus Leclercia; species Leclercia sp. The sequence continues at coordinate 170,219 of NZ_DAIQCE010000005.1, read as the reverse complement.
AGCCGGATCCCCACCGATGACAGCCCGGCGAGGGTCACCTTCTGCGCATCGGCGTTCAGCATCACCAGCAGCGACTGGGTCTTGCCGTTAACGCTGGCGGTCAGTAACTGCTGGGAGCTCAGCGCCGGGGTAATGCCCGGCGGCGGCAGCGTCACTCGGGTGCCCGGCTGGAGCCACGCCTGCGGGCGCGCATCGTTATTGTTCTGGGCCGTGTGGCTGCAACCGGCCAGCAGCAGCGCGCCGATCAGCGCCACGGCGCGGTAAAAAGGGGACTTCATCGTTCTCTCTCTTTTTTGTCTGGCATCGCCAGCGGTGCCAGCAGGAAGGCAGTAAAAATACCGCTGACCAGCACAATGCCGAAGCTGCTGATGGCCTGGGTGGCGCTGAAGACCAGCATGCCGAGGGTTAACAGGGTGGTTATCATCGCCAGGGTAATGGCCAGCAGGGAGGTCAACGGCGTGCCGCGCGGGTTGTTGAAGAATAGCGTGTAGTTGATCCCGATGCCGAGAACCAGCACCAGCGCCAGCAGCGAAAACAGGTTAACCGGATGATCCGTGACCGCTAGCGCGGCGAGCCCGCAGCCCAGCGACACCAGCGAGGGCACCAGGGTGATTAGCCCCTTGCGCCAGCCGAGGCGCAGCATGGCACCGCAGGCGATGGTCGCCAGGGCGACCGCCAGCAGGCCGGTCAGCACGCTGCGGTAGAGGGCAAACAGGCTGTCGAAGCTGGCTTTGCGATCCACCCACACCACGCCCGGCTGCTTATCTGCCAGCTCGCGCAGCGCCGGGCTGTTTTTCACGCCATTCACCGGGACCAGCACGCCGCTTTCGCCGTCGGGCAGGGTGAGCCACAGCAGACGCCAGCCTTCACTGGCCGGGCTGGCAAGCCAGGCTTCAACCTGAACCGGCATGGCATGCAGATCCGGCGACACGCTCGTCAGCCCGGCATGTTGTAGCACCCGGCTCACCGCTGGCGCTGCCTGACGCAGCAGGGCCAGATCGCTCTCCTGTCGCGCCAGCGAGTTCAGCGGCAGGGTGCGCCAGGACGCCAGATCGCCCGCCTGCTGCGCCCTGGCCAGCGCCGGGGTAAAGGCCTCCAGCCGCTCCAGCGTCTGCTGGGCCGACGCGCCATGCACCACGAACCATTTCTGATCGACACCCTGCCCGGTCAGGGCGGTAATGGCTTTCTCCTGGGCCAGAATATCCTGCGGCAGGGCCTGCAGCTGGGCGATATCGTCATCCACCCGCAGCGTGGCCATCCCCGCCAGGGCGACCAGGGCCAGCGCCACCGGCAGGCCAACCGACACGCGCCTGTCGCGCCATGCCGCCAGCCAGCGCCGCATGGGGATCTGCATCGGAACCGGACGCACCGGTAAGCCGCGGCACAGCCACGGATGCCAGAAGATCACCGTCAGGCACGAAGCGCCCAGCCCCGCAGCGGCAAACACCGCCATCTGGCGGATGCCCGGGAAGGGGGCGAGCATCATGATGAAATAGGCCGCCACGGTGGTAAGCAGCGCCAGCAGCAGCGCTTTACGCACTTTTGCCAGGCTTTGCCACGGCGAGGCCTGCCCGCCGTGAACCATCCGCTCGGTCAGGTAATAGAGCGTGTAATCCGCCGAGATGCCGATGATGCTCATGCTCATCACCAGCGTCATCAGATGCAGTTCGCCAAACAGCAGCAGGGTCGCCACCGTGCCCGCCAGCGCGCCCGTGGCGATGGAGAGCAGGCACAGGAGCAGCGGGCGCAGGGAGCGGAACACCGCCACAATCAGCAGGATCACCCCCAGTACGGTGGCGACGCCGAGGGTCGAAATATCCCGTTTGGCCTGCTGGCTGGCGTAGTCGCTGTAAAACACCGTCCCGCGCGACAGCAGCTGCGCCTGCGGATACCGGGTTTTGAGTTGGCCTTCCAGCCCGTGCAGCGTCGTGACAAGCCGGTGGGTTTGCTGCATATCGAATGACGAACCGGCCAGCTCGCCGTGCAGCAGATACCAGTAATTACCCGCCTCATCTTTCGTCACCAGCCAGCCGTCCATCAGCCGCAGCTTCTGGCTGTTTTGCGCCAGCGCCAGCTGTGAGCCGCGCATCAGCATCAGCGGATCGTTTTGCAGCTCTTTGCCGCTGACCCCGGAGAACGCCGAGTAAAGCTGGGATAAAATCCACTGGGCCTGCGCTTCGCCGCCGTTTTGCAGGCGCGCGCGGGTGGCGGGGTCGATCAGGCCGTTGCGGTGCTGCCAGAAAAATTCGCCCCAGGCTTTCTGCCCGGCGGCGTCCATTGGCCCTTTTACCTCGTGCAGAGACCCCGATCCCTGCAACAGGCTCAGCCACTGCTGCGCCACCTGCGGATCGGGATGTTTACCAGGGCTGACCAGCCATACCAGCTGGCGATCGAGGCGCGCAATAAAGCCGTCGTTCAGGGCCGGAGGGATCGCCCCGAGGCTCTGTTTGGGCAGCATCGCCAGCACGCTGCTGTTCAGCCGCGCCCCTGGCAACAGCGTCAGCAGTATGCCCAGCAGCGCCAGGCACACCGCCGCCCACACCAGCGCCGGACGTCGGGAATTACGGTGCGGCAAAACGTTGACGTTCGGCATCGGTCAGGCTGGCGGGCGTGAGCTGGTGGCGGGAGAGGGTGATAGCGGTGCGGTCGCCCTGCTTGTCGTTCAGCACGATGGACTCCAGATACGTTGCGCCACCCAGATCCATCGAGGCGAAAATCTTGTCCAGCGGGGTGGTGGTAGGGGTCAGCACCAGCGACCAGCGGCCATTGCCGAGGTCTTTAAAGTCGATGCGGAAGTTCTCCTCCAGCACCTTGCGATCCGCCTGGAACAGGGCGCGCAGCAGGTGGTTGAACTGGAACATCTGCGGGTTGTTGTCAGCGGTGATGGTCTGCGGCGGCTGGCCGTTAATGACCTGCACCATCCGTGTGTCGTCCATCAGCAGCGTCATCGGGAAGGGAGCTTTTTGATCCCACAGCAGACCGCTGTCGCGGGCGATCAGCATCTCGCCGTTGGATCGCAGCGGCTGGGGCAGATCTTTGATAGTGCGGGTCTGCTCAAAGTGGGCGCGGACCACCGGCTGTTCGGTAAAGCGCTGCTGTAATTCGTCCAGCGTCACGGCGCTGACCCACGGGCTGACCAGCAGCAGGACAAACAGCGATAATCCCTTCATGGCGTGACTCCCATCCGCTCAAATAGCACCGCCGGGCTGACAAAACAGAGCTCGCGGCTCTTCTCTTCCACCGCCACCTGAATGGTGTAGCCGGTGGTGGTCCGTTTGCCGCTGGCGGCGTCAAAAATCTGATAGGCGATGCGCAGACGGTTCTCAAACTCTTCGATGTGGGCCCGGACGCGGATCCGTTGCTCGAAGGTGAGGACATCGCGGTATTTCACCCGGGTATCAACGACTGGCCAGAGATAGCCGGACGCTTTCATCTGGCGATAGCCATAATCGAACTGGTTGAGCAGCGCCTCGCGGGCAATCTCAAAATAACGGAAATAGTTACCGTGCCAGACCACGCCCATCATATCGACGTCGTGAAACGGCACGGTCAGCTCTACTTCGGTCGTAAAGCGGGGATCGGTCAGCACCCTTTACTCCTTCTCTTTAGCATCCGGCAGACGCCAGAAATCGAAAAAATTAAACCAGTCGAGCGGGGCCAGTAGCGCAAAGTGCTCCAGCCGTTGGGCATAACGGTCGACGGCCTGCTGCAACGCCTGCTGGCGCTCGCTGCGCGGTAACAGCAGCGGATCGGCAAAGTCTTCGCAGTGGATATGCAGCTTCTGCTGCTGGCGCAGGGCGAAGATCAGCATCACCGGGCAGCGCATCAGCGAGGCGAGAATAAAGGGCCCCTCGGGGAAGGGGGCAGGCTGGCCCATAAAATCGCTCCACACCACGCGCCAGCTGCCGCCGCGCTGCGGATCGACGGCGATCCGATCCCCGACGATCGCCACCCATTCCCCGCGATCGATCTTCTCTTTCAGCAGGATGGCGGTCTGCGGGCCAATATGGGTCACCGGGATCAGGTTCAGCCCGGCCTGAGGGGCCATCTCCTGCATAATCTGCCTGAAACGCTGGGCGTTATCGCTGAAGACCAGGGCATTGATGGTCTTGCTGCCGTCGAGCTGCGCCAGCGCGCGGCAGGCCTCGACATCGCCGAGATGGGAAGCCAGCAGCAGCTTGCCCTCAGGCACCCTGAGATCGAGCTTTTCCCGTGCGCCGGGGGCAAACACCACGTCCCGGCCCAGCTTAAGCTCGCCCCGCCAGCTGGCGACCTTATCCAGCATCGCATTGCCGAAACGCAGGAAGTGGAAAAAGCTGTTCAGACGCGCGGGCTTGGGCTGCTGGCGCTGCGCCAGCGTCTCGCGCACCCGGGCAAGCCACTGTTGCGATGCCTGGCGTGCCGGGCGGGCCGTCAGCCAGTAAACGCCAATCACCGGCCACAGCAGGAGGGTAAACGCCCGGCGGCCCAGCAGCTGCCAGACCCGCAGCATCAGGCGCATACCGAACAGGCCTTTTACCTCCTGCTGCTGCGCCCAGTGCAGGCTGCGGCGGCGAAAGAGCAGGGAAGGGATGCGCGGCAGCATGCCGAAGAACAGCCGGGTATGCATCCAGGAGATGCGCAGGTTGTCGTTCAGGGCATCGAAATGGGAGATGCCATCCTGAGGATAGGTCACCCGGGTAGGCAGGAAATAGCTGGTATTGCCCTGCCAGTAGAGGCGCACCATCACTTCGGTATCGAAATCCATCCGCTTGCCGATGGGTACGCTGTTAATCACCTGTAGCGTCGGGGCCACCGGATAGACCCGAAAGCCGCACATGCTGTCCTTGAGCTGCAATGACAGGGTTTCGATCCACACCCAGACGTGGGTGATCCAGCGGCCATACAGGCGTGAGCGGGGGATGGAGTCATCAAAGACCGGCTGGCCGGAGATCAGCGCCTGCGGGTGGCGCGCCGCCAGCGCCAGCAGCTGGGGGATGTCCTCAACGGCATGCTGGCCGTCGGCATCCACCTGTACCGCATGGGTAAAACCGGCCCCGGCGCAGACCTTCAGCCCGCGGATCACCGCCGCCCCTTTACCGCCGTTGTGCGTCAGCCGCACCAGCGTCACCTGCGCATTGTCGGCCGCCAGGCGATCCAGCTCCTGACGGGTGCGGGCGTCGCTACCATCGTCGACCACAATCACCGGTAGCTGAAACGGCGCCAGGCGGCTGAGGACGCTCGCCATCATCGCCCCGTGGTTGTAGCAGGGGATCAGGATGCAGGGACGGAAGGTTAACGGCATAAGCGAATCTTCCCGCTGCTGGCCGTATGGCGCTGTTCGCCGTCGTGGCGCTGATAGCTAAAGGTGAGCATTTCGCGCTCCGCGTTCCAGTCGAGGACCAGCGTCACGGTAGCGCCAGGGAGCAGCGGCGCCTGGAATTTAACGTTCTGAATACTGTGAAAACGGTACGTTGGCACCAGCAGCGTGGTGGCGTAGTGCATCACCCAGTCAACCTGGGCGACGCCCGGCAGCAGCGGCTGCACGGCAAAATGGCCCTGGAACCAGAACAGCGTCGGATCGAGGTACAGGACGATCTCAAGATGCTGCGGTTGTGCCTGATGGCGCTCGATTTCATGGATTTTCATGAAATAACTCCTGTAACTGCGCATAGACACGCTTGTTCATACTGTTTACCGGCATTTCATCAACAATGCGCCAGTAGCGGGGGATGGCGACCGGCTCGAGCCAGGGCCGCAGGGCGCGTCGCCAGGCGAGGATCTGCGCTTTACTGCCGCGCTGGCGCAGCTGTTGACGCCCGGCGTCACTCAGCACCAGCAGCGCGCCAACGCCCTGCCGTTCACCGCGCGTGATCGGCAGCGCCGCCGCTTCGCAGATGCCGTCCAGCGTCAGCAGACGCTGTTCAACCTCGGTCAGGGAGATGCGTTTCTCTTCGATTTTCACCACCCGCCCCCGGCGGCCAAGAAGGCTGAACTGGCCGTTCTCCTCAACGTGGAGAATATCATCGAGCAGCACGCCGTCCGCATCAAGGATCAGCGGCGAAGTGACGCGCAGGGCGTCATTATCGCGGCTAAAGGTCACGCCGGGGAAGGGTTGCCAGAGGCTCGGGTCGGCCTGACGGTAGCGCCAGGCGAGGACGCCGGTTTCGCTACTGCCGTAAATTTCATCCGGCCAGATCCCCAGCCAGCGCTGGGTGTCGCAGGCCGATTCCCACGTCAGTACGCCTCCGGCCGAGATCAGCACGGCAACGGGCGGCGGAGCGAGCCGGGTATCCAGCCGCTTCAGAAACGCCGGGCTGCTGATAAACAGGTAGCGCCTGGTGTAATCCAGTGCCGCCAGCTGCTCGGCATAGGCGAGCATCGTCGCGTGCAGCGGCAGCCCCAGCGACATCGGCAGCACAATGCGAAACGTCAGGCCGTACAGGTGCTGTGGCACCACCGAGGAGACGACGCGACAGCCGTTCAGCCGCGCGCCAAAGCGGGCCGCCAGCAGGCGGGCCTCCTGGTCGAGCTGGGCGACGGTCTTGACGATCCGTTCCGGCCGCCCGGTCGAGCCGGAGGTGAACAGCTCGATAACGCGAGCGTCATCAATAGCAGGCAGCGGCGTGAAGGTGGCGGTACTGTGGCGGGCAGAGCTGACCACCATCAGCCGACCGCGGAAGCTCAGCGTCCTGTCGCTCAGCACGCCGCTGAACAGCCCCTGCTGCTCTTCCAGCTGCGATTCGCGGCTGTGTCCGGGCAGCACCGGGGTTTTGCCCGCATGCAGCGTGGCCAGCAGGGCGACGATAAACAGATAGCTGTTGTCAAAACAGAGCGCCCAGCGATCGCCTTCCTGCTGCTGTAAACAGGCCGTCAGGGCGCTGACGTCGTGGCGTAACTCCCCGAGCGACCAGCCGCGCTCGCCAGACCAGGCGACAGGGGTGTCGTCCGGGCGCGGGGCGTTCAACCACTGGCTCAAAGGCAGGGGCTTATGCATCTTTTTTAATCATCCGCTGCCGTACCAGCCACTCGCCTGCCATTAACGTTCCCATCAGGATGTAGGCGATCATGCCGTTCCACAGCGTCCAGAGGTGCATATCACCCCGCAACACGGTGAACAGCGCCATACTCCCGTTGAAGATGAAAAAGCCGCACCACACCCGGGTGACGACGCGGGTATAGCGCACGCCGGAAGGGGGGAGATTCGGTTCCCGCAGCCGCGCCAGCCGTTCGACCAGCGGCATCGCTGTCCACAGCGAGCCGCCAAACACGGCCAGCATCGCCAGGTTAACGACAACCGGATAGAGCAGCAGCCAGTGATGCGCTTTCAGCAGAATGCTTGCCGCGCACAGGGCGATGCCCGCCAGGGCCACGCTCTGCGTGACATAGCGCATCGGTCCGGCGTTAAGCCGCGCCTGACGAAAACGCAACAGCAGCAGGGCTGCCATCAGCGGCAGCAGCCAGCGCAGGCTGTTATGCGACAGCCCGTAGCCAATCAGAAAAGGCCATGCGACCAGCATCAGTCCCGTCAACAGGGGGATCGCCTGGAAGGCTCGTCCGCCACGCATGGTGTCTTAGGCTTCGCGCAGAAGTTTTTCTACCGCATCCACGACGTCCTGCACGGTACGTACCGACTTGAAGGTTTCCGGTTTAATGCGGGCGCCGGTTCTCTTCTGCAGGTGAACAACCATGTCGACGGCGTCGATGCTGTCGAGGTCGAGATCGTCGTACAGGCGTGCCTCGGGGGTGATGGCGTCCGGTGCAACCTCAAACAGGGTGATGAGGAGAGTGGTGACTTCCTGATAAACGGATGTGTGTTCTGTCGTCATTTTAAATTCGGTCTCAGGCGCGTTGGGCGGTGATGAAGGAAGCCAGGGTGGCGACGGAGTAGAAATGCTGACGCATCTCTTCGCTTTCGGCAGATAACACCACGCCGTACTGGTTTTTTATCGCCAGTCCCAGCTCAAGGGCATCGATCGAGTCGAGCCCCAACCCATCGCCAAACAGTGCGGCATCCGTATCGATATCCTCTGCGGTCAATTCGTCCAGATTGAGAGTCGTAATTATAAGATTTTTAATTTCAAGGTAGAGCGCTTGCATCATTAATTCCTGACAAAGATTGAAGACCGGATGTTAATCGATGCTGCAGGTGCCGGTTGAGTTGCCTTGCCGCCAGAGCCGGCTCGTGGACTGCCGCATCGTAAAAATCATCAATATTCACCCGCTCACGGACATCGACCGTGAAAAAGGGCTTATTTGGCGGTATGTCATACCACCGGCTGTGTTTATCGAGTAGATGCTCGCTGCAGTGGATGAGCACCACCCGCAGATCGCTGCCGCAACGCACGGCAATGTTGGCCGCGCCGCGTTGCAGCGTAATGGCTTTACCCACCTGCGTGCGCGTGCCTTCCGGAAAAATCAGCAGAGTGTCGCCCTGGGCCAGGCGCTGTTGGCAGGCGCTTAACAGGGTGTCGGCTTCGCTGTTGATCAGATAATCCGCCGCCCGGATCGCCCCGCAGAGAAAGGGGTTACGCAGCAGAGCGCTTTTCACCAGACAGTCGGTTTCCGGCATCACCGAGGCGATCAGCACGTAGTCGATCAGCGTCGGATGGTTCGCCACCACCAGACAGCCGCGCTCCTGGCGCAGCACCTCGAGATGGTCGAAGCGATAATCCAGCACCCCGAGAGTGCGGGTGACGGTTAAAAAGGCCCGGAAGCTGGCGGCGATGCTGCGGCGGGCGAGACGACGACGACGGGCGCGATCGCGCTGGACCAGGTTCAACAGATTGAACCACACCAGCGACAGCAGCAGCCCGCCCGCGCCAAACAGCACGAAGCACAGGCCGGTCATCACCAGCCGCCAGCCGCGGCTGAGGGCCGCCCTGATACGTATCATGCCCGTGTCCACCGCCACAGCAGGCGCTCGCCGGGGACGTCAAACTGCCGATCGTCGCGCAGGTAGTGGCGCAGGAACAGCAGGCTCTGCGGCAGGGAAAGCTCTTCAACACAGCAGGCGGATTGCGTTTCGCAGCGCAGGGCGTCACCGGCTTCGATGACCAGCGCCAGGGCATAGGGCCAGGTGGGCATCTGGGCCGGAAGTGCGGAGCGGTAAAAGTCGGGCAGGGTGCCGTCGAAATCGACCATTAATACCCGTTGATACCCGGCATGCAGCAGGCTCAGCACTTCGCACAATCCCTGCTGAAAAGTATCCATCCCGGCGGAAAGGGATGACGAGACAATCGGCTGACGCGCGGCGATAGTCAGATTGCCCACCGCCGAGTTGTGGACCGACATGGCAAAATCGGTGGGGGAAACATCCTGCCCGGTCGCCAGCGCATGCAGGAGGCGATAGTTACGCTCCAGCTCGCCGTGACGGCTGGTATAAACCACGGCATCGACGGCATGTTTTCGCACCATCGCCAGGCCGCAATCCACCGCCAGTTTACTGCCGGAGCTGAGGCGGCGGGCGGTCATCATCGGCAGATCGGACAGAGTTACCTGCGGCGCAGCAGGATCGATGGCATGCAAACCCTGTGACCATGCCTGCCAGTGGCTGGCATCACTAAGGCCTGGCGCTCTGGCTTGCCAGTCGAGAATGTTAAGTGCAAATTTCATCTGCGCGCGTCCGCGATAAACCCGTTATCCAGCAACGCAGCCGAAAATCAGGTCGCGTTATTGTTTATTTTCTGACAAATCAATAAGGTGTGGCCTACCCCGAGATTGTCCTGCCGTTGTTCTACCCGGAATCCTGCTTTCTCCAGGTAGTGATAAAATTTCTCTACGCTGTAAAAACGGCTGTTGCCGTTCGCCATACAGGTGAAATAGAGCGAGGTGGCGTTCAGGCTGAAGGAAGCCGCTTCGAATCGTTGCGCATCCCAGAACAGTTCCAGAATGCACAGGCGGGCACCCGGCTTCATTACCTTTGCCACCTTGCTCAGCAGGGCAACAATCTGATCGGGGGAGAAGCAGTCCAGAAACTGGCTCATCCACCAGATATCCGCGTCATCCGGCAGAGCAGCGTCGCTAAGCATATCGACAGGGCAGAGCTCAATACGATGAGATAATCCTGCTTTTGCGATATTTTCCCGGGCCAGTGCAATTTGCTGCGGCAGATCGAGCAGCGTCACGGTGATATTTTCATCGTAACGACAGCAGCGTAGCGCCCATTTACCCGTATTTCCGCCGACATCGTACAATTTTGTCGGCCTGCTTGCGAATATAAGGGGTAGCGCGGCCTCGAATGCGCCATCGGAATAGAAGTGATCGAAAGCAAACCAGCTCCGCTGCGCCTGCTCGGGCAGAGCGGAGAGGGCCGGATAAATGGTCGGCCACTCGCCAAAGACGGCGAGGCCGGCCGGTTTTTCCGCTTTCAATGCATCGGCAAGATGAAACAGCCCCTGGTAGCAAACATCCTGGGTGAAGTCCATATTGACGCGGGTCATGGGGTCATGCAGCAGATAATGACCAATTTTGGCCAGATAATATCGCCCCTCGCTGTGGGTGACGATCCGCCCGCTTAATCCCATATCCAGCAATACGCCAACGCCATACTCGCTGAGGGTGCTGTTGGCCACGATCTCGTCAAGAGATGCGCCGCGCTGTCCCTGTTTGTCCAGCCAGGCGAGCACCCCGGTGTTGCGCAGACAGAGCGCGGTCTGAAACAGCATCGGGGCAAAAGCGATACGCTGCGCTTCAGTGATGGCCTCCAGCGCGCTGAGGTTGTCCTTTTCGTACATGTGTTATCCCGGTAAGCGGCTTTTCGGTCGGCCTGGGCCGAGAAGGATCGCCAGCTTGCTGCCCCCCTGGGTGGTCTCCATCCAGATCTTACAGACGCTGGTCAGCGGTACCGACAACAACATCCCCACCGGGCCGAGTAACCAGCCCCAGATCAGTAACGACAGGAACACCACCATGGTGGACATCCCCAGCCGGTGACCCATCATCCGGGGCTCAACGATATTGCCCAGCACCATATGAACGACCAGGAACAGCGCCCCCACCATGGCGCACTCATAGAGGCCATTAAACAGAAACGCCTGAATCATCGGCGGGACGGCGGAAATCACCGCGCCAATATTGGGCACATAGTTGAGCAGGAAGGCCAGCACGCCCCACATCAGCGCGAACTGCACGCCCAGCAGCGTCAGCCCCAGCCAGACAATTGCGCCCGTCCAGAGGCTTAACAGCGTTTTCAGCGCCAGATAGTGAGAAACGCCCTTAAGTGCCCGGTGCAGACCGGCGATGTGGATCTGCGGGTTATTCAGGGCAAAACGCATTTTGTACGGCACGTGGCGCACTTCAAACAGCATAAAGACCACGGTCATCACCAGCAGCAGAACGCTTGCCATCGCCCCTGAGAGCTGGGTCATCAGCGCGGTGGCAAAGGTCATTACCTTTTCCGAGTCCATCCGTTTCAGCATCCGCTCCGGGGAGATATGCAGGTTGAGAAACGGGAACATCTCCTGCAGATCGACCAGTTTGCGCGTCAGCTCTTTATTGTATTTCGGCAGCAGGGCAGCAAATTCATTGAGCGAGGCCGCCAGCACGCCAAACAGCGCCGTCAGGCCAATCAGCATCACCACCACCACAATGGTGATGGCCACCGGGCGGCTAACCCCGCGGCGCAAAAACCAGGTGACGAGGGGGTTGAGAACGATAGCGAAAAAGAGCGCCAGCAGCAGCTGCACGAGAATATCCGCGGCGGCGTGGATGCCGGCGAGGATCACCACCAGGCAGGCCAGTTTGAGCAGAATGTGAAGACCGGATTTATCAGGCTGTGTAAGACCCGGCTTACCGGGTGGCGTGGTTAACATAGTGTTTCCTCTTATAAGATGCTCATAAGTGTAGTGCGCGCGCAGCGCTTCGGCGGAGGCCGTTAATCTTAAAGTCGCTGCTGCATTTCAGCCCCTGTCATGGTAATAGTGAAACACTGTTGTAAAAATTCTGGTGAACCTGATGCCCGAACCCGCCGCCGAACCGGCACTGAGTGGATTACGCCTCAACCTGCGTATTGTTTCCGTCGTTATTTTCAACTTTGCCAGCTACCTGACCATCGGCTTGCCGCTGGCCGTGCTGCCGGGCTATGTCCATGACATCATGGGCTTTAGCGCCTTCTGGGCCGGTCTGGTCATCAGCCTGCAATACTTCGCCACGCTGTTAAGCCGCCCTTATGCCGGGCGCTATGCCGACCTGTTTGGCCCGAAAAGCATTGTGGTGCTGGGGCTATGCGGCTGCTTCCTGAGCGGGGTGAGCTACTTCCTCGCCAGCGTCACCAGCGCCTGGCCGATGGTGAGCCTGATACTACTTTGTCTTGGTCGAGTGATCCTCGGGGTCGGGCAGAGCCTCGCCGGAACCGGCTCCACGCTGTGGGGCGTCGGGGTGGTAGGGGCATCGCATATCGGGCGGGTGATCTCCTGGAACGGGATTGTCACCTACGGTGCGATGGCGATGGGGGCCCCGCTCGGGGTGCTCTGCTATCGCTATACCGGCCTGAGCGGGCTGGCGCTCACCATTATGGTGGTGGCGCTGCTGGCGATTCTGTTTGCCCTGCCGCGACCGAAAGTCAAAGCCAGCAAAGGCAAGCCGATGCCGTTTCGCGCGGTGCTGGGGCGCGTCTGGCCCTACGGCATGGCGCTGGCCCTCGGCTCGGCAGGCTTTGGAGTGATCGCCACCTTTATCACCCTGTTCTATGCCGATAAAGGCTGGGACGGGGCGGCCTTTGCCTTGACCCTGTTCAGCTGCGCCTTCGTCGGGACGCGGCTGCTGTTCCCGAACGGCATCAACCGGCTGGGCGGGCTGAACGTGGCCATCATCTGCTTTAGCGTTGAGATTGTCGGCCTGCTGCTGACCGGCATCGCCGATGCGCCGTGGATGGCGCGGATTGGGGTCTTCCTCGCGGGGGCGGGCTTCTCGCTGGTGTTCCCGGCGCTGGGGGTGGTGGCGGTCAAAGCGGTGCCGCAGCAGAACCAGGGCGCGGCGCTGGCGACCTACACGGTGTTTATGGATATGTCGTTGGGGATCACCGGGCCGCTGGCCGGGCTGGTGATGGCGTGGGCCGGGGTGCCGGTTATCTATCTGGCGGCGGCGGGGCTGGTGGCGGTGGCGTTACTGCTGACGTGGCGGCTAAAAAAATGGCCTCCAGCGGAGGCCACTTCATCGTGATGAATTACTGAATCACGAGGGTATTGATGATGTTCTCTGCGGCAGTTTGCGCTTTCTGCTGATCGTCAGCAGGCAGCGTGATCTGCAGGGTCAGGAGTTTGTTGTCCACTTTACCCAGCACGACGGAGGAGTAAGCGGTCTGGCCTTTAGCGGAGATAATGCTATCCAGCTGTTGCAGCTTTTGGCCTTTCAGCTCGATGGCTTTGTTGGTTACGACCTGCAGCTGCGGGTCGCGGCTGCGCTGCTGATCTTCCAGACGTTTCGCCAGCACGCCCAGGTCTTCATTAGTGTCATCACCGACGATCACAATCACCGCTTTTTGCCCGGTGGCATCGGAATAGACGTGCATGTTGTTGGCCTGGGTGCCCAGCTTGCCGCTCTGATCGGTCATATCCGCCGGCAGAGAGAAGCTGAGTTTGCCATCCATCAGGCTGACCGGCTGACCCGTGGCGTTGCTTTCCGCAGACGCAGCCTGAGCAGGCGTTTTGGTGTCGCTGTTATCACAGGCTGCCAGCCCCATCACCAGCAGGCCGATCCCGACATATTTAACCAGATTGCGCATTACATTCTTCCTTTCGATAAACGGCCATAACGGCGCATCAATCCATCTTATCACAACTGTTCAGGGGAACCCTTAACCAGCCTGCAATGCCGAGATTTCAGATTTATCCGCGAATCTTTTCAGCAACATATTCAGCAGCACGCCGTACATCGGCAGGAAGAAGACCAGGCTGATAAGCACCTTGAAGGCGTAATCCACGAGCGCAATTTCCATCCAGTGTTGCGCCATGAACGCATCCGGGCTGCGCCAGAAGGCAATAAAGAAAAAGGCCAGGGTGTCGCTGACGTTGCCAAACAGCGTCGAGGCGGTCGGAGCCAGCCACCAGCGATGGTTCTGCCGCAGGCGGTTAAACACATGCACGTCGAGGATCTGCCCCAGCGCATAGGCCATAAAGCTGGCGGCGGCGATACGGGCGACGAACAGGTTGAAGTGCGTCAGCGCCTCAAAGCCCTGCCAGCTGCCCATATAGAACAGGGACGAAATCACGTACGAAACGAACAGCGCCGGGAGCATGACGGCAAAGATAATGCGTCGCGCCAGCGGGGCGCCAAAGATGCGGACGGTGAGATCGGTCGCAAGGAAGATAAACGGGAAACTGAACGCGCCCCAGGTGGTATGAAAACCAAAAATGGAGATCGGCAGCTGCACCAGGTAGTTACTGGAGGTGATCACCAGCAGATGAAAAAGCGAAAGCCAGAACAACGCTTTTACGCGCTGCGATTGAGAGAACTGCGTCATATTGTGACCTTTTTGATTAGTATTTGGGGTGAGGGAACCCAATAAAGCCGCCGCATGATACTGCTTTGACGGCACTTTGCAATGGCTAATTTTCACGCAATCGTTAACCTGGTTTGCTTTGCCCGGCTCGCGGCGTAAACTACTGCCGTTTTTATCTGGACGAGACCACGATGACCGATCTGTTTACCCATCCGGACCACACCCTTGACGCCCAGGGCCTGCGCTGCCCGGAACCCGTCATGATGGTGCGCAAAACCGTGCGCACGATGCAATCCGGCGAAACGCTGTTAATTATTGCCGACGATCCGGCCACCACCCGCGATATTCCGGGCTTCTGTACCTTTATGGAACATGAGCTGCTGGCGCAGGAGACCGGGGCGCTGCCGTATCGGTATCTGATTCGCAAAGGGTAATGCCTTGTATGGGGTATGCGGCCTGATGCCCTCACCCCAACCCTCTCCCACGGGGAGAGGGCGCAAACCCGGCATGACCGCCGCCACAAATCTAAACCACCATTTCATTTTTTGGCGCTTTTTGTGAAGTGCTTCACCCTCGCTTTCCAGGCTGTAGTCTAGTTATTAAACGTATAACTAAAACGACGTTTCGATACTTACCCTCACTACCCTGGAGTTGACTCGATGAAAACGACCCTCAAGCCGTTGCTGGCCGCGCTGTGTCTGTCTGCTGTCGCTGCCTCTGTTTCTGCTCAAACCATTAAAGCTGCCGATGTGCATCCCGAAGGCTACCCGAACGTGGTGGCGGTGCAGCATATGGGTGAAAAACTCAAACAACAAACCGACGGCAAGCTGGAGATGAAAGTCTTCCCCGGCGGCGTGCTGGGGGATGAAAAGCAGATGATTGAGCAGGCCCAGCTGGGGGCCATCGATATCATTCGCGTCTCCATGGCGCCTGTGGCTGCGATCCTGCCGGATATCGAAGTCTTTACGCTGCCCTACGTCTTCCGCGATGAAGACCATATGCACAAAGTGATCGACGGCGATATCGGCAAGCAGATCGGTGAGAAGCTGACCGCCAACCCGAAATCCCGGCTGGTGTTTCTCGGCTGGATGGACTCTGGCACCCGTAACCTGATCACCAAGAACCCGGTGGTGAAACCGGAAGATCTGAAAGGGATGAAGATCCGCGTTCAGGGCAGCCCGGTGGCGCTTGCCACCCTGAAAGACATGGGGGCCAACTCGGTGGCGATGGGGGTCAGCGAAGTCTACAGCGGGATGCAGACCGGGGTGATTGACGGTGCGGAAAACAACCCGCCAACCTTTGTTGCTCACAACTACATGCCGGTGGCAAAAAACTACACCCTCAGCGGCCACTTTATCACCCCGGAAATGCTGCTCTACTCCAAAGTGAAATGGGACAAGCTGAGCGCCGACGAGCAGGAAAAGATTAAGACCCTCGCCCGCGAAGCCCAGTTTGAGCAGCGCAAGCTGTGGGAAGCCTACAACACCCAGGCGCTGGAAAAAATGAAAGCCGGCGGCGTGCAGTTCCATGACATCGACAAGTCGGTGTTTATCAAAGCGACGGAGCCGGTGCGCGCCCAGTATGGCGAACAGCATCAGGATCTGATGAAAGCGATCGCTGACGTCCAGTAACCCTCTGCGTGGAGGACGTATGTCCGAACACTATCTGAAGTGGATGGATCGCCTGTACCTGCTCGCCATGGCCGTGGCGGGCGTTTCGTTGCTGGTGATGACCATCGTGATCCCGATAGGGATTTTTTCCCGCTATGTCCTCAATCGTGGCGAGTCCTGGCCGGAGCCGATCGCCATCATCTGCATGGTGACCTTTACCTTTATCGGCGCTGCGGTGGGCTACCGCGCCGGATCGCATATCGCGGTGAACATGCTCACCGACCGCCTGCCCGCGGCGTTAAAAATGTTCTGCACCCGGGTGGTGGATGTGCTGATGCTGCTGATATCACTGATCATCTTCTGGTACAGCTATCTGCTCTGCATCGAACTGTGGGAACAGCCGGTGGCGGAGTTCCCGGTGCTGACCTCCGGCGAGAGCTATCTGCCGCTGCCCATCGGTTCAGCGATCCTCATTTTGTTTGTCCTTGAGCGCCTGCTGTTTGGCACCCAGGAAAACCGTCCGGTCGTGCTGATCGGCAACCACAGTTAAGGGGTGGATCATGGATGCATTTGTTTTGCTCTTCACCCTCGCCATTTTGCTGGCGCTGGGGATGCCGGTGGCCTTTGCCGTGGGCTTAAGCGCGGTGGCCGGGGCGCTGTGGATCGATCTGCCGCTGGAAGCGCTGATGATCCAGATCACCAGCGGGGTGAATAAATTTACCCTGCTGGCGATCCCGTTCTTTATCCTCGCCGGGGCGATCATGGCGGAAGGGGGCATTGCCCGCCGGCTGGTGAACTTCGCTTATATCTTTGTCGGCTTTATTCGCGGCGGGCTGTCGCTGGTGAATATCGTCGCCTCGACCTTCTTCGGCGCGATTTCCGGCTCGTCGGTGGCGGATACCGCCTCCATCGGCAGCGTGATGATCCCGGAGATGGAAAAGAAGGGCTATCCGCGCGAATACGCGGCGGCGGTGACCGCCAGCGGCTCGGTGCAGGCGATTCTGATCCCGCCCAGCCACAACTCGGTGATCTACTCCCTGGCGGCAGGCGGGACGGTGTCGATTGCGACGCTGTTTATCGCCGGGGTACTGCCGGGGCTGCTGCTGGGGCTGTGTCTGATGATCCTGTGCCTGGGCTTTGCCCACAAGCGCGGCTACCCGAAAGGCGAGCGGATCCCCTTTAAGCAGGCGCTGAAGATTTTCTTCGATGCCCTGTGGGGGCTGATGACGGTGGTGATTATTCTCGGCGGCATTTTGTCGGGGATCTTTACCGCGACGGAATCCGCGGCGGTCGCCTGCCTGTGGGCGTTCTTTGTCACCATGTTTATCTATCGTGACTACAAGTGGAGCGAACTGCCGAAGCTGATGTGCCGCACGGTGAAAACGGTAACGATCGTGATGATCCTGATTGGTTTTGCGGCGGCATTTGGCGCGGTGATGACCTACATGCAGCTGCCGATGCGGATCACCGAGTTCTTCACCTCGCTCTCGGACAATAAGTACGTGATCCTGATGTACCTCAACGTCATGCTGCTGCTGATTGGCACCCTGATGGATATGGCGCCGATCATCCTGATCCTGACGCCGGTACTGCTGCCGGTGACCAACTCGCTGGGCATCGATCCGGTGCATTTCGGGATGATCATGATGGTGAACCTCGGGATCGGGCTGATTACACCGCCGGTGGGGTCAGTGCTGTTTGTCGCCAGTGCGGTGAGTAAGCAGAAGATCGAGACCGTGGTCCGGGCGATGCTGCCGTTCTACGGCATGCTGCTGGTGGTGTTGGGGATGGTGACCTACATCCCGGCGATATCGCTGTGGCTGCCGCGGATGTTGGGGATGCAGTGATGTGTGCGGCCTGATGCCCTCACCCCGTCCCTCTCCCACAGGGAGAGGGTGCAAACACTAAAAACGGCAACCTGGTTGCCGTTTTGCTTTTATTTTCGACGCAATAACCGCAACGCGTTCGCCGTCACCAGCACCGTCGCCCCGGTATCCGCCAGCACCGCCAGCCACAATCCCGTTATCCCCAGCAATGTGGTCACCAGGAAAATCCCCTTCAACCCCAGCGCTATGGCGATGTTCTGCCGGATATTGGCGCGGGTGGCGCGGGCCAGACTGATCATCTGCGCTAGCCCGGTCAGGCGGTTGTGGGTCAGCGCCGCGTCGGCGGTCTCCAGCGCCACGTCGGTGCCGCTGCCCATCGCAATGCCAAGCGTGGCCGCCTTCATCGCCGGGGCGTCGTTAATCCCGTCCCCGACCATCGCCAGCGGCATTTCTGCATTCAGGGTCGTCACCGCCTGCACTTTATCGGCAGGCAGCAGTCCGGCGCGGAAATCGAGACCCAGCTCGCCGGCAATGGCCGCGGCGGCGCGCGGGTTATCGCCGGTCAGGATCACGCCGTTGACGCCGAGCTGATGCAAAGCCTGCACGGCCTCCTTCGCGTCCTCGCGCAGGGTATCCCGCAGCGCGACCAGACCTTTTGCCACGCCGTCCTGGACCACTATCACCACCGTCTGCCCGGCCTGTTCCAGGGTAGCGATTTGCGGCGCAAAGTGCGGGGCAGGGAATTTATCCGCCGCACAAATCAGCACCTTGCTACCCGCGACCTCGGCTTCAATCCCCGAGCCTATCAGCGCGCGCTGGGCGGTCGCCGCCGGAACCACCAGACCGCGGGCCTGCGCTTCCCGCACAATCGCCTGCGCCAGCGGGTGGGTGGAACCTTGCTCCACCGCGGCGGCCAGCGCCAGCAGATCCTGCTCGCGGATCTCATGCGGATAAATGCCCGTCACCTGCGGCTTACCCACCGTCAGGGTGCCGGTCTTGTCGAAGGCCACCTGCTGCACCTGCGCCAGCTGCTCCAGCGCGGCACCGCCCTTAATCAGCGCCCCACGACGTGCGGCCGCCGCCAGCCCCGAGGTAATGGCGGCCGGGGTGGAGATCACCAGCGCGCACGGGCAGCCAATCAGCAGCAGGGTCAGTCCTTTGTAGATCCAGCCCTCCCAGGCGGCGCTGAACAGCAGCGGCGGCACCACGGCCACCAGCAGGGCAATCAGCATAATCACCGGGGTGTAGATCCGGCTGAAGCGGTCGATAAAGCGCTCCACCGGGGCGCGGCGCTCCTCTGCCTCTTCAATCAGCTTCAGGATGCGGTCGATGGCGCTGTCACCCGGTTCGGACAAGACCCGCAGCTGCACCAGACGATCGACGCTGGTGGCCCCCGCCGGGATCTTTTCGCCCGCCGCGCGCTCGACCGGGATGGATTCGCCGGTCAGGGCGCTTTCGTCAAAGCTGGCCGCGGCAGTGAGCAGGGTTCCGTCGGCAGGCAGACGCCCACCGGCGGCAACCTCAATCACATCCCCCGGACGCAGCGCGGCGATGGGCACGGTTTTGCGCTCGCCATTAATAACCTGCGTAGCGGTTTCCGGCTTCAGCGCCATCAGGGCGCTGACCCCTTTACGTGCCCGGCTGGCCGCCCAGCCTTCGAGTCGCTCGCCAATCAGAAACAGCAGCAGCACCATCGCAGCTTCCGCCGTGGCACCGATAAACAGCGCCCCGATGGCGGCCACGCTCATCAGCGTTTCAATGGCGAACCAGCTGCCGCTTTTCATCAGGCGCAGCGCCTGACGGGCCACCGGCCAGAGTCCGACCAGGGTAGTGGCGATAAAGGCGAGGTTGCCGAGCGGATGATTGAACTGTGTAAGGATCCAGCTGATGGCCATCAGCAGAATAAGGGTGATGAGCGGCAGGTTGTCGCGCAGCACCGAGGCTTTTTCAGCGGGGGCATTTTCATTGCGCAGCGTATAGCCCGCACCGATCACCGCCGCTTCGACCTGGGCGCTGACGTTGCTGCCCGCATCGACCAGCAGTTTTTCGGTGGCAAACAGGACCTGGACATGATTGACGCCCGCCACCTGCCTGACGGCGGTTTCTACCTTGCGGGCGCAGGCGGCACAGTCCATGCCGTTGACCACCCAGCTGTAACGCTGGCCCTGAACGGGAGCCACGGCTTCGGCCTGTACCGGGCCGCGATCCGCCGCGCAGCAGGCCTCTTTGGCGGGAAGGGGGGCGAGCTTAAGCGCCGAAAATTGCGGCACTTTTTTGGGTGTTTCTGGAGTCGACATGGCACTCTCCGGCAATGATAATTTTCTCATTAACCGCAGTATGCACTCTGGAGTCGACTCCAGAGTCAAGCGCTATTTAAATATACAGCGACCGCACAATCAGGAAATGCCCGGCGAAGTAGCAGGCCGCGGCGATAGCGTTATCGGCGCGGAAACGGCGGCGATAGTGGCTACCCAGCCAGACGATATTCCCCAGCAGCAGGAGCGTGGCGCCGATAAAGGCCGACAGTGCCGGCGCGGTCGGACGGAAGAACCACAGCTCGCCCGCCAGCCAGACCATCACCAGGGTCATGGCGATAAAGGTACACACCGCCCAGCGCAGCTCTTCCAGACGCGACCAGATCACCGCGATCAGCAGCGCACCAATCACCAGCAGCGCCAGCGGCAGCGGCCAGAAGAACGACAGCGTCATCTGGCTGGCGAAATAGATGGTGTAAAGCAGGTGCGATAAGAAGAACGCCCCCACGGCATACAGCAGACGCTGGCGCGGCAGCAGGGTCAGGGCATCACCGGCCAGCGACGCGCAGAGCCCGGCGAGCACCAGGTAGCTGATGGCGTTAAACATGGGCGCCTGCCAGGCCAGCAGTAACAGGAGCAATAAGGTGACGGGTTTAAACAGCCAGCGCTGCCAGGCAGGGCCGCGGTAGGACGCATCGACATACAGCCATGCGGAGAAACAGACAGCGATAAATGACCAAAGCATATTAAGTCCCTGTATCTGTTATTGTTGAACAAACAGTTTCACTTCAGTGTAGTGGTGCAGACGGGCCAATAGCAATGCACAGCGTGGCACGCTATCCTGATTTCAGCCTGGTCTTAAGGATTGTCTAATGAGCAAGATGCCGCTTTTTTTTATTATCGTGCTGGCGATTATCGTCATTGCCGCCTCGTTTCGCTTCGTGCAGCAGCGCCGGGAAAAGGCGGATAACGACGCTGCCCCACTGCAGCAAAAGCGGGTGGTGGTGAGCAACAAACGGGAAAAAGCGCTCATCGATCGCCGATCGCGACAGCAGCAGGTGACGCCTGCCGGCACCAGCATGCGCTATGAAGCGAGCTTTAAGCCGGAGAGCGGCGGCCTGGAGATGACCTTTCGCCTCGACGAGAAGCAGTACCATCAGCTGACGGTGGGGGATAAAGGAACGTTGAGTTACAAGGGATCGCGGTTTGAGGGGTTCAGTCCGGCGCCGTGAGTTGCCGGGCGGCACTGCGTTTGCCCGGCCTACGGGTGTTGTAGGCCCGGTAAGCATCGCGCCACCGGGCAGAAGGCCGCACGTTATTTCTTCGCCTGCGCCTTAAACTTATTCATCCACACCAGCAGTTCAAACACGCCAAAAATAAACACCCGCAGCTGCTGCCAGCCGGTCATTTTCGGGCCATCTTTAGGCATACCGTTTTTCAGCATCACCATCTGCAGGGCATGCATAAATGAGGTAAAAATCAGCGCCACGTTGACGAAGATATTCATCGGACGCGGGAAGGGGTGGACGAGGTTGAGCAGCAAAAAGGCCCAGACCCCGATCATCAGCAAACGACCCAAATTAATCAGTACCGGCATCAGTCTCTCCTTGTGATTGACGGTGATAAAGACGATAGGCGACCTGTCCGGCCACTTTTTCCCGGTGCAGATCCCAGTGGGCGGGCACCGGCGGTAAACCGTTCTCGACCTCACTCTCGACGTAGATTAGCGCATCATCCGCCAGCCAGCCGTTGTTTTCCAGTAGCGTCAGCGTCTCTTCCAGCAGCCCTTTGCGGAATGGCGGATCGACAAACACCACATCGTGCGGCTTCCCCGCCTGCGCAAGGAAGGTGAGGGTATTAGTATTCTCTACTTTTGCGTGCGCGGCTTTCAGGGTCACCAGGTTTTGCTGCAGCTGCTGGGCAACGCCGCGATCCATCTCCAGCAGCGTGGCGCTGGCGGCGTAGCGCGACAGGGCTTCAAGACCCAGCGCGCCGCTTCCGGCGAAGCAGTCCAGGCAGCGGGCATCTACCATTGAAGGTGCCAGCCAGTTAAACAGCGTCTCGCGAACGCGGTCGGTGGTCGGGCGCAGACCGGGGCTATCCGGTACCGGCAGTTTACGGCCTCGCCACTGGCCGCCGATAATGCGTATCTGGCCCGCTGCGGCACGGTTGGGTTTCTTCATATCTTTGCTCGGGTACACCAACGGCCTGCGCTTGCAGGCGGTGATGTGCGTTAAGTTAAGTGATAAACTATTTCATCATTTTTTTAGCTTCCATGTATATAGCGCCAGTAATTAACCGCGAGGGGTGTAGTCGCAGATGGCAAAAGAGAAAAAACGTGGCTTCTTTTCCTGGCTGGGCTTTGGTCAAAAAGAGCAGGAAACCGAGCAGCAGAACGAAGAACAACAGATCGCCGAACAGCCTGCCGTTGTTGAACAGCCGCAGCCTGAAACCCCTGTTGAGACCGTCGCTGACGTAGAAGCAGAAGCGCGCACCCACAGCCAGCAAGAGACAGAAGCCTTCGCTGAAGAGGTGGTTGAGGTCACTGAGCAGGTTCAGGAGAGCGAAAAGCCGCAGCCGGTTCAGCCTGAGCCTGTGGCCGTTGAACCAGAACCTGTGGTCGTGGAAGAGAGTGTCGAGTCGGTTGCTGAGGTTGAGCCACCGCAGGCGGTTGAGCATGAAGAGTTACCGCTGCCGGAAGAGATCCTCGACGAAATCGAGGAAGCGATCCCGGAAGAGTACCTGCCAGAGACCGAAGTAGAAGAAGCCATCAGCGATGATGAGCTTGAAGCTCAGGCGCTGGCGGCCACGGCTGCAGAAGACGCAGTTATCGTCGTCCCGGTAGCCGAAGAGGACGAGCCGGTTGAAGAGATCGCTCAGGAGCAGGAAAAACCGACCAAAGAAGGTTTCTTCGCCCGCCTGAAACGCAGCCTGATCAAAACCAAAGAGAACCTCGGTTCCGGATTTATCAGTCTGTTCCGCGGTAAGAAAATCGACGATGATCTTTTTGAAGAGCTGGAAGAACAGCTCCTGATTGCCGATGTTGGCGTGGAAACCACCCGTAAAATCATCAACAGTCTGACGGAGAGCGCCAGCCGTAAACAGCTGCGCGACGCCGAGGCGCTGTACGGCCTGCTGAAAGAAGAGATGGGTGAAATCCTCGCAAAAGTTGACGAACCGCTTAATATTGAAGGCAAAATGCCTTTTGTTATTCTGATGGTCGGCGTTAACGGCGTGGGTAAAACCACCACCATCGGCAAGCTGGCGCGTCAGTTCGAACAGCAGGGCAAATCGGTGATGCTGGCCGCGGGCGATACCTTCCGTGCCGCCGCCGTTGAGCAGCTGCAGGTGTGGGGCCAGCGCAACAACATTCCGGTAATTGCCCAGCATACCGGAGCAGATTCCGCTTCCGTGATCTTTGATGCCATTCAGGCGGCCAAGGCGCGTAACGTGGATGTGCTGATCGCCGATACCGCAGGACGTTTGCAGAACAAATCGCACCTGATGGAAGAGCTGAAGAAGATCGTCCGGGTAATGAAAAAGCTGGACGAAGATGCGCCGCATGAAATTATGCTGACTATTGATGCCAGCACCGGGCAGAATGCCATCAGTCAGGCGAAGCTGTTCCATGAAGCGGTAGGACTGACCGGGATCACGCTGACCAAGCTGGATGGCACCGCGAAAGGCGGGGTGATCTTCTCGGTAGCCGATCAGTTTGGTATTCCTATCCGCTACATCGGTGTTGGCGAACGTATCGAGGATTTACGTCCGTTTAAATCGGGCGACTTTATTGAGGCACTTTTTGCCCGAGAGGATTAACAATGATTCGCTTTGAACACGTCAGCAAGGCCTATCTCGGTGGGAGACAAGCGCTGCAGGGGATTAACTTCCATCTGCAGCCGGGCGAGATGGCATTCCTGACCGGCCACTCCGGCGCAGGGAAAAGTACCCTGCTCAAGCTTATCTGTGGGATCGAACGGCCCAGCGCCGGGAAAATCTGGTTTAGCGGCCACGACATCAGCCGCCTGAAAAACCGTGAAGTGCCGTTTCTGCGTCGGCAGATCGGCATGATTTTCCAGGATCACCATCTGCTGATGGACCGCACGGTATTCGATAACGTGGCAATCCCGCTGATTATCGCGGGTGCCAGCGGGGATGATATTCGTCGTCGCGTGTCGGCGGCGCTGGACAAGGTCGGGCTGCTGGACAAAGCGAAGAACTTCCCGATCCAGCTCTCCGGCGGTGAACAGCAGCGCGTGGGCATTGCCCGTGCGGTGGTGAACAAACCGGCGGTGCTGCTGGCGGATGAACCTACCGGTAACCTGGACGACGCCCTTTCCGAAGGGATCCTGCGTCTGTTTGAGGAGTTTAACCGCGTTGGGGTGACGGTACTGATGGCGACGCACGACATGGGTCTTATCTCCCGTCGTTCGTACCGCATGCTGACGCTGAGCGACGGTCATTTGCACGGAGGCCTCGGTGAATAAGCGTGACGCAGTAAACCAGATGCGGCAGTTTGGCAGCAAACTCGACCGTTTTCGTAAATCGGCGGGCGGCCCGGGTGATGGTAACCGCAATGCGCCGAAGCGCAGTAAATCCGCGCCAAAACCCAACTCGCGCAAAACCAACGTCTTTAACGAGCAGGTGCGGTACGCCTTCCAGGGCGCGCTGCAGGATCTGAAAAGCAAACCGCTGGCTACCTTCCTGACGGTGATGGTGATCGCCATCTCCCTGACCCTGCCCAGCGTGTGCTACATGGTCTACAAAAACGTTAACCAGGCGGCGTCGCAGTACTATCCTTCCCCGCAGATCACCGTTTATCTCGACAAATCGCTCGACGATAACGCGGCGGCGCAGGTGGTAGGGCAGCTGCAGGCGGAGCAGGGCGTTGAGAAGGTGAACTACCTGTCGCGGGACGAAGCCCTGGGCGAGTTCCGTAACTGGTCCGGTTTTGGCGGCGCGCTGGATATGCTGGAGGAGAACCCCCTCCCCGCGGTGGCGGTGGTGATCCCGAAACTGGATTTCCAGGGCACCGAGTCGCTGAACACCCTGCGCGATCGCGTCTCCCGCATTAACGGCATCGATGAAGTGCGGATGGACGACAGCTGGTTTGCCCGTCTGACGGCGCTGACTGGCCTGGTCGGGCGCGTGGCGGCAATGATTGGCGTGCTGATGGTAGCGGCCGTGTTCCTCGTTATCGGCAACAGCGTGCGTCTGAGCATCTTCGCTCGTCGCGACACCATCAACGTGCAGAAGCTGATCGGCGCCACCGACGGTTTTATCCTGCGTCCGTTCCTGTATGGCGGCGCACTGCTCGGTTTTTCCGGTGCATTTCTTTCACTGATTTTGTCAGAAATTTTGGTGATGCGTCTCTCCGCAGCGGTCACCGATGTGGCGCAGGTTTTTGGAACCAAGTTCAATATCAGTGGTTTAGCCTTCGACGAGTGCCTGTTATTGCTGCTGGTGTGCTCGATGATCGGCTGGGTGGCAGCATGGTTAGCGACTGTGCAACATTTACGTCACTTTACCCCTGACTAAAAAATCTCTGGTATAATCTTTCCCTGCATTGAGAATCACCGTGCAGGGAAAGAGTCCCCTGTTGTCTCTTACCCCGCATAATCATCCCCATGTCACATTTTGTGCGTAATTTATTCACAGTTTCACTCGGAACTTGTGGATAAAATCACTGTCTGATAAAAGAGTGAATGATATTCTCGTTGCTCATTAATTCTGGCATGTTCGTTGCCTGATGGGGACAAACCGCCGCCAGAAAGAATCATTGAGAGGAATGAATGACCAAAGAAATGCAAACTTTAGCTTTAGCCCCTGTTGGTAACCTGGAATCTTACATCCGGGCTGCGAACACCTGGCCGATGTTGACGGCCGAGGAAGAAAAGGAGCTTGCTGAAAAGCTGCATTACCAGGGCGATCTGGAAGCAGCTAAGACGCTGATCCTGTCTCACCTGCGCTTTGTTGTTCACGTTGCTCGTAACTACGCGGGCTACGGCCTGCCGCAGGCTGACCTGATCCAGGAAGGCAACATCGGCCTGATGAAGGCGGTGCGTCGCTTCAACCCGGAAGTGGGTGTGCGTCTGGTCTCCTTCGCCGTGCACTGGATCAAAGCGGAAATCCACGAATACGTGCTGCGTAACTGGCGTATCGTGAAGGTCGCAACCACCAAAGCACAGCGTAAGCTGTTCTTTAACCTGCGTAAAACCAAGCAGCGTCTGGGCTGGTTTAACCAGGACGAAGTGGAAATGGTTGCCCGCGAGCTGGGTGTTTCCAGCAAAGACGTGCGCGAGATGGAATCCCGTATGGCCGCGCAGGACATGACCTTTGATATGTCCTCTGACGACGATGCGTCCGATAGCCAGCCGATGGCTCCGGTCCTGTATCTGCAGGATAAATCGTCCAACTTTGCCGATGGCATTGAAGACGACAACTGGGAAGAGCAGGCCGCCAACAAGCTGACCTTCGCAATGGAAGGCCTCGACGAGCGTAGCCAGGATATTATCCGTGCCCGCTGGCTGGACGAAGACAACAAGTCCACCCTGCAGGAGCTGGCCGACCGCTACGGCGTCTCCGCTGAACGTGTGCGTCAGCTGGAAAAGAACGCCATGAAAAAACTTCGCGCCGCTATCGAAGCGTAATTTTCGCGAAGTCCCCGATAACCCTCGAATTCAGATTCGGGGGTTTTGTTTTTTTAGCGCCTGTCCAGGCCGAATTCCCTCCTCCTCCCAAACGCTTACCGCAGCGTTGTGTGCTGACTCGTTAAAGCGTCGCTTACCTTATCTTCATTTCAAAATAGCTATTCCAAATAGATAAAAATGGGGTATGTTTTAGCAGAGTATGCTGAAAAGGCGCGTACAGCAGACGCAAAATCGAAATAAAGCGCCATAAAACAACATCACAACAAACACAATAACCATCACAATGGGGATTCTCAGGATGAATATGAAGGGTAAAGCCTTACTGGCAGGATGTATCGCGTTGGCATTCAGCACCATGGCTCAGGCTGATATCAAAGTGGCCGTGGTTGGCGCAATGTCCGGTCCGGTAGCGCAGTACGGCGATCAGGAGTTCACAGGCGCAGAGCAGGCGGTTGCCGACATTAATGCCAAGGGCGGTATCAAAGGCGAAAAGCTGCAGATCGTAAAATATGATGATGCCTGTGACCCGAAACAAGCGGTTGCGGTAGCGAACAAAGTGGTGAACGACGGTATCAAATACGTGATCGGCCACCTGTGCTCCTCCTCCACACAGCCGGCGTCTGACATCTACGAAGACGAAGGCATTCTGATGATCACCCCTGCCGCCACCGCGCCGGAACTGACCGCCCGTGGCTACAAAATGGTGATGCGTACCACCGGTCTGGACTCTGACCAGGGCCCGACGGCAGCGAAATATATCGTCGATAAAGTGAAGCCGAAGCGTATCGCTATTGTTCATGACAAGCAGCAGTATGGTGAAGGCCTGGCGCGTTCCGTCCAGGACAACCTGAAAAAATCCAACGCCAACGTGGTGTTCTTCGACGGTATCACCGCCGGTGAGAAAGATTTCTCTACCATGGTGGCGCGTCTGAAGAAAGAGAACATCGATTTTGTGTACTACGGTGGTTACCATCCGGAGATGGGCCAGCTTCTGCGTCAGGCGCGTGCTGCCGGTCTGAAAACCCAGTTTATGGGCCCGGAAGGGGTAGCGAACGTCTCCCTGTCTAACATCGCCGGTGAATCGGCCGAAGGCCTGCTGGTGACCAAGCCGAAGAACTACGACCAGGTTCCGGCGAACAAACCTATCGTGGATGCCATCAAGGCCAAGAAACAGGATCCAAGCGGTGCGTTCGTATGGACCACCTACGCCGCGCTGCAAACCCTGCAGGCAGGCCTGAATCAGTCTGCTGAACCGGCTGAGATTGCCACCTGGCTGAAAGCGAACTCCGTTGAGACCGTGATGGGGCCGCTGTCATGGGATGAGAAGGGCGATCTGAAAGGCTTCGAGTTCGGCGTGTTTGACTGGCATGCTAATGGTACAGCGACCGACGCAAAATAAAAGCAAACGGCAACCAAACGGTTGCCGTTTTAGTATTTGCACCCTCTCCCTGTGGGAGAGGGCCGGGGTGAGGGCATCAGGCCGCACTGCCCGGTGGCGCTAAGCTTACCGGGCCTACAGATTCGTGCCACCCGGCGTTTTTTTACCGCTTTTCCCACCCGTTACTCTGCGCCGTAAACCCCAGCGCCTGCATAAAGGCCGCCATCACGCCCCGGTCTTCCACGCCGATATCCGCCATCCACCACGAGGCCACGCTCGGGTTATCGCGCATCACTTCTTCAATCAAATATTGCCCCACGCCGCGACGGCGGGTGACCTCCCGCACGCGCAGGGAGTCCAGCGCCCCTTGCGTACCGCTCAGGGTTACCCGCACCGCGCCTAACAGCCGCTCGTTAAAGCGCGCAGCATAAATACGGTGTGTTTCATCAACGGTGAGCGAGGAGGGAGAATATTCCGGCCAGATCTTGTTGAGGTCGATATGATCCTGGTCGCTAAAGTTCTCCAGACGGTGGATGGTCAGTTTCATTAGCCGCTTGTCCAAATCAAAAAGAGTGCTGGCAGTGTCTCAATTTATTCTGTCAGACGCTTCCACTTTTTAAATCCATTCTCCAGCTGATTACTTTTTTAGCGTTACGTTGCGCAGTCTTAAAACGCAGGGATCGAAAAATAAGCAGGATATTACCCTAAAAGGCAGCGTTTTATTCGGCGCTTTGTACCGTTATTTTATGCTGCAACTTGCGCTTTTATTTGTTTATCTCCGCCTTATTTCAGAATATTATCTTTGCTTAATAGCCTGAAATATAGAGATTTTAGTCTGGTTTTTGCTAAAAAACTGCGCTAAACCATTAAAGGCAATAGCAAAAGTTGCGTTGTTTAATAAAAGTACAGAATGCTTTTTAACCATAATAAAACAAAATATATACATCACGTCACGAATGGGGATTCCTGGATGAGAATGAACGCGAAAACAATAGTCGCGGGGATGGTTGCACTGGCGATCTCACACGCCGCTGCGGCGGAAGATATTAAAGTTGCCATTGTTGGTGCCCTGTCCGGCCCTGTTGCACAGTGGGGCGATATGGAGTTCAACGGCGCACGTCAGGCAATTAAAGACATCAACGCCAAAGGCGGCATTAAGGGCGACAAATTGGTCGGCGTGGAATATGACGATGCCTGCGACCCGAAACAAGCCGTCGCTGTGGCCAACAAAATCGTTAATGATGGCATTCAGTATGTGATTGGCCATCTCTGCTCGTCCTCCACCCAGCCAGCGTCCGATATCTATGAAGACGAAGGCATCCTGATGATCACGCCAGGGGCCACCAACCCGGAGCTGACCCAGCGCGGCTATCAGAACATCATGCGTACCGCCGGTCTTGACTCCTCGCAGGGGCCAACCGCGGCGAAGTACATCATCGAAAACGTCAAGCCGCAGCGTATTGCCATCATTCACGATAAGCAGCAGTACGGCGAAGGGCTGGCCCGTTCGGTACAGGACGGCCTGAAAAAAGGCGGCGCTAACGTGGTCTTCTTCGACGGCATCACCGCGGGCGAGAAAGACTTCTCCGCGCTGCTGGCACGTCTGCAGAAAGAGAACATCGACTTCGTTTACTACGGTGGCTACTACCCGGAAATGGGGCAGATGCTGCGCCAGGCCCGTGCTGTTGGCCTGAAAACCCAGTTTATGGGACCGGAAGGGGTGGGTAACGCCTCGCTGTCGAACATTGCGGGCGATGCGGGCGAAGGCATGCTGGTGACGATGCCAAAACGCTATGACCAGGATCCGGCCAACGCTGCTATCGTCGATGCCCTGAAAGCCGAGAAGAAAGACGCGAGTGGTCCGTACGTGTGGATCACCTATGCCGCCGTGCAGTCTCTGGCGACCGCCATGGATCGTACCGGCAGCAAAGAACCGCAGGATCTGATTAAAGATTTAAAAGCACACGGGGCAAACACCGTGATTGGGCCGCTGAACTGGGACGAGAAAGGCGATCTGAAGGGATTTGAGTTTGGTGTCTTTAAGTGGCACGCCGACGGTTCATCCTCGGTCGCCAAATAATCATTATCCCACCGCCCGGCACGACCGGGCGGGACTAGAAAGGTTATCTTATGTCCGAGCAGTTTCTCTATTTTTTGCAGCAGATGTTTAACGGCGTCACGCTGGGAAGCACCTATGCACTGATCGCCATCGGCTATACGATGGTGTACGGCATTATCGGCATGATCAACTTCGCCCACGGCGAGGTGTATATGATCGGCAGTTATGTCTCCTTTATGATTATTGCCGCGCTGATGATGATGGGTATCGACAGCAGCTGGCTGCTGGTGGCCGCCGGATTTGTCGGGGCGATTGTCATTGCCAGCGCCTACGGCTGGAGCATCGAGCGGGTGGCCTATCGCCCGGTGCGTAGCTCCAAGCGCCTGATCGCGCTGATCTCCGCCATCGGGATGTCCATCTTCCTGCAAAACTACGTCAGCCTGACCGAAGGGTCGCGCGACGTGGCGCTGCCAAGCCTGTTCAACGGCCAGTGGATTGTGGGCGCCAGCGAGAACTTCTCGGCGTCGATCACCACCATGCAGCTGGTGATCTGGATTGTGACCTTCCTCGCCATGCTGGCGCTGACCCTTTTCATCCGTTACTCCCGCATGGGCCGCGCCTGCCGCGCCTGTGCTGAAGACCTGAAAATGGCAAGCCTGCTCGGCATTAACACCGACCGTGTCATCGCGCTGACCTTCGTGATTGGTGCGGCGATGGCGGCCGTCGCAGGGGTCCTGCTCGGCCAGTTCTACGGCGTGATCAACCCGTACATCGGCTTTATGGCCGGGATGAAAGCCTTTACCGCGGCGGTGCTGGGCGGGATCGGCAGTATTCCGGGGGCGATGATCGGCGGCCTGATCCTGGGCGTGGCCGAGGCGCTCTCCTCTGCGTACCTGAGTACCGAATATAAAGATGTGGTGTCGTTTGCCCTGCTGATTCTGGTTCTGCTGGTTATGCCTACCGGTATTCTGGGTCGTCCGGAGGTAGAGAAAGTATGAAACCGATGCATTTTGCGATGGCGCTGCTCTCGGCGGCGATGTTCTTTGTGCTGGCGGGCGTCTTCATGGGCGTTCAGCTGGAGCTGAGCGGCACGAAGCTGGTGGTGGATTCCGCGTCGGATATCCGCTGGCAGTGGGTCTTTGTCGGCACCGCGGTGGTCTTCTTCTTCCAGCTGCTGCGTCCGGTTTTCCAGAAGACACTGAAAAGCGTCTCCGGGCCGAAGTTTGTGCTGCCTGCCATTGACGGCTCGACCGTTAAACAGAAGCTGTTCCTGGTGGCGCTGCTGGTGGCGGCCGTCGCCTGGCCGTTCGTGGTGTCGCGCGGCACGGTGGATATCGCCACCCTGACCATGATTTACGTGATCCTCGGTCTGGGTCTGAACGTGGTGGTGGGTCTGTCTGGCCTGCTGGTGCTGGGCTACGGCGGCTTCTACGCTATCGGCGCTTACACCTTCGCCCTGCTGAACCACTATTACGGTCTCGGCTTCTGGACCTGTCTGCCGCTGGCGGGGCTGGTCTCTGCCGCTGCCGGTTTCCTGCTCGGCTTCCCGGTGCTGCGCCTGCGCGGCGACTACCTGGCGATTGTGACCTTAGGCTTCGGCGAAATCGTCCGTATCCTGCTGCTCAACAATACCGAAGTGACCGGCGGCCCGAACGGCATCAGCCAGATCCCGAAACCGACCTTCTTCGGCCTGGAGTTCAGCCGCTCCGCCCGTGAAGGCGGCTGGGATACCTTCAGCAACTTCTTCGGCGTGAAGTACGATCCGTCCGACCGTGTGATTTGGCTCTATCTGGTAGCGCTGCTGCTGGTGGTCATCACCCTGTTCGTGATTAACCGCCTGCTGCGTATGCCGCTGGGGCGCGCGTGGGAAGCGCTGCGTGAAGATGAGATCGCCTGCCGCTCCCTGGGCCTGAACCCGACCCGCATCAAGCTGACCGCCTTTACCATCAGCGCCGCGTTCGCCGGTTTCGCCGGAACGCTGTTTGCCGCACGTCAGGGCTTCGTCAGCCCGGAATCCTTCACCTTTGCCGAATCTGCTTTCGTGCTGGCAATTGTGGTCCTCGGCGGGATGGGCTCGCAGTTCGCGGTTATTCTCGCGGCGATCCTGCTGGTGGTCTCCCGTGAGCTGATGCGTGACTTTAACGAATACAGCATGCTGATGCTGGGTGGTTTGATGGTACTGATGATGATCTGGCGTCCGCAGGGCTTGCTGCCGATGACCCGTCCACAGCTGAAACTGAAAAACGGGCAAGCGAAAGGAGAGCAGGCATGAGTCAGCCATTATTATCCGTTAACGGCCTGATGATGCGTTTTGGCGGCCTGCTGGCGGTCAACAACGTCTCGCTGGATCTGCATCAGAAAGAGATTGTCTCCCTGATCGGCCCGAACGGTGCCGGTAAGACCACGGTATTTAACTGCCTGACCGGCTTCTACAAGCCAACGGGCGGCACCATCATGCTGCGCGACCAGCACCTGGAAGGGCTGCCGGGCCAGCAGATTGCCCGCATGGGCGTGGTGCGTACTTTCCAGCACGTACGTCTGTTCCGCGAGATGACGGTGATCGAGAACCTGCTGGTGGCCCAACATCAGCAGCTGAAAACCGGGCTCTTCGCCGGTCTGCTGAAAACTCCGGCGTTTCGCCGGGCGCAGGACGAGGCATTAGATCGCGCCGCCACCTGGCTTGACCGTATCGGCCTGCTGCAGCACGCCAACCGTCAGGCCAGCAACCTGGCCTACGGCGACCAGCGTCGTCTGGAGATCATCCGCTGCATGGTGACGCAGCCGGAGATCCTGATGCTCGACGAACCGGCGGCAGGACTTAACCCGAAAGAGACCAAAGAGCTGGACGAGCTGATTGTCGAGCTGCGGAACCATCACGACACCACCATCCTGCTGATTGAGCACGATATGAAGCTGGTGATGGGCATTTCTGACCGCATCTACGTGGTAAACCAGGGCACGCCGCTGGCGAACGGTACGCCGGAAGAGATTCGCAACAACCCGGACGTGATCCGCGCATACCTTGGTGAGGCATAAGATGGAAAAAGCGATGTTAACGTTCGACAAGGTCAATGCGCACTACGGCAAGATCCAGGCCCTGCACGACGTCAGCCTGCACATCAATCAGGGCGAAATCGTCACCCTGATTGGCGCTAACGGCGCGGGCAAAACCACGCTGCTCGGCACGCTGTGCGGCGACCCGCGCGCCACCAGCGGACGTATCGTCTTTGATGGTAAAGACATTACCGACTGGCAGACGGCAAAAATCATGCGCGAAGCGGTGGCGATTGTTCCGGAAGGGCGTCGCGTCTTCTCGCGTATGACGGTGGAAGAGAACCTGGCGATGGGCGGCTTCTTTGCTGAGCGCGAGCAGTTCCAGACCCGCATCAAGCGCGTTTATGACCTGTTCCCGCGCCTGTTTGAGCGTCGTCTTCAGCGGGCGGGCACCATGTCCGGCGGGGAACAGCAGATGCTGGCGATCGGCCGCGCGCTGATGAGCCAGCCGCGTCTGCTGCTGCTCGACGAACCTTCGCTCGGGCTGGCGCCCATCATTATCCAGCAGATCTTCGACACCATCGAACAGTTGCGCAGCGAAGGGATGACTATTTTCCTCGTGGAGCAGAACGCCAACCAGGCGCTGAAGCTCGCGGATCGCGGCTACGTGCTGGAGAACGGCCGCGTGGTGCTGGAAGATACCGGTGACGCGCTGCTGGCGAACGAAGCGGTGCGGAGTGCGTATTTAGGCGGATAATAAAAGCAAAAAGGCAACGCAAGTTGCCTTTTTTAATGTTTGTACCCTCTCCCTGTGGGAGAGGGCCAGGGTGAGGGCACCAGGCCGCACCTTTTCTCGCATGCCCTTTCACACAACCATCATCCCCCTGACGCCCTGCTGTCATATCTCTGTAAACAAACGGTTATTTTTCTGTAATTCGAGCATGTCATGTTACCTCGCGAGCACAAAACGCGTGATATCGCGCATCCGGCACAATAAGAGAGATGACAATGACATCGTTACGACACACAGCTTTGGGTCTGGCAATGGGTCTGGCTTTTGCGACTAACGCAATGGCCGTCACCACTATTCCGTTCTGGCATTCCATGGAAGGGGAGCTGGGGAAAGAGGTTGACTCCCTGGCGCAGCGTTTCAACGACACCCACCCGGATTACAAAATTGTGCCGGTGTACAAAGGTAACTATGAGCAGAGCCTGAGCGCCGGTATCGCCGCGTTCCGTACCGGCAATGCGCCAGCACTGCTGCAGGTTTACGAGGTGGGGACCGCCACCATGATGGCCTCCAAAGCCATCAAGCCGGTGTATGAAGTGTTCAAGGACGCGGGCATCAACTTCGACGAATCTCAGTTCGTGCCGACCGTCTCCGGTTACTACACCGATTCCAAATCCGGCCACCTGCTCTCTCAGCCGTTTAACAGCTCCACCCCGGTGCTGTACTACAACAAAGACGCCTTCAAGAAAGCCGGTTTAGACCCTGAGCAGCCGCCAAAAACCTGGCAGGATCTGGCCGAGTACACCGCCAAACTGAAAGCCGCCGGGATGAAGTGCGGCTACGCCAGCGGCTGGCAGGGCTGGATCCAGATCGAGAACTTCAGTGCCTGGCATGGTCAGCCGGTCGCCACCGAGAACAACGGTTTCAACGGCACCAACGCGGTACTGGAATTCAACAAACCGGAGCAGGTTAAGCACATCGCTCTGCTGCAGGAGCTGAACAAGAAGGGCGATTTCAGCTACTTCGGGCGTAAAGACGAATCCACCGAGAAGTTTTACAGCGGCGACTGCGCCATCACCACCGCTTCTTCCGGCTCGCTGGCGGATATCCGTCACTACGCCAAATTTAACTACGGCGTGGGTATGATGCCGTACGACGCCGACTCGAAAGGCG
The DNA here is from genome assembly GCF_036780805.1 of Leclercia sp. Taxonomy (NCBI): domain Bacteria; kingdom Pseudomonadati; phylum Pseudomonadota; class Gammaproteobacteria; order Enterobacterales; family Enterobacteriaceae; genus Leclercia; species Leclercia sp. Next base: position 135,125 of record NZ_DAIQCE010000005.1, on the reverse strand, counting down.
CGCCGCAGAACGCCATCATCGGCGGGGCCAGCCTGTGGGTCATGCAGGGCAAAGACAAAGGCACCTACAAAGGCGTGGCGGAATTCCTCGATTTCCTGGCGAAACCGGAAAACGCCGCCGAATGGCACCAGAAGACCGGCTACCTGCCGATCACCAAAGCTGCCTATGATCTGACCCGCGAGCAGGGCTTCTATGACAAGAACCCGGGGGCGGACATCGCCACGCGTCAGATGCTGAACAAGCCACCGTTGCCGTACACCAAAGGCCTGCGCCTGGGCAACATGCCGCAGATCCGCACCATCGTTGATGAAGAGCTGGAGAGCGTGTGGACCGGTAAGAAAACGCCACAGCAGGCGCTGGATGCCGCAGTAGAACGTGGTAACCAGCTGCTGCGCCGCTTTGAGCAGTCGACCAAATCGTAATTAAAAACTTACCCCTCACCCCGGCCCTCTCCCCAAAGGGGAGAGGGTGTAATTATCCCCTCGCCCCTTTGGGGAGAGGGTTAGGGTGAGGGGAAACCAACCTGAGCTAACCTATGTCATCTTCCCGTCCGGTGTTCCGTTCCCGCTGGCTGCCCTATCTTCTGGTCGCGCCGCAGCTGGTCATCACCGTTATTTTCTTTATCTGGCCTGCGGGCGAAGCGCTGTGGTACTCGGTGCAAAGCGTCGATCCGTTCGGGCTCTCCAGCCAGTTTGTCGGTCTGGATAACTTCGCTGCCCTGTGGCATGACAGTTACTACCTGGACTCCTTCTGGACGACGATGAAGTTCAGCGCGCTGGTCACCGTGAGCGGCCTTGTCGCCTCGCTGTTCTTCGCCGCGCTGGTGGATTACGTGGTGCGCGGCAGCCGCCTGTATCAGACCCTGATGCTGCTGCCCTACGCCGTGGCTCCGGCGGTCGCCGCCGTGCTGTGGATCTTCCTGTTTAACCCTGGGCGCGGGTTGATTACTCACTTCCTCGGCGAGTTCGGCTACGACTGGAACCACGCCCAGAACAGCGGTCAGGCGATGTTCCTCGTGGTGTTCGCCTCGGTGTGGAAGCAGATCAGCTACAACTTCCTGTTCTTCTTTGCCGCGCTGCAGTCCATTCCGCGCTCGCTGGTGGAAGCCGCGGCGATTGACGGCGCAGGCCCGATCCGCCGCTTCTTCAGGCTGGCACTGCCGCTGATCGCACCGGTGAGTTTCTTTCTGCTGGTGGTCAACCTGGTCTACGCCTTCTTCGACACCTTCCCGGTGATCGACGCCGCCACCGCCGGCGGCCCGGTGCAGGCCACCACCACGCTGATTTATAAAATCTACCGCGAAGGTTTCGCCGGTCTGGATCTTTCAGCCTCCGCCGCGCAGTCGGTGGTGCTGATGTTCCTCGTCATCATCCTGACGGTGGTGCAGTTCCGCTATGTCGAAAGTAAGGTGCGCTACCAATGATTGAGAACCGTCGCGGGCTGACGATTTTCAGCCATACCATGCTGATTTTAGGGATTATCGTCATCCTGTTCCCGCTATACGTGGCCTTTGTCGCCGCCACCCTGGATCGCAACGCCATCTTTGAAACCCCGATGACGCTTATTCCGGGCGGCCATCTCTTCGAGAACATGGCGACCATCTGGACCCAGGGCGTGGGGGTTAACAGCGCGCCGTTCTGGCTGATGATGCTCAACAGTTTCATCATGGCGTTCGGCATTACGGTCGGCAAAATCACGGTGTCGATGCTGTCGGCCTTTGCCATCGTCTGGTTCCGTTTTCCACTGCGCAACCTGTTCTTCTGGATGATCTTTATCACCCTGATGCTGCCGGTAGAGGTGCGCATCTTCCCGACGGTGGAAGTGATCGCCAACCTCGGGATGCTCGACAGCTACGCGGGCTTAACCCTGCCGCTGATGGCCTCGGCGACCGCCACCTTCCTGTTCCGTCAGTTCTTTATGACCCTGCCGGACGAGCTGATTGAGGCCGCGCGCATCGACGGTGCCTCGCCGATGCGCTTCTTCCGCGACATCGTGCTGCCGCTGTCGAAAACCAACCTCGCGGCGCTGTTTGTCATCACCTTTATTTACGGCTGGAACCAGTACCTGTGGCCGCTGCTGATTATTCAGGACGTCAACCTCGGCACCGCCGTGGCGGGCATCAAAGGGATGATTTCAACTGGCGAAGGCACCACCCTCTGGAACCAGGTGATGGCGGCGATGCTGCTCACCCTTATCCCCCCGGTCGTTATCGTTTTAGCCATGCAGCGTGCGTTCGTGCGTGGTTTAGTGGACAGTGAGAAATAAGATGGCAGGTTTAAAATTACAGGCAGTCACCAAAAGCTGGGATGGCAAAACCCAGGTCATTCAGCCGCTCACGCTCGACGTGGCGGACGGGGAATTCATCGTGATGGTCGGACCGTCCGGCTGCGGCAAATCCACCCTGCTGCGGATGGTCGCCGGGCTGGAGCGCGTGACGTCAGGGGATATCTGGATTGACCGCCAGCGCGTCACCGAGATGGAGCCGAAAGACCGCGGTATCGCAATGGTGTTCCAGAACTATGCCCTCTACCCGCACATGAGCGTGGAGGAGAACATGGCCTGGGGGCTGAAAATCCGCGGCATGGGCAAAAGCCATATCGACGAGCGGGTCAAAGAGGCGGCGCGCATTCTGGAGCTGGACGGCTTATTAAAACGCCGCCCGCGCGAACTTTCCGGCGGCCAGCGTCAGCGCGTGGCGATGGGCCGTGCCATCGTGCGCGATCCGGCGGTGTTCCTGTTCGACGAACCGCTCTCCAACCTCGATGCCAAACTGCGCGTGCAGATGCGCCTGGAGTTACAGCACCTGCACCGTCGGCTCAAAACCACCTCCCTGTACGTCACCCACGATCAGGTGGAAGCCATGACCCTCGCCCAGCGGGTGATGGTGATGAACAAAGGCATTGCCGAGCAGATTGGCACCCCGGTGGAAGTGTATGAAAAGCCCGCCAGCCGCTTTGTAGCGAGCTTTATCGGCAGCCCGGCGATGAACCTGCTGGAGGGACGCATCAGCGCCGCGGGCACCCATTTTGAGCTGGAGAGCGGCATGGCGCTGCCGATCAACTGGTTCTATCGCGGCTACGCCGGACGCAAAATGACGCTGGGTATCCGCCCGGAACATATTGCGCTAAGCTCCCAGTCGGAAGGCGGGGTGCCGCTGGTGATGGACACTCTCGAGATGCTGGGTGCCGATAACCTGGCGCACGGACGCTGGGGCGAGCAGAAGCTGGTGGTGCGCATGTCGCATCAGGAGCGCCCGAACGCGGGCAGCACGCTGTGGCTGCATCTGCCGGAAAATCATCTGCACCTATTTGATGGCGAAACAGGACAACGCGTATGAGTTACTGGCCTTATCCCCACATCGTCGCCCACCGTGGCGGCGGTAAACTGGCCCCAGAGAACACCCTGGCGGCGATTGACGTCGGTGCACGCTACGGCCACACCATGATCGAGTTCGACGCCAAGCTGTCGCAGGACGGGGAGATCTTCCTCCTGCATGACGACAACCTCGAGCGCACCAGCAACGGCTGGGGCGTGGCGGGCGACCTGCCGTGGCGCGATCTGCTGAAGGTGGATGCGGGGAGCTGGTTTGGCAAAGACTTTAAAGGCGAGCCGCTGCCGCTGCTGGCCGAGGTGGCAGACCGCTGCCGTCAACACGGGATGATGGCCAATATCGAAATCAAACCGACCACCGGCACCGGGCCGCTCACCGGCAAGGTGATTGCGCTGGCGGCGCGTGAGCTGTGGGAAGGGATGACCGCTCCGCTGCTGTCGTCCTTTGAGATTGACGCTCTGGAGGCGGCGCAGGCAGCGGTACCCGAGCTGCCGCGGGGTTTACTGCTGGATGAGTGGCGTGAAGACTGGCGCGAGCTGACCACCCGGCTGGGCTGCGTGTCGATCCACCTTAACCATCGCCTGCTGGATGAGGCACGGGTGAAGGCGATTAAGGCTGCTGGGCTGCATATCCTGGTCTATACCGTCAACCAGCCCCAGCGGGCAGCGGAGCTGCTGCGCTGGGGCGTGGATTGCATCTGTACCGATGCGATTGCGCTGATCGGTCCGGACTTTCAGCCCTAAGGGTTATTCAACATAGAGCCGTTTTGCTGCTGCGGGAGCATGTGTTGCTGCTGCACGCCGCCCGACGACTCTACGCCGCTCAGCATCCCGCCGCTGGTGTTAGGCAGAACCTGCACCCCCGGCTGGCTCTGCTGAACCCGCAGGGTATCGTTGTTCATCTGCGTTTGCAGATGCTGCTGCTGAACGCGGGTTTGCGTCTTCAGCTGCTGATTGAGCATCCCTGTCTGCTGCTGCTGTTGGATCATCATCTGATTTTGCATCCGCTGCTGGCTGGGGTTTTCATAGCCCGGCTGGTTGGGGTTGTTCAGGGTGTTGATGGGCTGCGCGAGCACGGCAAACGGCAGTAACGCCGCAACAAGAATCAGTCGTTTCATTGTTACTCCCTCCTTCTGAGGCCTTCTGTAAGTTTACCTCGGATCCCGCACTACGATGATTTTTTAAGAGTTATGAACCAGGCTTAAGCGGGAGCATGAGTCCCTGTACCTGGAGAATAACAATGATGAAACCAACGTTTTTACGCTGGGTAGCGATTGCTGCCCTGACGGCAGGCGGTACGTTTTGCGTGGCAGCGAATCCGCCTGCGGCACCCCCGGTCTCCTACGGCGTGGAAGAGGATGTGTTCCATCCCGTGCGGGCGCAGAAGGGGATGGTCTCTTCGGTGGATGCCCTTGCCACCCAGGTCGGGGTGGATATCCTCAAGCAGGGCGGTAATGCGGTGGATGCGGCGGTGGCGGTCGGCTATGCGCTGGCGGTGACGCACCCACAGGCGGGTAACCTCGGCGGCGGCGGTTTTATGATGCTGCGTACCAAAGATGGCACCACCACGGCGATCGACTTCCGGGAAATGGCACCCTCCCAGGCTACGCGCGACATGTTCCTTGATGACCAGGGCAACGCCGACAGCAAAAAATCCCTCACCTCCCATCTCGCGACCGGCACACCGGGTACGGTAGCGGGCTTCTCTCTGGCCCTGGATAAGTACGGCACCCTGCCGCTGAATAAAGTGGTGCAGCCTGCCATCAAACTGGCGCGCGACGGCTTTGAGGTCAACGACGCGCTGGCCGACGATCTGAAAACTTACGGCAGTGAAGTGATCCCCAACCATGAGAACAGCAAAGCGATCTTCTGGAAGGAGGGCGAGCCGCTGAAGAAGGGCGACAAGCTGGTGCAGACCAACCTCGCCAAAAGCCTGGAGATGATTGCCGAGAACGGCCCGGACGCCTTCTATAAAGGGGTCATCGCCGATCAGATTGCCGAAGAGATGAGTAAGAACGGCGGGCTGATTACCAAAGCCGATCTCGCAGAGTACAAAGCCGTGGAGCGCACGCCGATTAGCGGGGACTATCGCGGGTATCAGGTCTACTCCATGCCGCCACCGTCTTCCGGGGGGATCCACATCGTGCAGATCCTCAACATCCTTGAAAACTTCGATATGCATAAGTTTGGTTTCGGCAGTGCCGATACGATGCAGGTGATGGCCGAGGCGGAAAAATATGCCTACGCCGACCGCTCGGAGTATCTGGGCGACCCGGACTTCGTCAAGGTACCGTGGCAGGCGCTGACCAATAAAGCCTATGCCAAAACGCTGGCCGATCAGATCGATATCAACAAAGCCAAACCCTCAAGCGAGATCCGCCCGGGCAAACTGGCACCGTACGAGAGCAACCAGACCACCCACTTCTCGGTGGTAGATAAAGACGGTAACGCGGTGGCGGTGACCTACACGCTGAATACCGTGTTTGGCACCGGGATCGTGGCGGGCAACAGCGGCATTCTGCTTAACAACGAGATGGATGACTTCTCCGCCAAGCCGGGCGTGCCGAACGTCTACGGGCTGGTGGGTGGGGATGCTAACGCCGTCGGGCCGAAGAAGCGTCCGCTGTCGTCGATGTCACCGACCATTGTGGTGAAAGACGGCAAAACCTGGCTGGTGACCGGCAGCCCAGGCGGCAGCCGCATTATCACCACCGTGCTGCAGATGGTGGTCAACAGCATCGATTACGGGATGAACGTGGCAGAGGCCACCAACGCGCCGCGCTTCCATCACCAGTGGCTGCCGGACGAGCTGCGGGTGGAGAAGGGCTTTAGCCCGGATACGCTGAAGCTGCTGGAACAGCGCGGACAAAAAGTGGCGGTGAAAGAGGCGATGGGCAGCACCCAGAGCATTATGGTTGGGCCGGATGGCGCGCTGTATGGCGCATCGGATCCGCGTACGCCAGGGGATTTGACGGCAGGGTATTGAGTTTGCGCCGGGCGGCACTGCGTTTGCCCGGCCTACGATTTTTCCCTCTCCCTGTGGGAGAGGGTTAGGGTGAGGGCATCAGCCCGCACGGAATTACTTCATCCGCGCCATAAAATGCGCATCCACAAACTCGCCGTTACGCAGGGCGAACTTCTTCCCGGTGCCTTCCACCACAAAGCCATATTTGCGGTACAGGGCGATAGCCGAGGCGTTGTCGGCGAACACCGTCAGCTCGATGCGCTCAATGCGCAGCCAGTTGTCGCACAGGTTGATCATCTCCCGCATTAACGCGCTGCCTGCGCCGCGGCCTTGCACCTCGGCTGAAACACCGATCCCGAAGGTCGCTACATGGCTGCGGCGTGGATTTTCCATCACGTCCAGTACCAGATGCCCGATAACCTTTCCGTCCAGGCAGGCTACCAGCTGGCGTCTGCCCGGTTTTGCGGCCACGCGGTCCTTCCACATGTCCATCGAAGGATGAGGAAGCTGTAGAGTGTCGTGATAAACCCCTGGATGGGCATTCAGCAGGCGTAAAGCTTCGGCATCGGCGGCTTCAACGTGGCGTATCACTATCTCACTCATTCCTTCTTCCTCAGTCAGTTAGGTTCTCTTTCAACATCTCTGAGATTGAAATGTGAGTCAACAAGCATTTTTTGCAAAAAATCAGTAGACAAGTGCGAATGAGAATGATTATTATTGTACTGCATTCAGGAAGACCTCTACGGAAACCTGAAAGCACGACATTGCTCACATTGCTTCCAGTATTATTTTAGCCAGCGTCTCGCTGGCTTTTTTTTGCCTAAAGCTTTTGCAGCGACTCGAGATCGAGCGAGTCGGGCGTGCTCTCTTTCATCAGGCCCACGACGTTGGTCTTTTCTGCGACGGCCGGTAACACCTCTGCCTGGCCGGAAAACAGGCCGCCTTTTTTCACCGCCAGGGTGTGATAGCCAAGGGTACCCGTGACCTGCCCATTTTCGCAGATTTCAATGACATCGCTGCTGCACTGGCCCATCACCTTGCCGTCAACGATCAGCTCCCGGCAGGTGATATTCCCCTCCACCTGACCCCCACGCATAATCTTTATCAGGCTCTCTCTGGAGTCGATATTGCCGATAAGCGTACCGTGAACATAGACGTGACCACCGGAAACGATGTTGCCCTCAAAGCGCACATCGCTGGCGATAACGGTGGTGCCGTGTTTCTCCGTGACGGCGGGCTCTTTTTCGCTAACGGGCACCGGTGGAAGGAGGATTTCTGGCTTGCCGGTCTCGGTGGATTTACTCTTTTTAAACATGACTTTAACCTGATTAAGTAGAAGGAAGATACCAAAGCTCAGTAGGGACGATGCAGCGAACAGCCACGTCAGGAAGAGGGCATCTAAGCCCCAGGCGACCAGCGCGAGCAGCCAGAAGAGAAGGGCGCTATTTAACGCGAAATATTTTCTTTCCATAGAAAATGAGCGCGACTCCTTTCGCGAGCATGGGGTTTTGGCCGTCCCCTTATCCTGGTAATTCCGGCAAGGATCAAGGCCATGGCCGCCATTTTAGGATTCTCTATAGAAATATATTTCGCTGCCAGCTTGCGCTATGGTTGAAGGCAGAGACATTAGCCAGGAAAATCATTATGACACTACACTGCGCATTTATTGGATTTGGCAAAAGCACCACCCGCTATCACCTCCCGTACGTTCTCACCCGTAAAGCCAGCTGGCACGTGGCGCACATCTTCCGCCGTCACCCGAAACCGGAAGAGCAGTCCCCCCAGTACTCGCATATTCATTTCACCAGCGATCTCGATGAGGTCCTGAACGACCCTGAGGTTAAGCTGGTGATCGTCTGCACGCACGCCGACAGCCACTTTGAATACGCCAAACGCGCTCTGGAAGCCGGTAAAAACGTGCTGGTGGAAAAACCCTTCACCCCGACGATAGCCGAAGCAAAAGAGCTGTTCGAACTCGCCCGCAGCAAAGGGCTGACCGTAAGCCCGTATCAGAACCGTCGCTTTGACACCTGCTTCCTCACTGCCAAACAGGCGATTGAGAGCGGCAAGCTGGGCGAGATCGTCGAGTTCGAAAGCCACTTCGACTACTACCGTCCGGTGGCGGAGACCAAACCCGGCCTGCCGCAGGATGGCTCCTTCTATGGCCTTGGCGTCCACACCATGGATCAGGTTATCTCCCTGTTCGGCCGCCCGGACCATGTGGCCTATGACATCCGCAGCCTGCGCAATAAAGCCAACCCGGACGATACTTTCGAAGCCCAGCTGTTCTATGGCGACCTGAAGGCGATCGTCAAAACCAGCCATCTGGTGAAAACCGACTACCCGAAATTCATCGTCCATGGCACCAAAGGCTCGTTTATCAAGTACGGCATCGACCAGCAGGAGACCAGCCTGAAGGCCAACATCATGCCGGGCGAGCCGGGGTTTGCAGCGGATGATTCCGTGGGCGTGCTGGAGTACGTCAACGACGCGGGCGTGACGGTGAAAGAGGAGATCAGACCGGGCACCGGCGACTACGGTCAGGTCTACGATGCGCTGTATGATACGCTGACCAAAGGGACGCCTAATTACGTCAAGGAAATTGAAGTGATGACCAATCTGGAAATCCTTGAACGGGCCTTTGAGCAGGCCTCGCCTGCTACAGTAACCCTTGCCAGATAAGCCTGAAGGACTCCTCTGTGTTTGTTCAGATATTTTGAACAGAGGAGTCAATTTTCACCCTCTATGATCCCAGGTCGATTGCGTCCACACTTACTCCATCGAAACGAACTGAGGGTAAAAACAATGATCTTCTTACGCAAAGCAAACGACCGCGGTCACGCAAATCATGGTTGGCTGGACTCATGGCACAGCTTCTCGTTTGCCGATTATTATGACCCAAACTTTATGGGCTTCTCGGCACTGCGCGTCATTAACGACGACGTCATTGATGCCGGCCAGGGCTTTGGTACCCACCCGCACAAAGATATGGAAATCCTGACCTACGTTCTGGACGGCGCCGTTGAGCACCAGGACAGCATGGGTAACAAAGAGCAGGTTCCGGCGGGTGAGTTCCAGATTATGAGTGCGGGTACCGGGGTGCGTCACTCCGAATACAACCCAAGCAAAACTGACCGCCTGCGTCTGTACCAGATCTGGATCATTCCGGAAGCAAAAGGCATCACCCCGCGCTACGAGCAGCGTCGCTTTGACGCCGAGCAGGGGAAACAGCTGGTACTTTCACCGGATGCCCGTGACGGCTCGCTGAAAGTACATCAGGATATGGAGCTGTACCGCTGGGCGCTGGCGAAAGACGAGCAGTCTGTACACCCAATCGCCGCGAACCGCAAAGTGTGGATCCAGGTGGTGAAAGGCGAAGTGACCATCAACGGCACCAAAGCCACCACCAGCGATGGTCTGGCTATCTGGGATGAGCAGGCGATCTCCGTGCATGCCGACAGCGCCGCTGAAATTCTGCTGTTCGACCTGCCGCCGGTCTAAATAAATAACCAGCCTTCCCCTTTCTCAGGGGAAGGTTGGTCTTTGTCCGTGATAAACTGAGGGAATCTATTACTACCGGTTTCTCTCAGGACGATGAAAAAGAAAAGACCCGTACTTCAGGATGTCGCCGATCGCGTCGGTGTGACCAAAATGACGGTCAGCCGTTTCTTACGTAACCCGGAACAGGTTTCCGTGGCGTTACGTGGCAAGATTGCCGCGGCTCTCGATGAACTGGGTTATATCCCCAACCGCGCCCCCGATATTCTCTCCAATGCGACCAGCCGCGCGGTAGGCGTCCTGCTTCCCTCCTTAACCAACCAGGTCTTCGCGGAAGTGCTCCGCGGCATTGAAAGCGTCACCGACGCCTTTGGTTATCAGACCATGCTCGCCCACTACGGCTACAAACCGGAACTGGAAGAGGAACGTCTGGAGTCGATGCTTTCCTGGAACATTGATGGCCTGATCCTGACCGAACGCACGCACACTGCGCGCACGCTAAAGATGATCGAAGTGGCAGGTATTCCGGTAGTGGAGCTGATGGACAGCCAGTCGCCGTGTCTCGATATCGCCGTCGGGTTCGATAACTTTGAAGCCGCCCGCCAGATGACGGCGGCGATCATCGCTCGCGGTCATCGTCATGTCGCCTATCTTGGCGCACGTCTGGATGAACGTACTATCATCAAACAGAAGGGATACGAGCAGGCGATGCTCGACGCCAACTTAACGCCCTACAGCGTGATGGTCGAGCAGTCCTCCTCCTACACCTCCGGCATTGAGCTGATGCGCCAGGCCCGTCGCGAGTATCCGCAGCTTGATGGCATCTTCTGTACCAACGATGACCTCGCGGTCGGCGCCGCCTTTGAATGCCAGCGTCTGGGGCTTTCTATCCCGGGTGATATGGCCATTGCCGGTTTCCACGGTCACGACATCGGCCAGGTCATGGAACCGCGTCTGGCGAGCGTCCTGACCCCGCGTGAGCGCATGGGCCGTATCGGTGCGGAACGCCTGCTGGCGCGCATTCGTGGCGAAACGGTGACGCCTAAAATGTTAGATTTAGGTTTCACGCTGTCACCAGGTGGATCTATTTAGCGTGACAAGTTTGAACTAGCTCACACTTATTCACTTCGCGCACGTTTGGATATTGCTTCTCATCAGCCCCGGCAGGACAATGTTACCGATAACTGTTACCCGTAACAATCGACTGAGGGACATACTTTGAGCACCACAAATCCAGATCACCACGTTTATGTCCTGATGGGCGTTTCCGGTAGCGGTAAATCCGCCGTTGCCAGCGAAGTGGCGCATCAAATTCATGCCGCGTTTCTTGATGGTGATTTTCTCCATCCACGCAGCAACATCACCAAGATGGCCTCTGGCGAGCCGCTGAACGACGACGATCGTAAGCCGTGGCTGCAGGCGCTGAACGATGCGGCGTTTGCTATGCAGCGCACCAATAAAGTGTCGCTGATCGTCTGCTCCGCGCTGAAAAAGACCTACCGCGACCAGCTGCGCGAAGGTAACGCCAATCTCTCCTTTATCTACCTGAAGGGCGATTTCGACGTGATTGAAACCCGTCTGAAAGCGCGCAAAGGGCACTTCTTCAAAACCCAGATGCTGGTAACGCAGTTCGAAACCCTGCAGGAGCCGGGTGCGGATGAAAGCGATGTGCTGGTCGTGGATATCGATCAGCCGCTGGACGGTGTTGTTGCGAGTACCATCGAGGTTATTAATAAAAGGCAGTAAGTTTTGACTACATTAACGCTTGTTTTGACAGCAGTGGGTTCCGTTTTACTGCTGCTGTTTTTGGTGATGAAGGCCCGTATGCACGCCTTCGTTGCTTTGATGGTGGTTTCTATTGGTGCAGGTCTCTTTTCCGGAATGCCGCTCGATAAGATCGCAGCGACAATGGAAAAAGGGATGGGCGGCACGCTAGGCTTCCTCGCCATTGTGGTCGCGCTTGGCGCGATGTTTGGCAAAATCCTGCATGAAACTGGCGCGGTCGATCAGATCGCCGTCAAAATGCTGAAATCCTTCGGCCACAGCCGGGCGCACTATGCCATCGGTCTGGCCGGTCTGATCTGCGCGCTGCCGCTGTTCTTTGAGGTGGCGGTCGTGCTGCTGATTAGCGTGGCCTTCTCCATGGCGCGCCATACCGGTACTAACCTGGTGAAGCTGGTTATTCCTCTGTTTGCCGGTGTGGCAGCAGCGGCGGCATTTCTGCTGCCGGGGCCTGCGCCGATGCTGCTGGCCTCGCAGATGCACGCTGACTTCGGCTGGATGATCCTGATTGGCCTCTGCGCCGCGATCCCGGGCATGCTGATTGCCGGTCCGCTGTGGGGCAACTTCATCAGCCGTTACGTTGAGCTGCACATTCCTGACGACATCTCCGAGCCGCATCTGGGCGAGAGCAAAATGCCGTCGTTCGGCTTTAGCCTCGCGCTGATCCTGCTGCCGCTGGTGCTGGTAGGTCTGAAAACCATCGCCGCACGCTTTGTGCCGGTGGGATCGAGTGCGTACGAGTGGTTTGAGTTTATCGGCCATCCGTTCACCGCGATCCTGGTGGCCTGTCTGGTGGCCATTTATGGCCTGGCGATGCGTCAGGGCATGGCGAAAGACCGGGTGATGGAGATCTGCGGTGCGGCGCTGCAACCGGCAGGGATTATTCTGCTGGTGATCGGTGCGGGCGGGGTGTTCAAGCAGGTGCTGGTGGATTCCGGCGTGGGCCCGGCTCTGGGTGAAGCGCTGACCGGGATGGGCCTGCCGATTGCGGTGACCTGCTTCGTGCTGGCTGCGGCGGTGCGTATCATTCAGGGCTCTGCGACCGTGGCCTGCTTAACCGCCGTCGGGCTGGTGATGCCGGTGATTGAGCAGCTGAACTACTCCGGTGCGCAGATGGCCGCGCTGTCTATCTGTATCGCGGGTGGGTCGATTGTGGTGTCGCATGTTAACGATGCGGGCTTCTGGCTGTTCGGTAAATTTACCGGGGCGACTGAAGCGCAAACCCTTAAAACCTGGACGCTGATGGAAACCATCCTCGGCACCACCGGGGCGATTGTCGGGATGATTGCGTTTTCGCTGCTGAGCTAACTGCAGTGCCCGGCGGCGCGATGCTTGCCGGGCCTACAAAACCTCGAACCGTAGGCCGGGTAAGCGCAAGCGCCACCCGGCTTTTTTACATCAGCACGATACCTTCATCTGTACGCAGCCAGCGCGGCGCTTTCAGCGTATCGCTATACAATCCCACCAGATCTTGCAGCAAATCGCCTGCTACTCTCTCGTCATTTTCTGACAGCGAATGATTCAACAGCAATTGTGTTACCAGTTGGCAATAGCGCCCAAGCTGATCCACTTCCGGTTCGAAAACGGGCACGTTCAGTGGCAGATCATCCACCGTCAGGCTCTCTTTCAAATGGTCAGGCACCGGCTCCAGAAGCGCTGGCTGAAGAAGGGTGAGGCAGGCAGAAAGCCGCCCGCACAGCGCCATCTTCTGAGCCGGATCGTCGCATTCAACCAGTACGTCAACAAATCGCGCGCAGTTGTCTGCCAGCTCGGTGAAATCGGTGGTGTGATCGAAGGGCGTGGTAAATAAAGAATGAGAAAAGCTAAGGGTAGTAGTCATAAGACAGCCTCCAAAGAGTCGTTTTTTTCCACCACTGGAGAGGCTAATCTCGCTGGTGGCGGAACCGAGCAGGGTTAGCCTTACCGGCCTCTTTGGATACCGGCGCGTCTTGCGACGCCCCCGCTCGGCCCACCGTTGGAGTGTAGCTAAGCGCGCGACACAAAAATACTTGTGTCACCAAAGAGGTAGTACAGGAGGCTAATCCTGACGCCTGATTTTGCAGGCGTGGCGAGAAGATACCGCTTTGCAGATTGTGTATCAAGCGAGGCTCTGGAAGGCTGCTCGCATAACCAGAAATTAACTCTTATTCCGAAGCGACGTAGAAGTTTAGGTAAGCGAAATAGTTGCAGCGGCTCCCTGGTCCGGCTGAAAATCGCCGAAGCGTTTCCGGAAGGCCGGGGCGAGGCGCATGGACGCGCCGAGAGGGCATAGCCTGCAAGGATGCAGGCTGGTGCCCGACCCGAAAGCCTGAAGGAATAAGCTGAGGGTATCGCGTAGCGACGATTTTCTTGCCGGTAGCCCGGGTAGCCAGGGTGGTGGCGATTGAGCCACCCTGGCACGTTCACCGGTACGGGCGTCTCAGAGAAGCGAGGAACGTAAGGTGAACGGAACCACCTCCTGAGCCGCATGTTCCCCTCACCCCAACCCTCTCCCGCAGGGAGAGGGAGCAAACATTAAAATCGGCAGCTTTACCTACCCCTTCATCCACGCCCGAATCCCATCCAGGAACATCTGCGTCGCCATCATCACCAGAATCAATCCCATCAGCCGCTCCAGCGCATTGACCCCTTTCTCGCCCAGCAGGCGTAAAAACAGCGACGACTGCAGCAGGATAATAAAGGTCCCGCCCCAGGCAATCAGCAGAGCAATCACCAGATGGCTCATCTGATTCGGGTACTGATGCGACAGCAGCATCAGCGTCGCCAGAATCGTCGGCCCGGCGACCAGCGGGATCGCCAGCGGCACAATAAACGGCTCTTCACCCGCGGGCAGGCCGCTGCTGCTGCCTTCGCTGCTCGGGAAAATCATTTTGATGGCAATCAGGAACAGAATAATCCCGCCGGAAATGGAGACCGTTTCAGCGCGTAAATTCAGGAATGCGAGGATTTTTTCGCCAGCAAACAGGAAGATAAACATCACCAGCAGGGCGATGAGCAGCTCGCGGATCATGATTGCCCGACGGCGCTTTGGCTCGGTGTGTTTCAACACCGACATGAAAATAGGCAGGTTTCCGAGTGGATCCATAATTAGGATCAATAAAACAGCTGCGGAAATGATTTCACTCATCGTAGGTTATCCCTGATACTTGTATGGTTAATCCGATGATTAGCGCTATTTCTGATAGCCGGGCAATCATCGATTAATTTCGCTTGCGACTTTGGCAGCATTTTGTAATGTGAAGCATATCCCAGTTCAATACTGGCTTGCATAAACAGCACACACCCTCTGCAGGAAAAAAATGCTATGAAAAACGTTGGTTTTATCGGCTGGCGCGGTATGGTCGGCTCTGTACTCATGCAACGCATGGTTGAAGAGCGCGATTTCGACGCTATCCGCCCGGTCTTCTTCTCCACTTCCCAGCTCGGCCAGGCTGCTCCGTCCTTTGGGGGTACCACAGGCACGTTGCAGGATGCTTACGATCTGGAAGCGTTGAAGGCGCTGGACATTATTGTCACCTGCCAGGGCGGCGATTATACCAACGAAATTTATCCAAAGCTTCGTGAAAGCGGCTGGCAGGGCTACTGGATTGACGCGGCCTCTTCGCTGCGCATGAAAGACGACGCCATCATTATTCTTGACCCGGTTAACCAGGACGTCATCACCGACGGCCTGAACAACGGCGTCAAAACCTTCGTCGGCGGTAACTGTACGGTTAGCCTGATGCTGATGTCGCTGGGCGGTCTGTTTGCCCAGGATCTGGTGGAGTGGGTCTCTGTAGCGACTTACCAGGCGGCATCCGGCGGCGGCGCGCGCCATATGCGCGAGCTGCTGACCCAGATGGGCCAGCTGCACCACAGCGTGGCGCAGGAGCTGGCAAACCCGGCGTCGGCGATTCTGGATATCGAGCGTAAAGTCACTCAGCTGACCCGCAGCGGCGAGCTGCCGGTAGATAACTTCGGCGTACCGCTGGCCGGTGGCCTGATCCCGTGGATCGACAAACAGCTGGACAATGGCCAGACTCGCGAAGAGTGGAAGGGCCAGGCCGAGACAAACAAAATCCTGCGTACCGCTTCCGCGATCCCGGTTGACGGTCTGTGCGTGCGTATCGGCGCGCTGCGCTGCCACAGTCAGGCATTCACCATTAAATTGAAAAAAGATGTATCCATACAAACTGTGGAGGAATTGCTCGCGTCGCACAATCAGTGGGCAAAAGTCATCCCTAACGATCGCGATATCACCATGCGCGAGCTGACCCCGGCTGCGGTCACTGGCACATTATCTACCCCTGTAGGACGCCTGCGTAAACTAAATATGGGCCCGGAATACCTTTCCGCCTTTACCGTTGGCGATCAGCTTCTGTGGGGTGCCGCAGAGCCGCTGCGCAGGATGCTACGCCAGCTGGCGTAATAAATACTTAATACTTTGGGGTGATTTATCACCCCTTTTTTTGCGTACTAAAGGACGAAAACGCAAATGATTCATTATTTTTCGGGAGTCATATAAAGCGTTGGCTATGCTTTATGCGGGATGTCACATATTCCGCCTGGAGGTTGGATGGAACAGAGAGGATGCACAAGGTGCTGTTCCGTCCAGGTCACATTAAGGTCGTACCCGGTGGGCGAAAGGGGCGGCAACTAAAAAAACAGGATGAATACCATGTCCGTTCGTATTGATAGAGACGTGATTAATGCGCTTATTGCGGGTCACTTTGCGGATCCATTTTCTGTACTTGGCATGCACCGCACTGACGCTGGACTGGAAGTCCGGGCACTGCTTCCTGACGCGACGGAAGTGTGGGTCATCGAACCAAAAACCGGGCGCAAGGTCGGTAAACTCGAATGTATCGATTCACGCGGCTTCTTCGCTGGCGTGATGGCCCGCCGTAAAAATGTCTTCCGTTACCAACTCGCCGTCATCTGGCATGGTCAGCAGAACCTGATCGACGATCCCTATCGCTTCGGTCCGCTGCTGCAGGAGATGGATGCCTGGCTGCTGTCTGAAGGGACGCACCTGCGTCCGTATGAGACGCTCGGCGCCCACGCCGACACCATGGATGGCGTGACCGGCACCCGCTTTACCGTCTGGGCACCGAACGCCCGGCGCGTGTCGGTGGTGGGGCAGTTCAACTACTGGGATGGCCGACGTCACCCGATGCGCCTGCGTCGCGAGACCGGCATCTGGGAGCTGTTTATCCCCGGGGCGCAAAACGGGCAGCTGTACAAATACGAGCTGATCGATGCCCACGGCAAGCTGCGTATCAAAGCCGACCCCTATGCCTTCGAAGCGCAAATGCGCCCGGAAACCGCGTCGCTCATTTGCGGCCTGCCGGAGAAAGTTGCCCAGAGCGAAGAGCGGATTCGCGCCAACCAGTTCGATATGCCGATCTCCATTTATGAAGTCCATCTTGGCTCCTGGCGTCGTCATACCGACAACAACTTCTGGCTCAGCTACCGGGAGCTGGCCGACCAGCTGATCCCGTATGTGAAATGGATGGGCTTTACCCATCTGGAGCTGCTGCCGATTAACGAACACCCGTTTGACGGCAGCTGGGGCTATCAGCCGACCGGCATGTATGCGCCGACCCGCCGCTTCGGCACCCGGGACGACTTCCGCTACTTTATCAACGCCGCACACGCTGCCGGGCTGAACGTGATCCTCGACTGGGTGCCGGGCCACTTCCCGTCCGATGATTTTGGCCTGGCCGAATTCGACGGGACCAACCTGTATGAGCACAGCGATCCGCGTGAAGGCTACCATCAGGACTGGAACACCCTGATCTACAACTATGGCCGTCGGGAAGTGACCAACTACCTGGTGGGTAACGCCCTCTACTGGATCGAGCGTTTCGGCATTGATGCCCTGCGCGTGGATGCCGTCGCCTCGATGATCTACCGCGACTACAGCCGCAAAGAGGGGGAGTGGATCCCGAACGAATTCGGTGGCCGGGAAAACCTGGAAGCCATTGAGTTCCTGCGTAACACCAACCGTATTCTCGGCGAGCAGACGCCGGGCGCGGTGACGATGGCGGAAGAGTCCACGGACTTCCCGGGCGTCTCCCGTCCGCCATCCATGGGCGGCCTCGGCTTCTGGTACAAGTGGAATCTCGGCTGGATGCACGACACCCTGGATTACATGAAGCTGGACCCGATTCATCGCCAGTATCACCACAACAAGCTGACCTTCGGCATGCTCTACAACAGCACCGAAAACTTTGTTCTGCCGCTCTCCCACGATGAAGTGGTCCACGGCAAAAAATCGATTCTCGACCGCATGCCGGGCGACGCCTGGCAGAAGTTTGCCAACCTGCGCGCCTACTACGGCTGGATGTTTGCCTTCCCGGGCAAAAAGTTGATGTTTATGGGCAACGAGTTCGCCCAGGGCCGGGAGTGGAACCACGATACCAGCCTCGACTGGAACCTGCTGGAAGGGGGCGACAACTGGCACCACGGCGTGCAGCGCCTGGTGCGCGACCTCAACCATACCTACCGCCATCACAAGGCCCTGCACGAGCTGGACTTTGACGATTACGGCTTTGAGTGGCTGGTGGTGGATGACAACGAGCGCTCGGTGCTGATCTTTGTCCGCCGTGACAAAGTAGGCAACGAAATCATTGTCGCCAGTAACTTCACCCCGGTGACGCGCCATCACTACCGTTTCGGCATCAATCAGCCGGGCAAATGGCGTGAGGTGCTCAACACCGACTCCATGCATTACCACGGCAGCAATGCGGGCAATGGCGGGCTGGTGCAGAGCGATGAGCAGGAGAGTCATGGTCGACCACAATCCCTGAGCCTTACTCTGCCGCCGCTGTCCACGATCTGGCTGGTGCGGGAGGGGGAATGACGCAACTCGCTGCAGGTAACCCGGCACCGCTTGGCGCACGCTACGATGGCAAAGGGGTGAACTTCACCCTCTTTTCCGCCAATGCGGATCGGGTTGAACTCTGCGTGTTTGACGATAAGGGCATTGAACACCGCTACGATCTGGTGGGCCGCAGTGGCGATATCTGGCATGGCTACCTCGAGCATGGCCGGCCCGGCACCCATTATGGCTTCCGGGTGCATGGTCCCTGGGATCCGGCCAAAGGGCTGTTCTTTAACCCGGCCAAGCTGCTGCTCGACCCCTGTGCGTATCAGGTTGAAGGCACGCTGAATGACGATGTCCTGCTGCACAGCGGCAAAGTGACTGCCGATCACCGGGACAGTGCCGCGGTGGCACCCCGCAGCGTAGTGGTCAGCGACGATCGTTACGACTGGGAAGAGGACGCCGCTCCCAATACGCCCTGGGGCAAGACGGTCATCTATGAAGCCCACGTGAAAGGGCTGACGTATCTGCACCCTGGCATTCCGGAAGAGATCCGCGGCACCTACCGGGCGCTCGGTCACCCGGTGATGATTGCCTATTTTAAGCATCTCGGGATCACCGCCCTGGAGTTATTACCGGTTGCCCATTTTGCCTCCGAGCCGCGTTTGCAGCGCCTTGGCCTGAGCAACTACTGGGGCTACAACCCGATGGCGATGTTTGCCCTCGACCCGCGCTATGCCTCGCATCCTGAGCGAGCCCGGGATGAGTTTCGTGATGCGGTGAAGGCGCTACACGAAGCGGGTATTGAGGTCATTCTGGATATCGTGCTGAACCACAGCGCCGAGCTGGATCTGGAAGGCCCGACGTTCTCCCTGCGCGGAATTGATAACCCTAGCTATTATTGGTTAAGAGAGGATGGCGATTACCACAACTGGACCGGCTGCGGTAACACCCTCAATCTCAGCCATCCGGCGGTGGTGCAGTACGCCTATGAATGCCTGAAGTACTGGGTGGAAACCTTCCACATAGACGGCTTTCGTTTTGACCTGGCGTCAGTGATAGGACGCACGCCGGAATACAGCCCGCAGGCACCGCTGTTTGAGGCAATTAAGAACTGCCCGCTGCTTTCGGGCGTGAAGCTGATTGCGGAGCCGTGGGATATCGGCCCTGGCGGCTACCAGGTGGGGAATTTCCCGGCGCCGTTTGCCGAGTGGAACGACCACTATCGTGATGCCGCGCGCCGCTTCTGGCTGGCGCGCGATCTGTCACTCGGCCAGTTTGCCGGGCGTTTTGCAGCTTCCAGCGATCTGTTCAGACGCAACGGGCGACTGCCCTCCGCGTCGATCAACCTGGTCACCGCGCACGATGGGTTCACCCTCCGTGACTGCGTTTGTTTCAATCAGAAACACAATGAAGCCAATGGCGAAGAAAATCGTGACGGCACCTTCAATAACCACAGTTTTAACCATGGTATCGAAGGATTAAGTGGCAATCTGAATGTGATTGAGCGGCGCCGCGCCAGCGTGCACGCGCTGCTCACCACGCTGCTTTTGTCGCAAGGAACGCCGATGTTGCTGGCAGGCGATGAGCATGGCCACAGCCAGCACGGTAACAACAATGCGTATTGCCAGGATAACCCGTTAACCTGGCTGGACTGGCAACAGGCCAACAGTGGATTAGCCGACTTTACCGCTGCGCTGATCCATCTGCGTCAGCAGATCCCGGCGCTCACCCTGAATCAGTGGTGGGAAGAGGGCGACGGCAATGTTCGCTGGCTAAACAGAAAGGCGCAACCGTTGGAAGCGCGTGAGTGGCAAAGCGGCGTGCCGTGCCTGCAAATCCTGCTTTCGGATAGCTGGCTTATCACGCTTAACGCCACAGATGAGGTCGCAGAAATTGTTTTACCCGAAGGGGAGTGGCGGGCCATCCCTCCCTTTGCCGGAGAGGATAATCCGGTCGTTATGACTGCCTGGCATGGGCCTGCGCACGGTGTATGTGTATTCCAGAGATGATAATAAAAGGAGTTGATCATGGTTAGGTTAGATAAGAACGACCCTCTCATGTTGGCGCGTCAGCTGCCATTGAAGTCTGTTGCCCTGATTCTTGCTGGCGGCCGCGGTACCCGATTAAAAGATTTAACGATTAAGCGCGCCAAGCCCGCCGTCCACTTCGGTGGGAAATTCCGTATTATCGATTTTGCGTTGTCAAACTGCCTGAATTCAGGCATTCGCCGTATTGGCGTGATCACGCAGTATCAGTCACACACGCTGGTGCAGCATATTCAGCGCGGCTGGTCGTTCTTCAGTGAGGAGATGAACGAGTTTGTCGACCTGTTACCTGCCCAACAGCGTGTGCACGGTGAAAACTGGTATCGCGGGACCGCCGATGCGGTGACGCAAAACCTCGACATTATTCGTCGCTATGACGCCGAGTACGTAGTGATCCTCGCCGGGGACCACATCTACAAGCAGGACTACTCGCGCATGCTGATCGACCACGTCGAAAAAGGGGCGCGCTGCACCGTGGCCTGTATGCCGGTGCCCGTTGCCGAGGCGACGGCCTTTGGCGTGATGGCGGTGGATGAAAACGACAAAGTGATCGAGTTCGTTGAAAAACCGGCGAACCCGCCATCTATGCCGGGAGATGACACCAAATCCCTTGCCAGTATGGGTATCTATGTCTTTGATGCTGATTATCTTTATCAGCTGCTGGAAGAAGACGACAAGGATGAGAAATCCAGCCACGACTTCGGTAAAGATATCATCCCGAAAATCACCAAATCTGGCATGGCCTATGCACACCCGTTCCCTCTGTCCTGCGTGCAGTCCGATCCTGATTCAGAACCGTACTGGCGCGATGTCGGCACCCTGGAGGCGTACTGGAAGGCTAACCTCGATCTGGCATCGGTGACCCCGGAACTGGATATGTACGACCACAACTGGCCGATCCGTACCCACATGGAATCCCTGCCGCCGGCAAAATTTGTGCAGGACCGCTCGGGCAGCCACGGCATGACGCTGAACTCGCTGGTCTCCGGCGGGTGCATTATCTCGGGCTCTGTGGTGGTGCAGTCGGTACTGTTCCCGCGCGTGCGGGTGAACTCCTTCTGCAACATTGATTCGTCAGTATTGTTACCCGACGTCTGGGTTGGCCGCTCGTGCCGCCTGCGTCGTTGCGTTATCGACCGTGCCTGCGTCATTCCGGAAGGCATGGTAATTGGAGAAAACGCGGAAGAGGACGCGCGCCGTTTCTACCGCTCAGAAGAAGGCATCGTGCTGGTTACGCGTGAAATGCTGCGTAAGCTGCAGATCAAACAGGAGCGATGATGCAGGTTTTACACGTTTGTTCTGAGATGTTCCCGTTGCTGAAAACCGGCGGGTTGGCGGATGTGATTGGGGCGCTACCGGCGGCGCAAATTGCCGGTGGAGTCGATACTCGCGTGCTGTTACCCGCTTTTCCCGATATCCGTCGCGGCATCCCTGACGCCCAGATTGTCAGCCGCCGCGATACCTTTGCCGGGCGCATCACATTACTGTTTGGTCATTACAACGGCGTGGGCATCTATCTGATTGATGCCCCGCACCTGTATGACCGCCCAGGGAGCCCGTACCACGACACCAACCTCTTTGCCTATACCGATAACGTGCTGCGTTTCGCGCTGCTCGGCTGGGTCGGGGCGGAAATGGCCTCCGGGCTGGATCCGTTCTGGCGCCCGGACGTAGTGCATGCCCACGACTGGCACGCCGGGCTGGCACCGGCCTATCTGGCGGCGCGTGGCCATCCGGCGAAATCGGTCTTCACCGTGCATAACCTGGCCTATCAGGGGCTGTATTTAGCCAAACATATGGATGAAATCGATCTGCCATGGTCGTTCTTTAATATCCATGGGCTGGAGTTTAACGGGCAGATTTCGTTCCTCAAGGCCGGGCTGTACTACGCCGATCACATTACCGCCGTGAGTCCGACCTACGCGCGGGAGATCACCGAGCCGCAGTTTGGCTACGGCATGGAGGGGCTGCTCGCGCAACGCCAGCGCGAAGGACGTCTGTCGGGCATCCTCAACGGCGTGGACGAAAAAATCTGGAGCCCGGAGTCGGATCTGCTGCTGACCGCGCGCTACAACCGCGATTCGGTGGAAGATAAGGCCGAGAATAAACGTCAGCTGCAGGTTGCCATGGGGCTGAAGGTCAACGACAAGGTGCCGCTGTTTGCGGTGGTGAGCCGTCTGACCAGCCAGAAAGGGCTCGATCTGGTGCTTGAGGCGCTGCCGGGCCTGCTGGAGCAGGGCGGACAGCTGGCGCTGCTGGGCGCGGGCGATCCGGTATTGCAGGAGGGCTTCCTCGCAGCGGCCGCCGAGCATCCGGGACAGGTTGGCGTCCAGATTGGCTATCACGAAGCGTTTTCACACCGCATCATGGCGGGTGCCGACGTTATCCTGGTGCCGAGTCGTTTTGAGCCCTGCGGCTTAACCCAGCTGTATGGCCTGAAGTACGGCACGCTGCCGCTGGTGCGGCGTACCGGCGGGCTGGCAGATACCGTATCCGATACCTCGCTGGAGAACCTGGCAGACGGCATCGCCAGCGGATTTGTGTTTGAGGACAGCAATGCCTGGTCGCTATTACGCGCGATTCGGCGTGCCTTCGTGTTGTGGTCTCGTCCTTCTTTGTGGCGTTTTGTTCAGCGCCAGGCGATGGCCATGGATTTTAGCTGGCAAGTTGCGGCGCAGTCCTACCGCGATCTTTATCAACGCTTGATGTAACAATGCTGGAATCAGAGATATGAATGCACCTTTTTCCTATGCGTCTCCCACGGTAAGCATTGAGGCGTTAAAGCACTCCATCGCTTACAAGCTGATGTTCACCATCGGCAAAGATCCGGTGATTGCCAACAAACACGAATGGCTCAACGCCACCCTGTTTGCCGTGCGCGATCGGCTGGTTGAACGCTGGCTGCGCTCTAATCGCGCCCAGCTCTCACAGGAGACCCGTCAGGTTTACTATCTGTCGATGGAGTTTTTGATTGGCCGCACCCTCTCCAATGCGCTGTTGTCGCTGGGTATCTATGACGACGTTAAGACCGCCCTCGAAGAGATGGGGCTGGATTTAGAAGAGCTGATCGACGAAGAGAATGACCCCGGCTTAGGCAACGGCGGTCTCGGCCGTCTGGCGGCCTGCTTCCTCGATTCGCTGGCGACCCTCGCCCTGCCGGGACGCGGCTACGGTATTCGCTACGATTACGGCATGTTCAAACAGAACATCGTCGATGGCCGGCAAAAAGAGTCTCCGGACTACTGGCTGGAGTACGGCAACCCGTGGGAGTTCAAGCGCCACAACACCCGCTATAAAGTTCGCTTTGGTGGGCGTATCCAGCAGGAAGGCAAAAAGAGCCGCTGGGTCGAAACCGAAGAGATCCTGGCCGTGGCCTACGACCAGATCATCCCGGGCTACGACACCGATGCCACCAACACGCTGCGCCTGTGGAACGCCCAGGCCAGTAGCGAGATTAACCTCGGTAAATTCAATCAGGGCGACTACTTCGCGGCGGTGGAAGACAAAAACCACTCCGAGAACGTCTCCCGTGTGCTGTACCCGGATGACTCCACCTATTCCGGACGCGAGCTGCGTCTGCGTCAGGAGTACTTCCTGGTCTCCGCGACCATTCAGGACATCCTGAGCCGCCACTATCAGCTGCATAAAACCTATGCCAACCTGGCGGAAAAAACCGCCATCCACCTCAATGACACCCACCCGGTGCTGTCGATCCCGGAGCTGATGCGCCTGCTGATCGACGAACATAAGTTCAGCTGGGACGAGGCGTTTGAGGTGACCTGTCAGGTCTTCTCCTACACCAACCACACCCTGATGAGTGAAGCGCTGGAGACCTGGCCGGTGGATATGCTCGGCAAAATCCTGCCGCGCCATCTGCAGATCATCTTTGAGATCAACGATTTCTTCCTGAAAACGTTGCAGGAGCAGTACCCGCACGACACCGGCCTGCTGAGCCGCACCTCGATCATTGATGAATCCAATGGTCGCCGGGTGCGTATGGCGTGGCTGGCGGTGGTGATCAGCCACAAGGTTAACGGCGTGTCGGAGCTGCACTCCAACCTGATGGTGCAGTCGCTGTTTGCCGATTTCGCGAAGATATTCCCGATGCGTTTCTGCAACGTCACCAACGGGGTGACGCCGCGTCGCTGGCTGGCGCTGGCCAACCAGCCGCTCTCCGACGTGCTCGACGAGAACATCGGTCGCAACTGGCGTACCGATTTAAGCCAGCTGAGCGAGCTGGAGCAGCACGCCGATTTCCCGACGGTGAACAAAGCGGTGCGTGATGCCAAGCTGCTGAACAAAAAGCGGCTGGCGGTGTGGATGGCGCTGCATCTCAACGTGGTGGCCAACCCGAAAGCGCTGTTCGACGTGCAGATCAAACGTATCCATGAGTACAAGCGTCAGCTGATGAACGTGCTGCACGTGATCACCCGCTATAACCGCATCAAGGCCGAGCCGGATGCCGACTGGGTGCCGCGTGTAAACATCTTCGCCGGTAAAGCGGCGTCGGCCTACTACATGGCGAAGCACATCATTCACCTGATCAACGACGTGGCGAAGGTGATCAATAACGATCCGCAGATTGGCGACAAGCTGAAGATCGTCTTTATCCCGAACTACAGCGTGAGTCTGGCCCAGCTGATTATCCCCGCTGCCGATCTCTCGGAGCAGATCTCTACCGCGGGCACCGAGGCCTCCGGCACCAGTAACATGAAGTTTGCCCTCAACGGCGCGCTGACCATCGGTACGCTGGACGGTGCCAATGTCGAGATGCTGGAGCACGTGGGTGAAGAGAATATCTTCATCTTCGGCAACACCACGGAAGAGGTTGAGGCGCTGCGTGCCAAGGGCTACTCACCGCGGGATTATTACGAGAAGGATGAAGAGCTGCGTCAGGTGCTGACCCAGATTGGCACCGGGGTCTTCAACCCGGACGAGCCTGGCCGCTATCGCGACCTGGTGGATTCGCTGATTAACTTCGGTGACCACTACCAGGTGCTGGCGGACTACCGCAGCTATGTGGACTGCCAGGACAGGGTCGACGAGCTCTACCGCAAGCCGGAAGAGTGGACCACCAAAGCGATGCACAACATCGCCAACATGGGCTACTTCTCGTCCGATCGCACCATCCAGGAGTATGCCGAGACCATCTGGCATATCGATCCGGTGAAGCTGTAAAAGCAGTCTGTTCGCTCCCTCTCCCTGTGGGAGAGGGCCGGGGTGAGGGCATCAGGCCGCACCATTAAAAAAGCCGGGTGGCGGCTTCGCCTTACCCGGCCTACTTTTCGGCATGCCTCACGATGCCAACGACAACTCACGCTTTCCCGTACGCTGGGCCAGCCACAGCGCCACGCGGGACTGCTGCTCTGCATTCAGCCACATCCCCTCTTTAGTGCGACGCCACAGCGCATCGTCTGCGCGGCGTACCCACTCGTGGTCCGCTAAATAGCGTAACTCCGCCTCGTAGAACTCGTGACCAAAATGCTCGCCCAGATCGCCCAGATCGCCGAGATCCTTCGCGTTATTCAGGATCGTTTCACTGTTGCTGCCGTAGGTACGGGCAAAGTGGCGGGCCATGGATTCACTAATAAACGGATAGCGACGGCGTAACTTCGCCGCGTAATCATCGCGGTTGCCGCCGATGTCGCCACCGGGCAGCACCGCGCCTTTGGTCCACGCCGGACCGATACCCTGATAGTAAGGCGCCAGTTTTTCCATCGCGTGCTCTGCCAGCTTGCGATAGGTGGTGAGCTTGCCGCCAAACACCGACAGCAGCGGTGCCTTGCCGTGGTCATCGTGAATATCGAGGGTGTAATCACGGGTGATGGCCTGCGGTGAGTCGGACTCGTCATCACACAGCGGACGCACCCCGGAGTAGCTCCAGACCACATCGTCGCGCACCAGCGATTTCTTAAAGTGGGCGTTATAAACCTTCAGCAAATAGCTGATTTCGCTCTCGTCGATAGCGACGCTTTTCGGATCGCCTTTGTACTCCACATCGGTGGTGCCAATGATGGAGAACTCATCCATCCACGGGATCACAAACACGATGCGCTTGTCTTCATTTTGCAGAATATAGGCCTGCTTCTGGGTATGCACCCGCGGCACCACGATGTGGCTGCCTTTGATCAGGCGGATACCATACGGCGACGGGAGCTGCATCCCCTCGTCAAAGAACTGTTTCACCCACGGGCCGGTGGCGTTCACCAGACCGCGCGCCTGCCAGCTGAAACGCTCGCCGGTATCAATATCTTCTGCTTCGACGATCCACAGCCCCTTTTCCCGACGGGCGGAAATGGCGCGAGTGCGGGTTTTCACCTCGCCGCCTTTGCGTTCAACCATTTGCGCGTTAGCGAGCACCAGGCGGGCATCATCTACCCAGCAGTCAGAATATTCGAATCCGCGCACGATTTCAGGCTTCAGAACCGAGTCTGCGCCAAAACGCACACCGGCAGAGGCGGGCAGGCTGGTGCGTTTGCCCAGATGATCGTACATAAACAGACCAATGCGGATCATCCACGCCGGACGCAGATGCGGCCGGTGTGGCAGACGAAAACGCATTGGAGTAGCGATATGCGGGGCCATTTTCAGCAGCACTTCACGCTCGGCCAGTGCCTCACTGACCAGGCGGAACTCGTAGTGCTCCAGATAACGCAGGCCACCGTGGATCAGCTTAGAACTGGCGGAGGAGGTGGCACAGGCGAGATCCTGCGCTTCCAGCATCAGGACAGATAACCCGCGCCCGGCAGCGTCCGCCGCAATGCCCGCCCCGTTGATTCCGCCACCGATAACAATCAGATCTTTGGTTTCCATTGTATCCTCACGCACTTTCGTTAAAGCTCAAAAATGTTCGATATCGCTCATACTAGCAAAGGAAATGGATTTTAGTAACATCAAAAAAACAAATTTGAGTGATACAGCTAACATAATGGCGTTTACCCGCCGCCAGGACGTACACTACGCGGTATATTTTTCCCCTCACCCTAACCCTCTCCCCAAAGGGGCGAGGGGATGGTTTGCTCCCTCTCCCTGAGGGAGAGGGCCGGGGTGAGGGGGAGATGAATTCGCACTTGTTGAAAGAGAGCACCATGGAACATTTTGAATGTATTAACGTAGAAGAAGCCCACCAGAAGATGCACCAGGGACTGGCGGTGCTGGTGGACATCCGCGATCCGCAAAGCTTCGCGATGGGCCATACGCCGGGCGCGTTTCACCTGACCAACGCCTCCCTGAGCGAATTTATGCGCGATAACGATTTCGAGACCCCGGTGATGGTGATGTGCTATCACGGCAACAGCAGCAAAGGCGCGGCGCAATACCTGCTGCAGCAGGGTTTTGAAGCGGTCTACAGCGTGGACGGCGGATTCGATGCCTGGCATCGTCATTTCCCGGCAGAAGTCGAGCACGCGGGCATTTAGGGTATATACTGTCCCCTTTTGTGTGGAATAAGCGACTGCCGCCGATGCTGATGATTACCTCTTTTACCAACCCGCGCGTCGCCCAGGCGTTTGTCGATTACATGGCGACGCAGGGTGTTATCCTCACCATTCAACAACATACCCAAACCGACGTCTGGCTGGCAGATGAGAGCCAGGCCTCCCGGGTCAATACCGAGCTGGCGCGTTTTCTGGAGAACCCCGGCGATGCGCGCTATCTGGCGGCAAGCTGGCAGGCGGGTCATACCAGCAGCGGGCTGCACTATCAGCGCTTTCCTTTCCTGGCGACCGTGCGTGAACGCGCGGGGCCTTTCACCCTGGGGTTAATGGCGGCCTGCATTCTGGTCTTTATTCTGATGAATGTGGTGGGCGCTCAGCAGGTGATGCTGATGCTGGCCTGGCCGTATGACGCCTCCGTTGAGTTCGAGTTCTGGCGCTACTTCACCCACGCGCTGATGCACTTCTCGGTGCTGCATATCCTCTTTAACCTGCTGTGGTGGTGGTATCTCGGCGGGGCGGTAGAGAAGCGGCTCGGCAGCGGCAAGCTCATTGTCCTTACCCTGATCAGCGCGCTGCTCAGCGGCTTTATCCAGCATAAGTTTGGTGGGCCGTGGTTTGGCGGCCTCTCCGGCGTGGTCTACGCCCTGATGGGCTATGTCTGGCTGCGCGGCGAGCGGGATCCGCAGAGCGGCATCTACCTGCAGCGCGGTTTAATGACCTTTGCATTAATCTGGATTATTGCCGGATGGTTTGATCTGTTTGGCATGGCGATTGCCAACGGCGCACACGTGGCCGGGCTGGCGGTGGGGCTGGCGATGGCGTTTGCCGATACGCTAAATGCGCGAAAACGAACATAATTCTGGCAGGGAACTCTGATGAAACAAACACAACGTCATGACGCCATTATTGATCTGGTGAAAAAGCAGGGATACGTCAGCACCGAAGAGCTGGTAGAGCAGTTTGCCGTCAGCCCGCAGACCATCCGTCGGGACCTCAACGATCTGGCCGATCAGAACCGCATCCTGCGCCACCACGGCGGCGCGGCGCTGCCGTCCAGCTCGGTGAATACTCCCTGGCACGACCGCAAGGCGACACAGACCTCTGAGAAGGAGCGTATCGCCCGCAAGGTGGCGAGCCAGATCCCTAACGGCGCGACGCTGTTTATCGACATTGGCACCACACCGGAAGCGGTGGCCCACGCCCTGCTGAACCATGAGAACCTGCGGGTCGTCACCAACAACCTCAACGTTGCCACCACCCTGATGCAGAAAGAGGATTTCCGCATCATCCTCGCGGGTGGCGAGCTGCGCAGCCGTGACGGCGGCATTATTGGCGAAGCGACCCTCGACTTTATCTCCCAGTTCCGCCTCGACTTCGGTATCCTCGGCATCAGCGGCATCGATACCGACGGCTCCCTGCTGGAGTTTGATTATCACGAAGTGCGCACCAAGCGGGCGATCATTGAGAACTCGCGCCACGTGATGCTGGTGGTGGATCACTCCAAGTTTGGCCGTAACGCGATGGTCAATATGGGCAGCATCAGCATGGTGAACGCGGTCTATACCGACGTAATGCCGCCTGAAGGGGTATTAAAGGTGATTAAGGATAATAAGGTGCAGTTAGAACTGTGCTGAGTTTGTGCCGGGTGGCGAGGTAAAAGCAAAACGACAACCAGGGTTGTCGTTTTTTGTGTTTGCTCCCTCTCCCTGTGGGAGAGGGTCGGGGTGAGGGCATCAAACCGCAGAGGACCTAAACCCCGTACCCCATCATCTTCAGCAGCTGCTGTGCATGCAGCACCGCGTCCTGACGGTGGGCAACGCCCAGCTTCTGATACAGATTGCGGATGTGCGTTTTGATGGTGGTGGCCGCCACGGCCAGCTCACCGGCGATCTGCTCGTTGCTGTAGCCTGAGTAGATCAGCCCCAGCACCTGCCACTCACGCTGGGTCAGCGGGCTGGTGCGGATCAGCTCCGGCACTTCCGGATGGGTCAGCAGACGCTCCACAAAGGTCTCATCGAAATGGGCGAACTTGTGGCGGTGATGCTGGTTAATCTCCCGCAGGATGCGCTGGGCGCGATGCTGGTCCAGCTCCGGCAGGGTGTTGAGCTGAATCAACTGACGCAGCTGCTGCGCCATGGTCTCGCCTTCAATCACAAAGTGGCTGATAAACCCGGTGCGGTTTGCCAGCTGCAAAGCTTCAAGCAGCACGCGCTGGGCGTCGTTCTTGCGACCGGCCTGCCAGTAGAGCTGATTCTGCAGCAGCAGGTTGCGGTTCAGATCGCTCATCAGACGCAGGCTGCGGGCATTTTCGTTTAGCTCTTCCAGCACCATCTCGGCCGGTTCAAATTCCCCTAACAGGATCTGCGCCCGGGCAATGTTGCGCCACTGGCTCTGCAGGAAGTGGTTATTGGCAAATTCCGGCTTCGGCGTCTGGCGCAGCCAGTTGGCCGCCGATTTCTTGTCGCCAGTCATCTGCCAGTAAATCACCCGCACCTTATCGGCGTTCGATACCCAGTCGCTGTGATACTGACCGTTGCCGAGCAGATTCTCCAGACGGTTAAGGTGGTTACGGGCGTTATCCAGATCGCCGCGCGCCAGCGAGCACTGCACCAGCAGGCCCAGACACTGCAGCTGCTGCTGCGGCTGATAGGTGGAGAGCACGTCGACCCCATGACGGGCGGTGCTTTCCGCTTCGTCCAGTCGGGCCCAGGCCCACAGCAGCTGAGCGCGGATGCGCAGCAGGAACTCGTGCATCGGCAGCTGTTCCAGGTGCTGATCGCGGATCAGGGTGAAGGCTTTTTCCTGGGTCTCCCACGCGGCCTGCAGGAAGCCCTGGGCAAATAAAATTTCGCTCTGCTGGATCAGGCTCCACAGGGCGTAATGCCAGACGTCATGGCGGCGCGCCATCTGCTCGGTCTGCTGCATCAGCGACAGGGAGCGCGAGAGGTCGCCCTTACAGTGCAGCACTTCGCCATGCACCGAGGTCGCCACGATGCGGCTGTAGAAGTTCGCCAGCGGCAGCTCCTCCAGCGCGCCCAGGGCCAGGCGCTGAGCCTCTTCCGGGTTGCCATCGTTGATCGCCACCTGCGCGCGCAGGGCATTGAATTCCCCGTGCAGGGCGGCGTCCATCTCGCCTTTCATCTCCTGCTCGGCGCGGGCCAGCAGGGTGTTCACTTCGCTGTAGCGGTGCTGGCTCTGCATCAGCCAGGCCTGCAGCAGCACCAGACGCGGGTTCTCCAGCAGGCTTTCCCACGGCAGGGCGCGCAGCGACTCCTCCAGCAGGGCCAGCTCGCTGTGGTTAAACAGGCTCCAGGCGTGGTTGAGCAGAATATCGCGCAGCATATGGGCATCGCCCGCCGCCAGGGCGTGGTGAATGGCCTCGCTCGGGAAGCCCTGCGCCATCCAGCTCTCGGCGGCGGCGCGGTGGATTTCCGGCAATTCGGTTGCCAGCTCCCACTGGCAGCGCTGGCGCAGGAAGCTGCCAAACAGCGGGTGGTAGCTGAACCACTCCCCGGAGTCGTCCATGCGCTGCAGGAACAACCCCTGACGTTCGATCTCTTCCAGACGCATCTGGCCGTTGTCTTCGCCGGTGACGCGCACGATCAGCGCATCGTTCATCGAGCGCAGCAGGGAGCTTTTCAGCAGGAACTGACGGGTGGATTGATCGACGCTGTCGAGCACTTCATCCACCAGGTAATCGGAGAGGTGGCTGGCGTTGATCCCCGACAGACGACGGGCGGATTGCTGCGTCGAGCTATTGTTATTTCGGGCTGAGAGGGCAATCAGCTGCAGGGCGGTCGCCCAGCCTGCCACGTCGTCGCACAGGCGGCTGCTCTCGGCCACCTCGATGGGGGATTTCAGGCGGCCGTCAAAGAACTGCTTCGCTTCCTGATGGGTAAAGGAGAGTTGTTGGCTGCCCACTTCCAGCAGCTGATCGCGCACGCGCAGGTTGGCAATGCCCAGCTGCGGCAGGTTACGCGACAGGATCACCAGGGTCAGGTTTTCCGGCTGGTGGCGCAGGAAAAAGCGCATCGACTCATGGATAACCGGATTGGTGATCAGATGGTAGTCGTCAATGACCAGGTAGAGCGGACGATGCCATTCGGCCAGCTCGATAAACAGTTGGGAAAACAGGGAAGAGAGGCTGGCGTACTGACGCTTCTGCACCATCACTTCGCTGGTCACACAGTGTCCGTTGGTCGCCTGCTGAACCGCGGCGATCAGATAGCTGGCAAAACGCTCCTGCTGGTTGTCGCCCTCATCGAGGGAGTACCAGCCGAGATCGGTCTTGCCGGATGCCCACTGTGAAATGAGCGTGGTTTTGCCGTAGCCTGCAGGGCTCGTTACCAGCGCCAGTCGAAAATTGTTCGCGCCGGAAAGTTTCGCCAGCAAGCGTTCGCGGACCACAGTATGGTCAAGACGAACCGGGCGACTTAATTTGGACGGAATCAACATAGTTTTCACTTCACTGTGTGGAAATCGAGATTTTTGATTTTTTTTGCGCTTCGTAATTAATCCTTATAAGGTCGGTCAGAAACCCTTTTATTGCAAGTTATGTCCGGGTTTTATGTCCCTTAATTTGCACTCGGTCACAAAAATATATCGATGGGATAGGGAACTTTTCCGATGGGCCTCGAAAGCGCATGGATACTGGCGTGGCGTGTTTCCGGGAGGTTAAGCATAAAACGGAATATAGAAGCGTAAAGGCAGTGAAAAGTTAATAAAGTTCCGGAATGGTTACGCGGCTGAAATAACATTCTGAGATGCAGTACATTCTGAGCAATATTACGTCGGGTAAGTAATTATTTCCTGGTGCCTATATTTCAGGCGAAACCGCATTTCATTTTTTTGACTCTCTTCCCGGAAATCGCGGCATTAATGCCCCACACTCCCGCTGCAGAAAGTGGCCGCGATCACACTTTAGCGCTCATCCCCGCTACTCCTCCCTGTCTAATCCCCGGCAGGAGGAGGAAGAGGCATGAGGAGCCAGGCACACTAGCACCAACGCCTCATTTTCTCTCTACAGGATGCAGATTCCCTATGTCACAGCCGACTTTCAACAAAGCTCAATTCCAGGCTGCCCTGACGCGTCAGTGGCAGCGTTTTGGTTTACACGCCGCTGAAGACATGACCTCCCGCCAGTGGTGGCAGGCCGTCAGCGGCGCGCTTGCCGAATTGCTGAGCGCTCAACCCGCGGTGAAGCCCGTCAAAGGCCAGCGCCACGTTAACTATATCTCCATGGAGTTCCTGATTGGCCGTCTGACCGGCAACAACCTGCTGAACCTCGGCTGGTATCAGGAGGTTAGCGATGTGCTGAGCACGCACAACATCCATCTGACCGACCTGCTGGAAGAGGAGATCGATCCGGCGCTGGGTAACGGCGGTCTGGGTCGTCTGGCGGCCTGCTTCCTCGACTCAATGGCGACGGTGGGCCAGCCGGCGACCGGCTACGGTCTGAACTATCAGTATGGCCTGTTCCGTCAGTCCTTCGCGGGCGGTCAGCAGATGGAAGCCCCGGATGACTGGCATCGCGGCAGCTACCCGTGGTTCCGCCACAACGAAGCGCTGGACGTGCAGGTCGGCATTGGCGGTAAAGTGACGAAAGCGGGCCAGTGGGAGCCGGGCTTTACCATCACCGGGCAGGCCTGGGATCTGCCGGTGCTGGGCTACCGTAACGGCGTGGCGCAGCCGCTGCGCCTGTGGCAAGCGACGCACGCGCACCCGTTCAACCTCACCAAATTTAACGACGGCGATTTCCTGCGCGCTGAGCAGCAGGGCATCGACGCCGACAAGCTGACTAAAGTCCTCTACCCGAACGACAACCACCTGGCGGGCAAAAAGCTGCGCCTGATGCAGCAGTACTTCCAGTGCGCTTGTTCCGTGGCCGACATTCTGCGTCGTCACCACCTGGCGGGCCGCAAGCTGGTAGAGCTGGCGGATTACGAAGTGATCCAGCTGAACGATACCCACCCGACCATCGCTATCCCGGAACTGCTGCGCGTGCTGATCGACGAGCATCAGCTGAGCTGGGACGACGCCTGGGCGATCACCAGCAAAACCTTCGCTTACACCAACCACACCCTGATGCCAGAGGCGCTGGAGTGCTGGGACGAGAAGCTGATTAAAGCCCTGCTGCCGCGCCATATGCAGCTGATCAACGAGATCAACAACCGCTTTAAGAAACTGGTGGATAAAACCTGGCCGGGCGATAAAGCGGTATGGGCGAAGCTGGCGGTGGTATTCGACAAGCAGGTTCGCATGGCTAACCTGTGCGTGGTCAGCGGCTTTGCGGTGAACGGCGTGGCCGCGCTGCACTCCGATCTGGTAGTGAAAGATCTGTTCCCGGAATATCACCAGCTGTGGCCGAACAAGTTCCATAACGTCACCAACGGCATCACGCCGCGTCGCTGGATCAAACAGTGCAACCCAAAACTGGCCGCGCTGCTGGACTCCTCCCTGGATCACGAGTGGGCTAACGACCTCGACCAGCTGATCAACCTGGAAAAGTATGCCGACGATGCGGCGTTCCGCGAGACTTACCGCACCATCAAGCAGGACAACAAGGTGCGCCTGGCGGCGTTCGTCAAAACCCGTACCGGGATTGAGATCAACCCGAACGCGATTTTTGATATCCAGATTAAACGTCTGCACGAGTACAAACGTCAGCACCTGAACCTGCTGCACATTCTGGCGCTGTACAAAGAGATCCGCGAGAACCCGCAGGCCGACCGCGTGCCGCGCGTGTTCCTGTTCGGTGCGAAAGCGGCACCGGGTTACTACCTGGCGAAAAACATCATCTTCGCTATTAATAAAGTGGCCGACGCGGTGAACAACGATCCGAAGGTGGGCGACAAGCTGAAAGTGGTGTTCCTGCCGGATTACTGCGTCTCGGCGGCGGAGCTGCTGATCCCGGCGGCGGATGTTTCTGAGCAGATCTCTACCGCGGGCAAAGAGGCCTCCGGCACCGGCAACATGAAGCTGGCCCTGAACGGCGCGCTGACCGTCGGTACGCTGGACGGTGCTAACGTTGAGATTGCTGAGCAGGTGGGCGACGAGAACATCTTTATCTTCGGCCATACTGTGGAAGAAGTGAAAGCCATCAAAGCCAAAGGTTACGACCCGGTGAAATGGCGTAAAAAAGACAAACTGCTGGATGCGGTGTTGAAGGAGCTGGAGAGCGGCAAATACAGCGACGGTGATAAGCACGCGTTTGACCAGATGCTGCACAGCATCGGCAAACAGGGCGGCGATCCGTACCTGCTGATGGCGGACTTTGCGGGCTACGTTGAGGCCCAGAAGCAGGTCGATGTCCTGTATCGCGATCAGGAAGCCTGGACCCGGGCGTGCATTCTGAATACCGCGCGCTGCGGCATGTTCAGCTCTGACCGCTCAATCCGCGACTACCAGGCCCGTATCTGGCAGGCAAAACGCTAAGGAAGCGCGATGGAAAGTAAACGTCTCGATAATGCCGCCCTGGCGGCGGGGATCAGCCCCAGCTATATCAATGCTCATGGTAAACCGCAGTCTATTGGTGCTGAGACCAAGAGGCGTTTGCTGGATGCCATGCACAAAGCCAAACCCGTCGCGAAAGCGGCGGTTACCGCCGTCCCGAACGTGATGGTCTATACCGCCGGCAAAAAAATGCCGCTGATGATTGAAGGCAGCGGCGACTTCAGCTGGCTGCTGACCACCGAAGAGGGGCATCAGCACAAAGGCCACGCCACGGGCGGCAAAAATCTCAACCTGCCGGCCAAACTGCCGGAGGGTTACCACACCCTGACGCTGACCCAGGATGCTCATCGCTGGCACTGCCGGGTGATCGTCGCGCCAAAACGCTGCTACGAGCCGCAGGCGCTGAAAGAGGGCAAGAAGCTGTGGGGTGCCTGCGTGCAGCTCTACACGCTGCGCTCCGAGGCGAACTGGGGCATTGGCGACTTCGGCGATTTGCAGAAGATGCTGACCGACGTCGGCAAGCGCGGCGGGGCCTTTATTGGCCTCAACCCGATTCATGCGCTCTATCCGGCGAACCCGGAGAGCGCCAGCCCGTATAGCCCGTCATCCCGCCGCTGGCTGAACGTGATTTACATCGACGTTAACGCCGTGGAGGATTTCCGCAACAGCGACGAGGCGCAGGCCTGGTGGAAGATGGATACCACCCGGCAGGCGCTGCAACGCGCCCGCGACGCCGAGTGGGTCGATTATGCCACCGTCACCGCGCTGAAGATGGCCGCGCTGCGCATGGCGTGGAAAGGCTTTGCCCGGCGTGACGACGAACAAATGACGGCCTTCCGCGAGTTTGTTGCCCGCGAAGGCGAGAGCCTGTACTGGCAGGCAGCGTTTGACGCGCTGCATGCGTATCAGGTGAAAGAGGACGAAATGCGCTGGGGCTGGCCGGTGTGGCCTGAGCAGTATCAGTCCGTTGACTCCCCGGCGGTGAAAGCGTTTTGTGAAGCGCATACTGACGAGGTCGATTTCTACCTCTGGCTGCAGTGGCTGGCGTACAGCCAGTTTGCCGCCTGCTGGCAGGAGAGCCAGGGCTACGACATGCCGATCGGCCTGTACCGTGACCTGGCGGTCGGCGTTGCCGAGGGCGGGGCAGAGACCTGGTGCGATCGCGAGCTTTATTGTCTGAAAGCCTCCGTCGGTGCGCCACCGGATATTCTGGGTCCGCTGGGCCAGAACTGGGGCCTGCCGCCGATGGATCCGCACGTGATCGCGGCCCGCGCCTATGAGCCCTTTATCGAGCTGCTGCGTGCCAACATGCAGAACTGCGGCGCGCTGCGTATCGACCACGTGATGTCGGTTCTGCGTCTGTGGTGGATCCCGTACGGTGAAACCGCCGACCACGGGGCCTACGTGCATTATCCGGTCGACGATCTGCTCTCCATCCTTGCGCTGGAGAGTAAGCGCCATAACTGCATGGTGATCGGGGAAGATCTCGGCACCGTCCCGGTTGAAATCGTCAGCAAGCTGCGTGACAGCGGCGTTTACTCCTACAAAGTGCTCTATTTTGAAAACGACCTTGAGAAGAACTTCCGCGCGCCGGAGGCGTATCCAGAACAATCAATGGCAGTCGCGACGACGCATGACCTTCCTACGCTTCGTGGCTGGTGGGACAGCGGCGACCTTACCCTGGGCAAAACGCTGGGCCTCTACCCTGACGAAGTGATGCTGCGTGGGCTGTATCAGGATCGCGAGCTGTCCAAGCAGGGGCTGCTGGATGCATTGCACGCGCACGGCTGCCTGCCGAAGCGCACCGGGCACAAGGCGTCGTTGATGTCGATGACCCCGACGCTCAACCGCGGTTTACAGCGTTACATTGCCGACAGTAACAGCGCCCTGTTGGGTCTACAGCCGGAAGACTGGATTGATATGGCGGAGCCGGTAAACATTCCGGGCACCAGCTATCAGTACAAGAACTGGCGTCGCAAGCTGTCTACCTCTCTTGAGGCGATGTTCGCCGATGACGGGGTGAACAAGCTGATCAAAGACCTGGATAAGCGGCGAAAAGCCGCAGCGAAGAAGTGATAAAAAAACCCGCCAGATGGCGGGTTTTTTGTTGCTCCTGTAGGCCGGGTAAGGCGTTGCCGCCACCCGGCACTGTCACATCAAACAACCGTACCCAACAACAGACACCCAATCAGCCCGCAGACGGAGATGATGGTTTCCAGCATTGACCAGGATCTGATGGTCTCGCCGATGGTCAGGTTGAAATACTCTTTAAACAGCCAGAAGCCCGGGTCGTTTACGTGAGAGAAGATCACGCTACCGGAACCTACCGCGATAACCATCAGCTCAGGGCTGACGCCGGTAGTGGCGATCAGAGGGGCAACGATACCGCCTGCGGTAATAGCCGCAACGGTCGCCGAACCCAGCGCGATACGCAGCACCGCCGCAATAGACCATGCCATCAGGATCGGGGAGATGTTGGTTTCATGCATCATGGAGGCGATGTACTTGTCCACGCCGCTATCAACCAGAACCTGTTTGAACGCACCGCCGCCACCGATGATCAGCAGCATCATGGCGATGATTTTGATCGAAGAGCTCAGGGTATCGTTAATCTGATCCATGGAACGGCCACGGTTCAGACCGAAGGTGAACAGCGCAATCAGGACCGCAATCAGCGTCGCCATGACCGGATCGCCGAGGAACTCCGCCACGCCGAGAACCGGATGGCCTTTCGGCAGAATCATTTCACAGACGGCGCGCAGGGCCATCAGCACCACCGGGACCAGAGAGGTCCAGACGCTGACGCCAAAGCTCGGCATCTCTTCTTCAGTAAAGGTTTTCGCGCTGTACAGACCTTCCGGGATCGGCTTGTCGATGCCCTTCAGGGTGCGGGCAAATACCGGGCCTGCGAGGATAACCGTTGGGATCGCCAGGATGGTACCAAACAGCAGGGTTTTACCCATGTCAGCATGGAAGATGGTAGCGATCGCGGTCGGGCCCGGGTGCGGCGGCAGGAAGCCGTGGGTCACGGACAGCGCAGCGGCCATTGGCACACCGACATACAGCAGCGGGATGCTGGCAGAGGCGGCGATGGTGAACACCAGCGGCAGCATCAGCACAAAGCCCACTTCGTAGAACAGCGCAAAACCAACGGTGAAGCCGGTTAAGACCACGGCCCACTGAATGTTCTTTTTGCCGAATTTTGCAATCAGCGTGGTTGCGATACGCTGTGCGCCGCCGCAGTCAGCGAGCATTTTACCGAGCATGGCACCGAAGCCCATGATCAGCGCGAGGCTACCGAGCGTACCGCCGACACCGGCTTTAATGGAGCTGATAACTTTTACCAGCGGCATCCCTTGCATCAGGCCTACAGCAAGGGCCACCAGTACAAGGGCAATGAAGCCGTTCATTTTGAAACGGATCATCAGGAGCAGTAACAGGACTACACCGATAGCGACGATGACTAATGGCATGATTATCTGGCCTTTAAAATTGTTATGGGTAACGTCATTGTTTCAACGACATATTAATGTTGCCCCAACTGGGAACAGCGTACTTCCTGGCACAAAGACAGGCTGCCTTCTAAATCATTAAGCTTAGTCGGTCGGCGTAGAGGTGTTTAAGTGCCCACGAGAATGATACGGGTAACATGGGCGGATTGAGAATCACCCTGGCGGGCAAAATGTGAATTCTGAGACGCAGGTCATGTTATGGGGGAGGGGGAAAGGGAGAGAGGCCCGGTAAGCACAGCGCCACCGGGCAACAGGTCACGGCAACTCAGTAGTAAGAGTGTTCGCCGCGCTGGTGTTCGGTGAGATCGCGCACGCCTTTCAGCTCCGGGAACTCGTTCAGCAGCTGCTTCTCGATCCCCTCTTTCAGGGTCACGTCGACCATGGAACAGCCGTTACAGCCGCCGCCAAATTGCAGAATGGCCAGCCCGTCTTCGGTGATCTCCATCAGGGTGACGCGACCACCATGACCGGCCAGCTGCGGGTTAATCTGGGACTGCAGCAGATACTCAACGCGCTCCATCAGCGGGGCGTCATCGGTCACTTTACGCATTTTGGCGTTTGGTGCTTTCAGGGTTAACTGGGAACCCAGCTGGTCGGTCACAAAATCAATTTCCGCATCTTCCAGATACGGGGAGCTCAGCTCATCGACATAGGCGGTGAGTTGCTCAAATTTCAGGGCAGTGTCAGTTGCTTCCACAGCATCCGGTGGGCAATAAGAGACGCCGCATTCTGCATTCGGGGTGCCCGGGTTGATCACGAACACGCGGATCTGGGTCCCTTCTTCCTGATTTGCCAGCAGTTTGGCAAAGTGCGCTTGTGCAGCATCGGAAATACGGATCATAGCATTGGCCTAATAGTTGACTAAAATACCTGGGTATAATACGCCCAACCTGAGGGCGCTACAAGGTTCGACACAGACACCATACCTGAACCGACGCCGCGCCGCTTCGCAAAAGCAGGCGGGAGAGTTCCGCGACGGTAGCGCCTGTTGTCACGACATCATCCACCACAGCGATATGGCGTCCGGCGACCGGTAATTCAAGCGCAAACGCGTGCTGCAGGTTACGTTTACGCAATCTGGCGCTGAGCTGATGCTGGGCCGGAGTGGCGCGGATCCGGCGAATGGCCTCGGGAACATAGCGGCAGTTCAGCCAGCGGGCCAGCGGGCGGCAGAGCAGGTCGCTCTGGTTGAACCCGCGCCGCCAGTGGCGTCGGGACCAGAGCGGCACGCCGACCAGCAGATCAACACGCGGTAACTCCCGGCTGCGCCTGGCGCGCAGCAGCGCCAGCAGCAACAGTCTGGCCAGCGGTTTTGCCAGCTGGCTGCGGCGGGAAAACTTCAGCTGATGCACCAGCGGACTCAATGGCGGCGTATAGCCGCTCACCGCCACCAGCGCCTGCCACGGCGGCGGTTTGCGCAGGCAGCGCCCGCAGGGCAGGTGAGGATGGATGGCCGGTAAGCCGCACTGCGGACAAACACCTCCACGCCCCGCCAGCCCCTTTTCGCACAGGGAACAGACGCCCCAGTGGCTGAGCGCAAGCGGCATCCGGCATAGCCAGCACAAGCCGGGCACTGTTAGCATAGACAACCTCCTTGTGAAAAAAGAGAACAGTAATCGATGAACAAGCTTTGGTGGCAGACCGTCGGGACAGGAAATTGTCATCTTGTGCTGCTGCACGGATGGGGGCTGAATGCCGAAGTATGGCGTTGCATCAGCGAGGAACTGGCCTCGCAGTTTACGCTGCACCTGGTGGACCTGCCTGGGTTTGGCCGCAGCCGTGATGCCGGCGCGATGCCGCTGCCCGATATGGCGGAGCAGGTGCTGGCTCAGGCCCCGGATAAGGCGATCTGGCTGGGCTGGAGCCTCGGCGGGCTGGTGGCAAGCCAGATTGCCCTGACCCATCCTGAGCGGGTGCAGGCCCTGGTGACCGTGGCGTCCTCCCCATGCTTTAGCGCCCAGGCGGAGTGGCCGGGGATCAAACCCGAGGTGCTGGCTGGTTTTCAGCAGCAGCTGAGCAACGATTTTCAGCGCACGGTGGAGCGTTTCCTCGCTCTGCAGACCATGGGCACGGAAACCGCGCGCCAGGACGCCAGGACGCTGAAAGCCACGGTGCTGTCACTGCCGATGCCGGAAGTGGCGGTGCTGAACGGCGGGCTGGAGATCCTCAAAACCACCGATCTGCGCACGCCGCTGGCGTCGCTGACGCTGCCGCATCTGCGTCTGTATGGCGCGCTGGACGGGCTGGTGCCGCGTAAGGTGGTGCCGCTGCTCGACGCGCTGTGGCCGCAAAGCGAATCGCAGACGATCGCCAAAGCCGCCCATGCGCCTTTCATCTCGCATCCGCAGGCGTTTTGCGCCGCCCTGACGGCGCTACGTCAACGAATACTCTGATTGTTTTATGTTCTTCGTGGAAAAAGTCGGCTGTCGCTACGATACTGATTACGTCGTGGTGGCGGTAACGCCAGCGATAAACACAATTACCAATCGATGGAGAGTATGGATATGAAACTTGTCACAGGAATTGTCGCTTCACTGGTTATTGGGTCGCTGTCTTTTGGCGCTTTTGCGGCGAAAGAGCTGCAACGCGATGAAGCTAAAAAGATGAATCTGACGAAAGTCGGGGATGTTTCTACCTCTGACAAAACCGCGCCGATGGACGCCAAAAAAGAGCTGTCTGAGAAAGCAGATAAGCTGGGCGGCACTTACTATGTGATCACCAGCGGCACGAAGAACGAAAAAGATATTCGTGCAACGGCAGAAGTGTTCAAGTAACTCCTCGCTGATCGCCGGGTGGCGCTTCGGGTTACCGAAGCGCCCACCACTCCCTGAGGCAGGCTTTTCCTTCAGGACAGCTTTTACAGCT
Source organism: Leclercia sp. (assembly GCF_036780805.1). Classification (NCBI taxonomy): domain Bacteria; kingdom Pseudomonadati; phylum Pseudomonadota; class Gammaproteobacteria; order Enterobacterales; family Enterobacteriaceae; genus Leclercia; species Leclercia sp. The sequence continues at coordinate 93,432 of NZ_DAIQCE010000005.1, read as the reverse complement.
GCCGGATAAGCAGCCGTCGGCATCCTCCTGGATGCGCTGCGCTTTCCCCATCGCCTCCAGACGTTGCAACATGGCCTCGATCATCGCCTGCGGCGTGCGCAAGATTTGGCTGAGCTGGGTAGCTTCCATTCTCCCCTGCAGCGCCAGTAAATCACGAACCTCAATTAACGATGCCATGCCGCCTCCTAATGACAGTCGCTGACCGGGCTCTCACAGCAGGCCGCTGCGGTTCTGCCTTTTGCCAGCAGGTTGACGTCCACGCGGCTGCGCGCCCGGCGCAACAGGCCTATCACCATTACGTTAAACAGCACCACCGCCAGGATACAGACCAGGCTGTACTGCGGATGCTGGCTGAAATTGACCGTCTGGTAATACACCGTTGCCAGCGAGTAAGCGATATTCAGCCCCCACAGGACCGAGAAGCCCATCCAGCCGCGGCTCGATTCGCGGGCGATGGCCCCCATCACCGAGATGCACGGAATGTAGAGCAGAACGAAGATCAGGTAGCTGTAGGCTGCCGAGGCGCTGCCAAACTTCTCGCTCATCACGCCCATGGCGCCGGTCGCCATCTCCCCGTCGCCTTTACTGGCTTCAATCGGGTTCGCCAGTACGCTCAGGCTGAATGTCTCTTTCAGGCTTTGCCAGGTTTCATCCACGGCGCTGAACAGTTCGTCCCCGAGGTGGAACTCCGCCGGGTTGAATTCCTCTTCCTGGATATTTTCTGCGGTGTAGAGGGTGTTCAGCGTGCCGACCACCACCTCTTTCGCCATCGCGCCGGTGAACAGGCCGACGGTGGCCTGCCAGTTGTCTTCATGCACGCCAATCGGTTTGAACAGCGGGGTGATGACGCGGCTGACGGAGGCCAGCGCCGAGTCGTTGATGTTGTCCACCGCCTTGCCGTTCAGTGAGAAGCTGTTCAGCGCGCTGAGGAAGATGCTGACCACCACAATCACTTTACCTGCCCGCAGGACAAAGCCTTTCAGCCGCTGCCAGGTCTGGATCAGCAGGCTTTTCAGGTGAGGAACGTGATAGACCGGCAGCTCCATTACGAACGGTGTGGCTTCACCACGCATGATGGTGTGTTTGAGCATCAGGCCGGTGAGGATCGCCATTACGATACCCAGCACGTACAGCGAGAAGACCGCCAGGGCCCCCTCCTGACCGAAGAAGGCGGCGGCAAACACCGCAAAGATCGCCAGGCGGGCACCGCAGGACATAAACGGCGCCATCATGATGGTCATCAGCCGTTCGCGGGGCGCATCCAGCGTACGGGCACCCATCACCGACGGCACGTTGCAGCCGAAGCCGACAATCAGCGGTACAAAGGATTTGCCCGGCAGGCCGAGCGCCTGCATCAGGCGATCCATCACGAAGGCCGCGCGGGCCATGTAACCGGAGTCCTCAAGGAACGAGAGGAACAGGTACATCATGCCGATCTGCGGCACCAGCGGCAGCACGGTGTTGATCCCGCCGCCCAGACCCTGAGCGAGGAAAATGGTCAGCCACTCCGGCAGGTGCAGGGTGTAACCCAGCCACTGAATACCGTGAATGAAGATGGCCACCGAGCCGACATCAAACAGCGGCTGTAGCGCGCCGCCGATGTTGATGGCCAGCAGAAACATCACGTACATCACCAGCAGGAACACCGGCAGGCCGAGAAAACGGTTGAGGATCACCCTGTCCATCGCCCGGGTAAAGCGGCTCGGCTCGGCGGTGAGAGTATTGCTGACCACGTCACAAATGGCGGCGATGCTCTGGTAGCGCGCATCGGCAATGTGCAGGGCGGGGTCATCCAGTTCATCATTTAACCGTGCCAGGGAGGCATCCAGATGCTGTGCGGCATCCCCGGCGTAGGCACGGCTGTAGATATCGCCTTCCAGCATCTGCAGGCCAAGCCAGTGGCGCTGTTTGAACGGCATGCTGTGCGCCATCTCCTGGGCGAGGATCCCGGCTTCCCGCAGCAGCGGCTGGGCGTAATGCACCAGATTGACGTCGGTATTGGTGCTGTGGCGGTCAATCGCCAGTTTAAGAGAGTCGATACCGCGGGCGCGGGTGGAGACCAGCGGTACCACCGGGCAGCCGAGGCGGGCGGCGAGGGCATCGACGTCGATACGGATCTGCTGCTTCTCGGCAATATCGAGCATGTTCAGCGCCACCACGCAGGGGATACCCAGCTCCAGCAGCTGTAACGTCAGGTAGAGGTTGCGCTCGAGGTTTGAGGCATCCACCACGTTGATCAGCAGGTCGGCATCGCCGCTCAGAATGTAGTGGCAGGCAATCTGCTCATCCAGAGAGGTCTGGGAGGAGATGGTGGTTAAGGAGTAGGTGCCGGGCAGATCGACAAGGGTGACCTGATTATCGGTAGTCGCAAACTGGCCCTCTTTCCGTTCGACCGTAACACCCGCCCAGTTACCTACTCGCTGACGCGCGCCGGTAAGCTGGTTAAATAACGTGGTCTTGCCGGAGTTCGGATTGCCAATTAAGCCAATAGTTAATTTTTTCATTCTTTTAGACTCGCTACGAGAGCTGGCGTGTTATTGAGACAGAGCTTCAACTTCTATTAAGGCGAGATCTTTCTTACGCAGAACCAGATTCACACGACGGGTTTCGATATGCACCGGATCGCCCAGCGGTGCAATACGCACCACCTGGAAAGAGGAGCCGGGTAGCATCCCTAAAGAGAGCAATTTCTGCCGATAGGCCGGGCTTATTTCGCGGGTAAAGCCGGTAATTTTCCACGTGCTGTCTGGAGTGAATTGCATAGTGCCTGCTTAACGGAAGGTTAAATAATCAACAGGAACAATGGTAATGAGAATGGTTTCTATCATCAATATTAAATATGTGACGGAATGTGGCCAGGGCTATTAATTTGCAGGCTGCTTGACCTTGCTCAATATTTACGGGCGCTGATGGTAGGAGATAAAAAGATTTATTGTTAACGGAGTGATAATTATTGGTTTAAATATGGATATGCAATCGGTTTCATATTTATAAAAATAAATGAGCATATTTTTAGTTTAATTCTTGCGGGCTGTTTGCCGGGCGGCACTGCGTTTGCCCGGCCTGTAAACCGTAGGCCCGGTAAGCGAAGCGCCACCGGGCATTACGTAGGCTAGCGCTTTTTACCCATCGCCGCCGCCAGCGCATCCATCATCGCGCTGTTGCCGGAGGGCTGTGCTTCACGTCCGCGTGGTTTCGCCGCCGGACGCTGCTGACGCGCCTCGCTGTTACCGCCGCCACGACGTGCGTTGGTCTCGCCAGGCTGCTCGTCCAGACGCATGGTCAGGGCGATACGCTTGCGCTGCAGATCCACCTCCAGCACTTTCACCTTCACGATGTCGCCCGCTTTGACCACGGTGTGCGGGTCTTCAACGAACTTGTCGGCAAGGGAGGAGATATGGACCAGGCCATCCTGGTGCACGCCGATATCCACGAAGGCACCAAAGTTGGTGACGTTGGTGACCGCACCTTCCAGCACCATGCCCGGCAGCAGGTCGTTCATGGTTTCAACGCCCTCGGCAAAGGTCGCGGTTTTAAACTCAGGACGCGGATCGCGGCCCGGCTTCTCCAGCTCTTTGATGATGTCGGACACGGTCGGCACGCCGAACTTCTCATCGGTGAAGTCGACCGCTTTCAGGTTACGCAGCTCGCTGCTGTTGCCCATCAACGCCTTCAGCGCCTGCTGGGTCGCGGCCAGAATACGCTCGACAACCGGATAGGCTTCCGGGTGAACGGTGGAGGCATCCAGCGGGTTGTCACCGTGGTTGATACGCAGGAAGCCCGCGCACTGCTCGAACGCTTTCGGCCCCAGACGGCTCACCTTCAGCAGCTGCTGACGGTTCTGGAACTGACCGTTCTCGTCGCGCCAGGCGACAATGTTCTGCGCCATCATGCGGGTTAAACCCGCCACGCGGGTCAGCAGGGCGACGGAGGCGGTATTCAGGTCAACGCCGACGGCGTTCACGCAGTCTTCCACCACCGCATCCAGCTTGCGCGCCAGCTGCGTCTGGCTGACGTCGTGCTGGTACTGGCCCACGCCGATAGATTTCGGATCGATCTTCACCAGCTCGGCCAGCGGATCCTGCAGACGACGGGCGATAGAGACCGCACCGCGCAGGGAGACGTCCAGATCCGGGAACTCCTGCGCCGCCAGTTCGGAGGCCGAATACACGGACGCGCCCGCTTCGCTGACAATCACTTTCTGGGCCGTCACTTTCGGGAACTGCTTTTGCAGATCGAGGAAGAAACGCTCGGTTTCACGTGAGGCGGTACCGTTGCCGATCGCCACCAGCTCCACGTTGTGCTTCTCGCACAGCGCCGCCACGGCCACCGCCGCTTTGGCCGCCTGGCCGGTGTGGGGGTAGATGGTGTCGGTGGCAACCAGCTTGCCGGTGCCATCCACGACCGCCACCTTCACGCCGGTACGCAGGCCCGGATCGAGGCCCATGGTGGCGCGCAGGCCCGCCGGAGCGGCCATCAGCAGATCGTGCAGGTTACGGGCAAAGACGTTGATCGCCTCATCTTCGGCGCGTTCGCGCACGGTGCCCATCAGTTCGGTTTCGAGGTGCATCAGCACCTTGATACGCCAGGTCCAGCTCACCACCCCTTTGCGCCAGCTGTCTGCCGGAGCGTTGTTCAGGCGCAGGCCGAGATGGTCGGTGATGATCTGCTCGCCGTGGCTCTCTTTCGGCGGCTCGTCAAACTGCGGGTCGGCATTCAGGGAGAGCTGCAGCACCCCTTCGTTGCGGCCGCGGAACATCGCCAGCGCGCGGTGAGACGGCGTGGTAGAAATCGGTTCGTGGTGATCGAAGTAGTCGCGGAATTTCGCACCTTCTTCCTCTTTGCCGCTGACCACGGTGGAGACGATATGGGCGTTCTTCCATAGGTAGTCACGCACTTTTGCCAGCAGGGCGGCGTCTTCGGCAAAGCGCTCCATCAGAATGTAGCGTGCGCCATCGAGGGCGGCTTTGGTATCGGCTACGCCTTTATCGGCATCGACAAACTTCGCGGCTTCGGTTTCCGGGTCGTGGGACGGCGTGGTCCACAGCAGATCCGCCAACGGCTCCAGGCCAGCTTCAATGGCGATCTGCCCGCGGGTGCGGCGTTTTTGTTTGTACGGCAGGTAGAGGTCTTCTAGCTCGGTTTTATTCAGGGTGCCGTTGATGGCTTTGGCCAGCTCGTCGGTCAGCTTCCCCTGGTCGCCGATGGATTTCAGGATCGCCTGACGCCTGTCTTCCAGTTCACGCAGATAGCCAAGGCGGGTTTCCAGGTTACGCAGCTGCGTATCATCCAGACCGCCAGTCACTTCCTTACGATAACGTGCGATAAACGGCACGGTGTTCCCTTCATCAAGCAGGCGAACGGCAGCTTCTACCTGTTCAGCCCTGGCCTGAAGTTCACCCGCAATAATGCGGCAGAGCGAATCTTTCATCATGGCTATTTCATCTTGTGGGTCGAAAAATCAGGGGATAGTTATACGGACTGGCACGGCAAAATGCCAGTCGACGCGCCAGGCTCTCGGATTGTTCCTGCGGGTTATTTCACATAGTCGATGGCGTTCACATACCAGGTGGCTTCCCCGGCAGGGGTGAGCACCACGGCCAGATCGCCGACCTCTTTTTTCAGCAGCGCCCGGGCCATTGGCGAGTCGATGGAGATGTAATCCTTACGACCAAAAATTTCATCGTAGCCGACAATCCGAAAGCGTTTGAGATCGCCATCGTCGTTTTCGATCTCCACCCACGCGCCGAAGAAGACTTTGCCCTCCTGCTGGGGTGAATAATCGACGATTTTCAGGTTCTCAAGGCATTTGGTCAAATACCGCACCCGGCGGTCGATTTCGCGCAGCCGTTTCTTGTTGTACTGGTAGTCGGCGTTTTCACTGCGGTCACCCAGACTCGCGGCCCAGGTCACTTTTTTCGTCACCTCCGGGCGCTCTTCCCGCCACAGCGTGTCCATCTCTTTCTTCAGATTTTCATACCCTTCGCGGGTGATCAGGGGCGTTTTCATTCTCTGGCCTTACGACTTAGGTTGCATACCTTGCGCACATTACGTATCACTTAGCGTAACAGACAAGATTAATAATGAGTTATGTGACGAATTGTGCAGATAAGCTCCTGTAAAATATGCTTTGTAACAATTTCGACTAGAATTTATACCAGAATTAGCTGGTCGTAGACGCGCACTTTTTTAGAATACGCTGTTCAAGATTATCCGAACCTTTGGGAGTACTGACAATGCAAGAGAATTATAAGATTCTGGTGGTGGATGACGACATGCGCCTGCGCGCGCTGCTCGAGCGTTATCTGACCGAGCAGGGCTTCCAGGTTCGTAGCGTCGCCAACGCCGAACAGATGGACCGCCTGTTAACCCGCGAATCCTTCCACCTGATGGTGCTGGATCTAATGCTGCCTGGCGAAGATGGTCTCTCCATCTGCCGCCGTCTGCGTAGCCAAAGCAACCCGATGCCGATCATTATGGTGACGGCGAAAGGGGAAGAGGTTGACCGTATCGTGGGCCTCGAAATTGGCGCCGATGACTACATTCCAAAACCGTTTAACCCGCGTGAGCTGCTGGCCCGTATCCGTGCCGTACTGCGTCGTCAGGCGAACGAACTGCCGGGCGCACCGTCGCAGGAAGAGGCCGTTATCGCATTCGGTAAGTTCAAGCTGAACCTCGGCACCCGCGAGATGTTCCGTGAAGACGAGCCTATGCCGCTGACCAGCGGCGAGTTCGCGGTACTGAAAGCCTTAGTCAGCCATCCGCGTGAGCCGCTCTCCCGCGATAAGCTGATGAACCTGGCGCGTGGCCGTGAATATTCCGCGATGGAGCGCTCCATCGACGTACAGATCTCCCGCCTGCGCCGCATGGTGGAAGAGGATCCGGCGCATCCGCGCTATATCCAGACCGTCTGGGGTCTGGGCTACGTGTTTGTCCCGGACGGCTCTAAAGCATGAGGCGAATGCGTTTCTCGCCGCGTAGCTCGTTTGCCCGCACCCTGTTACTGATCGTCACCCTGCTGTTTGTCAGCCTGGTGACGACCTACCTGGTAGTGCTGAACTTTGCGATCCTGCCGAGCCTGCAACAGTTTAATAAGGTCCTGGCCTACGAAGTGCGTATGCTGATGACCGATAAACTGCAGCTGGAAGATGGCACGCAGCTGGTGGTGCCACCGGCGTTTCGCCGGGAAATCTACCGTGAGCTGGGGATATCGCTCTATTCCAACGAAGCGGCGGAAGACGCAGGCCTGCGCTGGGCGCAACATTACGAATTCCTCAGCCAGCAGATGGCGCAGCAGCTGGGCGGCCCGACGGAAGTGCGCGTTGAGGTCAACAAAAGCTCGCCGGTAGTCTGGCTGAAAACCTGGCTCTCCCCCAACATCTGGGTGCGCGTGCCGCTGACCGAAATCCATCAGGGCGACTTCTCGCCGCTGTTCCGTTACACCCTGGCGATCATGCTGCTGGCGATAGGCGGCGCCTGGCTGTTTATCCGTATCCAGAACCGACCGCTGGTCGACCTGGAGCATGCGGCGCTCCAGGTCGGTAAAGGCATTATCCCGCCTCCGCTGCGCGAGTATGGCGCGTCGGAAGTGCGGTCGGTGACCCGCGCCTTCAACCATATGGCGGCAGGCGTTAAGCAGCTGGCCGACGACCGTACCCTGCTGATGGCCGGGGTCAGCCATGATCTGCGAACCCCGCTGACGCGTATTCGCCTCGCCACCGAAATGATGGGCGAGGAGGACGGCTACCTGGCGGAGTCCATCAATAAGGACATCGAAGAGTGCAACGCCATTATCGAGCAGTTCATCGACTACCTGCGCACCGGGCAGGAGATGCCGATGGAGATCGCAGAGCTAAACGCGGTGCTGGGCGAAGTGGTGGCGGCCGAGAGCGGCTACGAGCGTGAGATCGAAACCGACCTGCAGCCGGGTGATATCACCGTGCGCATGCATCCGCTCTCCATCAAGCGTGCCGTGGCGAATATGGTGGTTAACGCCGCCCGCTATGGCAACGGCTGGATCAAGGTCAGCAGCGGCTCTGAACTAAACCGCGCCTGGTTCCAGGTGGAAGATGACGGTCCGGGCATTAAGCCGGAGCAGCGCAAGCACCTGTTCCAGCCGTTTGTGCGTGGCGACAGCGCGCGCAGCACCAGCGGCACCGGCTTAGGTCTGGCGATTGTGCAACGTATCGTGGATAACCATAACGGTCTGCTGGAGATTGGTACCAGCGAGAGGGGTGGGTTATCTATCCGCGCGTGGCTGCCGGTTCCGTTTACCCGTGGACAGGTGAAAGAGAGTTAAATCGATCCCCTCACCCCGACCCTCTCCCACAAGGAGAGGGAGAAAACATTAAAAAAGGCAACTTGCGTTGCCTTTTTGCTTTTACCTTGTGCGGCCTGATGCCCTCACCCCGGCCCTCTCCCACAGGGAGAGGGTGCAAACATTAAAAAAGGCAACTTGCGTTGCCTTTTTGCTTTTACCTTGGTCCCGCACTCACCAGCGCCGCACCTGCCGGCGTATCGGTGTACTTCTCAAAGTTTTCCACGAACAGTTTCGCCAGGGTGGTGGCTTTTTCCTGCCACTGCTCCGGTGAACCGTAAGTATTACGTGGGTCGAGGATACGGCTGTCCACGCCCGGCAGTTCGGTCGGGATCGCCAGATCGAACATCGGCAGGTTGAAGGTTTCCGCTTCATCCAGCGAACCGTTCAGAATGGCGTCGATAATGGCGCGGGTATCTTTGATGGAGATACGTTTGCCGGTGCCGTTCCAGCCGGTGTTGACCAGATACGCCTGCGCGCCTGCGGCCTGCATGCGTTTCACCAGCACTTCGGCGTACTGCGTCGGGTGCAGCGACAGGAAAGCCGCGCCGAAGCAGGCGGAAAAGGTGGGGGTCGGCTCAGTCACGCCGCGCTCGGTACCGGCCAGCTTGGCGGTAAAACCGGAGAGGAAGTGATACTGGGTCTGGCTGGCGGTCAGGCGTGAAACCGGCGGCAGCACGCCGAATGCGTCGGCGGTGAGGAAGATCACCTTGGTCGCGTGGCCTGCTTTCGACACCGGCTTCACGATGTTGTCGATGTGGTAGATCGGGTAGCTGACGCGGGTATTCTCGGTTTTTGACGCATCGTCAAAATCGACCGAGCCGTCGGCACGCACCGTCACGTTCTCCAGCAGCGCATCGCGGCGGATGGCCTGGAAGATATCCGGCTCCGCTTCTGCCGACAGACGAATGGTCTTGGCGTAGCAGCCGCCTTCGAAGTTAAACACCCCGTCATCATCCCAGCCGTGCTCGTCGTCGCCAATCAGGCGGCGTTTCGGGTCGGTGGAGAGGGTGGTTTTACCGGTGCCGGACAGGCCGAAGAATACCGCCACGTCGCCTTTCTCGCCCACGTTCGCCGAGCAGTGCATGGAGGCAATGCCCTGGAGCGGCAGCAGGTAGTTCATCACCGAGAACATCCCTTTCTTCATTTCGCCGCCGTACCAGGTGCCGCCGATCAGCTGGATACGCTCGGTCAGGTTAAAGGCGACAAAGTTCTCCGAGTTCAGACCCTGCTCTTTCCAGTTCGGGTTGGTGCACTTGGCCCCATTCATCACCACAAAATCAGGTTCGAAGCTTTGCAGCTCTTCATCGGTGGGGCGAATGAACATGTTCTTTACGAAATGCGCCTGCCAGGCGACTTCGGTGATAAAGCGGACGGAAAGGCGGGTGTCGGCGTTGGCGCCGCAGTAAGCATCGATGATAAACAGACGCTTGCCGGAGAGTTGTTGGGTAACGAGAGTTTTCAGCTGCTGCCAGGTTTCCGGGGAGATCGCTTTGTTGTCGTTCTTCCCTTTGCCATTATCCGCCCACCACAGGGTGTCGCGGGTGGTATCGTCACGGACAATATACTTATCTTTTGGCGAACGGCCGGTAAAGATACCGGTATCGACAGCAATAGCGCCGGTGGTCGTCAATATACCGCGTTCGTATCCTTCCAGTGCTGGATTAAGCTCTTCCTGATACAGCGTATCGTAATCGGGGTTGTAGACGATATCGTGAGCGTCGTTGATACCATAAGCCTTGAGATCCTGCGGGGTTAAACCATTAACACGCATATCACTGCTCCTTAGCCAATATATACTGCCTGAAATTGTAGGGGTTTTACTCGAATGTTAACCGCGACCGGGCTCATAGATTTGCGTATCTGGACCAAAACCCTTTATGACGGAAAACGCTGTGACTCCTGTCACTTCGCGGAGCAGATTATGGCAGGATTCACTTTTTGGTTGGTGAAAATGTTCTGAAAAGGTTAATTGGCGGTAAATTTAACTATGAGAATGTGAGTGTAAGCGCATACATGAAAGAAAATTACGAAAGACTTACATTACTGATAACGATTCAGCAGGATCGGAAGGAATAGTGAATAAAATGAAAGGGTAGCCGAGCAGAGGGAAAGGTCAACTGCCCCCGAGAGAGGGCAGTTAACGGAACAACTTAGTGCAGCTGAGGATCGGCCGGGGAGGCGTTGTTGCGGATCTCGGCAATGTCCATCGAGTTGAAGACGTAGTGCGAACCGCAGTAGTCGCAGTGCATGTCGATCTCGCCCTCTTCGGCCATGATGCTGTCGATCTCTTCATCCGGCAGGGTTTTCAGCGCGCCCGCGCAGCGTTCACGGGAACAGGTGCATTTGAACTCTACGTCCTGCGGATCGTACAGCGTCACCTCTTCTTCGTGATAAAGACGCCACAGCACTTCGTTCGCCGGCAGGGTGAGTAGCTCTTCGGCTTTGATGGTTTCGGTCAGGGTTGCCAGGTGATCGAAATCGTCGCCCTGGGCGTTCTGAGCGGGCAGCACCTGCAGCAGCATACCGCCTGCTGCCAGCTGGCCGTCAACTTCGCCGGTGCGGATAAACAGACGCGTCGGCAGCTGTTCGGAACGCAGGAAGTAATCTTCCAGGCAGGCCGCCAGGGTGTCACCTTCCAGACCGACCACGCCCTGATAGCGTTCACCCTCTTCCGGAGAGATGGTGATCACCAGGTAGCCGTTACCGACCAGGGTTTTCAGGTCTGCGCCTTCCGGGATCTCGCCCTGTACGCGCGCCACGCCGCGCATCTGCTGCTGGTTGTTGCCGTTGATCACCGCCAGGCTCATCGGGCCATCACCCTGCAGCTGCACGGTGATATCACCGGCAAATTTCAGGGTGGCGGTCAGCAGGCTGGTGGCAACCAGCAGCTCGCCCAGCACGGTTTTCACCGGCAGCGGGTAGTTGTGGTTTTCCAGGATCTGTTTCCAGGTTTCGGATACCGTCACCAGCTCGCCGCGAACGGCAAATTGTTCAAACAGATAGCGGTGTAATTGGTCGTGTTGGGCCATAATCATCTCTCGTTCAGCAAGAATCACTCATTCTCGCCATTTTTAAATTTAATCAGATCGCGACGTTCTTTCTTGTCCGGTCGCCTGTCGGGATGCGGCATGGTCAGGGCATTCAGCTTTCGCGCCTGCGCCATCTTCTCGCGCTTTTCAACGCTTTCTGCCGTCTCTTCATACAGGGTGCTGGCTTCCGTTGCCGGGCGACGCTGTTCGGTAACGTTTTTCACGATCACCGTCCGTTCGTCGTTGCCCTGACGCAGGGTCAGGGTGGCGTTCAGCTCCACGAGCTTGCTCGGTTTGCTGCGCTGCCCGTTGTAATGCACTTTGCCGCCTTCAATCATTTCCCGGGCGAGGGCGCGCGTTTTGTAAAAGCGGGCAGCCCACAGCCATTTGTCCAGTCTTACCCCTTCGGAGGGCTTCTCTTTCATGGCTTCTCCTTCACGGTGAGTGAGGGGATCATCCGGCGATAGTCGTTCAGCCCCGGATGTCGCAGATAGCTTTTTTCAGCCAGGCCAGAATCAGGATTGGTGACGCCAAGGCAATAACGAATGCCAAAGGTTGCCGCCGCATCCAGAATCGGTTCGCTGTCATCAATGAACAACGTCCTTTCTGGTTGCAGGCCGGTCTCTTCTGCCACCGCCTGCCACAATCGCTGATCCTCTTTCGGATAACCAAATGTGTGGGTGGAAAGTAATAAATCAAGGTGTGACGCCAGACCGGTATGTTCCAGCTTCACCGCCAGATTATGCGGATGCGCGTTGGTCAGCAGTATGCGCCGCTTGCCGCTCGCTTTCAGGGCATCAAGAAAGGGAACGGTATCTTCACGCAGCACGGCATGCGGGCCCTGAGCGGTGGTCATCGCGCAAATATCCAGACCGAGGCGTTCGCTCCAGTAGTCCAGGCAGTACCAGTTTAGCGTATGTTGTACGGCAGTATATTGCTGGCGGATGAATTCCTGCGCTTCTGCCGGGGAGATCCCCTGCTGCTCGCCGTAGGTCTCCGGCACCAGTTTTTGCCAGAAGTGGTTATCAAACGCGAGATCGAGCAGCGTGCCGTCCATATCCAGCAGGACGGTATCGACCTCCTGCCAGGCGATATCAAAATGCATGGGGGAATACTCCAGCCAGAAGAAACGTGCGCGACAGGGTAGCATATCCTGTCGCGCGGGAGCGTTATCCGATCAGGCTCTCAGGCGCGGGGATAAGCTTCGGGTTGAGGCAATTTTCGTAGTATTGCTGAATATCCGCCAGGCGGGTGCGCGAGCGCTGGTAGCGACGCAGCGCCATAAAGGCGTTCCAGAGCATGCAGACGACCATCGTCAGCATCAGCAGCGAGGTGGCGATATAGCGCCATAACCCGGCGCTGTCCGGCATGCTGTGCAGCTCAACATGGCGGGTACCGTTGGCATCGGTAAAGAGGCCGGTCACAATCCCTTCGGCGCTGAAAGGCGTGCGCATCAGCATCTGCGCCAGACGCTGAAACTCGCCCCACTGCTCCTGGGCCGGGTAATCATACAGCGCCACCGACGGGTAGGGCTGATCGACCAGCTCGCTGCCTTCATCGCTGACGATCACAAAGCCGCCTGGGGCAGGGCTGTTAAGCGCCTGGGCGGCTCGGGAGGTTTCGCGCATAACGAACGGGGCGGTAGAGGTGGCGACCAGGTTTTCCAGCGACTCCGCGCTGACCGGACGCAGCAGCACGTTGACGCCATCAAGACGGCCGCCGTCGGCACGTTTCACCAGCGCCTCCCAGTCTTTGCTGTTGCCGAGGTTAACCAGCGCATTTTTCAGCCTGACGCACTCATCCTGCTCTGCGCACAGCTCCTGGGTTTTCATCACGATATCGCCGAAATCATCCAGAAGGATCATGCCCGATTTCTGGATAGCCGAGCGTAATGCCGGGCTGACGCGTGAGTTATCTTCCGGTTTTGGATGTAGCTGGCTCGACAGCGCCTGAGTCAGGGCCGTGGCTTTGTTGACGATGTCGGATTCCGGCAGCGGCAGGGGAGCCGCGTCATTCCAGATCACCTGCGAGCAATCAAACGGCGTAAAGGGTGAGCTTTGACGGGCGTTCCAGGTGCCAGGGGCATGGATATTACACATCCCGGTGCCCTTCAGGCGCAGCGTATCGCCAATACGCACGCCCGCGCTTTCGAGCTCCCCGACGCTGGTGGCCTCGATGGTCTGAGCGCCTTTAATCCACGACAGGGTAAATTTGATCGGCATATCCAGCGGGACGAGCAAAACCAGCATCGCCAGCACCAGCCCGGCGCCACCGGCTATTACCGTGCTGCGCAGCCAGTGCTGCAGCGGGAAGTTTTTCACCTCGTCATGCAGGGATAAATAACGTCCCTGGCGCACGACGTGCCGGTCAAGATAGATATCAATATCGGTTTTTTGCCCTAAATCCTGGGCCAGCCACGGCTGCCAGTGGCGCGGATAGATCAGGTCGATAATCCCCAGCGAGATATTGTTGACGTGGTCCTGATCGTTTTCGCCAAACAAACCCCAGCGTTTAGGCGTGCCGCGCAGGCAGTGGATCTCACGCAGCGCATTTTTAGCCGGCGGGGCGAAGAGTCCCCACAGGCCCGCCGCCAGCAACAGCACGCCGCCTCCGGCGAGCCACGGGGCAAAAACGTCGGGGCTCATCAGGCAGAAGAAGAAAAGCAGGAACGCGGCGACGATCAGCAGTGCTTCGCGGATGCCGTCCGGGCGGCTCAGGGCGTACTCTTCGTGGGTCTCCTGACGAATATTCAGCAGTTCAATCTGCTCGGTCTCTTCGCCACGAATCGACGCCTGGGTTGAACTGACGTGCTCCAGCGAAAAGTGGGGCGCTTCCTGGACATACTCCGCGATGGAGTGGCCATTGAGGGCGATCACCAGCGGGATGGAGTCGGTGTGGATCAGCTCAACGCTGTTTTCATCATTGATGTACTGTTCCCAGGACGGCGGCAGATGTACTTCAGCCGAATCGAGGTAGTAACGCCATTTATTGGGATCGTCAGTGGTAATACCGTAGCGGGTAATGGAGCGCGTCACGCAGAGCACGGTGTTGCTCTGAGCATTAAGGCTCAACGAGACCGGCGCGGCGCTGGCACCTGTTGCCGGCGTCTGCTGGATACGGTTAAAGGACTCAAGATATTGCTCAATCGCGCTGCGTTCTTCAGCGGTGAGCTTGCGGGTACTCGCCCCGGCAAAGGCATTGAGATAAGGCAGGCGATATCGACGCTGCGCCCGACGCCGGTACAACCACCCTGCAATGAATGCGCAGGCCAGCATAGCAGCGATGACAATCAAAATGGTGCTCATGCTTTCCCCATCTTACTTTTTCTTACAGGTGTAGTCAGTAGCACCTTTTTAACAGTGAACGCGTGTCTGTGGTTGGCTATCGGCATGTAAGGTGTTGAACTTGAGCAATATGAAGCGCATCCCAGTGATCGCTGATGATAGCAAAGCTAACCCTGACGGGATATCAGCAAATTCCTGGAATAATTTCAAGCTCTTGACATTTTATCTGAAATAAGGAATGAATCTGCACAGGTTACACAAATGTAAATAAAGCGCGATTGACATTGCCGAAACCGTGCGGCGTATCGCACAATGACGCCAGTTCACTCAGCAAAGACCCGTCAAAATGAGCAAACCCTTACAAAAGCCCACCATCCTGAATGTTGAGACCGTCGCGAAATCGCGCCTGTTTAATGTTGAAAGTGTGGACCTGGAGTTCAGTAACGGCGTGCGCCGCGTCTACGAGCGTATGCGTCCCTCCACGCGCGAAGCCGTCATGATTGTGCCCATTGTTGACGAGCATCTGATCCTGATCCGCGAGTACGCCGTGGGAACCGAATCTTACGAACTCGGCTTCTCCAAGGGGTTGATTGATCCCGGCGAATCGGTCTTTGAGGCCGCAAACCGCGAGCTGAAAGAAGAGGTGGGGTTTGGTGCGAAAGAGTTAACTTTCCTGAAAAAGCTCAGCATGGCTCCCTCCTATTTTTCCAGCAAAATGAATATCGTGCTGGCGGAAGATCTCTATCCGGAATCGCTGGAGGGGGATGAACCCGAGCCGCTGCCGCAGGTGCGTTGGCCGCTGGCGCATCTGATGGACCTGCTGGAAGAGCCTGACTTTAACGAAGCCCGGAACGTGAGCGCGCTGTTTCTGGTGCGGGAGTGGCTGAAAGGGCAGGGCAGGTTGTAGCAGAAAAATCCCCCTCTCCCAACGGGAAAGGGGGCAGACGTTTTAGAACAGCTCTTGTGTCTCGCCGTTATCAATCAGAGTCGTACCCACCTCATGCACCGCCTGATGCGTCGGCTGCGTGCCTTCGATGAAATACTCTTCCCGACTGCTGCCGCCATTGGACAGCTGACCGCTGTAGCGATCGATATTGACCGTCACTACGCCAGGCGGCGGCGTTAATGGCTGTTCCGGCACACCGTCCAGCAGCATCTTCATAAAGGCATCCCACGCCGGCTGAGCACTTTTGGCCCCGCCTTCGTAACCGGAAATCTGATCCTTAATCGCCCCGGACGCCGTGGTGCGGCCTAAATCACGACGGTGATCGTCAAAGCCGATCCACACCGAGGTCACGGCACCTGGCCCATAACCGGAGAACCACGCATCTTTCGAGCTGTTGGTGGTCCCGGTTTTGCCGCCGATATCCTTGCGCTGCAGATCGCGACCGGCACGCCAGCCCGTACCCTGCCAGCCCGGCTCGCCAAAAATATTGCTGTTCAGGGCGCTTTTGATCAGGAACGCCAGCGGGGTATTAATCACATGCGGGGCGTACTCCTGAGCCCCGGTCTGTGCCACCAGCGCCTGGTTAGCCTGCTCGAGCTGCGGTTGCGGCACCGCCGCGTTCTGCTGCGCCTGGGAAACGGCGACATCTTCCATGTCCTGATTGTTCAGGGATTCTGATTTTGGCGTATCGCCATAAATCACCGGAATATCACACTCGGCACAGGCAATTTTCGGTTTGGCTTCGAACAGGACGCCGCCCTGATCGTTCTCGATTTTGCTGATGAAGAACGGATCGACCAGGAAGCCGCCGTTCGCCATCACCGCATAACCGCGCGCCACCTGCAGCGGGGTAAAGGAGGCTGAGCCCAGCGCCAGCGACTCGGTATGCACGATGTTCTGTGCCGGGAAGCCGAAGCGTTGCAGGTACTCCGCCGCATAATCGACGCCCATGGCGCGCATGGCGCGAACCATCACCACGTTCTTCGACTGTCCCAGACCCTGACGCAGACGAATCGGCCCGGCGTATTCTGGCGGTGAGTTTTTTGGCCGCCAGTCGGAACCGGCCCCGGCATCCCAGCGGGAGATCGGCACGTCATTGAGGATACTGGCGAGGGTCAGGCCTTTATCCATTGCCGCGGTGTAGAGGAACGGCTTGATATTGGAGCCGACCTGGCGCAGCGCCTGGGTGGCACGGTTAAATTTGCTCTGGTTAAAATCGAAGCCGCCGACCAGCGCCAGCACCGCGCCGTTATGCGGGTCGATGGAGACCAGCGCGGAGTTAACGTCCGGGATCTGCCCCAGCCACCAGGCGTCGTTCACCTGACGAACCCAGATCTGCTGACCCACCTGGACCGCATCGGTCACTTTGCGCGGGGTTGCCCCCTGCTGCGTATCCGAACGATACGGACGCGCCCAGCGGATGCCCTCCATGCGCAGCGACACCGAGGTACCGTCCGCCAGCATCGCCGTCGCTTCCTGTGGATTGGCCTGGGTTACTACCGCCGCGACAAACGGCCCGTAGCCCGGGAGCGGCTTCAGGGTGTCGGTGATCTTTTTACTGTCCCAGGCGGATTCACCCACCTTCCACAGCACGTTTGACGGGCCGCGGTAGCCGTGGCGCATGTCGTAATCAATCACGTTATTACGCACCGCCTGCTGCGCGCCCTGCTGGACGTTGCGGGTGATGGTGGTGTAGACGCGGTAACCATCTTCATAGGCCTGCTCGCCGTAGCGGGAGACCATCTCCTGACGCACCATCTCGCTGAGGTACGGGGCGGAGAAAGCGATTTCCGGCGCATGGTAGTTGGCGTCAATCACGTCGTTGCGCGCCTGATCGTACTGGGTCTGGCTGATATAGCCTTCACTCAGCATGCGCGACAGCACCACGTTGCGGCGTGCGGTGGCGCGATCCAGCGAGTAGAGCGGGTTGAAGGTGGAAGGCGCCTTCGGCAGACCGGCGATGGTCGCCATTTCACTCAGGGTCAACTGGTCAATGGATTTGCCGAAATAGACCTGTGCCGCCGCGCCCACGCCATAGGCACGGTAGCCGAGATAGATCTTGTTGAGATAAAGCTCGAGGATCTCATCCTTGTTCAGCATCTGCTCAATGCGGATCGCCAGGAACACTTCCTTGACCTTACGCATCAGCGTTTTTTCAGGGCTCAGGAAGAAGTTACGCGCTAGCTGCTGGGTAATGGTACTCGCGCCCTGAGAGGCATGACCGGAGAACAGCGCCACGCTTGCGGCACGGAAAATCCCCACCGGGTCGACGCCATGGTGCTCATAAAAGCGGCTGTCTTCGGTGGCAATAAAGGCTTTCACCATGACGGGTGGGATCTGATCCAGGGTCAGCGGAATACGGCGCTTCTCACCGTACTGGGCAATAAGCTCGCCGTCCGTACTGTAGACCTGCATCGGGATCTGGAGTCGTACATCACGAAGCGTAGCGACATCAGGCAGTTGCGGCTCAATATATTTGTACAAACTATAAATCGAGCCTGCTCCAAGCAGAATGCAACAGACTGCAAGGATCAATAAATACTTTACGAACTTCACTGGAGATTTCCCATTTAGTTTGAACTGGGCAGTTTCTAAACAATCGCGCGGTAGTATAAAGGCAAGCCTGAAGCATTGATATAGCCGTCATCCCGCGGGACGATAAGGAGATCGTGAAACATGGCGTTTAAAACATGGCATACAGGCGTTCATATTCAACAGGATAAGGTTCTGGCCGTCGCGCTGGTGCGCGAAAAGTCAGGGTGGGGCTTGCGCCGCTGGTGGCAACTTCCTCTGGCGGCAGGGATCATCCGCGACGGGCAAATTCTTCAGCCCGAACAGCTGGCTGCGGCGCTGCGCGAGTGGCGCCAGATGCTGCCTCATCAACATCAAATCTTTCTCGCCTTTCCGGCCGCTCGCACCTTACAGCGCACGCTGCCGCGCCCGGCGATGACCCTGCGCGACAGCGAAAAGACCGCCTGGATCGCCTCGGCAATAAGCCGCGAGCTGGAGATGCCCCCCGATGCCCTGCGGTTTGACTATACGGAAGAGACGTTCAGCCAGTCTTATCACGTCACAGCGGCACAGAATAAGGAGATCGCAACGCTGCTGGAGCTGGCCCAGGTACTGCGACTGCGGCTGGCCTCGGTCACGCCCGACGCCGGGGCGCTGACGCACCTGCTGCCCTTTGTGCAAGCTCCGGCCCAGTGTGTAGCCTGGCGCGATCGGGACCAGTGGCTCTGGGCGATGCGCCACCAGTGGGGCAGGCGCGGGCTGGCGGAGGCCCCGGACGTCGATCGGCTGGCCGCCCTGTTGGCACTCAGGGTTGATGAGATCGCCTGTTGTGGGGCGGGCAATTTTGACCCCTGGTGTGTGTTATCCCGCACCCAGCCGCCGCTGCCGGAAAATGGGGCGGATTTCAGCGTTGCGCTGGCGCTGGCGACCGGAGATTGCTCGCGATGAGGGCGGCCAATCTTCTGCCGTGGCGTCAGCGGCAACGGCATCGCTGCCTGCGCTTCTGGGGACTGATGTTTGCCGGCTCGCTGCTGGTAACTGTGATGGTCTGCGCCGTCACTCGGGCCAGCGATCCTCTTGTGACACGCGCCAGCGCGCTGCGGCATGCCAGCGATCTGGCGCTGCGTCAGGGGCTGGAGCAGCGGCAAAAGCAGTGGACGGCGTTACAGACCCGGCACCAGCAACAGCAGCGCTGGGCACTGCATAAAGCGAAAACAGCAGCCTGGCAACCGGCACTGATCGCCTTATCACGCCACCTGCCGGAGCAGGCCTGGCTGGCGCAGCTGCGCTTTCAGCAGTCGACTCTATCCCTGACGGGTTACGCCGCCACGCTGCCCGCGCTGGGGGCGATGGAGGCCGCGCTCCGCCAGGTGCCGGGGTTTACTCCCGGTGCGCCGGGGGAGATGCGACAGGATGCCCAGGGCCGCTGGCAGTTCAGCTGGACGCTGATCCGCAAGGAGAGTGCAGATGCAGATCCATCCTGACAGCTGGTATGCCATGACGCCGCGCGGGCGCTGCCTGTGCTGGGGCGTCAGTTCAGCGCTACTCCTGGCCTGCTTCATCGGGTTGCAGTGGCGAATGCAGGATCGGCAGATAGCGGCGCAGCAGGCCCGACACGCACGGAATGCAGAGGCTCATGCTCGGCTGTGGGCCGCGGTGCGCAAGCTGTCACTCCCGGAAGATGCGCCACCTTCCCCGGCGGCAGAGCCTTTTTCGCCGCTGGCGTTTGATACCGATGAGCTGCGGATGGTTCGCTGGCAGCCCGGCGGTAGAGGTGGCGAACTGGTGCTTGAGGCGAGCTGGACGCAGATCCCCTCGCTGTTTGCCTCCCTCGCCCGGCACGACGTTGCGGTGGGGCGCTTTAGCATTCAGCCGGAGCAGAAACGATTACAGATAGTCATGCAGCTGGAGCGCCAGGATGCGGGTTAAATGCGGGGTGCTGCTCTTACTGCCGCTGCTTCTCGGCCTGCGCGATCCCTTTCAGCCCCCGACCTCACGCTGCCCGGATGCCGCGCTGCGGCAGTGGCGCTATCTCGGGGTGGTGCTGGGTAAAGTACCGGTGGCGATCGTCAGGGATGAAAGGTCGCACTGGCTGCGCCTTCATCGCGGCGATACCCTGGCGCAAGGCGGAAAAGTGATGGCGCTGGATGAAAAGGAACTGGTCATCGACATGCCTGGGGCGTGTGAGCCTCCGCAGTGGCGATGGCAACGACAAGGAACGAAACAGGATGAAAACAGGGATCGTGGGATTACTGCTGATAGGCAGTCAGGCGCTGGCCGCGGAACCCGCGCCGGTGAGCCTGGTGGTGGATGAGGTACCGGTCGCCCAGCTTCTGCAGGCGCTGGCGGAGCAGGAGAACCGCAACATCATTATCTCCCCGGAAGTCAGCGGCAAGGTCTCTTTGCGCCTGCAGGCCGTCCCCTGGCTACAGGCGCTCCAGACGGTGGTGACCAGTGCCGGGCTGGTGATGCACCAGCAGGCGGGCATTTTTTATATCCACACCGCCACCTGGCAGCAGCAACAGCAGGCCAAAAAAGAGGCCGAGCGGACAAAACGACAGCTCAGCGCGCCGCTGGAGGCGCGCAGTTTCCCTCTCTCATACGCCGATGCGGGGGATTTACAGGCGGCTGCGGAAAAGCTCCTCAGCCCGAAAGGCAGCATGGCGGTAGACAAACGCACCAATCGCCTGCTGGTGCGCGACACCCGCAATGCGCTGGAAGCACTACAGCACTGGGTGGCGCAGATGGATATTCCCGTGGCGCAGGTGGAGCTGGCCGCGCATATTGTTAGCATGAGTGAAAAAAGCCTGCGTGAGCTGGGGGTGAAATGGAATCTGGCTCAGGCGCAGCAGCCGGGTAAGCCAGGAGAGTTGACGTCGCTCAGCAGCGATCTGTCTGTCGCCAGCGCCACCGCTCAGGTGGGGTTTAACATCGGGCGGATTAATGGCCGGCTGCTGGATCTCGAACTCTCCGCTCTGGAGCAGAAGCAGCAGGTCGATATTATCGCCAGCCCGCGCCTGCTGGCCTCGCACATGCAGCCCGCCAGCATTAAGCAGGGCAGCGAGATCCCCTATCAGGTCTCGAGCGGCGAGAGCGGCGCGACCTCGGTTGAGTTTAAAGAGGCGGTGCTGGGCATGGAAGTCACGCCAGTGGTGCTGGCCAACGGGCGCGTGCGTCTGAAGCTGCGCATCAGCGAGAACACCCCCGGGCAGGTGCTGCAGCAGGCCGATGGCGAAACCATGGCAATTGATAAGCAGGAGATTGAAACCCAGGTCGAGGTCAAAAGTGGTGAAACGCTGGCCTTAGGCGGAATTTTTTCTCAGAGGCATAAAACCGGGAGCGAAAGTGTGCCAGGCTTGAGCCGTATTCCTTTACTGGGGCAACTTTTCCGCCATCAGGGAAAAGACAACGAACGCCGGGAGTTAGTGGTTTTTATCACGCCTCGCCTGGTTGCGACGCCGTAATGGCCCGCGATGCCCCGCGTGATTTTGCATTCTGTTTGTTGCAGATGTTTGACGTGGGGCATGAATTAGCATACAAGGAGTACCGATTTGAGAATCAGCTTACTCAATCACACTCCTTAATAACTTAAGCGGCAAGCAGGGTGATTTAATCTGTTGCCAAACAAGCCGGAGTATTGAGATAATTTTTAGTCTGACTCTCGCTCTATCGCATATGAGGTTTCAGTTCATGTCCTGCTACGCCCGATACCGGTGAAGCGGGTTTACCATTAACGAATAGTCTTAGTAGTACCGAAAAAATGGCAGAGAAACGCAATATCTTTCTGGTTGGGCCTATGGGTGCCGGCAAAAGCACTATTGGGCGCCAGTTAGCTCAACAACTCAATATGGAATTTTACGATTCTGATCAAGAGATTGAGAAACGAACCGGAGCTGATGTGGGCTGGGTCTTCGATGTAGAAGGCGAAGAGGGTTTCCGTGACCGTGAAGAAAAAGTCATTAATGAACTTACGGAAAAACAGGGCATTGTGCTGGCTACTGGCGGCGGCTCTGTAAAATCTCGCGAAACTCGTAACCGTCTCTCCGCCCGCGGTGTCGTTGTCTATCTTGAAACGACCATCGAAAAACAACTGGCGCGTACGCAGCGTGATAAAAAACGCCCGTTGCTGCAGGTTGAGACGCCTCCACGTGAAGTTCTGGAAGCCCTGGCTGGTGAACGCAATCCGCTGTACGAAGAGATTGCCGACGTCACCATTCGCACAGACGACCAGAGCGCTAAAGTGGTCGCAAACCAGATTATTCATATGCTGGAAAGCAACTGATTCTGGCTTTATATACACTCGCCTGCGGGTAAAAGCATTTAAGGTGGATGTCGCGCTATGGAGAGGATTACAGTCACTCTCGGTGAACGGAGTTACCCTATCACTATCGCGGCTGGTTTGTTTAACGACCCAGCTTCCTTCTTACCACTGAAAGCGGGTGATCAGGCAATGCTGGTCACCAACGAGACTCTGGCTCCGCTTTATCTCGACACCGTGCGTCAGCGCCTTGAACAGGCTGGCGTGAAGGTCGACAGTGTGATTCTGCCTGATGGCGAGCAGTATAAAAGCCTGACGGTACTGGATACCGTCTTTACCGCATTACTGCAAAAACCGCATGGTCGCGATACTACACTGCTGGCGTTAGGCGGCGGTGTTGTTGGCGATCTTACGGGATTTGCTGCGGCAAGCTATCAGCGTGGCGTCCGTTTTATTCAGATTCCTACCACGCTGTTGTCGCAGGTTGACTCTTCTGTTGGCGGCAAAACGGCCGTTAACCATCCGCTTGGCAAAAACATGATTGGCGCGTTCTACCAGCCCGCTTCGGTGGTGGTGGATCTCGACTGTCTGAAAACGCTGCCTCAGCGTGAGCTGGCATCGGGCCTGGCGGAAGTGATCAAGTACGGCATTATTCTCGACGGCGCGTTCTTTAGCTGGCTGGAAGAGAATATGGATGCCTTACTGCGCCTGGACGGTCAGGCGATGGCGTACTGTATTCGCCGCTGCTGTGAGCTGAAAGCAGAAGTCGTGGCCGCAGACGAGCGCGAAACAGGCTTACGTGCTTTACTGAATCTGGGGCACACCTACGGTCATGCTATCGAAGCCGAAATGGGCTACGGTAACTGGCTGCATGGCGAGGCCGTTGCGGCGGGGATGGTGATGGCCGCGCGCACCTCGGAGCGTCTCGGTCAGTTCAGCAAGGCGGATACGCAACGCATTATCACGCTGCTTGAGCGTGCCGGGTTACCGGTGACGGGGCCGCGTGAAATGTCGGCGCAGGCTTACTTGCCGCATATGATGCGTGATAAAAAAGTATTAGCAGGCGAGATGCGTCTGGTGCTCCCGCTTGCGATAGGTAAAAGTGAAGTGCGTGGCGGTGTGCCGCACGATGTCGTTCTTGGCGCTATTGCTGATTGCCAGCAGGCGTAACTATTAGAAAGGTCCGGCTGCGGTAAAATGTAGCCATTTTGCTTCAGGTGATGTGCAAAGTCGTAGGCATAAGCCTTTTAGTGGGGTGTTAAATGGATGAATTCAAACCAGAAGACGAGCTGAAACCCGATCCCAGCGATCGTCGTACTGGTCGTACTCGCCAATCTTCAGAACGTGATAACGAGCCGCAAATTAACTTTGATGAGGTCGATCTCGAAAACGATGATCCTCGTCCTTCGCGTGGCCGTGCTGCTCGCGACGAGCGTGAAGAAGAGGCCTATGAGTCTGAAGATGATTCAGCGGACGAAGCCGCGCCCGTAGAGCGTCGCCCGCGTAAGCGTAAAGCCGCTCCGGCGAAGCCCGCTTCCCGCCAGTACATTATGATGGGTCTGGGTGTGCTGGTCCTGCTGCTGCTGATTATCGGCGTTGGCTCTGCACTCAAAGCCCCGTCGAGCAATCCAGCCGATCAGAACGCCTCTGCTGAGAAGAGCGTCGATCTGTCCGGCAATGCGGCCGATCAGGCCAACGGTACCCAGCCTGCGCCGGGCACGACCTCTGCAGAGCAGACTGCCGGGAATACCCAGCAGGAGATCTCTCTGCCGCCGGTCGCATCCACACCAACGCAGGGCCAGACACCGGCAACCCCGGAAGGTCAGCAGCGTGTCGAAGTGCAGGGCGACCTGAACAATGCGCTGACGCAGCCGCAGAACCAGCAGCAGGTTAACAACGTGGTGGTCAACTCCACGCTGCCGACCGAGCCTGCAACCGTGGCGCCAATTCGTGGTGCATCCGGGCAACAGCAGACGGCGGCGACAGAAACTGCGCCACGTCAGACCAAGCCTGCACAGCATCAGGAACGCAAGCAGACGGTGATTGAGCCGAAGCGTGAAGTGAAGCCGCAGCCAGTAGCCAAAGCGGAAGAGCCGAAAGCGACCGCCCAGCCGAAGCGCAGCGAAACCGTGATCAACGCCCCGGCGAAAGCGCCTGCTGCAACCGCGACAGCACCGAAAGCGACCGCAACGCCAGCCCCGACGGCGACCGCCTCTGCGCCAGCGGCAGCGGCAGCGGCAGCCGCACCTGCGGCCACGGCCAGCACTGGTAAAACCTCAGGCAACGTGAGTTCACTGAAGTCTGCTTCATCCAGCAACTACACGCTGCAGTTGAGCAGTTCTTCCAGCTATGACAACCTCAACAGCTGGGCGAAAAAGTCGAACCTGAAAAACTTTGTTGTCTATGAGACTACCCGTAACGGTCAGCCGTGGTATGTGCTGGTGAGCGGCGTGTATGCTTCGAAAGATGAAGCAAAACGCGCGGTCGCAACGCTGCCAGCTGATGTTCAGGCGAAAAACCCGTGGGCGAAGCCGATCCGTCAGGTTCAGTCCGATTTGAAGTAATCTGTGAAGCGCAGGATGCTGTCGGAGCTTTCTCCACAGCCGGAGAAGGTGTAATCAGTTAGTCAGCATGAAAAAAAATCGCGCTTTTCTGAAATGGGCAGGGGGGAAATACCCCCTGCTCGACGATATTCAAAAACACCTGCCTGCCGGCGAGTGTCTTGTCGAACCCTTTGTGGGCGCGGGCTCGGTATTCCTCAATACCGACTACTCCCGTTATATCCTTGCGGATATCAACAGCGACCTTATCGACCTCTATAACATCGTGAAGCTGCGTACCGACGAGTATGTTGATGAGGCGCGTAAGCTGTTTACCCCAGAGAACAACAACCCGGACGTTTACTACGCGCTCCGCGCTGAGTTTAATCAGAGCCAGGACAGGTTCCGTCGTGCGCTGCTGTTCCTCTACCTTAACCGCCACGGCTACAACGGCCTGTGCCGGTATAATCTGCGTGGACAATTCAACGTGCCCTTTGGTCGCTACAAGCGTCCTTATTTCCCTCAGGCTGAGTTGTACCACTTTGCTGAAAAGGCGCAGAATGCGGAGTTCCATTGCCTCTCGTATGAAGAGTGCATGGAGAAAGCGGACATCGACTCGGTGGTCTACTGCGATCCGCCTTATGCCCCTCTGTCGGCAACGGCGAATTTCACCGCTTATCACACCAACAGCTTCAGCCCTGCCGAGCAGGCGCGTCTGGCAGAAATGGCGGAAAAGCTGGTCAGCAAAAGAATTCCGGTGTTAATTTCGAATCACGACACGCCTGATACCCGCGAATGGTACAAGGCCGCAGATCATTATCAGGTCAAAGTCCGGCGCAGCATCAGCAGCAACGGCGGTACACGTAAAAAGGTGGACGAACTGCTGGCTCTCTATCTACCCTGAGCCGTTTCGCCCGCCGTTAAACAAAGTTCAAGGAGATGCGGATGAAACAGTATTTGATTGCACCCTCAATTCTTTCGGCTGATTTTGCCCGGCTGGGCGAAGATACCGCGAAAGCGCTGGCTGCCGGTGCGGATGTCGTTCATTTCGACGTTATGGATAACCACTATGTGCCTAACCTGACCATCGGCCCGATGGTGCTGAAGGCACTGCGCAACTACGGCGTAACCGCCCCCATTGACGTGCATCTGATGGTGAAGCCGGTCGACCGTATCGTGCCGGATTTTGCCGCCGCGGGCGCCAGCATTATCACCTTCCATCCTGAAGCCTCCGAACACGTTGACCGCACCCTGCAGCTGATTAAAGAGCACGGCTGTAAAGCCGGCCTGGTGTTTAACCCGGCCACGCCGCTGAGCTATCTCGACTACGTGATGGACAAGCTGGACGTGATCCTGCTGATGTCCGTCAACCCGGGCTTTGGCGGTCAGTCTTTCATTCCGCAAACCCTGGATAAGCTGCGTGAAGTGCGTCATCGCATCGACGAATCTGGCTTTGATATCCGTCTCGAAGTGGACGGTGGCGTGAAGGTGAGCAATATCGGCGACATCGCCGCCGCGGGCGCAGACATGTTTGTGGCCGGTTCGGCGATCTTCGATCAGCCGGACTACAAAAAAGTCATTGATGAAATGCGCAGTGAACTGGCGAAGGTAAGTCATGAATAATTTGCAGGCAATTCGGGGCGTTGCGTTTGACCTCGACGGCACGCTGGTGGACAGCGCGCCGGGCTTAACCGCGGCGGTTGACCAGGCGCTGTATGCGCTGGAGCTGCCGGTGGCAGGCGAAGATCGCGTCATAACGTGGATCGGTAACGGGGCAGACGTGCTGATGGAGCGCGCGCTGACCTGGGCGCGTCAGGAACGCGCTATTCAGCGGGCGGCGCAGGGTAAACCTGGCGTCGATCACGCGGATATCCCGCAGGAAGAGCAGATTCGCCTCCTGCGTAAGCTGTTCAACCGTTTCTATGAAGAGACAGTGGAAGAGGGCAGCTTCCTGTTCCCGGACGTGGCCGGTACGCTGAGCGCGCTGCATGCGGAAGGCATGCCACTGGCGCTGGTGACCAACAAGCCGACGGCCTTTGTCGCACCCTTGCTGGAAGCGCTGGATATCGCAAAATACTTCTCGGTGATTGTCGGCGGCGATGACGTGCAGAATAAGAAGCCGCATCCTGAACCGCTGCTAATGGTGGCAGGAAAATTATCCTTAACGCCGGACGCGCTGCTCTTTGTCGGGGATTCGCGCAATGATATTCTGGCGGCCAGGGCTGCAGGTTGCCCGTCCGTTGGCCTGACCTATGGCTATAACTACGGTGAATCCATTACGCTGAGTGAGCCGGACTTCGTCTTCGACCACTTCAAAGATTTACTGCCCGTTCTCGGGCTTTCGCACAGTGAAAATCAGGAATTGAAAAATGACTAAGCCCATCGTATTTAGTGGCGCACAGCCCTCAGGTGAACTGACCATTGGCAACTATATGGGTGCGCTGCGTCAGTGGGTGGGCATGCAGGATGACTATCACTGCATCTACTGCATCGTTGACCAGCACGCCATTACCGTGCGCCAGGATCCGCAGCAGTTGCGTAAAGCGACGCTCGACACCCTTGCGCTGTATCTGGCCTGCGGTATCGATCCTGAGAAAAGCACCATCTTCGTTCAGTCCCACGTGCCGGAACACGCGCAGCTGGGCTGGGCCCTGAACTGCTACACCTATTTCGGCGAGCTGAGCCGTATGACTCAGTTTAAGGATAAATCTTCCCGTTACGCTGAAAACATCAACGCCGGTCTGTTTGACTATCCGGTCCTGATGGCGGCTGACATCCTGCTGTATCAGACCAACCAAGTGCCGGTGGGTGAAGATCAGAAGCAGCACCTGGAGCTGAGCCGCGATATTGCCCAGCGCTTTAATGCGATTTACGGCGACGTCTTCAAGGTGCCTGAGCCGTTCATTCCGAAATCCGGTGCTCGCGTGATGTCCCTGCTCGAGCCGACCAAAAAGATGTCCAAGTCGGACGATAACCGCAACAACGTGATCGGCCTGCTGGAAGATCCAAAAGCGGTGGTCAAGAAGCTCAAGCGTGCGGTCACCGACTCTGACGAGCCGCCTGTGGTGCGTTACGACGTGCAGAATAAAGCGGGCGTTTCTAACCTGCTGGATATTCTCTCTGGCGTCACCGGTCAGAGCATTCCGGAGCTGGAGCAGCACTTCGAAGGCAAAATGTACGGCCATCTGAAAGGTGAAGTGGCGGATGCAGTCTCCGGCATGCTGACCGAGCTGCAGGCGCGCTACAACCAGTTCCGCAACGATGAAGCCTTCCTGCAGAAGGTGATGAAAGACGGCGCCGAGAAAGCCAGCGCGCGCGCCTCCGAAACGCTGAAAGCGGTGTACGAAGCGATTGGGTTTGTGGCGAAGCCGTAGGTAAATGTAAAACGGTAACATGGTTACCGTTTTTAGGGTTTGTACCCTCTCCCTGTGGGAGAGGGCCAGGGTGAGGGCATCAGGCAGCGATGCTCGCACTAATAAAAAAACCGGGGAATCCCCGGTTTTTTTATGCCTGAAAAATGCTTACTGATTTGCTGCCGGGCCACAGCCACCGATGATCTTGGAAATAGAGATCGCCGGATGCAGCAGGTAGTCGTAGCTGCAGTTATTTTTGGTGTTTTGCACGTGGCCGGTGCACGCCGTCAGGGTCGTTAAGATGCCTGCGACCAGGGCAATCTTTGCCAGTTTGAACATAACGCTTCCTTGTCTGTAACATGAGGGAATATATAGAAAATGTGCTTTCGCGGGAGGTATGTTATCGACAGAGGTAAGAGAGGAGTAGTCCATAACAGGACTACTCATTTTGCGGGGAATATGTTCAGTCTGATTTAGTGGTTTGAAAACCAGTTGAGCTGGTCACGCAGCGCAACGACGCGGCCTACTACGATCAGCGCCGGGCTTTCAACCTGCTGCGCCAGATCGCCCAGCTGGGTTAAGACGCCACTGACCACGCGCTGTTTAATCGAGGTTCCGTTCTCCACCAGTGCAACCGGCATTTCCGCCTCCATGCCGTGTTCAAGCAGCTTAGCCTGAATGGTCGCCGCCTGGTTCAGCCCCATATAGAACACCAGGGTCTGTTTCTCTGCGGCCAGGTTATGCCAGTCCAGCTCGCAGCCGGTTTTCAGGTGGCCGGTGACCAGGCGCACGCTCTGGGCGTAGTCACGATGCGTCAGCGGAATGCCGGAATAGGCAGAACAGCCGGAGGCGGCGGTAATGCCCGGCACCACCGAGAACGGAATACCCGCCTCGCACAGGGTCTCCAGCTCCTCGCCGCCGCGCCCGAAGATAAAGGGATCGCCGCCTTTCAGACGCACCACGCGTTTACCCTTTTGCGCTTCACGCAGCAGGATCTGGTTAATCTCTTCCTGGGGTACGCAGTGGTACCCGGCACGTTTGCCAACAAACACCCGATCCGCATCGCGACGCACCAGATTCATGATGTCGTCGGAAACCAGACGGTCATAGATCACGATATCCGCCTGCTGGATCTGCTGCAGCCCTTTCAGGGTTAACAGGCCAGCATCGCCCGGACCTGCGCCCACCAGCACCACTTCGCCCCGGTGATCGAGTGGG
This sequence comes from Leclercia sp., assembly GCF_036780805.1. NCBI lineage: Bacteria > Pseudomonadati > Pseudomonadota > Gammaproteobacteria > Enterobacterales > Enterobacteriaceae > Leclercia > Leclercia sp. Next base: position 63,973 of record NZ_DAIQCE010000005.1, on the reverse strand, counting down.
GCATTGATCAGCTGCTCGGTGGTTTCATCCACGGCTTTCCGATCCTGATTCGCCAGCGACTGCGCCAGCCGGTCGTTCACGAAGAATTTTTCCCAGAAGCGGCGGCGCTCGCCGACGGTGGCGAACTGCTTTTTCACGCGCGAGCGCAGCTGCCCTGCATAGTGAGCCACCTGGCCCAGATGCTGAGGCAGGATCGCTTCCAGCTTTTCGCGCAGCAGACGCGCCAGCACAGGCGACGTCCCGCCGGAGGAGACGGCGACCATCAGCGGGGAGCGGTCGATAATCGACGGCATAATAAAGCTCGCCTCTTTCGGCGCATCCACCACGTTGCAGAAGATGCGTCGCGCTTCGCAGGCGTCGCTGACGCGTTGGTTAACCGCATCGTCGTCGGTGGCGGCAATGGTCAGCCAGCAGGTATCGAGCAGCGTTTCCTGGAACTCACCCTCGACGAGGGTGAGCATTCCTTCCTGTGCCCACACGGTGAATTGCGGGGCGAAGTCGAGGGCATTGACGGTAAGTCGGGCACCTGCCTCTAACAGCAGGCGGGCTTTGCGTTCAGCGACATCACCACCCCCCACGAGCAGGCAGTCGCGATGGCGTAATTGACAGAATATTGGCAGGTGATCCACGACATTACCTCTTCTTACGGGTTAGCTTTCGCCTGAACGGTTGCGATGGTAGCCGGAGTCGGACGCTCCGCTTTAGGGGTAGCATACCAGTAACCCCAACCCATAAATACAACCCCAGAAAGGGTATTGCCAAGGGTTACCCACAACAGGTTATGGCCGATACCTGACAGCGTATAGGCTTCGCTGTGATGGCCGAACCAGGAGAGCGCGAACAGCGTCATGTTGGCAACGGAGTGTTCGTAGCCGGAGGCGATAAAGGCCAGCAGGCACCACCAGATGGCGATAAATTTCGCAGCACCTTCGGTACGGATTGCCATCCAGATCGCCAGGCAGACCAGCCAGTTACAGAGCGCGCCCTTGAAGAACAGCACCATTGCCGGTGCGGTGGTTTTGGCCAGCGCGACGGTGTGCACGAGGCTGGTATCCACCGGCAGCAGGCTACCGCCGCCCCAGCTGTAGAGCAGGGCAACAAACACCGAGCCTACCAGATTGCCGAGCCAGGTTTGCGGCAGGATCGCCCACATCTGGCCCTGAGTAATGGTGCCCGCCTTGACGCCCAGCGTCAGGAACATGGTGTGACCGGTGAACAGCTCAGAACCGGCGATAATCACCAGCGTCAGGGCGATGCCAAAGGTGGCACCCATCACCAGCGGACGAACGGAGGGATCGAGCAGATTGCCGAGGGTGAAAATTAAAATAATCCCCAACCCGACATAGGCCCCCGCCATGGCGGAGCTGATCCAGAACCCGAGAGGACTGTCTTTACTGAGGCGCGCAATACGCGCAGCGTTAGCCGCACACTTATTGATAGTGTCTGTAAACATGGTTTGATTATCCTGAGTAATGAAAAAGAAAAGCTAAAAAGTAAAGCGTAGGCCGGATAAGAAGCTTGCTTCGCCATCCGGCAATCGCCCGGCGGCGCTGTGCTTGCCGGGCCTACAAAATCAAAATAAAAAAACATAGCGGGGGCGTTGCGCCCCCGTATTAATCAGCCCCGCAGCTGCACCTTGCCGTCTTTGACGCGAACGTCATAGTGCTTCACGGAGTGGCTCTCATCTTCCATGCAGTGGCCGTCGCTCAGGCGGAAACGCTGCTTTTTCAGCGGGCTGGCAACCCACAGCTCGCCCTGATGTTCAGCGATGATCCCGCGGGAGAGTACGCTGGCTTCGAAGAACGGGTCGATATTGCTGATGGCAAAAACCTGTTCGTCGTGGCGCGGACGGAAAATGGCAACCTGCTCATGACCTAACAGCGCGCACACGCCGGTGGCAGGCAGGATCTCGTCGATGTTGCAGATGTTGACCCACTGGCTCATACGTTTTCCTCCACCAGCATGACCGGAATGCGTTCATAAGGTGTCGCCGGGCGATGCTGCTCGCGCTCTGGCACCACCTGCACGCTCGGGTCGCGCTGGGTGCTGTTGATAAAGTGTTTGAAGCGAACCTGTGCCGCCGGGGTGTTGACGGTTTCAGTCCATTCACAAATCACGGCGTCACGCAGGCGCGCCATCTCTTCTTCCAGCGTCGCGTTCAGGCCAAGTTTGTCGTTGATGATGACGGACTTGAGGTAGTCGATGCCGCCTTCCAGGTTATCCAGCCACGGCGCGGTACGGGTCAGTTTGTCCGCAGTACGGATGTAGAACATCATGAAGCGGTCGAGGTACTTGATCAGCGTTTCACGGTCGATATCCGCTGCCAGCAGATCCGCATGACGCGGCTTCATCCCGCCGTTACCACACACGTACAGGTTCCAGCCTTTCTCGGTCGCGATGATACCCACATCTTTACCCTGGGCTTCAGCACATTCACGGGTACAGCCGGAGACGCCGAACTTCATTTTGTGCGGGGTACGGATGCCTTTGTAGCGGTTTTCCAGCTCGACGCCGAAGCCGACGCTGTCGCCCACGCCGTAACGGCACCAGGTGCTGCCCACGCAGGTTTTCGCCATACGTAGCGCTTTGGCATAGGCATGACCGGTTTCGAAGCCGGCTTCAATCAGCTGACGCCAGATTTCCGGCAGGTCGTCTTTCTGCGCGCCGAACAGGCCGATACGCTGGGAACCGGTAATTTTGGTGTACAGGTTAAATTCACGGGCGATACGGCCCACCGCCACCAGACCTTCCGGCGTGATTTCACCCCCGGCAGAGCGTGGGATGACCGAGTAAGTCCCGTCTTTCTGGATGTTGGCCAGGAAGTTGTCGTTGGTGTCCTGCAGCGGGGTATGCTGCGGCTTGAGCACGTACTCATTCCAGCAGGAGGCCAGCAGAGAACCGACGGTTGGTTTGCAGACTTCACACCCGTAACCCTGGCCATGTTTCTGCAGCAGCTCGTCGAAGGATTTGATGCCTTCCACGCGGATCAGGTGGTACAACTCCTGGCGAGAGTAAGCGAAATGCTCGCACAGGTTGTTGTTCACTTCGATACCCTGTTTCGCCAGCTCGGCGTTGAGTACCTGGGTGACCAGCGGGATACAACCGCCGCAGCCGGTACCGGCTTTGGTTTCGGCCTTCAGCGCCGCCACGGTGTGGCAACCTTTGTTGATGGCGGAGATCAGCATGCCTTTGGTGACATCGAAGCAGGAGCAAATCTGCGCGCTGTCGGGCAGTTTATCGACACCAATCGAAGGCTTACCGCTGCCAGCGTGGGCAGGCAGGATCAGCGCGTCCGGGTTTTCCGGCAGTTCAATGGCGTTCAGCACCAGCTGCAGCAGGTTGCCGAAATCGCTGGTATCACCCACCAGCACAGCACCGAGCAGGGTCTTGTTATCCGGGCTGACGATAAGACGTTTATAAACTTCTTTGCTTTCATCGAGATAGACATAGCTGCGGGAGTTTGGCGTGCGACCGTGCGCATCGCCGATACCGCCCACGTCAACGCCCAGCAGCTTCAGCTTGGCGCTCATGTCTGCGCCTTCGAAGGCGTTTTCATTGCCGAGGATATGGTCAACGGCGACCTGCGCCATTTTGTAGCCTGGCGCAACCAGACCGTAGACGTGATTTTCCCAGCTGGCGCACTCGCCGATCGCGTAGATATCCGGATCGGAGGTCTGGCAGGTGGAGTTGATCATGATGCCGCCGCGCTGGGCAACCGCCAGGCCGCACTGGGTGGCCAGCTTGTCGCGCGGGCGAATACCGGTGGAGAAGACGATGAAGTCGACTTCCAGCTCGCTGCCGTCGGCAAAGCGCATGGTTTTACGCGCCTCGGTACCTTCCTGCACGATCTCTTTGGTGTTTTTACTGGTGTGAACTTTCACACCCATGCTCTCAATTTTGCGTTTGAGCTGATCGCCACCCATGTGGTCGAGCTGCTCTGCCATCAGCATCGGGGCAAATTCGATGACGTGGGTTTCAACGCCTAAGTTTTTCAGCGCGCCAGCGGCTTCGAGGCCGAGCAGACCGCCGCCAACCACCGCGCCGCGTTTGCTGCGACGGGCGCAGGATTCGATGGCGTTGAGATCTTCAATGGTGCGATAGACGAAGCAGTCCTGAGTTTCTGACCCTTTGATCGGTGGGATCCACGGGTAAGAGCCAGTCGCCATGATCAGTTTGTCGTAAAAAACCGTGCGTCCCGCACTGGAATGAATCACTTTTTCCTGACGGTTGATAGTGATAGCGCGTTCGCCCACCAGCACCTTCACGCCATGTTTCTCGTAAAAACCTTCGCGCACCAGAGAGAGCTCTTCGGCGGTGTGGTGAGAGAAATAGGAGGAGAGGTGCACGCGGTCGTACGCCTTACGGGGTTCTTCACAGAACACGGTAATCTCGAACTGGGCGGCATCGGCTTTATCAAGAAGATCCTCAATAAAGCGGTGACCGACCATGCCGTTACCGATAATCGCGAGTCTGACTTTGCTCATTTTTGCCTCGATTTCTTTTCTATTACCACCTACCTTAACGATTCAGCAAAGCCGCTTATTGATGCAAATCAAATACGCCTTCACCTACTCCTTAGTGAGTATATTGCTGATTTGTCAGGTTTTTTCTAAGTGGCGGAAATAGCAGGCTTTTCGTGATAGCCGATTTTGTGTACAAATTAGGGCGCTAATCTTTAAAATCCGCTACTCCTTAATTTCAGCCCTCTTTGTCGGGAGAATATGATGTCTACAGCACCGCTTTGGCTTATCCAGAACGTCCGGTTACCGGGTCGGGACGGACTATGGCAGCTGGCTATTGAGAACGGTCGTTTTGGCGAGATCGCCCCGACGGGTGACGGGCACAGCGAGAGCTATGAAGTATTAAACGCGCGCGGGGGGCTGGCCCTTCCGCCGTTTATCGAGCCGCATATTCATCTCGATACCACCCAGACCGCGGGTGAGCCGAACTGGAACCAGTCCGGTACGCTGTTTGAGGGCATCGAACGCTGGGCGGAGCGCAAGGCGCTGCTCAGCCATGAGGATGTCAAAGCCCGGGCGTGGCAGACCCTGAAGTGGCAGATCGCCAACGGCATTCAGTTTGTGCGTACCCATGTGGATGTCTCCGACCCTACCCTTACCGCCCTGAAGGCGATGCTGGAGGTGAAGCAGGAGGTAGCCCCGTGGGTCGAGCTGCAAATCGTTGCCTTCCCGCAGGAGGGGATCCTCTCTTATCCCAACGGTGCCGCTCTGCTGGAGGAGGCGTTACGGCTGGGGGCCGACGTGGTGGGCGCCATCCCGCACTTCGAATTCACCCGCGAGTACGGCGTGCAGTCGCTGCACATCGCCTTTGACCTGGCGAAGAAGTACGACCGGCCGCTGGATATTCACTGCGATGAAATCGACGACGAGCAGTCGCGGTTTGTCGAAACGGTGGCGACGCTGGCGTATGAGGCCGGTATCGGCCCGCGGGTCACCGCCAGCCATACCACCGCGATGCACTCCTACAACGGGGCTTATACCTCGCGGCTGTTCCGTCTGCTGAAGCTCTCCGGGATTAACTTTGTGGCCAATCCGCTGGTGAATATTCATCTGCAGGGGCGCTTTGACGACTATCCAAAGCGGCGGGGCATCACCCGCGTGAAGGAGCTGCTGGAGGCGGGGATTAACGTCTGCTTCGGCCATGACGACGTGTTTGACCCCTGGTATCCGCTGGGCACCGGCAATATGCTTCAGGTCCTGCATATGGGGCTGCACGTCTGCCAGATGATGGGCTATCAGCAGATCGACAGCGGTCTTGACCTGATCACTCACAACAGCGCGCGTACTTTTGGCCTGAGCGATTACGGTATCGAAACGGGCAACCCGGCTAACCTGGTGATCCTGCCTGCGGAGACGGGCTTTGATGCGGTGCGGTGTCAGGTGCCGGTACGCTGGTCGATTCGTCAGGGGAGGGTGATTGCCACCACGCAGCTGGCGCAGACGTGGATCCAGATGGATAACGGGGGAGAAGAGGTGAGCTTTACCCGAAACAGCCCCTCTGCACGAAGCGAAGGGGCGTGAGGGATTAGTGAGACGCTGCCGCGGTGTTGTGCTGGCGGTGGCGGGTCACGAAGCCCAGCACCAGACACATCACGAACACTACAGCATAGAGGCCGTTAGCGGTGTGTAACGCCGCCAGCGGGCCGCTGTGGGCCACAATCGGGCCAGTGACCACGAAGGTCAGCATGGTGCCGATGGTGCCGCAGGTCAGCACGAAGTTAACCAGTTTTGGCGAGGCGACTTTGGTCTGCAGGGAGCCCAGGGTAATGATCGAGGTGTAAATGGCGCTGGAGAAGAAGCCCAGCGTCAGGATAAACCACGGCATATGTTCCGGCGAACCGTTGATGAACAGGTACATCAGCACGGTGGCGGCGCCGGCCAGCACGGTGAGGATCCGCTGCAAGTCGAAGAAACGCAGGATAAAGCTGAACGCCCACATGCCGAACATATACGACATCCAGAAATCACTCACCAGCTGACCAGCATCGTTCAGGCTCATTCCCAGACCTTTGGCATACTCCGGCACCCAGGAGATAAAGCCCAGCTGGCCGAGGATGTAGCACAGGGCGGCAACGGAGAGGAACAGCACGCCGATACCCCACTTCTCTTTCACCACCGTCTCGTGGGTGGTCTGGGCTTTTTTGCCGAGCACCGGGAAGTCACAGCCGAAGGTCAGGACAAAAATCGCCACATAGACCAGGCCGATGCAGGCGTAAACCCAGTACCACTCAATGCTGCGGGCCAGCAGCGCCGCGGCCACCATCGGGAAAATCATCCCTGCCATGCTGAAGAAGGAGTCGGTGAACAGCAGACGCGCGCCGCGCTGACGACCTTCATACATGTGGGTAATAAGGAACGTACCGATGGACATGGTGATCCCGCTGACCAGCCCGAGTACAAACATGGCGGCAGAGAACAGGGCGATGCTGTGGCTGAGCATCAGGCCCGCCACCGCGGCAACCATCAGCACAAAGCCGAAACGCAGCTGCGTTTTCAGGGGAACGATTTCCATCAGCCAGGCGTTCAGGAAGATGGAGATCAGGATCCCGGCATTCAGGAAGGTGAAGGTGTTACTCATGCTGGAAACGGGCAGGTTGAAATAATCTGCGATATTTCCCATCACCATCCCGGTGACGATCACCAACGCACCGGTAAGGGCGTAGGAGAAGAAGCTGATCCATGTGAGCTTGATACGATTGCTGTTAGTCATGACTGGCCTGTGAATAGAAAGGTAAAGCGCGCTAAGGGCGCTGCAAGCGGCCAGATTTTAAGTGTGAATGTGATCTAATTAAATCTTTTATGATTAATTAAACGAAAATTGCAGTTTTTAGTGTGATTTAGATCACGTTAAAGTCCGTGGTGTCAGTTTGCCCGACGGTTACATCTGTTTCAAATGCGTAAAATTAGGTAAATGGCTGGCCTGGATTCATACTGCTCTTTAGAATCAAGCCATTCGCTTTCTTTACTGCGCTTTGTTAAGGAATTCTCATGCTCAAATCAACCCTGGCGGCTGTTGCGGCTGTACTCGCGCTCTCAGCCCTCTCTCCTGCTGCGCTGGCAGCCAAAGGAGACCCGCACGTTCTGTTGACCACCTCTGCCGGTAACATTGAGCTGGAACTGAACAGTCAGAAAGCCCCCGTTTCGGTGAAAAACTTCCTCGATTATGTGAACAGCGGTTTTTACAACGGCACCACCTTCCACCGCGTGATCCCGGGCTTTATGCTGCAGGGCGGTGGCTTCAACGAGCAGATGCAGCAGAAACAGCCGAACCCGCCAATCAAGAACGAAGCGGATAACGGCCTGCGCAACAGCCGCGGCACTATCTCCATGGCGCGTACTGCCGATAAAGACAGCGCCACCAGCCAGTTCTTCCTCAACGTGGCGGATAACGCCTTCCTCGACCACGGCCAGCGTGATTTTGGCTATGCGGTATTTGGTAAAGTTGTGAAAGGCATGGATGTGGCCGATAAAATCTCTCAGGTACAGACTCACGACGTCGGTCCTTACCAGAATGTGCCGACAAAACCGGTAGTTATCCTCTCTGCGAAAGTCCTGCCTTAATCCCTGATAGCGCGGGCAGCCATTGTCCGCGTTGCCTTTACCTTCCTGCGAAACCGCAGTTTGCTGCTTATACTTGTGGCAACACGAGCACAACCAGGGAGGTAACAGGTGAAAAAACTCACTGAAAAACAAAAATCCCGTCTTTGGGAACAGCAGCGAAACACGAATTTCCAGGCCAGCCGCCGCCTTGAAGGGGTCGACAGTCCGTTAGTCACGCTCAGCGCAGAAGAGGCGCAGCTTCGTCTTGAGGAATTAGGGAGGCAGCATGAGCGATAAATACGGCAACGATCGCGACCCTTATCTCTACCCGGAACTGAACGTGATGCGTAACCGGCTGGGCATTCGTCAGGCCGAACGCCTTGCGCAGGCGGCCTATGAATTTACCGCGCTGCGTGCCGCCACCCTGAGCCTCGGGCCGCTGTTACGCGGTCTGCCGCACCTGTGCGCCATCCATCAGCATCTCTACCAGGATATTTTCGACTGGGCGGGAGATATTCGTGAAATGGATATTTATCAGGGGGATACCCGGTTCTGCCACTTCGCCTATATCGAAAAAGAGGGCAATGCCCTGATGCAGGATCTGGAGGAAGAGGGATATCTCGTCGGGCTGGAGAAAGCGGATTTTATTAACCGCCTCAGCCACTACTATTGCGAAATCAACGTCCTGCATCCGTTCCGCATCGGTAACGGCATTGTTCAGCGCATCTTCTTTGAACAGCTGGCGATCCATGCCGGGTATCAGCTCGACTGGCGCGGTATCGACCCGGAGGCGTGGGCGCAGGCCAACCAGAGCGGTGCGATGGGCGATCTGAGCGCGCTGAACACAATCTTCAGCAAAGTGGTAAGCGAAGCCCGGGAAACTGAGTAGAATAGGGCGGCCATTTTTTCGGGAGCCGCCATGATTCTGCTGATTGATAACTACGATTCCTTCACCTGGAACCTGTACCAGTATTTTTGCGAGCTGGGGGCGGAGGTGGTGGTCCGGCGCAACGATGTGCTCTCTCTGGAGGATGTCGCGGCGCTGAACCCGCAAAAAATCGTCATCTCTCCCGGACCCTGCACGCCGGATGAATCCGGGATCTCGCTGGCGGTGATCCAGCACTATGCCGGGAGGTTGCCGATCCTCGGCGTCTGTCTCGGACATCAGGCCATCGCCCAGGTCTTTGGCGCGACCATTGTCCGTGCCGCCAAAGTGATGCACGGTAAAACCTCTCCCGTCACGCACACCGGTACGGGGGTCTTCTCGGGCTTGAATAATCCCCTGACCGTGACCCGCTATCACTCCCTTGTTATTGATCCGCCTACCTTACCCGACTGCTTTGAAGTCACCGCCTGGAGCGAGACCCGGGAGATCATGGGTATCCGCCACCGGGAATGGGATCTGGAAGGAGTGCAGTTCCACCCGGAAAGCATTCTCAGCGAGCAGGGCCACCAGCTGCTGGCTAATTTCCTCCATCGTTGATTTTTAGTTGCCATAAAGTGATTTTTTAAGCATATTTCGTGATTATATTTTCACTTCTGCTTCTTGCTTAAAAAAGGGTGGGGTTACATGGCAACTGAACAATCTGCAATTACGCGCGCAACATTCGATGAAGTTATCCTGCCAATTTATGCACCGGCCGAGTTTATCCCGGTGAAGGGGAAAGGCAGCCGCGTCTGGGATCAGCAGGGTAAAGAGTACATTGATTTTGCGGGCGGCATTGCGGTGACGGCGTTAGGCCACTGCCACCCGGCGCTGGTCGAGGCGCTCAAAACTCAGGGCGAAACCCTGTGGCACACCAGCAACGTCTTTACCAACGAACCCGCGCTGCGTCTGGGGCGTAAAATTATCGACGCCACCTTTGCCGAGCGTGTGCTGTTTATGAACTCCGGCACCGAAGCCAACGAAACGGCCTTTAAGCTGGCACGCTACTACGCTTCCACCCGCCACAGCCCGTTTAAAACCAAAATCATCGCCTTCCACAACGCCTTCCATGGCCGTTCGCTGTTTACCGTGACCGTGGGCGGTCAGCCAAAATATTCCGATGGCTTTGGCCCAAAACCGGCCGACATTATTCACGTCCCGTTTAACGATCTGCATGCGGTGAAAGCGGTGATGGACGATCACACCTGCGCGGTGGTGGTGGAGCCAATTCAGGGTGAAGGCGGCGTAATGGCGGCGACCCCGGAATTCCTGCAGGGGCTGCGCGAGCTGTGCGATCAGCACCAGGCCCTGCTGGTGTTTGATGAAGTACAGAGCGGCATGGGCCGTACCGGGGATCTGTTTGCCTACATGCACTATGGCGTCACGCCGGACATCCTCACCAGCGCCAAAGCGCTCGGCGGCGGTTTCCCGGTCAGCGCGGTGCTCACCACCCAGGATATCGCCTCGGCGTTCCACGTGGGCTCTCACGGCTCCACCTACGGCGGTAATCCGCTGGCCTGTGCGGTAGCCGGCGCGGCCTTCGACATCATCAATACGCCGGAGGTGCTGAGCGGCGTCAACACGAAGCGCGAGCAGTTTGTGAAGCACCTCCAGCAGATCGATGCCGAATATGATGTCTTCAGCGATATTCGCGGCATGGGGCTGTTGATTGGTGCCGAGCTGAAGCCGCAATACAAAGGCCGGGCGCGTGATTTCCTCTACGCCGCCGCCAGTGAAGGGGCGATGGTGCTTAACGCCGGACCGGACGTGATGCGCTTTGCACCGTCGCTGCTGGTGGAGAGCGAGGATATCGACGAAGGGATGAACCGCTTTGCGCAGGCGGTTAAGCGCGTGGTTCAGGCGTAGGCCCGTGCAAGCGTAGCGCCGCCGGGCAAAAAAGCTTAATAGGATGTCCGTTTCAAACGTCGGATCAACCAGATCCCATGATGCGGACGCTGACGCCATGCCACTGACGAGATGGTGTGCATGGTGTTCAGATGCCCCAGGACGCGCTGCAGATGCTGCTCCAGCGTGCTCATGGGGCCCTGCGTCAGGGTCTCTGGCGCTTCCAGAATATTGCTGTCCCCGCTCTCGCCCGGCGCGTCATACTCCAGACGCTGCTGACAGCGTTGCAGCGCAATTTCACACGACTGCAGATAGCGCTGCGCCAGGTCTGGCGTCAGCATCGTATGTTCCCGGGCCAGGGTCGTCATCGCGTTGATATGCTCGACGATAAACTGGCTGTGCGTCACCCACAGCTTCATATCCGCGAGATAGGCCGAATTAAAGCCCGGCTCCTGCATCGCCTGGTTGAGGGAGTTGAACAGGGCGTTGTGCGCCTGGTTGACCTTCATGCGCTGCCAGGCCAGCGGCGTCGGCTGCGGATCGTCGCTGAGGATCAGGCGAATGGCCTCCTGGTCGGCCTCCAGCGCGTCGTGGGCATTCTGGCGCAACAGCCCGCTCTGCCACTGCGGCCACAGCCAGACCATCCCCCCGAAGGCAATCAGGCAGCCAATCAGGGTATCGGCCAGGCGGGCGATAATAAACTGCTCACCGTTCAGGGTCAGCAGCTGCAGGGTATATACCGCCGTGACCGTAAAGCCCACCGTCGCCCAGCCGTAGCTTTTGCGAATGATCAGGTAGCTCCCCAGGGTCACCACCAGCATTCCGGCCAGGGTGTAACCTTCCGGAACGTGGAAGTGCAGGGTGACGCCGGCGATAACCAGCCCCGCCAGGGTGCCGGCCGCCCGGTGGAGAATACGCACCCGCGTCGCGCTGTAGCCGTTTTGCGTCACCAGCAGCACGGTCATTAAGATCCAGTAGGGTTTCGGCAGGTGCAGCGCCACCCCCATCAGGCTGGCGATACTCAGCATCACGCTGATGCGCGCCGCGTTACGCAGGGCGGCAGACTTCAGCGACAGGTAGCTTCGCAGGGCGGGGATCAGCGGCAGGCGTTTCTGCTTATCTGCCATCAGGTCGCGCGGGTAGAGCGGACGCTGCGTGCGCAGCACCCGGGCAATACGGCTGAAGTGCCAGGCGCAGAACTGACCCACCGGGTTTTCCGGGTGCTGGCGGGCGATTTTCTCCAGCGCGCCGAGCTGCTTGTCCATGGTGAAACGGGTGGGGTAGCGATGATAGAGAATGTCGTCAGCCAACACCCGCAGACGGGCCGCCACGGTCTGCGCGTTCCAGCGGATCACCGCTTCGGCGTGGCTGCGCTCCACCAGCTTTTGCACCTCCTTCGGGTGATGCAGGCTGACGGAGATGTGCTCCTGCAAATCCAGCCCCACCTGGAAGGTACGCAGCAGGCGTTTGTATTCATGATTTCTGTTGGCCGCCAGCATATGCAGCTGCTGATAACAGAGGCCGATCAGATCCACTACCTTCTGCTGACGGGCCAGCAGCGGCGGCAGCGATTTTTCAGGATCGGTGTGCTGCGTCAGCAGGGTGTATTTCGCTTCGCAATAATCTGCCAGCTGTTGATAGAGCACGCTCAGCGATTCGCGCAGCGGCTGTTCGCGCCACATCCAGAACCAGAACCAGTTAAACAGCCCGTACCAGAGGGTGCCCAGCGTATAGAGGAGCAGCGGCTCCCAGACCGGCATGTTCCCCGCCAGACTCAGGGTAAAGATGGCTGCAATCAGCGAGGCGGGCAGCAGTCGGGCATGCAGGGCGCTGATCTCAGCCGTGACCCCCAGCGTCATCGCCAGCGCGGTCAGAATGAGCGGCAGCGGAATATCCCGGGCCAGCAGCAGCTGTACGGCCAGGCTACAGCCGGCGAACAGGCACCCGCCAATCGTCAGGCGTTTAAAAAAGCGTTTATGCGGTGTATCCAGACCGGCAATATTGCAGCAGGCAGGAACGAGGGAGAAGAGGAGGCCTTGTTGCAGATGTCCGAGGATCAAACCCACAGCCACGGGGAGACACAACACCAGGGTTTGCCGCAGTGCGTAGTTAACTTCCGGGTGATAGATGAGCCTGCGCCACATGGGGATAGAGACAAAAACGGCGTGTCATCGTGTGATGCCACGCCGTTTTAGCGGAATTAACGTGTTCCGTAAACCACGATGGTTTTACCATGGGCAGAAATCAGGTTTTGATCTTCCAGCATTTTCAGGATACGACCCACTGTCTCACGAGAACATCCGACGATCTGACCAATTTCCTGACGGGTAATTTTAATTTGCATACCGTCCGGGTGGGTCATGGCGTCTGGCTGTTTCGCCAGGTTCAGTAAGGTTTGGGCGATGCGGCCGGTTACGTCGAGGAAGGCGAGGTTACCTACCTTCTCGGACGTGACCTGCAGACGGCGAGCCATCTGCGAAGAGAGGCGCATCAGGATATCCGGGTTCACCTGAATCAGCTGGCGGAATTTCTTATAAGAGATCTCAGCCACTTCACAGGCCGTTTTTGCACGCACCCAGGCGCTACGCTCCTGACCTTCTTCAAACAGGCCCAGTTCGCCGATAAAGTCTCCCTGATTCAGGTAAGAGAGGATCATCTCTTTGCCTTCTTCATCTTTGATCAGCACTGCCACTGAGCCTTTGACGATGTAATACAACGTTTCCGCTTTTTCACCCTGGTGAATCAGCGTGCTCTTCGATGGGTACTTATGAATATGGCAATGAGACAAGAACCATTCGAGAGTCGGGTCTGTTTGCGGTTTGCCAAGCACCATGCGCTGTTATCCTCTGTTATAAGCTGTCTCCAGAGTCTGGCTGTGTACCTGTACTCTGGGGTTGCAATCGAATTCTTTCCCCTGCCTGGGGACGGGCTGTCACAATAATTAGCAGCCTGTAATGTGTGATGTCCTCTGCATACATGTGCAACGTCAATGTATTACTGTAGCATCTCGACTGTTTTAGCATAGCTTTTGCCGCCTGTCTCCTGGTGTCTCGCTTCAGCTTGATGCAGGTCGACTTCCGTTGTCAGAATTGTTGCTGGCGCGTAATCTGTCAGGAAAAATGCAATCCTGGAGTTAATAAAAATGCAAGCACGTGTGAAATGGGTTGAAGGGTTAACGTTCCTCGGTGAGTCGGCTTCCGGGCACCAGATTTTGATGGATGGCAACTCCGGTGACAAAGCGCCAAGCCCGATGGAAGTTGTCCTGATGGCGGCTGGCGGATGCAGCGCAATCGACGTGGTGTCTATCCTGCAAAAAGGGCGTCACGATGTGACCGACTGCGAAGTCAAACTGACCTCAGAGCGTCGTGAAGAGGCGCCGCGCCTGTTCACCCATATCAACCTTCACTTCGTGGTGACCGGCAAAGAGCTGAAAGACGCGGCGGTCTCCCGCGCGGTGGACCTCTCAGCAGAGAAGTACTGCTCCGTGGCGCTGATGCTGGAGAAAGCAGTCAAGATTACCCATTCGTATGAAGTGATCGAGGCGTAATGTTGTGGGGCATCATGCGGTCTGATGCCCTCACCCCGGCCCTCTCCCACAGGCAACTAAACCTCAATCGATCTTCTTGCCTTCCATCAACCGCTGCACCAGCGGCGTCATGATTAACTCCATCGCCAGCCCCATCTTCCCGCCCGGGACCACCAGTGTATTGATGTGCGAAATAAACGAACCCTGCAGCATCGCCAGCAGCCAGGGGTAATCGATATTGTCCAGATTGCGGAAATGGATCACCACAAAGCTCTCGTCGAGCGACGGAATGCCTTTAGCGGCAAAGGGATTTGAGGTATCCACGGTCGGGACGCGCTGGAAGTTGATATGGGTGCGGGAAAACTGCGGCGTCAGGAAGTTAATGTAATCCTCCATCGAGCGCACCACGGAGTCCATCACCGCCTCGCGGGAGTGGCCGCGTTCGCTGGTATCCCGCGTCAGCTTCTGGATCCACTCCAGGTTCACAATCGGTACCACGCCCACCAGCAGATCGACATGGCGCGCCACGTCGTGTTGCGGCGTGACTACGCCACCATGCAGGCCTTCATAAAACAGCACGTCGGTAGGCTCCGGCAGCGGCTGCCAGGGAGTGAAGGTGCCCGGCACCTGGTTCCAGGGTACCGCTTCGTCATAGGTGTGCAGGTATTTGCGCGCCTGGCCGGTGCCGCTTCGCCCGTATTCGGCGAAGGTTTGCTCCAGCAGGCCAAAGTCGTTGGCATCCGGGCCAAAGTAGCTGATGTGTTTGCCCATATCCCGGGCCTTGCGGATGGCCATGTCCATCTCAGGGCGGGTGTAGCGGTGAAAGCTGTCGCCTTCCACTTCCGCGGCACGCAGATGCAGCTGCGAGAAGATCTTACGAAAGGCGAGGCTGGTGGTGGTGGTACCCGCACCACTCGACCCTGTAACGGCAATAACCGGATGTCTGGCGGACATAGCAACTCCCTGAATGGAAAGCGGTCGCGGTTAACCGCGAAATTGATTGCGCGGCATGATGTTGACGGTTTCGTGCAGCTCGGACCACACGACCAGCACCTCACCGCTTTGCAGCTGGCGCCTGACATCAGCGACCTTCTGCTCAAGCGAAAGCTCCTGTTCACCATAATCGGTGCCTTCGCGTAACACAAAGCTTTCAATCAGATTATCCAGCGTTTCGGGAGCCAGATCTTGCCAGGGAATAATCATCTTATGGGTTCCAGGTATGTGGTCAGCCAGTCCGGGATACGCGTTTCCAGCCACATGGTGGGGCGTCGCAGCGTGCCGCCGACAAAGCCCACATGTCCGCCGTGTTCGGTTAGCTGATACTGCACGTTAGCGGGCAAAAATTCCTGTGCCGGTATTGAGTGATGATCCATAAAGGGATCGTCTTTAGCGTGAATAATCAGCACCGGTTTGGTGATCTTGCTGAGCACCGGCATGGCGCTGCACTGGCGATAGTAGTCAATAGCATCGGCAAAACCGTGAATTTTGGCGGTGATCAGATCGTCAAATTCGCGGATGCGGCGCACTTTCTTCAACTGCTGCAGACTGACCGGTAGCGTATCCGGGTAAGCTTTCAGTTTGCGTGCCGCATTGGCTTTGAGCAAGTTAAGCAGATAGCGCTGATAAACGCGCGAAAAGCCCTTCTCCATATGATAGCTGCAGTGTTCCAGCATAAAGGGGGCAGAGACGATGGCGGCGGCGTCCAGAGGAATATTGTCGCCCTCTTTTGCCAGCAGGCAGGCGAGCATGTTTCCGCCCAGCGAATAGCCCACCGCCGCCGTAGGGGCCGGGCCGTGGGTCTCTGCCAGCCAGCGCAAGAACCAGGTACCATCTTCCGTTTCGCCGGAGTGGTAGATGCGTTTCTGGCGATTGGGTTCGCCGCTGCATCCGCGAAAGTGCATCACGACGCCCAGCCAGCCGCGCGCTTTTGCCGCCTCAATCAGACCGTGCGCATAGGGGCTGTGCAGGCTGCCCTCCAGACCATGAAAGACCACCAGCCGGGGTTTGTGCCGGGCCTGAAGCGGATCTTCACTCCAGGCTAAATCAACGAAGTCATCATCCGGCAGGTCAAGGCGCTGCCAGACGGGAGTAAAGAGCACTTTACGACGGATGAGGCGCGGCAGCATGGTCTGCAGGTGTCGATTCGACACGCCGCGCAGGGGCACAAATTCTGCGCTCTCGTCGGGTGCAATGTTGAAGTCTGATGGAATGATTTGGGTCATAACGGTGATGCTAATTATTGTCTGTTATTTACGATACCTTCCGAATTGTACCCCGTTTAGCCTGGTTTTCCGAAACATGAACTGATCCCGATCACAAATATTTACCTTGATTATTACTCTCAGGCTAATGATTCCCCTCTACGCTTAATTGATGCCTTTATCGCCAGGGGGCACACTTAACTCAGCGTTAAGCAAATCTAAAGATGTGCTGAATCAGGAGGTTAACAATGTTATCAGGGCAAACGCCAGCCCGGAACTGGAATACGCGTCGCACTGAAAAAGCGCGCCGCCTGGCTTCCGTCCCGGTGCAGGGCAAGGTACTGCCAACAGGCGACCTTGTCGCCATGCTGGAAAAACTGATCGCCCCGGGCGACAAAGTCGTACTGGAAGGTAATAACCAAAAACAGGCAGATTTTCTTTCACGTTCGCTCGCCGAAGTGAACCCGCAGGTTGTTCACGATCTGCATATGATTATGCCAAGCGTCGGTCGCAGCGAGCACCTGGATATTTTTGAGAAGGGCATCGCCCGCAAACTCGATTTCTCGTTCTCAGGCACCCAAAGCCTGCGCATTTCACAGCTGCTGGAAGATGGGCAACTGGAGATCGGGGCCATCCACACCTACATCGAACTCTACTCCCGCCTGTATGTCGATCTGTCGCCGAACGTGGCGCTGATTGCCGGTTTTAAAGCGGACCGTAAAGGTAACCTCTATACAGGTGCCAGCACCGAGGATACCCCGGCGCTGGTCGAAGCCGCCGCCTTCCATGACGGCATCGTCATCGCTCAGGTGAACGAGCTGGTGGACGACGAGTGCGATCTGCCGCGCGTGGATATCCCCGGCTCCTGGATTGATTTCGTGGTGGTGGCCGATAAGCCGTTCTTCATCGAACCGCTGTTCACCCGTGACCCACGCCTGATCAAACAGGAACATATCCTGATGGCGATGATGGCCATCAAAGGCATCTACGCGGAACATCAGGTGCAATCCCTCAACCACGGGATTGGCTTCAACACTGCGGCTATTGAGCTCCTGCTGCCGACCTACGGCGAGCAGCTCGGCCTGAAAGGCAAAATCTGTAAACACTGGACGCTGAACCCGCATCCAACGCTGATCCCGGCGATTGAAAGCGGCTGGGTGGAGAGCGTGCACTGCTTCGGCGGTGAGCTGGGGATGGAAGAGTATATCCGTGCCCGCCCGGACGTGTTCTTTACCGGTGCCGACGGCTCCATGCGCTCTAACCGCGCCTTCTGCCAGCTGGCAGGCCAGTACGCGGTGGATATGTTTATCGGCTCCACGCTGCAGGTGGATGGTTATGCCAACTCCTCAACCGTGACCCGAGGCCGTCTTTCCGGCTTCGGCGGAGCGCCCAATATGGGCCATGACCCGCACGGGCGTCGTCATGCCACCCCGGCCTGGCTGAACATGATCACTGAACCGGATCCGATGCAGCGCGGTAAAAAGCTGGTGGTACAGATGGTCGAAACTTTCCAGGCGGGCGTTAAACCGACCTTCGTGGAAAAACTCGATGCCGTCGAGGTGGCGAAAGCCTCCGGTATGCCGCTGGCGCCGGTGATGATCTACGGCGATGACGTGACCCACGTGCTGACGGAAGAGGGGATAGCTTACCTCTATCGCGCCAAAGATCTTGAAGAACGTCGTGCAATGGTCGCGGCCGTCGCGGGGATCACCGATATCGGTCTGGGTGTGGACGCCAAACGCGTCGCCGAGCTGCGCCAGAGTGGCAAAGTGCTCTACCCGGAAGATATGGGCATTCGCCGCACCGACGCCACCCGCTCTCTGCTGGCAGCTGGCAGCGTGTCTGACCTCGTTGAATGGTCGGGCGGTCTGTACAACCCACCTGCGAAATTCCGGAGCTGGTAATGAAACTTCTCCCCCGGATCCAGGTTGAAGGCGGTGCCGAATGGCTGGCGCGAACCGCCACGCAGTGTCTGATTGACGAAGCGCGACTTAGCCCGAAACCCGGTCTGGTGGACAGTCGGGGGAACGGCGCGCATCACGATCTGTCGCTCGCGCTGATGGAGCGTTCGGCGCACAGCCTGACCCCCACGTTTCAGGCGCTGGCGCTGCAAAGCTGGCAGCGTCCGGCCGATATCGCGCTACGGCAGACCGTAGGTCGGCTGGGGCGCGAAGGCGAACAGCAGATGATGGCCGCCACCGGCGGGGTAAATACCCACCGCGGCGCTATCTGGGCGCTGGGATTGCTGGTTAGCGCCGTGGCGATGCTCGGGGGCAGTGCCAGAGCCCGGACGGTAGCCGATACCGCCGCACAGCTGGCGAAACTGCCGGATGACGCCGCGCCGAAAGTGTTCAGTAAAGGGCTGCGCGCCACCCACCGTTATCAGGTGCCGGGCGCGCGCGAAGAGGCGCAGCAGGCGTTTCCGCACATTATGCAGCGGGCGCTGCCGCAGCTTCGCCTGAGCCGTCTTAACGGCAGTGGCGAAGCCCATGCCCGGCTCGATGCGCTGATGGCGATCATGACCTCGTTAACCGATACCTGCGTGCTCTCGCGCGCCGGGATGGAGGGGTTAGACGCCATGCAGGACGGGGCCCGGGCGGTATTAGCCGCAGGTGGCACCGCACAGCCAGAGGGGCAACGCGCGCTCGCGTTATTAGACAAACAGATGCTCTTGCTCAATGCCTCTCCGGGCGGCGCGGCCGACCTGCTGGCCGCCACGCTGTTCCTTGACCGCATAGAGACGCCTTATTTAGCGAATTAAGAGGATGTTATGGAAAAAATTACCTTAACTCTGCCCGCCAGCCGTGCCCTGAACGGCAAAGCGCTGGCAGGCGTTGTGGGCTCCGGGGATATGGAGGTGTTATTTACCGCCGACCAGAGCCAGACATTAACTATCGAGATCACCACCTCCGTCGATAACAGCCGTGGCCGCTGGGATGCGCTGTTCAACAGATTGCAAACCGTCAGCAGCCTGCCGGCTGGCAAGCTAACCATTCACGATTTTGGCGCAACGCCGGGCGTGGCGCGCATTCGTATCGAACAGGTCTTTGAGGGGGTGAGCCATGCGTGATGACAGCAGCTTTATCGAACTAAAAGCGCGCCAGCGTGCGCAGGCTCTGCTCGACGAGGGCAGCTACCGCGAACTGCTGGATCCGTTTGAAGGGATCATGTCTCCGTGGCTTGGGCCGCAGGGGATCGTGCCGCAGGCCGATGACGGCATGGTGGTGGCGAAAGGCACCATCAACGGCAAACCCGCCGTGGTGGTAGCGATTGAAGGCGCGTTCCAGGGCGGCAGCATGGGCGAAGTGTCCGGTGCCAAAATGGCGGCGGCGCTGGAACTGGCGGCGGAAGATAACCGTAACGGCATTCCAACCCAGGCGGTACTAAGCCTTGAAACCGGCGGCGTACGTTTGCAGGAGGCGAATCTTGGCCTGGCGGCGATTGCCGATATCCACGCAGCGATTGTCGATCTGCGCCGCTATACCCCGGTCATCGGCATTGTCGCCGGCACCGTGGGCTGCTTCGGCGGGATGTCCATCGCAGCCGCGCTGTGCAGCTATCTCATCGTGACTCGCGAAGCGCGTCTCGGCCTCAACGGCCCACAGGTTATCGAGCAGGAAGCGGGTATTGAAGAGTACGACTCCCGCGACCGTCCGTTTATCTGGAGCATGACCGGGGGCGAAATTCGCTACGAAAGCGGTCTGGTGGATGCGCTGGTGGGCGACGGCGTGAACGCGGTGAAAGCGGCGATGAACGACGCGATTGCGCAAGGCGTACCGGCAAAACATCGCACTGACAATTACGACTGGTATCTCGAACGCCTGACTAACTTCGACACCCGTAAACAGGCGGATACCGAACAGATTCACGCGCTCTTTGCCCGGGAGGTGAAATGATGAGTACTTCAATTAGCCGTGGTGAGCTCTGGCTGGAAACCCTTGCGCCGAACGCCAAACGTCTGGAAGGGCTCTGCCCGTCGGTTCAGGCGGCGGACGGCGAGTTGAATGGCGAAGCGGTCCGCTTTGTCGCGGTGGTGCCGGATGCCAACAACCACTACCCGCGTGCCGCACGTGGTGAAGTCGGTCTGCTGGAGGGCTGGACCCTGGCCAAAGTGGTAAGTGAAACCGTCGCAGCCGATGCTGACAGCGCGGTGAAACGCCCGATTGTGGCGGTGATCGATGTCCCGAGCCAGGCCTATGGCCGTCGCGAAGAGGGCTTTGGGATTCACCAGGCGCTGGCCGGTGCCGCTGCGGCCTATGCAAACGCGCGTCTGGCGGGCCATCCGGTGATTGGTCTTATCGTCGGGAAAGCGATGTCCGGGGCGTTTCTGGCCCACGGCTATCAGGCCAACCGGCTGATCGCCTTTAACGACCAGGGCGTATTAATCCACGCGATGGGCAAAGAGTCTGCCGCGCGCATCACGCTGCGTACCGTGGAGGCCCTGGAAAAACTGGCGGCAACCATTCCGCCAATGGCGTATGACATCAGTAACTACGCCACGCTGGGGCTGCTGGAAAACCTGCTCGATATCAGCAATCCGGACGCACCTTCATCTCTCGATCTGGCGCTGGTTAAAACTACCTTACAACAGGCCATTGATGACGCTCGCCGGGATCCGACGCTGAAAAGCCGTCTGGGTGCCGACAATCGCCACAGCTCAGCTCTCGTACGCGAACGTATGCGAGCCAGCTGGTAACACCAAAAAGAAAAGACCTGCCAGATGCATGCCCCGTGGGCGCGCCCGTTGCGCCCACGAGGGAACCTGCATCCTGAAAATAATAACCATCGCGTCAGTGCTTAAACTTCTTTTTTTACAGGTGATTTATGACTTATGTGATTGTTCATGCCCTTGCACCCATTTTTGTCATCATGCTGCTCGGCTTCTGGGCCGGTAAAGCCAAAATGGTGGATAACAAAAATGTGTCTCTGCTTAATATCTTCGTGATGGATTTTGCGCTGCCCGCCGCGCTGTTTAGCGCCACAGTGCAGACCCCCTGGGCTGGTATCATTGCCCAGTCACCGCTGATCCTGGTCCTGACCCTGGCGATGTGGATAACCTATGCGGCCATCTACTTCCTCGCCACCAAAGTCTTTAAAAAGTCCCCGCAGGATGCCGCCGTGCTGACCCTGACCGTGGCACTGCCGAACTATGCCGCGCTGGGTCTGCCGATTCTGGGCAGCGTGCTGGGTGAAGGCTCTGCGACCTCACTCTCCGTGGCGGTTTCTATTGCCTGTGGTTCCGTGCTGATGACGCCGTTCTGTCTGCTGATTCTGGAACGCGAAAAAGCGCGTGCGGAAGGTACAAACAGTGGTTCTACCCTGGCGATGCTGCCGGTTCTGATGTGGCGCTCAATCAAAAAACCCATCGTGATGGGCCCACTGCTGGGTGTGATTTTGTCTGCGATTGGCATCAAAATGCCGGATCTGGTGCTGGCCGCGATTAAACCGCTCGGCCTGGCCGCAACGGCCGCCGCCCTGTTCCTGACCGGCGTGATCCTGTCGGCCCGTAAGCTGCAGATCAACACCATGGTGATTAGCGCGACCATCACCAAGCTGCTGATCCAGCCGGCGATTGCCTGGGGCATCGTGCTGATTTTTGGTCTGCACGGCTCGGTGGCGATTACCGCAATCCTGATGATTGCTCTGTCCGCTGGCTTCTTCGGCGTGGTGTTTGGTAACCGCTTTGGCGTACAGTCTCCGGATGCGGAAGCGGTGCTGCTGTTAAGCTCCGTCCTGTGTATCCTGTCGCTGCCGCTGTTTATCTCGCTGACTTCAGGAATGTAATCATGACCACAACATTACGCCCGCACGACTTGATCTGGCTTGCCACACGGGATGCGCTCGAGGATATCCACGAGCCCTGGGTGGATACGGCCTGGCACACCGGGTTGCCGGTGGTGGTGCGGCGTGATGTTGATGGTAACGGGCGTATCCCGGTGGGGGTACGCGGCCTCAGACGCGAGCAACGCGCGGCAGGCTGGGTTAACCCCGACCAGATTGCCCGCGTCGTCTCCCCCGAACAGCTGAGCGCAGAAGCGAGTCTGCTGCGCTCGCCCTTTATTACTCAGCCACCGGTTCAGGTGGCGGTACAGCTTTCCCGCATGTCCTGGCCCTGGGTCTGGGGCATAACCGGCAGCACCGGCTATGCGCTGGCGACCGGCATTGCGGTGATCCACGCCGACAGCGATCTCGATCTGCTGATCCGCGCCCCGCAGCCGCTTTCCCGCGAGGTGTTACTCAGCTGGCAGACCCAGCTTGAAGGCGCGCTCTGCCGGGCGGATACCCAGGTTGAGACGCCGCTGGGCGGATTTGCGCTCAACGAATGGCTACGTGATGGAAAAACGTTGCTGAAAACCGACCGGGGGCCGCGCCTGACGGCGAACCCCTGGGCATGGGAGGAACAATGAAGATCCTGTTTACCTTTCCGGGGCAGGGGACGCAGCATCCCGGTATGTTGCAAAACCTGCCGGGAACCGAGTTGGCTCAGGCGCGTGAAGTGCTGGCTGCCAGTGAGGTGGATGCGCTCGACTCCCCGGCGGCGCTACAGCACACCCGCGCGGTGCAGCTGGCGCTGCTGATCGCGGGCGTCGCCTGGGCGCGTGAGCTGGAGCGTCGCGGCGTGTCGCCGGATATCGTCAGCGGACTCTCTATCGGTGCCTATCCTGCGGCAGTGCTCTCCGGGGCGCTCGAATTTTCTGATGCCCTTAAGCTGGTGGCTCTGCGTGGCGATCTGATGGAGCAGGCTTATCCGCACGGCTACGGCCTGACGGCCATTATGGGGTTAACGCTCGCGCAGGTAGAAACCCTGATGGCAGGCACCGGCACCTATATTGCCAACCTGAATGCCGAGACGCAGATTGTGATCGCCGGTGCCGATGACGGCATGGCGGAAGTCGCGGCGCGCGCGCTGGCGAAAGGGGCCAATAAAGCCCGCCGTCTGACGGTCAGCGTCCCGTCGCACTGCGAACTGCTGACGGAACCGGCGAAAAAACTGATCGAGGCCTTCAGCCGGGTTACGCTCTCGCGCCCCCGCTGCGCATACCTGAGCGGCAGCACCGGGCGCGTGCTCTGGCAGCCAGAGAAAATTGCTGACGATCTGGCCATGAATATGGCCCGGACGGTGCGCTGGCAGGAGGCGGTAATTGCCGCTAACGAGCGTGAAGCGCGGCTGGCGATAGAGATGCCCCCCGGCGGGGTGCTGACCTGCCTGACGCGTCAGGCGGCCTGGGAAGGGGAGTCTGTCTCTCTGGAACGCAGCGGTATCGATGTCGCAGTGCATCTCGCCCGGCGTGTTAAGGCGTAGCGTTCTGCTCAAGGCGGCGGGCGTACATGCGGCCTTCCGCCGCCAGCGCCCGCAGGCTGGGATCCTGCTCGCGGTTGCGGGCAAAGACGATGGCGATCAGCTGCTGCATCTGATACGGCTGGGCCAGCTTTAACAGCTGCACCGAGTTTTCGTAGACCTTCTTCATCCTGCCCGGCATCAGCGTAAAGCCGACACCCGCCTGCACCAGACTCAGCATCGAGAAAATATCGTTGACCCGGGTGACGATCTCCGGCTCGAAACCGGCGATATGAAACGCTTCCTGGAACCCGGCATAGGTGGCAAAGCCTTCCGCCAGGGCGACAAACTTCTGATCTTTGTAGTCACGTAAATCCGCCAGCGCGTCGGTATTGAGCTGTGCCGAGGCCGGGGCGGCAAGACAAATATCATCGTGGAACAGGGGGAGCACTTCGAGGTTGTTGCGGTCAATTTCGCTTTCGGAGATAGATATAAGGATCGCGTCCAGCGAGCCTTCATCCAGCATGTGCAGCAGGGTCTCGTTGGAGCCCATGGTGAGATCCATCTCCAGATCCGGGCGGCGCAGTTTCATGCCCATAATTAACTGCGGCACCGTCTCGAGCGTCAGAGAGTAGAGCGTTCCCACCCGCAGTCGGCCCTGGCCGACGCCGGCCGTTTTACGCGCCTCTTCCAGCCCGCGCTCCATCACCTGCATGACTTCCTGGCAGTACTCAAGCAGCGTCCAGGCGGCGGGGAGGGCGATCAGATTCCGGCCTTTATGGGTGAACAGCGGGCAGCGGACGTTCTCTTCCAGGGTGTGCAGGGCGCGATGGACGCTGACCCCGCTGAGGTTCAGCACCTCAGCGGCCCGGGCGATATTGCCCGTCTCCATAAATGTCATGAAGATGCTGAGCTTGCGGAAGGTAATTTCGCTGGTCAGGTCCGGTATCATCGCCCCTCTCCCCGGTTAGTCGCTCTGGAGCATCTCTTCGAGCTGTTCCTGCGCCTCCAGCCAGGCCATTTCGCACTCCTCAAGGCTGGATTTGGTTTTGGCCTGCACCTGCAGGCACTCGGTGAGCTCGGTTTTGCGCGTCTGGTCATACAGACCGCTGTCGCCCAGCTTCTCTTCAACGGTGGCCAGCTGCGCGTTGAGCTTCTCCATCTCTTTCTCCAGACGGGTGATCTCTTTACGCAGCGGCTGGGTTTGGGTGCGCAGCTCCGCGTCGCGACGCTTTTGATCTTTACGCGCCTGGGCGCTGTTGGCGTTATCTTTGGCCCCTTCCGCAGGCTGGCTCTCCTGCTTCTGCACGTCGCTCAGCCACTGCTGATAATCTTCCAGATCGCCGTCGAAAGGCTCCACTTTGCTGTCGTGCACCAGGTAGAGATCGTCGGTGGTGGAGCGCAGCAGGTGACGGTCGTGCGAGACCACCACCAGCGCGCCTTCAAACTCAATTAAGGCTTCGGTCAGGGCCTGGCGCATATCCAGATCCAGGTGGTTGGTCGGTTCATCGAGCAGCAGCAGGTTCGGGCGCTGCCAGACGATAAGCGCTAACACCAGACGCGCTTTTTCGCCGCCGGAGAAGCGCTCGGTCTTCTCGGTGACTTTATCGCCCTGGAAGCCGAAGCCGCCCAGGTAATCCCGCAGCTTCTGCTCCATCTCCTGCGGTGCCAGACGCGCCAGGTGCTGCAGCGGTGATTCATCAGCGCGTAAAAATTCCAGCTGATGCTGGGCGAAATAACCCAGCTTGATGCCCTTCGCCAGGCCGATATCGCCACGGAGCGGGGCCAGCTCGCCCGCCAGTAGCTTAATCAGGGTTGATTTACCGGCACCGTTGCGCCCGAGCAGCCCGATACGGGAACCCGGGACCAGGTTGAGCTTAATGGAGTCGAGAATGATGCGGTCGCCATAGCCGGCACTGACCTTTTCCATTTTCAGCAGGGGATTGGGCAGGCTTTCCGGTGCCCGGAAGCTGAAGTGGAACGGGTTGTCGACGTGTGCCGGGGCAATCATCTCCATACGTTCCAGCATCTTGATGCGGCTTTGGGCCTGTTTGGCTTTGGAGGCCTTGGCCTTGAAGCGATCGACAAAGCTTTGCAGATGCGCCACCCGCTGCTGCTGGCTTTCGTACATCGCCTGCTGCTGGGAGAGACGCACCGCGCGCTGGCGCTCAAACGAGCTGTAGTTGCCGGTATATTCGAACATCGATTCCTGTTCGATATGAATAATTTTGTCCACCACCGGGTCGAGGAAGTCACGGTCGTGGGAAATCAGAATCAGAGTGCCCTGATAGCTCTTGAGCCACTTCTCCAGCCAAATAACCGCATCGAGATCGAGGTGGTTAGTCGGTTCATCGAGCAGCAGCAGGTCAGAGCGGCAGATCAGCGCCTGGGCCAGGTTGAGACGCATACGCCAGCCACCGGAGAAGTCGCTGACCGGACGTTCCAGCTGTTCATTGCTGAAACCCAGACCGTGCAAAAGGGTGGAAGCACGGGAGCGGATGGTCCAGGCGTCGATGGCGTCGAGCTTGCCGTGGACGGTGGCAATCGCGTGGCCGTCGTTGCGTTCGTTGGCGGCGTGCAGCTCGGCTTCCAGCTTGCGGTACTCCCGGTCGCCGTCAATAACATAGTCCATTGCCGGTACGTTCAGGGCAGGCGTCTCCTGGTTTACCCAGGCCAGCTGCCAGTTGCCGGGGTAGGTAAAGTTACCGCCGTCGGCAGCGATCTCGTTTTTCAGCAATGACAGCAACGTGGATTTACCGCAGCCGTTTTTGCCCACCAGGCCCACTTTCTGGCCCGGGTTAATGGTGGCTGTAGCGTTGTCCAGCAGGACGCGAACGCCGCGACGAATTTGTAATGAGGAGAAAACAATCATAGAGCGCCGTATGTTCCGACTATGTTAAGTTGTAATTATAATCAGGTTAAATGTGCCGCCACGCGCCGCGTGGGTGTGCCATGGTAGCCCAAAACAACAGTGATGACGACCCGGGAGAGGAATGATGTCCCAGACAGCAAAAGTGCTGCTGCTGTATGCCCATCCGGAGTCGCAGGACTCGGTCGCCAACCGGGTTTTGCTCCAGCCGGCATTACAGCTGAGTAATGTGACGGTGCACGATCTCTACGCGCACTACCCCGATTTTTTTATCGACATCCCCCATGAGCAGGAATTGCTGCGCCAGCACGACGTCATCGTGTTCCAGCATCCGCTTTACACCTACAGCTGCCCGGCGCTGCTGAAAGAGTGGCTGGACCGCGTGCTGAGCCGCGGTTTTGCCAGTGGGGTGGGGGGAAACCAGCTGGCGGGAAAGTACTGGCGGAACGTCATTACCACCGGCGAGCCGGAGAGTGCCTATCGCCACGATGGGCTTAACCGCTATTCGATGAACGATATCCTGCGCCCGTTCGAGCTGACGGCGGCCATGTGCCGCATGCACTGGCTCAGTCCGATCGTTATCTACTGGGCGCGTCGGCAGCATCAGAGTGAGCTGGCCAGCCATGCTAAAGCCTATGGCGACTGGCTGGCGGCGCCCAATCTGACGGGAGGCCGCTGATGGAAGGTTCCGATCTGTTGCTGGCGGGGGTGCTGTTTCTGCTCGCCGCCGTGGTGGCGGTGCCGCTGGCTGCGCGACTGGGGATTGGCGCAGTGCTCGGCTATCTGCTGGCGGGTATCGCCATTGGCCCCTGGGGGCTGGGGTTTATCAGCGATGTGGACGAAATCCTGCACTTCTCGGAGCTGGGCGTCGTCTTCCTGATGTTTATTATCGGCCTCGAGCTGAACCCGGCGAAGCTCTGGCAGCTTCGGCGCTCCATCTTCGGCGTGGGTGCCGCGCAGGTGATCGGTAGCGCGGTGATCCTCGGTGGGCTGCTGATGCTGGACCATTTCTCATGGCAGGCGGCGGTCATCGGCGGGATCGGGCTGGCGATGTCCTCCACCGCGATGGCCCTGCAGCTGATGCGCGATAAGGGCATGAACCGCAACGAAGCGGGACAGCTGGGCTTCTCCGTGCTGCTGTTTCAGGATCTGGCGGTGATCCCGGCGCTGGCCCTGGTGCCGCTGCTGGCGGGATCGGGCGACGAACATTTCGACTGGATGAAAGTCGGCATGAAGGTGCTGGCCTTTGGCGGCATGCTGGTGGGTGGGCGCTATCTGCTGCGTCCGGTGTTCCGCTTTATTGCGGCCTCCGGGGTGCGGGAGGTGTTTACCGCCGCCACGCTGCTGCTGGTGTTGGGCTCGGCTCTGTTTATGGATGCGCTGGGGCTGTCGATGGCGCTGGGGACCTTTATTGCCGGCGTGCTGCTGGCGGAAAGCGAGTACCGGCACGAACTGGAAATTGCCATCGATCCCTTTAAAGGGCTGCTGTTAGGGCTGTTCTTTATCTCGGTCGGTATGGCGTTGAATCTTGGCGTGCTTTATACCCATATCCTGGCCGTGGTGCTGGGCGTTGCGGTGCTGATTGCCGTCAAAATGCTGGTGCTGTACGGACTGGCGCGGGTATACGGTCTGCGTCACCCGGAGCGCGCGCAGCTTGCCGGGGTGCTGAGCCAGGGGGGAGAGTTCGCTTTTGTGCTCTTCTCCACAGCATCGTCTCAGAGATTGTTTCAGCATGATCAGATGGCGCTGCTGCTGGTGACCGTCACGCTGTCGATGATGACCACGCCGCTGCTGATGAAGCTGATTGATAAACGCCTGTCGCGACGCATTAATGCCGCTGACGATGAGCATGAGGCACCCTGGGTGGACGATGATAAGCCGCAGGTGATCGTGGTGGGCTTCGGGCGTTTTGGTCAGGTGATTGGCCGCCTGCTGATGGCGAACAAAAAGCGTGTGACGGTGCTGGAGCGCGATATCAGCGCGGTTAACCTGATGCGAAAGTACGGTTACAAGGTCTATTACGGCGATGCCACCCAGGTCGAACTGCTGCGCTCTGCTGGGGCAGAAGCGGCAGAGTCGATCGTCATCACCTGTAATGAGCCGGAAGACACCATGAAGCTGGTGCAGATCTGCCAGCAGCATTTTCCGCATCTGCATATCCTGGCGCGAGCGCGCGGGCGTGTAGAGGCTCATGAACTGCTCCAGGCCGGAGTGAAGCAATTTACCCGCGAGACCTTCTCCAGTGCGCTGGAGCTGGGGCGTAAGACGTTAGTGACGCTGGGTATGCATCCGCATCAGGCCCAGCGCGCACAGTTACACTTTCGCCGTCTGGATATGATGATGCTGCGCGAGTTGATGCCGGTGCATACCGATACGGTACAAATTTCCCGTGTGCGGGAAGCGCGCCGCGAGCTGGAAGAGATCTTCCAGCGTGAGATGCAGCAGGAGCGTCGGCAGCTGGACGGCTGGGATGAATTTGAATAACGAGGTTGAGAATGGCGGTACGTAAACGCTTTATCGCCGGTGCGAAATGCCCGGCCTGTCAGGCGCAGGACTCCCTGGCCATGTGGCGAGAGAACAATATCGATATTGTTGAATGTGTTAAGTGCGGACACCAGATGCGTGAAGCGGATAAAGAGGCTCGCGAGCATGTTCGCAAAGAAGAGCAAGTGATCGGGATTTTTCATCCGGACTAGCGATATGCCCTGAGTTTTTTTAAGCTAAAGGGTACACGGGTGCAGATTTCCGATACAATCTGCGCCAGCAATTTTCCCACGCTCAGGAGATATCATGAAAGTAGCAAAAGACCTGGTGGTCAGCCTGGCCTATCAGGTACGTACAGAAGACGGTGTGTTGGTTGATGAGTCTCCGGTGAGTGCGCCGCTGGACTACCTGCACGGTCACGGTTCCCTGATTTCCGGTCTGGAAAACGCGCTGGACGGTCACGAAGTTGGCGACAAATTTGACGTTGCTGTAGGCGCAAACGACGCTTACGGTCAGTACGATGACAACCTGGTGCAGCGCGTTCCTAAAGACGTGTTCATGGGCGTTGACGAACTGCAGGTTGGTATGCGTTTCCTGGCTGAAACTGACCAGGGTCCGGTTCCAGTAGAAATCACTGAAGTTGAAGACGACCACGTTGTGGTTGATGGCAACCACATGCTGGCTGGCCAGAACCTCAAGTTCAACGTTGAAGTGGTTGCCATCCGCGAAGCCACTGAAGAAGAGCTGGCTCACGGCCACGTTCACGGTGCGCACGGTCATGACCACGATCATGGTCACGACGGTTGCTGCGGCGGCCACGGCCACGATCACGACCATGGTCACGACCACGGTAAAGGCGGTTGCGGTAATGGCGGCTGCGGTTGCCACTAAGCTTCACGGCTTCAGGCACAAAAAAGCGGGACTATCCCGCTTTTTTTACGTCTTAATAATGGGGCGGCGGCGTCTCTTCCGACTGCGACGCAATGTGCGATGACTGCGACGCTTTCACTTTTTCGGTTAACAGACGCAGCAGATCCCTCAGTTTTGCCATTTCCAGCTCGTGGGCCGTCACGGTCTGGTTCAGCTCATCGATGGTGATCTCCTGAAAAGCCAGGCGGCTTTCAAGCTCAGCCAGTCGTGCTTCCATATCTGTATTCTGCATGATTCACCTCGTTGGTCTCGTTTACCCTGTTCGGGGCTGGCGGCGGCGGATTTTACCCGAGATTATTCTCGCGCGCAGTAAACATCCCATTGCTGCGAAACTAATTTAAACAAAAATAGTCTGAAATGTGGTGCTAATCAGGGATGTCTACCTGTAGATTTGTTCCTCAACGTTTTATAGTACGCTTCTCATTTACGCTTAATACGGGGTGAGAGTCCCCGGCCCTGGAGAAATGGATGAAATCACTGTTTAAAGTAACGCTGCTGGCGACCACGATGGCTGTCGCTCTGCATGCGCCGCTGACTTTCGCTGCCGATGCAGCAAAGCCTGCTGCGACTGCTGACAGCAATGCGGCGTTCAAAAATGACGACCAGAAGTCAGCCTACGCGCTGGGCGCATCTCTGGGCCGTTACATGGAAAACTCTCTGAAAGAGCAAGAAAAACTGGGCATCAAACTGGATCAGACTCAGCTGATCGCCGGTGTTCAGGATGCGTTTGCTGATAAGAGCAAACTGTCAGACCAGGAAATTGAGCAAACTCTGCAGGCTTTCGAAGCGCGCGTGAAAGGCGCAGCGCAGGAGAAGATGGAGAAAGACGCGGCTGAAAACGAAACGAAAGGCAAAACCTACCGTGAAGCTTTCGCTAAAGAGAAGGGCGCGAAAACCTCTCCTACTGGCCTGGTCTATAAAGTAGAGAAAGAAGGTACCGGCGACGCACCGAAAGACAGCGATACCGTAGTGGTTAACTACAAAGGTACCCTGACCGACGGTAAAGAGTTCGATAACTCTTACACCCGTGGTGAGCCGCTCTCCTTCCGTCTGGACGGTGTTATCCCTGGCTGGACTGAAGGCCTGAAGAACATCAAGAAAGGCGGTAAAATCAAGCTGGTCATCCCACCGGATCTGGCCTATGGCAAAACTGGCGTCCCGGGTATCCCGGCTAACTCCACGCTGGTATTCGATGTAGAGCTGCTGGACATTAAGCCAGCGCCGAAAGCGGATGCTAAGCCGGACGCGAAGCCAGAAGCGCCAGCTGAAGCCACCAAGAAGTAAATCGGTAACAACCGCCGCCCCTGAAGCGGCGGTTTTTTTATTATGGTGCAGATATAATTAACACTGGAAGCGCTACCTACGCTGTATTAATTTAGTTGCCCGTGTAAATAATGAGCCTGCCCTGAAAACCTACCGACAGGCTCCTGAAAAGGAGTGTTTTTTTCATGACCAGGTCGCTTTTAACCAACGAAACCAGCGAACTTGACCTGCTGGATCAACGTCCTTTCGATCAGACCGATTTCGATATTTTGAAATCCTACGAAGCGGTAGTGGACGGGTTAGCGATGCTCATTGGGTCCCACTGCGAAATCGTATTGCACTCCCTGCAAGATCTGAAATGTTCTGCCATCCGCATTGCCAATGGTGAGCATACTGGCCGTAAAATTGGCTCGCCAATCACCGACCTTGCACTGCGTATGCTGCACGACATGACCGGCGCGGACAGCAGCGTCTCAAAATGTTATTTTACCCGCGCCAAGAGCGGCGTCCTGATGAAGTCCGTGACGATTGCCATCCGCAATCGCGATCATCGGGTGATTGGTCTGCTGTGCATCAACATGAACCTCGATGTGCCGTTCTCCCAGATCATGAACACCTTCATTCCACCCGAAACGCCGGATGTCGGATCCTCCGTTAACTTTGCCTCCTCGGTTGAAGACCTTGTCACCCAGACGCTGGAATTCACCATCGAAGAAGTCAATGCCGATCGCAATGTGTCCAACAATGCCAAGAATCGCCAGATCGTGCTTAACCTCTACGAGAAAGGCATTTTCGATATCAAAGATGCGATTAACCAGGTGGCCGATCGTCTCAATATCTCCAAGCACACGGTGTATCTCTATATCCGTCAGTTCAAAAGCGGCGATTTCCTGGGGCACGAGAAGTAATGCGTTTTGCATTAATGGTCACAGGCCCGGCTTACGGTACGCAGCAGGCCAGCAGTGCGTTGCAGTTTGCCCGCGCACTGTTGGCTGCCGGACACGAGCTGGTTAGCGTCTTTTTTTATCGGGAAGGCGTGTATAACGCCAACCAGCTGACGTCCCCCGCTTCCGATGAGTTTGACCTGGTGCGCGCGTGGCAATCGCTAAATGAGCAACACGGCGTTGAGCTGCACATCTGCGTGGCGGCGGCGCTACGTCGTGGGGTGAGCGATACGAACGAGGCGCAGCGTCTGGGGCTTCCAGCCGCCAATCTTAATGACGGTTTTTCACTTAGCGGCCTCGGGGCGCTGGCACAAGCCGCATTAACCTGTGACCGAATGGTGCAATTCTGATGAACCGCGTGGCTTTTGTCTTTACCTCTGCTCCGCATGGCAGTGCCGCCGGAAGGGAAGGGCTGGATGCGCTACTGGCAACCTCCGCGCTAACGGAAGAGATCGGGGTTTTCTTTATTGGCGACGGTGTATTTCAACTGCTTGCTGGTCAGCAGCCGCAGGCGGTGCTGGCGCGCGACTACATCGCGACCTTTAAAGTGCTGCCGCTGTATGACATCGAGACGTTCTACGTCTGCGCCGCCTCTCTGCAGGCGCGCGGTCTGAGTGAAAACACGCCCTTTGTTCTCGACGCCACCGTGGTTGCGCCGCAGACATTGCGTGAACATCTCTCCCATTTCGACACCATCCTGACCTTCTGAGGCCGTCATGCTCCATACTCTGAGCCACTCGCCGTGGCAATGTGACATCGAAAGCCTGTTAAGCATGGTGCGCGAAGGTGATGCCCTGCTGCTCATCCAGGATGGCGTTCTGGCGGCGGTAGAGGGCAGCCGCTATGTTGATATTCTCACTAATGCCCCCATCTCTGTCTCTGCGCTTAAAGATGACATCGATGCCCGCGGTCTTGCTGGTCAAATTTCAACCAAAATTGACGTGGTTAGCTATACTGATTTCGTCAATCTGGTCGTCCAGCACACCGGTCACATGAACTGGTGATGCGAGATCGCTGTATATTTCTTGACACCTTTTCGACGTAGCCCTAAAATTTCGCGTCCTCATATTGTATGAGGGCGTTTTCTTACGTGTTTACGAAGCAAAAGCTAAAACCAGGAGCTATTTAATGGCAACAGTTAACCAGCTGGTACGCAAACCACGCGCTCGCAAAGTTGCAAAAAGCAACGTGCCTGCGCTGGAAGCCTGCCCGCAGAAACGTGGCGTATGTACTCGTGTATATACCACCACTCCTAAGAAACCAAACTCCGCACTGCGTAAAGTATGCCGTGTGCGTTTGACTAACGGTTTTGAAGTGACTTCCTACATCGGTGGTGAAGGTCACAACCTGCAGGAACACTCCGTGATCCTGATCCGTGGCGGTCGTGTAAAAGACCTTCCGGGTGTTCGTTACCACACCGTTCGTGGTGCGCTTGACTGCTCCGGCGTTAAAGACCGTAAGCAATCTCGCTCCAAGTATGGCGTGAAACGTCCTAAGGCTTAATGGTTCTCCGTTAAGTAAGGCCAAACTGATTTACCTTAATGTCATACTAAACTCTTAGAGTTTTGGACAATCCTGAATTAACAACGGAGTATTCCCATGCCACGTCGTCGCGTCATTGGTCAGCGTAAAATTCTTCCAGATCCGAAATTCGGATCAGAACTGCTGGCAAAATTTGTAAATATCCTGATGGTAGATGGTAAAAAATCTACTGCAGAAGCAATCGTATACAGCGCGCTTGAGACCCTGGCTCAGCGTTCTGGTAAAAATGAACTGGAAGCTTTCGAAGTCGCTCTCGACAACGTTCGCCCAACCGTAGAAGTTAAGTCCCGCCGCGTTGGTGGTTCTACTTATCAGGTTCCAGTTGAAGTTCGTCCGGTTCGTCGTAATGCTCTGGCAATGCGTTGGATCGTTGAAGCTGCTCGTAAACGCGGTGATAAATCCATGGCTCTGCGTCTGGCGAACGAACTTTCTGATGCTGCAGACAACAAAGGTACTGCAGTTAAGAAACGTGAAGACGTTCACCGTATGGCAGAAGCCAACAAGGCGTTCGCACACTACCGTTGGTAATCCCTTCGGAGTATTAGTCACCAGGCGGGCGCTTCAGCGAAGCAGCCCGCTTTGGGTTACTTAACTGAACGCCTAAAAAGATAAACGAGGAATCAAATGGCTCGTACAACACCCATCGCACGCTACCGTAACATTGGTATCAGTGCGCACATCGACGCCGGTAAAACCACTACCACCGAACGTATTCTGTTCTACACCGGTGTAAACCATAAAATCGGTGAAGTTCATGACGGCGCCGCTACCATGGACTGGATGGAGCAGGAGCAGGAGCGTGGTATTACCATCACCTCCGCAGCGACTACTGCATTCTGGTCTGGTATGGCTAAGCAGTATGAACCGCATCGCGTAAACATCATCGACACCCCGGGGCACGTTGACTTCACAATCGAAGTAGAACGTTCCATGCGTGTTCTTGATGGTGCGGTAATGGTTTACTGCGCAGTTGGTGGTGTTCAGCCGCAGTCTGAAACCGTATGGCGTCAGGCAAACAAATACAAAGTTCCACGCATCGCGTTCGTTAACAAAATGGACCGTATGGGTGCTAACTTCCTGAAAGTTGTTGGTCAGATCAAATCCCGTCTGGGCGCGAACCCTGTTCCGCTGCAGCTGGCAATTGGTGCTGAAGAAGGCTTCACCGGCGTTATCGACCTGGTGAAAATGAAAGCCATCAACTGGAACGATGCAGATCAGGGCGTTACCTTCGAATACGAAGATATCCCAGCTGACATGCAGGATCTGGCTGACGAATGGCACCAGAACCTGATCGAATCTGCAGCAGAAGCTTCAGAAGACCTGATGGAGAAATACCTGGGTGGTGAAGAACTGACTGAAGAAGAGATCAAAAAAGCTCTGCGTCAGCGCGTTCTGAACAACGAAATCATCCTGGTAACCTGTGGTTCTGCGTTCAAGAACAAAGGTGTTCAGGCGATGCTGGATGCGGTAGTTGACTACCTGCCATCCCCGGTAGACGTTCCTGCGATCAACGGTATCCTGGACGACGGTAAAGACACGCCGGCTGAACGTCACGCAAGTGATGAAGAGCCGTTTGCTGCTCTGGCGTTCAAAATCGCTACCGACCCGTTCGTGGGTAACCTGACGTTCTTCCGCGTGTACTCTGGTGTGGTTAACTCCGGTGACACCATCCTGAACTCCGTGAAATCCGCACGTGAGCGTTTCGGTCGTATCGTACAGATGCACGCGAACAAACGTGAAGAGATCAAAGAAGTTCGTGCGGGCGACATCGCTGCTGCTATCGGTCTGAAAGACGTGACTACTGGTGACACCCTGTGTAACCCAGATCACCCAATCATTCTGGAGCGTATGGAGTTCCCTGAGCCGGTAATCTCTATCGCCGTTGAACCAAAAACCAAAGCTGACCAGGAAAAAATGGGTCTGGCTCTGGGCCGTCTGGCTAAAGAAGACCCATCATTCCGCGTATGGACTGATGAAGAATCTAATCAGACCATCATCGCTGGTATGGGTGAACTGCACCTTGACATCATCGTTGACCGTATGCGTCGTGAATTCAACGTTGAAGCTAACGTAGGTAAACCTCAGGTTGCTTACCGTGAAGCGATTCGTCAGAAAGTTAGCGATGTTGAAGGTAAACACGCTAAGCAGTCTGGTGGTCGTGGTCAGTATGGTCACGTTGTGATCGACATGTACCCACTGGAGCCGGGCTCTAACCCTAAAGGTTACGAGTTCATCAACGACATTAAAGGTGGTGTGATTCCTGGCGAATACATCCCTGCCGTTGATAAAGGCATCCAGGAGCAGCTGAAGTCTGGTCCGCTGGCTGGTTACCCGGTAGTAGACATGGGTGTTCGTCTGCACTTCGGTTCTTACCATGACGTTGACTCCTCTGAACTGGCGTTTAAACTGGCTGCTTCTATCGCCTTTAAAGAAGGCTTTAAGAAAGCGAAACCAGTTCTGCTTGAGCCGATCATGAAGGTTGAAGTAGAAACTCCTGAAGAGAACACCGGTGACGTTATCGGTGACTTGAGCCGTCGTCGCGGTATGCTGCGTGGTCAGGAATCTGAAGTAACTGGCGTTAAGATCCACGCTGAAGTTCCGCTGTCTGAAATGTTCGGATATGCAACTCAGCTGCGTTCTCTGACCAAAGGTCGTGCATCATACACCATGGAATTCCTGAAGTATGATGATGCGCCGAACAACGTTGCTCAGGCCGTAATTGAAGCCCGTGGTAAATAATCCACAGGATTAAAACCTAAGTCCCGTGCTCTCTCCAAAGGGGAGAGCACTATAGTAAGGAATATAGCCGTGTCTAAAGAAAAATTTGAACGTACAAAACCGCACGTCAACGTTGGTACTATCGGCCACGTTGACCACGGTAAAACTACCCTGACCGCTGCAATCACTACCGTTCTGGCTAAAACCTACGGTGGTTCTGCTCGTGCATTCGACCAGATCGATAACGCACCAGAAGAAAAAGCTCGTGGTATCACCATCAACACTTCCCACGTTGAATATGACACCCCGACTCGCCACTACGCACACGTAGACTGCCCGGGCCACGCCGACTATGTTAAAAACATGATCACCGGTGCTGCGCAGATGGACGGCGCGATCCTGGTTGTTGCTGCGACTGACGGCCCTATGCCTCAGACCCGTGAGCACATCCTGCTGGGTCGTCAGGTAGGCGTTCCTTTCATCATCGTGTTCCTGAACAAATGCGACATGGTTGATGACGAAGAGCTGCTGGAACTGGTTGAGATGGAAGTGCGTGAGCTGCTGTCTCAGTACGACTTCCCGGGCGACGACACCCCAATCGTTCGCGGTTCCGCGCTGAAAGCGCTGGAAGGCGAAGCAGAGTGGGAAGAGAAAATCATCGAACTGGCTGGCTACCTGGATTCTTACATCCCAGAGCCAGAGCGTGCGATTGACAAGCCGTTCCTGCTGCCTATCGAAGACGTATTCTCCATCTCCGGCCGTGGTACCGTTGTTACCGGTCGTGTAGAGCGCGGTATCGTTAAAGTTGGCGAAGAAGTTGAAATCGTTGGTATCAAAGAGACTGCCAAGTCTACCTGTACCGGCGTTGAAATGTTCCGCAAACTGCTGGACGAAGGCCGTGCCGGTGAGAACGTTGGTGTTCTGCTGCGTGGTATCAAACGTGAAGAAATCGAACGTGGTCAGGTTCTGGCTAAGC
This sequence comes from Leclercia sp., assembly GCF_036780805.1. Classification (NCBI taxonomy): domain Bacteria; kingdom Pseudomonadati; phylum Pseudomonadota; class Gammaproteobacteria; order Enterobacterales; family Enterobacteriaceae; genus Leclercia; species Leclercia sp. The sequence goes on along the minus strand of NZ_DAIQCE010000005.1, from coordinate 26,411 downwards.
CAGGCTCCATCAAGCCGCACACCAAGTTCGAATCTGAAGTGTACATCCTGTCCAAAGACGAAGGCGGCCGTCATACTCCGTTCTTCAAAGGCTACCGTCCACAGTTCTACTTCCGTACTACTGACGTGACCGGTACCATCGAACTGCCAGAAGGCGTTGAGATGGTAATGCCAGGCGACAACATCAAGATGGTTGTTACCCTGATCCACCCAATCGCAATGGACGATGGTCTGCGCTTCGCAATCCGCGAAGGCGGCCGTACCGTTGGCGCGGGTGTTGTTGCTAAAGTTCTGGGCTAATTAATTATCCCTGAATTAAAAAGGACGCTTCGGCGTCCTTTTTTGTTGTCCTGCGTTTCTTCCTGTCACAAATTTTCGCATTTTTTGTTGGCTCCCGCCCCGTATCTCCGTGCTTGTGCTATTGTAATCATAATTATTCTCACTTACACTTTGCGCATATTTTGAACGGGAGTGGTTATGTACGTTTGTTTATGTAATGGTGTAAGTGATAAAAAAATCCGTCAGGCCGTTCGCCAGTTTCAACCACAATCTTTTCAGCAACTGCGTAAGTTTATTCCAGTAGGAAATCAATGCGGTAAGTGCGTTCGCGCTGCTCGTGAGATCATGCAGGACGAATTGATGCAGATCCCGGAATACAAAGAGATTGCCTGAGGCTCATTCTTTTTTTTGACATCCCTGTAGCCCCATCTACGCTTCAATGAGTGGAAGCGGAGGGACTATAATGAAAGGTGATATTAAAATCATAAGTTATCTCAATAAATTATTGGGAAATGAGCTTGTCGCAATCAATCAATACTTTCTCCATGCGAGAATGTTCAAGAACTGGGGCCTGACTCGCCTCAACGACGTCGAATACCATGAATCCATCGATGAGATGAAGCACGCCGATAAGTATATCGAGCGTATTTTATTTCTAGAGGGTATCCCCAACCTGCAGGATCTCGGCAAGCTGGGTATCGGTGAAGATGTTGAAGAGATGCTACGCTCCGATCTCGCGCTAGAACTCGACGGCGCAAAAGATCTTCGTGAAGCCATCGCTTACGCAGACAGCGTTCACGATTACGTCAGTCGCGATATGATGATCCAGATCCTGGCCGATGAAGAAGGGCATATTGACTGGCTCGAAACTGAACTGGATCTCATCAGTAAAATCGGCCTGCAGAATTACCTCCAGTCGCAGATCAAAGTGGAAAGCTGACCAGGCTTTGCCCACCCATCATTAAACCTGCTGCCGCCATGAAAGGTCCAAAAGGCAGCGGGTTTTTTAATATCTGTTCTCCGGGCTTACACATAGAGCGTATCAAAAGATAGAGCATCGCCAGCAGAGCTGCCGATAATGCCAGCGCAGGAAGTACACACCAACCATGCCATGCCCCTAGCGCGCCCAGATACTTCACGTCACCGTAACCCAGCCCCTCACGTTTGCGTATCAGTTTATAAGCCCAATAAATTATCGCGAAGCCGGCGTATCCTGCGATCGCACCTAAGACTGCGCTTGCCAGAAAATCGGGGTGAAGACAGAGGTGAAAGAGCAGACCCGCCCAGAGCAGTGGACAGAGGTATTTGTCCGGAAGCAGATGCGAACGGATATCCTCACGGACTAATAAGCATGTCAAAACCAGATAAATAAAGAGGAAGGGGAGGGTGGTGAGCATCGTTCAGGGCCTCTATAAAATGTGTGCGGCCATACTCCACTCAATCTGTAGGGTTAAACAATCAGCAAAGCTAAGACCTGCGTAATGCCTTCCCGACTACCGGCATTTCGCCGCAACGTTGCAAAATATTTACGAGCCGCCACGCAAAACTGACCCGGGCCGTCTATTTCCTAAACGGGGCTTGCGTCCTGCCGAGATTTACGTATAATGCGCGGGCTTGTCGTAATTGACAGCAGGTTCAATCTGAACCCAGGCAACACTGTTTTTCGTTGCCTAACAATGCTCCCAATTGGGGGGCTACGTAAGAACGGTTACACTCTCCCATCAATCGTAATGGGTTTGAGTAGTAATCATTTTCGTTTATAAAATAATTGGAGCTCTGGTCTCATGCAGAACCAAAGAATCCGTATCCGTCTTAAAGCGTTTGATCATCGTCTGATCGATCAATCAACCGCGGAAATCGTCGAGACTGCTAAGCGCACTGGTGCGCAAGTCCGTGGTCCGATCCCGCTGCCGACCCGCAAAGAGCGCTTTACCGTTCTGATCTCCCCGCACGTTAACAAAGACGCGCGTGATCAGTACGAAATCCGCACTCACAAGCGTCTGGTTGACATCGTTGAGCCAACCGAGAAAACCGTTGATGCTCTGATGCGTCTGGATCTGGCTGCCGGTGTAGACGTGCAGATCAGCCTGGGTTAATCAGGTCATCGAGCGATTGAGAGGTTGATACAATGATTGGTTTAGTCGGTAAAAAAGTGGGCATGACCCGCATCTTCACTGAAGATGGCGTATCTATCCCAGTAACCGTAATCGAAGTTGAAGCAAACCGCGTTACTCAGGTTAAAGATCTGGCTAACGATGGCTACCGTGCCGTTCAGGTTACCACTGGTGCTAAAAAAGCTAACCGTGTAACCAAACCGGAAGCGGGTCACTTCGCTAAAGCTGGCGTTGAAGCTGGCCGTGGTCTGTGGGAATTCCGTCTTGCTGAAGGCGAAGAGTTCACCGTAGGTCAGGACATTAGCGTTGAGCTGTTTGCAGAAGTTAAAAAAGTTGACGTAACCGGTACCTCTAAAGGTAAAGGTTTTGCTGGTACCGTTAAGCGCTGGAACTTCCGTACTCAGGATGCCACGCACGGTAACTCCTTGTCCCACCGCGTTCCGGGTTCTATCGGTCAGAACCAGACTCCGGGCAAAGTGTTCAAAGGCAAGAAAATGGCAGGTCAGCTGGGTAACGAACGTGTGACCGTTCAGAGCCTGGACGTAGTACGTGTTGACGCTGAGCGCAACCTGCTGCTGGTTAAAGGTGCTGTTCCGGGTGCAACCGGTAGCGACCTGATCGTTAAACCAGCTGTGAAGGCGTAAGGGGATAGCAATGGAATTAGTATTGAAAGACGCGCAGAGCGCGCTGACTGTTTCCGAAACTACCTTCGGTCGTGATTTCAACGAAGCGCTGGTTCACCAAGTTGTTGTTGCTTATGCAGCTGGTGCTCGTCAGGGTACTCGTGCTCAGAAGACTCGTGCTGAAGTAACTGGTTCCGGCAAAAAGCCGTGGCGCCAGAAAGGTACCGGCCGTGCGCGTTCAGGTTCTATCAAGAGCCCGATCTGGCGTTCCGGTGGCGTGACCTTCGCTGCTCGCCCGCAGGACCACAGTCAAAAAGTTAACAAAAAGATGTACCGCGGCGCGCTGAAAAGCATCCTGTCCGAACTGGTACGTCAGGATCGTCTGATCGTTGTCGAATCTTTCTCTGTAGAAGCGCCTAAAACTAAGCTGCTGGCACAGAAACTGAAAGACATGGCTCTGGAAGATGTGCTGATCATCACCGGTGAGCTGGACGAGAACCTGTTCCTGGCCGCACGTAACCTGCACAAGGTTGACGTACGCGATGCGACTGGTATCGACCCGGTTAGCCTGATCGCCTTCGACAAAGTCGTAATGACTGCTGATGCTGTTAAGCAAGTTGAGGAGATGCTGGCATGATTCGTGAAGAACGTCTGCTGAAGGTGCTTCGTGCACCGCACGTTTCTGAAAAAGCGTCTGCTGCGATGGAAAAAACTAACACCATCGTTCTCAAAGTTGCTAAAGACGCGACCAAAGCAGAAATCAAAGCTGCTGTGCAGAAACTGTTTGAAGTCGAAGTCGAAGTCGTTAACACCCTGGTAGTTAAAGGGAAAGTTAAACGTCACGGACAGCGTATCGGTCGTCGTAGCGACTGGAAAAAAGCTTACGTCACCCTGAAAGAAGGCCAGAATCTGGACTTCGTTGGCGGCGCTGAGTAAGTCGGAGGAGTAATACAATGGCAGTTGTTAAATGTAAACCGACATCTCCGGGTCGTCGCCACGTCGTTAAAGTGGTCAACCCTGAGCTGCACAAGGGCAAGCCTTTTGCTCCGTTGCTGGAAAAGAACAGCAAATCCGGTGGTCGTAACAACAATGGCCGTATCACCACTCGTCACATCGGTGGTGGCCACAAGCAGGCTTATCGTATTGTTGACTTTAAACGCAACAAAGACGGTATCCCAGCAGTTGTTGAGCGTCTTGAGTACGATCCGAACCGTTCCGCGAACATCGCGCTGGTTCTGTACAAAGATGGCGAACGCCGTTACATCCTGGCCCCTAAAGGCCTGAAAGCTGGCGACCAGATTCAGTCTGGCGTTGATGCTGCAATCAAAGCAGGTAACACCCTGCCGATGCGCAATATCCCGGTTGGTTCTACCGTTCATAACGTAGAAATGAAACCAGGTAAAGGCGGTCAGCTGGCACGTTCCGCTGGTACTTACGTTCAGATCGTTGCGCGCGATGGTGCTTATGTCACCCTGCGTCTGCGTTCTGGTGAAATGCGTAAAGTCGAAGCAGACTGCCGCGCTACTCTGGGCGAAGTTGGCAATGCTGAGCATATGCTGCGCGTTCTGGGTAAAGCAGGTGCTGCACGCTGGCGTGGTGTTCGTCCTACCGTTCGCGGTACTGCGATGAACCCAGTCGACCACCCACATGGTGGTGGTGAAGGTCGTAACTTTGGTAAGCACCCGGTAACTCCGTGGGGCGTTCAGACCAAAGGTAAGAAGACCCGCAGCAACAAGCGTACTGATAAATTTATCGTACGTCGCCGTAGCAAATAATATTAGAGGATAAGCCATGCCACGTTCTCTCAAGAAAGGTCCTTTTATTGACCTGCACTTGCTGAAGAAGGTAGAGAAAGCGGTGGAAAGCGGAGACAAGAAGCCCCTGCGCACTTGGTCCCGTCGTTCAACGATCTTTCCTAACATGATCGGTTTGACCATCGCTGTCCATAATGGTCGTCAGCACGTTCCAGTCTTTGTTTCCGACGAAATGGTCGGTCACAAACTGGGTGAATTCGCACCGACTCGTACTTATCGCGGCCATGCTGCTGATAAAAAAGCGAAGAAGAAATAAGGTAGGAGGAAGAGATGGAAACTTTAGCTCAACATCGCCATGCTCGTTCTTCTGCTCAGAAGGTTCGCCTTGTTGCTGACCTGATTCGCGGTAAGAAAGTGTCGCAGGCCCTGGACATCCTGACCTATACCAACAAGAAAGCTGCGGTATTGGTTAAGAAGGTACTGGAATCTGCCATTGCTAACGCTGAACACAACGATGGCGCTGACATTGACGATCTGAAAGTCGCGAAAATCTTCGTAGACGAAGGCCCAAGCATGAAGCGCATTATGCCGCGTGCGAAAGGTCGTGCAGATCGCATCCTGAAGCGCACCAGCCACATTACTGTGGTTGTGTCCGATCGCTGAGACTCTGGAGACTAGCAATGGGTCAGAAAGTACATCCTAATGGTATTCGCCTGGGTATTGTAAAACCATGGAACTCAACCTGGTTTGCGAACACCAAAGAATTCGCTGACAACCTGGACAGCGATTTTAAAGTACGTCAGTACCTGACTAAGGAACTGGCTAAAGCGTCTGTATCTCGTATCGTTATCGAGCGTCCAGCTAAGAGCATCCGTGTGACCATTCACACTGCTCGTCCTGGCATCGTAATCGGTAAGAAAGGCGAAGACGTAGAAAAACTGCGCAAGGTCGTAGCGGATATCGCTGGCGTTCCTGCACAGATCAATATCGCTGAAGTTCGTAAGCCTGAACTGGACGCTAAATTGGTTGCTGACAGCATCACTTCACAGCTGGAACGTCGCGTTATGTTCCGTCGTGCTATGAAGCGTGCTGTACAGAACGCAATGCGTCTGGGCGCTAAAGGTATCAAAGTTGAAGTTAGCGGCCGTCTGGGCGGCGCGGAAATCGCACGTACCGAATGGTACCGCGAAGGTCGCGTACCGCTGCACACTCTGCGTGCTGACATCGACTACAACACCTCTGAAGCGCACACCACTTACGGTGTAATCGGCGTTAAGGTATGGATCTTCAAAGGTGAGATCCTGGGTGGTATGGCTGCTGTTGAACAACCGGAAAAACCGGCTGCGCAACCTAAAAAGCAGCAGCGTAAAGGCCGTAAATAAGGAGCGTCGCTGATGTTACAACCAAAGCGTACAAAATTCCGTAAAGTGCACAAAGGCCGCAACCGTGGTCTGGCGCAGGGTACGGATGTTAGCTTCGGCACTTTCGGTCTGAAAGCTGTTGGCCGTGGTCGTCTGACTGCACGTCAGATCGAAGCAGCACGTCGTGCTATGACCCGTGCAGTTAAGCGTCAAGGTAAAATTTGGATCCGTGTATTCCCGGACAAACCAATTACCGAGAAGCCGCTGGAAGTTCGTATGGGTAAAGGTAAAGGTAACGTGGAGTACTGGGTTGCCTTGATCCAACCGGGCAAAGTCCTGTATGAAATGGACGGTGTTCCGGAAGAGCTGGCCCGTGAAGCCTTCGGCCTGGCAGCAGCGAAACTGCCTATCAAAACCACCTTTGTAACTAAGACGGTGATGTAATGAAAGCAAATGAGCTGCGTGAAAAAAGCGTAGAAGAGCTGAACGCTGAGCTGCTGAACCTGCTGCGTGAGCAGTTCAACCTGCGTATGCAGGCTGCAAGTGGCCAGCTGCAACAGACTCACCTGCTGAAGCAGGTACGTCGTGATGTTGCACGCGTTAAGACTTTACTGACTCAGAAGGCGGGTGCGTAATGACCGATAAAATCCGTACTCTGCAAGGTCGTGTTGTTAGCGACAAAATGGAGAAATCCATTGTTGTAGCTATCGAACGTATTGTGAAACACCCGATCTACGGTAAATTCATCAAGCGTACGACCAAACTGCACGTACATGACGAGAACAACGAATGTGGTATCGGCGACAAGGTTGAAATCCGTGAATGCCGTCCACTGTCCAAGACTAAGTCCTGGACGCTGGTTCGCGTTGTAGAGAAAGCGGTTCTGTAATAGAGTAGCCTTCTCGATACGAATAAACGGCTCAGCAATGAGCCGTTTATTTTTTCTACCCATATTGCAGAAGCGGTGTTATAATGCCGCGCCCTCGATATGGGGCTTTTTAACGGCTCTGATTTTAGAGTCTCAGGTAGTAGTTGACATTAGCGGAGCACTGAAATGATCCAAGAACAGACTATGCTGAACGTCGCCGACAACTCCGGTGCACGTCGCGTAATGTGTATCAAGGTTCTGGGTGGCTCGCACCGTCGCTACGCAGGCGTAGGCGACATCATCAAGATCACCATCAAGGAAGCAATTCCACGTGGTAAGGTCAAAAAAGGTGATGTGCTGAAAGCGGTAGTGGTGCGCACCAGGAAGGGTGTTCGTCGCCCTGACGGTTCTGTCATTCGCTTCGATGGTAATGCATGCGTTATTTTAAACAATAACAGCGAGCAGCCTATCGGCACGCGTATCTTTGGGCCGGTAACTCGTGAACTTCGTACTGAAAAGTTCATGAAAATTATCTCTCTGGCACCAGAAGTACTCTAAGGAGCGAATCATGGCAGCGAAAATCCGTCGTGATGACGAAGTTATCGTGTTAACCGGTAAAGATAAAGGTAAACGCGGTAAAGTAAAAAATGTTCTGTCTTCCGGCAAACTCGTCGTTGAAGGTATCAACCTGGTTAAGAAACATCAGAAGCCGGTTCCGGCCCTGAACCAGCCAGGTGGCATCGTTGAAAAAGAAGCTGCAATTCAGGTTTCTAACGTTGCAATCTTCAATGCGGCAACCGGCAAGGCTGACCGTGTAGGCTTTAGATTCGAAGACGGCAAAAAAGTCCGTTTCTTCAAGTCTAACAGCGAAACTATCAAGTAATTTGGAGTAGTACGATGGCGAAACTGCATGATTACTACAAAGACGAAGTAGTTAACAAACTCATGACTGAGTTTAACTACAATTCTGTCATGCAAGTCCCTCGGGTCGAGAAGATCACCCTGAACATGGGTGTTGGTGAAGCGATCGCTGACAAGAAACTGCTGGATAACGCAGCAGCTGATCTGACAGCAATCTCCGGTCAAAAACCGCTGATCACCAAAGCACGCAAATCTGTTGCAGGCTTCAAAATCCGTCAGGGCTATCCGATCGGCTGTAAAGTAACTCTGCGTGGCGAACGCATGTGGGAGTTCCTTGAGCGCCTGATCTCTATTGCTGTTCCACGTATCCGTGACTTCCGTGGCTTGTCCGCTAAGTCTTTCGACGGTCGTGGCAACTACAGCATGGGTGTCCGTGAGCAGATCATCTTCCCAGAGATCGACTACGATAAAGTCGACCGCGTGCGTGGTTTGGATATTACCATTACCACTACTGCGAACTCTGACGAAGAAGGCCGCGCTCTGCTGGCTGCGTTTGACTTCCCGTTCCGCAAGTAAGGTAGGGTTACTGAATGGCTAAGCAATCAATGAAAGCACGCGAAGTAAAGCGCGTAGCTTTAGCTGATAAATTCTTCGCTAAACGCGCTGAACTGAAAGCGATCATTTCTGATGTGAACGCTTCCGACGAAGATCGTTGGAATGCTGTTCTCAAGCTGCAGTCTCTGCCGCGTGATTCCAGCCCGTCTCGTCAGCGTAACCGCTGTCGTCAAACAGGTCGTCCACATGGTTTCGTGGGCAAGTTCGGGTTGAGCCGTATCAAACTGCGTGAAGCCGCCATGCGCGGTGAAGTACCAGGCTTGAAAAAGGCTAGCTGGTAATTACCAATTGAATCACGGGAGTAAAGACAGATGAGCATGCAAGATCCGATCGCGGATATGCTGACCCGTATCCGTAACGGTCAGGCCGCGAACAAAGTTGCGGTCACCATGCCTTCCGCCAAGCTGAAAGTGGCAATTGCCAACGTGCTGAAGGAAGAAGGTTTTATCGAAGATTTTAAAGTTGAAGGCGACACCAAGCCGGAACTGGAACTTACTCTCAAGTATTTCCAGGGTAAAGCTGTTGTAGAAAGCATTCAGCGTGTCAGCCGCCCAGGCCTGCGCATCTATAAGAAAAAAGATGAGCTGCCAAAAGTTATGGCCGGCATGGGTATCGCAGTTGTTTCTACCTCTAAAGGTGTTATGACTGATCGTGCAGCGCGCCAAGCTGGTCTTGGTGGCGAAATTATCTGCTACGTAGCCTAATCGGAGGAAAAAATGTCTCGTGTTGCTAAAGCACCGGTCGTTATTCCTGCCGGCGTTGATGTAAAAATCGACGGTCAGGTTATTACGATCAAAGGTAAAAATGGCGAGCTGACTCGTACCCTCAACGATGCTGTTGAAGTTAATCATGCAGACAACGCTCTGACCTTCGGCCCACGTACTGGTTACGTTGATGGCTGGGCTCAGGCTGGTACCGCGCGTGCCCTGCTGAACTCAATGGTTGTTGGTGTTACCGAAGGCTTCACTAAAAAGCTTCAACTGGTTGGTGTAGGTTACCGTGCAGCGATCAAAGGGAATGCAGTAGGCCTGTCTCTGGGCTTCTCACACCCTGTTGAGCATCCGCTGCCTGCCGGTATCACTGCAGAATGCCCGACTCAGACTGAAATCGTGCTGAAAGGCGCTGATAAACAGCTGATCGGTCAGGTTGCAGCAGATCTGCGCGCCTACCGTCGTCCTGAGCCTTATAAAGGCAAGGGTGTTCGTTACGCCGACGAAGTCGTGCGTACCAAAGAGGCTAAGAAGAAGTAAGGTAACACTATGGATAAGAAATCTGCTCGTATCCGTCGTGCGACCCGCGCACGCCGCAAGCTCAAAGAGCTGGGTGCAACTCGCCTGGTGGTACATCGTACCCCGCGTCATATTTACGCACAGGTAATTGCACCAAACGGTTCTGAAGTTCTGGTAGCTGCTTCTACTGTAGAAAAAGCTATTACTGAACAATTGAAGTACACCGGTAACAAAGACGCCGCTGCAGCTGTAGGTAAAGCTGTTGCTGAACGCGCTCTGGAAAAAGGCATCACAGTTGTGTCCTTTGACCGTTCCGGGTTCCAATATCATGGTCGTGTCCAGGCACTGGCAGATGCTGCCCGTGAAGCTGGCCTTCAGTTCTAAGGTAGAGGTGTAAGATGGCTCACATCGAAAAACAGGCTGGCGAACTGCAGGAAAAGCTGATCGCGGTTAACCGCGTATCTAAAACCGTTAAAGGTGGTCGTATTTTCTCCTTCACAGCTCTGACTGTTGTTGGTGATGGTAATGGTCGCGTTGGTTTTGGTTACGGTAAAGCGCGTGAAGTTCCAGCAGCGATCCAGAAAGCGATGGAAAAAGCCCGTCGCAATATGATTAACGTCGCGCTGAACCACGGCACCCTGCAGCACCCTGTTAAGGGTACTCACACGGGTTCTCGTGTCTTCATGCAGCCAGCTTCCGAAGGTACCGGTATCATCGCCGGTGGTGCAATGCGCGCCGTTCTGGAAGTTGCTGGAGTTCATAACGTTCTGGCTAAAGCATATGGTTCCACCAACCCGATTAACGTGGTTCGTGCAACTATTGATGGCCTGGAAAATATGAAATCTCCAGAAATGGTCGCTGCCAAGCGTGGTAAATCCGTTGAAGAAATTCTGGGGTAATTGACCATGGCAAAGACTATTAAAATTACACAAACCCGCAGTGCAATCGGACGTCTGCCGAAACACAAGGCAACGCTGCTTGGCCTGGGTCTGCGTCGTATTGGTCATACCGTTGAGCGCGAGGATACTCCTGCTGTTCGTGGTATGGTCAACGCGGTTTACTTCATGGTTAAAGTTGAGGAGTAAGAGATGCGTTTAAATACTCTGTCTCCGGCCGAAGGCTCTAAAAAGGCGGGTAAACGCCTGGGTCGTGGTATCGGTTCTGGCCTCGGCAAAACCGGTGGTCGTGGTCACAAAGGTCAGAACTCTCGTTCTGGCGGTGGCGTACGTCGCGGTTTCGAGGGTGGCCAGATGCCACTGTACCGTCGTCTGCCGAAGTTCGGCTTCACCTCTCGCAAATCAGCGATCACAGCCGAAGTTCGTCTGTCTGACCTGGCGAAAGTTGAAGGCGGCGTTGTAGACCTGAACACGCTGAAAGCAGCAAACATTATCGGTATCCAGATCGAGTTCGCGAAAGTGATCCTGGCTGGTGAAGTTTCTACTCCGGTAACTGTTCGTGGCCTGCGTGTTACTAAAGGTGCTCGTGCTGCTATCGAAGCTGCTGGCGGTAAAATCGAGGAATAAGTAGCAGATGGCTAAACAACCGGGATTAGATTTTCAAAGTGCCAAAGGTGGCTTAGGCGAGCTGAAACGCAGACTGTTGTTTGTAATCGGTGCGCTTATTGTGTTCCGTATTGGCTCTTTCATTCCGATCCCTGGTATTGATGCCGCTGTACTTGCCAAACTGCTTGAGCAACAGCGAGGCACCATCATTGAAATGTTTAACATGTTCTCTGGTGGTGCTCTCAGCCGTGCTTCAATCTTTGCTCTGGGTATCATGCCGTACATTTCGGCATCGATCATTATCCAGCTGCTGACGGTCGTTCATCCGACCCTGGCAGAACTGAAGAAAGAAGGGGAGTCTGGTCGTCGTAAGATCAGCCAGTACACCCGTTACGGCACTCTGGTGCTGGCAATATTCCAGTCGATCGGTATTGCTACCGGTCTACCGAATATGCCTGGTATGCAGGGCCTGGTTATTAACCCAGGCTTTGCATTCTATTTCACCGCTGTTGTAAGTCTGGTTTCAGGAACCATGTTCCTGATGTGGCTCGGCGAACAAATTACTGAACGTGGTATCGGTAACGGTATTTCGATCATTATTTTCGCTGGTATTGTTGCGGGACTCCCGCCAGCCATTGCCCATACTATCGAGCAAGCGCGTCAAGGCGACCTGCACTTCCTCCTGTTGCTGTTGGTTGCAGTATTAGTATTTGCAGTGACGTTCTTTGTTATCTTCGTTGAACGTGGTCAACGCCGCATTGTGGTAAACTACGCGAAACGTCAGCAAGGTCGTCGTGTCTATGCTGCACAGAGCACACATTTACCGCTGAAAGTGAACATGGCAGGGGTAATCCCGGCGATCTTCGCTTCCAGTATTATTCTGTTCCCGGCGACCATCGCGTCATGGTTCGGGGGCGGGACTGGTTGGAACTGGCTGACAACAATTTCGCTGTATTTGCAGCCTGGGCAACCACTTTATGTGTTACTCTATGCGTCTGCGATCATCTTCTTCTGTTTCTTCTACACGGCGTTGGTCTTCAACCCGCGTGAAACAGCAGATAACCTGAAGAAGTCCGGTGCATTTGTACCAGGAATTCGTCCGGGAGAGCAAACGGCGAAGTATATCGATAAAGTAATGACTCGCCTGACTTTGGTTGGTGCGCTTTATATTACTTTTATCTGCCTGATCCCGGAGTTCATGCGTGATGCAATGAAAGTACCGTTCTACTTCGGTGGGACTTCACTGCTTATCGTTGTTGTCGTCATTATGGACTTTATGGCTCAAGTGCAAACTCTGATGATGTCTAGTCAGTACGAGTCTGCATTGAAGAAGGCGAACCTGAAAGGCTACGGCCGCTAACAGGGCGCCCGAGAAGTTACGGAGAGTAAAAATGAAAGTTCGTGCTTCCGTCAAGAAATTATGCCGTAACTGCAAAATCGTTAAGCGTGATGGTGTCATCCGTGTGATTTGCAGTGCCGAGCCGAAGCATAAACAGCGCCAAGGCTGATTATTTCGCATATTTTTCTTGCAAAGTTGGGTTGAGCTGGCTAGATTAGCCAGCCAATCTTTTGTATGTCTGTACGTTTCCATTTGAGTATCCTGAAAACGGGCTTTTCAGCATGGTGCGTACATATTAAATAGTAGGAGTGCATAGTGGCCCGTATAGCAGGCATTAACATTCCTGATCAGAAACATGCTGTGATCGCATTAACTTCGATCTATGGCGTCGGCAAGACCCGTTCTAAAGCCATTCTGGCTGCAGCGGGTATCGCTGAAGATGTTAAGATCAGTGAGCTGTCTGAAGAACAAATCGACACGCTGCGTGACGAAGTTGCCAAATTTGTCGTTGAAGGTGATCTGCGCCGTGAAGTTAGCATGAGCATCAAGCGCCTTATGGACCTTGGTTGCTATCGCGGTTTGCGTCATCGTCGTGGTCTCCCGGTTCGCGGCCAGCGCACCAAGACCAACGCACGTACCCGTAAGGGTCCGCGCAAACCGATCAAGAAATAATCGGGGTGATTGAATAATGGCAAAGGCACCAGTTCGTGCACGTAAGCGTGTAAGAAAACAAGTCTCTGACGGCGTGGCTCATATCCATGCTTCTTTCAACAACACCATCGTTACTATTACTGATCGTCAGGGTAACGCGCTGGGTTGGGCAACAGCCGGTGGTTCCGGTTTCCGTGGTTCACGCAAATCCACTCCGTTCGCAGCTCAGGTTGCAGCAGAGCGTTGCGCTGAAGCCGTAAAAGAATACGGCATCAAGAATCTGGAAGTTATGGTAAAAGGTCCGGGTCCGGGTCGCGAATCTACTGTTCGTGCTCTGAACGCCGCTGGTTTCCGCATCACTAATATTACTGATGTGACTCCGATCCCTCATAACGGTTGTCGTCCGCCGAAAAAACGTCGCGTATAACGCGTTCGTTTCTAGGATTGTTGGAGATAGAAAATGGCAAGATATTTGGGTCCTAAGCTCAAGCTTAGCCGTCGCGAGGGTACCGACTTATTCCTTAAGTCTGGCGTTCGCGCGATCGATACCAAGTGTAAAATTGAACAAGCTCCTGGCCAGCACGGTGCGCGTAAACCGCGTCTGTCTGACTATGGTGTGCAGTTGCGTGAAAAGCAGAAAGTTCGCCGTATGTACGGTGTGCTGGAGCGTCAGTTCCGTAACTACTATAAAGAAGCAGCACGTCTGAAAGGCAACACCGGTGAAAACCTGTTGGCTCTGCTGGAAGGTCGTCTGGACAACGTTGTATACCGTATGGGCTTTGGCGCCACTCGTGCTGAAGCACGTCAGATGGTTAGCCATAAAGCAATCATGGTAAACGGTCGTGTTGTTAACATCGCTTCTTATCAGGTTAAAGCGAATGACGTTGTTAGCATTCGTGAGAAAGCGAAAAAGCAATCTCGCGTGAAAGCCGCTCTGGAGCTGGCTGAGCAGCGTGAAAAGCCAACCTGGCTGGAAGTTGATGCTGGCAAGATGGAAGGTACGTTCAAGCGTCAGCCGGAACGTTCTGATCTGTCTGCGGACATTAACGAACACCTGATCGTCGAGCTTTACTCCAAGTAAAGCTTAGTACCAAAGAGAGGACACAATGCAGGGTTCTGTGACAGAGTTTCTAAAACCGCGCCTGGTAGATATCGAGCAAGTGAGTTCGACGCACGCCAAGGTGACCCTTGAGCCTTTAGAGCGTGGCTTTGGCCATACTCTGGGTAACGCACTGCGCCGTATTCTGCTCTCATCGATGCCGGGTTGCGCGGTGACCGAGGTTGAGATTGATGGTGTACTTCATGAGTACAGCACCAAAGAAGGCGTTCAGGAAGATATCCTTGAAATCCTGCTCAACCTGAAAGGGCTGGCGGTGAGAGTTCAGGGTAAAGATGAAGTTATTCTTACTCTGAATAAATCTGGCATTGGCCCTGTGACTGCAGCCGATATCACCCACGACGGTGATGTCGAAATCGTCAAGCCGCAGCACGTGATCTGCCACCTGACCGATGAGAACGCAGCTATTAGCATGCGTATCAAAGTTCAGCGCGGTCGTGGTTATGTGCCGGCTTCTGCCCGAATTCATTCGGAAGAAGATGAGCGCCCAATCGGCCGTCTGCTGGTCGACGCATGCTACAGCCCTGTAGAGCGTATTGCCTACAATGTTGAAGCAGCGCGTGTAGAACAGCGTACCGACCTGGACAAGCTGGTCATCGAAATGGAAACCAACGGCACAATCGATCCTGAAGAGGCGATTCGTCGTGCGGCAACCATCCTGGCAGAACAACTGGAAGCTTTCGTTGACTTACGTGATGTACGTCAGCCGGAAGTAAAAGAAGAGAAACCAGAATTCGATCCGATCCTGCTGCGCCCTGTTGACGATCTGGAATTGACTGTCCGCTCTGCTAACTGCCTCAAGGCAGAAGCTATCCACTATATCGGTGATCTGGTACAGCGTACCGAGGTTGAGTTGCTGAAAACGCCGAACCTGGGTAAAAAATCTCTTACTGAGATTAAAGACGTGCTGGCTTCACGTGGTCTGTCTCTGGGCATGCGCCTGGAAAACTGGCCACCGGCAAGCATTGCTGACGAGTAACCGGATCACAGGTTAAGGTTTTACTGAGAAGGATAAGGTCATGCGCCATCGTAAGAGTGGTCGTCAACTGAACCGCAACAGCAGCCATCGCCAGGCTATGTTCCGCAACATGGCAGGTTCACTGGTTCGTCATGAAATCATCAAGACGACCCTGCCTAAAGCGAAAGAGCTGCGTCGCGTAGTTGAGCCGCTGATTACTCTTGCCAAGACTGACAGCGTTGCTAATCGTCGTCTGGCATTCGCCCGTACTCGTGATAACGAGATCGTGGCAAAACTGTTTAACGAACTGGGCCCGCGTTTCGCGAGCCGTGCCGGTGGTTACACTCGTATTCTGAAGTGTGGCTTCCGTGCAGGCGACAACGCGCCGATGGCTTACATCGAGCTGGTTGATCGTTCAGAGAAAGCAGAAGCTGCTGCAGAGTAATCTGTAGTAACGTAAAAAAACCCGCTCCGGCGGGTTTTTTTATATCTGCTAAATCCCCACTTTCCTACAATAGTCATATTCATTTTATTCCCTGCGGAGCTTTGCTATGTGGTTGCTCGATCAGTGGGCAGAACGACACATTCTTGATGCCCAACGCCAGGGTGAATTTGATAACCTGCCCGGGAGTGGTCATCCGCTGATACTGGACGATGATTCGCACGTTCCTGCTGAATTACGAGCAGGCTACCGGATGTTGAAAAATGCAGGTTGCCTGCCGCCAGAACTTGAGCAGCGCAAAGAAGCGGTTGAGCTTGCCCAATTACTCGCTACGGTCAGGCAGGGTTCTGCCGAGCACACGGATTACAAGCGTCGCCTTGCACTTCTCGAACTTAAGCTGCGACAGGCGGGCGTAAGCACAGAATTCCTGCGCGGCGACTACGCTGACAGGCTGGCGCAAAAAATGAATGAGGACTAGCGATGTATCGTATTGGTGAGATTGCGAAGCTGGCTGACGTTACGCCTGACACCATTCGTTATTACGAAAAGCAGCAAATGATGGAGCATGAGGTTCGTACGGAAGGTGGCTTTCGGCTGTATACCGATAAGGATCTTCAACGTCTGAAATTCATTCGCCATGCACGACAGCTGGGGTTTACTCTTGAATCGATCCGCGAACTGTTATCGATCCGCATCGATCCTGAGCACCATACCTGCCAGGAATCAAAAAGCATCGTGCAGGCGAGGCTGAGTGAAGTCGAAGCGCGTATTGAAGAGTTACAAACGATGCGTCTGTCTTTACAGCGACTAAACGATGCCTGCTGTGGCACTGCTCACAGCAGCGTTTATTGCTCCATCCTTGAAACTCTCGAACAAGGGGCAAATGGAGGAACTCGCGGCTGTTGATTTTATTACCTACGGCTTCTACACTTGCGTAGATTTATTATATACCGGAGAAACTATGAGCCATTATCAGCACAAGAAAGGTCAAATCAACGATAACGCTATTGAAGCATTATTACATGATCCCTTATTCAGGCAGCGGATTGAGAAAAATAAGAAAGGGAAAGGGAGTTATCTGCGTAAAACGAAACATGCAAAACGGGGTAACTGGGAGGCCAGTGGCAAGCAAGCAAATCGCTTTCTTACCACTGGCCTTCTTGCTTTCAGAGTCTTACAAAGTGCGGTTGTTTTGCGCTTTCAGTAAGTCACGAATTTCTGTCAGCAGCACTTCTTCTTTCGATGGGGCTGCCGGGGCAGCCGGTTCTTCTTTTTTCTTACGGTTCAGACGGTTGATCAGCTTAATCGCCATGAAAATGGCAAAAGCAACGATCACAAAATCAAATACGTTTTGAATAAACACGCCGTAGTGCATGACTACCGCAGGAATATCACCTTGTGCTTCACGCAAGGTTATAGCGAATTGTTTGAAATCGATCCCGCCAATTAACAGTCCCAGCGGGGGCATAATGATATCGGCAACCAGTGATGAAACGATCTTACCGAACGCTGCACCAATAATCACACCCACAGCCAAATCCACTACATTTCCGCGCATCGCAAATTCGCGAAATTCTTTAATAAAACTCATTATGTTCTCCTTGTGCCAGCTGACAGATACAAGTTTAACAAATCATTAGCGGATTGCCATTGAAGAGAGATATGGATCACAGAAATATAACCCTTACATATTATTGGGTTAAAAAGAAAAGGTGCTGATAACAGCACCTTTCAGGGATTACAGGAAGAAAGGACTTGGCTGGAACAGACGTTCGACGTCGGTAATAAACTTTTTATCTGTCAGGAACATGATGACGTGATCGCCCTGTTCAATGCGCAGGTTGTCATTGGCAATCATCACATCGTTACCCCTCACTACCGCGCCAATAATAGTACCCGGCGGAAGCTTAATTTCGTCAATGGTACGTCCAACTACGCGGGACGTGCTCTCATCGCCATGAGCTACGGCTTCGATCGCTTCTGCTACCCCACGACGAAGGGAAGATACACCGACAATATCCGCTTTACGTACATGGCTCAACAGGGCTGAAATGGTGGCCTGTTGTGGCGAAATCGCAATATCGATAACGCTTCCCTGCACCAGATCGACGTAGGCCTTGCGCTGGATAAGCACCATGACCTTCTTCGCCCCCATCCGTTTTGCCAGCATCGCTGACATGATGTTGGCTTCGTCATCGTTGGTAACCGCAATAAACAGATCGACTTGATCGATATGCTCTTCGGCAAGCAGCTCCTGATCCGACGCATCGCCATAGAAAACGATCGTATTCTGCAGTTTTTCAGCCAGCTCAGCTGCACGCTGTTGATCGCGTTCGATCAATTTAACGCTGTAATCTTTTTCCAGCTGGCGAGCCAGACCGGCGCCGATATTACCGCCTCCGACCAACATGATGCGTTTATAAGGTTTTTCCAGCCGCTGAAGCTCGCTCATCACCGCACGAATATGCTGTGATGCGGCGATAAAGAACACTTCATCCCCGGCTTCGACAATGGTGGAACCTTGGGGTCGGATAGGGCGATCATGCCGAAAAATGGCGGCGACGCGGGTGTCGATATGCGGCATATGTTCGCGCATGGTGGAGAGTGCGTTGCCAATTAACGGGCCACCATAATAGGCTTTTACCACTGCAAGGCTGACTTTGCCTTCCGCGAAATTTACCACCTGCAGCGCGCCCGGGTATTCGATCAGCCGGTAGATACTGTCGATTACCAGCTGTTCAGGCGCGATTAAATGGTCGATAGGAACGGCATCGGAATTAAACAACTTATCAGCATCACGAACATAATCCGGGGAACGGATGCGCGCGATGCGATTCGGCGTGTTGAATAACGAATAGGCGACCTGACAGGCAACCATATTGGTTTCATCAGAACTGGTAACAGCAACCAGCATATCGGCATCATCAGCACCGGCTTCACGTAATACCCGCGGATGAGAACCATGTCCCTGAACCACACGCAGGTCGAATTTATCCTGCAGGCTGCGCAGACGATCGCCATTGGTATCAACGATAGTGATGTCGTTATTCTCACCGACCAGGTTTTCTGCCAGCGTACCGCCCACCTGTCCCGCGCCCAGAATAATTATCTTCATATCTTGTGACCCGTTATCAACATCACTCTTTGATCAGCTTAGCGTAAAAGAAGCCGTCGCCTTCTTCTGCCCCAGGCAGGTTTTGTTTGCCGGGCAGTTCCGGAGTACCGGTCAGATGCAGACGTGCATCTGGTGTACGCTTGAGGAATGCGGCGATCTGCTGACTGTTCTCTTCAGGCAGTACGGAACAGGTAGCATAAACCAGCGTCCCACCTGTTTTCAGATGTGGCCAGATAGCGTCCAGGATCTCTGACTGCAGCTGAGCCAACTCAATAATATCCCGGTCACGGCGTAACCATTTAATATCCGGATGACGGCGGATCACTCCGGTAGCGGAGCAGGGGGCGTCCAGTAAAATACGGTCGAACTGCTCATCACCGCACCACGTAGCGGGTGTGCGCCCATCGCCCTGCTTAACCTCAGCCTTCATGCCCAGACGTTTAAGATTATCGTAGACGCGAGAAAGTCGCTGCTCGTCAACGTCGACGGCCATAACGCTTGCCTGCGGTGCGACTTCCAGAATGTGCGTGGTCTTACCGCCAGGCGCGGCGCACAGATCAAGAATACGTTCGCCATTTTGCGGTTCAAGCCAGGTCATACACCCCTGGGCGGAAGCATCCTGAACGGTAACCCAGCCTTGTTCAAATCCAGGAAGGGCATGCACCGGAGCAGGAGCTGCCAGACGAACCGCATCACTATATTCCGGGTGTGGGAATCCGCTCATCCCAGCTTCTTCCAGTAGCGCCAGCCAGGCGTCGCGGGAGTGGTGATTGCGGTTAACACGTAACCACATTGGTGGCCGCTGGTTGTTGGCCTCAACCAGCGTTTCCCACTGCTGAGGATAGGCTTTTTGCAGGCGTTTTAATAACCAATCAGGATGCAGGAAACGTTTTTCCGAACGGGAAAATTCAGCCAGTAACTCATCCTGTTGGCGCTGGAACTGGCGTAACACGCCGTTAATCAGCCCCTTCAGCTGTGGGCGTTTTACCGCAACCGCGCCTTCGACGGTCTCAGCCAGTGCAGCATGTGGCGGAATACGGGTATGCAGTAACTGATAGAAGCCGACCATGATCAGATAGTGGAGCACGCGCTGTTTGCCCGCCATCGGGCGCGCCATCAGTTTGCCGATCAGCCACTCCAGCTGGGGCAGCGTGCGCAGGACGCCAAAGCACAACTCCTGAAGCAGTGCCTTGTCTTTATCAGAAACTTTTTGCTGTAACGGTGGCAGGACATTGCTCAGTGATTGGCCCTGTTCGACCACTTGCTCAATCGCCTGTGCTGCCAGGCTGCGTAAATTTTGTTTTTTCATAACCGCAAAAATAAAAATGCCCGGAAACACCGGGCCTTAAATGGAGATGATCTCAGGCGAGACTCTTGCCTGGCGTAAACCATTCGCGGCGCGAGTTCAGAAGGTCCTGCGCGCTCATGGCTTTTTTACCTGCAGGTTGTAAGGATTCCAGATTCAGGATCCCTTCAACCGTTGCGACCTGAATACCCTGCTTACTGGCTTCGATAATCGTTCCGGGCGCGGCGTTTGCCTGTGCGGCAATAACGGAGGCTTGCCAGACTTTCACTGGCTGCCCGTCTATCTCCAGCCAGCTCATTGGCCAGGGATTAAATGCCCGGATGCAACGTTCAAGCTGGGCTGCGGAAAGGGTCCAGTCGAGGCGGGCCTCTTCTTTGCTGAGCTTCTCGGCATAGGTCGCCAGAGCTTCGTCCTGAACTTCAGGCTGAGCACGATTTTCTGCCAGCTGTTGCAGCGTATCGATAAGACCTTTTGGGCCAAGCTCCGCCAGTTTGTCATACAGCGTGGCGCTGGTGTCGTCGGCAGTAATGGGGCAAGAGAGCTTATAAAGCATGTCGCCGGTATCCAGACCCACGTCCATCTGCATGATTGTCACGCCAGTATCGGTATCTCCGGCCCACAACGAACGTTGTATCGGTGCCGCCCCACGCCAGCGCGGAAGCAGTGAACCGTGGACATTAATGCAACCGAGGCGCGGCATATTAAGCACCGCTTTTGGCAGAATAAGGCCATAGGCCACAACCACCATGACATCCGCATTTAAATCGGCAACTAACTGCTGGTTTTCCTGCGGCCGTAACGAAGCAGGCTGAAACACCGGTAAACCGTGTTCTTCTGCCAGCACTTTAACCGGGCTCGGCATCAATTTTTTACCACGGCCTGCCGGGCGATCGGGCTGGGTAAAAACGCCAACAACCTGATGGCCAGACGACAACAGCGCGACCAGATGACGCGCTGCGAAGTCAGGTGTTCCTGCGAAGATGATACGTAGTGATGTAGACACGTTATTCCTTGTATCCGGGGTCACGTTATGCGCGAGTGCGCATGCGATCCAGTTTCTCTACTTTCTGACGAATACGCTGCTGTTTCAGTGGCGAGAGATAATCGATAAACAGCTTACCGACCAGGTGATCCATCTCGTGCTGAATGCAGATTGCCAGCAGGTCGTCTGCTTCCAGTTCGAACGGCTTACCGTCGCGATCGAGCGCGCGAATTTTGACTTTCTCTGCACGAGGAACCAGCGCTCGCTGCTCAGGAATAGAGAGACAGCCTTCTTCGATTCCGGTTTCGCCGCTTTTTTCCAGTAACTCCGGGTTAATTAATACCAGGCGTCCTTCACGGTTTTCGGAAACGTCGATCACGATGATACGCTGGTGAATATCAACCTGCGTCGCCGCAAGACCGATGCCTTCTTCGGCGTACATCGTATCGAACATATCATCAACGATACGTTGAATTTCTGCATTCACTTCTTTAACCGGCTCGGCGACTTTGCGAAGGCGCTCGTCCGGGATATGTAACACTTGCAAAACTGCCATATATTTCCAGAGTCGTGTTCAGGAGTTGATAAGAATATACCCTCTATTCTAGACAAAACCCCCTCTGATTGACAGCATCAGTGACCAATCGCAAAGATTGCTATAGCGGCTTGTGGCAGGGGAAAGGATGACATCCACAGAGATATGGTTACGCCTGATAAACACTGGAGAATTGTACGGCGATAAGATGGTGGCAATAGCGCAGCAGCTGCAGCGCGAACCCCATATTAATGCCGTGGTGCTGGCAGAAACGGGCCTGACCCAAAGGCAAACGACGCGGTTCTTTTCATTTTCGCCGCGTGAAGTTGAGCGCAGCATGGATTGGCTGGCTGAGCCGGATCATCACCTGATCAGTGCAGACAGTGCCCTGTATCCGGTTCAGCTACGCGCCATTACGGACTACCCGGGCGCCCTGTTTGTCAGAGGGGATGTGCAGATACTGTCGAGCTTGCAGCTGGCTGTTGTTGGCAGCCGTTCCCACTCCTGGTATGGGGAGCGGTGGGGAACACGCCTTTGCGAGCAGTTAGCCCAGGCGGGCCTGACGATTACCAGCGGCCTGGCGTGTGGGATTGATGGGGTCGCGCATCGCGCCGCACTCAACGTTAAAGGGAAAAGCGTGGCGGTTTTGGGGAATGGCTTAGCTGAGATCTATCCTCGCCGCCATACCTCGCTGGCCAGGCGTCTTGTTGAGAGCGGCGGTGCCGTCGTTTCGGAGTTTCCTCTCGCTACCCCTCCCTGGCCCGGTAATTTCCCCCGGCGCAATCGCATCATTAGCGGCCTTAGTCAGGGGGTATTTGTTATAGAAGCGCTGGTAAGAAGCGGCTCACTCGTTACCGCAAAATGTGCACTTGAACAGGGACGAGAAGTCTTTGCGCTGCCAGGGGCGATAGGAAACCCTGGATGTGAGGGGCCTCACTGGTTGATCAAGCAAGGTGCCACGCCAGTGACGGCGGTAGAAGATATTCTGGAAAGTTTGCGATATGGCCTTAACTGGTTGCCAGAGGATCCCAAAAATTGGCTTTATTCATCAGATCAGGAGCAGGTAGCATTGCCATTTCCTGAGCTCCTGGCTAACGTAGGAGATGAGGTAACACCTGTTGACGTTGTCGCTGAACGTGCCGGCCAACCTGTGCCAGTAACGGTAGCACAGCTACTCGAACTGGAGTTAGCAGGATGGATCGCAGCTGTACCCGGCGGCTATGTCCGATTAAGGAGGGCAAGCCATGTTCGACGTACTCATGTATTTGTTTGAGACTTACATCCATAACGAAGCTGAAGCACGCGTGGATCAGGACAAACTTACACGCGATCTCACCGATGCAGGTTTCGAACGGGAAGATATTTACAACGCGTTAATATGGCTCGAAAAACTGGCTGATTATCAGGAAGGCCTCGCCGAACCGATGCAGTTAGCTTCCGATCCGCTGTCTGTACGCATTTATACGGCTGAAGAATGTGAAAGGCTGGATGCCAGTTGCCGGGGATTTGTTTTATTCCTGGAGCAGATTCAGGTGCTGAACCTCGAAACGCGAGAAATGGTGATAGAGCGCGTCATGGCGCTGGATACGGCAGAATTTGAGCTGGAAGATCTGAAATGGGTCATCCTGATGGTTCTGTTCAACATTCCAGGCTGTGAAAACGCCTATCAGCAAATGGAAGAATTACTCTTTGAAGTGAATGAAGGTATGCTGCATTAATTCATAATGCAGCACCAAGAGTTGTTATGGCCAAATCAGCACTATTTACGGTGCATAAAAATGAGCCCTGCCCGCAGTGCGGGGCAGAGCTTGTTATCCGGTCCGGTAAACACGGGCCTTTTCTCGGTTGTTCACACTATCCAGACTGTGATTATGTCCGTCCCCTGAAAAGTCAGGCGGACGGGCATATTGTTAAAGTTCTGGAGGGACAGGCATGCCCGCAGTGCGGCGGCGATCTGGCGCTGCGTCAGGGGCGTTTTGGCATGTTTATCGGCTGTAGCCGCTATCCTGAATGTGATCACACTGAACAGATTGATAAACCCGATGAAACAGCCCTGGCCTGTCCGCAATGCGACAGCGGCCATCTTGTTCAACGGCGTTCAAGATATGGTAAGACATTCCACTCCTGCGATCGTTATCCTGAATGTCAGTTCGTTACCAATTTCAAACCGGTGGCGGGAAGCTGTCCTGAGTGCCACTACCCGCTACTTATCGAGAAGAAAACGGCGCAAGGCCTGAAGCGTTTTTGCGCCAGTAAACAATGTGGAAAGCCGGTTTCGGCGGATCAAAAAAGTGAATAATAACCTGCAATCAGACTCCATTTCGCATGCCCTGGACGTACTGAATAAAGAAGATGTCATCGCTTATCCAACAGAAGCTGTTTTTGGGGTGGGATGCGATCCCGACAGCGAAGTGGCCGTAACGCGCCTGTTAACACTCAAGCAGAGACCGGTTGAAAAAGGGCTGATTCTCATCGCGGCCAGTTTCGAACAGCTTAAACCTTATATAGATGATTCCATGTTGACGTCAGCGCAGCGTGAAACCATTTTTGCGGCCTGGCCGGGTCCCGTGACCTTTGTATTCCCGGCTTTGCCAACAACGCCGCGGTGGCTGACGGGACGGTTTGATTCACTCGCCGTTCGCGTGACAGACCATCCACTGGTTATCGAACTCTGTAATCGTTTTGGCAAACCGCTGGTCTCTACCAGCGCCAATCTGACGGGGTTGCCTCCTTGCCGCACCTCTGAAGAGGTGTTAGCGCAGTTTGGTGACGATTTCCCGGTTGTTATCGGTGAAACCGGTGGCCGCCTGAATCCGTCAGAAATTCGTGATGCTTTGACCGGCGAACGTTTTCGCCAGGGGTAATCAGATGGAAGCGTACGCCGTTTTTGGTAATCCAATCGCTCACAGTAAGTCGCCGTTTATTCATCAGCAGTTTGCGCAGCAGTTGAACATTGAACACCCTTACGGGCGCATGCTTGCGCCCTTGGATGCCTTTGTCACGACGCTGGACAGCTTCTTTGCTGGTGGCGGAAAAGGAGCGAATGTCACTGTGCCTTTTAAAGAAGAGGCCTTCGAGCGCGCCGATGAGTTAACGGAACGTGCCTCCCTTGCGGGAGCGGTGAATACCCTTAAGCGGCTTGAAGATGGTCGGATTCTGGGAGACAACACCGACGGTATCGGATTGCTGAGCGATCTGGAACGGCTGTCATTTATCAAACCTGGCGCGCGTATCCTGCTGATCGGGGCGGGTGGTGCGTCGCGTGGGGTCATTTTACCGCTGCTTTCTCTGGACTGCGCAGTAACCATAACGAATCGTACTTATTCCCGAGCGGTAGAACTGGCCACCCTTTTTGCCCATACCGGGAGCATTCATGCGGTAGCCATGGACGCCCTCAGCGGACATGAATTCGATCTGATCATTAATGCGACCTCAAGCGGTATTGCCGGCGACGTTCCCGCAATTCCCTCTTCATTAATTAACGCGCAGGTTCATTGCTATGACATGTTCTATCAAAAAGGCAAGACGCCTTTTCTGAACTGGTGTGAACAGCAAGGCGCAAAATATCTCGCTGATGGGCTGGGAATGCTGGTGGGGCAAGCTGCGCATGCCTTTATGCTCTGGCACGGTGTATTACCCGCAGTAGAGCCGGTTATTGAAAAACTTAAACGGGAGCTGGCCGCATGAATCAGGCGATCCAGTTTCCGGATCGGGAAACGTGGGATGACGCAAAGTTGGCCGTCTGTTTTCCCGCGCTGGTGAATGGCATGCAAATGATGTGTGCGATTGGAGGGGCTACGCTGGTACGCCGTTTTGGCGAGGGTATTCCACTGGATCTTTTTCGCGAACATCGCTGGGATCTGGAAGAAGACGCCAGCGATGCAATCCGCGCGGGTGATGAAGACGATCAGGGATGGTTCTGGCTCTCCTGATCCAGATAGTCATTCTTCCATTTAACGTAGTTATTAGCTGAGTACTTCAGGCCTTCCTTTTCCGCTTCCGTCAGGGAGCGGATCTGTTTTACCGGACTGCCTAAATAGAGAAAGCCACTTTCCAGCCGCTTGTTTTGCGGCACCAGACTCCCGGCACCAATCATCACCTCATCTTCTATTACTACACCATCCAGTAAAATCGATCCCATACCCACCAGAACGCGATTGCCGATAGTGCAGCCGTGCAGCATCACTTTGTGGCCGACAGTGACTTCTTCGCCAACGATCAGGGGATTACCTTCGGGGTTATAAGAGGATTTATGAGTGACATGCAGCACGCTACCATCCTGAATATTGGTGCGTGCGCCGATAGAGACATAGTTAACATCTCCGCGAATGGCGACCAGGGGCCAGATACTGACATCGTCACCCATTCGAACGTCGCCAATGACTACGCTACTGCTGTCGATCATGACGCGATCGCCTTGTGTGGGGAAAAGATCTTTATAGGGACGGAGTACTGCAGACATATCAACCTCGACTGGTGTGCTTTTTACAGAAGACTTTGATCCTATTGTTCAGCTTGATCAAGGGGGAATTTCGTCATTATTTAAGCAGATTGGGTGGGATTTCGGCGAAAAGAACGAAAAAAGAACAGTCAGTAGAAAAGATCGAAAAAATGCTTGTGCTAAAAACTGGGATCCCTATAATGCGCCTCCATCGACACGGCGGATGTGAATCACTTCACACAAACAGCCGGGTTGATTGAAGAAGAAAGCGTGAAATAATCGCTTGACTCTGAAAGAGGAAAGCGTAATATACGCCACCT
>NZ_DAIQCE010000004.1:0-269195 GCF_036780805.1 Leclercia sp. | reverse complement strand
GAGGCGCATTATAGGGAGTTCTTCCGGGGCCGCAACCCTTAAATGACAGAAAAATAACTGACTGCTGCATTCCCCAGCAAAACCCCACCTTATACCTGATTACTCACAGACTTATCCACAACGCGACGAAAAAGTGAAAATGTGCGAGCGTTGCGCAAACGTTTTCGTTAAAATGCTCGCGCTAAATAAAGCGCCCCCGCCGGGTGTGTTAGTTGAGTTTTTATGTGGAAAATTCACCTAACGCTCTCTGTAATCGTCAAATCCAGGGGATTTACCATGCAACAACGTCGTCCAGTCCGCCGCGCTCTGCTCAGTGTTTCTGATAAAGCCGGTATCGTCGAATTCGCTCAGGCACTTTCTGCACGTGGTGTGGAGCTGCTGTCCACTGGCGGTACCGCTCGCCTGTTAGCAGAGAAAGGCCTGCCGGTAACCGAAGTGTCCGATTACACCGGTTTCCCGGAAATGATGGATGGACGCGTCAAAACCCTGCACCCGAAAGTCCATGGCGGCATTCTGGGTCGTCGCGGTCAGGATGACGGCATTATGGATCAGCACGGGATCGCGCCGATCGATATGGTTGTCGTTAACCTCTATCCGTTCGCCCAGACCGTTGCCCGTGAAAACTGCTCGCTGGAAGATGCGGTAGAGAATATCGATATCGGCGGCCCGACCATGGTGCGCTCCGCCGCCAAGAACCATAAAGATGTGGCCATCGTGGTAAAGAGCAGCGACTACGACGCCATTATTAAAGAGATGGATGCCAACGAAGGCTCACTGAATCTTGAGACCCGCTTCGACCTCGCCATTAAAGCGTTCGAACACACCGCCGCCTACGACAGCATGATCGCCAATTACTTCGGTAGCCTGGTGCCGGCTTACCACGGTGAAAGCAAAGATCCTTCCGGTCGCTTCTCTCGTACCTTAAACCTGAACTTCATTAAGAAGCAGGATATGCGCTACGGTGAAAACAGCCACCAGCAGGCTGCCTTCTATATAGAAGAAGAGGTAAAAGAAGCTTCCGTTGCCACCGCTCAGCAGGTTCAGGGCAAAGCGCTCTCCTATAACAACATCGCGGACACCGACGCGGCGCTGGAGTGCGTGAAAGAGTTCAGCGAGCCAGCCTGCGTGATCGTCAAGCACGCTAACCCATGCGGCGTAGCGGTCAGCACCTCGATTCTGGATGCCTACGATCGCGCGTACAAAACCGACCCGACCTCGGCGTTCGGCGGCATTATCGCCTTCAACCGTGAACTGGATGCCGAAACCGCTCAGGCGATCATCTCCCGTCAGTTCGTTGAAGTGATCATCGCCCCTTCTGCTACCGAAGAAGCCCTGAAAATCACCGCGGCGAAACAGAACGTTCGCGTACTGACCTGTGGCCAGTGGGCGGAACGCGTTCCGGGCCTGGACTTCAAACGTGTCAACGGCGGTCTGCTGGTTCAGGATCGCGATCTGGGTATGGTGACAGAAGCCGACCTGCGCGTGGTCAGCAAGCGTCAGCCGACCGAGCAGGAACTGCGTGATGCGCTGTTCTGCTGGAAAGTGGCGAAGTTCGTGAAATCCAACGCCATCGTCTATGCGAAAGAGAACATGACCATCGGGATAGGCGCAGGCCAGATGAGCCGCGTCTACTCCGCGAAAATTGCCGGTATCAAGGCAGGCGACGAAGGTCTGGAAGTAAAAGGCTCCGCCATGGCCTCTGACGCCTTCTTCCCGTTCCGTGACGGCATCGACGCGGCTGCGGCTGTGGGCATCACCTGCGTGATCCAGCCTGGCGGTTCTATCCGCGATGACGAAGTTATTGCCGCTGCCGACGAACACGGCATCGCGATGATCTTCACCGACATGCGTCATTTCCGCCATTAATTCCCGGAGCAGAGAATGAAAGTATTAGTGATTGGTAACGGCGGGCGTGAGCACGCCCTGGCGTGGAAAGCGGCGCAGTCACCGCAGGTGAAAACGGTCTTCGTGGCACCGGGCAATGCCGGTACCGCACTGGAACCCGCGCTGCAGAACGTCAACATCGGCGTGACCGATATTCCGGGGCTGCTGAGCTTTGCCCAGAACGAGAAGATCGACCTGACCATCGTCGGCCCGGAAGCGCCGCTGGTGATTGGCGTGGTCGATGCCTTCCGCGCGGCGGGCCTGACCATTTTCGGCCCGACCGAAGGTGCCGCCCAACTCGAAGGCTCTAAAGCCTTCACCAAAGATTTCCTCGCGCGTCACAACATTCCGACGGCGGAATACCAGAACTTCACCGACGTGGAGCCAGCCCTGGCGTATCTGCGTGAGAAAGGCGCGCCGATTGTAATCAAGGCCGACGGCCTGGCCGCCGGTAAAGGCGTGATCGTGGCGATGACCCTCGAAGAGGCGGAAGCCGCGGTTCAGGATATGCTGGCAGGTAACGCTTTTGGCGACGCCGGTCACCGAATCGTGATTGAGGAGTTCCTCGACGGGGAAGAAGCGAGCTTTATCGTGATGGTCGACGGCGAGCATGTCCTGCCGATGGCCACCAGCCAGGACCACAAGCGCGTTGGCGATGCGGATACCGGCCCGAACACCGGTGGGATGGGTGCCTACTCTCCTGCACCGGTGGTGACCGATGAAGTTCACCAGCGCACCATGGAACGCATCATCTGGCCAACCGTGAAAGGCATGGCGGCGGAAGGCAATACCTACACCGGTTTCCTCTATGCGGGCCTGATGATCGACAAGCAGGGCAACCCGAAGGTAATCGAGTTCAACTGCCGCTTTGGCGATCCGGAAACGCAACCGATCATGCTGCGCATGAAATCCGATCTGGTGGATCTTTGCCTGGCGGCCTGCGAAGGCAAGCTGGACACGAAAACCTCCGAGTGGGACGAGCGTGCGTCGCTGGGCGTGGTGATTGCGGCGGGCGGTTATCCGGGCAACTACAGCACCGGGGATGAGATCCATGGTTTGCCGCTGGAGCAGGTTGAAGGCGCGAAGGTGTTCCATGCCGGCACAACGCTGTCTGATGACGATCGCGTGCTGACTAACGGTGGCCGCGTTCTGTGCGCCACCGCGCTGGGTCATACCGTCGCACAAGCACAGCAGCGCGCCTATGCTCTGATGGCGGATATTCGCTGGAACGGCAGCTTCAGCCGTAACGATATTGGTTATCGTGCGATTGCGCGGGAGCAAGGGGAGTAACGGAGCAGTCTGTTCCCCCCTCACCCTGGCCCTCTCCCCATAGGGGAGAGGGGATCGTTCGTAGGCCGGATAAGCGTCAGCGCCATCCGGCTTAATCCACAGAACTTAAAAACTCTTCTCGGTCGGCTGCCAGGTGCAGAAATCTTCGTTAGCCACCAGCAGCAGCTGGGATCCTTCCGGCGCTTCCAGCCACGCTACGCTGACTTCCATGGATGAATGGCTCTGACGGCGTCCGATATGGCCCGTCGCCCAGCTATCAAGATCCGGTTTCAGAGTCTGGCCTTCGCAGGTGGTCACGGTGCCGTCGGCATGCCAGCGCCCCTGATGCAGTACCACCCGCCCCTGGCGTAGCGCGTCGCTGGTCTGACGAACCTGATCGGCACGGTAACGATAGAGGTCAATTTGATCGGTGGAGAGTTGCTGCTTAAGACCGCCGATTTCACGCTGCATAAAGCTCAGCTCACCGTGGTCGTCAAAACGCACCCGCACATGCTCGGGCACCTTGCTGTAGATATTCACATCGATAAGGGTAAGCGTATCACCCTGCCAGCTGTACTCGCTGGTAGTGGTACTGCCGCTGTGCCAGGGACTAAAGGCGGAGAGCAGATGGACTTCATCGTCCGTGTCTTTACGCCAGATTCGGACCGCGCCCTGATCGTCAGCGTAACCGCTGGCGGTAAACGGCGGCAGAGAGGAGTCATGGCTGCAGGCAGACAGCAAAAGTATGCCTGCCAGCGCCATTGCCTGGCGCCAGACAGACAAAAGGGGCGAAACCGCCCCCTCGATAAAACTGTTCACTGCTACGCGGCTTACTTAACTGCGTCTTTCAGTGCTTTGCCAGAAACAAATGCTGGCACGTTAGCTGCAGCGATTTTGATTTCGTTACCGGTCTGCGGGTTGCGGCCAGTACGCTCAGCGCGGTGGTTCACTTTGAAGGTACCGAAACCTACCAGTTGTACAGCATCGCCTTCTTTCAGAGACTCAGTAATAGCAGCCAGGGTGGATTCCAGAGCAGCTTTAGCCTGTACTTTAGACAGATCAGCCTTGTCCGCAATTACATCAATCAGTTGAGTCTTGTTCATAAGTTATCCTTTCAATGTGTTTATCGCTTGCTAAGCATCGAGTGCGACGAAAATGCCAAAAAAGCACTCTCCTGCATACACGCACCGATAGCCACTTTTTTTCGCCCCCCAAATGTAGACCAGACGGGGGGCAGAAGGGAAGAGTACAGGTATGACAAAACAGGCGTAAAATCACGTTTTATTGTTTCACTGGTGAAGATTTATACCAATGTTACTCTCGCCTGCCTCACGCAAGTCTGCACGCAGACCTTTAATCAGCTCGATATCGCGTTCTTCGCACTCTGCCAGCAAACGGAATATTTCCCACTGGATGTCCCATTCCTGCTCAACAGCCGGGTTTAAACGCAGCTCTTCATCGGTCATTTCACGACCTGCCTGGGTCATCTCCAGCATCGCCACGGAAGTAATGGAGGCCTTACTGACTTCGATGGCATGTTCCAGAGTTTCGCCACTCAGGCGCGAGTGAATCAGTTCACTTAGTGCCACACAGGCATCAATCGCCGGATAGACACCATAGACATCATAGTCATCAGCTGCGGGAATCGCCTCTTCCAGCTTATCGAGCTGAGAATCGAAGTTCACCTTCGCATCCTTGACCGTCAGCGTCTCCCACACCAGATCGAGAATACGGCGATACAGCTGGCCGTCACCAAATTCAGTCTGCTTGCAGAACATGGCGTAGTTCGGGTACATGCGTTCGCACAGGCAGGCCATAAAGGTGACATGCTGCCAGCTTTCCAGCTTCTCGAGGCGCAGGTGAATCGGGTTTTGTAACATGATGAAGTCTCGAATCGAAAATTAGCCGCAGTTTACCTGAATCAGCGCTGAATTTCCTGCCAACGAACAAAAGCCGGACGCCCGGAAGCCACCGCATCGGCCCAGCGGGTCGGCTCCGGTAATCGATAGCCCTTCATGCAGCGCTGCACCCACGCCAGTGCGGTGTCAGTACTGACGCGATGCCCGGTGGCGATGAATAGCGGATTGCAGCGCGCCTTACTGCGCCAGACCCACGCCAGCTGTTCGCCTTTGTCCATCAGCGGGGCCAGCGCGCCGGGCTCTGCCGACAGGGGTTCAAACTTACCGCAGAGGCGCTTCTTCGCCACTCCGATGGTCGGAACATCCACCAGCAGACCAAAATGGCTGGCCACACCGAGACGGCGCGGGTGGGAGATCCCGTGTCCATCGACGAACAGCAGGTCGGGTCTTTGCGAGAGCTGATCCCACGCCGCCAACAGCGCGGGATATTCACGAAAAGAGAGGAAGCCGGGGATGTAAGGCATGGTGGTGGCGATGCGCGCTACCTGGTACTCAACCAGCTCCAGCTCGGGCCAGGTCAGCAGTACTATCGCCGCCCGCGTCACCTCTCCGCCCTGCTCAAACCCGACATCCGCCCCGGCAATCAGCGTGGGTGGGTCTTTATCCAGCCGGTCTTCACGGGAAACCGACGCAGCAAGTTTAAGTTGTTGAGCGCGAAGTGACGCAAGATCCATAACGACTCCTTACAGGTGATACTGGGCAGAAAGTCGGTGCACCGCCTCCACAAACACGCCTGCATGTTCTGGCGGTACATCCTGATGAATACCGTGCCCCAGGTTAAACACATGGCCTTCGCCCTGACCGAAGCCCGCCAGAATGGTCGCGACTTCTTCTTCAATACGGGCGGCCGGAGCATACAGCATAGACGGATCCATGTTGCCCTGCAGGGCGACTTTGTCCCCTACGCGACGGCGCGCATCGGCAATATCGG
Source organism: Leclercia sp. (assembly GCF_036780805.1). Lineage (NCBI taxonomy): Bacteria > Pseudomonadati > Pseudomonadota > Gammaproteobacteria > Enterobacterales > Enterobacteriaceae > Leclercia > Leclercia sp. Next base: position 263,192 of record NZ_DAIQCE010000004.1, on the reverse strand, counting down.
TAGTCCAGTCAAGGCCCAGCGCATCACAGCCGGTCTCGGCCAGGGCTTCCAGCCACTGCCCGCCGCCTTTGGTGAAGAGGGTCACCGGCACGCGACGGCCTTCGTTTTCACGCAGCAGGCCATCGACGATTTTATGCATGTAGTAGAGCGAGAACTGCTGATAATCGCGGCCGGTCAGCACCCCACCCCAGGTGTCGAAGATCATTACCGACTGGGCACCCGCTTTGATCTGCGCGTTCAGGTACAGGGTGACGCTTTTCGCCAGCTTATCCAGCAGGGCGTGCAGCGCCAGCGGATCGGCGTACATCATCTTTTTGATCACGGTGAAGGCTTTGCTGCTGCCGCCTTCAACCATGTAGGTCGCCAGCGTCCACGGGCTGCCGGAGAAACCAATCAGCGGCACGTCGCCTTTCAGCTCGCGGCGAATGGTGCGCACCGCATTCATCACATAACCGAGCTCCTGCTCCGGATCCGGAATCGGCAGGTTGTCGATGTCCGCTTTGCTCTTAATCGGCGAGCTAAAGCGCGGGCCTTCGCCGGTTTCAAAGTACAGGCCAAGCCCCATCGCGTCCGGGATGGTCAGGATATCAGAGAAGAGGATCGCCGCGTCCAGCGGATAACGGCGCAGCGGCTGAAGCGTCACTTCGCAGGCCAGCTCCGCGTTTTTGCACAGCGACATAAAATCGCCCGCCTGCGCGCGCGTGGCTTTGTATTCCGGCAAATAGCGGCCCGCCTGGCGCATCATCCATACCGGGGTGACATCAACGGGTTGGCGCAGCAGCGCACGCAGATAACGATCGTTCTTCAGTTCGGTCATTTTTGCAGTTCCTTAAGCGTCTTATCTCCAGTGTAACATGTCTCACACATCGTCAGCCCGACACATTGCCACGGTATCTTCTATCAGGCGGCGCGCCACGGTGCCGGGCGGTGGCAGCAGTGGTAAATCGTCGTAGCGATACCAGTCGGCGGACAGCAGCTCTTTCTGATCGATAACGATCTCGCCGCTGTCGTACTCGGCCATAAAGGCGGTCATCAGCGACTGTGGGAACGGCCACGGCTGGGAGGTGACATAACGCAGGTTCTTCACCTTGATGCCGCTCTCCTCCATCACTTCCCGCGCCACGGCCTGCTCCAGGGTTTCACCCACTTCGACAAACCCGGCCAGTACGGTATGCACTCCGTTGCGATGACGGGTGTGTTGCGCCAGCAGGATGGCGTCATCCCGGCGGATGGCGACGATAATGCACGGCGCGATTTGCGGATAATAGCGTTCCCGACAGTGGCTGCAGAGCATCGCCCACTCGGTTTTGCTCGGGTGCATGGTGTGGCCGCAGTAGCCGCAGAACTTATGCGAGCGATAAAACTCGGCCAACTGCACAGCACGGCCCGCCAGCTGGAACAAGCCAACATCGAGATCGAGCACCTGGCGCACCGATCCCATGTCGTGACGGCGATTTTGCTGGATCAACCACACAGAATCGCCCTTCCACTCGCCGATATTTAGTGCGGGTTGTCCCGCAAGATCGAAATTATTTGCTTCGCCATAGGGTAATTCACCACCGGGCAACCATAATTTTTGTTCATGGCTGACTAACCACCAGCCGCGATCCGATTTTTCAATTATACGATCCATATCTATTGCACTACCTTTGCTTCACAGGCATGTTGGTAACAATACTATTACATTTTGGGTGGGCAGCTTTTAATCTTAACCTTGCGGAGTCAAACATGCTAAACCAGCTAGAAAACCTGACAGAGCGCGTTGGCGGAAGTAACAAACTGGTCGATCGCTGGCTGCACGTGCGGAAACATCTGCTTGTTGCCTATTACAATCTCGTTGGCATTAAGCCTGGCAAAGAGTCTTATATGCGCCTGAACGAAAAAGCGCTGGACGATTTCTGTCAGAGCCTGGTCGATTACCTTTCCAACGGTCATTTTAATATTTATGAACGCTTTATCCGTGAAATGGAAGGTAAGAGCCCGTATTTAGCGGCAACCAAACTCTATCCCCTGCTGGAAGCCAATACCCAGCAAATCATGGATTACTACGACTCGACGCTCGAAAACGCCATCGATCAGGATAACTACCTGGAATTTCAGCAGGCGCTTTCCGATATCGGCGAGGCGCTGGAGCAACGCTTTACGCTGGAAGACAACCTGATCGCCCTTGCGCTGGATCACAATCTGAAGGCAAGCAACGAAGATAACGTCGCCCGACCGGCTTGAGTTATTCCTCGTTAACGCGTAGTTTACATTCACTGCTCCCGCTGTAGGGGAGCCTATTCTTGTCGGAGTGCCCAGTGCGAAAGCCGGGCTGAGACCGTTAATTCGGGATCCGCGGAACCTGATCAGGTTAAGACCTGCGAAGGGAACAAGAGTCAATTTACTGTATCGCCTACGGGCGATCCTCTCTTGCTTCATCCGTCGTCTGACAAGCCACTTCCTGCACTTACTGGAACGAGCTATGTCTGCCACAAAAATGACCCGCCGCGAACAGCGCGCGCACGCCCAACACTTTATCGACACCCTGGAAGGCACCGCTTTCCCCAACTCGAAACGCATCTATCTGACCGGTTCGCAGGATGATATTCGCGTGCCGATGCGCGAGATCCAGCTCAGCCCGACATTAATCGGCGGCAGCAAAAACAACCCGCAGTTTGAAGAGAACGAAGCGGTGCCGGTCTACGACACCTCCGGGCCATACGGCGATCCGGATGTGGCGATTAACGTCCAGCAGGGTCTGGCGAAGCTGCGCCAGCCGTGGATTGCGGCCCGTAACGACTGCGAAGCCCTGAACGAACAAAGCTCGGCCTATACCCGGGAACGTCTGGCCGACGACGGTCTGGACGAGCTGCGCTTCACCGGTCTGCTGACGCCGAAGCGTGCCAGAGCGGGTAAATGCGTGACCCAGCTGCACTACGCCCGCCAGGGGATCGTGACGCCGGAGATGGAGTTTATCGCCATCCGCGAAAACATGGGCCGCGAGCGCATTCGTGGCGAAGTGCTGCGCCACCAGCATCCGGGCGAAGGCTTTGGCGCCCGCCTGCCGGAGAACATTACCCCGGAATTTGTGCGTGACGAGGTGGCCGCTGGTCGTGCCATTATCCCGGCCAACATCAACCACCCGGAATCCGAGCCGATGATCATCGGCCGTAATTTCCTGGTGAAGGTGAATGCCAACATCGGTAACTCGGCCGTCACCTCCTCCATCGAAGAAGAGGTAGAGAAACTGGTCTGGTCCACCCGCTGGGGCGCGGATACGGTGATGGACCTCTCCACCGGGCGCTATATTCACGAAACCCGCGAGTGGATCCTGCGTAACAGCCCAGTGCCGATTGGTACGGTGCCCATCTATCAGGCGCTGGAGAAGGTTAACGGCATTGCGGAAGATCTCACCTGGGAAGCGTTCCGCGATACGCTGCTGGAGCAGGCCGAGCAAGGGGTCGACTACTTCACCATCCACGCCGGGGTGCTGCTGCGCTACGTGCCGATGACCGCGAAACGCCTGACCGGCATCGTCTCCCGTGGCGGCTCGATCATGGCGAAATGGTGCCTGTCCCATCATCAGGAGAACTTCCTGTATGAGCATTTCCGCGAGATCTGCGAAATCTGCGCCGCGTACGACGTCTCCCTGTCGCTGGGCGATGGCCTGCGCCCGGGCTCCATCCGCGACGCCAACGACGAAGCGCAGTTTGCCGAGCTGCACACCCTGGGCGAGCTGACCAAAATTGCCTGGGAGTATGACGTCCAGGTGATGATTGAAGGCCCGGGCCACGTGCCGATGCAGATGATCCGCCGCAACATGACCGAGGAGCTGGAGCACTGCCACGAAGCACCGTTCTACACCCTGGGGCCGCTAACCACCGACATCGCGCCGGGCTATGACCACTTCACCTCCGGGATTGGCGCGGCAATGATCGGTTGGTTTGGCTGCGCCATGCTCTGCTACGTCACGCCGAAAGAGCACCTCGGCCTGCCGAACAAAGAAGACGTGAAGCAGGGGCTGATCACCTACAAGATTGCTGCCCATGCCGCCGACCTGGCGAAGGGCCACCCGGGCGCGCAGATCCGCGATAACGCCATGTCGAAAGCACGCTTCGAATTCCGCTGGGAAGATCAGTTCAATCTGGCACTCGACCCCTTCACCGCCCGCGCCTATCACGACGAAACCCTGCCGCAGGAATCCGGCAAAGTGGCGCACTTCTGCTCCATGTGCGGACCAAAATTCTGCTCGATGAAAATCAGCCAGGAGGTGCGCGACTACGCCGCGGCGCAGACCATCGAAGTGGGGATGGCCGACATGTCGGAAAGCTTCCGCGCTAAAGGCGGCGAGATCTACCTCAAAAAAGAGGAGGCGTAATGTATCAACCCAACTTCCCGCCGGTGCCCTTTCGTCTGGGACTCTATCCGGTCGTCGACAGCGTGGCCTGGATCGAACGTTTGCTGGCCGCGGGCGTAAAAACGATCCAGCTACGCATCAAAGATAAGCAGGATGACGAGGTCGAGGCCGATATCGTGGCGGCCATTGCCCTGGGGCGTCGCCACGATGCCCGCCTGTTCATCAATGACTACTGGCGGCTGGCGATTAAACATCAGGCTTACGGTGTGCATCTTGGTCAGGAAGACCTGGAGACCACCGACCTTGCGGCCATTCGTGCCGCCGGGTTACGCCTCGGCGTCTCGACCCACGACGACATGGAGATCGACGTGGCGCTGGCGGCGCATCCGTCCTATATCGCCCTCGGGCACGTATTTCCCACCCAGACCAAACAGATGCCTTCCGCGCCTCAGGGGCTGGAACAGCTGGCCCGGCATATCGAACGCCTTGCGGATTACCCTACCGTCGCCATCGGCGGTATCAGCCTCGAACGCGCCCCGTCGGTGCTGGCGACCGGCGTCGGCAGCATCGCGGTGGTGAGCGCCATCACCCAGGCCGCTGACTGGCAGGCGGCAACGGCACATCTGCTACAGCTGGCGGGGGCGGGCGATGAATGACCGTGACTTTATGCGCTACAGCCGCCAGATCCTGCTGGAGGATATCGCCATCGACGGGCAGCAGAAGCTGCTCGCCAGCCGGGTCCTGCTGGTCGGTCTCGGCGGCTTAGGCGCCCCGGCGGCGCTGTACCTGGCCGGGGCCGGGATCGGCACTCTGGTGCTGGCCGACGATGACGAGGTGCATCTGAGTAATTTGCAGCGGCAGATTATGTTTACCACCGACGATATCGCCCAGCCAAAAGCGCAGGTGACGCAGCGTCGGCTGCAACAGCTCAACCCGGACATTCAGCTGATTGCCCTGCAGACCCGTCTGGAAGGCAAAGCGCTGCAGGAGGAGATCGCCCGCGCCGACGTGGTGCTGGACTGCACCGATAACATGGCCACCCGCCAGGCGATCAACGCCGCCTGCGTGCTGCTCAACACGCCGCTCATCACCGCCAGCGCGGTGGGCTTTGGTGGCCAGATGATGGTGCTGACGCCGCCATGGGCGCAGGGCTGCTACCGCTGCCTGTGGCCGGAGGATGACGAGCCGCAACGCAACTGCCGCACCGCGGGTATCGTCGGGCCGGTGGTCGGGGTGATGGGAACCCTACAGGCGCTGGAGGCGATCAAGCTGCTCAGCAACATCGAGACCCCGCGCAACACGCTGCGCCTGTTCGATGCCCGGGCAGGAAGCTGGCGGCAGCTGGCCCTGCAGCGCGCCCGCGGCTGCGAAGTGTGTGGAGGGCAGCATGCGGATCCTGTTTAACGACGAACCGATGCAGTGCGTGGACGGCATAACCGTCGCCACCCTGCTCCACCAGCTGCGCCAGTTAAAACCCGGGGTCGCGCTGGCCCTTAATCAACAGATCCTGCCGCGCGAGCAGTGGGATAAACAGCAGGTCAGCGAAGGCGATCGGATCCTGCTCTTTCAGGTGATTGCCGGAGGCTGAGATGTTACGTATTGCTGATAAAATTTTTGATTCACATCTGTTTACCGGCACCGGGAAATTTGCCTCGCCGCAGCTGATGGTAGACGCCATTCGTGAGAGTGGCAGCCAGCTGGTGACGCTGGCGATGAAGCGGGTCGATCTGCGCAATCACAATGACGCTATTCTGGCCCCGCTGCTGGAGGCGGGCGTGAGCCTGCTGCCCAATACCTCCGGGGCGAAAACCGCGGAGGAAGCGGTGTTCGCCGCCCGGCTGGCACGCGAGGCGCTGGGGACGCACTGGCTGAAGCTGGAGATCCACCCCGATGCCCGCTGGCTGCTGCCCGATCCCATCGAGACGCTGAAAGCCGCGGAGATGCTGGTCAAAGAGGGGTTCACGGTGCTGCCCTACTGCGGCGCCGATCCGGTGCTGTGCAAACGGCTCGAAGAGGCGGGTTGCGCGGCGGTGATGCCGCTCGGCGCGCCGATCGGCTCCAACCAGGGGCTGGAAACCCGCGCGATGCTGGAGATTATCATTCAGCAGGCAACCGTGCCGGTGATCGTTGATGCCGGGATCGGCGTGCCCAGCCATGCCGCGCAGGCGCTGGAGATGGGTGCCGACGCGGTGCTGGTCAATACCGCCATTGCGGTTGCGGACGATCCGGTGAGGATGGCGCGGGCGTTTCGTCTGGCGGTGGAGGCGGATCCGGCAGCAAGGTCATGGGTTGGGTGTTCGTGGAGGCGGGCGTGCTGGCCCGCCAGTCTGGCCCCGGTTCGCGGCGCGCTGAAGCCCAGGCCACCAGCCCGTTAACCGGCTTTCTGGAGGCCTTCTGATGAACACCTTTACCGATCGCTGGCGCCAGCTCGACTGGGACGATATTCGTCTGCGTATCAACAGTAAAACCCCGGCGGACGTTGAGCGCGCTCTGACTGCCCGGCAGCCGACGCGCGAAGACATGATGGCCCTGCTCTCCCCCGCCGCCAGCGGCTATCTTGAGGCAATGGCGCAGCGGGCCCAGCGTCTGACCCGCCAGCGCTTTGGCAATACGGTGAGCTTTTATGTTCCGCTCTATCTCTCCAACCTGTGCGCCAATGACTGCACCTACTGCGGCTTCTCGATGAGCAACCACATCAAGCGCAAAACGCTGGATGAAAATGAGATAGCCCGGGAGTGTGCCGCCATCCGCGAGATGGGATTTGAGCATCTGCTGCTGGTCACCGGCGAGCATCAGACAAAGGTCGGGATGGACTATTTTCGCCGCCATCTCCCGGCCATTCGCCGCCGGTTCGCCTCATTACAGATGGAAGTGCAACCCCTGTCAGAAGCCGAGTATGGTGAGCTGAAAACGCTGGGGCTGGATGGCGTACTGGTCTATCAGGAGACCTACCACGAGGCGGTGTATGCCCAGCACCATCTGAAAGGTAAAAAGCAGGACTTCTTCTGGCGGCTGGAGACTCCGGATCGACTGGGCCGCGCCGGGATCGACAAGATCGGCCTCGGGGCATTAACCGGGCTTTCTGACAGCTGGCGAGTCGACAACTTTATGGTGGCGGAGCATCTGCTGTGGCTGCAGCAGCACTACTGGCAGAGCCGGTACTCGATCTCCTTCCCCCGGCTGCGCCCCTGCACTGGCGGCATCCAGCCCGCGTCGATCATGGATGAACGCCAGCTGGTGCAGACCATCTGCGCGTTTCGTCTGCTGGCACCGGAGGTGGAGCTATCCCTGTCGACCCGGGAATCTCCCGCGTTTCGCGATCGCGTCATTCCTCTGGCCATTAACAACGTCAGCGCCTTTTCAAAAACCCAGCCAGGCGGCTATGCCGACGATCATCCCGAGCTGGAGCAGTTTGCACCCCACGATAGCCGTCGCCCGGAAGAGGTTGCCGAAGCGCTCAGCCAGCAGGGATTGCAGCCGGTGTGGAAAGACTGGGACAGCTGGCTGGGACGCGCCTCGCAGCCAGGCTGAAAAAGAGTGTAACCCGATGAAGTTATTACGAGACGCCACGTAACTTCATCAACGGGCTATTGTCAGCCTGAGCATCTATTTTTTACGCTTATTACGTCAGCAGGGGATGCTGACCAGGGCGGAAAGCTTCTTCCTCGTTCCGCCCTGCCTTCCCCGTTCTGTAACAGTTGTAACCGGTTTCAGAAAATGCGGGTTTCTTTGTGATGCCTCACACACAATCGCGGTAACGCGGTTGTCGAAGCGGGCGGCGCGGGATAATTATCAATAAACACATGTACATTGGGGCTGACTATGAAGAACATCGTTTTATGCTGTGCAGCGGGAATGTCCACCAGCATGCTGGTTCAACGCATGAAAGACGCCGCGCAGAAAAAAGGGGTCGAAGTAACCATTAAAGCCGTACCGGTTGCTGAGTTTAAAGATGAAATTGCCGCAGCCGACATTGTGTTGCTTGGCCCGCAGGTCAAATACGAGCTCAATAATCTTCAGGCACAGGCAGAACCGCTGGGCAAAAAGGTCGCGGTTATCGACATGATGGATTACGGCATGATGAAAGGCGATGCCGTCCTCGAAAAAGCCCTCAAACTGCTGGAGTGACCCATGGCCGATTTAGAAACCATCATTATGGAGCTGCTGGTGAATGCCGGTGCAGCCCGCAGTTCAGCACTAACCGCCCTGCAGATGGCGCGCAAAGGCGATTTTGCCGATGCGGAAAAGGCGATGGAAGAGTCGCGTGAATTCGTTAAGCATGCGCATACCATCCAGACGAAGCTGATTGGTATGGATGAAGGCACCGGCAAGCTGCCGGTTAACCTGATTACCGTTCACTCTCAGGACCACCTGATGAACGCGATGGTGATTCAGGATCTGGCGGGAGATATGATCGAGCTCTATCGCCGGTTGCCGCTGGTGAACTAACCCGCCCGGTGGCGCTACGCTTACCGGGCCTACAACGACCCCGAACCGTAGGCCGGGTAAGCGCAGCGCCACCCGGCAACAGCCGCACCAGACACGCAAAAAAAAACCCGCCGAAGCGGGTTTTTTTATGGGCTGACGTCACGATTACTCGTTGTCAGAACCGCCCAGGCCTGCGTTCAGCAGCTCTGCCAGGCTGGCAGAGGCGTCTTCAGCAGTCACCTGTGGTGCAGCAGGGATTTCGCCCGCTGCGCGACGGCGCATACGATCCTGGTGGTACGCATAACCGGTACCGGCCGGGATCAGACGACCCACGATAACGTTCTCTTTCAGACCGCGCAGTTCGTCGCGTTTGCCCGCAACGGCTGCTTCGGTAAGCACACGAGTGGTCTCCTGGAACGATGCCGCGGAGATGAAGGACTCGGTTGCCAGAGACGCTTTGGTGATACCCAGCAGGTCACGTGCGAAGGTCGCACTGAGTTTGCCGTTCGCTTCAAGATCGCGGTTAGCAATCTTAACGCGGGAGTATTCAACCTGCTCACCTTCGAGGAAGTCGGAGCTACCGGCATTCACGATGGTGGCTTTACGCAGCATCTGACGAACGATAACTTCGATGTGCTTATCGTTGATCTTAACGCCTTGCAGACGGTAAACGTCCTGTACTTCGTTGGTGATGTAACGCGTTACCGCGTGGACGCCACGAAGACGCAGAATGTCGTGCGGTGCTTCCGGACCGTCGGAAACCACGTCACCACGTTCTACACGTTCACCTTCAAACACGTTGAGCTGACGCCATTTTGGAATCATCTCTTCGTACGGATCGCTGCCATCCAGCGGCGTGATCACCAGACGGCGCTTCCCTTTGGTCTCTTTACCGAAGGAAATGATACCGCTGATTTCAGCCAGGATTGCCGGCTCTTTCGGACGACGTGCTTCGAACAGGTCCGCAACGCGCGGCAGACCACCGGTAATATCTTTGGTACCGCTGGATTCCTGTGGAATACGCGCCAGAGCATCACCCGCACCGATCTGAACACCATCTTCCAGCTGGACAATCGCTTTACCTGGCAGGAAGTACTGAGCCGGCATGTCGGTGCCCGGGATCAGAACGTCGTTGCCGTTAGCATCAACGATTTTCAGTGCTGGACGCAGATCTTTACCACCCGCGGTACGTTCTGCAGAATCCAGAACCACCAGGGAAGAGAGACCGGTCAGGTCGTCGGTCTGACGAGTAATCGTCTGGCCGTCGATCATATCGGTGAAGCGAATGAAACCAGCCACTTCGGTGATTACCGGCATGGTGTGTGGATCCCAGTTCGCTACGGTTTCGCCGCCAGCAACCTGTTCGCCATCGCCTTTCGCCATAACAGCACCGTAAGGCACTTTATAGCTCTCTTTGGTACGACCGAATTCGTCGATCAGCTTCAGCTCGGTGTTACGAGAGGTCACAACCAGCTTACCGGAAGAGTTAACAACCGACTTCGCGTTGTTGAGCTTGATGCTACCTTTGTTTTTCACCTGGATGCTGGATTCAGCAGCCGCACGAGATGCCGCACCACCGATGTGGAACGTACGCATCGTCAGCTGTGTACCCGGCTCACCGATGGACTGTGCCGCGATAACACCGATCGCTTCACCTTTGTTGATGATGTGGCCACGCGCCAGGTCACGACCATAGCAGTGCGCACATACACCAAAGTCGGTGTCACAGGATACAACGGAACGGACTTTCACTGAGTCAACAGAGTTGGCTTCCAGCAGGTCACACCAGTGCTCGTGCAGCAGCGTGTTGCGTGGAACCAGGATGTCTGCTGTACCCGGCTTCAGAATGTCTTCCGCAGTCACACGACCCAGAACGCGATCGCGCAGTGGCTCTTTAACATCACCACCCTCGATAACCGGGGTCATGGTGATACCTTCGAGGGTGCCACAATCGTCTTCGGTAACAACCAGATCCTGTGCAACGTCAACCAGACGACGCGTCAGATAACCGGAGTTCGCAGTTTTCAGTGCGGTATCCGCCAGACCTTTACGCGCACCGTGCGTGGAGATGAAGTACTGGAGTACGTTCAGACCTTCACGGAAGTTCGCGGTGATTGGCGTTTCGATGATGGAGCCATCTGGCTTCGCCATCAGACCACGCATACCTGCCAACTGACGAATCTGTGCTGCAGAACCACGCGCACCGGAGTCGGCCATCATGTAGATGCTGTTGAAGGAAACCTGCTGCTCTTCGACGCCGTCACGGTTAATAACGGTTTCGGTCTGCAGGTTGTCCATCATCGCTTTGGATACACGATCGTTCGCCGCTGCCCAGATATCGATAACTTTGTTATAGCGTTCGCCCGCGGTAACCAGACCAGACTGGAACTGCTCCTGGATCTCAGCAACTTCGGCTTCCGCTTCAGAGATGATCTCGTGTTTCTTCTCTGGGATGACCATGTCATCGATACCAACAGAGGCACCTGAACGCGCTGCATAAGCAAAGCCGGTGTACATTGTCTGGTCAGCGAAGATAACGGTCGGCTTCAGGCCCAGGATGCGGTAACAGGTGTTCAGCATCTTGGAGATTGCTTTCTTGCCCAGCGCCTGGTTGACGATGGAGAAAGGCAGACCTTTCGGTACGATCATCCACAGAATGGCACGGCCAACGGTCGTGTCAATCAGGCTGGTTTTCGCAACGAGTTCGCCGTTTTCAGCTTTTTCATACTCGGTGATACGCACTTTTACACGCGCATGCAGAGAGGCCAGGCCAGCGCGATAAATACGCTCAGCTTCTTTCGGGCCAGTCAGCACCATGCCTTCGCCTTTGGCGTTAACACAGTCACGGGTCATGTAGTACAGACCCAGTACAACGTCCTGAGAAGGAACGATGATTGGTTCACCGTTCGCTGGAGACAGGATGTTGTTGGTAGACATCATCAGCGCACGCGCTTCGAGCTGGGCTTCCAGCGTCAGCGGTACGTGAACAGCCATCTGGTCACCATCGAAGTCGGCGTTATATGCCGCACAAACCAGCGGGTGCAGCTGGATAGCTTTACCTTCGATCAGTACTGGCTCAAAGGCCTGGATACCCAGACGGTGCAGGGTTGGCGCACGGTTCAGCAGTACCGGGTGTTCGCGGATAACTTCGTCCAGGATATCCCAAACGACAGCTTCTTCACGCTCAACCATCTTCTTAGCGGCTTTGATGGTGGTGGCAAGGCCACGCAGTTCCAGCTTGCCGTAGATGAACGGTTTGAACAGCTCCAGTGCCATTTTCTTCGGCAGACCGCACTGATGCAGACGCAGGTATGGACCTACGGTGATTACAGAACGACCGGAGTAGTCAACACGCTTACCGAGCAGGTTCTGACGGAAACGACCCTGCTTACCTTTGATCATGTCGGCCAAAGATTTCAGAGGACGCTTGTTAGAACCGGTGATCGCACGACCGCGACGACCGTTATCCAGCAGGGCATCTACCGCTTCCTGCAGCATACGTTTTTCGTTGCGTACGATGATATCTGGCGCAGCCAGATCCAGCAGACGTTTCAGACGGTTGTTACGGTTAATGACGCGACGATACAGATCGTTCAGGTCAGACGTCGCGAAACGACCACCATCCAGCGGTACCAGCGGACGCAGATCTGGCGGCAGAACCGGCAGAACGGTCAGGATCATCCACTCTGGTTTGTTACCAGACTGAACGAACGCTTCCAGCAGTTTGATACGCTTGGTCAGCTTTTTACGCTTGGTTTCGGAGTTGGTTTCGTTCAGCTCTTCACGCAGAGTTTCGCACTCTTGCTCCAGATCCATGCTCTTCAGCAGGGCCTGGATAGCTTCCGCACCCATCTTCGCGTCGAATTCGTCACCGAACTCTTCCAGCGCGTCCAGATACTGCTCTTCGGTCAGAATCTGGTTACGTTCCAGGTTCGTCATCCCGCCTTCGATAACCACATAAGATTCGAAGTACAGTACACGTTCGATATCGCGCAGCGGCATATCCAGCAGCAGGCCGATACGGGACGGCAGAGATTTCAGGAACCAGATGTGAGCAGTCGGAGACGCCAGCTCGATGTGGCCCATGCGCTCACGACGCACTTTAGTCTGGGTCACTTCAACGCCGCACTTCTCACAGATCACACCACGGTGTTTCAGGCGCTTGTACTTACCGCACAGGCACTCGTAATCTTTTACCGGCCCGAAAATACGCGCACAGAAAAGGCCGTCACGCTCAGGTTTGAACGTACGGTAGTTAATGGTTTCTGGCTTTTTAACTTCACCAAAAGACCATGAACGGATCATGTCTGGCGAGGCCAGAGCAATTTTGATCGCATCAAACTCTTCGGTTTTAGTTTGCGCTTTCAGAAACTTTAATAAGTCTTTCACGGATTTGCTCCCGTCGGAGTTAGCACAATCTGGTGCCGGAAACTACTCCGGCACCAGTGACCTGTTTGAGCGAGAGTTACTCGTCTTCCAGTTCGATGTTGATACCCAGCGAACGAATCTCTTTCAACAGTACGTTGAAGGACTCTGGCATGCCCGGTTCCATCTGATGGTTGCCGTCCACGATGTTTTTATACATCTTGGTACGACCGTTCACGTCATCAGACTTAACGGTGAGCATTTCCTGCAGGGTGTATGCCGCGCCGTATGCTTCAAGCGCCCACACTTCCATCTCCCCGAAGCGCTGACCACCGAACTGCGCCTTACCACCCAGCGGCTGCTGAGTAACCAGGCTGTAAGAACCGGTAGAACGCGCGTGCATCTTGTCATCAACCAGGTGGTTCAGTTTCAGCATGTACATGTAACCCACGGTTACCTGGCGCTCGAACTGCTCACCGGTACGACCGTCGAACAGTGTGATCTGGCCAGAACTTGGCAGGCCACCCAGCTGTAACAGTTCCTTGATTTCAGACTCTTTCGCACCATCGAAGACTGGCGTTGCGATTGGCATACCTTTTTTCAGGTTCTCAGCCAGACGCAGCACTTCTTCATCGCTGAAGGTGTTCAGGTCGACTTTCTGACGAACATCGGTACCCAGATCGTACGCACGCTGGATGAATTCGCGCAGTTTCGCGACTTCTTCCTGCTGCTTCAGCATGGCGTTGATCTTATCGCCGATACCTTTCGCAGCCATACCCAGGTGAGTTTCGAGGATCTGACCAATGTTCATACGAGACGGTACGCCCAGCGGGTTCAGTACGATATCTACCGGCGTACCGTTAGCATCGTGCGGCATATCTTCGATCGGGTTGATCTTAGAGATAACACCCTTGTTACCGTGACGACCTGCCATCTTATCACCAGGCTGGATCTGACGTTTAACGGCCAGATAAACCTTAACAATCTTCAGCACGCCTGGTGCCAGATCGTCGCCCTGAGTGATTTTACGGCGTTTCGCTTCGAGTTTTTTCTCGAACTCGTGTTTCAGTTCGTCATACTGCTCAGCCAGCTGTTCCAGCTGATTTTGTTTCTCTTCGTCGGCCAGGCCCAGTTCCAGCCAGCGGTCGCGTGGCAGCTTGTCGAGCTTCTCAGCTTCAACACCACCGGCAACCAGCACCGCGTAGATACGACTAAACAGGCCAGCTTCGAGGATCTGCAGCTCTTCAGACAGGTCTTTCTTAGCCTGCTTCAGCTGCATCTCTTCGATTTCCAGCGCACGTTTGTCTTTTTCTACGCCATCGCGAGTAAAGACCTGAACGTCGATAACCGTACCGGAAACACCGTTCGGTACACGCAGAGAAGAGTCTTTAACGTCAGACGCTTTCTCACCGAAGATCGCGCGCAGCAGTTTCTCTTCTGGCGTCAGCTGGGTTTCACCTTTCGGGGTAACCTTACCAACCAGAATGTCGCCGCCGGTCACTTCTGCACCGATGTAAACGATACCGGATTCATCCAGCTTGGAGAGCGCAGCTTCACCCACGTTAGGGATGTCAGCGGTGATCTCTTCTGGCCCCAGCTTGGTGTCACGAGACACACATGCCAGTTCCTGGATGTGAATAGTGGTGAAACGATCTTCCTGAACCACACGCTCGGAGACGAGGATGGAGTCTTCGAAGTTGTAACCATTCCACGGCATGAACGCTACGCGCATGTTCTGACCGAGCGCCAGTTCACCGAGGTCGGTGGACGGGCCGTCAGCCAGCACGTCGCCGCGCTCAATTGGCTCACCCAGAGACACACATGGCATCTGGTTGATACAGGTGTTCTGGTTAGAACGGGTGTACTTGGTCAGGTTGTAGATGTCGATACCTGCTTCGCCTGCATGCATCTCGTCTTCGTTAACTTTGATAACGATACGGGAAGCATCGACGTACTGAACAGTACCGCCACGTTTAGCAACTGCAGTAACACCGGAGTCAACGGCAACAGCACGTTCCATACCGGTACCAACCAGCGGCTTATCAGCACGCAGAGTTGGAACCGCCTGACGTTGCATGTTCGCACCCATCAATGCACGGTTGGCGTCATCGTGTTCCAGGAACGGGATCAGGGACGCACCGACGGATACCACCTGCTGGGTGGAAACGTCCATGTAGTCAACCTGGTCGCGGCTGAACAAGCTGGATTCGCCTTTGCTACGGCAAGTTACCAGGTCTTCTACAAAGTGGCCTTCGTCATCCAGGTTGGAGTTCGCCTGAGCGATGACGTAGTTACCTTCTTCGATAGCAGACAGGTAGTGAATTTCGTCGGTTACAACACCGTCAGTCACTTTACGATACGGGGTCTCGAGGAAACCGTATTCGTTTGTCTGTGCGTACACGGACAGGGAGTTGATCAGACCGATGTTTGGACCTTCAGGCGTTTCGATTGGACATACGCGACCGTAGTGGGTCGGGTGTACGTCTCGAACTTCAAAGCCTGCGCGCTCACGGGTCAGACCGCCCGGGCCGAGTGCAGAGATACGACGCTTGTGCGTGATCTCAGACAGCGGGTTGTTCTGGTCCATAAACTGAGACAGCTGGCTGGAACCAAAGAACTCTTTCACTGCTGCGGAGATCGGCTTGGCGTTGATCATATCCTGAGGCATCAGGGTATCCAGATCGCCCAGAGACAGACGCTCTTTCACCGCACGCTCAACACGTACCAGGCCAACGCGGAACTGGTTTTCCGCCATTTCGCCTACGGAACGGATACGACGGTTGCCGAGGTGGTCGATATCGTCCACTTCGCCTTTGCCGTTACGGATATCGATGAGCTTCTTCATCACTTCGATGATGTCTTCTTTGCTCAGGATACCGGAACCTTCGATCGCGTCACGCAGCAGAGAACGGTTGAACTTCATACGACCAACCGCGGACAGATCGTAGCGGTCTTCGGAGAAGAACAGGTTCTCGAACAGGCTTTCAGCCGCTTCACGAGTCGGTGGCTCACCCGGGCGCATCATGCGGTAGATTTCTACCAGCGCGCTCAGACGATCGGTGGTTGGGTCGACACGTACGGTTTCGGACATGTACGGACCGTGGTCCAGATCGTTGGTGAACAGCGTTTCGATACGCTTGTGGCCAGACTGGCTCAGCTTAGCCAGCAGATCCAGGCTCAACTCCATGTTAGCCGGGCAGATCAGCTCGCCAGTGGATGCATCAACGTAATCTTTTGCAGCTACTTTTCCAGCAATGTATTCAACCGGGACTTCGATGTGTTTGATATCATCTTTTTCCAGCTGACGGATGTGGCGCGCAGTAATACGGCGGCCTTTCTCTACATACACTTTACCGTCGGCTTCGATGTCGAACGATGCGGTATCACCACGCAGACGCTCAGGCACCAGCTCCATTTGCAGCTTGTTGTCGCGAATTTCAAAGACAACTTTCTCAAAGAACAGGTCAAGGATCTGCTCAGTGGTGTAGTTCAGTGCACGCAGAATGATGGTCGCAGGCAGTTTACGACGACGGTCGATACGGACAAACAGGTTGTCTTTCGGATCGAACTCGAAGTCCAGCCAGGAACCACGGTAAGGAATGATACGCGCGTTATACAGTACTTTACCGGAAGAGTGCGTTTTACCTTTATCGCTGTCGAAGAAGACGCCCGGGCTACGGTGCAGCTGGGAAACGATAACACGCTCAGTACCGTTGATAACGAAAGTACCGTTGTCGGTCATGAGCGGAATTTCGCCCATGTAGACTTCTTGTTCTTTAATGTCTTTAACGGTGCCTTCCGGCGCTTCGCGCTCGTAGATCACCAGACGCAGTTTAACGCGCAGCGGTGCCGAGTAGGTCACGCCACGGATTTGACATTCCTGAACGTCAAATACCGGTTCGCCAAGGCGGTAGCTGACGTATTGCAGCTCGGAATTACCGCTGTAGCTCTTAATCGGGAACACGGAACGGAAGGCTGCTTCCAGACCGTACTGCCCTTCAGGATCTTGCTCGATAAACTTCTGGAACGAGTCAAGCTGGATAGAAAGGAGATATGGAATGTCCAGAACTTGTGGACGTTTACCAAAATCCTTACGAATACGTTTTTTCTCGGTATAGGAGTAAACCATAGGGTTCCTCAGCTCGCTGACAAGTCGACCCATCTGTCCATTGGCGGACAGTTTGTGCAACACCATTTTGTTGATCGGAAAATCGAACACTTTCCGCAATGCCTGTTGCTATCACGCTTAAACCATTTCATTGCGATTTACCCAGAGCGAGCACCCTGTCGCAGTATATTAAGTCGTCGATAGAAACAAGCATTGTCAGGACAGCCAGCAGTCAAACAGTGTGAAACTCTACTGGCGCCTTACAGCGCAAAAAGGCTGGTGACTAAAAAGTCACCAGCCATCAGCCTAATTTCTCAGGCTGCAACCGGAAGGGTTGGCTTATTTAACTTCAACTTCAGCGCCAGCTTCTTCCAGAGATTTTTTCAGTGCTTCTGCGTCGTCTTTGCTCACGCCTTCTTTCAGCGCAGCTGGAGCAGATTCTACCAGGTCTTTAGCTTCTTTCAGACCCAGGCCAGTTGCAGCACGTACAGCTTTGATTACGGCAACTTTGTTAGCGCCAGCAGCTTTCAGAACTACGTCGAATTCAGTTTTTTCTTCAGCAGCTTCAGCCGGGCCAGCAGCTACAGCTACAGCAGCAGCAGCGGAAACACCGAATTTTTCTTCCATTGCAGTGATCAGTTCTACAACGTCCATTACGGACATAGCTGCAACTGCTTCAATGATTTGATCTTTAGTGATAGACATTTAAATTGTTCCTGAAAATCAGAATAAGTTTATACGTAAGCGAATACTTGATAAAGATGACTGCTATTAAGCAGCTTCTTTCGCATCGCGAACAGCAGCCAGAGTGCGAACCAGTTTGCCAGCCGAAGCTTCTTTCATGGTTGCCATCAGGCGTGCAATTGCTTCTTCGTAGGTCGGCAGGGTTGCCAGGCGATCGATTTGCGATGCCGGGATCAACTCACCTTCAAAGGCTGCAGCTTTAACCTCGAATTTTGCATTCGCTTTCGCGAACTCTTTGAACAGACGAGCAGCAGCGCCCGGGTGTTCCATAGAGTATGCAATCAAGGTTGGACCAACAAACGTGTCTTTCAGGCACTCGAACTGAGTACCTTCAACTACGCGGCGCAGCAGGGTGTTACGAACAACACGCATGTAAACGCCAGCTTCACGACCTGCTTTACGCAGTTCAGTCATTTTATCTACAGTAACGCCACGGGAATCCGCAACTACTGCAGACAGCGCGCCTTTGGCTACTTCGCTGACTTCAGCAACAATCGCTTGTTTGTCTTGAAGATTTAAAGCCATTAGCTTTGCTCCTGGATGTTTGCCGGGACTCATGTCCCGGAACTCACTTCACTCCTCCCAACGAGAGGAGCGTCTTAATACGGTGAGCAGAAACAAGCCAGAGTATCCAAAAATAATCTTAGCGTTCTGTCACCGTCTACGCAGGGCATTAAGTCTCTTGCGAAACACCTGCGGTCTTCGACGGAGGCCTGGATTAGGCCAGGCTCCAACGAACAAATCTTTTAGCCGCTAACTATTGTTAGCAAACGTGGGGGTAAGATTGTAGACAAATCCACCGCCCACGTAAAGGCATTAGTTTGCAGCAGCGCTCAGGCCAGCCTGGTCAACTGCAACACCTGCACCCATGGTGGTGGAGATGCTAACTTTCTTGATGTACACGCCTTTCGCCTGAGTTGGTTTTGCTTTTTTCAGCGCAACCAGCAGAGATTCCAGGTTTTCTTTCAGTTTGTCAGCGTCAAAGTCCACTTTACCGATGGTGGTGTGGATGATGCCGTTTTTGTCGTTACGATAACGAACCTGACCTGCTTTAGCGTTCTTAACCGCTTCAGCAACGTTAGGCGTTACAGTACCCACTTTCGGGTTTGGCATCAGGCCGCGTGGACCCAGAACCTGGCCGAGCTGGCCAACAACGCGCATTGCATCCGGGGAAGCAATAACAACGTCAAAGTTCATTTCGCCTTTCTTGATCTGATCAGCCAGATCTTCCATACCTACCAGTTCAGCGCCGGCAGCTTTAGCAGCTTCAGCGTTTGCACCCTGAGCAAATACAGCTACGCGTACGGAACGGCCAGTACCGTGTGGCAGTACAGTTGCGCCACGAACGTTCTGATCGGATTTACGAGCATCGATACCGAGGTTAACAGCAACGTCAACGCTTTCTACGAACTTAGCGGTAGCCAGTTCTTTCAGCAGAGCGATTGCTTCGTTGATGTCGTATTGTTTGGTCGCATCAACTTTGCCACGGATTACGGACATGCGCTTGGTCAGTTTAGCCATTTCTTAGTCCTCCACTACCAGGCCCATGGAACGTGCAGTACCTTCGATAGAGCGAGTCATCGCTTCAACGTCGGAACCAGTCATGTCGGCAGCTTTGGTCTGCGCGATTTCCTGCAGCTGAGCGCGGGAAATTTTACCTACTTTCTCTTTGTTCGGCTTGCCGGAACCAGACTTGATACCAGCCGCTTTTTTCAGCAGAACTGCTGCCGGCGGGGTCTTGGTAACGAAAGTGAAAGAACGGTCAGCGTAAACAGTGATTACGACTGGGATTGGCAGACCTTTTTCCAGGGATTCGGTTTTGGCGTTGAACGCTTTACAGAATTCCATGATGTTAACACCCTGCTGACCCAGAGCTGGACCAACTGGTGGACTTGGGTTTGCCATACCAGCTGCAACCTGCAGCTTGACATAGGCTTGTACTTTCTTAGCCATTGTAAAATCCTCTGATTGGGTTATAGCGCCTCAAGGAGGCTCCCCGTGATAAAATTCGTTTTACGGATGCAATCCATAAAAACAAAAGGCGCGAAATTGTAGTCCAATCTCGCGCCCTGTGCAACGATTAAATCGCCGCTTTTTTGATCGCTGCTTAGGCTTTTTCTACCTGGGCAAAGTCCAGCTCTACCGGGGTCGCACGACCGAAGATAGAAACGGAAACTTTGAGGCGGGACTTCTCGTAGTCCACTTCTTCAACCACGCCGTTAAAGTCAGCAAACGGACCGTCATTAACACGAACCATTTCACCCGGTTCAAACAGCGTTTTAGGACGCGGCTTATCACCAACCTGCTGCAGGCGGTTCATAATCGCATCAACTTCTTTGTCGCTGATTGGCGCCGGACGGTCAGACGTGCCGCCGATAAAGCCCATTACGCGCGGTACGCTGCGCACTAAGTGCCAGCTTGCATCGTTCATCACCATCTGAACAAGCACGTAACCCGGGAAGAATTTGCGTTCGCTTTTGCGACGCTGGCCGCCACGGATCTCGACCACTTCTTCGGTCGGAACCATAACTTCGCCAAACAACTCTTCCATATTGTGTAATTTGATATGCTCGCGCAGCGACGTTGCTACGCGGCCTTCAAAACCGGAAAACGCCTGAACGACGTACCAGCGCTTTTTAGGGGCTTCAGACATCTCAGAACCTCAGGCCAGTGATAAAGGATACCAGGCGAACCAGAATACCATCCAGTCCCCACAGGATCAGTGACATTACAGCGGTAACCGCAGCTACAATCAGCGTGGTGTGCAATGTTTCCTGGCGAGTCGGCCAAATGACCTTACGGACTTCGGTTCTCGCTTCGCGGGCAAAAGCGACGGTCGCTTTACCTTTGGTCGTCAACAGCGCGACACCACCCGCTGCAGCAATCAGAATTACCACTGCCAGCGCGCGTAGCGGCAGCATCATGTCGCGATAAAGGTAGTTGCCGACGATTGCTACAATCAACAATACGGCTACTACTACCCATTTCATCGCTTCCAGGCCGCGCCCGCTCCCTTGAGCTTCGGTATTCGCACTCATAAACCAACCTGTCAGAAGTATTCTACAAACATTTTCACCCCGCGATAGCGAGGCGAACCAAACCGAAATGCTCTGTTGCGTTTCGGACTAAAACGCCCTCTTCAGAGCCTGTCTCAGCAATGATTATGACAAATAAAATCACTGATGAGCCAGGTTCTGGTTCGAAAGCGTGCAAAAAGGGCATCAAATGATGCCCTTTTCATGCGCATTGCGTCAAATGTTATCAGCAATTAGCCGAGAACTTTAGCAACAACGCCCGCGCCAACAGTACGGCCGCCTTCACGGATTGCGAAACGCAGACCGTCATCCATCGCGATTGGGTGGATCAGGGTAACAACCATCTTGATATTGTCGCCTGGCATTACCATCTCAACGCCTTCTGGCAGTTCGATGGTACCGGTCACGTCAGTAGTACGGAAGTAGAACTGTGGACGGTAGCCTTTGAAGAACGGAGTATGACGGCCGCCTTCGTCTTTGGACAGGATGTACACTTCAGATTCGAACTTGGTGTGCGGCTTGATGGAGCCTGGCTTAGCCAGAACCTGACCACGTTCGATTTCTTCACGTTTGATACCACGCAGCAGAACACCAACGTTCTCACCGGCACGGCCTTCGTCCAGCAGTTTGCGGAACATTTCAACGCCGGTACAGGTAGACTTGGCAGTCTCTTTGATACCAACGATTTCAACTTCTTCGCCAACTTTAACGATACCGCGCTCTACACGACCGGTAACAACGGTACCACGGCCGGAGATGGAGAATACGTCTTCGATAGGCAGCAGGAACGGCTTGTCAATCGCACGCTCTGGCTCTGGGATGTAAGAATCCAGGTAGCCAGCCAGTTCGATGATTTTCTCTTCCCACTCTGCTTCGCCTTCCAGCGCTTTCAGCGCGGAACCGCGAACGATTGGGGTGTCGTCGCCCGGGAAGTCGTACTGAGACAGCAGCTCACGCACTTCCATCTCAACCAGTTCCAGCAGCTCTTCGTCATCAACCATGTCGCATTTGTTCAGGAACACGATGATGAAAGGAACGCCTACCTGACGACCCAGCAGGATGTGCTCACGGGTCTGAGGCATAGGGCCGTCAGTCGCAGCAACAACCAGGATCGCGCCGTCCATCTGCGCAGCACCGGTGATCATGTTTTTAACATAGTCGGCGTGGCCCGGGCAGTCTACGTGTGCGTAGTGGCGAGTCGGGGTGTCATATTCAACGTGGGAAGTGTTGATGGTGATACCACGAGCTTTTTCTTCTGGTGCGTTATCGATCTGGTCGAATGCACGAGCAGAACCACCGTAGGTTTTAGCCAGTACGGTAGTGATTGCAGCGGTCAGCGTTGTTTTACCATGGTCAACGTGGCCGATAGTACCGACGTTAACGTGCGGTTTTGTACGTTCAAACTTTTCTTTAGACATCGATTGTCCCTCTAAGACACGGATAAATCGGTGATATCACCACATCAACCAGGCGAAATGCCTGTACTGTTGAATACATTTAAATTGAAACAGAGAGAAACGGGAGGGAGAAGTGAAGTGGTGCTGATACCCAGAGTCGAACTGGGGACCTCACCCTTACCAAGGGTGCGCTCTACCAACTGAGCCATATCAGCACGTATTGGAGCGGGCAGCGGGAATCGAACCCGCATCATCAGCTTGGAAGGCTGAGGTAATAGCCATTATACGATGCCCGCATCCTGAAACTCGGCTACCCAGTTCTTTCTGTAACAAAAAAAGAGATTTCTCTCTTTTTAAGTTCGAGCTGGCTAATTTTTTCAACCAGCTCCGGCGGCGCTTAACGCTGCCAGAAAGTGGTGGTGGGGGAAGGATTCGAACCTTCGAAGTCTGTGACGGCAGATTTACAGTCTGCTCCCTTTGGCCGCTCGGGAACCCCACCGGACTTGATGGTGCCGACTACCGGAATCGAACTGGTGACCTACTGATTACAAGTCAGTTGCTCTACCTACTGAGCTAAGTCGGCATCAAGTAGCGCGCATTTTAGGGAGACCCGCGGGTTCATGCAACTAAAAATTTGCATAAATCGTTCTTTCGCTCACATTTTGTGCGAGGAGAGAGAATAACGCTGTAATTCCAGGCAAATGCGCGCAAATATCCATCATTTACCGACTGGAAAAGGGCTCAGACCCGGTCTGTGACGATTCGCGCTTAACGCAACACTGCGCCACTTTTTTTCTTATTATTCGGCCCATCTGGTGTTAACCTCCTGCGCATTGTCCAAAATTAACTATTATGTGATGTGCCCTACCCCGCACGGCTAGCCTCTACTGTGGGATGAGACGCCTCACTCAAGCATGCTTATGAGCAAAAAAGAGCAAACGTTAATGACGCCTTATCTCCAGTTTAGCCGCAGCCAGTGGGCTGCTCTGCGTGACTCCGTTCCCATGACCTTAACGGAAGGCGAAATCGCACGGTTAAAAGGGATAAACGAAGACCTGTCGCTTGAAGAAGTGGCTGAAATTTATTTGCCTCTATCGCGTTTGCTGAATTTCTATATCAGTTCTAACCTTCGTCGACAGGCCGTACTGGAGCAGTTCCTCGGTACGAACGGGCAGCGCATTCCTTATATCATCAGTATTGCCGGCAGCGTTGCCGTGGGTAAAAGCACCACCGCGCGTGTCCTGCAGGCATTGCTGAGCCGCTGGCCGGAACACCGCAGCGTGGAGCTGATCACCACTGACGGCTTCCTGCACCCTAACGAGGTGTTAAAAGAACGCGGGCTGATGAAGAAGAAGGGCTTCCCGCTCTCTTATGATATGCACCGTCTGGTGAAATTCGTGTCGGATCTGAAATCCGGTGTGCCAAACGTGACGGCGCCGGTCTATTCGCACCTGATTTACGACCGC
This sequence comes from Leclercia sp., assembly GCF_036780805.1. Taxonomy (NCBI): domain Bacteria; kingdom Pseudomonadati; phylum Pseudomonadota; class Gammaproteobacteria; order Enterobacterales; family Enterobacteriaceae; genus Leclercia; species Leclercia sp. Next base: position 239,310 of record NZ_DAIQCE010000004.1, on the reverse strand, counting down.
ATCCCTGACGGGGATAAAACGGTAGTTCAGCCGGACATCCTGATTCTGGAAGGGTTAAACGTACTGCAGAGCGGGATGGACTACCCTCACGATCCGCATCATGTCTTTGTCTCTGACTTCGTCGATTTCTCTATTTACGTCGATGCACCGGAAGATCTGCTGCAGAACTGGTATATCAACCGCTTCCTTAAGTTCCGTGAAGGGGCGTTCACCGATCCTGACTCCTACTTCCATAACTACGCCCAGCTCTCGAAAGAAGAGGCTGTTAATGTAGCCACCTCGCTGTGGAATGAGATCAACTACGTGAACCTGAAAGAGAACATTCTGCCGACGCGCGAACGCGCCAGCCTGATCCTCACCAAGAGTGAGAAGCACGCTGTCGACCAGATTCGTTTACGGAAATAACATTTCCCCCAATAAAAAAACCGGCTTATCGCCGGTTTTTTTATGACTTACGCCAGAGGCTTTTCGCCGTTTTCATCCTGATCCACGGCGAAGCAGGCCACCAGTTGACCGCCGTAGTCTTTTAACTGCGGTTGCAGCTGGGTGCAGGGCCCAAAACGACGGCGGCAGCGGGCGTTGAAGGCACAGCCCGGCGGCGGGTTAAGCGGACTCGGCAGCTCGCCGGTGAGCTTAATACGCTCCCGACGTTCATCCGGGTTGAGGCGCGGTGTCGCGGAGAGTAACGCCTGAGTATAAGGATGGCGCGGGTTATTAAAGATCTGATCTTTCGTTCCTTTCTCCACGCAGCGGCCCAGATACATCACCATCACTTCATCTGCAATGTGTTCCACCACCGACAGGTCGTGAGAGATGAAGACATACGACAGGCCCAAATCCTGCTGGAGATCCATCATCAGGTTCAGCACCTGCGCACGGACGGAAACGTCGAGGGCGGAGACCGGTTCATCGGCGATCACCACATCCGGGTCAAGCATCAGACCACGGGCGATAGCGATACGCTGACGCTGACCGCCGGAGAACATGTGCGGATAGCGATCGTAGTGCTCGGTCTTGAGTCCCACTTTCGCCATCATCGCCAGCGCCTTCTCACGACGCTGCTCTTTGCTCAACGTGGAGTTGATCTGCAGCGGCTCCTCCAGAATCTGTCCCACTTTTTTACGCGGGTTCAGCGAGCCATACGGGTTCTGGAACACAATCTGGATTTTCTGGCGACGCAGTTTCTGCGCATCGGGATCGTGCTTCAGCAGATCCTGCCCCTGATAGTACAGCTCGCCCCCGGTCGGGGTTTCAATCATGGTCAGCAGACGGCCGAGGGTGGATTTCCCACAGCCGGACTCCCCTACCACCGCCAGCGTTTTGCCGCGCTCGAGGGTAAAGGAGACGCCATCCAGCGCTTTCACCAGGCGTTCCGGGGCAAACAGCCCCTTCTTCACCGGGTAATGTTTTTTCAGATCGATAGCCTGCAACAACGGCTGTTGCAGGGTGGCCTCTTGCGAACTCATAGTGTGGGCCTCCCGGCGTCATCGAGTGGGTAGTGGCATTTAGACTGACGGCCGTCGCTCAGGGTATAGAGCTCCGGCTCATCAACGCGGCATTTGTCTGTGGCATACGGGCAGCGCGGGTTCAGCAGACAGCCGGTCGGGCGGTCGTATTTACCCGGAACCACACCCGGCAGTGACGCCAGACGCGCCTTGTCCTGGGCAAATTCCGGCAGCGCGCGCAGCAGCGCCTGGGTATAAGGGTGACGCGGCGCACGGAAGATATCCTGTGAGCTACCGGTTTCCACGACCTGCCCGGCGTACATCACGATAATTTTGTGCGCGGCTTCAGCCACTAACGCCAGGTCATGGGTGATCAGGATCAGCGCCATGTTCTCTTTCTGCTGTAGCTCCAGCAGCAGCTCAATGATCTGCGCCTGAATGGTCACGTCCAGCGCGGTTGTCGGTTCATCGGCAATCAGCAGCTTTGGACGACAGGCAATGGCCATGGCGATCATCACGCGCTGGCTCATCCCACCGGAAAGCTGGTGCGGATAGACATCCAGACGCGAGGCCGGGTCAGGAATACCGACCTGGGTCAGCAGATCGATCGCCCGCTGACGGCGGGTTTTCTTATTACCACCCTGATGCACCTTAATCGCTTCCATAATCTGGAAACCGACGGTATAGCACGGGTTAAGGCTGGTCATCGGGTCCTGGAAGATCATCGCCACTTCGGCGCCCACCAGGTTGCGGCGCTCTTTTTCAGAGATACGCTTAAGATCCTGGCCGTTGAACGCCAGGCTTTCCGCCATTACGCGGCCAGGAAAATCAATCAGTCCCATGATCGCCAGTGAGCTTACCGACTTACCGGAACCTGACTCACCCACGATGCCGACCACTTCACCCTGATTTACGCTGTAGCTGACCCGATCTACGGCACGAAACTCGGAGCCCACGTCACCGAAGTGCACCGATAATTTATCTACATTTAATAACGCCATCTCGTGCCTCTTACTGCTTCAGTTTGGGATCAAGTGCATCACGCAGACCATCACCCATCAGGTTAAATGCCAGCACCGTCAGGAGGATCGCCAGACCCGGGAAGGTCACGACCCACCAGGCGCTTTGCGCGAACTGCAACACGTCGGAGAGCATGGTGCCCCACTCCGGTGTTGGCGGCTGCGCACCCATGCCAAGGAAGCCAAGAGCGGCCATATCGAGAATGGCGTTAGAGAAACCAAGCGACGCCTGAACAATCAGCGGCGCAAGGCAGTTTGGAAGAATATTGACGAACATCTGGCGCATCGCGCCCGCACCCGCCACGCGCGACGCGGTAACGTAGTCGCGGTGCACTTCCACCAGCACCGCCGCGCGGGTTAATCGCACGTAGTGAGGAAGCGCCACGAACGTCAGGGCCAGGGCGGCGTTGCCGATCGACGGACCGAAGATCGCCACCAGCACCAGCGCCAGCAGCAGGCTCGGCAGGGCCAGCATGATGTCGACAATACGCATGATGGTGTTATCCACCAGCCCGCCGAAGTAACCCGCGACCAGACCGAGAACAACCCCAAGAACCAGCGAGAGTACGACCACCAGACAGCCAACCAGCAGGGACAGACGCGCGCCGTACATCAGACGGGACAGCACATCGCGGCCCACATCGTCGGTACCTAACAGGTGAGCGAATGTTCCGCCGTCCTGCCAGGCCGGCGGTGCCAGCAGCATGTCGCGGAACTGATCCGCCGGGTTATAGGGCGCTAACACGTTGGCGAACACGGCGATAAGGATCATGATGGTGACATACACCAGACCGACGACCGCGCCTTTGTTGCGTTTGAAGTAGTGCCAGAACTCCTGCAGCGGCGTCATTGGCACCGGCGCAGCAACCACTTTATTTTGAGTAACTTGTGACATGATGGCCCCTTACTTCTTATGACGAATACGCGGGTTCACCACGCCGTACAGCAAATCGACCAGCAGGTTGACGAGGATGATCATCGTCGCCACCAGCAGTACACCACCCTGCACCACCGGATAATCACGGCGTTGCAGGGCGTCAATCAGCCAGCGGCCCAGGCCCGGCCAGGAGAAGATGGTTTCGGTCAGGATCGCCCCTGCCAGCAACGTTCCCACCTGCAGGCCGATAACCGTGACGACCGGCAGCATGGCGTTACGCAAGGCATGAACGATGATGACCCGCATACGGGTCAGGCCTTTGGCGCGGGCGGTACGGATGTAATCCTCGCCCAGCACTTCCAGCATCGACGAACGGGTCATACGCACGATAACCGCCAGCGGGATCGTACCGAGCACCATGGCCGGCAGGATCATATGCGCCAGCGCATCGATAAAGTTGCCCTCTTCGCCCCAGATAGCCGTATCGATCAGCATAAAGCCGGTCAGCGGGTTGGAGTCATCAAGGAAGACCATATCACTGACGCGCCCGGAGACGGGAGTCAGGTTCCACTGTACCGATACCAGCATGATCAGCATCATGCCCCACCAGAAGATAGGCATGGAGTAGCCGGTCAGCGCCAGGCCAACGGCGGTATGATCGAAGATAGAGCCACGTTTCACCGCAGCCAGCACGCCCACCGGAATACCCACGGCGACGGCAAAAATCATGGCGCAGACACCGAGTTCCAGCGTTGCTTTAAATCGTGGTACGAACTCTTCCCACACCGGCAGACGGCTTTTCAGCGAAATACCCAAATCACCATGCATCACACCCCAGATATAGTGGAGATACTGCTGCCACATCGGCTTATCCAGCCCCAGTTCGGCTAACAGCTGCGCATGACGTTCAGGAGAAATTCCACGCTCGCCCGCCATAATCATGACCGGGTCACCGGGGATCATATGGACGAAGGCAAAGGTGAGAAGGGTGATACCGATAAACGTGGGGATAACAAGTCCCAGACGTCGGAGGATGAACTGCAACATAACCCGGATTCTCTCTAATGACGTACGCCTGGAGGCGCGACGTCTGTATTGCTCACAAATGTAAATTCCCTCTCCTGTGGGAGAGGGTTAGGGTGAGGGGATGCATGCACGCCCCTCACCCCTGCCCTCTCCCAGAGGGAGAGGGAGAACACCCTACTTATTATTCAACATACACGTTTTCGAAGTGGTGTTTGCCCAGTGGATCAACCACATAGCCTTTAACTTCTTTACGCACTGGTTCGTACACGGTTGAGTGAGCCACGATCAGCGCTGGCGCCTGGTCATGCATTACAACCTGAGCCTGTTTGTACAGTTCGATACGCTTGTTGTGATCCTCTGCAGCACGCGCTGGCTGAATCAGATCTTCAAACGGCTTGTAGCACCAGCGAGAGTAGTTAGAACCATCTTTCGCCGCAGCACAGCTGAACAGGGTGGCGAAGAAGTTATCCGGATCCCCATTGTCGCCGGTCCAGCCCATCATGACCGCCTGGTGCTCACCGGCTTTAGCACGCTTCAGGTATTCGCCCCACTCGTAGGTCACGATCTTGGCCTGAACGCCGATTTTCGCCCAGTCAGCCTGAACCATCTCGGCCATACGGCGCGCGTTCGGGTTGTAAGGACGCTGTACTGGCATCGCCCACAGCTCAACGGTAAAGCCTTTATCCTGACCCGCTTCTTTCAGCAGCGCTTTCGCTTTCTCAGGATCGTAGCTGTAGTCTTTCACATCGTCGTTGTAGCCCCACATGGTTGGTGGGATCAGGTTCTTCGCGGCAACGCCAGCGCCCTGATAAACGGCTTTGATGATCGCTTCTTTGTTCACTGCGTAGGTCAGCGCCTGACGCACTTTCACGTCATCAAACGGTTTCTTCTCGGTGTTGAAGGAGAGATAGCCGACGTTCAGACCCGCCTGCTCCAGCAGGTTGATGTTTTTGTCCTGCTTCATGCGCGCGATGTCAGCCGGGTTCGGGTACGGCATCACCTGGCACTCGTTCTTCTGCAGCTTGGCGTAACGCACGGAGGCGTCAGGCGTAATGGAGAAGACCAGACGGTCGATCTGCGGCTTGGTGCCCCAGAAACCTTCGAACGCTTTGTACAGAATACGGGAGTCTTTCTGATACTGCTGCAGCTGGAATGGACCGGTACCGATTGGGTTCAGGTCAACTTTCTCCGGCGTGCCGGCTTTCAGCATGTTGTCAGCATATTCTTTAGAGAGAATAGAGGCGAAGTCCATGGCCAGGTCAGCCAGGAACGGTGCTTCAGGACGCGTCAGCACGAACTGAACGGTGTTGTCGTCCACTTTTTTGATTTCGCTGATCAGGTCTGGCAGGCCCATCCCTTCGAAGTACTCATAGCTGCCGCCAGAGACTTTGTGGTACGGGTTCTGGGCATTCTTCTGACGATCGAAGGAGAACACCACGTCGTCTGCGTTCAGATCGCGCGTTGGTTTGAACTCTTTGCTGTCCTGCCACTTCACGCCCGGGCGCAGGTGGAAGGTATAGGTTTTACCGTCTTCGCTGATTTCCCACTTCTCTGCCAGGCCCGGAATCACTTCCGTGGTGCCGGTTTTGAATTCAACCAGACGGTTATAAATAGGTACAGAGCTTGCGTCGTACGTCGTACCAGAGGTAAAGAGCTGTGGGTTAAAGCCTTCCGGCGAGCCTTCAGAACAGTAGACCAGGGTTTTTGCCTGTACGCCTGCTGCGACGGTCATGGCCACCAGGCTCAGACCAAGCTTCAGCATCCCTGACTTCTTCAAGGAAATACTCATTGTTATTCTGCTCCAATGTGATGTTTTTGTTGTGTTACTCCGCCTGACCTTTAATTTATTTTTTACCCGGTCCGGTCGGTGTTGCCCTGAGGCGTTATAAGGGATGGAGATTCCTTTCAGAAGAGCGACTGAGTTGCAGCGCAGATCCTCCCTGAAGTGCCCCTCGTGCCCTACAATCTGTCAACAGAATGTGAAAACGTCAATACAGGTGACGGGGATTTACGCTAAGTGTGAGAATTGGCAAACAAAGATTAAAAAAACTGCCGGGGCCTATTTTCAGCAGGGAAATTTATGCTACCCGCCATGATGCAGCACAACTCTCTATTCATTCTGCTACAACCAGTGATTAACATTTATTCAACCGGGGTAAATTTTCTTTCAGAATGGCGATTATCTGCGCACTAAATGCCATGAACGTTAAAACGCACAGGGGAAAATGCTGAGGTTATCCATAAGCAACGCGAAAAAAGATCATTCCATATATAAAAAAATACAATGGAATATGTCACAAAATCGTTAGCAGGCAGGGGGAACGAGAGGTAGAGCGGATTTTAGTAAGTCTGAAAAGATAAAGCTTTAATGCGACAGATTTCTGCGGGTGATAAATGCAAAAAACCCCTGCTCAAAGAGCAGGGGTTTCGAATGTGGTCGGCGAGAGAGGATTACTCGTCACTTCGTGACTCGCCCTGCGGGCCGTTGCTGAAGCAACGTTCTCTCGCTTTGCTCGAGTCGAACCTCCTTCCCCGGAGGTCCTCATCCTTGCAACCTTCAGATGCAAAAAACCCCGCTCAAAGAGCGGGGTTTTCGAATGTGGTCGGCGAGAGAGGATTCGAACCTCCGACCCACTGGTCCCAAACCAGTTGCGCTACCAAGCTGCGCTACTCGCCGAATGCGGAGCGCATCTTACTGCTACGCTCTGCCTCCGTCAATCCCTTATTTTGCAAAAGCCTTTCGATCGGCTATAAAGTCGCCAGGCCTGCTACTTTGCGGCTTTCGCAGCGCCATCCGGCACTTTACACCAGTTGTTATTCTCGTTAATCCCGCCGTCTGGCGAGGTATAACCGAGGCAACCGAGGATCGTGTCGTACAGTTCCACATGACGATGCGCCACCTTCATGTCCGCCTGCTCTTTAAGATGAGCGAACATTTTGGCTTTATCCGGGTTCTCCAGATACTTGTCGGACATCCACACCATCATCGGCACGCGGAACTGCTCCGGCGGAGCCATCTTGCGCGGCGTACCGTGCAGGTGCTCTTTCTCGTTAATCGACTCACCATGGTCGGCGGCGTAGAAGACAATCGCCTTCTTATCGCGCACCTGGTCAATCACGCTGTCGATAAAGTGATCCACGTAGGTCACCGAGTTGTCGTAGGAGTTGATCAGCTGCGCTTTGCTGCAGTCTTTATCCACGCCCTTACACTCCGGCGTCCATTTAGCGAAGCTGCGCGGATAACGCTGGGTGTAATTAAAGTGCGATCCTTTGGTATGCAGGATAATTAAGTGCTTACCGTCCTGGTTGTCCTGCAGGGAGCGTTGCATCTCGTCGATCAGCAGCATGTCGTCCACGCTCTTGCCACGGTTACGCGGCTCGGCGCCAATCTGCTCGCGGTAGGCGATGTTGTTGGCCATGGTGTTGCTGTAGAACCACATCTCGCTCTGCATGGCGTAGAGATCGGAGCTAAAGCCCAGCTGACGCAGTACCGAGAAGACGTTCTGCTCTTTCAGCGTCCGCTGCGGGTTATCGCTCGCCCCACCCTCACGCACGAACATGCAGCGCAACGAGAGCTTGGTGGCGGTATCACAGGAGTAACCGCGGAAGGCGACGAGGTTTTTCTCCTGCGCCAGCTTCGGTGTGGTATCCCGCTCATAGCCCAGCATACCCATATGATCCCAGCGCGTCGTTTCGCCAATAATGAAGACCACATAGGTATCATCGATATCAGACGGTGCCTGATAGGTGAACTTTTTCGCCGGGTTCATCAGCGATTTATTATCGGAGGACTCATCCACCTGCGCCCAGGCATATAACCCCAGCGCGGAGATCCAGTTGGATGGCAGATAAGAGTTCGCCACCACGCCGCCGTAGCTCGGCATATCCACGCCAGAGGTACGTTCGTCGTTTTTCTGCTTAACTTCCAGCAGGCGAATCGGCCCCCAGACCATTAAGCCCGCCAGCAGCACCACCGCCACGCTTCGGATACGCAGACCCGGCGTACGCACCTGGCGCAGTAACGTATAGCGGCAGCGGTTGTTCCAGATAAGCAGCAGCGGCAGGATGCTGACGCAAACCAGCCAGAGAATGAAGTGCAGACCGACCACCTCTTTCGAGAGATCGATATCCGTGGTCATCACCGAGGCAATAATGCCGTAGCCAATCACCACGTTCATAAAGGTCATGTAATAACTGGCACCCGCCGAGCACAACACCACCAGCGAGGCGAGCACGCGCCAGATCCGCCGTCCAAACAGCGACAGCAGACGCAGCAAAAAGAAGGTGACCAGCACAGTGCCCACCAGTTCAACAACCGCAGCGACTCCTTTCCAGGCGGTAAAATCTTGCGCATAACCATCAAACCGACGGAAAAAAACCGCGCCATTCATAAACAGGCCGATGTACAACGCGAGCAAAAAACTGAGCTTTTGTTGCGTCATCGCTTTGATATATTTCATTAATGCAACCTGGAAAAAGGTAAAGTAGAGCCGCTTCACTTTTGGTCAAAAAGTGAACAGGATATTTCATTGCTCAGGGGACAGTTATCGGAAACGTCTTCAAGCGCGGTAAGTAGACCACAGGGAAAAGAAAAAGTGGCAGCAGAGAATGTGATCCCTGCAAATATTTACAAAAAAACAAGTCCGATGACATACCTGCGGCCTGTTCTTTACGGGTTGCAGAAACAAAAAAGGCCGGAATATCCGGCCCTTAGAGCGTATTTTACTCAGGCATGCGCCTCTTTAAATATTTCCCGCTGCGGTTGGCGAATAGTGGTTGAAAGCGCCAGAGAGAGGATTAATAAGGCGAATATCACGCAGAAGGTGACATAAAAACCACCGAACAGCGAAGCAATAAGCGAACCGCAAATACTGCCGATACCAAAGCCTAAATAAATAACGCCGTAGTTTTTCGCCAGGTTATTCAGACCGAAGAATTCACTTACCAGCGACGGGAAGACGGTAATAGTGCCGCCGAAGTTAAATGCAACGCAGGCGATGGCGGCAAAGAAGGTCACTTCGTTAAGCGGGGCGAATAACAGCGCCGCCATTCCCACCAGCGACACCACCTGGCCGATAGTAATTACGCGGATACGGGCGATCTTATCGGAGAGGATCCCCAGAACCAGACGACCAGAGAGGTTGGCGATGGAGATAATGGTGACCGCGTTGGCGGCCGTTGCGGCATCCAGTTTCACCATCCCCTGCGCAATATCTTTCGCCACGCCAATCACATACAGTCCACTCATGCAGGCGGTCAGGAACATCACCGCCAGCATCCAGTACTGCGGTTTACGCATGGACTGAGCCAGGGTGAAGTCGTTCTCAACCACACCGTTAACGGATTTCACTTCCTGCTGCGGCGCATCTTTCATCAGCGTGGCACCGAACAGAATCATCACCAGCACGATAACGCCCCAGATCATGAAGGTCTTTTCCAGGCCGACGGTAGCCAGCAGATGGCTGTCGATAAACTTAAAGCCGAGGCTGCCGAGGCCATAAGAGCCGATGGCGAAGGCGGAGATCAGCCCTTTACGCTCCGGGAACCACTTCACGCAGTTCGACAGGGTTAACAGGTAGCCCGCGCCATCCGCCAGCCCCACCAGCACCCCGGCGCTCAGCCACAGCATCATCAGGTTGCTGGAGTGGGCGGTCAGGAAGAAGCCGACCCCCAGCAAAATCCCGGAGGCCATGGTGACGCGTTTCACGCCGAAGCGTTCCTGTAATTTACCGGCGACGGACGATGAGAGCGCCAGGCCCAGGCTCAATAAGCCAAAGGAGAAAGCGACCTGGCTGACCGGGGCACCGAGTTTATCGGAAAGGGCGCTGTTAAACAGGCTCCAGGTATAGACAGAACCCAGAGCAAACTGGGTCACGATGGTACCGATAAGGGTCAGCCAGCGGGTGCGGTTGTAAGTTGAAGTGTTCATGGCAGTTGTCCTGCAGCAGAAAAAAGGGAAATTCACTGCTGACAACGATAACCAAAACCCTACATGAGCAGGGGTAAAACGGCATGAAATGCAGAGGCGCTGGAATGAAATGCCAAAAATCTGGAATGAATGACCTGGACTAACGTCTGAACCCGTCCCTGAGTAGGTCATTCATCCCCGGATTTCAGAACCTGGCGCTGACGCCGAGGGTATAGAGATAATCTTCTCCGGTGGACATGTTTTCGGCCTGCGACATCGAGGCATAGGCCGCCATATAGGGGTTGATCAGCATGTCGGCTCCGACGGTAACATCCATCCAGTTACCGTACTGCGTTGACGGCGCCAGGCGCCCCAGCCCGGACTGCATCTTCCATTGATTATCACCAAACTGCTGGTTATAGCTGATTTGCGCCCAGGGCCGCACATCGCCCAGCCGGGTATCAACGCGCCAGCCCAGGGTGCTGACGCTGGCATGCCATAGCGGGTCGGTCAGCGACTGCGTATTTACGCTGTCACCAAACTCGTTAACCATATTGGGCGTGGAGCCGTCATAATGCCAGGCGGCAACCGGTCCGGTGGTGAAACGGCGGGCAATGGGAATACTCCAGCCCACGCTCATCGTGCTGGTGGCTTCTGCCGGTGACGAATCGGGTAAATTCAGCGCCAGACCGGGCATATTCTGTGAAGAGATGATCCGCTCTTTGAGGATGTCCTCATAACGCGGTTGGTGATCGTCATCCCATGTATAACGCTCAGTAGTATTACTTTTTGTATCCGAAACGATATATTCCTGTTGCCAGGCATTTGCTGTGTTGCCTGTCAGCAGACAGGCCAAGAAACTCACCAGACCGGTTACGGCATGGCGGCCACTTATTTTTTTTATAATCATCAAAGCGACTCCAGAGAAGAGCCGAGTTCGGCGATATTTGTGATTGTTTATAGTGAGGCTACGCGGCTACATGAAGAATGTTGCGTATCAGCCTGTATTAACTATTGTCTCTTTAGATGACACGTCAAGCCGGGTCGATTGAAATTTTTGCAATTTCAGGAGCAACAAGGGAGAGAACCGATGCAACGTTGTGGCTGGGTTAGCCAGGACCCGCTCTACATCGCCTATCACGATAAAGAGTGGGGCGTGCCGGAAACTGACGGACAGAATTTGTTTGAGATGATCTGCCTTGAAGGCCAGCAGGCCGGATTGTCCTGGATCACCGTGCTGAAAAAGCGGGAAAACTACCGCCAGGCCTTCCACCGGTTCGATCCGGTTCTTGTCGCCGGGATGACCACCGCCGACGTCGACAGGTTAGTGCTGGATGCGGGGATTATTCGCCATCGCGGCAAAATCGAAGCCATCATCGGGAACGCCCGTGCGTACCTGGCGATGGAAGAGAACGGTGAGCGGTTTACCGATTTCGTCTGGTCTTTTGTTGATAACACGCCGCAGGTAACCCAGGCGGCAACGCTGGCGGAGATCCCCACCTCGACGCCTGCCTCAGATGCCCTGTCGAAGGCGCTGAAAAAGCGCGGCTTTAAGTTCGTCGGCACCACCATCTGTTACTCCTTTATGCAGGCCTGCGGGCTGGTTAACGATCACGTCACCGCCTGCCACTGTCATCCCGGAGGTCAACATGATCCGCAAATGGCTCAGTGACGATGTCGAGCCGCTGCTGACCCTCTGGCTGGAGAGCACCACCGTCGCCCACCCGTTTATCGATGCGCAGTACTGGCAGGAGAGCGAGGCGGTCGTGCGGGAGGTTTACCTGCCGTCGGCAGAGACCTGGGTATGGGAAGAGGAAGGTCAGCTTCGGGGCTTCATCAGCGTGATGCAGTCAGTCTATGTCGGGGCGCTGTTTGTCGACCCGGCGTATGCCGGACAGGGGATTGGGCATGCGCTGATCCACCATGTGCAGCAGCGCTACCCGTCGTTAAGCCTGGAGGTGTACCAGAAGAACAGTCGGGCGGTGAATTTCTACCATGCTCAGGGCTTTCGGATTGAAGACAGCGCCTGGCAGGAAGATACCCAACACCCGACCTGGCTTATGAGCTGGCAGGCGGATCAAACGCCGTCAGCGTAAGCGTCGGCCCCTGATATTTCTCCAGCCATGCCAGGGCTGTATTCCCCGCGCAGCCATTCCCCAGCTTCGAGCTGGGGAGATCCTTGGTCAGCACGTTGACCGCACCGTTTTTACAAATCCCACCATTTTCAGCATCCAGATCCGGCCACGCCCCCTGGTGAATGCAGATCACGCCCGGCTTAATGCCGTCGCTGACCACCGCTCCGGCCAGCACCTGACCGCGATGGTTCCAGACGCGCACCAGGTCGCCATCAGCAATGCCGCGCGCTTTGGCGTCATCCGGATGCAGCGTTACCGGTTCGCGTCCGGCCACTGCGTACTGTTCGCGCAGTGAAGAGTAATTCAACTGGCTGTGCAGACGGTGCGCCGGGTGAGCAGAGAGGATCTGCAGCTGCTCCGGCTCGGCATTGCCATGCCACTCGTCCGGCTCCAGCCACATCGGGTGCGGCGGACAGTCGGCATACTGGAAGCTGGCGATCCGCTCAGAGTGGATCACAATTTTGCCGCTCTCGGTTTTCAGCGGATGGCTCTCAGGATCGCGGCGGAAATCGGCGAAGCGCACGAACTTCGCGTTCTCGTCGGACTCCGGCATTTCAACGATGGCATTGGCTTCCCAGAACTCGGCAAAAGGCGCTAACGTCACCCCTTGCGCCGCCCCGCGCTGGCCGGCGATCTCATAGAAGGTTTCCAGCCACTCCAGATCGGTTTTACCTTCGGTAAAGCGCTCCCCGCCGCCCTGCTCCCAGCGCTCGCTCAGCTCGGCAAAAACCTCCAGGTCATCACGCGCTTCATCGCGCGGCGGCACGACCCGCTTCATCGGCACCATATGCTGGTTGCTGTAGTCGCCGGTCATGGTCATGTCGTTACGTTCAAACGAGGTGGTGGCCGGCAGGACGATATCGGCATGCTTCGCCGCTGCGGTCCAGAAGCACTCCGAGATCACCACCAGCTCCGGTTTTTGCCAGGCGCGGATCAGGCGGTTGGTGTCCTGGTGATGGGTAAAGTTGGCACCGCCCGCCCACCAGACAAAGCGAATGTCCGGGAAGTGGCGATCCAGTCCGTTGTGCTGATAGAAGCCGCCCGGGTTTTCCAGCGCCTCGACAATGCGGGCGACCGGGAATTTATCCACGGCGTCCGTCCCGCCCTTAACCGACCCCTGCATTGAGGCCAGTACCGCCGCGCGCCGTGTCGGGTTGCCACCGTTGGCGAAGTGGTACGAAAGACCAAAGCCGCCACCCGGGGTGCCAATCTGACCGAGCATCGCCGCGAGGGTGACCAGCATCCAGTGCTTCTGCTCGCCAAACTGCTGGCGCTGCATACCCCAGCCGGACATCAGCATGGTGGTGTTGTTGTGGAATAATGCCGCCAGTTCGCGAATTTTCGCCGCCGGAACGCCGCAGATGTCAGCAGCCCATTCGGAGGTTTTGGCGATACCGTCCGTCGCACCGAGAAGATAGTCGGCAAATTTTTCATAGCCGCTGGTACAGCGTGCGAGGAACGCCTCATCCTGCCAGCCGTTCTCCACCAGCGTATGGGCGATCCCGAGCATCATTGCCACATCGGTGCCCATATGTGGAGCAATCCACTCGGCACTCTCGCCAAAGAAGTCCATGGTTTCGGAACGCATTGGATCGATACAGATCAGGCGCTTGCCGCTTTTACGCAGCGCGTCAAAGTACGGGATCCCCTGTTCGTCGGTCGCGTTCCAGGCAATTTTCAGGGTGTTGAGCGGGTTGGCGCTCCACAGCACCACCACGTCGCTGTGCTCCAGCACCAGCGGCCAGCTGGTCTGTTGCTGGTACACCTCGTTGCCGCCCACCACATAAGGCATGATGGCCTGCGCTGCGCCGGTGGAGTAATCCCCCAGATGGCCGGTGTAGCCGCCCGCCAGGCTCATATAACGCTGAAGCAGGGTAGCCGCTTTGTGCAGCACGCCGTTCGATCGCCAGCCGTACGAACCGGCAAAAATCGACGACGGACCATAGCTCTCACGAATGCGTTTATGCTGCGCGTCGATAAGATCCAGCGCCTGATCCCAGCTGACGCGCACAAATTCATCCTGCCCGCGTACGCCCTGTGGGTTATCCGGCGACGCCAGAAAACCCTTACGGACCATCGGCCAGCGCACGCGGGTTTTGCTGTGCACCTGGTCACGCACCGCGGTTTGCAGGGAGTTAGGATGCTGCGTCGGCAACGCGCCACGGGACGAGATCACCGTGTCGCCGTCGGTTTCGACCAGCATGGGCCCCCAGTGGGCTGCCGTCAGAATGGTTTTTGTAGAAGTGGTCACAGCATGTGCTCCTGGATTGCCGGTTGCAGGTTTTCTCAGCCTTCATTGAGGCTGTTTATGATTAGTCACAAATTTAAGAGTTATCCCCGGAATTTTCTCCGTAACTGCACGTCATAATCAACCGCCACGTCCGTCGTGGCAAAGAATAAAAAAGCTTAAGGAAAGAAGATGAAAAAAAGCGCACTTATGATTGCCGCCGTAGTCAGCGGCGCACTGGTTGTTTCAGGCTGCACCACCAACCCTTACACCGGCGAACGCGAAGCGGGTAAATCAGGCATTGGCGCAGGTATCGGCTCCCTGGTAGGCGCAGGCGTTGGCGCCCTCTCCTCCTCGAAAAAAGATCGCGGCAAAGGCGCTCTGATTGGTGCCGCAGCAGGCGCAGCGCTGGGCGGCGGAGCCGGTTATTACATGGACGTGCAGGAAGCGAAGCTGCGCGAGAAAATGCAGGGTACCGGCGTGAGCGTCACCCGCAGCGGCGATAACATCATTCTGAACATGCCGAACAACGTCACCTTCGACAGCAACAGCGCGACGCTTAAACCGGCGGGTGCCAACACCCTGACCGGCGTGGCGATGGTGCTGAAAGAGTATGAAAAAACCGCGGTGAACGTGCTGGGCTACACCGACAGCACCGGCAGCCAGGATCTGAACATGCGCCTCTCCCAGCAGCGTGCTGACGCGGTTGCCAGCGCCCTGATCACCCAGAACGTCGCGGCGACCCGCATCCGCACCAGCGGCATGGGTCCGGCGAATCCGATCGCCAGCAACAGCACGGCGGAAGGCAAAGCGCAGAACCGTCGCGTTGAGATCACCTTAAGCCCGGTGCAGTAGGTAACAGCAAAACGGCAACCTGGTTGCCGTTTTTAGGGTTTGCCCCCTCTCCCCGTGGGAGAGGGCCGGGGTGAGGGCATCAGGCCGCACAAACCCCAGGCCCGGTAAGCGTAGCGCCACCGGGCATTTTCGCGCTAAGGTGTATGCACCAATAGCAAGGAAATCAGCGATGAGCAAATCAACACGGCCCACTATCAGCGACGTGGCGAAAGCCGCAAAAACCGGTAAAACCAGCATCTCACGTTACCTCAACGGCGAGAAACACCTGCTGTCCGACGCGCTGCTGGCCCGTATTGAACAGGCTATCGCCGAACTCGACTATCGCCCGAGCCTGATGGCCCGCGGTTTGAAGCATGGCAAAACGCGCCTGATCGGCCTGATCATCGCCGATATTACCAATCCCTACTCTGTTAACGTCCTCAGCGGCATCGAAGCCGCCTGTCGGGAAAAAGGCTTCACCCCGCTGGTGTGTAACACCAACAACGAAGTCGACCAGGAGCTGCACTACCTCGATCTGCTGCGCAGCTATCAGGTGGAGGGCATCGTGGTTAACGCCGTGGGTATGCGCGAGGAGGGGCTGAACCGCCTGCAGCAGTCGTCCCTGCCGATGGTGCTGATTGACCGCAAAATCCCCGATTTCGCCTGCGATGTAGTGGGGCTGGATAACACCCAGGCCGCCACCACCGCCACCGAACACCTTATCGAGCAAGGCTTTGAAGCGATCCTGTTCCTGAGCGAACCGCTGGGGATGGTCAATACCCGCCGCGAGCGCCTGAGCGCCTTTCGTTCCACCCTCGCCCGCTATGCAGGCGTGGTTGCCGAAAACGTCGAAATTCCGCTTCACGAGTCTGAGCAGCTGGACAACGCCCTGCGCCAGTTCCACACCCGCCATCGCGGGATGCGCAAGGCGGTCATCTCCGCTAACGGCGCGTTAACGCTACAGGTTGCCCGGTCGCTGAAGCGCATTGGCCTGCACTGGGGCAGTGACATCGGTCTGCTGGGCTTTGACGAGCTGGAGTGGGCCGAGCTGGCAGGCGTCGGTATTACCACCCTCAAACAACCCACCTGGCAGATTGGCTTTGCCGCCGTCGAGCAGGTTGTCCGCCGGATCAACGGTGCCGATGAGGCCGTGCGCGAGCAGGTCTTTTCCGGCGAGCTGATCGTGCGCGGTTCCACGGCGCGTTAAGCCCCCTTCGTGATGGCGATCATAAATCCAGCATCCTGAACTTTTCTTTGGAACCGGTTCCATCTAGCGTAAAGAGTATCAGCTACGTGATGGAGTCCGCCAATGGGCAGAAAAATTATTGTTGTCACCGCCGCGTATGGCGCTGACAAGGTACGTGAAGCAGGTGGCCAGCGCGCCATGCTGCACGTGATCGCCGGCGCGGGTGCCGACGGGGTCGAGATCCGCCGGGAGTTATTCAGCGACGCCGAACTGGCGTCCTTACCCACGCTGGCCGGGTCCATTGAACTGCTCGGCCTGCTGGCCTGCTACTCCGCCCCCGATGCCCTGTTTACCCCGGACGGCACCCTCAATCCTGAGCTGCCCCGCTACCTGGCCGAAGCCGCGACGCTCAACGCCCTGTGGCTGAAAGTCTCCCTCGGCCATTTCAGCGATAAACAGCAGCTCGATGCGCTGCGCGCCCTGCTCAATGAGACCGGCATGACGCTGGTGGTGGAAAACGACCAGACGCGCTGTGGCCAGCTGGCCCCGATGCAGCGTTTCAAGGCGGCCTGCCGGGTGATGAACCTCCCGGTCACGCTGACCTTTGATATGGGCAACTGGCTGTGGGTGGGTGAATCTCCGGAGGAGGCCGCGAAACATCTGGCACCGGCGGTGAGCTATATTCATGTCAAAGCCGCCGTTCCCCATCAGCAGCAATTTCGCGCCGTACCGCCGGACAACGACAGTGCCCGCTGGCAGGCGCTGCTGGATCAGCTCCCCTCCGACGCCCCGCGCGGCATCGAGTTCCCGCTGGAAGGGCCAGACCTGACGGCTGTCACCCGTCACTACGTCAATTTACTGCGCGAGGAGTAACGACATGCCGAACGCTCTGGATGTCATCACCATTGGCGAAGCCATGGCCATGTTTGTCGCCACGAAGACCGGCGAACTCAGTGCCGTCGACCAGTTTATCAAGCGCGTTGCCGGAGCTGAGCTGAATGTCGCCACCGGGCTGGCGCGCCTTGGCCTGAAGGTGGGCTGGGTAAGCCGCGTCGGCAATGACAGCTTCGGCCAGTTTGTGCTCGACACCCTGAAAAAAGAGGGGATCGAGACCGCAGGCGTGACCCTGGACGGCCGTTATCCGACGGGCTTTCAGCTGAAATCGAAAGTTACCGATGGAACCGATCCCATTGTGGAATATTTCCGCAAAGGCTCGGCGGCCAGCCACTTGTCCGAAGAAGATTTCAACCCGATCTGGTTTACCACCGCAAGGCATCTGCATCTGAGCGGCGTGGCGGCGGCGTTGTCCGCCAGCTCGTATGCTCTGCTCGATCGCGCTGCGGGCGCAATGAAAGCCGCGGGCAAGACCATTTCGTTCGATCCGAACCTGCGCCCGGTGCTGTGGAAGAGCGAAGCGGATATGGTCGAGAAGCTGAACCACCTCGCCTTCCAGGCTGACTGGGTATTACCCGGCGTGAAAGAGGGCCAGATCCTGACCGGAGAAAAAACGCCGGAAGGGATCGCTGATTTTTACCTGAACCGGGGCGTGAAGGCGGTGATCCTGAAAACCGGGGCCGACGGCGCCTGGTTTAAAACCGCCGACGGTGAGCAAGGCGCCGTGGCGGCGGTGAAGGTTGAAAACGTCGTTGATACCGTCGGCGCGGGAGATGGCTTTGCCGTTGGCGTGGTCAGCGCCCTGCTGGAGGGAAAAACGCTCCAGCAGGCCATCACCCGCGGCAATATCATCGGCTCGCTGGCGATCCAGGTTCAGGGCGACAGCGAAGGATTGCCGACGCGGGAACAGCTCGAAGCATAACGTCCCTCTCCCCAAAGGGGAGAAGGAATAACAAACAGACTACCCTGTACCCTACAGACAGCGGCGGTCATCTCCTCAACCACAGAGGCAAGCTTATGAACAATGCAACAAATGCAGTAAAACGCTGGTGGTACATCATGCCTGTCGTGTTCATCACGTACAGCCTGGCGTATCTCGACCGCGCAAACTTCAGCTTCGCATCTGCCGCAGGCATCACCGAAGATCTCGGGATCACCAAAGGCGTCTCCTCGCTGCTGGGCGCCCTGTTCTTCCTCGGCTATTTCTTCTTCCAGATCCCCGGCGCGATCTACGCCGAACGCCGCAGCGTGCGCAAGCTGATCTTCATCTGCCTGATCCTCTGGGGCGCCTGTGCCTCCCTGACCGGGGTGGTGAATAACATCCCGGCGCTGGCGGCTATTCGCTTTGTTCTCGGCGTGGTGGAAGCGGCGGTTATGCCCGCGATGCTGATCTACATCAGCAACTGGTTTACCAAATCCGAACGCTCGCGCGCCAATACCTTCCTTATTCTCGGCAACCCGGTCACGGTACTGTGGATGTCGGTGGTCTCCGGATATCTGATTCAGTCTTTCGGCTGGCGCGAAATGTTCATTATTGAGGGCGTTCCGGCGGTGATCTGGGCCTTCTGCTGGTGGGTGCTGGCAAAAGACAAACCGGCGCAGGCCAAATGGCTCTCTGAAGATGAAAAAACGGCCCTGCAGGCGCAGCTGGATAAAGAGCAGCAGGGGCTGAAAGCGGTGCGTAACTATGGCGAAGCCTTCCGGTCGCGCAATGTGGTGCTGCTGTGCATGCAGTACTTCACCTGGAGCATCGGGGTTTACGGTTTTGTCCTGTGGCTGCCGTCCATCATCCGTAGCGCGGGCGATAACCTCGGCATGGTCGAGGTGGGCTGGCTGTCATCGGTGCCGTATCTGGCGGCAACCATCGCCATGATTGTGGTCTCCTGGGCATCGGATAAACTGCAAAACCGTAAGCTGTTCGTCTGGCCACTGCTGTTGATTGCTGCCTGTGCCTTTATCGGCTCGTGGGCGGTGGGCGCAAACCACTTCTGGGTTTCCTATACGCTGCTGGTGATCGCCGGTGCCGCCATGTACGCCCCGTATGGTCCGTTCTTTGCCATCATCCCGGAAATGCTGCCACGTAACGTGGCGGGCGGCGCGATGGCGCTGATCAACAGCATGGGTGCGCTGGGCTCGTTCTGTGGTTCGTGGTTCGTGGGGTATCTGAATGGCGCAACCGGCAGCCCGGCAGCCTCGTACATCTTTATGGGGGTGGCGCTTTTCGCCTCGGTGTGGCTTACTTTAATTGTTAAGCCTGCTAATAATCAGAACCTTCCCGTCGGCGCACGCCACGCCTGAACCCTTTTAAAATCAACGGAGATTAGCATGAAGCCGTCCGTCATTTTGTATAAAGCCCTGCCTGATGCGTTACAGCAGCGCCTTGAAGATCATTTCACCGTGACCCGGGTCAACAACCTGAGCCCGGAGACGGTGCAGCAGCACGCTGACGCGTTCGCCGGTGCCGTCGGGCTACTCGGCTCCAGCGAAAAAGTGGATGCCGCGCTGCTGGAGAAGATGCCGGCGCTGCGTGCAACCTCCACCATTTCGGTGGGCTATGACAACTTCGACGTCGATGCGCTGAATGCCCGTAACGTCCTGCTGATGCACACCCCAACCGTGCTGACCGAAACCGTGGCCGATACGCTGATGGCGCTGGTGCTCAGCAGCGCGCGTCGGGTGGTGGAAGTGGCCGAGCGCGTTAAGGCCGGAGAATGGACCAAAAGCATCGGCCCGGACTGGTTCGGCACTGACGTGCACGGCAAAACGCTGGGTATCGTCGGGATGGGCCGCATCGGCCTGGCGCTGGCGCAGCGCGCCCACTTCGGTTTCAACATGCCGATCCTCTACAACGCACGCCGCCAGCATAAAGAAGCCGAAGAGCGTTTCAACGCCCGCCACTGCGACCTGGACACCCTGTTGCAGGAAGCGGACTTCGTCTGCCTGATCCTGCCTCTGACCGATGAGACGCATCATCTGATGGGCAAAGCGCAGTTTGCGAAGATGAAGAAGTCCGCCATCTTTATTAATGCGGGTCGTGGGCCAGTGGTGGATGAGCAGGCGCTGATTGCGGCGTTGAAAAACGGTGAGATCCATGCGGCAGGGCTGGACGTATTCGAGCAGGAGCCGCTGCCGGCCAGCTCAGAGTTACTGAAGCTGCCTAACGTAGTGGCGCTGCCTCACATTGGCTCTGCGACGCACGAGACGCGCTACAACATGGCGGCCTGTGCGGTGGACAACCTGATCGACGCCCTTCAGGGCAAGGTCGATAAAAACTGCGTTAATCCCCAGGCCAAGCCCTAAACGAAAAAAACCCGCCAGAGGCGGGTTTTTAAATTCTTTTAGCTGAGTTGGAAGCTTACAGGCTTACAACGTTACCAGCTGCTGGGCCTTTAGCGCCGCTTTCGATGGTGAAGGAAACTTTCTGACCTTCGTCCAGAGATTTGTAGCCATCGTTCTGGATAGCAGAGAAGTGTACGAACACGTCTTTTGAGCCATCGTCAGGAGTGATGAAGCCGAAACCTTTATCAGCGTTGAACCATTTTACCAGACCAGTCATTTTACCAGACATAGATATTACCTTTTTAAAAATTTGTTTTGCCTTCCGGCGCGATGATGGAATGTGTTACAGATTTTTAAGCGATGAAGGAAGGGTCACTACGAAGGGTATCTAAGGATAACGCATCTGGACTGCTTAACTAAACTGCTTTAGGTCTGTGTAACAAACCGACGAGGACTATTAAACATAGTTACGACATCAAAGACAAGCTTTATTTTCTGATGGAATAAAAAACCCGCTTTTCAGCGGGGTTTTTTATGGTGCATTCGCCCGGCGGCGCTTCGCTTGCGCGGGCCTACAGATTTTGTAGGCCGGGTAAGCGCAGCGTCACCCGGCAAAAAGGCGAGCACGGTGTCTGACGTTATTCCGTTGCGGCCGTTGCCGCGGCCCAGGCCTGGCTAAACGCCTGGTGCTGTGCTGCCAGCGGCCCAATCAGCGTATTGTACTGGCTGGCCTGCTGCGAGGTCGGGAACTGGATGCCGTTAGAGACAAAGCTCACCTGAGTGCCCTGCTGCGAGATAAAGTCCGCCACCTGTACCAGTTGCTGAGTAAAGATCTGCGCGGCCGGAATGAGCGGCTGCAGCGCATCGGCAGGCTTGGTCACCACCTTTTCATACGCTTTGTCGAACACAGGTTTCAGGTCTTCACCCTGTTTCAACGCTGAGCGCGCGCCATCGGCCTGCATTTTAGCGTTCTGCAGCTGCTGGCCCAGCACACCCAGCGCACCGTTTGACTGGCTCAGCGGCTCACGCTGGGTCACATAGTCCTGCGGGACGCGAATCGCATTCACGCTGTCCACTACCGGACGCAAACCCGCGTCCATCGCTTGATTCACCTGCTGTGAATAGCCATACAAAATGGCATAGTCGGAAACGAAGGGACCAAACTGTTTTTTCTGATCCGCAGTCAGCGTTGGCAAACGCTCGCCACTGCGCATCGCAGTATTTTGCAGGAAATCGATAAACGCTTTGCGCTGATCGCCTTCCTTATCGAAACATCCACTCAGGCTAACTACCATTAACAACGCCGCAAGCGGCGCAAACCAGCGAGAGCAGAGCTTTCCTGTCGCCATTGTTATTACTCCTTTCACCCAAAAAAGCGCACACCGGCACACGCGTGCCCGACGCTGCCAAGAATAGTCCAGGTCAGGCCTGCAAGATACTCTTTTCATGTAAAACGGCTATTGCCATATAAATTCTTACCATTTACAAAAAAATACCTGATGCTATTGCGCTACTGAATAATCAAGTCATTAGCATAAGTAATCAGGCCAAAAACAGACGAGCGAAACGTCTCTCCAGAAATTAATCACGCACGTTACGATCTCCTGTCAGTTTTACCGACTATTCTTAAATTGCTCTCTATGTTCACGATCCCGCAGTGTGATTTAAGAGGAGTTCTCAATGGAATTAAAAGATCCTATGTTCGATCTGCTAAGTAGTCTGGAACAGATTGTTTTTAAAGATGTACCGCAGACGGTGACCCGTTCGCAAAAGTCTAACCCCTTTACGGAATTTGAGCGCTTACGCAAAGGGACAGGGATGAAAACCGATGATTTCGCCCGAGCAATGGGTGTCAGCGTGGCAATGGTTCAGGAGTGGGAATCGAAAAGAGTGAAGCCCTCCATGACCGAGCTGAAGCTGATGAGCCTGATTCAGGCTAACCCGGCACTCCGCAAGCAGTTGACTGAATAAAGTTGTTTTTGCCCCCGCATTTGCGGGGGTTTATGTTTTTATCACCGCCGTTCACCGCGCCACTCTCCGTCCAGCCACACCAGTTCATGCGTCAGGTTCAGCCCCTCCAGAAAATGCTCGTCATGCGACACCACCAGCAGTGCCCCTGTAAAGCCCGCCAGCGCCGCCTCGATGGCCTGCGTTGAGGCCAGATCAAGGTGATTGGTCGGTTCATCGAGCAGCAACAGCTGCGTCGCCTCTTCCCGCCACAACACGCAGGCCAGCGCCGCTTTTAACCGCTCGCCGCCGCTCAGCTCGGCCAACGGCAGCGTCACTTTATCGGCACCCAGCTGCAGCTGTGCCAGACGGCTGCGCAGCACGCCCTCCTCCAGCGGCGTGTTATGCAGATTGAGATGGCTGATGACCGACTGGGTCAGATCCAGCTGCGACAGATGCTGGTCGAGATAGGCCATATTGACCGACACACGGCAGGTACCGGCGACGGGCGTGCACTCTCCGAGGATCGCTTTCAACAAGGTGGATTTCCCGCAGCCGTTTGGCCCCCGCAGGGCCACCCGCATGGGTCCGTCCATGCGCCAGGTGAGCGGCGGCATCGCGACATACGGCAGCACCAGCTCGTCCAGCACCAGCACCTGTTTGCCCTCCGCAATCTGGCTGCCCGGCAGGGTAAACATCACCGGATTGTCCTCTTCGACCCGCTCCCGCGCCTGGCTGACCGCCGCGTTCAACGCATCCTGTTGCTCTTGATGCTGTTTGCGCCATGCGCCCGGACGCTCCTTTGCCGCCCCTTTATATTTCACGCGCTCAAACGAGGCGATATTAAGGGTATCCACCGTACGCAGGGTTTTCGCCGAGCGGCGCAGGCTGTCATCGTGCTCTTTCTGCATGCGGACGCGGGTGCGTTTGCGCTCGTTAGCGGCATGCTCCAGCGCCGCGCGGGCGGCCTGCTGTTCCGCACCCCGCTGCCGCTGATAGTCGGCGTAATTTCCGCCGTAACTGTGCAAACCGGAAGCGCTGAGTTCCAGAATGCGCGGCACCTGCGCCAACAGCTCACGATCGTGGGACGCGACCAGCACGCCACCGGAATGCCGGGCCAGCTGAGCGTAAAACCACTCCCGCGCCTGCCGGTCGAGGTGGTTGGTGGGCTCATCCAGCAGCAAATAGTCCGCATTCGCCGTAAACGCGCCGCACAGCAGGGCACGGACCCGCTCGCCGCCGCTTAGCTCG
Source organism: Leclercia sp. (assembly GCF_036780805.1). Classification (NCBI taxonomy): domain Bacteria; kingdom Pseudomonadati; phylum Pseudomonadota; class Gammaproteobacteria; order Enterobacterales; family Enterobacteriaceae; genus Leclercia; species Leclercia sp. The sequence goes on along the minus strand of NZ_DAIQCE010000004.1, from coordinate 215,282 downwards.
GCGGCCAGCCTGTCGGGCGCAAAGGCCGGAAGCTGCGCGCCTCTGAACGCCTCGCTCAGCCGTTCGTCGATATCCCAGAACCCCTCGAGGCGCTCCAGGTCTTCAGGTTGATATTCACCGCTGTCGATCCGCGCCCGGGCCGCGAAGAGTTCCTGATAGCCAAGCAGCTGGGCCAGGGTGGTCTGGGGAGAAATATCGTGCTGTTGCGCAACATAGCTGTGGGTGCCGAAACGTTCAATATGGCCGCTGGCGGGCTCGTCCAGCCCGGCCAGCAGGCGCAGAAATCGGGTCTTGCCGCTGCCGTTGCGGCCAACCAGCGCACAGAGCGAAGGTTCCAGCGAGACATTCAGCGGACCAAAAAGGGTATCGCCCGTCGCAAACTGACAGGTGACCTGATGCAAAATAAATGAAGGGGATTGCGCAAAATGAGCCATAAGCACTCCTGAATGAAATCAAAACATCCCCTGCCGACGCGGTGGCGTTTAGCAAGGATCGAAATTCATCAGTCGTGTTTGTTCATTTTTGGGGGGCGCTCCAGGGGGAGAAAGTTAACGGGGGTAAGGATAACGGTAATTTGTTGACCGTTTCAAGGTTAAATTTTCAACGGCGCGACATAAAAAAACCCGCCGAAGCGGGTTTTTTTATCATTGTGAACCTTACTGCAGCAGCGAAATGTCCGCCACGCGCAGGAACAGCTCGCGCAGTTTTTCGAGCATGGAGAGACGGTTGATACGCAGCTCTTTATCTTCTACGTTCACCATCACTTTCTCGAAGAAGGCGTCGATGACTTCACGCAGTTCCGCCAGTTCAACCAGCGCTTCCTGGTAGCGACCTTCCGCAAAGACCGGCTCCAGCTTGTCGCGCAGAACAACAACCTGCATCGCCAGGGCGATCTCTTCCGGTTCTTTCAGCGTCGCGGCGTTGACACGCTCGTTCAGCTTCTCATCGGATTTCGCCAGAATGTTGGAGACACGCTTGTTAGCCGCAGCCAGCGCAGATGCCGCTTCCAGGGTACGGAAGTGCGAAACCGCCTTCATACGGGCATCGAAATCGGCCGGACGGGTCGGACGACGCGCCAGCACCGCCTGAATGGTATCGACGGTGTAACCTTCGTCCTGATACCAGGCGCGGAAACGACCCAGCATAAAGTCGATAACCTCATCCACCACGTTGGCGTTGGTCAGCTTGTCGCCGTACAGACGCACCGCTTCTTCCGTCAGGGTCTGCAGATCGAGGTTGAGGTTCTTCTCAACGATGATACGCAGCACGCCCAGCGCAGCACGACGCAACGCAAACGGGTCTTTATCGCCTTTTGGATGCTGACCGATACCGAAGATACCCGCCAGGGTGTCCATCTTGTCGGCAATCGCTACAGCACAGGCCACCGGATTAGACGGCAGATCGTCACCGGCAAAGCGCGGCTGATACTGTTCGTTCAGGGCCACGGCCACATCTTCCGCTTCGCCATCGTGACGCGCGTAGTGCATGCCCATCACGCCCTGGGTGTCGGTAAATTCGAACACCATGTTGGTCATCAGGTCGCACTTGGAGAGCAGGCCTGCGCGGGTAGCGTGGTTAACGTCGGCACCAATTTCACGGGCGATCCAGCCGGACAGCTCCGCGATACGGTCGGTCTTGTCGCGCAGCGTACCCAGCTGCTGTTGGAACAGCACGGTCTGCAGGCGCGGGAGGTGATCTTCCAGACGCTTTTTACGGTCGGTATTAAAGAAGAACTCCGCATCCGCCAGACGCGGGCGCACCACTTTCTCGTTACCGGAGATAATCTGGATCGGATCTTTCGATTCGATGTTGGCCACGAAGATGAAGTTCGGCAGCAGTTTGCCGTCGTTGGCATAGACCGGGAAGTACTTCTGGTCGCCCTTCATGGTGTGTACCAGCGCTTCTGCCGGTACCGCGAGGAATTTCTCTTCAAACTTCGCGGTCAGCACAACTGGCCATTCGACCAGAGAGGTCACCTCTTCCAGCAGGCTTTCGCTCAAATCAGCGTTACCGCCAATCTGACGTGCCGCTTCTTCCGCGTCTGCTTTGATACGAGCTTTACGCTGTTCGTAGTCAGCAATGACTTTACCGCGCTCGAGCAGAATTTCCGGGTACTGATCGGCATTGTCGATGGTGAACTCCGGCTCGCCCATAAAGCGGTGGCCGCGGATCACGCGATCGGACGCCACGCCCAGAATGGTGGCAGGGATTACGGTGTCGCCCAGCAGCAGGGTTACGGTGTGAACCGGACGCACGAAGTGCACGTCGCTTGCACCCCAGCGCATCAGTTTTGGGATCGGCAGCTTAGCCAGCGAGGTGGCGATCATGTTCGGCAGCAGCGCTTCTGCGCTCTCGCCTTTCACATGGGCGCGATAGAGCAGCCATTCGCCTTTGTCGGTGGTCAGACGCTCGGCCTGATCAACGGTGATCCCGCAGCCACGCGCCCAGCCTTCTGCCGCTTTGCTCGGCTTGCCTTCCGCGTCGAACGCCTGGGCAATTGCCGGGCCACGTTTTTCAACTTCACGATCGGGCTGGGACGCGGCCAGATTTGCCACTTTCAGCGCCAGACGACGCGGGGCAGCAAACCATTCAATTTTACCGTGTGCGAGGCCAGCGTTATCCAGCTCGGCAGTCACGTTCGCAGCAAAGGACTCCGCCAGGCTGCGCAGGGCTTTTGGTGGCAGCTCTTCGGTGCCGATTTCCACCAGGAAAGTTTTCTCAGACATGGCCGCCTCTTATTTGTTTCGGTTGCACATCGGGAAGCCAAGGGCTTCACGGGACGCATAGTAAGCTTCTGCAACGGCTTTGGTCAGGGTACGAATACGCAGAATGTAGCGCTGACGTTCAGTCACGGAGATCGCTTTACGGGCGTCCAGCAGGTTGAAGCTGTGGGCGGCCTTCAGAATACGCTCGTAGGCTGGCAGCGGCAGCGGAGTCTCCAGCGCCAGCAGCTGCTGGGCTTCTTTCTCGTACTGCTCGAAGCAGGTGAACAGGAAGTCCACGTCCGCGTATTCGAAGTTATAGGTGGATTGCTCCACTTCGTTCTGATGGAACACGTCGCCGTAGGTGGTTTTACCCAGCGGGCCGTCGCTCCAGACCAGGTCGTAAACGCTGTCTACGCCCTGAATGTACATGGCCAGACGTTCCAGACCGTAGGTGATTTCACCGGTGATCGGCTTACACTCCAGCCCGCCAACCTGCTGGAAGTAAGTGAACTGCGTCACTTCCATGCCGTTCAGCCACACTTCCCAACCCAGACCCCAGGCACCCAGCGTCGGGTTTTCCCAGTTATCTTCCACGAAACGAATGTCGTGAATGGTCGGATCCATACCCAGCTCTTTCAGCGACCCGAGGTACAGCTCCTGGATGTTGTCCGGAGAGGGCTTAATGACCACCTGGAACTGATAGTAGTGCTGTAAGCGGTTCGGGTTTTCCCCGTAGCGACCATCGGTCGGACGACGGGATGGCTGCACATAGGCGGTCGCCATTGGCTCAGGCCCCAGCGCGCGCAGGCTGGTCATCGGGTGTGAGGTGCCGGCGCCGACTTCCATGTCCAGTGGTTGAACAATGGTGCAGCCCTGGCGAGCCCAGTAATCCTGTAAGGTCAGGATCAGGCCCTGGAAGGTCTTAGTATCAAACTTTTGCATAGTATTTCGTGCTGGATACGTGTGGTTTTAAATGGAAGGGATCAGTATACCCGTCGGATGCAAGATATACAGTACGAAACGGGGTTGTTTAGGGAAAATTGGGAAATAAGCAGGGCTGACAACGCCCTCGAGGCGCAGCCAGCTCGTTACGCGGCGGCCTTAACGCATCGAAAGATGTAAAAAATGGCCTTCTGCATCAAAAGAACAGATGAAACTCTCGTTGCGGGCAGTGAAACCCTGCATTTCATAGCTACCCTGAAACTGTTCGAATGCAGTGACGTCGATTTTTTGCGCACCGGTATTGTAGCGCTGAGCCGCCCGATCCTTACACAGCTGTTCCATGTCCAGCGAACGCACCGGACTGACTCTCTTCGTTTGCGCTTTTTGCGCCGGGGTTGTCTCCTGAGCCGCGCAGCCGGCCAGTAACGCGGGAAGCAGGATCCACATTGCACGCATCATCATTTTTATTACCGCCCTGTGCTGTGGCTGTTATTTTTAAACTCTAAACTTTATAGATTATGGCCCGGCATTCTGCGAATCTCACCGCCCCGACACAAGCAGGGGGATGCAAACTCAGAATTTTCCACGGAGCGTCTGTAGCAATACCACAGTCAGACTCTTTTTAATGCCTAAACAGAGGGATGGATGCAGGAAAAAATTAACTGGATTGATAATCTGCGGGGAATTGCCTGTTTGATGGTGGTAATGATCCATACCACGACCTGGTATATTACCAATGCCGCAAGCGTCAGCCTTGTTAACTGGGATGTCGCCAACGTTCTTAACTCCGCCTCGCGCGTGAGCGTGCCGCTGTTTTTCATGATCTCGGGTTATCTCTTTTTTGGCGAGCGCAGCGCGCAACCGCGCCACTTTTTACGCATCGGGTTATGCCTGCTGTTTTACAGCGCCGTGGCATTCCTCTACATCGTGCTGTTTACCTCGATCAACAGCGAGCTTTCCCTGAAATACCTGCTGCAAAAGCCGGTGTTCTATCACCTGTGGTTTTTCTTCGCCATTATCGTTATTTACCTGCTCTCGCCTCTGCTGCAGGTGAAAAGCGCAAACGGCAAAATGCTGCTGGCGCTAATGATCGTGATTGGCATTGTGGCCAACCCCAACACCGTCTCGCAAAAAATTGGCGGATTTGAATGGCTGCCGATCAACCTCTATATCAACGGCGACACCTTCTATTACGTGCTGTACGGCATGTTGGGCCGCGCCCTGGGGATGATGGATAATCGCAAACGCTGGCTGAACGGTATTTGCGCCGCGCTGTTTATTGCTGCGGTTGCCGTTATCTCACGCGGAACGCTGCACGAGCTGCAGTGGCGCGGCACCTTCGCCGATACCTGGTACCTCTACTGCGGCCCGATGGTCTTTATCTGCGCGGTTTCATTATTTACCCTGGTGAAAAACACGCTGAATACACGCCCCCTGCCGCTGCTGGGGTTAATTTCACGTAACTCGCTGGGGATCTATGGTTTTCACGCGCTGGTGATCCACGCCCTGCGCACGCGTGGCGTGGAGTTAAAGAGCTGGCCGCTGCTGGATATCGTCTGGATTTTCTCGGCCACGCTGGTGGTCAGTCTGCTGCTATCAATGCTGTTGCAGCGCATTGATACGCGCAGGTTCGTCAGTTAAGTACGGCTTGCTTGCCCGGCGGCGCTTCGCTTGCCGGGCCTACGAGTTTGTACAAATGAAGCCGCCACCCGGCACTGTTTTACGACATCAGCGGCAGAAGCTGCTGATAGATCTTGCGGAACACTTCGCGTCGCTCGGCATAGCGGGCATGACGGACGGCATCCGGGGTGTGCTGCTGTTCCAGTGCCAGCTGTGGCAGCAGCGTCGACAGCGGTTTGCCCGGATTCATCGCGATCTGCGCCAGCCGCGCCGCGCCCAGCGCAGGCCCGACATCCCCGCCGGTACGGTAATCCAGCTGCTGCCCGCTGATATCCGCCAGCATCTGACGCCAGTACGGGCTGCGCGCCCCGCCGCCGATCAGCGTAATGCTGGTTGGTTTGAGCCCGCACTCATGCACCACATCCATGCCATCGGCCAGGGCATAGCCCACTCCTTCCAGCACCGCACGCGCCAGTTCGGCCGGACCGTGCTGATGGGTTAAGCCAAAGAACACCCCTTTCGCCTGCGGGTTGTTATGCGGCGTGCGCTCGCCGGAAAGATAGGGCAGGAACCACAGGGTGCCCGCGTTTTCGTCGGCCTGCTGCGCGGCATCGAGTAGGGCCGGAACGCTGGCTAATCCGGTCAGTTTGGCAGCCCAGTCAAGGCAGGACGCCGCGCTGAGCATCACCGACATCAGGTGCCATTTGCCGGGTAATGCATGGCAGAAGCTGTGCACCGCGCCGTCTGGGTTACTACGATAGCCGTCGCTCACGGCAAAGTAGACGCCGGAGGTCCCCAGCGACAGCATCGCCTGCCCCGCATCGGCCATCCCTACGCCAACCGCCCCCGCGGCGTTATCCCCGCCCCCTGCTACGACCGGAACGGCCGGCATATTCCACTGCTGTGCGACCGACGGCAGCAGCGTGCCGGTCTGCTCACAGCCTTCGAACAGGGCGGGCATGTGGTCGCGGGTGAGATGGCAGGCGTCGAGCATCGTCTCGCTCCAGTCGCGTTTAGCGACGTCGAGCCACATGGTGCCTGCCGCATCGGACATATCGCTGGCGTACTCGCCGGTCATCCGCAGACGCAAATAATCTTTTGGCAGCAGTACCTTCGCCACCTGGCTAAAAATCTCGGGTTCATGGCGCTGGACCCACAGTAGTTTTGGTGCGGTAAAGCCCGGCATCATCAGGTTACCGGTGATCTCCCGCGATGTCGGCACGCGTGCTTCCAGCAGGGCGCACTCTTCACCGCAGCGGCCATCGTTCCATAAAATGGCCGGGCGCAGCACGCGATTGTCCTTATCCAGCAGCGTGGCGCCATGCATCTGTCCGGCAATCCCCAGGGCTTTGACCTCCCTCAGCGAGTGCTGCTCGCCAAGTGCCTTCAGGGCGCGATCCGTCGCCAGCCACCAGGCTTCAGGATCCTGTTCAGACCAGAGCGGGTGTGGTCGTGAAACCTGCAGTTTCTCTGTTTGCGTTGCCAGCACCTCGCCCTGTTCATTTAACAGAATGGCTTTCACACCCGATGTGCCAAGATCGATCCCGATATACATACCCTGGGCTCCTTAAAAATTGTAGGCCGGGCAAGCGCAGCGCCGCCCGGTGGTACCCGTTATTTGTCGAACAGGTAATGATTCACCAGGTTTTCCAGCAGCTCCTGATGACCACTCTGGTGCTGCGGCGCCAGGTTATGCTGTTCAGCGTACTTCGCCAGTTCCGTCAGCGATAACTGGCCTTTCAAAATTTGCTGACCCAGCTCACTGTTCCAGCCGCCATAGCGTTTCGCCACGCGCTTATCCAGCTCACCGTCCTCAATCATGCGGGCAGCCACTTTCAGCGACAGCGCCATGGTGTCCATCGCCCCAATATGACCATAGAAGAGATCGTATTTATCGGTACTCTGGCGGCGCACTTTGGCGTCAAAGTTCAGGCCGCCGGTAGTGAACCCACCCGCTTTGATGATTTCGTACATCACCAGCGCGTTCTCTTCCACGCTGACCGGGAACTGATCGGTATCCCAGCCCAGCTGCGGATCGCCGCGGTTGGCATCCACGGAGCCGAAAATGCCCAGCGCGATAGCGGAGGCGATCTCGTGGTGGAACGAGTGGCCAGCCAGGGTCGCATGGTTGGCTTCGATATTCACTTTGATCTCTTTTTCCAGCCCGAACTGTTTGAGGAAGCCGTACACCGTCGCCACGTCGTAATCGTACTGGTGCTTGGTCGGCTCCTGCGGTTTTGGCTCGATCAGCAGCGTGCCCTGGAAGCCGATTTTGTGTTTATGCTCCACCACCATCTGCATGAAGCGGCCAATCTGCTCGCGCTCCTGGCGCAAATCGGTGTTGAGCAGCGTTTCGTAGCCTTCACGTCCGCCCCACAGTACGTAGTTTTCACCGCCCAGCTGATGAGTCGCGTTCATCGCCGTGACGACCTGAGTGGCCGCCCAACTGAACACTTCTGGATCCGGGTTGGTAGCAGCCCCTGCGCCATAGCGCGGGTGGGTAAAGCAGTTGGCAGTGCCCCACAGCAGCTTCACGCCGCTCTGCTGCTGTTTTTCGGCCAGCACGTCAACCATCTGCGCGAAGTTATTCAGGTACTCTTTCAGCGAAGCGCCTTCCGGGGAGACATCGACATCGTGGAAGCAGTAGTAAGGCACGTTCAGCTTGTGGAAGAACTCAAAGGCGACGTCCGCTTTGCGCTTCGCCAGCTCCAGCGCCTCGCCCGGCTGCTGCCACGGACGATCGAACGAGCCCACGCCAAACATATCGGCCCCGTTCCAGCAGAAGGTATGCCAGTAGCAGGCGGCGAAACGCAGGTGATCTTCCATGCGCTTACCCAGCACCAGCTCGTCAGGATTGTAATGACGAAACGCTAAAGGATTAGAAGATTTCGGGCCTTCATAACGAACGCGATCGAGTTGATCGAAATAAGCTTGCATATTGAGCTCCATAATCAGGGGTGCGGCGAAAAGTTGATTCTGGAGTAATACTGAATAGTGATCGCAGGTTGCTCAATTACGTTATTTCACACTGCTATTGAGAGAATGCACAAACGTGCGCTGGCTCGCAAAAACAATTTGCAGCCGAACGAATTTCACAGCGTAAATTCCAGATTCATGTGTAATTAATAAGTTATGTAATTTAAAATCAGATCGCGGTCATAAATTCGAAAATAAACCAAATATCATAACGAGAAGATAAAAATCTGTAATTGCTTGTCTGCCGTTCCCCGTTAAGAATTTGCTACGTCTCTTGCAATGATTGTTTCTTTTATCTCAGCAACCTAACCCTACAAAAGGCAATACAATTATGAAGATAAAGAACCTGTGCCTCACTCTTTGTGCATCGCTGCTGCTGGCGAGTACGGCGAGTCATGCAAAAGAAGTCAAAATCGGCATGGCGATTGATGACCTCCGTCTGGAGCGCTGGCAAAAAGATCGCGATATTTTTGTCAATAAGGCAGAAGCATTGGGTGCAAAAGTTTTTGTACAATCTGCTAATGGCAATGAAGAAACCCAAATGTCGCAAATCGAAAATATGATAAACCGCGGCGTCGACGTGCTGGTTATTATTCCTTATAACGGCCAAGTTTTAAGTAACGTGGTAAAAGAAGCCAAACGCGAAGGCATAAAAGTGCTGGCCTATGACCGCATGATTAATAACGCCGACATCGATTATTATATTTCTTTCGACAATGAAAAAGTCGGTGAATTACAGGCGCAAAGCCTGGTCGCGAAAGTGCCGCAGGGCAACTATTTCCTGATGGGCGGCTCGCCGGTAGATAACAACGCCAAATTATTCCGCGCCGGGCAGATGAAGGTGCTGAAGCCGTATATCGACGAAGGCAAAATCAAGGTGGTAGGCGATCAGTGGGCGGACGGCTGGTTGCCAGAAAACGCGCTGAAAATTATGGAAAACGCCTTAACCGCCAACAATAACAAAATTGACGCCGTGGTCGCTTCCAACGATGCCACCGCAGGCGGCGCTATCCAGGCGCTCAGCGCCCAGGGGCTGGCCGGAAAAGTGGCGATCTCCGGGCAGGATGCGGATCTTGCCGGGGTGAAACGTATTGTGGCCGGAACCCAGACCATGACGGTCTATAAACCGATCACCGAGCTGGCCACCACCGCCGCGGAAATTGCCGTTGAGCTGGGCAATGGCCAGCAGCCTAAAGCGGACGCCAGCTTAAACAACGGCCTGAAAGACGTGCCGTCCCGACTGCTGACCCCTATCGAAGTCAATAAAGAGAACATTGACGCCACCGTTGTGAAAGACGGTTTCCATAAAAAGAGCGAACTTTAATCCATCATCGCCCCTGCCTTGCAGGGGCGCATCGACTTGCACTATTTTCCTTCGGGTCATGTGGGGCAGTTATGTCTTATCTCCTTGAAATGAAAAGTATCACTAAGGCGTTTGGCGCGGTAAAGGCCGTAGATAACGTCAGCCTGCGCTTAAACCCCGGCGAGATCGTCTCACTGTGCGGCGAAAATGGCTCGGGCAAATCCACGTTGATGAAGGTGCTGTGCGGCATTTATCCCCATGGCAGCTATGACGGTGAAATCGTATTTGCCGGTGAAACTCTGCAGGCTACGCACATCCGTGACACCGAGCGCAAAGGTATCGCCATCATTCACCAGGAGCTGGCGCTGGTGAAGCACCTCACCGTGCTGGAGAACATCTTCCTCGGCGCTGAGATCACCCGTCACGGGGTGCTGGATTACGACACCATGACCCTGCGCTGCGAAAAGCTGCTGGCGCAGGTGAGCCTCGCAATCTCCCCTGATACCCGGGTGGGCGATCTCGGTCTGGGGCAGCAGCAGCTGGTGGAGATCGCCAAAGCGCTCAACAAACAGGTGCGGCTGCTGATCCTCGATGAACCGACCGCCTCCCTGACGGAACAGGAAACCGCGGTATTGCTGGACATCATTCGTGACCTGCAACACCACGGTATTGCCTGCATTTACATCTCTCATAAGCTCAACGAAGTGAAAGCCATTTCGGACACGGTCTGCGTCATTCGTGACGGGCAGCATATCGGCACCCGTGAAGCGCAGGGGATGAGCGAGGACGACATCATTACCATGATGGTGGGCCGTGAGCTGACCGCGCTCTACCCTAATGAGCCGCATACCCTGGGGGAAGAGGTGCTGCGCGTGGAGCATCTCACCGCCTGGCATCCGGTCAATCGCCATATCAAACGGGTGAACGACGTCTCCTTCTCTCTGCATCGCGGTGAAATTCTTGGCGTGGCCGGACTGGTCGGCGCCGGGCGTACCGAGGCAGTGCAGTGCCTGTTCGGGGTCTGGCCCGGGCGCTGGGAAGGTAACATCTTTATTGACGGGCAGCCGGTCGACATCAAAAACTGCCAGCAGGCCATTTCCCACGGCATTGCGATGGTGCCGGAAGATCGAAAAAAAGACGGCATCGTGCCGGTGATGGCGGTAGGTAAAAACATCACCCTCGCCGCGTTAGATCAGTTCAGCGGCACGCTGAGCAGCCTGGACGACGCCGCCGAGCAGCACTGCATTTTGCAGTCCCTGCAGCGGCTGAAGGTCAAAACGTCTTCACCGGACCTCGCCATTGGTCGTCTCAGCGGTGGCAACCAGCAGAAGGCGATCCTCGCCCGCTGCCTGTTGCTCAATCCGCGCATCCTGATCCTCGATGAACCCACCCGCGGGATCGACATCGGTGCGAAATACGAAATCTACAAGCTGATCAACCAGCTGGTTCAGCAGGGTATCGCAGTGATTGTGATCTCCTCGGAACTGCCTGAAGTGCTGGGTCTGAGCGACCGGGTGCTGGTGATGCACGAAGGAAAACTGAAAGCCAACCTGAACAACCAGAACCTGACGCAGGAGCAGGTGATGGAAGCCGCATTAAGGAGCGAACGCCATGTCGAAAAGCAACCCCTCTGAGTTAAAAGCCACGGCGCCCGCACCGGGTCTGTTTTCAGGGTTGAAAGCGCTTAATCTGCAGGTCTTTGTCATGATTGCCGCCATTGTGGCGATCATGCTGTTCTTCACCTGGACCACTGACGGCTCATACCTCAGCGCCCGTAACGTCTCCAACCTGCTGCGACAGACCGCCATTACCGGCATTCTGGCGGTGGGGATGGTGTTCGTGATTATCTCAGCGGAGATCGACCTCTCCGTGGGCTCGATGATGGGCCTGCTCGGCGGGCTGGCGGCGATTTTCGACGTCTGGCTGGGCTGGCCGCTGCCGCTGACTATTGTGGTGACTCTGGTGCTCGGCTTGCTGCTCGGGACCTGGAACGGCTGGTGGGTGGCCTACCGCAAAGTGCCGTCGTTTATTGTCACCCTGGCGGGGATGCTGGCTTTCCGCGGTATCCTGATTGGCGTGACCAACGGCACCACCGTCTCCCCCACCAGCGCCTCGATGTCGCAGATTGGGCAGAGCTATCTCTCCAGCGGAGTCGGTTTTAGCCTCGGCGCGATTGGCCTGATGGCGTTTGTTGCCTGGCAGTGGCGAAGCAGAATGCGTCGTCAGAGCTTAGGGTTAGCCACGGCACCGTCCACCTCGGTTGTCGGACGCCAGGCACTGACGGCAGTGATTGTCCTCGGGGCGATCTGGCTGCTGAACGACTACCGCGGCGTGCCGACGCCGGTGCTGCTGCTGGTTCTGCTGCTGCTGGCCGGGATGTTTATGGCCACCCGCACCGCCTTTGGTCGCCGCATTTATGCCATTGGCGGCAACCTCGAAGCCGCTCGCCTGTCCGGTATCAACGTTGAGCGCACCAAGCTGGCAGTATTTGCCATCAACGGCCTGATGGTTGCCGTCGCCGGGCTGATCTTAAGCTCGCGTCTCGGGGCGGGCTCGCCGTCGGCAGGGAATATTGCGGAACTCGACGCCATCGCCGCCTGCGTCATTGGCGGCACCAGTCTGGCGGGGGGGATCGGCAGCGTTGCCGGGGCGGTGATGGGGGCCTTTATTATGGCGTCGCTGGATAACGGAATGAGTATGATGGACGTCCCGACATTCTGGCAGTATATCGTTAAGGGTGCCATTCTGTTGCTGGCGGTATGGATGGATTCCGCGACTAAACGGCGCGCCTGAGGATGCTTTATCATCTATCACTGATTCTGGAAAAAGAGCGCCATGTTTGAGAAGCGTCACCGCATTACGTTGTTGTTCAATGCCAATAAAGCCTATGACCGCCAGGTCGTAGAGGGTGTAGGTGAATACTTGCAGGCGTCGCAGTCCGAGTGGGATATCTTCATCGAAGAGGATTTCCGCACGCGTACCGATAATATTAAAGAGTGGCTGGGTGACGGCGTCATCGCGGATTTTGACGATGCCGTTATCCAACAGCTGCTGGTCGATGTCGACGTCCCCATCGTCGGCGTTGGCGGCTCCTTCCATAAGCCGGAAAACTACCCCCCCGTTCACTACATCGCGACCGACAACCGCGCCCTGGTAGAGAGCGCGTTTTTGCATCTGAAGGAAAAAGGGGTGCACCGCTTCGCCTTTTATGGCCTGCCCGTTTCCAGCGGCAAGGGCTGGGCGGCGGAACGTGAGTACGCCTTCTGTCAGCTGGTGGCAAAAGAGAAGTATCGCGGCGTTGTCTATCAGGGGCTGGAAACGGCCCCGGAAAACTGGCAGCACGCGCAGAATCGCCTCGCCGACTGGCTGCAAACCCTGCCGCCGCAAACCGGGATAATTGCCGTAACCGATGCCCGCGCCCGGCACGTGCTGCAGGTGTGCGAACATCTGCACATTCCGGTGCCGGAAAAGCTGTGCGTGATTGGCATCGATAATGAAGAGCTTACGCGCTACCTGTCACGCGTGGCACTCTCTTCCGTGGCGCAGGGAACCCGTCAGATGGGCTATCAGGCCGCCAAACTGCTGCACCGTCTGCTGGATAACGAAAACCTGCCCCTGCAGCGCCTGCTGGTTCCGCCGGTGCGCGTTGTGGAGCGGCGCTCAACGGATTACCGCTCGCTGAACGATCCGGCGGTGATTCAGGCTATGCACTACATTCGTAATCATGCCTGCAAAGGCATCAAAGTGGATCAGGTGCTGGATGCGGTAGGGATTTCGCGTTCAAATCTGGAGAAGCGTTTTAAAGAAGAGGTGGGCGAGACGATCCATGCGGTTATTCACGCCGAGAAGCTGGAGAAAGCCCGCAGCTTGCTGATTTCGACCTCGCTTTCCATTCACGAGATCTCGCAGATGTGCGGTTATCCGTCGCTGCAGTATTTCTATTCGGTATTTAAAAAAGAGTACGACACCACGCCAAAAGAGTATCGCGATCGCTACAGTGAAGTGCTGATTTAAATAAAAAAGCCTTCCGTAAGGAAGGCTTTTTTTACTATTACATATGGGCGGCGATTAAGCGCTGGTTATCCTGGTACATCGCGAACAGATAGTTGTTATAGCTCTGTCCCTGGGTGGAATAACCTTTCAACTTGTGAATCATCGTGCTGGCCGTCACTTCCTGATCCGCTTTACGCAGCTGAGCGCGTGACTTACGGAACGAAGAGTAGGCCGGGTGCGTGTTCAGGTTCACAACATACGCATTCACTGAATCTTTGACCGATTCAAACTGTGAGTAGCCTTTCACTTTGCCCGGTGCATTGTTACAACGCCCTTTCGCACATTTCATGCCGAAGAGGTTGTTGTTACTGCGCGCAAGCTTCGAGGTACCCCAGCCACTTTCGGCTGCAGCCATTGTTGCGACCATGCTGCCTGGAATAATATCTACGCGCTCTAACAGCGAGTTCCACGGCACACGTCGCGTGTTTCCGTTCCAGCTCACCTTATAGCGTTTTGAAATTTCTTTCAGACGCGTGCGTTCTGACGGCGACCAGCGGCTGTCGTACTGCTTAGAAATAAGCCAGTTACGATCTGCCGTAATCGCGGCATTTTGACTTGTAATATAAGGCATTACCGTCCGGAGAAACGCTTTTTTCCTTGGTGTCCCGGAAGGGTATTTTCGCAAATCAGGAAGTGAACTACTCTTTGCACTATTGCGAGAATACTCTTGTTTACTGCTAACCTTACTACTTGTCGTCTTTATGACGTGGGCCTTTTTACTCGTTGTATCCGTGTGCGTCTTCGCAAGCACCTCACCAGAAATTGCCATGGTGAGTAACATGAGTATCGCGGCCCCATATCGTCGAATGGGAGTCGATATCATTAGGTCTCCTGGTCGGATAGAAACATTCCAACACCTTATTTTTTTCGTAAAATGAGAGGCGAATCTCAGATCCTAGCAAAAATAGACGAGAAGAGCATTCAAAGAAATAGTCTAAATCCGAAACCCTGTCATCCGGAAATCGTTCGCTTAAGCATCATTTTCACCAAAATGTGCTCAATATCGCAGTTAATACGCCCGTTTAGCGTGAGATCACTCACCCTCACTGCTCCTCCCTGCGCGTTAGCGCCAGGGGATGAGGTCGCTTTCTACAATAGAGAGCAAACTGAGCAAAACGCTGTGACAGGAAACCGGTATGAAACGTTCCGCTCTCGCTCTTCTCCTCTTGCCTGCCATGGCCAGCGCCGACTGGTCAGCACCGGGTTTTCCGACCTTTACCGCTGAAGGCTCGGGGGTCTTCACGGCACAGGCAAAGCTGACGAAGGGTACCCGTCCGCTCACGCTGAATCTTGACAAGACGTGCTGGCAGCCGACAAACGCGATAAAACTCAATGAGATGATGTCACTCAAGCCGTGCGAAGGCGATCCGGTGCAGTGGCGACTGTTCCGCGACGGCGATTATCAGGCACGGATTGATACCCGCTCCGGCACGCCAACCCTGATGCTGACCGTCGCCAGCGAGAGCGAAAAGGCGGTGACCCGCGTGGTGCGCCAGTGCCCGAAATGGGACGGCAACGCCCTGACGCTCGACGTCAGCAGCACCTTCCCGGAAGGGAGCGTGGTACGTGATTTTTACAGTAAACAGACCGCCACCGTGCAGCAGGGCAAAATCACCCTGCAACCTGCGCCGGGCAGCAACGGCCTGCTGTTACTGGAACGCGCAGAGACGGACAAGCCCGCCCCGTTCAGCTGGCAAAACGCCACCGTCTATTTTGTCCTGACTGACCGGTTTGAGAATGGCGATCCGGCCAACGACAACAGCTATGGGCGCCACAAAGATGGCATGCAGGAGATCGGCACCTTCCACGGCGGCGACCTGAAAGGGCTCACCAGCAAACTGGATTACCTGCAACAGCTCGGCGTCAACGCCCTGTGGATCAGCTCACCGCTGGAGCAGATCCACGGCTGGGTCGGCGGCGGCACCAAAGGCGATTTCCCCCATTACGCCTATCACGGTTACTACACTCAGGACTGGACCCGGCTCGATGCCAACATGGGCACGGAAGAGGATTTACGCCAGCTGGTGGACGAGGCCCATCGCCGGGGGATCCGCATCCTGTTTGACGTAGTGATGAATCACACCGGTTACGCGACGCTGGCTGACATGCAGGAGTACCAGTTCGGTGCCCTCTATCTGCAGGGTGATGAGCTGAAGAAAACCCTCGGCGAGCGCTGGACCGACTGGAAGCCTGGCGCCGGGCAGAGCTGGCACAGCTTTAACGACTACATCAATTTCAGCGATAAAGCCGCATGGGAAAACTGGTGGGGTAAAAAGTGGGTACGCACCGATATTGGCGACTACGACAACCCTGGTTTTGACGATCTGACCATGTCGCTGGCCTTCCTGCCGGATCTAAAAACCGAATCCACCACTCCCTCGGGCCTGCCGAATTTTTATCGCCATAAACCTGATACCGGGGCCAAAGCCATCGATGGCTACACGCCCCGGGACTATCTTACTCACTGGCTGAGCCAGTGGGTACGGGAATACGGGATCGACGGTTTTCGCGTTGATACCGCCAAGCACGTGGAGCTGGCGGGCTGGCAGCAGCTGAAAGACCAGGCCAATGACGCGTTGAAAGCCTGGAAAGCGGCCAACCCGGAGAAAAAACTCGACGATGCGCCCTTCTGGATGACCGGTGAATCCTGGGGGCACGGGGTGATGCAGAGCGATTACTACCGTCATGGCTTCGATGCGATGATCAACTTTGATTATCAGGAGCAGGCAGCCAAAGCGGTGGATTGTCTGGCCGACATCGACCTGACCTGGCAGCAGATGGCAGAAAAGCTGCAGGGCTTTAACGTCCTGAGCTACCTCTCTTCCCACGATACCCGCCTGTTCCGCGAGGGCGACCAGCGTGCAGCAGAGCTGCTGTTACTGGCCCCGGGCAGCGTGCAGATATTTTACGGTGATGAATCCGCGCGGCCGTTCGGCCCGACGGGCTCCGACCCGCTACAGGGCACGCGCTCGGACATGAACTGGCAGGATATCAGCGGCGCGCAGGCCGCCACCGTCGCCCACTGGCAGCTGCTCGGGCAGTTCCGCGCCCGCCATCCGGCGGTGGGTGAAGGGACGCAAACCACGCTGACGATGCCTCAGGGCTACGGCTTTGTGCGTGAGCATCAGGGTGACAAGGTGATGGTGGTCTGGGCGGGAAATCGCTGATCGCTACGCGCAGAATCCCTCTCCCGTCGGGAGAGGGAAAGCGCAGGATAATTTGCTGCCTGATGGCAAACTAGCAATACAAAACAGCCCTTCCCCGTTTCCACGCTGATTTGCACCCGCGCAGTTGTAGCGTTATGGTGACCCACACTTAGAACAAGCCCGACAGAACACCTGCTATGACTTTTTCACTTTTCGGCGACAAATTCACCCGCCATTCAGGCATTACCCGCCTGATGGAGGATCTCAACGACGGGCTGCGCACACCGGGCGCCATCATGCTCGGCGGCGGTAACCCGGCACAAATTCCGGAGATGAACGCCTATTTTCAGACGCTCCTCGCGGACATGCTGGAAAATGGCAAAGCCACTGATGCGCTGTGCAATTATGACGGTCCGCAGGGGAAAACCGAGCTACTCGCCGCCCTGGCGGAGATGCTGCGCGACACCCTGGGTTGGGAGATCGAACCACAGAATATTGCACTGACAAACGGCAGCCAGAGCGCGTTTTTCTACTTATTTAACCTCTTCGCGGGCCGACGTGCCGACGGCACCACCAAAAAGGTGCTCTTCCCGCTGACGCCGGAATATATCGGTTACGCCGATTCCGGCCTTGAGGATGACCTTTTCGTCTCTGCACGTCCGAACATTGAGCTGCTGCCGGAAGGCCAGTTCAAGTATCACGTCGATTTTGAGCACCTGCATATTGGCGAAGAGACCGGGATGATCTGCGTCTCGCGTCCCACCAACCCGACCGGGAACGTGATCACTGACGAAGAGCTGATGAAGCTGGATGCGCTGGCGAACCAGCACGGCATTCCGCTGGTGATTGATAACGCCTATGGCGTGCCCTTCCCTGGCATCATTTTCAGCGAAGCACGCCCGCTGTGGAACCCAAACATTGTCCTGTGCATGAGCCTGTCCAAGCTGGGCCTGCCGGGCAGCCGCTGCGGGATCATCATCGCCAATGAGAAAATCATCACCGCCATCACCAATATGAACGGCATTATCAGCCTGTCACCGGGCGGGATTGGGCCAGCGATGATGTGCGAGATGATTAAGCGCAACGATCTGCTGCGCCTGTCTAATGAGGTGATTAAGCCGTTCTATTATCAGCGCGTACAAGAGACGATCGCCACAATTCGCCGCTATTTACCGGAAAATCGCTGCCTGATCCACAAACCCGAAGGGGCGATTTTCCTCTGGCTATGGTTTAAGGATCTGCCGATCACCACCGAGCTGCTGTATCAGCGTCTGAAAAAGCGTGGCGTGTTGATGGTACCAGGAGACTACTTCTTCCCGGGGCTGGATAAACCCTGGCCGCACACCCACCAGTGCATGCGCATGAACTACGTGCCGGACCCGGAAAAAATCGAAGCCGGGGTGAAGATCCTGGCCGAAGAGGTTGAGCTGGCCTGGCGGGAAAACGGCCAGTAACGGTTTACGCCAGATAACGCAGCCGTTCGACGCGTAATCTGGCGGGATCGGCACAGCTTAACGCGTGAGTGGGACAGGCCGCCACACAGGCCGGTCCTGCTTCGCGATGCGCGCAGCGATCGCACTTCAGAGCCTGAACCAGTCCCGCACCCGCCGTTACCTGCATCGCGCCAAACGGACAGGCGACCATACAGCTTTTACAGCCGATACAGCGTGCCTGCTCCACCCGCCACACCCCCGCCTGACGCTGAATAGCCTGTGTTGGGCAGACGTTGGCGCAGGGCGCATCTTCACACTGATGACAGGTAACCGCTGTGGTAAACGTGCCGCCCTTCACCACCCGAATGCGGGAGATAAAGGTGCGTGGCGTTACGGCCGCACAATTCTGATCGTCCTGATGCGAGACTACGCAGGCCACCTCGCAGGTGCGACAGCCAATACATTTCGCCGGGTCGGCAACAATAAAGGGGTTCATCGCCTGCTCCATCCTTGCTGAAAAAAGTCAGGTTGCCAGAGTGATCGGGGCGAGCGCTTTGATCAGACAGGGTAAAAGACCCGATTTGTGCGCTCTGCCGTGAAAACTGGCCATCTGCCCCAAAAAAGACGAAGACCAAAATGAAAGCCGGGCGAGGCTACACATACCCACCCTGTCTGCCAGGTCAGGTATGGACAGCGCCGCCCGGGTGCATTCGGGAAGCCCTCGTCACCGAGGGCAACTTTCTGAAGAATTAAAACTTCCAGGAGAGGCCGGTCATCAGCGCGAAGCTGTCGTCACGGTCGATCATCGGGCTGTTTTTCACCTCGTCAGGCAGCACGGTATAGACTGCGCTGGCGTTCAGATACAGGTTCTGCGTCAGCTGATACTTCGCCGCCAGGCCGATATAGGGGGTTACGGTTTCGCCGGCGGTGTACTGCTGCAGACCGCTGCGACGCGACTCCTTCTCAGAGACGCCGTAGTAGTAATCGTTGAAGCTTTCGTCATAGTAGAACACGCCCAGTGACGGCGTCAGGGTCAGACTTTCCATGCGGATCGGACGGAAGTAAGACATCTCGCCCGCCACCCCGCCGCTTTCGTCCATTGCATCGGCTGCCAGCGCAAACTTCAGGCTGCCCCAGCTTTCGTGACGGTAATACGCCCCGCCCAGCATCGCGGAGGCTTTACGGTCATCCAGCTGCTTCATCGCGTGGTCATCGTTATCTTCCGGGTCGAAATGCAGCGGCATCCAGGAGGCGGTCAGGCTGAGTTCGTTTTTACCCTCTTTCCAGATAATCCAGCCGCCGGTGGTCTGACGTACGTAGAAGTGCTCGCCTTCGTAGCTCATTAACGGGACAGCGGAGACGTTCTCGTTATAGCCTTTATAGGGTGATTCATTAAATACTGCGCCAGCGCCAACTGAAAAGTCATCGGCCATTGCGGAAGTCGCCGTAAATAAAGCGGCCGCGATGAGTAAATTCTTTTTAAACTTCATTGTTTGCAATCCATTAAATGTCATACGACCCGGCGCATAATAATGGTTACAAAAATCGCGATGCAATGCGGTTATTTGTATAATATTATATATAAATTCATATAGATGGACGTCAGGCAATGCATAAGATGCAAATCAAACCGCGAGAATTAAAAATTATTTCCGTCATTGCCGCGACCCACAGCATTGGCGATGCTGCTGCATTGCTGGGAATGGCTCAGGCCAACGTCAGTAAATATCTCGCTGATTTCGAAACCCGCGTCGGACTGAAGGTTTTTGAGCGCACCACCCGCCATCTGGCGCTGACCCAGTTCGGTGAATCCTTACTGCCGTTCATCAACGTGTCGCTGGAAAAAAACGAGCAACTGATTAATTTCATTGCAGATTACAAACACGAGAAACGCGGCAAGGTCACTATTTATGCTCCGTCGGGGATCGTCACTTACCTGGCCCGCCACGTGGTTCATGAGATCGAAAATATTGGCGATATCCGTATCAGCCTGAAAACCTACAACCTGGATCGGAATGAGTTTTTTGAAGGCGTCACCTTTCCCGACGATGGCGATATTTTAATTACCTATGCCCAACCGAAAGATGAAAACCTGGTTGCCAGTACTTTAACAAAATATTCTGTTACCGCTTTCGCTACCCCTGAATATATTAAAAAGCACCCTATTAATCATCCTGACGATTTAATTAATCACTCCTGCATTCTTATCGACTCAATGATTATTGATGACGCCAACATCTGGCGTTTTCGCGTGAATAATAGCGAGCAGGTGCTCGATTATAAAGTCACGGGTAACTATATTTGCGACAACACCCAGACGGCGCTTGAGCTGGCCCGCAATCATCTGGGGATCGTCTTTGCGCCAAAAGAGAGTCTGCTCCGGGAGATCGAACAGGGCTCAATGGTGCCCTGTTTTACCCATCAGGAGGAGTGGTGGCTGGATCTGGTGGCGATCTTCCGCAAACGTGACTATCAACCCTGGCGGGTGCAGTTTGTGCTGGATGGGGTGCTGAATACCCTGCGGAAACAGATTGAGCAGACCCCCCTGGGGCGGCCTGCTCTCAGAGGTTAGAACAAGCCCAACGGTTTGTCGGAGTAGCTGACCAGCAGGCATTTGGTCTGCTGGTAATGCTCCAGCATCATCTTGTGGGTCTCACGGCCAATGCCCGACTGTTTGTAGCCGCCAAACGCGGCATGGGCCGGGTAAGCGTGATAACAGTTGGTCCATACGCGCCCGGCCTGGATCCCGCGTCCCATCTGATACGCCAGATTGCCGTTACGGCTCCAGACGCCCGCCCCCAGGCCATACTGCGAATCGTTGGCCAGCTCCAGCGCCTCCTCCATGGTTTTGAAGGTCGTTACCGCCAGCACCGGGCCGAAGATCTCCTCCTGGAAGACACGCATGTTGTTCTTGCCGGACAGGATCGTCGGCTCAAGGTAGTACCCCTCTTTCAGCTCACCGTCCAGCTGCTTGCGCCGTCCGCCGGTTAAGAGCTCGGCCCCCTCTTTCTTACCGATATCGATATAGTTGAGGATGGTCTCCAGCTGTCCGTGGGATACCTGGGCTCCCATCTGGGTGACGCTGTCCAGCGGGTTGCCGCTGCGGATCGACTCCACGCGACGAATGGCGCGCTCCATAAAGCGCTCGTAGATCGACTCCTGCACCAGCGCCCGGCTTGGGCAGGTGCAGACTTCGCCCTGGTTAAAGGCGAAGAGAGCAAATCCTTCCAGCGCCTTATCAAAGAAGGCATCCTCTTCGTCCATCACGTCGGCAAAGAAGATGTTCGGGGATTTGCCGCCCAGCTCCAGCGTCACCGGAATGATGTTCTGGGTGGCGTACTGCATGATCTGCTGGCCCACTTCGGTGGAGCCGGTAAAGGCCACTTTGGCGATCCGTTTGGAGGTCGCCAGATATTCACCGATTTCCCCCCCGGCACCGTTGACCACGTTCACCACCCCCGGCGGGAGCAGATCGCCCACCACTTCCATCAGCAGCAGTATCGACAGCGGCGTTAAGCGCGCCGGTTTCAGTATCACGCAGTTCCCGGCGGCCAGCGCGGGCGCCATTTTCCAGGCAGCCATCAGCAGGGGGAAGTTCCACGGGATGATCTGCCCGACCACGCCCAGCGGCTCATGGAAGTGATAGGCGACGGTGTCTTTATCCACCTCGCTGATGCCGCCCTCCTGGGCGCGAATACAGGAGGCGAAATAGCGGAAGTGGTCGATCGCCAGCGGCACGTCGGCGGCCAGGGTTTCGCGGATCGGTTTACCGTTGTCCCAGGTCTCTGCCGTGGCCAGCAGCTCCAGGTTCTGCTCCATACGATCGGCGATTTTAAACAGGATCGCCGCGCGATCCTGCACCGAGGTATGGGCCCATTTATCTTTGATCTTGTGGGCGGCATCCAGCGCCAGATCGATATCGCGCTTGCCGGAGCTGGCAATTTCGCACAGCGGCTGGCCGGTCACCGGGGTGAGGTTCTGGTAGTAATCGCCGTCGGCCGGGGGAACCCAGTCGCCGCCGATAAAGTTGTCATAACGGGCTTTCAGTTTGAGGGGGAAACCATATTCGCCGGGCAGGATACGTGCTGAGGGAGGGTTATTCGTCATGACTGTCTCCTTGCGTGAAGTGTCCTTCAAAGGTAGACCGCGGCGGTGAAAATATCGCCAGTCGTCGCCTGCTTTGCGAGCCCCTTCACGCATTACCTTACTTTACGTTTGGTTTCCCGCCCTGAGCCATACTTAAAGCGCACAACTCTGGCAGAGGGAAGGATAAATGCGGCTTTTTATCGGCTTCGACGTGGGCGGAACCCACATTAAACACGGCGTGATTGACGAGGACGGAAACGAACTCACCACCGATCAATTTGATACGCCGGAGGATGAGGAGAGCTTTAAGCAGCAGTGGCGCGAGGTGGTCGAGGCGTACCAGAACGAGCATGAGATTACGGCGATCGGCGTGAGCATCCCTGGCCATATTAATACCCATACCGGCGAGGCCGCAAAGGCGGGCGCGCTGGCGTACCTCGATAACGTCAACCTGTACCAGCTTTTCGCGGAGCTAACCGACCTGCCGCTGGTGGCCGACAATGACGCCAGCTGTGCCGCTCTGGGCGAACGCTGGCGCGGCGCAGGACGTGACTATGAGAATTTTGTCTGCATGACGCTCGGCACCGGGATCGGTGGCGGGATTGTGCTCGGGGGCGATCTTTATCGCGGCTCGCACTACCGCGCCGGGGAGTTCGGGGTCATCCCGGTCGGCAAACACGGCGAAGGGATGCATGAGGTGGCCTCGGCCAAAGGGCTGATGGAAACCTGTCGCCGGGCGCTGGGGGTCTCAGGGGATAACATGCCGGAAGGCGAAGAGCTGTTCGAGCGGATGGAAAACGATCTGCACCTGCGCGAAGCGGTGGAAGAGTGGGCCCTGTTTCTGGCTCGTGGGGTCTATAGCGTCATCTCGATGTTCGACCCGCAGGTGGTGTTGATTGGCGGCGGCATCAGCGAGCAGGAGAAAATCTATACCCTGCTCGACAGACACCTGCAAACCTTTGAAGAGTGGGAATCGCTGCAGGTGCCCATCCTGCCCTGCCAGCTGGGTAACCAGGCGGGCAGGCTGGGTGCCGTATGGCTGGCGAAACAGAAGTTCGCCAGCAAAAAGGATTAACGCTGCTGCCCCTCGTCGGCAAAAAGCTGGGCATCCCGCAGGAGGTGATCGTTACCGCGGCGGCGGGTAAAGCCAATGCGGTTGAAGTACTCCAGGATCTGGATCGCCAGCTTACGTCCGACGTTCAGCCGGTCGCGGAAATCGGCCGCGCAGGTGGAGCCGCGCTCGTGGTCCAGCGCGCGGATCAGGTTGGCAAAGGTGACGATCCGGTGGTGCCGGTAGTAGCGGTCTTTGACGATCGCGGTGATCAGCCCCTGCTGCGCCGCATGCTTCAGCACCTGACGCATGGTCTGCTCGTCGGTGGCCGTTTCACGGGCCAGGTCGCGCACCCACCAGGGGTCATCGCCAAACAGCGCGTCCACTTTTTCCCAGATGGCCTGCTGTGCCGGGGTAAAGCCCGCTTTGTGATCCGGCAGATGCAGCCAGCCGTGGTAGCTGTGTAGCTCCCCGCTCTCACGCATCCGCTCGATCAGCAGCAGGACCAGGGCCTCATCTTCCATCGGCAGCGCCATGCGCCGCAGGCGCTCGCGCCCCGGACCGGGTTCATCCTGATGCTGCAGATGATAGGTCGCCAGCACCTCCAGAAGCTTACGCTGCCAGCGCGCCGCGACAGCGGTGTTTAACAGGCTCGAACCGGCCTGGATAAACTCAGGCTGTTGGGTCAGCTGACGCAGCCCTTCCCGGCTGAGCTGGCGTGCCCAACCGAACGCATCCAGGTTCACCGCCCCGCGCTCCAGATGCGCCAGCAGGGCGGCGTGGTCATCCGCCGCCGGTGCCAGCGTTGCCAGCCAGTGCAGGTACTCCGGCTTGCGCTTCCCGCGGCGCGGCGGGTTAAGGGTAACGACTCGCGCCCCGGCGAGGGTGACGCGGGCAGAGATATCGCGCAACACCAGCCGATCGTTGTCGGCCAGCCACAGCGGAGCATCAAAGACCAGCTCCGCCAGCGCTCCCTCCAGCAGCGAGACGCGGCCGGTGACATGGCTGGCGGCATGGTGAATATGCAGCGGCTGCCACTGTGCCAGCGGCACGTCACCTTGCAGAGTGACGATAACCCGCGTGGTCGGTTCCGGCGGCGCGTCGGCCAGCAGCCAGTCGCCGCGGTTCAGCTCTGCTTTTTCCGTGTCGCCCACCAGGTTGAGGGCAATGCGCTGTCCGGCGTGAGCCTGTTCAACCGGCTGGTTTTGCGCGTGCAGGCCACGAATACGCACCGGCTTATTGACCCCGGTCAGCCACAGGCTGTCGCCTACCCGCACTTCGCCCGACAGCGCCGTGCCGGTAACTACCAGACCTGCCCCTTTTACGGTAAAGGCCCGGTCGATGGCCAGACGGAAGCGGTGGTGATCCGCATGGGCGCGGGCCGGGAGCTGTTGCAGATGGGCGCGCAGGGCATCAATTCCCCGCCCTTCGGTGGCAACGGTGACAAACAGCGTCGCATCGGCAAAGCCAAAGTCGCGCAGGGTGGCGAGCACTTCTTCGCGCACTGCCTCCACCCGGGCTTCGTCGACGCGATCGGCTTTAGTCAGGGCCACCGTCAGCTGCGGATTGCCGGTCAGCTGGAGGATCTGCAGGTGCTCGCGCGTCTGCGCCATTACGCCGTCATCACAGGCCACCACCAGCAGGGCGTGGTCGATCCCGCCGACACCGGCCAGCATGTTGGACAAAAACTTTTCGTGCCCCGGCACGTCGATAAATCCCAGCACCCGGCCATCCGGCTGCGGCCAGTAGGCATAACCCAAATCGATGGTCATGCCGCGCTTCTTCTCTTCCGGCAGGCGGTCGGCGTTGACGCCGGTGATCGCCTGCAGCAGGGTGGTTTTGCCGTGGTCAACATGACCGGCGGTGGCAATAATCATTTCAACAACATCTCCAGAAACTGTGCTTCATCTTCCAGACAGCGTAAATCCAGCCACAGACGCCCGTCCTTTATCCGGCCAAGCACCGGCACCGGCAGGGATCGCCAGCGTAACGCCAGCGCCTCCAGCTGCGCGCCGCGCCCGTCGCGCGGGATAAAGGTCAGGGCAGCGCCCGGCAGGCGATCCACCGGCAGCGATCCGCTGCCCGGCTGTGACAGGCAATCTTCCACGCGAACTTCAAAATCAGGGTAGTGCGGCGCGACCTCGGCCAGCAGCCTCTCCCCCTGATGATGGATCGCGGCGGCGTCGCGGCTCAACAGGCGCAACGTCGGCAGGCGTTCGGCCAGCGTCTCCGGGTGGAGATAGAGGCGTAAAGTGGCCTCCAGCGCGGCGAGGGTCATTTTATCCGCGCGCAGGGCGCGTTTCAGTGGGTGCTGTTGCAATCTGGCGATCAGGTCGCGCTTGCCGACGATAATCCCGGCCTGCGGCCCGCCCAGCAGCTTATCACCCGAGAAGCTCACCAGGCTGACGCCAGCGGCAATTAACGCCTGCGGCATCGGCTCTTTCGGCAGGCCATAGCGGCTGAGATCCACCAGCGAACCGCTGCCCAGATCGACGACCACAGGCACGTCTCTCTCCTGCCCGATGCGCACCAGCCCGGCCTCGTCAACGGCATGGGTAAAACCTTCAATATGGTAGTTGCTGGTATGGACCTTCATCAGCAGGGCGGTGTTGTCATTGATCGCCCCGGCGTAATCCCGCTCGTGGGTGCGGTTAGTAGTGCCCACTTCCCGCAGCTGGCACCCGGCCTGGGCCATCACGTCCGGAATGCGAAACGCCCCGCCGATCTCCACCAGCTCGCCGCGGGAGACCACCACCTCTTTACCGCTGGCGGTCGCGGCCAGCATCAGCAGCACCGCCGCGGCGTTGTTATTCACAATGCAGGCATCTTCCGCACCGGTGAGCTGGCACAGCAGCGCCGCCAGCGGTCGGTCGCGATGGCCGCGTCCGGCGCCGTCGAGATCGTACTCCAGCGTGACCGGCATCTGCATCGCCTGGGTGACTGCGGCTACCGCCTCCTGGGCCAGCAGCGCGCGCCCCAGATTGGTGTGCAGCACCGTGCCCGTCAGGTTGATGACCGGGCGCAGACCCGGGGCGTCATCCCTCGCCAGCCGCTTTTCGGTCTCCTGCGCCCAGTCGTCACACCACGCCGGGAGGCAGTTGTCGGCGCGGATCCCGGCGCGGGCTTCGTCCTGCAACAGGCGTAAGGTTTCGACCGTTCGGCTGTGACCAAACCGGGCAATAACGGCAGTAAGACGGGCGTCGCGAAGCAGACGATCGGTCGCGGGAAGTTGGCTATAGAGAGCGTGCTGAGTAGTCATGAAAGCGCCTGACGGTTGGGTATCTTCCCCCCTCCCGACGGGAGAGGGAGTCAATGTCAGGGCGATTGTACCGCGTCCGGCATGGAAGTGTTATCGACCACATCAAGCCTTTGGCGGTTCGGTGCGGGCGAAGCTCTCACGCTGGAACAGGGTTTCCGCCAGTTTGACCAGCAGCGGGCGATCCACGCACCAGCCCGGCGAGACGCGACGGAAATTGAGGTAGCCGATGGCGCAGGCAATGGCGATGGTCGCCAGGTTAACGCTGTCGGGGGCAATTTTTCCTTCGCGAATCAGCTGCTCACAGTGATCCAGACTGCGGATGATTTTCTCCCGCTGACGCAACAGCTCGGTCTCGGACTGCTGTGCCGCCGGACGCGCCTGTTCGCGCACCGAGGCCAGGGCCGCATCCATGATCCCGTCCGCCAGCGCCTCGATTTGTCGGATAGCCAGCGCGGCCTTTGGGTCACGAGGGATCATCGCCGGGGCGATATCCAGCAGCTCGATATAGCTGGCAATGATTGGCGAGTCGAACCAGTGCTCCCCATCATCGGTCACCAGCGCCGGGACTTTCCCCAGCGGATTGTACTGGGCGGCACCGCTGTCGGCCTGATAGGGCTGTTCATTCACAAATTCGAAGGTGATGCCTTTCTCCAGCAGGAGAATGGAGATTTTACGCACGAAGGGACTGGTATAACTGCCGATGAGTTTCATTGCCTGCTCCTTTTTCGCCAACAAAAGGATAAGTATGGCTCAGGCAAGGAAAAAAGGCAGGCCTTGCGTATCGCAAGCCTGCCCGGAAAGGAATTAATGGTCGAGATAGAGGTAGTGCATCCAGCTGGTCATACGCAGCAGGACTTTACGCATCACCGAGACGTGCGAGAAGTGGTCGGAGTAAACCGCTACCTGGGCGTAAATACCGTCCGGCAGCGCGTCCACGTCGGCATTCGGATCCAGCTCAATGGTGCCAATCACGCCATCGGTACCCGGGATCACCGTCAGGGACTGCAGTGCGCCCTGCGCCTGGTAGGAGCCGCCCGGCACCACCGGCAGAATGCTGGTGAGCTTACCGGAGAAGACCTGGCCCGGCAGGGCGTTGAATACCACTTCCGCTTCATCGCCCGGTTTCAGACGCAGTAAAGAGTTCTGGCGGAACTGGGCCACGATCTGACGTTTCTGTTCAGGAATAAACACCATCACCGGACGCAGCGGCAGCGAGGCGGCGTAGGTCCCCGGGCGAATCAGCACCTGGGTGACATAGCCGTTGCTTGGCGCACGAATGGTAGTCTGCTCAAGATTGTATTTGGCTTCTGCAAGTTGAGCGCGGAGGGATGCCACCTGCGATTGCTCACCGTTGACCATGCTGTCTAACTGGCTCTGAATCTGCGTCTGTTCAGCAACGGAGCCTTTCACCAGGGCATCCTGTGCCAGATAGTTCTGGCGCGCGTTGTCGATATCGCTTTCAGAGAACGGATTCACCTTCGCCTGGCTGCCTTTCAGGTAACGCTGATAATCTTTATACAGCCGGTCGCGCTCAGCGGACACACGGGTGGTATTGGCGACGGCTTCAGAAAGCTGCGCCTTCATATTGTCAATATTGTGCGTGGCTGTCACCAGGTCCGCCTGCACTCTGTCGACGCGGGCCTGATAGCGGGTTGGATCAATTTTAAATAACACTTCGCCCTTTTTAATGAGCTGGTTATTTTTTTCGGTAACTTCGCTAACTACCCCTGTAACTTGCGGCGTGATCGGAATAGAAATAACCGCTTTCTGCGCCGTAAAGGTATAAGGGTGGTTATAGTTCATTAATAAAATAAGGCCAGCCACGATAAATACGCCGCCTAAGGTCGCGGTCGCTAATGTCCACTGGTTTACCGGAATACGAAATATTTTAAAGATGGCCCATGCAAACGCGACATAGGTCAAGATGATCAGCAGATCCATGATTAGTGCTCCGGCGTGTTCTTATCAGCAGTGGGTTGCACTGCGGCCAGTTTTAGTTCCAGCTCGGCGACGCGCTTTGCCAGCGCATCAACGTCGGGGTTGCGTTCCGGCGGCGGCATGTGGTTCTGCATCCCCCATCCGCGCTCTGGCTGGTAGAGCGTGGCCCAGATCCACAGAAACGGCCAGATGGCATGCAGCGTAAACAGGCTTATCCATCCCGCCGTATGGATCGCATCGGCATGAGGATGGTTGCGTTTTTTGGCCATGTTATAGGGAATGTCATGAATCGCGATGATTCCATAAAAAAGAACCAGGAAGACGAAAATCAACACACCCAGCGCAAAATAGTTGAGAAACATATTTGCCTCACTAATTAAAACGTAAACTCATTAAAATAATTAAATGGTAAGCAACCAAATTAATTTATTGATAAGCACAGGGGCTTGTACTTATTAATTTCAGAGCCGGGGAGTATGATTTTTTATTATATCTCCATGCAAGTTTAATAGCGTGACAAAATATATCCTGAATAATAATAGACTTAAGTTTACAGTATCAGCGTAAACCAGATTTTTGCTTTTCGCCATAACACATTGCTGGCTACAGGTTTTAGCTAAAAATGTTACTTGCTTACATCCTGGCTGAGCCAGGTCAAGTCGTATTTGTCGGCGATCACATCCCGGAAAAATCACACGGCGATATTTTGTGATGCTCATCACACTACAGAAACAAACACCTCAACCGAAAATGTGATCAACCTCACAGATAAGGGGTATTTTAGCTGCTTTCTTGCCCATTGTATTTTTTTTACACTTCATATTTGTGACACACATCACCTCAATAATATCTCTACCCCCTACATTTACGTGATTTAGATCACACAAATTTTACCCGTCTGGACAGTTAAACAATTAAGTGCCAGATTTCACGTCATCAGAACAGGGCTGGGCAACCTCTGCCACCGCATTAACAACAAACCTCGGGCTTAAGGCCTGCGTAAACAGAAGAAGGGGTGTTTTATGTCATCCGATTTTAAGATCAAAGTACAAAGCTTTGGTCGATTCCTCAGCAATATGGTGATGCCAAATATCGGCGCGTTTATCGCGTGGGGTATCATCACTGCGTTATTTATTCCGACAGGGTGGTTGCCTAACGAAACGCTGGCGAAACTTGTTGGCCCAATGATCACCTATCTGCTGCCGCTGCTCATCGGTTATACCGGCGGTCGTCTGGTGGGCGGAGACCGCGGTGGCGTGGTCGGTGCGATTACCACTATGGGCGTGATCGTCGGTGCAGATATGCCGATGTTCCTCGGCGCAATGATTGCAGGCCCACTGGGCGGCTGGGCCATTAAGAAGTTCGACGTCTGGGTTGATGGTAAGATCAAATCCGGCTTCGAAATGCTGGTGAACAACTTCTCTGCCGGCATCATCGGGATGATCCTGGCGATTCTGGCGTTCCTCGGCATTGGCCCGGCAGTTGAAGTGCTCTCCAAAATTCTGGCGGCGGGCGTTAACTTCATGGTTGCCCACGACATGCTGCCGCTGGCGTCCATCTTTGTTGAACCGGCGAAAATCCTGTTCCTCAACAACGCCATCAACCACGGTATCTTCTCACCGCTGGGTATTCAGCAGTCTCACGACCTCGGCAAATCTATCTTCTTCCTGATTGAAGCTAACCCAGGTCCGGGTATGGGCGTCCTGCTGGCGTACATGTTCTTCGGTCGCGGTAGCGCGAAACAGTCTGCTGGCGGCGCGGCGATCATCCACTTCCTGGGGGGTATCCACGAAATTTACTTCCCGTACGTGCTGATGAATCCACGTCTGATCCTCGCCGTTATCCTCGGCGGTATGACCGGCGTGTTCACCCTGAGCGTGCTGAACGGTGGTCTGGTTTCTCCGGCGTCTCCAGGTTCTATCCTGGCGGTACTGGCGATGACCCCGAAAGGTGCCTACTTCGCGAACCTGGCCGCTATCTTCGCCGCCATGGCCGTCTCCTTCGTGGTCTCCGCTATCCTGCTGAAAACCAGCAAAGTGAAAGAAGAAGACGATATCGAAGCGGCTACCCGTCGTATGCAGGACATGAAATCCCAGTCTAAAGGTGTTGCTGCAACGCCGCTGGCCGCAGGCGATGTCTCTAACGACCTGAGCCACGTGCGTAAAATCATCGTTGCCTGCGACGCCGGTATGGGTTCCAGCGCCATGGGTGCAGGCGTACTGCGCAAGAAAGTGGCGGATGCCGGTCTGACGCAGATCTCCGTGACCAACAGCGCCATTAACAGCCTGCCGCCGGATGTTGACCTGGTCATCACCCACCGCGACCTGACCGAGCGTGCGATGCGCCAGGTTCCGCAGGCGCAGCACATTTCGCTGACCAACTTCCTCGACAGTGGTCTGTACACCAGCCTGACCGAACGTCTGGTGGCGGCGCAGCGTCACGAAAGCAACGAAGTGAAAGTGCGTACCAGCCTGCAGGACAGCTTTGACGAGAGCAATGCGCATCTGTTCAAACTGGGCGCGGAGAACATCTTCCTCGGTCGTACCGCGACTCATAAAGAAGAAGCGATTCGCTTTGCCGGTGAGCAGCTGGTGAAAGGCGGCTACGTGCAGCCGGAATATGTTGAAGCGATGCTGGAACGTGAAAAACTGACCCCGACCTACCTGGGCGAATCCATTGCGGTGCCGCACGGTACGGTTGAAGCGAAAGATCGCGTCCTGAAAACCGGCGTGGTGTTCTGTCAGTACCCGGCAGGCGTGCGCTTCGGTGAAGAAGAGGACGACATCGCCCGTCTGGTGATTGGTATCGCGGCCCGTAACAACGAGCACATCCAGGTGATTACCAGCCTGACCAATGCCCTGGACGATGAGACCGTTATCGAACGTCTGGCAAACACCACCAGCGTCGAAGAAGTCCTGGCGCTGTTGAACAAGTAATTTTTGCCCTTCCCTCTCCCTTTGGGAGAGGGTTAGGGTGAGGGAAAAGCCTCACCCCAGCCCTCTCGGGTCACAACATTGATGAAGGTTAATACAATGAAAGCATTACATTTCGGCGCAGGTAATATCGGTCGTGGTTTTATCGGCAAACTGCTGGCAGACGCGGGCATTACGCTGACATTCGCGGATGTGAATCAGACGGTACTGGATGCCCTGAATGCCCGTCATAGCTATCAGGTGCATGTGGTCGGTGAAAACGAGCAGGTCGAAACCGTGACCGGCGTGAATGCCGTCAGCAGCATTGGCGACGAGGTTATCGACCTGATTGCCAGCGTTGACCTGGTGACCACTGCGGTAGGTCCAGTGGTGCTGGAGCGTATCGCCCCGGCCATCGCCAAAGGGCTGGCAAAACGTAAGGCCCAGGGTAACGACGCCCCGCTGAACATCATCGCCTGCGAGAACATGGTGCGCGGCACCACCCAGCTGAAAGGCCATGTGATGGCCGCCGTGGCTGACGACGATAAAGCCTGGGTGGAAGAGCACGTAGGCTTTGTCGATTCCGCCGTAGACCGCATCGTTCCGCCATCTGCCTCCGCTACCCACGACCCGCTGGAAGTGACCGTGGAAACCTTCAGCGAGTGGATCGTCGACAAAACCCAGTTCAAAGGCGCGCTGCCTGAGATCGCCGGGATGGAATTAACTGATAACCTGATGGCATTTGTCGAACGTAAGCTCTTCACGCTGAACACCGGGCATGCTATAACCGCCTACCTCGGTAAATTAGCCGGTCATCAGACCATTCGTGACGCCATTCTCGATGAGAACGTTCGCGCCGTGGTAAAAGGTGCAATGGACGAGAGCGGCGCGGTCCTGATTAAACGCTACGGTTTTGATGCCGACAAACATGCGGCATATATTCAGAAAATCCTCGGTCGTTTTGAAAACCCGTATCTGAAAGATGACGTTGAGCGCGTGGGCCGTCAGCCGCTGCGCAAGCTGAGTGCGGGCGATCGCCTGATCAAGCCGCTGCTCGGCACGCTGGAATACGGTCTGCCGCACACCAGCCTGGTCAAAGGCATTGCCGCCGCGATGCACTACCGCAGCGAAGAAGATCCGCAGGCGCAGGAGCTGGCGCAGCTGATTGACGAGCAGGGTCCACAGGCCGCGCTGGCGCAGGTATCCGGTCTGGATGCCAATAGCGACGTGGTTCTGGAGGCGGTGACCGACTATAACGCAACCAAATGATGCAGGAACTGGCGCAGGTCATCCTGCGCCCGGAAGATAGATTGTCAGATATGCAGGCAATAATGGAACAAACCCAGGCCTTTGAAAACCGTGTGCTGGAGCGTCTGAATGCTGGCAAAACCGTTCGAAGTTTCCTGATATCTGCCGTCGAGTTATTAACCGAGGCGGTGAATATCCTGGTGCTTCAGGTGTTTCGCAAAGACGACTACGCGGTGAAATACGCAGTTGAACCGTTACTCGACGGCGACGGCCCCTTGGGCGATTTATCCGTGCGTCTGAAACTGATCTATGGCCTGGGCGTTATCAGCCGTCACGAGTATGAAGATGCCGAGCTGCTGATGGCGCTACGCGAAGAGCTGAATCACGACGGCAACGAGTATGCGTTCACCGACGACGAGATCCTCGGCCCGCTGGGCGAGCTGCACTGCGTGACCGCCCTGCCCCCGACGCCGCATTTTGATACCAGCGACCCGGAGCTGTACGCGATGCAGAAGCAGCGTTACCAGCAGATCGTCCGCTCCACCATGGTCCTCTCCCTGACTGAGCTGATTTCCCGAATCAGCTTAAAAAAAGCGTTTCAGAAGTAAGCCTGCGCACATTGGTGTATCCTTCCCTGTAATCTCCCCTGTTTTTAGAGCTATTTGTGATGAAAGAAGTCGAAAAGAACGAAATTAAACGCCTGAGCGACCGCCTGGATCTGATCCGCCACCAGCAGGCCAGCCTCTCACTGGTTGAAGCCGCCGATAAATACGCCGAGCTGGAAAAAGAGAAAGCGACGCTGGAAACGGAAATCGAACGCCTGCGTGGCGTTAAAGAGCAGAAGCTGAGCAAAGAAGCGCAGAAGCTGTCAAACATGCCGTTCCGCCGTGCGATCACCAAGAAAGAACAGGCCGACATGGGCAAGCTGAAGAAAAGCGTGCGCGGCCTGGTGGTTGTTCACCCGATGACCGAGCTGGGCCGTGAAATGGGTCTGAAAGAGATGACCGGCTTTAGCAAGACCGAGTTCTGATTTTTTGCCGGGTGGCGCGACGCTAACCCGGCCTACTTTCCCCTCCCTCTCATAATTGGCCCAACCAATTCCGCAACCAACCCTCCCTTGGTTCACATTTCCATAATCTTTGCTCACAAACACGTTGCTGACCAATAACATTTGGTTAACCATTTATTGTCATTAACCCTACATCACACTATTGGCAGGACCACTTTTACACTGAATGTGACGCCGAGATGAGCACAGACTCACCGCGTTGCAGACTCTGTGGTCCTCGGGAGACCTGCAATGAGCCTCTGGCAACAAAACTACGATCCGGCAGGCAATATCTGGCTATCGAGCCTGATTGCCTCGCTGCCTATCCTGTTCTTCTTCTTTGCGCTGATTAAGCTCAAGCTGAAGGGATACCTTGCCGCGACGTACACCGTGGCCATCGCCCTGATGGTGGCGCTGTTCTTCTACAAAATGCCGGTGGATCGTGCCCTGGCCTCGGTCATCTATGGCTTCTTCTACGGCTTGTGGCCGATCGCGTGGATCATCATTGCCGCGGTCTTCGTCTATAAAATCTCGGTGAAAACCGGGCAGTTCGACATCATTCGCTCGTCGATCCTCTCTATTACCCCTGACCAGCGCCTGCAGATGCTGATCGTCGGCTTCTCCTTCGGGGCATTCCTCGAAGGGGCAGCCGGATTCGGTGCGCCGGTGGCGATCACCGCCGCGCTGCTGGTCGGGCTGGGCTTTAACCCGCTGTATGCCGCCGGTCTGTGTCTGATCGTTAACACCGCACCGGTGGCCTTTGGCGCGATGGGTATTCCGATTCTGGTGGCCGGGCAGGTGACCGGGCTGGACAGCTTTGAGATCGGCCAGATGGTGGGCCGTCAGCTGCCGTTCCTGACCATTATCGTCCTGTTCTGGATCATGGCGATTATGGACGGCTGGCGCGGCGTGAAGGAGACCTGGCCTGCGGTAATGGTGGCGGGAGGCTCGTTTGCTATCGCCCAGTACCTGAGCTCTAACTTCCTTGGCCCGGAACTGCCGGACATTATCTCCTCTCTGGTCTCGCTGGTCTGCCTGACGCTGTTCCTCAGACGCTGGCAGCCGGTGCGTATTTTCCGCTTTGCCGATATGGGTGCCTCGCAGGTTGATATGACCCTGGCCCGCACCCGCTATACACCCGGACAGATTGTGCGCGCCTGGTCGCCGTTCCTGTTCCTTACCGCCACGGTAACCCTGTGGAGCGTGCCGCCGTTCAAAGCCCTGTTTGCCCCGAACGGCGCGCTGTACGACATGGTGGTCAATATCTCCGTGCCGTTCCTCGACAAGATGGTCGCCCGCATGCCGCCAGTGGTGCACGATGCCACGCCGTATGCAGCGGTGTTCAAGTTCGACTGGTTCTCGGCAACCGGCACCGCCATCCTGTTTGCCGCTATCCTTTCCGTAGTGTGGCTGCGCATGAAGCCTGCGGCAGCGGTACAGACGTTTGCTGCGACCATTAAAGAGCTGATGCTGCCGATCTACTCTATCGGCATGGTGCTGGCCTTCGCGTTTATCTCGAACTACTCCGGCCTGTCGTCAACCCTGGCGCTGGCCCTGGCGCATACCGGCCACGCGTTCACCTTCTTCTCGCCGTTCCTCGGCTGGCTGGGGGTATTCCTGACCGGGTCAGATACCTCATCGAACGCCCTGTTTGCGGCCCTGCAGGCAACGGCCGCCCAGCAGATTGGCGTGTCGGATGTGCTGCTCGTGGCGGCGAACACCACCGGCGGCGTAACCGGGAAGATGATCTCCCCGCAGTCCATCGCCATTGCCTGTGCGGCGGTAGGTCTGGTGGGCAAAGAGTCGGATCTGTTCCGCTTTACCGTGAAGCACAGCCTGATATTTACCTGCATGGTCGGGATCATCACCACCCTGCAGGCCTACGTCTTAACCTGGATGATCCCATGATAGTGATGCCCAGACGCCTGTCCGACGAGATAGCCTCTCGCGTGCGGGCGCTGATTGAAGAACAGCAGCTGGAGGCGGGCATGAGGTTGCCCGCCGAGCGCCAGCTTGCCGCCCAGCTTGGCGTCTCGCGTAACTCATTGCGCGAAGCCTTAGCGACCCTGGTCAGCGAAGGGGTGCTGCTGAGCCGTCGCGGCGGCGGGACCTTCGTGCGCTGGCAGCACGAGGAGTGGTCGGAACAGGCGATTGTTCAGCCGCTGAAAACCCTGATGGCCAACGACCCGGACTATAGCTTCGATATTCTCGAAGCCCGTCACGCCATCGAAGCCAGCACCGCATGGCATGCCGCCATGCGCGCCACGCCGGCCGATAAAGAGAAGCTGAAGGCCTGCTTTGAGGCAACCCACAGCAGCGATCCGGATATCGCCTCGCAGGCCGACGTGCGTTTTCATCTGGCGATTGCCGAAGCCTCGCACAACGTGGTGCTGCTCCAGACCATGCGCGGATTCTTCGATCTGCTGCAAACCTCCGTCAAGCAGAGCCGCCAGCGCATGTATCAGGTGCCGCCTGTTTTTGCACAGCTGACCGAGCAGCACCAGGCCGTTCTTGAGGCCATTCTGGCTGGCGATGCCGAGGCTGCCCGTCAGGCGATGATGGCGCATCTGGGCTTTGTGCATACCACCATTAAACAATTCGATGAAGATCAGGCCCGACAGGCGCGCATTACCCGTCTGCCTGGCGACAACGATATTTCCAGGGAGAACAAAGCATGATCATTTCCGCAGCCAGTGACTATCGCGCCGCCGCGCAGCGCATCCTGCCTCCGTTTTTGTTCCACTACATCGACGGCGGGGCCTATTCCGAATACACCCTGCGTCGCAATGTGGAAGATCTGTCCCAGGTAGCCCTGCGCCAGCGCGTGCTGAAGAATATGTCCGACCTGAGTCTTGAGACCAGGCTGTTCAACGAAACGCTCTCCATGCCGGTGGCGCTCGCCCCTGTCGGCCTTTGCGGCATGTACGCCCGCCGGGGTGAAGTGCAGGCGGCCGCGGCCGCGGATGCCAAAGGCATTCCCTTTACCCTCTCCACCGTCTCGGTCTGCCCGATCGAAGAGGTCGCCCCGACCATCAAGCGCCCAATGTGGTTCCAGCTGTACGTCCTGCGCGATCGCGGCTTTATGCGTAACGCGCTGGAGCGCGCCAAAGCGGCGGGCTGCTCCACGCTGGTCTTTACCGTCGATATGCCCACCCCCGGCGCACGCTATCGTGATGCGCATTCCGGGATGAGCGGCGCGAATGCGGCGATGCGCCGCTACTGGCAGGCGGTGACCCATCCGCAGTGGGCGTGGGATGTGGGCCTCAACGGTCGTCCGCACGATCTGGGAAATATCTCTGCTTACCTGGGTAAGCCAACTGGGCTGGAAGATTATATTGGCTGGCTGGCAAACAACTTCGATCCGTCGATCTCGTGGAAAGACCTGGAGTGGATCCGTGAGTTCTGGGATGGCCCGATGGTGATCAAAGGGATCCTCGATCCGGAAGATGCCCGCGATGCGGTGCGTTTTGGTGCCGATGGCATTGTGGTGTCGAACCACGGTGGTCGCCAGCTGGACGGGGTGCTCTCCTCTGCCCGCGCCCTGCCCGCCATTGCCGATGCGGTGAAGGGCGATATCGCGATTCTGGCGGACTCCGGGATCCGCAACGGTCTCGACGTGGTGCGCATGATTGCCCTCGGTGCCGACACCGTCCTGCTGGGCCGGGCGTATCTCTATGCGCTGGCGACCCACGGCCAGGCGGGGGTCGCGAATCTGCTCAATCTGATCGAGAAAGAGATGAAGGTGGCAATGACGCTGACCGGCGCAAAATCCATCCGCGAGATCAGCAAGGAGATGCTGGTGCAGGAGCTGAGTAAGATCCCTGCCGGGCTGGCCCCGCTGACCCAGGGGGACGCGGCTTAGGTTGGTGCGGTCTGAGCCCCTCACCCCGGCCCTCTCCCGAAGGGAGAGGGAGAAAAGAAAGTTCCCTCTCCCTCTGGGAGAGGGTTAGGGTGAGGGAAAAATTCTGCTATTCTGCCCGCGAAATTAAGGGGGCAGCATGCTTAACATCGTTTTATTCGAACCAGAAATTCCACCTAATACCGGCAATATCATCCGCCTGTGCGCCAATACCGGTTTTCGTCTGCATATCATCGAGCCGATGGGCTTTACGTGGGACGACAAGCGCCTGCGCCGCGCCGGGCTGGACTATCACGAATTCACCGCCGTGGTGCGCCATAAGGATCAGGCGGCGTTTCTGGAAACGGAAAAACCGGGACGGATCTTTGCCCTGACCACCAAAGGTACGCCTGCGCACAGCGCGGTGAGCTATCAGGAAGGCGATTATCTGCTGTTTGGCCCGGAAACGCGCGGCCTGCCGGCCACCATTCTCGATGCCCTGCCTGCTGAACAAAAAATTCGGATTCCGATGATGCCGGACAGCCGCAGCATGAACCTGTCAAACGCGGTGTCGGTGGTGGTGTATGAAGCCTGGCGCCAGCTGGGGTATGCGGGCGCGATATTACGGTAGAGCCAGGCCCGGTAAGCGTAGCGCCACCGGGCGTTTACTCAAATTCCGTCGCCATACTCAAAGGTATGGTGGCCGTTAAAGAACTGATCCATATCCATCGCCGGCTTATCGCTGTCCGGCTTGCCTACGATACGCGCCGGAACGCCTGCGGCGGTGGTATGCGGCGGCACAGGTTGCAGCACCACCGACCCGGCGCCGATTTTCGCGCCGCGCCCGACTTCGATATTGCCGAGGATCTTCGCCCCTGCGCCAATCATCACCCCTTCACGGATTTTCGGGTGGCGATCGCCGCTGGTCTTCCCGGTCCCGCCGAGGGTTACGGACTGCAGGATCGAGACGTCGTTTTCAATCACCGCCGTTTCACCCACCACAATACCGGTGGCGTGGTCGAGCATGATCCCGCGGCCAATCTTCGCCGCCGGGTGGATATCCACCTGGAAGCTCACAGACACCTGATTTTGCAGAAAGATTGCCAGTGCGCGACGGCCTTCGTTCCACAGCCAGTGGCCGATACGGTACGACTGCAGGGCATGGAAACCTTTCAGATAGAGCAGCGGCGTGGAGTATTTATCCACCGCCGGGTCACGATTGCGGACCGCCTGAATATCATAGGCCGCGGAGGCGATCATCTCCGGGTCGGCGGCATAGGCCTCTTCCACCACTTCACGAATGGCGATGGCCGGCATGATCGGGGAAGCCAGTTTGTTGGCAAGCATATAGCTCAGGGCGCTGCCGAGATTTTCGTGCTTGAGTAGCGTCGCATGGTAGAAACTGGCGAGCATCGGCTCACAGTCGGCCAGAGCCCGGGCTTCGGCTTTAATATTGTTCCAGACGATATCCAGTTCTTCACACGGCATTGCTTACTCCAGACGTAATGTAATGACCGGCCAGTTCTTTGCCAGCCGGGTCATTCAGGTGATAACGCTTTCCTGCAGTTAACTGCTGCTACGCTCGTCCTTGCGTGCGCGACCTAATAAGGTCAATGCTGCCTCGCGCGCATTTTTTCCGCAATACAATACCTGATAAATTTCCTCGGTTATTGGCATTTCGACACCAAAGCGGTGTGCCAACTCGCGGACTTCCTTGGTATTGCGGTAGCCTTCTACCACCTGGCCGATCTTCTCCTGCGCGCCGATCACATCCATGCCCTGGCCGAGCATCATGCCAAAACGACGGTTGCGCGACTGATTGTCGGTACAGGTCAACACCAGATCGCCTAACCCTGCCATCCCCATAAAGGTGGCCGGATCGGCACCGAGCGCCGCGCCCAGACGGGACATTTCGGTCAGTCCGCGGGTGATCAGCGCCGTACGCGCGTTCGCGCCAAAGCCGATACCGTCAGACATGCCCGCACCGATCGCGATAACGTTCTTCACCGCGCCGCCCAGCTGGACGCCGATAAAATCGGGGTTGCTGTAGACGCGGAAGCTTTTACCGCAGTGCAGAAGCTGCTGCAGATCGTCAGCGAAGGTCTCATCGGTTGAGGCCAGCGAAATGGCCGTTGGCAGCCCTGCCGCCAGCTCTTTCGCAAAGGTCGGGCCGGAGATCACCGCCAGCGGAATGGCATCGCCCAGCGCTTCGCGGGCAACATCCTGCAGCAGGCGGCCGGTCTCGGCTTCCAGCCCTTTGGTTGCCCAGACCACGCGCGCATCATCACGCATCAGCGGTTTAATCTGTCGCAGCACCTGACCAAACACGTGGCTCGGCACAACAATCAGAATATTGCGGCTCGCGGCCAGCGCGGTCGCCAGGTCGCTTTCGAGGTGCAGTGAGTCAGGGAAAGGCACATCGGGGAGGAACGCAACGTTGCAGCGATCGGCTTCTAACGTCGCGATATGTTTAGGATCGTGGCCCCAGAGAACCACTTCGTGACCATTTCTTGCCAGCGTGATAGCAAGAGCGGTGCCGTAAGAGCCGGCACCGATCACAGTCATTGACGCATTGACAGTACTCATCAGGCATCCTGATGTTGTTCAGTACCTTCGCCAGCTTGCTGCTGCAGATAGTTCATGAACAGCGCATCGAAGTTCACCGGCGCAAGGTTCAGTTGCGGGAACGTACCACGGGAAACCAGGCTGGTGATGCATTCGCGGGCATACGGGAACAGGATGTTCGGGCAGTATGCACCCAGGCAATGCGCCATCTGGTTACCTTCGATACCGCCGATGGAGAAGATGCCGCCCTGCTGTACTTCACACAGGAACGCAGTCTCTTCGCCCAGAGAGGCGGTTACGGTAACACGCAGTACGACTTCATACACATCATCCGCCAGCTGGGTGGATGCGGTATCCAGATCAAGTTTAACCTCTGGCTGCCAGTCTTTCTGGAAAACATGCGGCGCATTTGGTGCTTCGTAGGAGACGTCTTTGGTGTAAATGCGCTGGATCTGGAAAGTCATCTCGGTGTTGTTTTGTTCTGACATGGAAATACCCTTTTTTTATTGTCCTAAAACGCCTTAGCGCAGCAGGGGATCAAGTCCACCACGCGCATCAAGCGCATACAAGTCATCACAGCCGCCAATGTGCTGCGCATCGATAAAAATCTGCGGAACCGTCGTACGGCCACTACGTTTAATCATCTCTTCGCGCTTCGCAGCATCGCCATCAATAGGCAGTTCCTGGAAGGTAACGCCTTTGCTGTCCAGCAGCGCTTTCGCACGATGGCAGAACGGGCAGGTCGCTTTGGTGTAGATCTCGATATTGGCCATGACTTGACTCCTGTTTATTTACCGCGAACCAGAGGCAGATTCTCGCCGCTCCAGCCAGAGATGCCGTCTTTCAGGACAGTGACGTTTGCAAAGCCTGCTTTGACGAGGTTATTTGCGGGCTCCTGAGCCTGCATACCGGTGCCATCAACGACAATAACGGGTTTGTCTTTATGCTTTTCCAGTTCGCCAAGGTTATTGGCTTTGATTTCGGTCGGCAGCAGGTTAATGGCACCTGCAATATGGCCTTTACGGAAATCGTCACGCTGACGCAGATCGACAACCACTGCCTCTTCTTTATTGATAAGGCGCGTGGCTTCGCCGCGGGTGATCACCTTCACTTTAGAGGTGAGGCCTTTGAACGTGGTGAAAAGTACGGCTGCCAGTAGACCAATCCACGCGATACAAAGTATGGGGTGGCGGCTGACAAATTGCATAATTTCTTGCATGGGGGGTAACGACTCCCGACTGAGTGAATAAAAAACCAGGACAGGAGTATACCTGTGCGTTGTGGCAAATACAGCCAGCGACAATAAGCTAATCCATTTTCTGCGTGCTGCCACGAAAAAAAAGACCAAAATTCCCTTCACCGTACCCTTACCACGGTGGTTTCTTTGATCTTCTGCGGCTATTTGATCGATTCAGCTGTAGTAAAATTACGCAAATTTTTTGTCTTTTGAGCAAAGAGGTTGTCGCAATGTCGGTTTCTAAAAAACCTATGGTACTGATGATTCTGGATGGTTATGGCTATCGTGAAGATCAGCAGGATAACGCCATTTTCAACGCTAAAACCCCGGTCATGGATGCACTGTGGGCACAACGTCCTCATACATTGATTGATGCGTCCGGCCTGGAAGTGGGTCTGCCCGATCGCCAGATGGGCAACTCCGAAGTTGGACACGTCAACCTGGGCGCAGGACGCATTGTTTATCAGGACCTGACCCGTCTGGATGTTGAAATTAAAGAACGCACCTTCTTTGCGAACCCGGTGCTGACCGGCGCGGTTGAGAAAGCCACCGCCGCAGGCAAAGCGGTGCACATTATGGGTCTGCTCTCCGCCGGTGGCGTTCACAGCCACGAAGATCACATCATGGCGATGGTCGAGCTGGCCGCGGAAAAAGGGGCAGACAAAATCTATCTGCACGCCTTCCTCGATGGCCGCGACACCCCACCGCGCAGCGCTAAATCTTCCCTGCAAGCCTTTGAAGACAAGTTTGCCGCTCTCGGCAAAGGCCGCGTGGCGTCCATCATTGGCCGCTACTATGCCATGGACCGCGACAACCGTTGGGATCGCGTAGAGCAGGCCTACAATCTGCTGGTAGAAGCCAAAGGCGAGTTCCAGGCCAACAGCGCCGTTGCCGCGCTGGAAGCCGCTTACGCCCGCGATGAAAACGATGAATTCGTGAAAGCGACCGTGATCCGCGCCGAAGGTCAGGCCGATGCCGCGATGGAAGACGGCGACGCGCTGATCTTCATGAACTTCCGTGCTGACCGCGCCCGCGAAATCACCCGCGCCTTCGTCAACGCTGACTTCGACGGCTTCGCCCGTAAAAAAGAGGTCAAGCTGGGCGATTTCGTGATGCTGACCGAATATGCCGCCGACATTAAAGCGCCATGCGCCTATCCGCCGTCATCGCTGGCGAATACCTTCGGTGAGTGGATGGCCAAGCACGACAAGACCCAGCTGCGCATCTCCGAAACCGAAAAATACGCCCACGTCACCTTCTTCTTTAACGGCGGCGTGGAAGAGTCGTTCAAAGGCGAAGATCGTATTCTGATCAACTCCCCGAAAGTCGCCACCTACGATCTGCAGCCGGAGATGAGCTCTGCCGAGCTGACCGAAAAGCTGATCGCAGCTATCGAAAGCGGCAAATACGACACCATCATCTGTAACTACCCGAACGGCGATATGGTTGGCCATACCGGGGTGATGGAAGCGGCGATTAAAGCGATTGAAGCCCTGGATGCGTGCATTGACCAGGTGACCAAAGCCGTTGTCGCCGCGGGCGGTCAGATGCTGATCACCGCAGACCACGGCAACGCCGAACAGATGCGCGATCCGGCCACCGGTCAGGCGCACACCGCGCATACCAACCTGCCGGTTCCGATGATTTATGTCGGTGATAAATCAGTTAAAGCAGTGGATGGCGGCAAGCTTTCAGACGTTGCGCCGACCATGCTGACCCTGATGGGTATGGAAATCCCGCAAGAGATGACTGGCAAGCCGCTGTTCATCGTGGAATAATCCTTCCCCATGAGGGGAAAGGCGATTGTTTCAATCACATGGGTCGTGAAGCCGTTACGGTTATCAGTCAGGCCTTTACTTTACGCCAGCGTGCTCAGCGCTGGCGTATTGTTGTGCGCGGCATCCGCCCAGGCGGACGAGCGCGATCAGCTCAAAACCATTCAGGCCGATATCGCAGCCAAAGAGCGGGCGGTACGCCAGCAACAGCAGCAACGTTCTTCCCTGCTTGAGCAGCTTAAAAAGCAGGAAGAGGCGATCTCCGCGGCGGCACGCAAGCTGCGGGAAACCCAGAACACCCTCAGCGTATTGAATAAACAAATAGACGAGATGAATGCGTCTATCGCCAAACTTGAGCTTCAGCGTGCGGCTCAGGAGCGCAACCTCGCCGCGCAATTAGATGCTGCCTTTCGCCAGGGTGAACACACCGGCGTTCAGCTGATCCTCAGCGGCGAAGAGAGCCAGCGCGGCCAGCGCCTGCAGGCCTATTTCGGCTATCTCAACCAGTCCCGCCAGGAGACCATCGCCCAGTTGAAGCAGACGCGGGAAGAGGTCACCACGCAAAAAGCGGAGCTGGAAGAGAAGCAGAGCCAGCAGCAGACCCTCCTTTACGATCAGCAGGCCCAGCAGGCCAAGCTGGAGCAGGCGCGCAACGAGCGTAAGAAAACCCTTTCCGGTCTTGAATCCTCTATTCAGGAAGGGCAGAGCCAGCTGAGCGAAATGCGCGCCAACGAATCCAAACTGCGTAACAGCATCGCCCGCGCGGAAGCGGCCGCCAAAGCGCGTGCCGAGAAAGAAGCACGTGAAGCGCAGGCTGTTCGCGATCGCCAGCAGGAAGCTTCCCGCAAAGGCACCACCTACAAGCCAACAGAAAACGAACGCTCGCTGATGTCGCGCACCGGCGGTCTGGGCTCGCCGCGCGGCCAGGCCTACTGGCCGGTACGGGGCTCAATTCTGCATCGCTATGGCGAACAGCTGCAGGGTGAGCTACGTTGGAAGGGGATTGTTATCGGTGCATCGGAAGGTAGCGAAGTCAAAGCTATCGCCGATGGCCGGGTGATCCTCGCTGACTGGCTGCAGGGTTATGGCCTGGTGGTGGTGGTTGAGCACGGGA
Organism: Leclercia sp.; assembly: GCF_036780805.1. Taxonomy (NCBI): domain Bacteria; kingdom Pseudomonadati; phylum Pseudomonadota; class Gammaproteobacteria; order Enterobacterales; family Enterobacteriaceae; genus Leclercia; species Leclercia sp. The sequence continues at coordinate 171,033 of NZ_DAIQCE010000004.1, read as the reverse complement.
AAGGCGACATGAGTCTTTACGGCTACAACCAGAGCGCTCTGGTCAGCGTCGGCACCCAGGTACGCGCCGGTCAGGCTATCGCCCTCGTGGGCAGCAGTGGCGGTCAGGGCCGCCCGTCACTCTATTTCGAAATTCGTCGCCAGGGTCAGGCGGTCAATCCACAGCCGTGGTTGGGAAGATAAGTTTTGCTTCAATTTCGTCGTATGGTTCTCCCCTTCGTCAGCGCACTGGCGCTGGCGATGCCGGTTTACGCAGGTAAACTTGCTATCGTCATCGATGACTTCGGTTATCGTCCTCAAACAGAAAATCAGGTGCTGGCGATGCCATCCGCCATCTCCGTCGCCGTGCTGCCGAACGCGCCTCACGCCCATGAAATGGCCACCAAAGCCCACAACAGCGGACATGAAGTGTTGATCCATCTGCCGATGGCGCCGCTCAGTAAACAGCCGCTGGAAAAAGATACCCTGCGCCCGGAGATGAGCAGCGAAGAGATCGAGCGCATCATCCGCGAGGCGTATGGCAAAGTGCCTTACGCCGTGGGGCTGAATAACCATATGGGCAGCGCCATGACCTCCAGCCTGTTTGGTATGCAGAAGGTGATGCAGTCCCTGGCGCGCTACAACCTCTACTTCCTCGACAGCATGACCATCGGCAACAGCCAGGCGATGCGCGCCGCGCAGGGCACCGGCGTGAAGGTGATTAAGCGCAAAGTGTTCCTCGATGACACGCAGAACGAAGCCGATATCCGCTTCCAGTTTAACCGTGCCGTGCAGGTGGCCCGCCGCTCAGGTTGGGCTATCGCCATTGGTCACCCTCATCCGTCCACCGTTCGCGTGCTACAGCAGATGCTGCCCACACTGCCTGCGGATATCACTCTGGTGCCGGCGAGCAGCCTGCTCAATGAGCCGCAGGTGGATACCTCCCGTCCGGTCAGCCCGCCACCCGCCGGGACTGCGCCTGGCACAAAACCGCGCAATCCGTTCCGCGGCGTAACGCTCTGTAAGCCTAAGCAGCCGCCAGAGCCGGTCTATATGACCCGCTACTTCTCGGTGATTGGGGAGAGCATCAGCCAGAGTACGCTGGTGAAATATGTTCAGCTGCAGTGGCAGGGCTGGGGTAAGAAAAGCTAAACCCCGCCCTGAGGCGGGATCGCTTACTCAACGACATGAGAGTCTGCGTGCTTTTTGCCCGCAGACTCTTTTTTTTCCTGGTGCTGATACCAGGCTTTGAAGTATTTCAGGAAGCTGTAAGAGGTGGCGTAGAGGCCGGTTACTACCCCCACTCTCCCCTGACGCCACGCACCGCTGAACAGATACCACTTGAAGAATGCGCCAATAGCGCTAATCACGCCGCGCACAAGTGAAGGGCGCACGGTCTGGTACTTCACCAGACGGCTGGTGTAGCTGTTCAGCTTGTTAAAGACCTCGTGCAGCGAATAGAAGGTGTCATGACGCACGCGGCCCGGGATTTTAACCGACTGGATGATCCCTTCCACTTTGTCATCCACCGGCCGCTGATTAAAGCGCGCCTGAGTACGGTTAAAGAGCCGTACCGGGAAATCGGGCGAGGAGATGGGATAAATCGTCCGCACCTCTTCCCCCAGGACATGCCAGTAGCGGGCAATTCGCCATGCCTGCTGCGGATGAGGTTCGTCACCCGCCTTCAGGCGCAGGATAAAATCGACGGTTTCGGCATCCAGAATCTCATCGCTGTCCATGCACAGCACCCAGTCGTTATTCGCCAGATCGATGGCATGGTTCATCTGCACGCCATGCATGGTATAGGGCTGGTGATGGGGAGTGATGCCGTATTCCTGGCAAATCGCTAATGTGGCGTCGTGGCTACCCGAGTCGAGGACGATGATTTCATCGGCAACAACGATCAACGGAGGCAGGACTTCACGCAGCAGTCGTGCTGAGTTACAGGTCAATAAACAAACGGTGAGCTTGAACATAGGCGCTGTAAAGTTGAGTAAACTTCCCCAAACTCTATAAGCGAAGACTGAAAAAAGCGAAGAAAACCTGACAACTATCCGTTTGTGGACTGAAAAACGTGAGGCCAGCGGAAAAAAAGCGCCCGCAGGCGCTTTTTGTTTAGTCCCAGCTCAGGATCACTTTCCCGGACTGGCCTGAACGCATCGCGTCAAAGCCCTGCTGGAACTCATCGATGGAGAAACGATGAGTAATGATTGGGGACAGATCCAGACCGGACTGGATCAGCGCCGCCATCTTGTACCAGGTTTCGAACATCTCGCGGCCATAAATCCCCTTGATGAACAGCCCCTTGAAGATGACTTTGTTCCAGTCGATGGACATATCTGACGGTGGAATACCCAGCATCGCGATACGGCCGCCGTGGTTCATGGTGTCGAGCATGGTGCGGAACGCCGGTGGCGCGCCGGACATCTCAAGGCCGACGTCAAAGCCTTCGGTCATCCCCAGCTCTTCCATCACGTCGGCCAGGCTCTCTTTAGAGACATCCACCGCACGGGTGACGCCCATCTTGCGCGCCAGCGACAGGCGGTATTCGTTGACGTCGGTGATCACCACGTTGCGGGCACCTACGTGCTTCGCCACCGCTGCCGCCATGATACCGATTGGGCCCGCGCCGGAGACCAGCACGTCTTCGCCTACCAGGTCGAACGACAGGGCGGTGTGCACCGCGTTGCCGAACGGGTCGAAGATAGAGGCCAGATCGTCAGAGATATTGTCCGGGATTTTGAAGGCGTTAAACGCCGGGATCACCAGATATTCTGCGAAGCAGCCCGGACGGTTCACGCCCACGCCGACGGTGTTGCGGCACAGATGCGTGCGGCCGCCGCGGCAGTTACGGCAGTGGCCGCAGGTGATATGGCCTTCGCCGGAGACGCGATCGCCGATTTTAAAGCCCTTCACTTCCTGGCCAATACCCACCACTTCGCCGACATATTCGTGACCGACCACCATCGGCACCGGAATGGTCTTCTGCGACCACTGGTCCCAGTTGTAGATATGCACGTCGGTACCGCAGATGGCGGTTTTACGAATTTTGATCAGCAGATCGTTATGACCGACTTCCGGCTCAGGAACGTCGGTCATCCAGATGCCTTCTTCTGCTTTCAGTTTGGATAATGCTTTCATTACGCGTCCTCAGGCAATCACGCCCAGTTGTTTGCCGATGCGGGTAAAGGCTTCCACCGCACGCTCAATTTGCTCAGGGGAATGCGCCGCCGACATCTGGGTGCGAATACGCGCCTGGCCTTTTGGCACCACCGGGAAGAAGAATCCGGTGACGTAAATGCCCTCTTTCTGCAGCTCGCGGGCAAAGTTCTGCGCCACCACCGCATCGCCCAGCATCACCGGGATAATGGCGTGATCGGCACCGGCCAGGGTAAAGCCCGCCGCGGTCATTTTTTCGCGGAACAGACGGGCATTGGCCCACAGACGGTTACGCAGTTCAGCACCGGATTCCACCATCTCCAGCACCTTGATAGAGGCGGAAACAATGGCCGGGGCCAGCGAGTTAGAGAACAGGTACGGGCGGGAACGCTGACGCAGCCACTCGACCACCTCTTTGCGCGCGGCCGTGTAGCCGCCAGATGCGCCGCCGAGCGCTTTGCCCAGGGTGCCGGTGATGATGTCCACGCGGCCCATGACGTCACAGTATTCGTGGGATCCACGACCGTTTTCGCCGACAAAACCGACCGCGTGCGAGTCATCGACCATCACCAGCGCATCGTATTTGTCCGCCAGGTCGCAGACGCCTTTCAGGTTGGCGATCACGCCGTCCATGGAGAACACGCCGTCGGTGGCGATCAGCACATGACGCGCCCCGGCCTCGCGAGCCTCTTTCAGACGCGCTTCCAGCTCAACCATGTCGTTGTTGGCGTAGCGGAAACGCTTCGCTTTACACAGACGCACGCCGTCGATGATTGAAGCGTGGTTCAGGGCATCGGAGATAATGGCATCTTCCGCACCGAGCAGGGTCTCAAACAGACCGCCGTTGGCGTCGAAACAGGAAGAGTACAGAATCGCATCCTCCATGCCGAGGAAGGCGGCCAGCTTGCTCTCCAGCGCCTTGTGGCTGTCCTGGGTGCCGCAGATGAAACGCACGGAGGCCATGCCAAAACCGTGGGTGTCCATGCCTGCCTTCGCGGCAGCGATCAGCTCAGGGTGATTCGCCAGACCTAAATAGTTGTTGGCGCAGAAGTTGATCACGTGGCTGCCGTCGGCAACGGTAATATCCGCCTGTTGAGCGGACGTAATGATTCGCTCTTCTTTGAACAACCCTTCCGCTCGCGCGGTTTCCAGGTCACTGTTTAACTGTTTGTAAAAATCACCACGCATTGCAATTCTCCAGACTCGGCAAATTTCGGCACATATTACCCAAAGCTATACCCCGATACGAGATGACGCATTAACAGTTCTCGTTTTTGCAGCATAAATCACGTGTACCCCTGCGCTGTGAAGGTGAATGGCTGAAGGGCAGCCATACTAATGATATGATAGAAACATTAGCGTCCGGGATTGTCCCCGGACTCCACACTTCAAAGGTTACAGCTATGATCATCGTTACCGGCGGCGCGGGCTTTATCGGCAGCAATATTATTAAGGCCCTCAATGACAAAGGCATCACCGACATCCTGGTGGTGGACAACCTGAAAGACGGCACCAAGTTTGTTAACCTGGTGGATCTGAACATTGCCGACTACATGGATAAAGAAGACTTCCTTATCCAGATTATGGCGGGTGAAGAGTTCGGTGAGATTGAGGCTATCTTCCATGAAGGTGCCTGCTCCTCTACCACGGAGTGGGACGGCAAGTACATGATGGACAACAACTATCAGTACTCCAAAGAGATCCTGCATTACTGCCTGGAGCGTGAAATCCCCTTCCTGTACGCCTCTTCTGCAGCGACCTACGGCGGCCGTACCTCTGACTTTATTGAATCCCGTGAATACGAGCAGCCGCTGAACGTCTACGGCTACTCCAAGTTCCTGTTCGACGAATACGTGCGCCAGGTATTGCCAGAAGCGAACTCCCAGATCGTTGGCTTCCGCTACTTCAACGTCTACGGACCGCGCGAAGGGCATAAAGGCAGCATGGCGAGCGTGGCCTTCCACCTGAACACGCAGCTGAATAATGGCGAAAGTCCGAAACTGTTCGAAGGCAGCGATGGCTTCAAGCGCGACTTCGTTTACGTAGGCGACGTGGCAGCGGTGAACCTGTGGTTCTGGGAAAACGGCGTTTCCGGCATCTTTAACCTGGGTACCGGCCGCGCAGAATCCTTCCAGGCCGTTGCAGACGCGGCGCTGGCGTACCATCAGAAAGGCAGCCTTGAATACATCCCGTTCCCGGACAAGCTGAAAGGCCGTTACCAGGCGTTCACCCAGGCTGACCTGACCAACCTGCGCGCCGCAGGCTATGACAAGCCGTTCAAGACCGTTGCCGAAGGGGTGACGGAATATATGGCCTGGCTGAACCGCGACGCGTAAGTATGAAAATTTTGGTGATAGGCCCGTCCTGGGTGGGCGACATGATGATGTCGCAAAGTCTCTATCGCACGCTCAAGGCGCGCTATCCCCAGGCGATAATCGACGTGATGGCACCCGCGTGGTGCCGTCCGCTGTTATCGCGGATGCCGGAAGTTAACGAAGCTATCCCGATGCCGCTTGGTCACGGGGCACTGGAACTCGCAGAGCGCCGCAAGCTCGGCCATAACCTGCGCGACAAGCGCTACGACCGCGCTTACGTGCTGCCTAACTCCTTCAAGTCTGCGCTGGTGCCTTTCTTTGCCAGCGTGCCGCACCGCACCGGCTGGCGTGGCGAGATGCGCTATGGCCTGCTGAACGACGCCCGGATACTCGATAAAGAGGCCTGGCCGCTGATGGTGGAACGCTATGTGGCGCTGGCCTATGACAAAGGCGTAATGCGCAGCGCGAAAGATCTGCCGCAGCCGCTGCTGTGGCCTCAGCTCCAGGTTAACGAGGGTGAAAAATCCCAGACCTATAACGCGTTTGGACTGTCGGCTGAACGCCCGATGATTGGCTTCTGCCCTGGCGCCGAATTTGGCCCGGCGAAGCGCTGGCCGCACTATCACTATGCTGAGCTGGCAAAGCAGCTGATTGACGAAGGCTACCAGATAGTCCTGTTCGGCTCGGCAAAAGACCACGAGGCAGGCAATGAAATCCTCGCCACGCTGAGCATCGAGCAGGAGGCCTGGTGCCGTAATCTGGCCGGGGAAACCCAGCTGGAGCAGGCCGTCATTCTGCTGGCCGCCTGTAGAGCCGTGGTCACTAACGACTCCGGCCTGATGCACGTTGCCGCGGCGCTGAACCGCCCGCTGGTAGCGCTGTACGGCCCGAGCAGCCCGGACTTTACCCCGCCGCTGTCGCATAAAGCGCGGGTGATCCGCCTGATCACCGGCTACCACAAAGTACGTAAGGGTGACGCCGCCGAAGGCTATCACCAGAGTCTGATCGACATTACCCCGCAGCGTGTCCTCGACGAGCTTAACGAACTGCTGTTGAGCGAAGAAGGATAACGGATGCGGGTACTGATCGTTAAAACCTCCTCGATGGGCGACGTGCTGCATACCCTGCCCTCGCTTACCGACGCCATGCAGGCTATCCCGGGCATCCGTTTTGACTGGGTGGTGGAAGAAGGCTTCGCGCAGATCCCGGGCTGGCACGAAGCCGTAGACCGGGTGATCCCGGTGGCGATCCGTCGCTGGCGCAAAGCCTGGTTCTCCGCGCCCATTAAGGCTGAACGTCAGGCCTTTCGCGACACGGTTCAGGCTCAGCGTTACGATGCGATCATCGACGCTCAGGGGCTGGTGAAAAGCGCGGCGCTGGTCACCCGACTGGCGCACGGCGTAAAGCACGGAATGGACTGGCACAGCGCCCGCGAACCGCTGGCGAGCCTGTTCTACAATCGCCGCCACGCCATCGCCAGGCAGCAGCACGCGGTGGAACGCACCCGGGAGCTGTTCGCCAAAAGCCTGGACTACGCAAAACCGCAAATCCAGGGGGATTACGCGATCTCCCGTCATTTCCTCCACGATGCGGAACACGCCAGCACGCCTTATCTTATTTTCCTGCACGCCACCACCCGGGATGACAAGCACTGGCCGGAAGCCCACTGGCGCGATCTGATCGGCCTGTTGAGCGGTGCGGGCCTGCGCATCAGGCTCCCGTGGGGCGCCCCGCATGAAGAGGCGCGGGCGAAGCGGCTGGCAGAAGGTTTTGATTACGTGGACGTGCTGCCCCGCATGAAGCTGGACGGCGTGGCGAAGCAGCTGGCGGGTGCCGCGGCGGTGGTGTCGGTGGATACCGGCCTCAGCCACCTGACGGCGGCGCTGGATCGTCCTAATATTACGCTTTACGGCCCGACGGATCCGGGTCTGATTGGCGGCTATGGCAAAAATCAATATATCTGCCGCCCGGAACATTCATCGCAGCTGAGCGACCTTTCCGCCGCTGCGGTATTTGCGCAATTAGAGCCGTTGCTGGCAGCAGAGAGAGCCTATGTCTGATTTTTTCTCAGCGGAGCGTCCACCGAAGCGCGTGCTGATCGTTAAGCTGCGTCACCACGGTGACGTCCTGCTGACCTCGCCGGTCTTTACGGTGTTGAAAAAGAACTACCCCGATGTCGAAGTGGATGCCCTGGTGTATGACGACACCCAGGCGATGCTCACCAGCCACCCTTATATCGACCAGGTACATACCATTGGCCGCAACTGGCGCAAAAAAGGCTGGTTCGCACAGTTCCGTCTGTACCGTGCTCTGCTGAATACCCTGAAGGCGCGTCAGTATGACGTGCTGATCAACCTGACCGAACACTGGCACGGTGCGCGTCTGGCGCGTCGTCTGAAACCGCGCGTGTCCGTCGGCTTTAAGCCCGATAAACGCGGCGGGCTGGCGCGTCGCCGCTGGGTGAAATCCTTCACCACCCTCTACCCGGCGATCCAGGATAACAGCCGCCATATGGTGGAGGTGAATCTGGATGCGCTGCGGCGGATCGGCATTCATCCGCAGACCGATGCCGATAAACATACCCTGTTTGTACCGGGCGATGCGGCGGAAGCGTCGATTGCAGAGAAACTGGCCGGCTTCGGGCTGGCGAGCCAGTCCTACATTCTGGTACACCCGACGTCGCGCTGGATGTTTAAGGCCTGGGATATTAACAAGCTGGCGGCGACCATCGATAACCTGGCGGCCCGCGGCCTGCCGATTATCCTCTCGGCGGCGCCGTCAAAAGAAGAGACCGCTTACATGGATGAGCTGCGTGCTGCGCTCACCCAGCCGGTGTTTGATTTAAGCGGCCAGCTTAATCTGAAAGAGCTGGGCGCGCTGATGAAGCACGCGCGGGTCTACTTTGGCGTCGATTCGATGCCGATGCACCTCGCCAGCGCGGTGGGAACGCCGACCGTCGCCATCTTCGGCCCGACCGGGGCGATCAAGTGGGCGCCGTGGGGGGTCAACTATCGCGTGATCGTTGCTGGCTTTACCTGCCAGCCCTGCGGTAAAGCGGGCTGCGGCGACAGCGGCGTCTCCGACTGCATTACGGCGATCACCCCGCAAATGGTACTGAGCGCCATCGATACGCTGCTGCTGGAAAACCCGGCATGAAGCTCGCTATCGTCCGACAGACCTATAATCCCAACGGCGGTGCGGAGCGCTTTGTCTCCCGCGCGCTGAACGTACTGGCGCAGGATACGGCTCTGGACGTAACGCTGATTGCCCGTCAGTGGGAGGACGCCGCCGGCTGGAAAACCCTGACGGTCAACCCGGCCTTCCGCAACCGTCTCGACCGCGAGTCGGGTTTTGCCGCTGCCGCGGCGGCGCAGTTTGCCCAGTTTGATATCGTGCAGAGCCACGAGCGCATTCCGGGGGCGACCCTCTTCCGCGCCGGGGATGGCGTACACGCCACCTGGCTTGCGCAGTACAACCGTATCCAGTCGCCGCTGGCGCGCTGGGCGCAGTCCCTGAGCCGCTACCATCGCTATATTTTGCAGGCGGAAGCGCAAATGTTTACCCATCCTGCGCTGCGCAACGTCATCTGCAATTCGAAAATGGTCCGGGATGATATCGCCCGCCGTTTTGGCCTGCCGGATGACAAACTGACGGTGATCTACAACGGTGTGGATACTGCGCACTTCAGCCCTGAGGTGCGCTCCCTCTCCCGGCGTGATGCGCTGGGGATCCCGCCGACGGCACCCGTACTGGCCTACGTCGGTTCCGGGTTCAGCCGTAAAGGGGTAGCGACAGCGCTGCGCGCTATTGTTCCCCATTCGCATGTCTGGCTGTTGGTGGCCGGGCGCGATAAACACGCGCGCAAATTTGAAAAGCTGGCGCAGACCCTCGGCGTGGCATCGCGGGTGCGTTTTCTGGGGCCGGTTGCCGATGTCCGTCAGGTGTACGGTACCGCCGATGCGCTGATCCTGCCCACGCTGTACGATCCCTTCCCGAATGTCTGCGTTGAAGCGCTGGCCTGCGGCCTGCCGCTGCTCACCAGCCATGGCTGCGGCGCGGCGGAGTGGATAGAAGAAGGGGTTAACGGCTGGGTGCGCGACGCGCTCGACGGCGCTGGCTATCAGCAGGCGATCGGCGAATGGCTGAATGGCCGTGAACAGGGTGTGGATTACTCAGCAGCGGCGCGCGCCACTGCTGAGCCTTATACTCTGGAACGGATGGCGAAAGAGCTGCAGGCGCTTTACCGCGACCTGCTGCGCTGAGCCGCGGCGGCAAAGACCTTCTCCATCGCCTCCAGCATGCATTCACGGGTGAAATGGCTGCTCAGGTAGTCGTACCCCTGCTGCGCCAGCTGTTCACGCAGCGCGGCGTCATCGTATAACTGCACAATCGCCTCGCGCAGCGCCGTTTCGTCGCGCTGCGCAATCAGGATCCCGGTCTGGCCGTTAATCACCGCATCTGCCGTACCGCCCGCGTCGGTGGCAATGGTCGCAATTCGCGAAGCCAGTGACTGCAGAACGCCCTGCGGAACACCTTCCATATCGTGCGACGGGCTGAGCGCAACATCAAAGGCCGGGAACCAGCGCTCTGGATCGCTGCGGTGTCCCGCCATTACGACCCGCTGCTGCAAGCCGAGGTCGATAATCTCCTGCTCCAGCGTCGCTTTATGCGGCCCTTCACCGACGATCGCCAGCCTGATGTGCGGGTTGTCTATGGCGGCTAACGCACGCAGCAGCACGCTATGGCCTTTGTTAGGCCGCAGGTGCGACACCACACCCAGCCAGAAATCCTCCTGCGACAGGCCGCAATGTTCACGGGCAGCCTGTTTATCCGCCGGATGAAAACGCTGCGTGTCCACGCCGCTCGGCACGGACGTGCTCTGGGCCATCGGCACACCGATATCCGCCATCTGCTGACGCAGCGCCTCACCGGTGGTCACGATATGGGCGCAGGCTTTGCGAAACAGCCAGCGGGTAGTCCAGTTATTACGCGGGACACCCGAGGCGTGACGGGTACGCACCAGCGGAACCGGGTTAGACAGCGTAAGATTGGCCAGCGCCACCAGCCAGGTATCGGCGGAATTGTGACTGTTGATGACATCAACGGACGGGCGGTTCTCTTTTAGCCAGCGGCGCAGTAGCTGCAGGTTATGCAGGTTTTTACGCCGAAGCGGCATAGTCACCACCGTTAACCCGGCATCGCGGGCCAGACCGTGTAGCGGTGCACTCTCCGGGCAAAGTATGGTCACTTGATGGCCGCGCTGAATCATCCCTAAGGACTCATTAATGATGCGTAATGGCTGACCGCCCTTACCACCGTCTGCTTCAGTGTGAACGATATGCATACTTTTCCTGTTTATTGTGCAAGGACTTGCCATAACAACAAATTATAACCGTTACGGCTTAGGTAATACATAAAGCCTGGCGCCGGAAAGCGCGTAACGGATTATTCTTGCTTACAAACATTGTCCTTCTGTAGGTCAGGCATTTGTGATAGTTTTCTCTGGCTTTTTATTTCCCACGGAAAAACCGTGGAGATCGCTCACAGCGTTATTAACCAGCCGGTCAAGAACCGAAAAATCCTTAACCAGCCTAAAATATATGACAAATACTCGTAACATTCTGACAGGTCTGTTAGTCCTTGCTGTACTGGCTTTATGTTTTATGTGGCCTATTCCCAACGATCAGCTGCCGTTTCACCGCAATGGATTGATTTACCCAATCGTCGCCGTGGCACTTGGCCTGTTCTTTAGTGAGATAACAACCAGACAACGGCTGGATTTAAGCAAAATTAAGTTCGTTCTTATTGTGATATGGGCGTTAACTTTCTTTATCGTGATTAATGGCTTTTTTGTCGCCCCCGACATAAAAGAAATGGTTTCTGCATGGAGTGGCCAGTGGCTACGCCCGGTATTACTGTTCTGCGCTGGCCTGGTATTATTACCGGCTATCCAGCGGACATTCCCCTCCATGACCGCCGCCCGCTTCTTTACATTAGTCATCCTCTTTTTCTGGGGCGTGGTCTGCGTACATTTGCTGGATTCAGTCTGGCTCTACTGGCGCGACGGTTATATCCACTGGGGCGAAACGCGGATCGTCTATAACCGCACCCGCATGAGTTTCCAGGTCAACATGATCACCGGCTTTTTAATGGCCGAGTTGCTGGCGCGGGGCCTGTTACATCAACGCTTCCTGCGCCTGAAAACGCCTTTGTTGGCATTAATGCTGCTCAGTAACCTGCTGTGTACCGCGCTGGTTGATTCCCGCTGGGGTACCATTGGCCTGATCGGCAGCCTGTTTTCGACCTTTTTCCTGCTGAGCCTGCACAGCATGCGGCGCAGCCGGGTCGTCGCCACAGGCGGTATCCTTGTCGGAATTATCATTGCCTCGGTGTTACTGGGCTACGCTTCATGGAAATCTGACCCACGCTGGCAAAGTCTGGAAAGCGATGCCATAACGGGCTGGAACGCGCCGTTTACCAGCTATTGCTACAATAAAACGGACGGTATGATTCCCCTAAATGGGTTTGGGAAGCCAATGGATCATTCCAACGGCTGTCGTGCCAGCTTCTTCCATCAGGGTTGGCAGCTTATTGCCAAACATCCTGCAGGGATCGGAGAGCGCAAAGAGGCCTTCCGCTACGTACTGCGTCGGGATACCCAGGATAACCGTATTAATATTCCCCATAGCCACTACGGCCTGATTGAATTTGGTATTCAGAACGGTGTGATTGGTATTGCAGGCTGGCTAATTCTGCTGGTGGGCTGCTGGTACATCGGCTGGCGGGAGTTCCGTCGCGGCAACATGATGGTGGGGATGTTCCTGCTGCTCTTTACCGTTGGCTTCTTCTGCCGAACCATGGTCGATCACAATCTCAAAGATCACTATCTGGAGCAGTATATGTTACTGACCGGCCTGCTGGTTGGCATGTGTGCCCTGCGCCCTGCCCAGAGAGAAAAGCAAACGTCCTGATCAATCTGACGCGCCAGTGGGATAATCACCCTGGCGCGGAACGCTTTAGCCTGTCGGCTGTCGAATTGCCAACAAATGGCCTCGTTATACCCTTTTTATTGCTGCGTATTTTTACGGAGAAAGCATGTCTGAAACGCCTCAATTAAGCCTCATCGTTGCCGTTTATAATGGCGAAAAATTCCTGAGCGCTTTTTTTGACAGCATTAAACAGCAGAATTTATCGAGCCTGGAACTCGTTATTGTTAATGATGGATCAACGGATCGTTCAGCGGAAATCATTGCCCGCTATGCCAGTGAATTTAGCCATTTCCAGATAATCGATCAGCCTAATGGCGGCGTATCGGCCGCACGCAATACCGGTCTTGCGCTGGCGACCGGCGAATACGTTGCCTTCCCCGATATTGATGATGTTATTTACCCTGGCATGTACCCAAGACTGTTGGATATCGCTTTCGCGGGCCAGCTGGATGTGGCGACCTGCAACGGCACCTATATTTATGACGACGGCCGTCCGTCGAAAAAGATTTTTCCGTCCGACAAGCTGGCTTCAACAGGGGTGCTGGACGGCCCGGAGTGGCTGCAGATGGCGCTGGCCTCGCGCAAATTCCTGCACGTCACCTGGCTGAATATCTATCGCCACGCCTTTATCAAAGCGCAGGGTTTTACCTTCGAACACGGCCTGCGTCATCAGGATATTCCCTGGACTACGGAAGTGCTGCTGACCGCCAAACGCGTGCAGTATATTGACGAAGTCTATTATGACTATCTGATCCATTCTGCCTCGGTATCACACACGCCAGGCACCGACGACACGCGGATGCGCTCTTCGCGTCACTATATGAAAATCCTTGAAATGCTGGATGCCATCAATAAACGCTACCCGGAACAGGTGAAGCGCGCCCCGGCCTGCCAGTGGCAAATTGCCAAAGAGGGATTAGGTATTCTGCACAGCATTAACAATATCGAAGACAGCGCGAAAAAACGCGAAATCACCCAGGAACTGTTCGATCGCGGCATCTGGTCGATGATCTGGCAAAACGCCCGTGGTTTGCGTCAGCGCTGGCGTCTGGGACGTCGTTACTTCCGCCTTAAGAAAATCATCGGCTAACGAACATTATGAGCAAACTTAAATTACACGCGGTCTCCCGCGCTGATTTCATCGCAAAAAACTATGCAGACTTCCAGACGCTGCTGGATAACCGCGTCAATCCGGATACCATCCCGGAGCGTTTCTACTGCGGCGGGCGCGGCGGCTGGACGTTCCAGACCACCCTGGCGCTGAAACACTATTACGGTGACGACATCGAGTGCTCGTTTGGTTCGGAGTGTCGCCCGGATGCCATCAATCTGATGCATAACGATGATTTTGGATCGCGCGTCAAACCCTGGCGTGGCGTGACCGTCGTCGCCCGTGCCGACCGCCCACCGGTGATTGGTGCTGACGTGGTCGTGGATCAGAACCCGGAAGCCGATAACCGTAGCAACGGTGTTTTTGTTCCCTACTGGCCGCAGCCGGGAGTGAAACCGCGCGAACGTACCGATGAAACCGTCAAAACCGTGGCCTTTTTTGGCCGCGTGGACAGCTTCCCGGAGGCATTCCGCAGCGAGGCCTTTAAGCAGCGCCTTGCTGAGCAGGGCATTGACCTGCGCATCTCCTTTGATAACTGGACTGACTACCAGGACGTGGACGTCTGTATCAGCTTCCGCAAATCACACGACCACAAACTGGCCCGTAAACCTGCCAGCAAGCTGATTAACAACTGGCTTGGACGCACTGTTATGATCTGCGACGACGAGCCTTCGTACCGCGCAATCCGCGAAAGCGAGTTCGACTACCTGATCGCCAAAACGCCAGACGAAGCCTTTGATGCCATTATGCGGCTGAAAAACTCGCCGGAACTGTATCGCCAGATGCGCGAGCAGGGCGACAAACGTCTGCAGGTTTACTCCCGCGAAGCGGTCGCCGCACGCTGGTTCAGCCTGTTTGAGGATATCTGGCGTAAAGGACTGCATCAACGCCCAACCCTGGTTCGTGCACTGCGCTTTGGTTTCGGTAAAGCCATTCGCCCGCTGACTAAAAAGTTTTAAGTAACCTTGAGTCCGTTCATGTTTAAAACATCCTCACGTTCGTCACTCACGCCGCGCCGCAATATCCTGCGTACCGTGATCCTCACGCTGGTTTTCCTGGTGCTGTTTTCCCTGTGTGAAATCATCATCCTGCTGAAAGACCATGTTTATCAGCCGAAATCCAGCGACATGTCGCTGTATCTGATCATTTCCGTGCTGGCGGCCGTCAGCGCCCGCTTTTTCCTGACCCGTCTGCTGCTGGCGGTCACCTTTATCGTACAGATATCGGAAGCGGTCTATTACCAGTTCTACGGCCAGTTTTACGGCCCGAGTGAAGTCTGGCTGGCCTTTGTCGAAACCAAAGACATCGCCAGCGGCATTACGGACAGTCTGGGATCGCTTGGGATCTACTTTGCCATCATGGCCGTCGCGGTGATCTTTGCGCTGGTCTTTACCCGTCGTCTGGCGCCGCAGTGGCATAAGTGGGTGGCGATGCCGTGCCTGCTGGCTATTCTGGTGATGTTCGCGGGTCAGTTCTATAAAGCCATCGACGGGCAGATGTATAAATTCAACCCGGACCTGCGCCACTCTTTACTGCGCAACGGTCTGTCGGCCATGAGTTACAGTACCATTCGCCTGATCCCGGAAGCCCTTTCCGGCGAAAACCAGAGCGTGACGCACTATGAGCCCTATCAGGTCACACCGGTGGAGGGCAGCCACGCCGGGAAATATTCCATCATCCTGGCGATTGGCGAGAGTCTCAACCCGCATCATGTCAGCGCCCTGGGCTACGAACGCGACACCACGCCGGAACTGAAGGCGCTGCTGCAACAGTATCAGGGTACGGGTCGTCTGATCGTCTCCAATGCGGTCTCGACCCGCGTGGCGATCCCTATGCTGGTCAATAACCTGCGCGAACCGGACAACTACGACGCCTATAAGTCAAAATCGACCAATATCTTCACCAATGCCAAAAAGCAGGGCTACCAGACGGCGTTTATCTCCGCCCAGGGTCTGGAAGGGCTGAGCAACTGGATTGGCATCCATGATATCGACCTGTGGGAAGATACGCAGATCCGCCCGGCGCCGGATGTGGGTGCCGACGTGGTACTGACGCCGTCCGTTGAACAGGCGAAGCTGGACTGGAACAAACCTTTCCTGATGGTGCTGAACAGCCGTGCGCCGCATATTCCTTATGAGCGCAACATCCCGCAGGGCTTCGCCAAATTCTCTACCCCACGCCTGAGCGACGACGTGGCGCAGAAGAAAAATGAGTACGATGATGCCGTGCGCCTGTACGACAAAGAGCTGGCCTCGGCGATCCGTACCGCGATGGCGAAATCTAAACTGCCGGTGCTGGTGTTTATTACCTCGGATCACGGCGAACGCGTCGGTGACGGCGGGCTGTTCGGCCACTCGATTGTCGAAATGCCGATTGCCCAGGTGCCGTTCCTCTACTTCAGTAACGATCCGGCGTATGCGATGAGCGCCATCAGCCCACAGGCCCCGCTCAACCATTTCCAGGTGGCGACGCTGATCAACAAGATGCTGGGGTATGCGGTCAGTAACCCGAACCAGAAGGACGACAGCTACTACATCACCGGGGGGGATATTCGCGGCCTGTCGGAGCGCGTCACCTACCATCTGAACGAACTGCCGGAAGCGGAACGTTAAGCAGAAATCATTAAACGGGCATTGAATGCCCGTTTTTTTATCTGTGAACGCACGTAACACAGGCAAATGGCTGAGCAAAAGCGCCAAAGAGATAGCTTTAAACGGCCTAAATGCTTAGAATTTGCCCGCCGAAACTGAAAAAACGGATAATCGCTTGGAATTGTTGTATACCGCTCTGCTCTACATTATTCAGCCACTGGTGTGGCTACGACTGCTGCTACGTAGCCGTAAAGCGCCTGCCTACCGTAAACGCTGGGCTGAACGCTATGGTTTCTGCCGCAACAAAGTTGCGCCAGACGGTATCCTTCTCCACTCCGTGTCCGTGGGCGAAACGCTGGCGGCCATTCCACTGGTCCGCGCCCTGCGCCACCGCTATCCGTCATTGCCGATCACCGTCACCACCATGACGCCAACCGGTTCCGAACGCGCCATGTCCGCCTTTGGCAAAGACGTGCATCACGTCTATCTGCCTTACGATTTACCCTGCGCCATGAACCGTTTCCTTAATACCGTGCGCCCTAAGCTGGTGATCGTGATGGAAACTGAACTGTGGCCCAATATGATTTCTGCCCTGCACAGCCGTAAAATTCCGCTGGTGGTGGCCAACGCCCGCCTGTCGGAACGCTCTGCGAAGGGGTATGGCAAGCTGGGCAAATTTATGCGCCGCCTGCTGAGTAAAATCACCCTGATCGCCGCCCAGAATGAAGAAGACGGTGCGCGATTCCTGTCGCTGGGCCTGAAGCGCAATCAGCTGGCGGTCACCGGTAGCCTGAAGTTTGATATTTCGGTTACCCCGGAGCTGGCTGCAAGAGCGGTGACCCTGCGTCGCCAGTGGGCACCGCGCCGTAAAGTGTGGATCGCCACCAGCACCCACGACGGCGAAGAAGAGATTATCCTCCAGGCGCATCGCCAGCTTCTGGAAAGCTTCCCGGATCTGCTGTTAATTCTGGTGCCACGTCATCCTGAGCGTTTTAAAGACGCCCGTGACATGGTGCAGAAAGGCGGATTCAGCTTCATTATGCGCAGCAGCGGTGAAATCCCCTCCTCCAGCACCCAGGTGGTGATTGGCGACACCATGGGCGAGCTGATGTTGCTGTACGGAATTGCCGACCTGGCCTTTGTTGGCGGTAGCCTCGTGGAGCGCGGCGGGCATAACCCGCTTGAACCGGCAGCGCACGCCATTCCTGTGCTGATGGGGCCGCACACCTTCAACTTCAAAGATATCTGCGCCAAACTGCAGCAGGCTGACGGGCTGATTACGGTCACCGATGCCAATTCAATCGTGAAAGAAATCTCGACCCTGCTGACCGACGAAGACTATCGTCTGTGGTATGGCCGCCACGCTGTCGAAGTACTGCATCAGAATCAGGGCGCATTGACCCGTCTGCTGCAGCTTCTGCAACCTTATCTGCCCGTGCGGAGCCACTAATGTCTGCGCGTCTGTCGGTCGTGATGATCGCCAAAAACGCCGCAGACCTGCTGCCGGATTGCCTTGCCTCCGTAGCCTGGGCCGATGAGATCGTCCTGCTCGATTCTGGCAGCACCGACGCCACGGTGGAGGTCGCCCGCGCGGCCGGCGTACAGGTCTATATCAATACCGACTGGCAGGGCTATGGCACCCAGCGCCAGCGCGCGCAGCGGTTCGCCACCGGCGAGTATGTGTTGATGATCGATACCGACGAGCGCGTCACGCCAGAGCTGCAACAGGCCATCCAGCGCGTGCTGGCGGCACCTCAGCCCGATGCCGTCTACAGCATCGCCCGGCGCAACTACTTTCTGGGCCGCTTTATGCGTCACAGCGGCTGGTATCCCGATCGCGTGATGCGCCTGTACCCACGCACGCGCTTTCAATACAACGACAACCTGGTGCATGAATCGCTGGCCTGCGACGGCGCGCACGTGGTTGCCCTCGACGGCGATCTGCTGCACCTCACCTGCCGTGATTTCGCCAGCTTCCAGCGTAAACAGCTTAACTACGCCACGGCCTGGGCTCAGGAGCGTCATCAGCGCGGTAAAACAACCTCGCTGGCGGGTATCTTCAGCCACACCGCAGGGGCGTTCCTGAAGACACTGGTACTGCGTGGTGGTGTGTTGGACGGTAAACAGGGTTGGTTACTGGCGGTGGTTAACGCTCAGTATACTTTCAATAAATACACCGAGCTGTGGGCGCTGAACCGCGGCTACTCAGAGAAAGCGTGAGCCATGAGCACAAAAGCGATCTATCCGGGTACCTTCGATCCCATTACCAACGGTCACATCGACATCGTCACCCGTGCCGCCAGCATGTTTGATACGGTGGTTCTGGCGATTGCCGCCAGCCCCAGCAAAAAGCCGCTGTTCGACCTTGAGGAGCGGGTTGCCCTGGCGAAAGCCGCCACCGCGCACCTGCCGAATGTGGACGTCGTGGGCTTCAGTGACCTGATGGCGAATTTTGCTCGCGCTCAGCAGGCCAATATCCTGATTCGCGGCCTGCGTGCGGTAGCCGATTTTGAATATGAAATGCAGCTGGCGCACATGAATCGCCATCTGATGCCCGAGCTGGAGAGCGTCTTCCTGATGCCATCCAAAGAGTGGTCGTTTATCTCCTCTTCGCTGGTGAAAGAGGTGGCGCGCCACGCGGGTGATGTCACCCATTTCCTGCCTGCTGTCGTGCATCAGGCATTGATGGACAAGCTGAAGTAGTTCCTGCCTTTTGCCCGGTAGCGCTGCGCTTACCGGGCCTGGAAATCCGTTATTTCTGGCACTGTCGGCAGTAGAAGGTGGCGCGCTGAGCGTGCTTCGTGGCCACAATCGGCGCACCGCAGACCCGGCACGGCTCATCTTTACGACCATACACCTGCAGCTCCTGGGCAAAGTAGCCCGGCTTACCGTCGCTCTGCAGGAAGTCCTTCAGGGTGGTTCCGCCCTGCTCAATCGAACGCAGCAGCACCGCTTTGATCACCCTGACCAGCAGCTCGCACTCTTGCGCGGAAAGCGAGGAGGCCAGGCGATCGGGATGGATCCCGGCGGCAAAGAGCGATTCGCTGGCGTAGATGTTACCCACGCCGACCACCAGCTTGTTATCCATCAGCCAGGGTTTAATCGGGCTTTTCTTCTTCGCGCACTTCGCTTTCAGGTATTCCGCATCAAAGTCATCTGA
The DNA here is from genome assembly GCF_036780805.1 of Leclercia sp. Lineage (NCBI taxonomy): Bacteria > Pseudomonadati > Pseudomonadota > Gammaproteobacteria > Enterobacterales > Enterobacteriaceae > Leclercia > Leclercia sp. Next base: position 151,730 of record NZ_DAIQCE010000004.1, on the reverse strand, counting down.
AAGCGGTTCCGGCCCCAGATGCGCCAGCACGTTATGCCCTTCCAGCTCTTTGGTCCACAGCCAGGCGCCAAAGCGGCGAGGATCGGTATAGCGCAGGACTTTACCGTTGCTCATCACCAGGTCGACATGGTCATGTTTTTCAGCAGGCAGCTCTTCGCTGAGGATACGTAAGCTCCCGGACATCCCCAGATGGATGATGATCCAGCCATCAGGCAGCTCCAGCAGCAGGTACTTCGCGCGGCGCTGTACGCTGAGGACGGGTTTATCGCTGAGCGCGTGGATCTCATCTGAAACCGGCCAGCGGAGACGACCGTTGCGGACGACAGCGTGAAGAATGGTCGCACCGACCAGGTGGGGCTCAATGCCACGGCGGCTGGTCTCTACCTCAGGTAATTCAGGCATGGTTCCTCCGTTGAGATGCAGAATGCAAAAAACCCCGCAGTTGCGGGGTTTTTCAGTACAAGGAGTCTAAAATTATTTAATTTTAGCTTCTTTGTACAGTACGTGCTGGCGTACAACTGGATCGAACTTTTTCAGTTCCAGTTTTTCCGGCTTAGTACGTTTGTTCTTCGTGGTGGTGTAGAAGTGACCTGTACCAGCAGAAGAAACCAGCTTGATTTTCTCACGAATACCTTTAGCCATGATTTATTTCCTCTTTAAGTACTTAGTACTTTTCGCCACGGGCACGCAGTTCGGACAGAACTGTATCGATGCCTTTCTTATCAATAACACGCATACCTTTAGCAGATACACGCAGGGTGACAAAACGCTTCTCGCTCTCAACCCAGAAACGGTGAGAGTGCAGGTTCGGCAGGAAACGGCGTTTAGTCGCGTTCAGTGCGTGGGAACGGTTGTTACCGGTCACCGGACGCTTGCCAGTAACTTGGCAGACTCGGGACATGTCTATTCTCCAAAAATCAAATTAGCTCGAGCTTCGTATGGGGTATCGGCGCCTCGTCAGGCTTTACAGCCCAGTCATCGCAGTTCTAAGTGAACCATCGATTGCCAGGCCCAATTGCCAAACCCGAGATTCTCAAAGGTGGCGTAGTATACGCTGACTCGAGGATGTGCTCAAGTCCCGAACAGACAAAGATCCCGATGGATCGCGAGAAATGGCTTAAATCCATCCACGTTCAGCAAACGAAACGTACTCCCCGCGACCTATCACCAGATGGTCAAGAACACGAATGTCCATGAATTGACAGCATTTCATGATGCGTGCGGTCACGTCTCTGTCGGCTTTGCTCGGTTCGGCGCGCCCTGAGGGATGATTATGCGCGAGGATCACGCCAGCGGCATTCACTTTTATCGCTTCGCGCACAATTTCTCGTGGATGCACCTCCACATGGCTTAGAGTTCCCGAAAATAACCGGGAATGTTTCAGCACCCGGTTTTGATTATCGAGGAAAATCACCATGAAAATTTCTCGCTCCTCTTCCGCCAGCTGGCTGTGCACAAACTCCCGGGTCATCTCCGGATTCTCCAGCGGGCTTTCTCGCCTGATCCCCGAGCAGTAGTAGCGACGGGCAAGCTCCGCAATGCCCCTGAGCTGGGCGAAGGTCGCAATACCGATCCCGTCGACCCGCCTGAAGGCCGCCAGCTCGGCAGTCAGCAAGCCATGCAGAGAGCCAAAATGCTGCAGCAGGTCTTTAGAAAGCGTGAAAACGCTTTTACTTCGCGTTCCGGTTCGCAGGAACAGCGCCAGCAGTTCATCGTCCGTCAGCGTCGTCGCGCCATCAGCGAGCATTTTTTCCCGCGGCAACTGCGGGGATGATGTATCCATACTCTCTCCTCCTCCATCGTCAGGCTATGCTGCCACAGACCCGGGTTCCTCACGATGGCGGATTTCTGGTCTTGCGTGGCCCCTCGCAAAGTGGCGGGTGGACAACATCCCGATGCATTTCGGATTGTGATAAAATGCTCGCCTCTCAGGTGAACCCAACAGGAAAGAATCATGATGAGCCTGGCCGGTAAAAAAATCGTTCTCGGCGTCAGCGGCGGCATTGCGGCCTATAAAACGCCGGAACTGGTGCGCCGTTTGCGCGAGCGCGGCGCGGACGTGCGGGTGGCAATAACCGAAGGGGGCAAAGCGTTCATTACGCCATTGAGCCTGCAGGCCGTTTCGGGCTACCCGGTGTCGGACAGCCTGCTCGATCCCGCCGCAGAAGCCGCCATGGGCCATATCGAGCTGGGGAAATGGGCAGATTTAGTCATCCTCGCGCCGGCCACCGCCGATCTCATCGCCCGCGTGGCTGCCGGCATGGCCAACGATCTGGTCTCCACCATCTGCCTGGCCACGCCCGCGCCGGTCGCCGTGGTGCCTGCCATGAACCAGCAGATGTACCGCAACGCGGCCACCCAGCATAACCTTGAAACGCTGGCTTCCCGCGGCCTGCTGATCTGGGGGCCGGACAGCGGCAGCCAGGCCTGTGGCGATATCGGCCCGGGCCGCATGCTGGATCCGCTGGCGATTGTGGATCTGGCCGCCAGCCATTTTTCACCTGTCAACGATCTGCAACATCTCAGCATCATGATTACCGCGGGTCCGACGCGTGAGCCGTTGGATCCGGTGCGCTATATCACGAACCAAAGCTCCGGCAAGATGGGCTTTGCGATTGCCGCCGCCGCCGCGCAGCGCGGAGCCAGGGTCACGCTGGTCAGCGGCCCGGTGTCGCTGCCGACGCCGCCGCGGGTGCAGCGCATTGATGTGACAACCGCACAGGAGATGGAAGCGGCCGTCCAGGCGCAGGCGCAACAGCAGCAGATTTTTATTGGCTGTGCCGCCGTGGCAGACTACCGCGCAGCCGCCGTGGCGGATGAGAAAATCAAAAAGCAAGGCGATGAAATCACGATAAAAATGGTGAAAAACCCGGATATCGTTGCCGGTGTCGCCGCGCTAAAAGATCGTCGGCCTTACGTTGTTGGGTTTGCCGCTGAAACGAATAATGTGGAAGAATATGCCCGGCAAAAACGTACCCGCAAAAACCTCGATTTGATTTGCGCGAACGACGTATCGCTGGCCACCCAAGGATTTAACAGCGACAGCAACGCATTGCACCTATTCTGGCAGGATGGAGATAAAGTCTTACCGCTTGAGCGCAAGGAACTCCTGGGCCAACTATTACTGGACGAGATCGTTACCCGTTATGATGAAAAAAATCGACGTTAAGATTCTGGACCCGCGTGTTGGCCAGCAATTCCCGCTGCCGACCTATGCCACTTCCGGCTCTGCCGGTCTTGACCTGCGCGCCTGCCTCGACGACGCCGTAGAGCTGGCGCCAGGCGCCACCACGCTGCTGCCGACCGGTCTTGCCATCCACATTGCCGATGCCTCTCTGGCGGCGGTAATTCTGCCGCGTTCTGGCCTGGGCCATAAGCATGGTATCGTGCTGGGCAACCTGGTGGGACTGATCGATTCCGACTATCAGGGTCAGCTGATGGTCTCCGTCTGGAACCGTGGCCAGGACAGCTTCACCATTCAACCGGGCGAGCGTGTTGCCCAGATGGTATTCGTCCCGGTGGTACAGGCTGAATTTAATCTGGTAGAAGACTTCGACGCCACCGATCGCGGCGAAGGCGGCTTCGGCCATTCCGGGCGTAAATAAACCCGGCTAAACGCATCCCACAATCTAATAACGTATTAACAAACCGCAAACGTCTGTTTGCGGTCGTTGTGTGGATGTCAGCCTGACAAGTGCTTATTTTCAGGGGTATTTTGCAACATGGCAGAAAAACAAACAGCGAAAAGGAATCGTCGCGAAGAAATACTTCAATCTCTGGCTCTGATGCTTGAATCCAGCGATGGCAGTCAACGCATCACCACCGCGAAACTGGCCGCCTCTGTGGGCGTGTCGGAAGCGGCGCTGTACCGTCATTTCCCCAGCAAAACGCGGATGTTCGACAGCCTGATCGAGTTTATCGAAGACAGCCTGATCACGCGTATCAACCTGATCCTGAAGGATGAAAAAGACACCACCGCACGGCTGCGTCTGATTGTTCAGCTGATCCTCGGTTTCGGCGAGCGCAATCCGGGTTTGACCCGTATCCTGACCGGCCACGCGCTGATGTTTGAGCAGGACAGGCTGCAGGGGCGTATTAACCAGCTGTTTGAGCGCATTGAAGCGCAGCTGCGCCAGGTATTGCGCGAAAAGAAGATGCGTGAAGGCGAGGGTTATAGCATGGATGAATCGCTGCTTGCCGGGCAGGTGCTGGCCTTCTGTGAAGGAATGCTCTCCCGCTTTGTGCGCAGTGAATTCAAATATCGCCCAACGGATGATTTTGACGCCCGCTGGCCGTTAGTCGCCGCGCAGCTGCAGTAAAATACAGCATGCAGCCAGCGCATGGCTGCATGTTCTTCTCCCGCGATTTGTCATTAAGCCCAATACAATTCGTTGAATTGCCAGATGTTCCACGCCGTAGGCTCTCCTAACATCCGCTAAACGGATCGAAAACCCACGGCAAGGAAAAAACGATGGCAACCTCACGACGTGATTTACTGAAACTGGGCAGTCTGGCGACGGCATCTCTGATGCTAAGCCCAAAAAGCGTAGCGGCCTGGGCCCCCTCTGCACGTTATCCCGATCCGCGCATCATCGCGGTGGATGATAGCTTTCGCCGCTATATGCTTTCCAGCGCGAAGGTTGAACAAATCGCCACTGGCAACCGGTGGGCAGAAGGACCGGTTTGGTTTGGCGACATGCGGATGCTGCTATGGAGCGATATCCCCAACAATGCCATCATGCGCTGGAATGAAGTGACAGGTGAAACCGATGTATTCCGCCATCCCGCCAACTATACGAATGGCCACGCCCGTGACAGGCAAGGCCGCCTGATAAGCTGTGAACACGACACCCGCCGCATTACCCGCACCGAGTTCGACGGCACCATCAGGGTGCTGGCCGACAGCTTCGATGGCAAGCCCCTCAATTCGCCAAATGATATTGTGGTGAAATCAGATGGCTCCGTCTGGTTCACCGATCCCCCCTTCGGCATTGCAGGCTTTTATGAAGGTCATCAGGCCACCCCGCAGCTGCCGCAGAATGTTTATCGCCTGGATCCCGAAAGCCGCAAGCTGGAGGTCGTGCTGGGGGATGTGAAAGGGCCGAACGGCCTGTGCTTCTCACCCGATGAAAAAACCCTGTTCGTGGTGGAGAGCCGCGCGACACCAAACCGGCTGATTCTGGCGTGGGATGTGGTGAATAACACCCTGCAAAACAAACGGGTGCATATCGATTGTGGCAACGGTACGGCGGATGGCATCGCCTGCGATGTTGATGGCAATTTGTGGTGCGGATGGGGGACGGGTACCGAAGAACTTGATGGCGTGCGCGTTTTCAATCCACAGGGAAAACACATCGGCACCATCCAGCTGCCGGAACGCTGTGCGAACCTGTGCTTCGGCGGTGAACAGCGCAATCGCCTGTTCATGGCCTCCAGTACCTCAATCTATTCGCTCTACGTGAACACCCAGGGGGCGAAGTTGATTTAAGCCAATCCCGGCAGCTGGCTGCCGGGATTAAAAATCAAACGCCGAATGCTTCCCGATAGGCGCGTACTGCCGCCAGGTTTTCCGCCATCTCCGGTTTCTCTTCCAGCCAGACAATCAGGTCTTTCAGAGTGATGATTGAGGTCACTTTGCAGCTGTAGTCGCGCTCCACTTCCTGAATGGCAGAAATATCGCCACGTCCGCGTTCCTGGCGGTCCAGCGAAATCAGTACGCCCGCCAGCGTTGCGTTGTTCGCCTGGATAATCTCCATCGATTCACGTATGGCGGTACCCGCAGTGATCACATCGTCCACCAGCATGACGCGGCCCTGCAGCGCGCTACCGACCAGATTACCGCCTTCGCCATGGGTTTTAGCCTCTTTACGATTAAAGCAGTACGGCACGTCGCGATCGTGATGCTCCGCCAGCGCTACGGCGGTGGTGGTGGCAATCGGAATACCTTTGTACGCCGGGCCAAACAGCAGGTCGAATTCAATCCCGGAATTCACCAGCGCTTCGGCATAGAAGCGACCTAACAGTGCCAGATCGCGCCCGGTATTAAACAGCCCGGCGTTAAAGAAATAAGGGCTCTTGCGCCCGGATTTCAGCGTAAATTCGCCAAACTTAAGTACCTGCTTGCTAAGCGCAAACTCAATAAACTGGCGCTGATAGGGTTTCATGGATTCGCTCCTCATCTTACTTATGCTTTTCTACGGACAAAAAAAAGGCGACTCATCAGTCGCCTTTAAAATCAATTTTCTAACGCCGCCTTCTGCGTCGTTACGATAGATTCGATTCCCTCTCGGGCTAACGCCAACAGCGCGAGAAGTTCTTCATGGGTAAACGGCTCACCCTCTGCAGTGCCCTGCACCTCGATGATACGACCGTCTTCGGTCATCACCACGTTCATGTCGGTTTCTGCCGCGGAGTCTTCAACGTACTCCAGATCGCACAGCGCTTCGCCATTAACGATCCCAACAGACACCGCCGCAACCATGCCTTTCAGCGGGTTAGCTTTCAGCTTACCGGCCGCGACCAGTTTGTTCAGGGCATCGGCCAGCGCTACACAGGCACCGGTAATGGAAGCAGTGCGGGTGCCGCCGTCTGCCTGGATCACGTCGCAGTCCAGGGTGATGGTGAATTCGCCCAGCGTTTTCAGATCAACCGCAGCGCGCAGCGCACGCGCGATCAGACGCTGGATTTCCATGGTGCGGCCGCCCTGTTTACCCTTCGCCGCTTCGCGGGCGTTACGGGTATGGGTCGAGCGTGGCAGCATGCCGTACTCAGCGGTGATCCAGCCCTGCCCCTGGCCTTTCAGGAAGCGTGGCACACCCTCTTCGATGGAGGCGGTGCACAGCACTTTGGTGTCACCAAATTCAACAAGCACAGAGCCTTCAGCGTGTTTTGTATAGTTACGGGTCAGGGTGACGGGGCGCACCTGGTTGGCGCTACGACCTGATGGACGCATGATGATATCTCCGGCTTGAAACGAATGTGGCTGCGCATTATACGGATTAAACGCGCTTATTCCTATCCTGAGAAAGCCCCGAAAGCTATAATCCCCCCATCTCTCCTTAAAAACGGAAATGTCTATGATCCGCAGTATGACCGCCTACGCCCGCCGTGAAATCAAGGGAAGCTGGGGCAGCGCGACCTGGGAAATGCGCTCGGTAAACCAACGCTATCTTGAAACCTATTTCCGTATGCCGGAGCAGTTCCGCAGTCTTGAGCCTGTGGTTCGTGAGCGTATTCGTGCTCGCCTGACGCGTGGAAAGGTTGAATGCAACCTGCGTTTTGAGCCTGATGCAAGCGCGCAAGGGGAGCTGATCCTCAATGAAAAACTGGCTAAACAGCTGGTGAACGCCGCTAACTGGGTCAAAATGCAGAGCGACGAAGGCGAAATCAACCCGGTAGATATTCTGCGCTGGCCAGGGGTGATGGCGGCTGGCGAACAGGATCTGGACGCGATTACCACTGAGATCCTGGCTGCGCTGGACGGTACGCTGGACGATTTCATCGTTGCCCGTGAAACCGAAGGTCAGGCGCTGAAAGCCCTGATCGAGCAGCGTCTGGAAGGCGTGAGCGGCGAAGTGGTGAAAGTCCGTTCCCATATGCCAGAGATCCTGCAGTGGCAGCGTGAGCGTCTGGTCGCCAAGCTGGAAGATGCCGAAGTTCAGCTGGAAAATAACCGTCTCGAGCAGGAGCTGGTACTGATGGCCCAGCGTATCGATGTTGCCGAAGAGCTGGACCGTCTGGAAGCACACGTCAAAGAGACCTACAACATTCTGAAGAAGAAAGAGGCCGTAGGCCGCCGTCTCGACTTTATGATGCAGGAGTTCAACCGCGAATCGAACACCCTGGCGTCGAAATCAATCAATGCCGAAGTGACTAACTCAGCCATTGAGCTGAAGGTGTTGATTGAACAAATGCGCGAGCAAATTCAGAACATCGAATAATCATGATGGGTAGCTCAGCGTGAGTTACCCATTAGTTTTTCTCATGCCATAAACTATCGTTCAAGAATAATTCTTAGCTCATCACTGATAAAAATGCCGTTAACGGATTAGCTTAACTAAGCTAAAAATCTTCGCCTTAGAAAATCTCAATCGTGATCTGCTCCACAAAAGGCTACTCTGCTGCGAGTTTTCTGGGGGGCGACAATGCTTTTACACATTCTTTATCTGGTCGGAATTACGGCCGAAGCGATGACCGGTGCGCTGGCTGCCGGGCGTCGTCGTATGGACACGTTTGGTGTCATCATTATCGCCACCGCAACGGCACTCGGCGGGGGTTCTGTTCGCGATATCTTGTTAGGGCACTATCCTCTCGGCTGGGTCAAACATCCAGAGTATGTTGTGATTGTTGCTGTTGCTGCTGTGCTCACGACCATTGTTGCCCCTGTGATGCCCTATCTTCGACGTCTGTTTCTGGTACTGGACGCAATAGGCCTGATCGTGTTCTCTATTATTGGCGCGCAGATTGCGCTGGATATGGGGGAAGGCCCGATCATTGCAACTATCGCCGCCGTGGTGACCGGCGTATTTGGCGGCGTTCTGCGCGATATGTTCTGTAAGCGTATCCCGCTGGTTTTCCAGAAAGAGCTTTACGCCGGCATCTCGTTCGCTGCGGCCTTGCTATACATCGCATTGCAGCATTACGTCTCGAACAATGATGTCATCGTGATTACGACGCTACTCTTTGGTTTTACCCTGCGAATGATGGCACTGCGCTTAAAACTGGGGCTACCCGTTTTTCATTACACACACGATTCGCACTGAGTTTTTAACAAAAGGATAAGAGGAAAATGGACAGAAAAAAGCATTTTTGTGGGCTTATAATATATCGAAAAGCGAATACAATACCGCTCTGTCACCCTCTTGAAAATTTGCATTAAGAACTGATGTCATTTGCTAAAGCCTCTGTCCTTATCATAGATAAAAAGATCTGCAGCCATTTTTTAATCCTGCTGCTGAGCTCTGTATTGATTCAACTATGGCCGGTGTATTTCACGCAACCGGCTCGTTTTATGGTGCGCATTGCGATTTGTAATAGCCTGCTGTTGCTGGCTGCTGCCGCTATCTATCGCTACCTTCCCGGTAAGATTATTGCCTTCGCACTGACTGTTCTGTTGACGCTTAATTTTGCGTTTGCGTTCAGTACGTGGAATGTTTACCAGAGCGAATTCAACACCGTTTTTGCCATGAGCATCCTGGCGACCCACATTGCTGAAGCTAAAAGTATGTCGGGGCTCTATATCAATAGCCTACCCGTTGTCATCGCCTATTTTGTTATTACATGGTATGCCATTAAGTCTCTCAGCGAGAATCTGTCTGACCGGGCAAAAACCATCAGCATGGTATTACTGGTTGGCTATATGGGCTGGTACTCCACCGCAAACTGGCTTAAAAAGCGCAAGGACCTGGAGGTCTACTATCCGCTAAGTTCGCGGATCCTGACTAATACGCCCTTTTACATCGGTTCCGAATTTATTATTGCTCACCGGGATAACGCGTTAGCTGACAAAATCACCCAGCAAAATGTGCATTATCCGGCCCTGCAATATCATCGCACCGGTATCGAAAACTACGTGGTTATCGTCGGGGAATCTGCGCGTCGCAGCAATATGCAGCTTTATGGTTTCAACCAGGACACCACGCCGGTCGAGTCGTCTTTTAAAAAGAACGCGCTGATCTTCAGGAATGCCATTGCCCCCGCATCGGCCACGGTGCTGGCGGTTCCAATGATTCTCAGCCAGGCTGACCCCGATAATTTCACTGTAGACAAACTCGCCGACAATGTTGTCAGCATTGCCAGGAAAACCGGCTATTACACGGAGTGGATCAGCGCGCAAGGCAACTCAGGAAAGAGCAATAATTATATTGCGGCCATTGCTTCCACTAGCCAAAAATTGCACTGGATTAATACACAATATGACACCGAACTTTTACCCGCTCTTGAAGAGGCACTAAAAAACCCCGGTAAAAAATTCATTGTCCTGCACATTAATGGCAGCCATGAAATGGCCTGTGACCGCTACCCTGCATCAGCAGGCGTTCTTGATACAGGAAATAAGTACGAAGATTGCTATAACAATGCGATTCGTTATACCGATTACTTTATCGGCGAAGTGGCTAAACGCTTGCAAAACACTGCCTCTTCAATCCTTTATTTTTCCGATCACGGCCTGGAAAAAAATCCACAGCTGGAATCTATTTATATGCATGGTTCTCGTAATCCAAGTAAAGAGGCTTACGAAGTCCCGCAGTTCATCTGGTACAGCCAGCCGGCACTTTCCAGCCAAAAACGGCGGTTAGGGTGGATTAATGACGCCTGGTCCACCACAAATAACTATTGGTTGATGCTTAACTGGCTTGGCGTCTCTACCGGGAATGAACATTGTCTTTCAGTGCTGGAAACCTGCTACCAGGAGCCAACGTCCCTTCCGGTTATGGATGGCGGACGTCATATCTTCGATTACAACCAGTTACGCGATACCTTTAGTTCAAAAGATAAAAAAACGCCCTGGCGGAAAGCACAACCCGGATCGCTTTAAAAGCCCTGGATGCCCTGTTCTCCCAGCCAGGCCGCCAGGGCGGCGATCGCAGGATCATGAAAAAACGCGACCAGCTTTTGTGCCTTTTCCGTGCCGACGCCGGGAAGCTGCTGCCAGCTTCCCACATTTTTATCGCGTAACTGCTGCCAGGAGTGCTCAGTAAGCGCTTTTACTGCGGCTCCCGGCAAAGGAACGCCCATCGCAACAATCCACCGTATAAAGGGCTGCTTACGAGCGAACTCAAAACGATGCCACAGGGTTAAGCCCCGCGTGGCATTCATTCCCGGCGTGTTCTGGAGCTGCTCTTTAGTCCACCCGAGCCACGAAAAAATGTTCTCCAAATGAAGGGCTTGATGTAATAGCCGCCAGCTCGACTCACCTGCCCCTTCAATATCGAGCACGTGTTTCGAACTCATCCAGGCCAGCCGGGCCATAAACTGCTCGTGGCATTCCGGCGAGGCAGTGAAACAGGTGAGCGGCGTAAAACGCGGTTCCGGCGGGACCGGTTTTTGTCGGTCGATTCCTCGCCAGACGACTTTATCCACCCGTGGGATCCCCTGCCCGGCCAGGCTGACCTGAACCTGATCGCCCGGCGCAATATCCAGTGCCTGCCAACGACCCACCGACCCCAGACTGACGCGCTGCACCCGTTTATCATCAAGCTGCACGGGCTCGAGGGTGGCGACCACCGCAATCCTGCCGGTACGCCCCACGGCAAAGTTGATAGCCCGGACCTCAGCGACCCGTGCGGCCGGGGCATATTTCCAGGCCACTACCCAGCTGCCATCCCCGGGCATCCAGCGGCTGCCTGCGGGCTCCTGTGCCGAGCGGATAATAATTCCATCGGTGACAAAGGGCAGAGGCGACGTCAGCCAGCGGTCACGCATTTTTTCAGCCTCCTCCACTGAACTGACCCGCTGCGTCCAGGGTTCGGTCAGGGTGAAGCCCGCCCGGGTTAAGGCCTGCAGGCGTTCGTCCATCGCGGTGGGACCGTCCGGCCAGGCCCAGATAAAAATACCGATGTGATCCAGGACGGTACTGGCGTCCTGCCGCATCATCGTCCCGGCGACTTTTGCCCGCGCGTTCATGCCGCCCATCTGGTGCTGGATATGGTTATCGCGGCGTAAGAAGAGTTCCCCCTGCAACACGCTGTTGGCGAGCGGGCCTGTTACCCGAGCGGGCACTGAGGCGATGCGCTTCACTTTTGCCGTCCAGTCTTCACCTTTCAGCCCGTCGCCCCGGCTGGTAGCCTGCACCAGTTGCCCCTGACGGTAGACCAGGGTCACCGCCACGCCGTCCACCTTTGGCTGGATCCACAGGTCGCGACGCGAACGCATCCACTGCCGCAGCCCGGTTTTATCGGCCACCTTCGTCACCCCGGTATGGCTGACAGGGTGCCTGACCGAACCCTGCACAGGTGCCAGCGCGTCTGTCGTCGGTTCATCGCCAAAGCAGTGCCGCCACTGTTTCAGCCGCGCCGCCAGTTGGTCATAGACGTCGTCGTTCACGTCGCTGACGCCCTGCTGCCAGTACGCCTTGTCCCAGCGGGCCATTTGCGCACTGAGCCGGGCGATCTCCTGCTCTGCCTGCGCGGGTGACCAGACCGGGCATACCGCAAGCCCCCAGCTGCTCCAGAGCATCATAAGTACACTAAAACATCGCCGCATCGTCGTCCCTCCCTGTTTCAGAAGGGGTATAACGCGGTGCGAAACCCAATGCCACAGGCAAAACCAGACTTTACGAGCCCGCATCAGGACTTTGATTCTGTTGCAGCAAACGGTGGAGAAAAGCGGAAAAGAGAGAGCAAAAATCAACTAAGAAGCGGAAAAAGTGTGACAAAGGCTACGTCACGAAGCGGCGACGTGTATAATAAGCCCGTATGTAGGACTTTCTTCGCTAACACATACAAAAGACTCTCATGGCTCAAGGCACGCTTTATATTGTTTCTGCCCCTAGTGGCGCGGGTAAATCCAGCCTGATTCAGGCACTGTTAAAAACCCAACCGTTGTACGATACCCAGGTATCGGTTTCTCACACCACGCGCGCGCCGCGTCCGGGTGAGGTGCACGGTGAACACTATTTCTTTGTCGATCACGACGAATTCAGAACGATGATTGGCAGAGATGCGTTTCTTGAACACGCGGAAGTCTTTGGTAACTACTACGGTACCTCGCGTGAGACTATCGAGCAGGTACTGTCGACCGGCGTGAACGTGTTCCTTGATATCGACTGGCAGGGCGCACAGCAGATTCGTAAGAAAATGCCTGATTCGCGCAGTATTTTTATTTTACCGCCGTCGAAAGATGAGCTGGATCGCCGTCTTCGTGGCCGCGGCCAGGACAGCGAAGAGGTTATCGCAAAACGTATGGCTCAGGCAGTTGCGGAAATGAGCCATTACGCCGAATATGATTACCTGATTGTGAATGATGATTTTGACGCCGCCCTGAGCGATCTCAAAATTATCCTTCGCGCCGAACGTCTGCGCATGAGCCGCCAGAAGCAGCGACATGACGCATTAATCACCAAACTGTTGGCAGACTGAACCCACATTCAGTATCATGCCCAGTCATTTCTTCATCTGTGGAGCATTTTAAGTATGGCACGCGTAACTGTTCAGGACGCTGTAGAGAAAATTGGTAACCGTTTTGACCTGGTGCTGGTCGCCGCGCGTCGCGCTCGTCAGATGCAGTCAGGCGGTAAAGATCCACTGGTACCGGAAGAAAACGATAAAACTACCGTTATCGCACTGCGCGAAATCGAAGAAGGTCTGATCAACAACCAGATCCTCGATGTTCGTGAGCGCCAGGAGCAGCAAGAGCAGGAAGCCGCAGAACTGCAGGCCGTTACCGCCATTGCTGAAGGTCGTCGTTAATTAAACCTGCGGGTCGCCCTTGTATCTGTTTGAAAGCCTGAATCAACTGATTCAAACCTACCTGCCGGTAGACCAGATTAAACGTCTCCAGCAGGCGTATCTCGTTGCACGTGACGCTCACGAGGGCCAGACACGTTCAAGCGGTGAACCCTATATCACGCACCCGGTAGCGGTGGCCTGTATTCTGGCCGAGATGAAACTCGACTACGAAACGCTGATGGCCGCCCTGCTGCATGATGTGATCGAAGATACCCCCGCCACCTACCAGGATATGGAACAGCTGTTTGGCAAAAGCGTTGCCGAGCTGGTGGAAGGGGTCTCTAAGCTTGATAAGCTGAATTTCCGCGATAAGAAAGAGGCGCAGGCCGAAAACTTCCGCAAAATGATCATGGCGATGGTGCAGGATATCCGCGTCATTCTGATCAAACTCGCTGACCGTACCCACAATATGCGCACCCTGGGCTCGCTGCGCCCGGACAAACGTCGTCGCATTGCCCGTGAAACCCTCGAAATCTACAGCCCGCTGGCGCACCGTTTAGGTATTCATCACATTAAAACCGAGCTGGAAGAGCTGGGTTTTGAAGCGTTGTACCCGAACCGCTTCCGGGTGATCAAAGAGGTGGTGAAAGCCGCGCGTGGTAACCGTAAAGAGATGATTCAGAAGATCCTCTCTGAAATCGAAGGACGTTTGCAGGAAGCCGGTATCCCCTGCCGCGTCAGCGGTCGCGAAAAGCACTTGTACTCCATCTACTGCAAAATGGTGCTCAAAGAGCAGCGTTTTCACTCGATCATGGATATCTACGCGTTCCGCGTGATCGTCCACGACTCCGACACCTGCTATCGCGTGCTCGGTCAGATGCACAGCCTGTATAAACCGCGTCCGGGTCGGATGAAAGACTATATCGCCATTCCAAAGGCGAACGGATATCAGTCTCTCCACACCTCGATGATTGGCCCGCACGGCGTGCCGGTTGAGGTGCAGATCCGTACCGAAGATATGGATCAGATGGCGGAGATGGGTGTTGCCGCGCACTGGGCCTATAAAGAGCGTGGCGGCGAAAGCAGCACTACCGCGCAGATCCGCGCCCAGCGCTGGATGCAGAGCCTGCTGGAGCTGCAACAGAGCGCCGGTAGCTCGTTTGAATTTATCGAGAGCGTTAAATCCGATCTCTTCCCGGATGAGATTTACGTTTTCACGCCAGAGGGGCGTATTGTCGAGCTGCCTGCTGGCGCAACCCCGGTCGACTTCGCTTACGCCGTGCATACCGATATCGGTCATGCCTGTGTCGGCGCGCGCGTCGACAGGCAGCCGTACCCGCTGTCACAGCCGTTGACCAGCGGCCAGACGGTGGAAATCATTACTGCACCTGGCGCACGTCCGAACGCGGCGTGGCTCAACTTTGTCGTGAGCTCGAAGGCTCGCGCCAAAATCCGCCAGCTGCTGAAGAACCTCAAACGCGACGACTCCGTCAGCCTGGGCCGTCGTCTGCTCAACCACGCGTTGGGCGGCAGCCGTAAGCTGGCCGAGATCCCGAAAGAGAACGTGCAGCGTGAGATAGAGCGTATGAAGCTCGCCACGCTTGACGATCTGCTGGCGGAAATCGGTCTGGGTAACGCGATGAGCGTGGTGGTGGCGAAGAACCTGCAGCAGGGCGAAACCTCTGTGCCGCAGCCGTCATCAACCAGCCACGGCCATCTGCCGATCAAAGGCGCCGACGGCGTGTTGATCACCTTTGCCAAGTGCTGCCGACCGATCCCCGGCGACCCGATTATTGCCCACGTCAGTCCTGGTAAGGGCCTGGTTATCCACCACGAGTCCTGTCGTAACATCCGTGGCTACCAGAAAGAGCCTGAGAAGTTTATGGCGGTAGAGTGGGATAAAGAGACCGAGCAGGAGTTCATCACCGAAATCAAGGTGGACATGTTCAACCACCAGGGTGCGCTGGCGAACCTGACGGCGGCAATCAACACCGCCTCTTCCAACATTCATAGCCTGAATACGGAAGAGAAAGATGGTCGTGTCTACAGCGCCTTTATTCGTCTGACCGCGCGGGACCGTGTGCATCTGGCGAACATCATGCGCAAAATCCGCGTGATGGCCGACGTGATCAAAGTCACCCGTAACCGAAACTAGGTCCAAACACAAAAGCATTCGAATTGCATCAAGGCGGCAAGCGAATGAATTCCCTGGAGCGTACAGAAGTACGTGACTGGGGTGAGTGAGAGCAGCCAACGCCGAGGCAATTTGAAGGATGAAGTGTTTATGAATTCAACACGTTATGCCAGGATTAGCGAAATGCTCGCCAGGCGTCAGCCCGATCTGACGGTCTGCATGGAGCAGGTGCATAAGCCTCATAACGTCGCTGCTATCGTCCGTACTGCAGACGCCGTCGGTGTGCATGAAGTGCACGCCGTCTGGAAGGGCACGCGGATGCGGCCCATGGCCTCGGCTGCCGCAGGCAGCAACAGCTGGGTACAGGTCAAAGCCCACAACACGATTGGCGAAGCCATTTCGCATCTGAAAGGGCGCGGCATGCAGATTCTGGCGACCCACCTTTCCGACAAAGCCGTCGATTTCCGCGAGATTGATTATACCCGCCCGACCTGCATTCTGATGGGTCAGGAGAAGACGGGGATCACCCAGGAAGCCCTGGATCTGGCGGATCAGGATATCATCATTCCGATGACCGGCATGGTGCAGTCCCTGAACGTCTCCGTGGCCTCCGCGCTCATTCTGTATGAAGCCCAGCGCCAGCGCCAAAATGCCGGGATGTACAAACGCGAGAACAGCATGCTGCCGGAAGACGAGCAGCAGCGCCTGCTGTTTGAAGGCGGTTATCCGGTGCTGGCCAACGTGGCGAAGCAGAAAAGATTACCCTACCCCCACGTGAATATGCAGGGCGAAATTGAAGCCGATGCGACGTGGTGGGCCACCATGCAAGCGGCGAAGTAATCATGCAAGGCCGCCTGCTGGATGCGGTGCCGCTCAATTCCCTGACGGGCGTTGGTGCGGCCCAGAGCAGTAAACTGGCAAAAATCGGCCTGCATACCGTGCAGGATCTCCTCCTGCATCTCCCCCTGCGTTACGAAGACCGCACTCAGCTGTATCAAATTGGCGATCTGCTGCCCGGGATTTATGCCACGGTTGAAGGCGAAGTCCTGAACAGCAACATCACCTTCGGCGGTCGCCGGATGATGACCTGCCAGATCAGCGACGGCTCCGGCATCCTGACGATGCGCTTCTTTAACTTCAGCGCGGCAATGAAAAACAGCCTCGCCGCCGGGCGACGGGTGCTGGCCTACGGCGAAGCCAAACGCGGGAAATACGGCGCGGAGATGATCCACCCGGAATACCGCGTGCAGGGCGATCTCAGTACCCCGGAGATGCAGGAGACGCTGACCCCGGTCTACCCGACTACCGAAGGCATCAAGCAGGCGACGCTGCGCAAGCTGACCGATCAGGCGCTGGAGCTGCTCGACACCTGCGCCATTGCCGAACTGCTGCCGCCCGAGCTGGCGCAGGGGATGATGAGCCTGCCGGAGGCGTTGCGCACCCTGCACCGCCCACCGCCGACGCTGCAACTTACTGATTTAGAGAGCGGGCAACATCCGGCCCAGCGCCGCCTGATTCTGGA
Source organism: Leclercia sp. (assembly GCF_036780805.1). NCBI lineage: Bacteria > Pseudomonadati > Pseudomonadota > Gammaproteobacteria > Enterobacterales > Enterobacteriaceae > Leclercia > Leclercia sp. Next base: position 134,686 of record NZ_DAIQCE010000004.1, on the reverse strand, counting down.
AGAGCTGCTGGCGCATAACCTGAGCATGCTGGCGCTGCGCGCCGGTGCCCAGCGTTTTCACGCCCTGCCGCTCCCGGCCCGTAACGAATTAAAAGATAGACTGCTGGCCTCGCTGCCGTTTAAACCTACCGGGGCGCAGGCCCGCGTGACCGCCGAGATCGAGCGCGACCTGGCCCTGGACGTGCCGATGATGCGTCTGGTGCAGGGCGACGTTGGCTCCGGTAAAACGCTGGTGGCCGCCCTGGCCGCGCTGCGTGCCATTGCGCACGGCAGACAGGTCGCCCTGATGGCGCCGACCGAACTGCTGGCCGAGCAGCATGCGAATAATTTCCGCAGCTGGTTTGCCCCGCTGGGCGTAGAAGTGGGCTGGCTGGCCGGGAAGCAAAAAGGCAAGGCGCGGCAGGCGCAGCAGGACGCCATCGCCAGCGGTCAGGTGCAGATGATTGTCGGCACCCACGCCATCTTCCAGGAGCAGGTGCAGTTCCACGGCCTGGCGCTGGTGATCATTGATGAGCAGCACCGGTTTGGCGTGCATCAGCGTCTGGCGCTGTGGGAAAAAGGACTCCAGCAGGGGTACCATCCGCACCAGCTGATCATGACCGCGACGCCGATCCCGCGCACCCTGGCGATGACCGCCTATGCCGATCTCGACACCTCCACCATCGACGAGCTGCCGCCGGGCCGTACGCCGGTGACCACCGTCGCTATCCCGGACACGCGCCGCAGCGACATCATCGATCGCGTGCGCAACGCCTGCCAGGAAGGCCGTCAGGCCTACTGGGTCTGTACCCTGATTGAAGAGTCGGATCTGCTGGAAGCCCAGGCGGCAGAAGCCACCTGGGAAGAGTTAAAGCTGGCCCTGCCAGAGCTGAACGTCGGCCTGGTACATGGCCGCATGAAGCCTGCCGAGAAGCAGGCGGTGATGCAGGCCTTCAAGCAGGGCGATCTGCATCTGCTGATCGCCACAACCGTAATTGAAGTTGGGGTGGATGTGCCTAACGCCAGCCTGATGATCATTGAAAACCCGGAGCGCCTGGGCCTGGCGCAGCTCCACCAGCTGCGCGGTCGCGTCGGACGTGGCGCGGTGGCCTCGCACTGCGTGCTGCTCTACAAAGCCCCGCTGTCGAAAACCGCCCAGAAACGTCTGCAGGTGCTGCGCGACAGCAACGACGGCTTTGTGATTGCGCAACAGGATCTGGAGATCCGCGGTCCTGGCGAACTGCTCGGCACCCGCCAGACCGGCAATGCCGAGTTTAAAGTGGCCGATTTGCTACGCGATCAGGGCATGATCCCCGAAGTTCAGCGTCTGGCACGCCATATCCATGAACGCTACCCCGACCAGGCGGCAGCGTTAATCGAGCGCTGGATGCCCGAAACCGAGCGCTACTCCAACGCCTGATCAGCCAAACATCGGCAGCATCAGATAGAGTTTGATCACCAGCGCGTTGACGATATCAATAAAGAACGCCCCCACCATCGGCACCACCAGAAACGCCATATGCGACGGACCGAAACGCTCGGTGATGGCCTGCATGTTGGCGATCGCCGTCGGCGTGGCCCCCAGACCAAAGCCGCAATGCCCTGCCGCCAGCACCGCCGCGTCGTAGTTTTTGCCCATCATCCGCCAGGTCACGAACACCGCGTAGAACGCCATAAACAGGGTCTGCACGGCGAGAATCGCCAGCATCGGCAGCGCCAGCGAGGCCAGCTCCCACAGCTTGAGGCTCATCAGCGCCATCGCCAGGAACAGCGACAGGCAGACGTTGCCCAGCACCGATACCGCCCGCTCAAAGACGCGATAAAAGCCCATCAGCGCCAGTCCGTTGCTGAGGATCACCCCCACAAACAGCACGCAGACAAAGGTCGGCAGCTCAAATGCGGTCCCCACCAGCAGTTGCGCAATCACTTTACCCACCGTCAGGCAGATGGCGATAAGCGCAATGGTTTCGATCAGCACGAGGGAGGTAATGATGCGTCCGACGTCCGGCTTTTCAAACGCTAACGGCACCGCTTCATCTTCCGGGCAGCCGTTCGGGGTTGCGGAGTGCTTCACCAGATAGCGCGCCACCGGCCCGCCGATCAGCCCGCCCAGCACCAGCCCGAAGGTGGCGCAGGCCATCGCCACTTCGGTGGCGTTCTCGAAACCATAGCGCTCGATAAACAGCTTGCTCCACGCCGCCCCGGTGCCATGTCCGCCGGAAAGGGTAATAGAGCCAGCCAGCAGGCCCATCAGCGGGTCCAGCCCCAGCAGGGAGGCCATGCCGATACCGATGGCGTTCTGCATCACCAGCAGCCCGACCACCACAATTAAAAACACCCCCAGCACTTTGCCGCCTGCCCGCAGGCTGGCGAGGTTGGCGTTCAGGCCGATGGTGGCGAAAAAGGCCAGCATCAGCGGGTCTTTCAAGGACATATCAAAGTTGATTTCCCAACCCATGCTTTTGTTCAGCACCAGCAGCGCAACGGCGGCCAGCAACCCGCCTGCAACGGGCTCCGGGATGGTGTATTTTCTGAGAAGGGGGACACTGTGAACCAGTTTACGGCCAAGCAGTAAAACCAGCGTTGCCGCAACGAGGGTCGACAACGTATCGAGATAAATCATAGTGGGCTCCTTGTATGGCACGTGCTCCATCAACATGCGCGTTTTCCTGTGCCGTTTGCGCGACTTAAACGCAATCGGGAGCAGGAGTGTAATGAACTTTGTCATGGCGTGACAGAAAAGCCGCACGAAGCAGATGGTTTTCTCTACGATTTTTGCGAGCAATCGTTTGCTTTTCTCATCCACTCCGCTAAAATGCCCGCTTTTCTTCCTGGGGATCGCAGCAGATGTCCGTTAACGCCGTAGAACAGCAAGATGCGCAACCGATTGCGCAGCCGCATAACAGTGAACTGATTTACCGTCTCGAAGACCGCCCGCCGCTGGCGCAGACCTTGTTCGCCGCCTGTCAGCATCTGCTGGCGATGTTTGTGGCCGTCATCACCCCTGCCCTGCTGATCTGCCAGGCGCTCGGCTTACCGGCGCAGGACACCCAGCACATCATCAGCATGTCGCTGTTTGCTTCGGGCGTGGCCTCCATCATTCAGATTAAGGCCTGGGGTCCGGTGGGTTCCGGTCTGCTGTCGATTCAGGGCACCAGCTTTAACTTTGTGGCTCCGCTGATCATGGGCGGTACGGCGCTGAAAACCGGCGGCGCGGATGTGCCGACGATGATGGCGGCGCTGTTCGGCACCCTGATGCTGGCAAGCTGCACCGAGATGGTCATCTCCCGCGTACTGCACCTGGCGCGCCGCATTATTACTCCGCTGGTCTCCGGCGTGGTGGTGATGATTATCGGCCTGTCGCTGATTCAGGTCGGTTTGACCTCCATCGGCGGCGGTTATGCGGCAATGGCCGACCACACCTTCGGTGCCCCGAAAAACCTGCTGCTGGCGGGCGTGGTGCTGGCGATCATTATTCTGCTCAACCGTCAGCGTAACCCGTACCTGCGCGTCGCCTCGCTGGTGATCGCCATGGCGGCAGGCTATCTGGCCGCCTGGGCAATGGACATGCTGCCGCAGTCTGCCGCTGCGACCGACAGCCCGCTGATCGTGGTCCCGACCCCGCTCTACTACGGCCTGGGTATCGACTGGAACCTGCTTCTGCCGCTGATGCTGGTGTTTATGATCACCTCCCTGGAAACCATCGGGGATATCACCGCCACCTCCGACGTCTCTGAGCAGCCGGTCTCTGGCCCGCTGTACATGAAGCGCCTGAAGGGCGGCGTGCTGGCTAACGGCCTGAACTCCTTTGTCTCCGGCGTGTTCAACACCTTCCCGAACTCCTGCTTTGGCCAGAACAACGGCGTGATCCAACTGACCGGCGTGGCCAGCCGCTACGTGGGCTTTGTGGTGGCGCTGATGCTGATCGTGCTCGGGCTGTTCCCGGCGGTAAGCGGCTTTGTGCAGCACATTCCTGAGCCGGTGCTGGGCGGCGCAACGCTGGTCATGTTCGGTACCATCGCGGCATCGGGCGTGCGTATCGTCTCCCGCGAGCCGCTGAACCGCCGTGCCATCATGATTATCGCCCTGTCGCTGGCAGTGGGTCTGGGTGTGTCTCAGCAGCCGCTGATCCTGCAGTTCGCCCCGGACTGGGTGAAAAACCTGCTCTCTTCCGGCATCGCCGCCGGCGGGATCACCGCTATCGTTCTGAACCTGATTTTCCCGCCAGAAAAGAACTAATCTCTTTCACGGCAGCAGGCAACTGCTGCCGTAACCCGGAATTCCGCTCTTCCCGCCTTGAGCATTGCGTATAAATCGTGCATAACTCCTTTATGTGCGTTTTACGTGATGGAAGACCATGAAATTTATTGGAAAGCTTCTGGTCGGTATTCTGGCCGTTCTGCTTATTGCGATCCTCGCGCTCTATATCCTCGTTCAGACCCGCTGGGGCGCGGCGCAGGTCAGTAGCTGGATCACGGTAAACACCGACTACGAACTCAATTTCGACCTGATGGATCACCGCTTCTCGTCGCCCACGCACCTGGTGCTGAAAAACGTCACCTTCGGGCGCGACGGTCAACCTGCGACCCTGGTCGCAAAAATGGTCGATATCGGCGTGAGCAGCCGCCAGCTCACCGATCCGCTGCACATGGATACCATCGCCCTGTTTGACGGCACGCTGAACCTCTCGCCGCAGACCGCCCCCCTTCCCTTCCAGGCCGATCGCCTGCTGCTGAACAACATGGCCTTTAACAGCCCGAATACTGCGTGGGATCTGAGTGCGCAGAAGGTGACCGGCGGCGTGCGCCCGTGGCAGCCCGAGGCGGGCAACGTGCTGGGTAAAAAAGCCAACATCCAGATCAGCGCCGGGTCGCTGACGCTGAACGGCGTACCGGCCAGCAACGTGCTGATCGAGGGCGAGCTGACCGACAAAGAGGTGGTCCTGACCACCATCGGTGCCGACATGGCGCGGGGCTCGCTCACCGGCACCGCGCGCCGCGACGCCAACGGCGGCTGGAAGGTGGACAACATGCGCCTGAACGAGATCCGCCTGCAGAGCGATAAATCGCTGTCCGACTTTTTTGCCCCGATCACTACCCTGCCGTCGTTGCAGATTGGCCGCCTCGACGTGACCGACGCCCGCCTGCAGGGGCCGGACTGGGCGGTCACCGACCTCGATTTAAGCTTGCGCAACCTGACCCTGACCCACGGCGACTGGCAGAGCGAGGACGGTCGCCTGTCGATGAATGCCAGCGAGTATATCTACGGCTCGGTGCATCTGTTCGACCCGATCCTCAACGCCGAATTTTCTCCGCAGGGGATCGCCCTGCGCCAGTTCACCTCACGCTGGGAAGGCGGGATGGTGCGCACCTCCGGCAACTGGTTGCGCAGCGGTAAAGCGCTGGTGCTGGATGATGTCGCCGTCGCCGGGCTGGAATACACCCTGCCGGAAAACTGGAAAACGCAGTGGATGGAGTCCCTGCCGGAGTGGCTGCACAGCGTCACGCTGCGCAAATTCAGCCTGAGCCGTAACCTGGTGATCGATGTTGATTCCACCTTCCCGTGGCAGGTCACCGCCCTTGACGGCTACGGCACTAACCTGCAATTAGCGAAAGACCGCCAGTGGGGCGTGTGGGCGGGCACCGCCACGCTCAACGGCGCGGCCGCCACTTTTAACCGCGTGGACGTGCGCCGTCCGTCGCTCTCCCTGACGGCCAATGCCTCGACGGTGAATATCAATGAGCTGAGCGCCTTTACCGAGAAAGGCATTCTGGAAGCGAAGGCCAGCGTCTCGCAGACGCCGGGGCGGCAGACCACCATTAACCTGACCGGACGCGGCGTACCGTTGAACGTGATCCAGCAGTGGGGATGGCCCGCATTGCCGGTGACGGGCGACGGTAATTTCCAGCTCACCGCCAGCGGCAATGTGCAGAAAGATTCGCCGTTGAAGCCAACGGTCAACGGCAGGCTGAATGCGGTGAATATGAATAAACAGCAGGTCACGCAGACGATGACGGGTGGGGCGGTGAGTACGGTTGAGCAACAACCCTCACCCCAGCCCTCTCCCTGAGGGAGAGGGAGTAAACCAGCCGGGTGGCGGCTTCGCCTTACCCGGCCTACAACATCAAAACCGTAGGCCCGGTAAGCGCAGCGCCACCGGGCGTTTTACAGACGGCTCAGAGATGAATAACTACCTCTTCCCCTTCGGCTTTCACCAACACGCCCCACTCGCTTCCTGCATGAGATGCGCCTTTCACGCCGCTAATCTGATGCACATTGCGCAAACAGACCGACCAGCTCCGAGCCTCGCCACTGCCTTTTAACGTCAGGGTATTGCCGCTGCGCGTCGCGGTCAGGGTAAAGGCCACGGCACCGTTAGCCGCAGGCACTTCGCTTACCGCCGTGGCGCCATCGTCGAGGTTAAACAGCTGGAAAGCGGTGCCTTCGTTCCACGCATAGTCCGGCTTCTGGTCGTTGTTGCCCAGCGCCAGCAGGGTGTTGTCGCGCACATAGACCGGCAGGCTCTGGAAGTCGTGCTGCTGTTTGTGCCAGCGGCTGCCCTGGATTTCGTCGTTGTGCCACAGGTGCGTCCAGCGCCCTTCCGGCAGGTAGAACTGCACGTCGCCCGCCTCGCTGAACACCGGAGCCACCATCACCGCATCCCCCAGCATGTACTGACGGTCGAGGTAGTCGCAGGCCGGATCGTCCGGGAACTCGAGCATCATCGCCCGCAGCATCGGCGTACCGAACTCACGGGCCAGCGCTGCCTGGCGATAGAGGTACGGCATCATCCGACATTTGAGCTGCGTAAAGTGGCGCACCACGTTGCAGGACTCGTCATCGTAGGCCCACGGCACCCGGTAGGATTTACTGCCGTGCAGGCGGCTGTGGCTGGAGAGCAGCCCGAACGCACACCAGCGTTTGTAAACGTGCGCCGGGGCGGTGTTTTCGAACCCGCCGATATCGTGGCTCCAGAAACCGAACCCGGAGAGCCCAATCGACAGCCCGCCGCGCAGGCTTTCGGCCATCGACTCGTAGTTGGCGTAGCAGTCGCCGCCCCAGTGCACCGGGAACTGTTGCGCGCCCACCGAGGCCGAACGGGCAAACAGCACCGCCTCTTCCTCGCCCACCGTCTCTTTCAGCACGTTCCACACCAGCTCGTTGTAGATGTAGGCGTAGTGGTTGTGCATCTTCTGCGGATCGGAACCGTCGAACCACTGCACGTCGGTCGGGATACGCTCGCCGAAGTCGGTTTTAAAGCAGTCGACGCCAATATCCACCAGGCCTTTCAGCTTGTCGACATACCATGTACAGGCTTCCGGGTTGGTGAAGTCGTAGATCGCCAGCCCCGGCTGCCACTTATCCCACTGCCACAGGGATCCGTCCGGGCGTTTCAGCAGGTAGCCCTTCTCTTTCAGCTCTTTAAAGATCGGTGATTTTTGCCCGATGTACGGGTTGATCCACACGCAGACCTTCAGACCTTTGTCCTTCAGGCGGCGGATCATCCCTTCCGGGTCCGGGAAGGTCACCGGGTCCCACTCGAAGTCACACCACTGGAAGGCCTTCATCCAGAAGCAGTCGAAGTGGAAGACGTGCAGGGGCAGATCGCGTTCGGCCATGCCGTCGATAAAGCTGTTCACCGTTGCTTCGTCGTAGTTGGTAGTGAACGAGGTGGTGAGCCACAGGCCAAACGACCACGCGGGCGGCAGCGCCGGACGGCCGGTGAACCGGGTATAGCGGTTAAGCACCTCTTTCGGCGTCGGGCCGTCGATCACGAAATACTCCAGATACTCGCCTTCCACGCTGAACTGCACTTTGGAGACTTTCTCAGAGCCGATTTCAAACGAGACGTTTTCCGGGTGGTTCACCAGCACGCCGTAGCCGCGATTGGTGAGGTAGAACGGGATATTCTTGTACGACTGTTCGGTGCTGGTGCCGCCGTCGCGGTTCCAGGTTTCGACCGTCTGGCCGTTGCGCACCAGGGCGGTAAAGCGCTCGCCGAGGCCGTAGACGGTCTCGCCCACGCCCAGATCCAGACGCTCGAACAGATAGTTGCGATCGCTGTTGCCGTCCTGCACGTAGCCGTTGTTTTTCAGCTGGCTGCCGGTAATGCGCTGACCGTCACGCAGGAAATCGAGCGCCCAGAACTCGCCTTTGGTAACGCGCACGCTGATGTTGCCGCTTTTCAGCTCGGCAAACTCAGCGTTGTTTTCAATCTGCACCTTGACGTCTTTCAGGACGTTGAGCGGGTAGTGCGGGCCCTTATCCAGCGCGCCCTGGAAGTGCTCGATGCGCACCCCGACAATCCCCTCCTGCGGCGCAAACAGGCGCACCGTGAACATCAGGGTATCGAGCTGCCAGGTGCGCTCACGCACGTCGCGCGGGGCGACATAGACCACCAGGTCGTTGCCCTGCTGCTCCACATCGAATACCTGCACCGGGTAGGTCACGTTCAGACCCGGTTGAATGAGCCAGTTTCCATCACTGATTTTCATGCTTTCGTCCTCTTAGTTCTGCAATTCTTTGCTGACCGGCAGATTTTCAAATTCCTGCTGGTTACGACGCGCGCCCTGTGCCAGATCGTTCATGATTTTCATCAGGAATGGCGTTTTCAGGCTGTAGTAGCGTTTGGCGATCACCGCGCTCAGCAGATAGCAAGCCGCCGGGACCAGGGTAAACAGGGCAATGATGATGCTGATGGTGGCGCTGTTCTGGGTTTTGGCTGCGGCATCGTAGCCGCCGCCTGCCAGCATCCAGCCGATGAGCGCTCCGCCCAGGGCCAGGCCCAGCTTGAGCACGAACAGCGTGCCCGCAAAGCTGATGCCGGTGAGGCGTTTGCCGTTAGTCCACTCGCCGTAATCGACGGTATCGGACATCATCACCCACTGGATCGGCGTCACCAGCTGGTGCAGGACGCCAATCACGAAGATAAAGCCGAACATGGTGATGCTGGCCTGCATCGGCACGAAGAACATCGCCACGCTTGCCACCGCCAGCAGGGCGTTGGTCCACCAGAAGACGCTGACTTTGCATTTCCAGTCGGTGAGCGGTTTCGCCAGCGCGGAGCCAATCAGGTTGCCGACGCAGTAGGTGGTGAGGAAGGCAACGAACAGCTCCGGCGAGCCCATGATCCAGGTGACGTAATACATCATCGCCCCGCCGCGCACGCAGACCGCCAGAATATTGAGGATGGTGAGCAGCCCGACGATGCGCCACTGGTCGTTGTGCCAGATGTCGCGCAGATCTTCACGCATGGAGGTGGTACTTGGCGGCACCTGGATGCGCTCTTTGGTGGTGAAGAAGCAGAACGCCAGCATCAGGAAGGCCACCACCGACAGCACCGCGATGCCGCCCTGGAAGCCGAGCGCTTTATCCTCGCCGCCAATCATATTCACCAGCGGCATCATCAGCACCGTGGAGAGCATGCCGCCCGCCGTCGCCAGCACAAAGCGCCAGGACTGGAGGGAGATACGCTGCGTCGGGTCATTGGTGATCACCCCGCCCAGTGCGCAGTAAGGGATGTTGACCACGGTATAGAGCAGGGTCAGCAGGGTGTAGGTGACGGCGGCGTAGATCATTTTGCCGTTCAGGCTGAGGTCCGGCGTGGTGTAGGCCAGCACGCAGACCAGGCCAAACGGGATGGCGCCGAACAGGATCCACGGGCGGAACTTACCCCAGCGGCTGCGGGTGCGGTCGGCCAGCAGCCCCATGCAGGGGTCGGAGATGGCATCCAGCGCGCGCGCCAGCAGGAACATGGTGCCGACGAACCCGGCGGGGATACCGAAGATATCGGTGTAGAAGAACATCATGTAGAGCATGACGTTGTCGAAAATGATGTGACTTGCGGCGTCACCCATGCCGTAACCAATTTTCTCTTTGACGGATAAAACTTCGCTTTTCATTGTTATTCCTTCACGCGTAGGGCGCTGAGACCGGTTACAGGTTTTGTAAACCATTCACCAACTGCCAGGTATTCCGTTTTCTGGTTACGTTTTTACGATTCTTGTTTTTTGTGATCGCGGTAAAACTGCGGACAGGAAAAATGTAAGCTGAGGATTTTGTTGAGATTTACCTTGGAAGGGGTAACGCAGGTCAAAAAAGGGGTGAAATAAGTGTGCGAAAGGTTGGGGTAAATGATTGAAAGTAGCTATAATGCGCCCCGCCTCCATGTAGCAATCGAGGCGCGGAAGATCGTCATCTCCGGTGAGGTGGCTGGACTTCAAATCCAGTTGGGGCCGCCAGCGGTCCTGGGCAGGTTCGACTCCTGTGATCTTCCGCCAAAATTGCCTCTTATTACTAACGATATCTATAAGGCCGCTTCGAATTTGTTAACATTAATTCGTTCGTAATAATTGAGTTGAATACTCCTTGATCTAAAAAATAAAGAAGTTGCTTAATATCTTTTTTTTGACTTGGCATAATTATTTTCCTTGACCCATTACTTTCAGATATGTGTAGTTGATAACCAATATTATCAGCACAGTCTTTTAGTTTATCTATTGTATGATCTTCTAATATTCCTGAACTCATAATAAGAGAAACCTTCTTTTTAATTGAAGAATCTGCATTCTCAATGAAATTATCTTGATTACTTACTTCAAAAATATCATTACTGATAAATGAAGCTAAATCTTCACGTGTCGCTTCATTAAAATACTCTTCCATATTGAAAAATCTGCGGAGCATGAAAAAGCTTTTAAAGATAAGTTTATCTCCAATAAGTAATGCTGTGAGCCTATCACTTAAAGAAAAACCGGGTCGGTTGGAAACACTAAATCTATTGTTTGGCTGAGTCACCATTTGAAATAGTGATCTCTCGTTATTTATAATTTGTCTTCTATCAAAGGATTGAATCAAAACTTTAGCCGGATGGTTATCATGCTCTGGGATGCCAGAAAAAATAGCTTTGAAATAATGTACAGAAATCTCCTGTGGATCCCATACAGGAATTGCATCTGGAGTCTGAATAGCATTCAGTACACCTATCTCATCATCAAAACCATTAATAACGAAATATTCATTATCCCTGACCGAGTAAGAAGCACAAAATTCTACCTCCTCATCATCGTCACCATAAAAATTGGCCTCTTGATTTAAAAATATTTCCTCAACCACCGGCTGGGCTAAGGCATCAATATCGATCTTAACAATTCTACGCGGAATGCTGCTGTCTGTAATTGCAAAAAGTTCCATAATTTCCTCAAACAATCATATATGTATGTTCTGTTAATTTTTTAACTTTCAATCCATTAATTTTTGCGTTTGTCAATGGTTCCCTTGTTAGCAATACAAAGCTAACACCTGTATCATCCTCAGCTTCATAAAACTTGAACTTGAAAAATATAGATAATATCGGATTAAAGCTATATGATGACGAGTGCTTGATATAAAAAAACAAACTCAGATAGAAAAATAATGCTATTCTCCAATCCATAAAAGTCGTTGGCCCAGAAATAAGGGGAAAAAGATAAGTTAAAAAATAATTAGTTATCTCTTTATCAGCTGGTGAAGCTGACTCTAAATTCTTAATAGTAATAGGATTATATTTTTTAGCCTGATAAATTATTAATACACAGAATAAAATACTCAAACAAGCTAAGGCTAACGAGCAAAATAATATAATTATATTATTATTAATAAAAGCTAAAAAAGCGAGTGTAATGCAGACAGGAGCAACTGAACTGGCTGTCAAAGCGTATCTAGCAAATCCATTAAGCATATAGCCTCCAAATTCACTGTACAAAAAAACAGTATACGTCTTTTGAAATGCCATCTCTAATTAAATTAGTAGATTTTTTGCTCTTATCCTTTCGGTTGGATTCCTCGCAAACGCAGAGCCTCCCTCGCCAGTTCCTTCAACCAGCTGGCGAGACTCACCCCTTCCTCCGCCGCCACAGCATCCAACTGTTCCTTCAATGCCGGATCAATACGCATTTTAAACTGCGGGGATTGTCCGCCGCCTTTTGGTTTTTTTTCGCGCGCTATGATTGACATGGGGCCACCTATCCATCTACTCTAAACCATATTAGGAGGCCATCTAAACCTCCAGTTTTATCAACGCTCCAATGTGCAGGAACACACCGGAGCGTCTAACCTCACCAACTATCAAGGAGTTGATTATGGCTGATTCGCATTCTACCCCAGACACCACCGCAACCGGAACTGAGCGTACATTAATTGTGGGATATCGCCCGCAAGGTCTCGATCGCAGTACGCCAAACCTGATCCTTTCCGGCAAATGGCTGCGTGCGGCGGGGTTTGATACCGGAGATAAAGTCACGGTGAAAGTCATGGACGGCTGCATTGTCGTGATGGCGCATAGCCCGCATGAAAAGGCACTGCTTGCTGAATTAAAGCAGGCGCAGCAGAAGCTGAAAGGGATTGAAGGGGCGTTGGCTCTGGCATCGTGAACCCGGGTTAAACCGAGTGCGGGATGTTCCCCCTCACCCCAACCCTCTCCCTCAGGGAGAGGGAGAAGTTCATGCCCGTATGTTTCCCCTCTCTCCAACTCAACTCCCTGTGACCCCCTTCACAACTCCACCGCAAACTCTCCTCCGCGCAAAAAATGGGAACTCTATGAACAAAGGCTGGCAAGCCGCCCTTTAGCGCCCCGGTATACTCAGGACGACACAAATCAGAATGAGTACCCTACAACATGAAAACAACAGACATCGCCTCGGGCAGTTACGTCAAAGTCAGCGTTCGGGAAAAGATTGGCTACGGGTTTGGCGATCTGGCTTCCAACCTGTCGTTTGGGTTTGTTTCGCTGTTCTTACTGTTCTTCTATACCAACATCTACGGCATTACCGCCGTTCAGGCGAGCCTGATTTTTGTTATCGCCCGCGTGCTGGACGCTCTGTTCAATATCTTTATCGGCTACGTGATCGATAAAACCCATACCCGCTACGGCAAGCTGCGCCCTTATTTGCTGTTCGGTGCCGTGCCGCTGGGGCTGCTCACCATCCTCTGCTTCAGCACCCTGGGCGACGAGTTCAAGTTTTACTACGCCCTGATCTCCTACACCCTCTATTGCCTGGCCTATACCGCGGTGAATACCCCCTACTCCGCGATGACCAACATGCTCACCCAGCATGAAGGTTCCCGCGCGTCGCTCTCGGTCTACCGTATGGTGATGGCGATTGTCGGATATCTGATTGTCTCGACCACGGCGGATATGCTGATTTCACAGTTCACCGATAAGAAGCTGGGCTACGTGTTTGCCGTCAGCTGCTTCAGCCTGCTCGCCACTTTCTTCTTCCTCGCCTGCTTTGGCATGACCAAAGAGCGCGTTAAAAACCAGACCGAGCAAAAAGCCCCGACGCTGAAAGAGATGATCGCCGCGGTCTCCGGCAACCTGCCGTTAATCAACCTCTCGGCGTTTACCGTGTTCTTCTACATGGCCTACACGGTGTGGATGGCCATCGCGATTTACTTCATCAAATACACCCTGGGCGATGAGGCCTTTACCGCCAAATTCTTTATGATCCAGTCGGCGGCGTACGTGGCAGGCACCGTGGTCTCCGAAAAACTGATCGCCATGATGGGCAAAAAGCGCATGGTGCAGTTCGCGCTGCTGATCGGCATCCTCGGCATGCTGTTCCAGTATTTCCTCGCAGGCAGCAACGGCACCCTGATCATGACCGGCGTCTGCCTGTTCAGTATCACCTTAGGGATGGGCTTCGTGGCGATGTGGTCGATGATTGCCGACACCGTGGAGTACGCCGAATGGAAACAGGGCGTGCGTGCCGAAGGGGCGATTTACGGCTTCTTTAACTTCATTACCAAAATCGCGATGGCCATTGGCGGCGGCTGCGCCGGGCTGATGCTCGACTATTTTGACTACTCTTCCGACCATCTGAGCGCCAGCGCCCTGAACGGCATCAACCTGATGATGACCCTGTTCCCGGCCCTGATGTTTGCCCTGAGCATGGTGTTCATCTTCTTCTACACCCTCGATGAAAACACCTACCGAAATATCATCAAAGACATTGCGTTACGCAAAGCCAACGCGCTGTGATCCTGAGGAAAAATGATGAAAACTGACTTTCACACCCTGATTGCGGCGATGAGCGCCGAAGATAAAGTTAACCTGCTTACCGGCAGCGGCCTGTGGCGCACTGCCACCCTGCCGCAACACGGCATTGAAGACATCGTGATGACCGACGGCACCTACGGCGTGCGCTACAGCACCAGCCAGATCGAACAGGGCGAAAGCTGGAATATCACCGATTTTCTCGACGTGATTGCGCAAAGTGCCGGTGATGTGGAGAACGAAGAGCAGAAAGGCGGCTCCGAGGCGCTGTTCAGTAAATCCAGACCGGCCACCTGCTTCCCGAACGGCTCGACCCTGGCCTGTAGCTGGGATATCTCACTGGTGTATCAGATGGGCGAGGCGCTGGCGAACGAGTGTCAGGAGATGGGCGTCGGCATTCTGCTCGGGCCGGGCATCAATATTCGCCGCACGCCGCTGGCCGGGCGCGGATATGAATATTATTCAGAAGATCCGGTGGTGAGTGGCGACATTGCCGCCGCGCTGATCAACGGCCTGCAGGACAACGGCGTGGGTGCCAGCCTGAAGCATTTTGCCGCCAACAACTCCGAATACCACCGCACCGAGATGGACTCGGTGATTGAAGAGCGGGCGCTGCGTGAGATCTACCTGGCGGGCTTTAAGCGCGCTATCGATAAATCGAATCCGTGGACGGTGATGTCCTCCTACAACCTGCTCAACGGCGTGCAGACCTCGCAAAACCACTGGCTGCTGACCGACGTGCTGCGTAACGAGTGGCAGTACGACGGGCTGGTGATGTCCGACTGGTACGGGATCAAAAACCGTCCGGCGTCCCTGCTGGCGGGCAACGATCTGGCGATGCCGGAAACCCGCCGCGATAAACAGGAGCTGCTCGAAGCCATCCACCGGGGCGAGATCCCCGCCGATATCCTCGACACCGCCTGCCTGCGGATGTTGACTCTGATCGAAAAGGTCCAGCGCCACCGCAAGTCGGGCTTTAAGGCCGATTTCCACCAGCATCACCAGCTGGCGCAGCGTCTGGCCGCCGAATCCATCGTCCTGCTGAAAAATGAAGACGCCATCCTGCCGCTGCAAAAAGGCAAACAGCGCACCCTGGCGGTGCTGGGCAAGCCCGCTCAGGAGCCGGTCATTCAGGGCTCCGGCTGTGCGACAACCGTGCCCTATATGCTCGACCGCCCGCTGGACGAGATTTTTGAGGTCGCCGGAAACGATTTCAACATCGAGTACGCAGTGGGTACGCCGGAGGATAACGCCACCGATGAACAGGCGCTGGCGCAGGCCGTGGCGGTGGCGAAAAACGCCGATGTGGCGATCCTGTTTGTCAGCACCGCCATCGGTGAAGACGGGGAAAACGGCGATCGCAAAGACCTGGCTATTTTGCCTGGGCATGAGGCGCTGATCCGCGCCGTCGCCCGCGTGCAGCCCAACGTGGTGGTGGTGCTGGCCAACAGCGATGCGGTGGTAATGCCGTGGCTCGGGGAGTGCAAAGCCCTGCTGGAAACCCATTTTGGCGGCCAGGGCATGGGCCGCGCGGTAGCGGATATTCTGTTTGGCCGCGCCAACCCGTGCGGCAAGCTGACGGTCACCGTACCCAATACCCTGGAAGAGACCCCGGCCTGGCTCAGCTATCCCGGCGAGAACCTGCGTCATCACTACAGCGAAGGGCTGTTCGTGGGATATCGCTACTACGATCGCCGTAAGCTCACGCCGCTGTTCCCGTTTGGCTTTGGCCTGAGCTACACCACCTTCGACTACCGCGGCCTGACTACCTCGGTGAGCGAGCTGGACGAGGGCCAGGGGTTAACCGTCAGCGTGGACGTGACCAACACCGGCAGCATGGCGGGTAAAGAGGTGGTTCAGCTCTATCTTTCCGCCCCTGCGGGGGAGCTGCTGCGTGAAGAGAAAACCCTGAAAGCCTTTGCCAAAGTGCATCTCGAACCCGGCGAAACCAAAACCGTGACCCTGCCGCTAAGCTGGGACGATCTCGCCTGTTACCATCCGGGCATTGGCGACTGGATCGTCGATGCCGGGGAGTATCAGCTGCAGGTTGCACGATCGTCGCGGGATATTGCGTTGAGCACCGCCATCACCGTGCGGGCCGCGCCGCGCTATGCCCCGCTGGAGATTAATAATTCATTGACCCAGCTGATCAACAACCCGCCAGCCTTCGCCCGGGTAGTGAAGCTGGTCGCCAGCAAAAATGGTGTGCCAGAGGAGCGGGTACGGGAAAAACTGTGTGCGATTGCGCCCGATCTGGTCTTTGGTCTGTTTATCTCCTTAACCGAATTCCTGACGATAGATATTACGCGTGAGGAGCTGGCGGAAGCCCTTGCGGGGCCTGCAACACAGCAGTAAAGTCCGATCGGTCCCTCTTGCTTTGGCAAGAGGGCCTTCACTCGACGGAGAGCCAGCCGATGTTTCCATTTTCTGTTACCCAGCATCCAGGGAGGGTCTCACAGCAGCAGGCCGGGACCACCGTCCATGAAGGCAGCGGCTACGAACTGATCTCCTTTGATGCGGAGAAGCTGAACGTGTTTGCCGCCGAGGTGTACTACTGCGAGCCGCACTGGCACTCGGCCCCGGAGCTGATCTGCATTCTGGCGGGAGAGTTTTCCGTCACCCTCGGGCATACCACCTCGGTATTTACCGCTGGGGGCATGCTGTGGATCAACCCGGATGAGATCCACTCCCTGGAGGCGCGCGCGCCGAACAGCCAGCTGCTGACCATTCAGTTTGCACCAAACCTGTTTGATGAGGCTCATCCGGCACCGCTGCTGGAGAATGGCTCCCTGACCAATCAGCAGGAGAGCCAGATCAGAAACAACGTGATTGCGCTGGTCGAGCATCTGGTGCATGCCCAGCCCTCATTCAGCCGCATCGCCCTGATTTATCAGCTGTTAGGCTCCCTTTCCGCCGCAGGCAGCGTCCAGGAGGACCGTCAGCAGGTGATCATCAGAAAAAAGGATCAGCAGCTGGTGAAGTACGGCATTGAGTTTATCAATCAGCATTTTGATGATGAGCTGAGCTTAAGCACCATCGCCGATAATGCCGGCGTCAGCTACCACCACTTTTCGCGCATTTTTAAGAAGATCAGCGGCTACAACTTTAAAGAGTATCTGACCATGATCCGCATAAATAAGGCCAAGCGGCTGCTGAAGGATACTCAGATCCCGATCACCGATATCAGCTACAGCTGCGGGTTTAGCGGCCATAAGCAGCTGATTTTTGCCTTCAACAAATATTGCCGCATGACGCCCACGGCCTTCAGGAAGCGCTATATCACGGCGATCAATGCTGCCGAAGCGTTGCAGGTGATGACCGACTCACGGTTTTTGCCGCTGGATGAAGGGGTGATTGCGCAGCTGCGCGAGTCGGCCTGATGCCCGGTGGCGCTGCGCTTACCGGGCCTACGGTTTTGATTTTGGTTTTGGTTTTGGTGTTGGTTTTGTAGGCCGGGTAAGGCGAAGCCGCCACCCGGCGTTGTGCAGGAGTTACCCCTCGTACCGCATATGCAACAACGGGAACGGATTGCCCTGCCCGTCCAGCTCCGACCGCCCGGTTTGCACAAACCCCATATGCTGATAAAACCCCACGCCCTGCGGGTTTTGCTCGTTGACGTCCACCTCGTTAGCACCGAGTTGGTCAATGGCGTATTTCAGCAGCAGCTTGCCAACGCCTTTTCCCCGGCTTGCGTCGTCGACAAACAGCATTTCAATACGGTTTTCGTCCACGCCCAAAAAGCCGTGGATTGCGCCAGCTTCATCCCGGGCAATCACGACGTTTAAATTTGGCAGATAAGCATTGAGCAGCAGCGGGCGTAAGGCCGCAATATCACTCTCCTGCAGAAAGTGGTGAGTGGCGCGAACGGAGGACTCCCAGATCGCGACGAGACGTTCAAATTGTGAGGGAACTGCGGTTTCGATTTTCATAATGCGATCATCATACGATAACGGAACAATATCAAGCGTAGCCATGCACTTATAAACAAGGACGATAAAGGTAATGACAGATCATTCTATCAACAACTCATTTCTCCGACCCGAAAAGAGTAAATTGAATACTTTGAATGAATTGATAGCTTTCCGTTCACCAGAAAGCCAACAGCGCATCAAAACAGCTGCCGATAAGATAATTCGGGAAACACGTCAGCAAATGCTGCGCGACGGGTTGAAAGGGTCATAGCAACTTTGCTCCGCTCCATCTCCCAACGGAAGAGGCAACTTAAACCCGCACCTCCATCACCGCATACACCCCATCTTTCGGTACGATCACCGTAACGTTTTCCACTGCGATACCCGCCGCGAGATGGATATCCTGCAGCTGCTGCAACGTGCGCGGGAAGATGGGCGTCCAGCCGATGCAGCGCAGAGCAAAATCAATCTGCGGACTGCTGGTCAGCATGTTGGAGATAATCAGCGCCCCGCCGGGTTTAATCAGGCGCAGGACATGTTGCAGGAAGGTCACCGCTTCAGCGTCGTTGAAGTATTCGAAGATCCCCAGCGCGTCCACCAGCTCGACCTTGCCTTCGCCCAGCTCACGCACCAGTTTGTCGCTGTGGATCAGGCCGTCTTTCAGATCGCGCTGTAATATCGTCACCTGCTCACCCACCTTCAGCCCTTCGGCAGCGGCCATTTTCTCGGCCCAGCGCAGGGAGACGGGATCGTAATCCACCAGCGTTAAATGCACTTTCTGCCCGTCCAGATGGGCGCTGCGCAACGCCTCCAGCACCGGGACGGCCGCGCCGCTGGCCAGGCTGACCCAGACGTTCTCGATATCGTTATGCAGATACTGTTCCGCCAGCACGGAGAGCACCTTCGCACGGGAGCGGATGCCGATGGCATCGTTGGCGTGGATAAACCACTGGCGGCTGCGGCTGTCCATCCGGGTGCCGTCGGGAAGATGTTCATCCAGCGGATTCTGGATGGCATACAGGGCCAGCGCGGTGGGCACCAGTCGGGTACGCCAGGCGACGACCGCCGGGCGTGACGCAAAAGCCTCTTCAGACCAGGGGTGCTGACATTTAATCGTCTTCTCGCCGCTGGCATCCTTTTCAATCAGCGGCGGCATCAGCTCTGGCTCCGCTTTTAACGCCCGATCGACGGCGTTCAGCTCGCGCGTCACCTCGTCTTTCATCGGCCAGTTGTTGCTGACATCAGGAAACGACGCGCTGTAGAGGGTCATATTGGTCGGCGCGGTGCCGCGAAAGGGTTGCCAGTGCATATGTCATCTCCCGTGAGCCCATGACGCAAGTTTATTACCTTTCGCGCACATTGCCCCAGGAAGAAAGCACGATCTTTACTGTTTCACCCAAATCAACTCATCCACCCGGAAGCCCAGGCTGCGCGCGGTATTGAGGTAATCCTGCTTCACCGCATCCGGAATGGTCGGCGTGCGCGACAGGATCCACAGGTAGTCGCGGTCCGGGCCGCTGACCAGCGCGTACTGGTAGTCATCGTCCAGCTTGATCACGTTATAACCGCCGTAGAACGGGCCGAAGAAGGAGACCTTGAGCGCAGCGGTGGTTGGCGCACCGGTGTAAAACGCTTTACCTTCGCTCTCACTCCACTTGCGCTTCAGCGGATCATAGCCCCGGTTAAGCACGCTGATCCCGCCGTCGCTGCGCTTGCCGTAGGTGGCAGTCACCTGCTCCATCCCGCGCTCGAAGCGGTTTTCCAGACGGGCGATTTCATACCACTTGCCCAGATAGCGGTTGGCGTCAAAGTTCGTGATCGGCTGCACGCCTTTCGGCGGCGTAGGGGATTTACAGGCCACCAGGGTCAGCGCGATGGCGACACCGGTCACAACGGGCCATAGTTTCATGAGAACTCCTGTCATTTTGCTCGGTTGGAATTAAAGTGTAGTGCAGCGCTCTGGCGCTTCATCCCGCCGGAAAATATTCGTAGAATATTGAGACTAATCCTCTTCGGACGCAGACATGGCATACTCCATTGGCGAATTCGCCAGACTCAGTGGGATCACTCCCACCACGCTGCGGGCATGGCAGCGTCGCTACGGTTTACTCAAGCCGCTGCGCACCGAAGGCGGCCATCGCCAGTACAGCGATGACGATGTCCAGCAGGCGTTAAAAATCCTCGACTGGGTGAAAAAAGGCGTCCCGATCGGCCAGGTGAAGCCGCTGCTGGAACGCCCTACCCCGAGCCGCACCAACAACTGGCAAACGCTGCAACAGGCCATGCTGGAGCGTCTGCAGGCGGGCAAAATCGAATCCCTGCGCCAGATGATTTACGATGCCGGCCGCGAGTATCCGCGCCCGGAGCTGGTCGTTAACGTGTTACGCCCCCTGCGCAGCCTGGTCTCGGCCAACGTTCCCGCCGCCATGACCCTGCGCGAGATCCTCGATGGCATCATCATCGCCTACACCTCGTTTTGCCTTGAAGCCGATAAAAAAGCGCCGGGCGATAACCTTCTGCTCAGCGGCTGGCACCTGAACGACCCGTGCGAAATCTGGCTCGAAGCCCTGTCGCGCACCGGCCAGGGCCACCGTATTAACCTCCTGCCCATTCCCCCTGCCGCGCTGGCACCGGAGATTTTTCCGGACCGCCAGTGGCTGCTCGTCACCAGCGGTAAACTTACCGCCGCACGCAGAAAACAGGTGGAGCAGTGGCAGCAGCAGGTTGCCCTTGAGGTCATTATCCTCTGATTATTTTCTCCTGCGGGAATCTTCACGAAAAGTTGAATATTTTCCCGCGCAGCAAATGCTAACGTTTTCCTGTGACTTATCACTCCACAGGAAAAGATGATGAAAAAAACTGCCCCTCTGCTGATCCTCGCCTCCATGGCTTTTGCCCCTGTCGCCTTTGGTGCCGCCCCTGCTGGCACCCTGAGCGTGCATATTCTTGACCAGCAAACCGGCACGCCGCCGCCGGGCGTGACCGTCACGCTGGAAAAGCAGCAGCAGGATAAATGGACCCCACTTGCCAGCGGCAAAACCGACCAGGACGGCCGCATCAAGTCGCTCTATCCGGCCGACCAGGATATGCAGCCAGGCGTCTATAAAGTGACCTTCAAAACGGCAGAGTACTTCCACGGCAACAAGCTGGAGTCGTTCTTCCCGGAGATCCCGGTGCTGTTTACCGTAACCCGCACCAACGAAAAACTGCACATCCCCCTGCTGCTGAGTCAGTACGGTTACTCGACCTATAAGGGCAGTTAAAACTTGCTGATATCTATAAAAAATAAAAAATAGATCCGCCAATACTTGGACAAAATAATCATTTTGTGTAACTTTTAAAGAGTGACTTTGGAGGTGCATATCATGACAACGAAACCTGTACTGGGTATTAGCGGATGCTTGACCGGTTCCGCCGTTCGCTTCGACGGCGGGCATAAGCGTATGGGCTTTGTCATGGATGAGCTGGCCGAATGGGTGAATTTCCGGCCGGTTTGCCCGGAAATGGCGATCGGCCTGCCTACGCCGCGCCCGGCGCTGCGTCTGACGCAGACCACCAGCGGTGAGATCCAGATGCGGTTCAGCAAAGCGCCTCACGAAGAGGTCACGCAAAAAATGACCGACTTTGCGGCAGGTTATGTGCCGAAAATGGGCGATCTCTGCGGATTTATCGTCTGTGCCAAATCCCCAAGCTGCGGTATGGAACGCGTGCGGCTGTATGATGAAAAGGGTAATTCAGGCCGCAAGGAGGGTGTCGGGCTGTTCACCGCCGCCCTGCTTGAGACCTGGCCTTGGCTGCCGGTGGAGGAGGATGGACGCCTGCACGACCCGGTCCTGCGGGAGAACTTTATCGAGCGGGTTTTCGCGCTCCATGAGCTGAATACGCTGCGGGCACAAGGCCTGACGCGTCGCGGCTTACTGGACTTCCACAGCCGTTACAAACTCCAGCTGCTGGCGCACCATCAGGCGGGCTACCGCGAAATTGGTCCATTCGTCGCCTCGCTGCACGAGTGGGAGGATCTGGAGGCCTTCTTCGAGGCGTACCGCGAAAAGCTGATGACGATCCTCAGGAAACCCGCGTCGCGGAAAAACCACACCAACGTCCTGATGCATATTCAGGGCTATTTCCGTAACCAGCTGAACAGCCGCCAGCGCGGGGAGCTGCGCGACGTGATTCTGCATTATCGCGACGGATTACTGCCGATTCTCGCCCCGCTCACGCTGCTGAAACACTATCTGGCCGAATATCCCGACCGCTATCTGATGACGCAAAACTATTTTGATCCCTATCCTGATGATTTGGGTTTGCGTCTGGCCGTTAACTGAATGTCAAATGCGAGGCCCCATTGACCCTGAGAGGCCCGAAGCACTACCCCGTTTAGACGACACCTCACTGTCGTCTTTTTTTTGCACTTTGCGTAAAACACTGTAACTCTGTACAGGTTTAGTCCGCAAAAGGGATCTGCCGATGATCACCACCCTGCACATTCAAAACTACCGCTCGATTCGCGACCTGTCGCTGGATCTCCAGCAGCTCAATATTGTTTTTGGCCCGAACGGCACCGGAAAGTCCAATATCTACAAGGCGATCCACCTGATGCACAGCGCGGCGCAAGGACAATTTTCCCAGGCGCTGGCCAACGAAGGCGGGATTTTAAAGGTCTTCTGGGCGGGCAAAACCCGCAGCGACCAGCTGCGGCGCATGAACCTGGCGGTGGAGACAGAGACCTATGAATATGAACTGCAGGTGGGCTTTGTCGAAAAGCTGCCTTATCCCTCGCAGTTTCAGCTCGACCCGGTGATCAAAGAGGAGTCCATCTGGCTGAGCGGTCAGCACCGACGCCCGTCGTCACAGCTGATGAAGCGGAAGAATCAGGCCGTGTTCCTGAACAACGTGCATCACGAAAAAGTGACCCACAGCGGCACGCTGTATGAGAACGAATCGGTGTTCGGCCAACTGGGTGAACCGCACCTCTACCCGGAGGTGTCGCAGATGCGCGAGTCCCTGCGTAACTGGCGCTTTTATCATGAGTTTTCTGTCTCCTCCGGCTCGGCGATCCGCGCCCCGCAGGTGGGGTTCCGCTCCCCGGTGCTGGCCAGCGACGGCGCAAACCTGGCGGCAGCCTTTCAGACCATCGTCGAGATCGGCGACGAGCTGCTGCTGATGCGGATCCTCGACCAGGCTTTCCCCGGCTGCGTGTTTTACAGCGACAACACCGGGGGGCGTTTTCGCATGATGATGCAGCGCGAAGGCCTAAGCAGACCGCTGGAGCCCGCGGAGTTCTCCGACGGCACGCTGCGTTTTCTCTGTCTGGCGGTGGCGCTGCTAAGCCCGCGTCCGCCCGCGTTTATCGCCCTCAACGAACCGGAAAACAGCCTGCATCCGCAGATGCTGCCCGCGCTGGCGAGCCTGATTGCCGAGGCCAGCCGTTACTCGCAGATCTGGCTTACCAGCCACTCGCCGGAGCTGGCGACGTTGATTGAAAAGCACCGGTCGTTTTCGCTGTATCAACTGTCGATGGTGGAAGGGGAAACGCGGATGGAGAAGCTGGGATAAATGCCGCATGGCGCGACGCTTACCCGGCGTGAATCTGTGTGCGGAAGGTTTTGCGCCACTCCGCCGGGCTGACGCCAAAGCGGGCCTTAAACTGCTGCCGCCAGGTCACGGCGGAGAGATATCCCACCTGCTCCGCCACCGCCTCGATCGGTAAATTGCTGCTTTCCAGCAATAGCTGGCTACGCCGCAGGCGTTCGGCGGTGATCCACGAGACAACACTCATCCCGGTGGCTTTCATAAAATGGCGGGTCAGCGTGCGGCGACTCATCGCCACGCTGTCCGCCAGCGCATCCAGGCTCAGCGGCTGGCTGATATTACGCTGGAGATAATCGATCAGGTTGTTAATCCGCGCATCTCGGGTCGTTTCCGGCACCGGCTGAGCGATAAACTGCGCCTGTCCCCCCTCGCGGTGCGGCGGCACGATCATCCGACGGGCAATCTGATTGGCGACCTCGCTGCCAAAGCGCTGACGGATGATGTACAGGCAACAATCCAGCGCGGCGGCAGTACCGGCAGAGGTGATAATATTGTCGTCATCGACGTACAGCGCATTGATATCCAGCTGCACGGCCGGGAACTGCGACTGGAACTGGCGCTCGAACTCCCAGTGGGTCGCCGCCCGTTTACCGTCCAGAATACCGGCATATCCGAGGACAAATGACCCCAGGCACAGCCCGACAATTTCCGCCCCGTTGTCCCGGGCCTGCACCAGGCTGTCGAGCAACGTCTGCGGCGGACGCTCAAGCACATGCTGCCAGTAAGGCACCACGACGATATCGGCCTGCCTGATGGCGGAATAATCCTGTGTGGCATTGAGCGAGAAGCCATCGCGAGACGTCAATAAACCCGGCTTTTCGGCGCAGATCGTCACGTTAAAGCGCTTTTTACTGGAGACGGTGTCGCTAAAAAGAATGCAGGGCACGGAGTAGTGAAAGGGACTGAACCCGTCGACGGCGACAATCGCCACTGTTGTGAGCTTCACACTGTTCTCCTTTGCCCTGATGTTGCTCAGACTATAACGCTTTCCCCGTCCTGAGGAATAATGATCGCCTCACCTGTCTGGTTGGCATCCATGTACTCCCGCAGCGCGCTGCGGGTGAGCAGGCAGTGGTTGAGCGCCTCCATATGGACCACGACGATTTTTGCCTGCGGCAGCAGGAAATGCACATTCAGCACATCCTCCGCGCCCATAATGATTGGCCCAAAGCCGATCACGTGCGCGTATCCGGCGTTGAGCACTACCACATCCGGCTGATGCTTTTGCAGCTCGGTGGCCACCTGCGGGCGCAAAATGGTGTCGCCTGCAATCAGCAGCGTTTTTTCATCGGAATGGCGAAACACCACGCCACAGGCTTCCCCGAGCCGCTCCGCCAGCTCCGGCACCGCGTAGGCGCGGTCGGTGCCGTGCTGACCGCCGTGGGTTTTGCTTAGCCGGATGTCGCCAAATTCACTGTTGTCATTCAGCAATGTCAGATTGTGGAAACCCTGGCTGCGCAGCAGCTGCGCGTCATCTTCGTGCTGGACAAAGATTGGCATCTCTTTGGCGATCCGATCGATAGCGTGCTGATCCCAGTGATCGGCATGGGTATGGGTGACGATCACTGCATCGACATCCAGCAGGTTTTCCACCGCACAGGGCAGCTCCACCGTCGGGTTGCGAATTTCCGCCCGGGCGGTGCCAGGGAAACCAGGGTATGTGTCTTTCGGTGCCAGCATCGGGTCAATCAGGAAGCGTTTTCCAGCGTAGGTGATGAGCTGCGTCGCGTTGCGAATGTGAGTGATGTTCATGGGCTGTTCTCCGGTTAGTATGCGAAAAGCATAGCCGGGAGCATGAAGACTGGATGTGGGCAAAAGGGCGTTCAGCGATGGGATCGGGCCAGTTTTAAGGAGTGCGTTTATAATACGGAGGTCAGCCAAGCTATGCTAGCTTTCCTAAAGTTCTTACTGTGATTGATGAGGTCAGCCATGCAAGCGCATGCTAAATCGATAAACAGCGACCAGAATGATGTAAAGCTGGCGCTGAATAAAGAAAAGCAGACACAACGCCATAACGATATCAAAGTAGGGCTTGCTGATGTCGATCGAGCACGAGTAATAGGCCACTCAGAGATTCTGGATTGGGTGAAACGCCTAAGAAAAGAGTAATTCATAGGGCACTGCGATCTTTATTCTCGACCTCTGGCATCGCCGGGAAGATCGCTAGCGCCCTGCATTTATTCTATTCCCAGCCCGGCACTGCCCCACCGTTAAAGATGGTCTCGGCCGCCTTCGCCACTTCTGGCGACTGATACGACTGGATAAATTCCTTCACGTTTTCTGCGTCTTTATTGTCTTCCCGCGTCACCACGATGTTCACGTATGGCGAGTTTTTATCTTCGATAAAGACGCTGTCATGCACCGGCGACAGTCCGGTTTGCTGGAGATAGGTGGTGCTGATAATCGCCACATCCACTTTCGGATCGTCCAGCACGCGCGGCAGCTGCGCCCCTTCCAGCTCCATGATTTTCAGGTTTTTCGGGTTGGCGGTGATATCCAGCGCCGTCGGCAGCAGGCCCACGTCCGGTTTCAGGGTAATCAACTTTTCGTTCTGCAGCAGCAACAGGGCACGGCCCAGGTTGGTTGGGTCGTTCGGGATGGCGATGGTTGCGCCGTCCTTCAGCTCCGTTACCGATTTGATCTTGCGGGAATAGCCCGCCATCGGGAACACAAAGGTATTGCCGACGGCCACCAGCTTGTAGCCGTGCGCTTTGTTGTCTTCCGCCAGGAACGGACGATGCTGGAAGACGTTGGCGTCCAGCTCTCCGTGGTCGGTAGCGTCGTTCGGCAGCAGCGAGCCGCTAAAGCCCACCAGCTCGACATCAAGGCCGAACTTCTCTTTCGCCACTTTTTTGGCGACTTCCGCCACGTCCTGCTCGGCACCGTTAATCACGCCAACTTTAATATGTTTAGCATCGCTGCCGCTTTGGTCACAGCCCGCCAGCAGCAGACCAGCGAGAAGTACCGCACCTAATCGAAGTTTCACCCGTCATATCCTTTTGATAACTGTTTTATCGACTATATCGGCAACGCAGCGGCAGGCTAAAAAACGAAATAGCATCAATAAGAAGGATAAGTTATATGCGGGTATTGCCGGGTGGCGCTCCGCTTACCCGGCCTACGTTAATATATGGCGAGCTGTTGTAGGCCCGGTAAGCGGAGCGCCACCGGGCGTTGAGGCTCAGGCTGCGGCAGTCCAGTCTTCTACGGTAAGTCCCTGCACCATTGCGAAGGCCTGATCGTTAGTTATCATCGTCGTCCCTCGACTGATAGCATGTGCAGCAATCAACTGATCGAGATCGCCCATCACTTTCCCTTTCTTTTCCATTTCGGCGCGTAGTGTGCCGTAGATTGCCGCGGCGTCACTGTCCCAGTCGCAAACGGTGATAGTTTTGAGGAATTCCGAGATGGTTTCATGCAGTGTATGGCTTTGCTTTTTGGCGATGCCATAAAGTAATTCAGCCTCAGTTACACTTGAAATACACATCTCTTCTGGTGCTATACGAGAATAGTGATCCACCACTCTGGGATGTTGCCTCACGAGGTGACTGACTATGTTAGTGTCCAGCATATGCAGCATTTTCTATAATCCTTCCAGAGGATCTCTTGTCGTATAGCTTTGATTTCGCTCCTCCTTACTCAGGAATGAATCAGGTACCTGTATTTGCTTCAATAAACGCAAAAAATTCTCCCTGTGCTGTTCTTTCTCTGACATAGCCCTCAAAACAACATTCCCTTCCTCATCCCGCCGGATCCAGACACTCTCCGTATCAAACGCGAACTCCTCTGGCAGCAAGACCGCCTGATTCCGCCCTTTTTTAAACAGTTTGGCTTTACGTTCCATCGCAACCTCTGCTGGTTTATTGACCAGGCCAAAGCATGCGCCAGCATCGTTAAGGAAGACAAGCCTGATCCTTCAAATTCGGAAAGCGACTCGCAACAAATAGCGGAATCGCTAACGTTACCCCTCCCGTTTGCGCAACGGGGCCTCGCGTAAAAACCACGACAGCACAAAGGCCAGCACCATAATCCCTGCGGCCATCAGAAACACCGCATGAATGGCGGAGCCAAAGGCATCCAGATAGTCGAGGTGCAGGGCATCAGGCAGATGATGAATCGCAACAGGGTTCATCTCCCGCGGCAGTTCGGTGCCCTCGGGTATCCGCGCCATCAGGCCCGACTGCAACATATGGGTAAAGACCGCGCCAAACAGCGCCACGCCAATCGCCCCGCCAATGGAGCGGAACAGCGTCACGCCGGAGGTCGCCACCCCGTACCGATCCGCAGAGACGCTGTTCTGCACCGCCAGCACCAGCACCTGCATCACCAGACCCAGCCCCGCCCCCAGCACGCCGGTAAACAGGTACAGCTGCCAGATCGGCGAATCAATGGTGATCCGCGTGAGCAACGCCATGCCCACCACCCCCAGCAGGGTGCCGAGGATCGGGAACAGGCGGTACTTCCCGGTGCGGCTGATAATGCGGCCGCTGATAATCGAGGTCAGCAGCAGGCCACCCATCAGCGGGATCAGCTGTAACCCGGCCTGGGTCGGCGTAGCCTCTTTGACGATCTGCAGATACAGCGGCAGGAAGGTCACCGAGCCAAACAGCGACATGCCGATAATAAAGCCAATCAGGCTGCACAGCAGGAAGCTGCGATCCCGGAAGAGCGAAAGCGGAATTATCGGCTCCCACGCCAGCCGCTCCTCATAGATAAACCCGGCGATGCCCGTCAGACCAAAGGCCAGAATGCACCACAGCTGCGGGTCGCTCCACTCGCGGACCGTGCCCCCTTCGCTGGTAAACAGGATGATGCACAGCAGCGCCATGCTGAGGTAAATCGCCCCCAGATAGTCGATCTCATGCTTATTGCGCTTCGCGCTGCCGTGGAACACCGCCCCGATCACCAGCAGGGCAAACAGCCCCAGCGGCAGGTTGATGTAAAAAATCCAGCGCCAGGAGGCGTGCTGCACCAGAAAGCCGCCGACCAGCGGGCCGATCACCGTCGCCAGACCAAAAACCCCGCCGAACAGGCCCTGATAGCGGCCGCGATCCGCGGGCGGGATAACGTCGGCTACCGCCGCCATGCTGATCACCATCAGCCCGCCGCCGCCCAGCCCCTGCAGGGCGCGCATCAGCACCAACTGGGTCATGTTCTGCGCCAGTCCGCACAGGGCCGAGCCCACCAGAAACAGCACAATCGCGATTTGCAGCACGATTTTGCGGCCAAAGAGATCGCCAAACTTGCCGTACAGCGGCACCACAATAGTGGAACTGAGGATATAGGCCGTAACGACCCAGGAGAGCTTATCCAGCCCGCCCAGCTCGCCCACAATGGTGGGCAGTGCCGTGGAGACGATGGTCTGATCGAGAGCCGAAAGCAGCATCACCAGCAAGAGCGCGCTGAACAGCAGTCGGATAGAGGGCGCTTTTTTGGTTTGCGTTGTCGATTCGGACGTCATAAAACACCGCTTGAAATTAATTAATTGGGTAATTAATATTTAATGAAGTTATGAATCAGGTCAAGGGATCCTCCGCGCATGTCAGCACATAAAGATAATTCTGAGCCCACGCCACAGGCCCGCCGCCCGGGACGTCCGCGCGGGAGCAAACCCACCGCCACCAGCCGGGAACAGCTGCTGGATATCGCCCTGGATCTGTTTGCGCGTCAGGGGATTGCCCGCACCTCGCTTAACGCTATTGCGAAAGAAGCGGGCGTGACGCCGGCGATGCTGCACTACTACTTCAACTCCCGGGAGCAGCTGCTTGATGCCATGATCGAGGAGCGTTTTCTGCCGCTGCGCAGCGCCATCGCGACGCTTTTCAGCGCCCACCCGGACGATCCGGTGGCCGCCCTGACGTTGATGGTGAAAAAGCTGGCCGAGCTGGCCGTCGAGCACCGCTGGTTCGCGCCGCTGTGGATGCAGGAGGTGATTGGTGAAATGCCGGTGCTGCGGACGCACCTGCAGACCCGGTTTGGCGATGAGAAATATCAGGCGACGCTGGAGACCATTGCCCGCTGGCAGCAGGAGGGAAAACTGAACCGCGATCTGGCCCCGGCGCTGCTGTTCACCACCCTGTTAAGCCTGGTGCTGGTGCCTTTTTCACGGATGCGCAATGACGAGAGGCTACACTCCCTCTCGCCTGACAGTATCGTGCGCCATGCGCTGGCGGTGATTGGTCATGGTATTGGCGCTTAAAGCGCTTTCGACATGTAATGACGCTGAATTCCCGCGTACGGAAAATCATTCAGCGTCATTGTCACCTCATAACCCTGCTTTTCATAAAACGGACGCGCCTGGAAACTGAAGGTATCCACCAGCGCATGCCGGCACCCCTGCTTTCGGGCCTCGTCTTCGGCGGCGCGCATCAGCTGGCCGCCGAGCCCACTCCCACGCGATTCGTCGCTGACCCACAGATATTTAATGTTCAGCCACTCGCCCTGGCGGTTGCCGATCAGCCCGCCGCGCAGTTTGCCATCATCATCACGGGCATACACGGCGATATCACTCGCCACGCGGGAAAAACTAATGAACTGGCTGTTGTAGATCCGCAACCCTTGCAGTAATTCTTCCTGTTCGTGTTCAGTAATGGTGTCGGTAATACTCAGTTGCATATCATTCTCCCGTTACGTTGCACCTCGACTATCCCACATTCTGCCGACGATAAAAACCGCAAACTCTGGCGTAACGCGCTTAAAAAATGTAAGTGCAATCAAGGCTAAATTGCCTTTGCGAACAGCATCACCCTTTGTGAGCTGACCGCCGCCTGCCGTCACAAATTTTTCTTCCGGGCTTGCCACTCCGTCAAATTCTGCGGCTACGCTTATTCGTACCTCTGCGCAACTATTGGCAAAATTAATACTTTCGGCTTGGGTCGCAAAGGCGGATGTAACGATATATTTCATAAACGTATGTGGTTTTTCCGGAGGTTTTCATGAAGTCAGCGCACCTGTTTTGCCTGGTAGTCTGCCTGCTTTTTGCCGCCTTCGTTCATGCTCAGGAACTGAACGACCCGGTCAAATTAGAACAGATGAAACAGTCGGTTTTGAAGGATGTGAAGAAAGCCTGTGCCCCGCAACGTAAGCAAAGCGATAAAGAGTGGCAGGCGATGATCATGGCTTCTGAAGGCAATCAGATGCTGGTCAAAAATGCGGTCGTGGCGATGGAGCGGAACAACCAGGAAGGTTACTGGGATGCCGTGAACCGGGTGGACTGTATGGAGGATTACTGATTACGTATTAAGGGGCCCGTGCAGCCCCCTTAATTTTTTTAGCGCCGCACATCCGGAATAATCAAATCCCCGCGCAGCACATATGAACCCAGCATCTGGGTCTTCTCATTCAGCCAGCTGACAATCCGTGCCGCCATGGCATCCATCGAGTATTCAATTGCCGGAATGGTCGGAATGCCCGGCAGATGCAGCGAGCCCGCCAGGCTGAATACCATGATGTCGCCCGGTACCGATCTGTTAAACGCCTGCAGCTGCGGGATCACCCGCTGTGCTTCCTGCTCGTCGGCCACCATTAAGGCGTTGAAATTGACCGTGCTGGCGTTATTGAGCAACTCCTGCAGGGCCACGGAGGATGACGTGGCGTCCATAAAGACCAGGTTGCGATTAAACGGCAGGAAGTTCTTTTCCAGGCCATGCTTGTAGCCCAGCAGCACCTGATCGGCAAAACCGCTGCCGTGCGGGTGGATCAGGGCAATCTGGCGTCGACCCTGGCTGGCGAGGAAGTTACAGGCGGTTTCCGCAGCAAAAGCGTGGTCGTACTGGATGCTGTTGACGTTATTGTTTTCCATGCAATCCACCAGGATGACGTTCTCCTGATCGATCTGCAGCGGGAAACGGGCGCCAATAATCAGAATGTCATCGCATAACCCGCAGGAGAGTTCATCCAGCGCGTTGATGACGTCGGCTTTGGTGTTGGCGAAGCGAAGCAGCAGGTGCTTCTGATGCTGGCTGAGGTGTTTTTCCAGCGCGTAGAGGTAACCGGTGGTCTGGTTAATGTTGTCCTGCGCGCAAATGACGCCGATACAGCCGGTAGACTGGCTGAGCAGCGACTGGGCAATCACATTTGGCCGATAGTTCAGCTCTTCCACTGCTTTCAGTACGGCCTGGCGGCTGGCTTCCTTCACGCCGCGCGACCCACTCAACACCCGTGATACCGTGGCTTTGGACACCCCGGCCAGACGTGATACATCGTTGATTGTAGACATCTTTATCCCCTGACAGGTCTCTCCAGGCCCCTGTAATTCCTGATTCCACTTCGGCTCATATTATAGCCACTCAGGAGTATATCTGTTTCCGTTTTGCATGGAAACCGATTTTCCGTTTCCACTCCATTTGATGCAAAAGCAGCCGAAATACGTGACCTGAATCCGATAATCAGGCCCCATAAGTAATGGATCTTGATGGCTGTCACACTTCTGTCTTATATCAATGGAAACCGGTTTCCATATGTTATCCAATCATCTCCGCAATAACTATTTACATTTTGAGGATGGTCGTCGATGTTCAAGATAATGCTGTGCTGTTCTGCCGGGATGTCCACCAGCCTGCTGGTACGGAAAATGGTCGAAGCCGCGAACGAACGCGGTTTGCCTGTCAAAATCGATGCGTACGGTGTTTCAGAATTTGATACACAGTTTCCGCAATACCAGGTGGTACTTCTCGGACCCCAGGTCAAATACATGTTAAAAACGCTCTCAGACAAGGCTGCCGCCCAGGGCATACCCGTACAGTCCATAGATACAATGGATTACGGTATGCAACGTGGCGATAAGGTGCTGGACTATGCTCTGTCGCTCATCGAAGCGGCACACTAAGAAGGTGTTCTCATGAGTTCGTTATATCAATCTATGGTTGCCGTCATTGAGCAGTCCATCGCGCCGCTGGCAGGCAAGCTGGGCCAGCAGAAGTACGTGATTGCTATCCGCGACGGCTTTACCGCCGCGCTGCCGTTTATGATCATCGGCTCGTTTATGCTGGTGTTCATCTTCCCGCCGTTCTCCGCAGACACCACCAACAGCTTTGCCCGCGGCTGGCTTGATTTCTCCGAGACCTACCGCGAACAGCTGATGCTGCCGTTCAACCTCAGCATGGGGGTGATGACCTTCTTCATTTCGGTAGGGATTGGTGCCAGCCTGGGCCGCCAGTTTAATCTCGACCCGGTGATGTCCGGCCTGCTGGCCTTTATGGCGTTCCTGCTGGTGGCTGCCCCCTATGCCGATGGCAAAATCTCTACCCAGTATCTGTCGGGCCAGGGGATTTTTACTGCGCTGATCACCTCTATCTATGCCACCCGCGTTTACGCCTGGCTGAAGGATCATAACGTCACCATCCGTCTGCCGAAGGAAGTGCCGACCGGCGTGGCGCGCTCGTTTGAAATCCTGATCCCGGTGGTAGTGATCATCGGTACGCTGCACCCGCTTAACCTGTTTATCGAAGCGCAAACCGGGATGATCATCCCGCAGGCCATTATGCACCTGCTGGAGCCGCTGGTTTCCGCCTCTGACTCCCTGCCTGCCATTCTGCTCTCCGTGCTGCTGTGCCAGATCTTCTGGTTCGCCGGCATCCACGGCGCGCTGATTGTCACCGGCATTATGAACCCGTTCTGGATGGCTAACCTCTCCGCCAACCAGGCCGCACTGGCGGCCGGCGCGGCGCTGCCGCACGTCTATCTGCAGGGTTTCTGGGATCACTACCTGCTGATTGGCGGCGTGGGTTCTACCCTGCCGCTGGCCTTCCTGCTGCTGCGCAGCCGCGTAACCCATCTACGCACCATCGGCAAAATGGGCGTTGTGCCAAGTTTCTTTAACATCAACGAACCTATTCTGTTCGGTGCGCCGATCATCATGAACCCGATGCTGTTTATTCCGTTCGTGTTCGTTCCGATGATCAACGCTTGTCTGGCCTATACCGCCACCAAACTCGGCTGGCTGGCACAGGTCGTCTCGCTGACGCCGTGGACCACCCCGGCTCCTATTGGCGCCTCCTGGGCGGCAAACTGGGCCCTCAGTCCGGTGGTGATGTGCGTCATTTGTATGGTGATGTCGGCGCTGATGTATTTGCCGTTCCTGCGTGCTTATGAGCGTTCTTTGCTGAAAAACGAAGAACAAAAAGCGCAGGCAACCGTAGGTGCAGCAGAGACCGTCGGCAATTAAGTCAAAGAGGACGTTTTATGAAATATGCATTTCCCGAAAACTTCTGGTGGGGTAGCGCCTGTTCTGCACTGCAAACCGAAGGGGAAAGCCAGGGCAGTGGTAAGGGATTAACCACCTGGGATCACTGGTTCGCGACCGAGCCGAATCGCTTTCACAATGGGGTAGGGCCGCAGAATACCTCCACGTTTTATCAACACTGGAAAGCCGACATTCAGCTGTTAAAGCAGCTGAACCACAATAGCTTTCGCACCTCGATAAGCTGGGCGCGCCTGATCCCGGACGGCACCGGTGAAGTGAACCAGGAAGCGGTTGCTTTCTACAATCAGGTGATCGACGAGCTGCTTGCCCAGGGCATCAAGCCGTTTATCACCCTGTTCCACTTCGACATGCCGATGGCCATGCAGGAGATCGGTGGGTGGGAAAACCGTGATGTGGTAGCGGCCTATGCCCGCTACGCAGAAACCTGCTTTGAGCTTTTTGGCGATCGGGTAATGCACTGGTTTACCTTTAACGAGCCAATTGTGCCGGTAGAGGGCGGGTATCTGTATGACTTCCACTACCCGAACGTGGTCGATTTCCGTCGCGCGGCGACCGTGGCCTACCACACCGTGCTGGCCCATGCCCAGGCGGTTCGCGCCTTCCGAGCCGGGCATTACCCCGGTGAGATTGGTATCGTGCTGAACCTGACGCCGTCCTATCCGCGCTCGCAGAATCCGGCGGACGTAAAAGCCGCGCACCATTGCGATCTGCTGTTTAACCGCAGCTTCCTCGACCCGGTGCTGTGCGGCGAATACCCGGCGGATCTGGTGGCGATGCTGAAAGCGCACGATCGGCTGCCTGCCTGTCTGCCGGAAGACAGCGCGCTGATTGCCGACGGCAAAATCGACCTGCTGGGCGTGAACTACTACCAGCCGCGCCGGGTGAAGTGCCGTGATACGGCCATCAATCCGCAGGCGCCGTTTATGCCGGAGTGGTTCTTCGACAGCTACGAGATGCCGGGCCGCAAAATGAACCCGTATCGCGGCTGGGAAATCTACGAGCCAGGTATTTACGATATTCTTATTAACCTGCGCGATAATTATGGCAACCCACGCTGCTTTATTTCTGAAAATGGCATGGGCGTCGAAAACGAGCAGCGTTTTATTGAGAACGGCCAGATTAACGACCAATATCGTATCGATTTTATTTCTGAACATCTTAAATGGCTGCATAAAGGTATTAGCGAAGGCTGTAATTGTCTTGGCTACCATATGTGGACATTTATTGATAACTGGTCATGGTGTAATGCATATAAAAATCGTTATGGCTTTGTCCAGCTCGATTTGGAAACGCAGCAGCGCACCATCAAAAAGAGCGGAGAGTGGTTTGCTGCTACTTCTCTGAATAATAGTTTCGATAAATAACCCGAGTAACCGATGATGATTGCCTTAGAAGAAGCCGTAATGGAAATCATCGTCAATGCTGGTCAGTCGCGCAGCCTGTGCTTTGAAGCACTGCATGCTGCGCGGCAGGGCAACTTTGACGAAGCGAAAAACCTGCTGCGCGAAGCCGATGGCTACGCGCGCCAGGCGCACCATATGCAGACCAAACTGATCGAGCAGGACGCGGGCGAAGCCCGTCAGCCGATGACGTTAATTATGGTACACGCCCAGGATCATTTAATGAACTCGCTGCTGGCCCGTGAATTATCCGAAGAGATTATTCACCTGTATCAGCGTTAATAATTAAACTTCAGTAATGGAGAAAGTATCACGGTAATAGTGTAAAGCCTCTGGACCCTAAAAAATAAAATCAACTTGTTCTGATGATAGCGACATATTATGTCTTTCAGGGCGGGATGGTTATTGTCTGAATAAAATTTAAATATATTGAGATAACCATGAATATGATTAAAAAACTTCCATTAACAATGGCGGTTATCGCCGCGCTTTGCCCAATTTCTGTCCTCGCCCAGGAATTCACGCAGGAGCAAATCGACGCCATTGTGGCCAAAGCGGTGGATAAAGCCCTGGCCGATCGCCAGGCCAAAATGGACGCCGCGGTGGCGAAAAAAGCCGACGTGGTGACCGAGCCGCAAAGCGCCGCCCAGTCCCCGGATATGGCGATCCCGTTCGGGATTAAATTTACCGGCTATGCCCGCTACGGCGCGCACTTCCAGGCTGCGGATCAGAAATACGTGGCGGTGGACGGCTCCTACAACGGTGCCTCGGCGATTGGTCGTCTGGGTAACGAAGGCAACGGCGGCGAGTTCCAGCTTTCCAAAGCTTTCAAGGGTGAAAACGGCGCCATCTGGGACGTCAACGTGATGATCGACCACTGGGGCGACGAGGTGAACCTGAAAAAGGCCTACGCCGGGGTGACCAACATTCTGGAGTCCAACCCAAATGCCTAT
The DNA here is from genome assembly GCF_036780805.1 of Leclercia sp. Lineage (NCBI taxonomy): Bacteria > Pseudomonadati > Pseudomonadota > Gammaproteobacteria > Enterobacterales > Enterobacteriaceae > Leclercia > Leclercia sp. Next base: position 98,615 of record NZ_DAIQCE010000004.1, on the reverse strand, counting down.
ATCTGGGCCGGGCGTGACTTCCACCAGCGTCCACAGCAGGGCATCAACGACTACTTCTGGATGAACCACGACGGCCAGGGTGCCGGGGTGAAGAACTTCGACATCGGCGGCGTGCAGTTTGATGTGGCCACCGTGGCGGCGGTGGAATCCTGTAGCCCGCAGGTGATGAATGACGAGGCCAACCCGTCGCGCATCACCTGTACCGGCGGCTCCGGCACCGGCGACAAGGGCAACTACGCGGCCACCTCCAAAATTCACGGCATGAAGCTCGGCCCGATCGACATGGAGCTGTACGCCAACTACGGCTTTGACTCGAAAGCCATCGACAGCGACGACCGTCTGAACGCCTGGCAGGGCGGCGTGGTGCTGAGCCACACCAACGACAGCGGCGTGAACAAGGTGATCGCCCGCTACTCGGATAACTCGGACAACAGCGTGTTCAACAAAACCGAGGACCTGACCACGGTGTACGCCAGCTTCGAAGGGCTGCACAAGTTCACCCAGGCGACCCAGGTGGAGTACATCCTGGCCTTCCACGACTATGACAACAGCCGGGACGGCACCGACAACCGCAAGAACTACAACGCCATCGTGCGCCCGATGCACTGGTGGAACGACGTGCACTCCACCTGGCTGGAAGCAGGCTGGCAGCATGTGGATTACGACCACGGCGGGGATAACAAGGGCTGGAAGCTGACCCTGTCCCAGAACATGTCCATCGCCATGGGCCCGGAATTCCGTCCGATGCTGCGCTTCTACGTCACCGGCGGTAAGGTGGATAACGAACGCACCGCCCGCGTGAACAACACCAAAGACGAAACGCTGGACGACTTCAACGTCGGCGCGATGTGGGAGGCGTGGTTCTAAGGTAAAAGCAAAACGGCAACGAAAGTTGCCGTTTTTAGTGTTTGCGCCCTCTCCCGGTGGGAGAGGGTCGGAGTGAGGGCATCGGGCCGCACATCACCTCACAGCGCCCGGCGGCGCTGCGCTTGCACGGGCCTACAAGGTTTTGTAGGCCGGGTAAGCGTAGCGCCACCCGGCAGGACCCGTGTTATGCTGCTGGCCTTTGAAAGCCAATATCGCAGGGGAGAACATGGGTTCCACACGTAAAGGGATGCTGAACGTCCTGATCGCCGCCATTTTATGGGGCAGTTCAGGGGTTTGCGCGCAGTACATCATGGAGAAAAGTCAGATCCCCTCGCCTTATCTGACCATGATCCGCCTGCTGTTTGCCGGCGTGATCCTGCTGACGCTCTCATTCGTCCACGGCGACAAGATTTTCTCGGTCATCAAAAATCGCAAAGATGCCCTCAGCCTGCTGATCTTCTCCCTGTTCGGGGCGCTGATCGTCCAGCTCACCTTCCTGGTGACCATTGAAAAATCCAACGCCGCCACCGCCACCGTGCTGCAGTTCCTCTCCCCGACCATTATCGTGGCGTGGTTCGCGCTGGCGCGCAAAAAGCGCCCGGGTATTTTCGTGCTGGCGGCGATCCTGACCTCGCTTGTCGGCACCTTTTTACTGGTCACCCACGGCGATCCGACCTCGCTGACCATCTCCCCGGCAGCGCTTTGCTGGGGCATCGCCTCCGCCTTCGCCGCGGCGTTCTATACCACCTACCCCTCCACGCTGATTGCCCGCTACGGCACCCTGCCGATCGTCGGCTGGAGCATGCTGCTGGCCGGATTAATGCTGACCCCGTTCTATGCCGGACGCGGCACCGCCTTCGTGGTGGACAGCAGCCTGCTGCTGGCGTTCTTCTATCTGGTGGTGATTGGCACGGCGGTGACGTTCAGCCTGTATCTGAAAGGCGCGCAGATGATTGGCGGGCCGAAGGCGAGCATTCTGAGCTGCGCCGAGCCGCTGAGCAGCGCCCTGCTGTCGGTGATGTTACTGGGGGTGGCATTTACCCTGCCGGACTGGCTGGGCACGCTGCTGATTGTGTCGTCGGTGGTGCTGATTTCGATGGATTCGAGAAGACGGGTTCAGACATCGGCATAGCCTGATGCCCCCTCACCCCGGCCCTCTCCCCAAGGGAGAGGGAGGTCAAGGTTCCGTCTCCCTGTGGGAGAGGGTTAGGGTGAGGGCAAAATCACTGCGCTTTCACCTTCCCCGCTACCAGCAGCGCGGTAATCAGCATCAGCGTGCCGGAAATGACCAGCGGTGATGTCAGCCCCAGATGGTCAAGCGCAACGCCGCCCACCGCTGCACCGCAGGTGTTCGCCAGCTGGATCACCGCCACCTGAATCGACCCGGCTTTTTCAGCCTGATCGGCAAGCGTTCGGGTGATCCACGTCGACCAGCCCACCGGGATCAGCGCAAAGGCAAAGCCCCAGATAATCGCAATCGCCGACGCTACCCACTTGTCGCTGCCCCACAGGATCAGCACGGCGGCGCTGATCGCCAGCACCAGCGGTGCCCCCGCCAGCGCTACTTTCAGGGAGCGTTTCAGGAACTGCGCCGACAGCGAGGTACCGACAAAGCTGGCGATACCGAAGCTCAGCAGCACCAGCGTCAGGCCGTCGACGTCAAACCCGGCCATGGTCGTAAACACCGGGCGGATGTAGGTAAAGAAGGCAAACTGTCCGGCAAACGACATAAAGATGGCGATCATCCCCGCCATGACGCCGGGGCGTTTCAGCAGGCTGAACATGTTCTGCTTATGATGCGCGGCCTCACCCGGCAGCGACGGCAGCGCTTTCCAGACCCAAGCAATGCACAGCAACCCCATCACCGCGGCACCGTTGAAAACATTACGCCAGCCGATAATCCCCCCGAGGAAGCTGCCCAGCGGGGCGGCAATCACCAACGCAATAGAGACCGCGCCGAAGATAACGGAGAGCGCTTTCGGCACGGTACGCGCCGGCACCAGCCGCATGGTGAGCGAGGCCGACATCGCCCAGAATCCGCCCAGCCCCAGCCCGAGGCAGGCGCGTCCCAGCAGCAGCAACATGAAGTTATCGGCAAAAGAGACCAGCAGGCAGGAGAGCGTCAGCAGGACGGAAAAGAGGATCACCACCTTGCGGCGATCGGTCGTGCCAATCACCTGGGTGATAAACAGGCTGGCAAACATGGCGACAAAGGCGGTAACGGTGACCGACTGGCCCGCCAGCCCTTCAGAAATGCCCAGGTCCTGCGCCATCGGCGTCAGCAGGCTGACCGGCAAAAACTCCACGGTAATCAGGCAGGCGACGCAAAACGCCACGGAAAAAACCGCCGACCAGTTTGGGCGGGAGACCGCTTTGGCATGGGGCGAAGGGGCGGATTGGATCTGTTCTGTCATGGCATCACCTGAGGAGAAACTGAGCGGGAAAGCCGCGCAGTTTAACATCAAAAATGTGACGAATTTAACGTTTTGACAACTTTTGGCACTTTTTGCCGGGCGGCGCTGCGCCTGCACCGGCCTGGGGATTTTGTCGCCCCGGTAAGTGAAGCGTCACCGGAGAATATCAGTGCAGGAAGAAGACCCCCTCTTCCGGCAGGAAGAGCTGGTTATAGCGCAGCTGGAAGGCGTTAAGCTCGTACGGGTCCGGCTCCATATCGCGCATAAAGCCGAGCGCCAGGCGGATCTGGGCATCGGTGATCGGCGCGGCGAGACGCGCCTTGCGCAGCAGTCGATACCAGCTCAGCAGATTGTTTTCGCTGCTGTCGACAATGCACACCTGCCAGATCAGCAGCACTTGGGCGGCATTTTGCAGGTGCGCCTCGTCCGGGCGTTCCAGGTAGCGGATAAACTCATTGCCGGCGCTTTTGCCAAACTGGTCGATCATCGACTCCAGCGGCACAGGGGTGATCCCCAGACGTTCGCTGAGGCGTCGAATGGCGCGTCGGGAGCCCGACGTCATGACGCGAAAGCCCACCACAAACACCACGGCAAGCGTAGCCAGCATTATCCAGACCATGAACTCTCCTTAGGGTTAGGCGAGCATAATATCGGGAAACGCAGCGCGTCAACAGCGGACAAAGTCGTATTAATGCACTGAAAACAGGTGGCAGGGGGCACTGAAACAGGCATAAAAAAGCCCGGCATTACGCCGGGCAAAAAGTTACCTGCACACTCAGGCTGCTTTCAAACGTTGCACGCGTTTTTCGCGGCGGATCTTGCGCTCTTCCAGCACCGCAACCATCGCCATCAGGACGATACAGCCGATAGCGGCGGCATCCAGCGCCGCAAAGGTGCCTGCCCAGCCGGTGAGGCCGAAGATCGGCGTGCCGTCGGCAATCATCCCCAGACCGAGCTTGGCGAAGCTGTCGCCGATCAGGTAGGCGAAGGTGCCCTTGATCCCATCGGCAGCGCCGATCGCTTTTTTCGGCACGAAGCCCACCGCCGCCACGCCAATCAGCAGCTGTGGACCAAATACCAGGAAGCCGAGGGCGAACAGCGACGCGAGGTAGACATACTGGTTGCTGGCGTGCTGATAAATGCCGAGGGTGGCGATAATCAGCGCCAGCGCGACGCAGGCTACCAGCGCACGACGGCCGTTGGCGAGGTCAGAGAGCCAACCCCACAGCAGGGTGCCAACCAGCGCGCCCACTTCAAACAGGGTGAAGCCCTGAATCGCCACTTCTTTAGACAGCTTCAGCTCCTGGAAGGCATACACGGTCGACCACTGGTCGATACCGATACGCACCACGTACAGGAAAATGTTGGAGAAGCAGAGCAGCCAGATGACTTTGTTTTTCAACACGTACTCAACAAAGATCTGCCATTTGGTCATCTCGTTCTCTTCGGTCTCTTTGTCCTCCTCGCTGATCTCCTCATCAAACAGCTCTTCGGCTTTGCCGAGGCCGTAGGATTCCGGGGAGTCGCTACCAAAACGCAGGCCGATAAAGCCGACGATCAGGGCGATAATCGACGGGAAGATAAACATGCCGATCACGTGACCGTCGAACAGCACGTTCGCCCCGAACAGCGCCACCCCTGCGGCACCCGCCCCGCCGAGGTTATGGGAGATATTCCACATACCGAGATACGAACCCCGCTTGCGCCGCGGGGTCCATTTGGTGATGGTGGAGTAGCTGCACGACCCGCCGGTGCTCTGGAAGAAACCGCTCAGGGCGTAGAAGGCGATCATCATAAACAGGCTGACCGAGCCCGCGCCCATGCTGGCGCTGAAGCCGAGCATACAGATGGCGGAGAGGATCAGCATAAACGGCAGGAACTGCTTGGTGTTTTTGCCGTCCGCGTAGTAGGAGACCAGGGTTTTACCCACCCCGTAGGTGATGGAGAAGCCGAGACCAATCATCCCCAGCTGCGTCATGCTCAGCCCGTAGGTGGAGATCATGTCGTTCTGGGCGATGTTAAAGTTTTTGCGGATCAGATACATGGTCAGGTAGCCGATAAAGACCACCAGATAGGACTGCATGAAGGGTTTGAACCACATTTTGCGCCGCACATCGAGCGGCAGATCCAGGGTCGGCTTGCGCACCTGGTTTAAGAAGGCCAGCATGGTTGGTTTGCTCCTGAGCTGATTTTTGCCGCATTGTAAAAATCAGCCGGACGCAACGCCTGAGACAGCGTCCAGGCGGAACCGGGAAAATGTCTTAGTTTTGCCCCACTCGCATCGAAAAAGTGAGGCGCATCACGCTTCGCTCACCTCTCGCGGGGCCTGGGCGTTGAGGAACGGCAGCAGCAGCAGGGCCGAAATCCCCGCCGCGATGGCGATCACCGCGAAGAACCCGCTCCAGTGCCAGGTGTCGATCACCCGCGCCAGCGGCCAGCCGGAGAGCGATGCCCCAAGATAGGCAAACAGCCCGACAAAGCCCGTCGCCGCGCCCGCTGCGTCCTTGTGGGAGCACTCTGCCGCCGCCATGCCGATCAGCATCTGCGGGCCGAACACGAAGAAGCCGGTGGTGAAGAAGCACGCCGCCTGCATCACGTAGCTGGCGAACGGCATCAGCCACAGCGAGCCGACGGAGAGCAAAATCCCGGCGGCGAAAATCAGGTTCATCGGGCCGCGGTTGCCGTTGAACAGCTTGTCCGAGCCCCAGCCCGCCACCAGCGCGCCGATAAACCCGCCCAGCTCGAACATCGTCACAGCCGAGTTGGCGGTCACCAGGTCCACGCCGAGCGTCTCGGACATGTACAGGTTGCCCCAGTCGTTGATCGCCGCGCGCACCACGTAAACCAGCACGTAGCAGAGCGAGAGAAGCCAGATATAGGGGTTTAACAGCACGTATTTGGTGAGGATCTCTTTGCGCGTCAGCCCCGCCCCCTCCTGCTGTTGCGCCATTTCCATCTCGTCGTGCCGCCAGTCGCCCACCGCGGGCAGGCCCACGGTTTGAGGTCGGTCGCGCAGCCGCCAGCAGAGGAACAGCCCGGCGAGAATGGCAAGCCCGCCGGCAATCATCATTCCCGCGCGCCAGCCGTAGTGCAGCGCCGCCGCGCCGACCACCATCGGGATCAGCGCCCCGCCAACGTTATGCGCGGTGTTCCAGACCGCCCACCAGCCGCCGCGCTCGTTGCGCGAGTACCACGCGGTGAGCAGGCGTGCGCAGACCGGCGCGCCCCAGCCCTGGAAAAAGGCGTTCAGCGCCCACAGCAAGGCAAAGGCCCAGAGCGAGGTGGAGAAGCCAAACAGAATATTCACTACCCCGGTCGCAATCAGCCCAACGCCCATGAAATAACGGGCGTTGGAGCGGTCGCTGACGATGCCGGAGAAGAACTTCGACAGGCCGTAGGTGATGTAAAACAGCGTCGCCAGCAGGCCGATATCGGTGCGGGTCATCACGCCGCTGGCAAGGATCTCCGGCGCGGCGGCGTTGAAGCTTTTGCGGGTGAAGTAGAACAGCGCGTAGCCGAGCCAGATGGTAATCAGGATATGGCGACGCCAGTAGCGGTAGCGGGCGTCGATTTCCGCTTTGTTGCCTATCGGCGCGGCGTTCGCGGGGGTTTTAAACATGGTGGCTCCTTAGCGGCAGGCTGACGCTGACGCGCGTCCCGTGGGTGCAGGAGATGTTCAGCGTGCCGCCCAGCGCCTTCACGCGCTCGCGCATGCCCGCCAGGCCAAAGCCCTGCTGTCCGGAGCCCGGCGGCAGGCCGCAGCCGTCGTCTTCAATCACCAGCCTGAGGCTTTCATCCTGCTGCCAGCCCTGCAGCGTCACCGCGCTGGCACTGGCGTGCTTGACGATATTGTTCAGCCCTTCCTGACAGACGCGGAACAGCGTCACGCGCTGGCCTTCGCTCAGCGCCGCCTCGTCGATGTCCCATTCGAGATGGCTGACAATCCCGCGACTTTCCAGCTCCATCTCGCGCATCAGGGAGCGTACCGCCTGCTCCAGCGTCAGGTCATCGAGCTGGCGCGGGCGCAGCCGTCCCAGCAGGCGGCGAACGGAGTCATAAACCCCCAGCGAAAGCTGTTCGATATGCGCCCCGCCCTGCTTCACACCGGCGTTATCCGGGGCCAGACGCTGAACAATGCCCGCCTGGGTGCGGATGGCGGTGATGGTCTGGCCGATATCATCGTGCAGCTCGCGGGCCACCTCCTGCCGCACGCTCTCTTCGGTTTCCAGCAGGCGCTCCGCCAGACGCCGGTTGCGCGCCAGCTCGGTCTGCAGGGATTGGTTCAGCTCGCGCAGGCGCTGAATGCCCGCCCCCAGCAGCAGCCCGGTCAGGCTCTGGGCCAGCAGGGAGAGCAGCAGATCGACCGGATGGTCGTGCCAGGTCTGGCTGGCAATCAGCGCGATGGCGTTCATTAGCGTGGCGATCAGCGCCCCCTGCCAGCCGTAGTGCCAGGCCAGGGCGATGATCGGCAGCGCCAGACAGAACGGCGTAAAGCGCGAAAGCTCGGCGGGCAGACCAAGCTGCAGCCACAGGCTCACCACAAACAGCAGCAGATACCAGATGAGATGCCGGGCGCGCCAGTTCACCGGTTGGGAAACCAGCGCCGGGCCAAGCGGCTGCCAGACGGTGCTGGTGAGGTAATGCCAGATGACGAGGCAGGTCGGGGCCAGGGTCAGGCCGCCGGTCAGGGTCAGCAGCAGCGCGTTAAGCATCTCCTTTTCGCCAATCCACGGCAGAGATTGCAGCAGCGCGGCGGCGATCAGCGCCGCCCCCTGGCGCAGCAGCGTGCGCCAGTCGCGCTGGTGACGATAGCGGGAGATCAGCGCCACGGGAATGAGCGTGAGCACGCTTCCGGTCATCAATAAGGGCAGATGCGCGAGGGCGACTTCCTGCGCCAGCCAGACCAGCATCAGCCATTCAGCACCGAGTAAAACGGGCCAGTAGCCGCGCGGGCATTGCAGCATCAGCCCCAGCCGCAGGCCAAAGGGAAAGAGCAGCACCGCCAGCTCCGGGCGTTCCACCAGGTGCAGGCTGATGCTCCACAGGCAGAACCACGCGGCGGAGAAGATGAAGAAGCTGGCGACCACCGCCACCAGCCGGGAGAAAAAGGTGTGCATTACCAGCCGTCAAACATGCGGCGAGCCAGCTCAACGTCGTTGCTGACGCCGAGTTTTTCCATCAGGTTGGCGCGGTGAACGTGGACGGTTTTCGGCGAGAGGCCAAGCTCAACGGCGATCTCTTTTACCGCCATCCCCTGGGCCAGCTTTTCCGCCACCTGACGCTCGCGCCGGGTGAGCGGATCCTGGCGTCCGGCTGCCAGCTTGATGGCGATATCCGGCGTCAGGTAACAGCCGCCGGTGGCGACGGTGCGCACGGCGGCGATCAGCTCGTCCGGGCTACAGCGTTTGGAGAGAAACCCGCGCGCGCCCGCGTTCAGGGCCTGCTCCACCAGCGCCGGGCTGTCGTGGACCGAAAGCATAATGGTCGCCATTCCCTTCGGCAGCTGGCTCAGCAGCTCCAGCCCGGAGAGATCCGGCATCGAGATATCGCAGATACAGACCTGCACCCCGCGCCCCGGCAGACCGGACAGCGCCTCGCGACCGGAGCCGAACTCGGCCACCACCTGGAAGTCGGGCTCCAGGCTCAGCAGCTGGGCAAATCCGGAGCGGACGATAAGGTGATCATCGATAAGGGCGATGGTGGTCATGGTGGGATCCTGATGCGTGAACGCGCCGGATGGCGGCGTAAACGCCTTATCCGGCCTACGGGTAAAGTCCTTGTAGGCCGGATAAGCGCAGCGCCATCCGGCAAAGCCGCTTACCTTAGCGATAAGCGCGTTGCTGTTCAAGCTATGAACGATTTACACCGTCAGAGGATGCCGGTGGTCACCGTAAAACTGCGCGTTTGCGCCGGGGCCAGCGAAATCAGGCTGCCGCTGCGCTGCGCCGCCAGGGATCCTTCCGGACGGCAGGTGGCCGGGAGCACGAAGGCCGCGACCTGCTGATCGCCGTTGTAGAGGATCCAGCGGGTGGCGTAGTTCAGCTCGGCGCTGGCAAAACGGGTGACAAAGGTGACGCCATCGGGCGCGATCATCCGGAATTCCGGGGTATCCGTATAGCGATCGAGCCGGTCGGTGAACAGGACAATCTCCGGATCGTAGAACTGCGGTTCCGAGAGCGTCGTCAGGGTCGCTTCCCCCTGCTGCAATCGTCGGTTGAACGCCAGCCACTGTTCGGTCGGCTTCACGTGCGCCGGGATCGACTCGCGCAGCTGAATGGCCTCATCCGGGACGTTCTGGCTGAAGGTCGCGCCTTCAACATAGGCATAGTTCATGTGGCACATGTACTGGAGCGGCATCGGCACCGTCGCCAGATTGGTCACCGACATGGCGATATCAAACAGGGCGCTGGCTTTACGTAACGTCACCGCCGGCTGCGCCTGATAATGATGACCGAATCCCATCACATATTCATAGCGCCCGGTCACCGTCAGGCTGTCGCCGTCCAGCGCCAGCCAGGCTTCATCCATTGGCGCGCAGGGCATTTCACCGTGCAGCGGATGGGTATCTTCCGGCGACGGGCAGCCGTTGGCCAGCAGGCCAGAGTGGAAGGCGAAGCAGCCGTAGGTTTCGACCACCTCTTTTGCCGCTTTTGGCTGGCTGAACATATTGCGCATCGTCAGGTCGCGGCCATCAAACTCCGCATCCCAGATCATCTGCCCCAGCCAGGGAAGGATCACCAGGTGACCGCGGCTGTTTTGCACCCGCAGCCCCTCCACGCCGCTGGCGTAGCGGAATGCCGTCACCGTGAAGTCATCGTTTTGCAGCAGAGTGCGCGGCTGTTCGGTAAAGAGCGTGCGCCACAGGGGAAGTTGCGTCATGGTCATTCTCCTCAGGAAGCGGTGGCTTCGGTCAGCTCGCGGCGCACTTTGCTCTCACGCCAGAAGTAGACGCCGACGTAGACAAAGCACAGCATCGAGACCAGGAACGAGGCCTGCAGGGAGTGGAACATATCTGCGACATAGCCCTGTACCGCAGGCACCACCGCCGCGCCGACGATCGCCATCACGATCACCGCGCCGGCCATTTCAGTATGCTCGTTGTCCACGGTATCGAGGGTGCCAGCGTAGATGGTAGCCCAGCACGGTCCGAACAGAATACTGACCAGCACCGCGACGTAGACTGCACTAAAGCTCGGGGCCAGCGCCACATAGGCGAGGAACAGCGCGCCGATGACCGAGTACAGAATCAGCACCTTCGCCGGGTTAAAGCGGGTCATCAGAATGTTGGCGACAAACTTGCCGATAAAGAAGCAGGCAAAGCTGTAGATCATAAAGTTAGAGGCGTCGCGTTCGTTGATATCCCCCAGCTCCAGCGCCAGACGGATGGTGAACGACCACACCGCAACCTGCATGCCCACATAGAGGAACTGGGCCATGATACCGCGACGGAAGCGGGCGTTGGTCGCCAGATAGCGCAGCGTATCCATCGCCGACGGGCGTTTATGATGATCGGTTGGGGCCACTTTACAGGTCGGGAAGCGGGTCAGCAGGAACAGCACCATCACCACGACCAGCACCATAATCATGTACTTATAGGGCTCGAGGGTGTTCTCCAGCATCAGGATCTTGAAGTTGTGGATCTGTTCCGCGTTCATGCCCGCCATCTGTTTTTCCAGGCTATCGCCTTCGGAGAAGACCAGATATTTACCCAGTAGGATGCCCGCCGCCGCGCCAATCGGGTAGAAGGTCTGGCTGACGTTCAGACGCAGGGTGGCGTAGGCTTTCGGGCCGATCATCGAGCTGTAGGTATTAGCCGCCGTTTCGAGGAAGCTCAGGCCGATGGCAATAGCAAATATCGCCGCCAGGAACATGGTGTAGGTTGCCATGTGCGAGGCCGGGAAAAAGAGCGTACAGCCGACAATATAGAGCGTTAATCCGATTAAGATCGCCACTTTATAGCTGGTGTTTTTAATCACCAGCGAGGCCGGAATAGCAATAAGGAAATAGCCGCCGTAAAACGCGCTTTGCACCAGCGCCGAGGCAAAATTACTGAGTGCAAAGACGCTTTTAAACTGCGTAATTAAAATATCATTTAAAGCAGCAGCGCATCCCCATAACGGGAATAAGCAGGATAACAAAATAAACTGGAACAGAGGGGTTTTATTCAGATAGCCGTCAGGCATCTGAATGATGTTTTTATCGTTCATAGTGCTACCTTTTATTTCGCAGGGTTTTATTATTCGTTCAATGCCAGATACTCATTGAATTGTTCAATGCTGGGGTAAGATGACTGGGTGCCTTTTCCGGTGACGCTGAAGGCGGCAAACAGGGACGCTTTTTTCATGGCGGCTTCAACATCACCGCTCTGGACGTAGTAATGGGCGAAGCAGCCGATAAAGGCATCACCGGCACCGCTGGTATCCACCGCATTGACTTTACATGCCGGGACCTTGACTTCCCGATCGCGCGTCATCCATAGCGCGCCTTTTTCACCCATGGTGACGATAATATTATTCAGTCCTTTATCCACCAGCGAGCGCGCCGCAAGGCAGATATTTTCGTAGGTATTCACCGGCATGCCGGTCAGAATTTCCAGCTCGGTTTCATTCGGCACAAAGAAATCACATTTGCAGGCATAGGACATATCTAATTCACGTAATGCCGGGGCCGGGTTTAATAGCACCTGAATACCGTGTTTTTTACCAAACTCGATGGCGTGATATACCGTCTCCAGCTGCACTTCGAGCTGTAGCACAATAAGCTGGCACTTTTTCAGATCGTCTGCCGCGCGGTCGATATCTTCCGGCGAGAGGAATTTATTGGCGCCCTTCACAATCAGAATACTGTTGCTGGAGTTGGCGTTAACAAAGATCGGTGCCACGCCGCTGCTGGTACACGGCACCTTTTCCACATAGGTGGTATTGATGCCCCAGGACTCCAGATTACGGATGGTGTTATCGGCAAAAATGTCGTCACCGACTTTGGTCAGCATCATCACCTTCGAATTGAGCTTGGCTGCCGCCACCGCCTGATTCGCGCCTTTGCCGCCACAGCCGATTTTAAACGCCGGGGCTTCAAGGGTTTCGCCCTCCTTCGGCATCTGATTAATGTAGGTGATGAGATCCACCATGTTGGAGCCGATAACCGCGATATCCATGTTTACTACCTCTCTGAAACAATCACATAACAATGATATTATCGTAACATTATCATGTTATTTTCGTATCATTTGTGACTGCGATCGCGATTAGAGGATCCGCCAGGCCGATTAAGGTTTAAGCGTTATCCCGCGATAAAAGTGTGATGCGACAACAAAAATTATAAATTAAATGATGAATTACAGTATGTTAAATAACGAAGACAGTTTGAGAAGTGGCTTTTCTTTCCCGACGGGCGGCAGTATAGTATGGCGCAACAAGAATGTTCCTTTCGCATCACTAATGTGATTTCAGGAACATCAAAAAGAGCGGAGAGGGTGAATGGAGACAAAGCAAAAAGAACGAATCCGGCGTCTGGTAGAGCTGTTGAAGAAGACCGACCGCATTCACCTGAAAGATGCCGCCAGAATGCTTGAAGTCTCCGTCATGACCATCCGTCGCGATCTCAGCCCGGATAACCACGACATCGTGCTTCCCCTGACGCTGCTGGGCGGCTATATCGTGATGGTTAATAAGCCGGCTACCGCACCTGCGGCACCGGTGGTGCGTAGCCAGACGCACCACCCCGACGATCTGCCCATCGCCATTCTCGCGGCGGGGATGGTGGCGGAGAACGATCTGGTCTTTTTCGATAATGGCCCGGAAATGCCGCTGGTGATTAGCATGATCCCCGATGACATTACCTTTACCGGCATCTGCTATTCACATCGCGTGTTTATGGCGCTCAACGAGAAGCCAAACGCCACCGCCATTCTGTGCGGCGGCACCTACCGGGCAAAAAGCGATGCCTTTTACGACACCAGCAATCCGTCGGTGCTGGACTCTCTGAACCCGCGTAAGGTGTTTATCTCCGCCAGCGGCGTGCATGAGCACTACGGCGTGACCTGGTTTAACCTGGACGACCTGGCCACCAAGCGCAAAGCCATTCAGCACGGCATTCGCAAGATCCTGCTGGCCCGCTACGCCCTGTTTGATGAAGTGGCGCCCGCCAGCATCGGGCCGCTGTCGACTTTTGATGTGCTGATCAGCGACCGCCCTCTTCCGGCAGACTATCCGGCCCACTGCCGGAATGGCTTTGTGAAGATCATTACCCCGGACGCCGCCGGGGAGTGATTTACTCGAAGAACACTGCAATTTTGTTAAACATGGTCGGATCGGACTGGTTGCGCACCACTTTCACCACGTCCTCCAGCTTGTCGATTTGGGCCATCATCTGCTCCAGCCGCTGATCGTCATTCACCAACAGCCAGATGCGGCTGTGCTCGCTCCCCTGAATCGGCAGACAGAGAATGCCCTCCACGTTGAACGCGCGGCGGGCAAACAGCCCGCAGACGTGGGTCATGACCCCGGGGTGGTTGCGGACGGTAAGCTCCAGGATGACGTTATCATTTTGTTTTTGCATGGCTTATTCCCCCACCATTTCAGTATTGGCCGCACCGGGTGGGACCATCGGATAGACTTTTTGTTGTGGATCGATACGGACGTGGATCAGCGCCGGGCCCGGGCGTGAGATCGCCGCCTGCAGCGCCGCGTGAGCATCCTCTTCGGCATTCAGATCGCAGGTGTGCAGACCAAAACCGGCGGCAATCTGCATAAAGTTAATCATCCCCGGATAGGTAGCAGCAAACACGCCCTGCTTGTAGAACAGGCTCTGCTGCTGATGTACCAGCCCCAGCGCCTCGTTGTTCATCAGAATGATTTTCACATCCAGCTGATTTTCCGCCGCGGTGGCCATCTCCTGAATGTTCATCATCAGGCTGCCATCGCCGGAGAAGCAGATCACCTTGCGGTCCGGGTTCGCCAGCGCCGCGCCTACCGCCGCAGGCAGACCAAAGCCCATGGTGCCCAGCCCGCCGGAGGTCAGCCACTGGCGCGGACGGTTCAGCGGATAGGCCTGAGCGGTCCACATCTGATGTTGACCCACGTCGGTGGTGATAATCGCGCTATCGTCCACGCAGGCGGCCACGGCGTTAATCAGCCCGTAATGGCTGAGCGGATCGCCTTCGGTCGGGATCGCGCCCGGGAACTCCTGCTGCAGGCCGGTCACCTGCTGATGCCACGCGCTGCGCGGGGTGGCGTCGATATGCGGCAGCAGCTGGGCCAGCACCTCGTTGACGTCGCCCTGGATCGCCACGTGAGGCTGTTTGATTTTGCCCAGCTCCGCGCGGTCGATATCCACGTGAATGATTTTGGCATTCGGACAGAACTGCTCGGTTTTACCAATCGCCCGGTCATCAAAACGTGCCCCGAGAACAATCAATAAATCAGCCTCTTGCAGAATAAAGTTGGTGCTGCGCGCGCCGTGCATCCCCAGCATCCCCAGTGACAGCGGGTGCGCTTTGGGCAGCATGCCCAGCGCCATCAGGGTCATGGTGGTAGGCAGGCTGGCTTTTTCTGCCAGGGCGCGCACCGCGTCAGGCGCATCGATCACCCCGCCGCCCAGATAGAGCACCGGGCGCTGTGCGGCGTTGATCATCGCCGCCGCCTCGCGCACGCTCTCAACGCTGAACGCCGGCGAGGGCGCGCGGGTGCCGGGCTCCGGCAGCACGTCGATCTCAATCTCAGCGGTCTGCACATCCTTAGGAATGTCTATCCACACCGGGCCGGGACGGCCGGACTGGGCGATACGGAACGCATCGCTGATAACCTGCGGTAATTCGCTGATATCGCGCACTAAATAGTTGTGCTTGGTGATGGGGATAGAGATGCCGTAGGTGTCCACTTCCTGAAACGCATCGGTGCCGATCATCGAGGCAGGCACCTGGCCGGTAATGCAGACTAACGGGATGGAGTCGAGACGCGCGTCGGCGATGGCGGTAACCAGGTTGGTGGCGCCCGGCCCGCTACAGGCCATACAGACCGCCGGTTTGCCCTGGGTTCGCGCCATGCCCTGAGCGATAAAGCCAGCGCCCTGCTCGTGACGCGCCAGCACGTGGCGGATCTGCGTGCTCTGGCTTAAGGCGTCATACAGCGGGAGTACCGTCCCGCCAGGTATACCCGCTACCGTGGTAATGCCCTGACGTTCCAGCAAATGAACGATTAACTGCGCGCCAGTGAAACGCGTCTTGTGTGATGTTGTGCCCGAACTTGCCATGCTCCAGTCCTTCTTATGGGCCGACTTTCCGGGAGGCTTTTAACGAAAAACCCCGCCGGTTTGCGCCGGCGGGGTTTGGAATCGTGTGTTGATTCAGTCCCTACGGCGCATTGCCGACGACCACCACCACACGCACGACGACCACTGCGGCTGGATGCGCAGTTTTTAGTAGGGTCGCGGTGTTCATGGATGCAGTCATGGGGGACCTGTGTTTGGAATCATTGATTGAATTTATACAAACACAGGTTTACAGGCGTGACAACGGAAAATTTTTCATCTGCGCAAAAATATGTCAGGGATCACGTTTTAGTACGTTGCTCGCTCATTCCAGGAGTCACTATAGATGACATTGCCATCGCAATGCTTCCAGGTAATTTTCTCATAGCGTATGAGAACCGTTTCAAGGTGTGTTCCGGTATTTGCGCCTGGATACAGGTCTGGTGTGATTGATGTTATTTTCACATTGTCGAGGATGATATTAAAATATTCCTGTTCTAAACCAGCCTCGTTAATCTGATACATCTTAATGGTGGCGGACTGGAGCGTTCTCCCCGTACTCAACGCCCGAAATAAAAACGGGGTTACACGATCAAATTCCTTCTGGAACATAACGGGCATGTGTATGCGCGTGCCCGTCAATTTTCCGGTATTCCCGTCGACGGGAATGTTGACATTATGAGTGAACGATTTGAGTTCAATTGCGCCTTCACGCCCTGACACAAGGCAAGGACCAACCATGGGAGAACCATTTTCATCTGTTAAAAATAAATAAGCTGGGTTTGACATAAAAACTCCTTTTTATAAAAGTCAATCGTACTTATCAAAGCGCCCAAAAAGTATCGGATGGACAATAATAAATACTACGATAGCAATAAATGTGAGCAATACCCAGTGGCCAGGAAATAACCACAGAAACAAGGAGGCGCACGCAAAAATATAAACGGGAAATAAGATATCCGTAAACAGTATTGATAGCAGACTCTTAAACATACTACCTGTCCTTTAAATCGTTATACATCGCATCGAAATCCCTATAGAACCCCATTTGCACTTTCTTAATAAGTTCAGACAGGAAAGGTTCAAAAAAGTAATACAGCATTTCCAATTGTGCGGCATAGAGGGTGGCGTAGTACCTGGGATGCAGCGTTTTCAGACGACGGGCAGCAAGAGCGCACTTCTGGTCCGTGCCAATCAGTTGAAGTGCCATGACGACATTAGGTACGCGGCGTGCAAGCCGTTCAACGACGATTTCTGAAAGCAGGCAAGATTCCGAAAGGGATTTAGCCAGCGCCCATGCTAGCGCTAAACGCGCTGCCTTACTTGTCGGGATGTTGTTAACAAGCCCGGTTACTTTTGAATCCGTCTTGCGAACGCGATTTTGTTCATTTCCATTTTCAGAATCGGTGATAATACTTTTAAAATAAAGATAGAGCATGTATGCGATTACATCGCGGTAACGGTAAATAGACACAATTGAGAGGTACATCCTCTTTTCTTCTGATATAAGCTCATCACATACATCGTGATAGCTGGGGATTAAGCATGCTGAATACCAACTTACACGTTCCATTCCTGAGTAGATATCAGAGCCGATCCCCTTTAATGCCCTCCATGTCCCTGCAACGCCTTGCTGTCCATAAATAGCCAACTGCCTGTCGCTCTGGAACTTCATCTTTAAATAATCCGATGCTTGCATAATGTATCCATACAATATTTGCGGTCATATAGGTATACATTGAAAAGGCGGACAACTCAAATTTGTAAAATTTATTTATGAAGACATTCATGTGAAAAATAAATTAATTAATTAATTAATATTTGTTACGCCTATAAGCGATACAACTTGAATAGCCTGATTGATATATTTTTTATATTAGTTTACGTATTTGGTGTCGTTATTTCGCAAAATTAGTCTGCTACCCCTGCATAAAATGGGTTTCTTAAGCGAGCCTAACCAGGCCATAGCAAAGCTAAAAAGCAGAACCACCGCTTATCCCGGTATTTTTATAACTTATAATCATATCAAATGAATCATAAATGCATACGCTGTCATTTATTACCATTAAGTCAACAGGCATTTTTATGTGGGTAGCCCAGAAAACAAAAAACCCCGCCGGAGCGAGGTTTTTTTTACAGCGTTTGCGGCTGGTGACCGCAGAGCACACTGTGTTACATCAACGCACAAAGTATACGCGATCGCACGGGAACGCGCAATTTACGGCACGGATTTTGACGCCTTTGAGTATGGCTCCCGCTTCACGTTTTGTCCATAAATTACTGTTCATATATACAGTATTTATCTATACTGGGTATGTTCACAGGGTGCGAGGGGAGCCGCTCGTAGTACACCGGCACAACGAAGTCCTGGCTGAAACGGGTGGTGCCGTCAGCGCCTCCACTCCCCACCTGAGCACACTGTGTTACATCAACAAAGGTGCTGGTTACAGGCGGCGGAAAGGTACGCCAGCATCGTGCTCCTTAACCAGAGGAGACGCGTATGAGCGTAGTGGATATGGTTGTACTTATCCTCAAACTCATTGTTGCAGCACTGCAACTGCTTGATGCTGTCCTGAAATACGTTAAGTGATTCAGGTTCAAGTCGCACCTGAGAGGGGCGGGAAACCGCCCCTCTTTAATAACGAGGGAATGCTATGTTGCGTTTATTAATTGAGCCCGTCACGCCGGACGAACCGGGGTATATCGCGCTCAAAACCGAGAGCACCGCGCGCCATTTCAATATGCTGCGCCGGCTGGAAGAGAACTGGGAGCGGGGTGAAAACCGCTTTAACGCTCCTGGTGAAAAGCTGCTGGGCGCGTTTCTCAACGGCAAACTGGTAGGGATTTGCGGGCTGAACCGCGATCCGTTTAGCCAGCAGCCGCGGGCCGGGCGCATTCGCCATCTTTATATCAGCGAAAGCTGTCGTGGGCTGGGTATCGGCAGGCAGCTGCTCGCCGTGGTGATGGCCGATGCCAGCGTCTGGTTCGATTTTCTCAATACCAATGCGCCCCACACCGCCTGGACATTCTACCAGCACGCTGGTTTTACGCTGGTCGCGGATGAGCCGCGCGTCACCCATCGCCTTTTTTGCGCAATCTGAGCGGCTGGCAGCATCGGAGTGTGAATGTTACAGTTGAGTGACAATTCACCAGCCGATACGCCATGACGCTCTCCGTTTTCTGCATTTTACTCTTTGCCGCACTGCTGCATGCCAGCTGGAATGCCATCGTCAAAGCCGGAACGGACAAGCTCTATTCGGCGATCGGCGTCAGCGGCTCCGCCACGCTGATTGCTCTGGTGTTGCTCCCCTTCTCTCCCCAACCGGCTGCGGCCAGCTGGCCTTTTTTGATCGTCTCCTGCGCCTTACAGGTGGTGTATACCGTTCTGGTCGCGAAGACCTATCAGGTCTCGGATATGAGCCAGACCTATCCGCTGATGCGCGGCACCGCACCGCTGCTGGTGGCGCTGATCGGCACGCTGGCGCTCGGGGATCACCTCTCATGGTTCGCCTGGTCCGGCATCGGCGTGATCTGCCTGTCGATACTGGCCATGGCGATGAACGGACGCATGCAGTCCCGAAAAGGGATCTGGCTGGCGCTGCTGAATGCCTGTTTTATCGCGGGCTATACGCTGGTGGACGGCACCGGCGTGCGGCTATCGGGCACCGCGCTGGGCTATACGCTGTGGACCTTCTTTATGAACGGCTTCTGTCTGCTGAGCTGGGCGATGGTGGCGCGTCGGCGCGAGGCGTCCAGCTACCTGCGTCTGCACTGGAAAAAGGGGCTGCTCGGCGGCATTGGCACTCTGGGCTCTTACGGCCTGGCGCTATGGGCCATGACCCAGGCACCGCTGGCGGTGGTCGCAGCGCTGCGTGAAACCTCCATTCTCTTTGGTGCGCTGATCGCGTTTGTGCTTTTAAAAGAGAAGGTTGCGGGTCTGCGTATTGCTGCGGCGCTGGGTATTGCAGGCGGCGCCATTCTGCTGCGCCTGGCCTGAATCACTGGCAATATTAGTTGCCGATCTTGTTTACAAATCCTGCCTTTTTCCGCTTCTCCATTCATCACAGCAATGCTTATTTTGTCATTTTCCTGTGGTAGATTCCTCGCGCATTTATGGGAATGCGCAGTGACTTACTCTTTATTTATTACTTTTGGCAAAATTATTCAGCGACATGAAAAGACAGCGGAACGTTAATTTACTCTTGATGTTGGTATTGCTGGTCGCCGTCGGTCAGATGGCGCAAACCATCTATATCCCGGCCATTGCCGATATGGCGAAGGCACTCAGCGTTCGTGAAGGCGCGGTGCAGAGCGTGATGGGCGCGTACCTGCTGACCTACGGCGTCTCGCAACTGTTCTACGGCCCGCTCTCGGATCGCGTTGGCCGTCGTCCGGTGATCCTGGTCGGAATGACGATTTTTATGATCGCCACGGTGATTGCCATGACCACCCACAGCCTGAGCGTGCTGATTGCCGCCAGCGCGTTGCAGGGCGTCGGCACCGGCGTCGGCGGGGTGATGGCCCGAACGTTGCCGCGCGATATGTATCAGGGCACCCAGCTGCGCCATGCTAACAGTCTTTTGAATATGGGCATTCTGGTCAGCCCGCTGCTGGCCCCGCTGATTGGCGGCCTGCTGGACACCATGTGGTCCTGGCGCGCCTGCTACGGCTTCCTGCTGGTGCTGTGCGTCATCGTCACCTTCAGCATGGCGCGCTGGATGCCGGAAACCCGGCCCCAGGACGCGCCGCGCACCAAACTGCTCACCAGCTACAAAGTCCTCTTCGGCAACGGGGCCTTTAACTGCTACGTGCTGATGCTGGTGGGCGGCCTGGCGGGCATCGCGGTGTTCGAAGCCAGCTCGGGCGTACTGTTGGGTGCCGGGCTGGGCCTCAGCAGCATGGTAGTGAGTATTCTGTTTATTCTGCCGATCCCGGCGGCGTTTTTCGGCGCCTGGTTTGCCGGACGCGCCAACAAACGCTTTACCACCCTGATGTGGCAGTCGGTAGTGAGCTGCCTGCTGGCAGGGCTGATGATGTGGATCCCGGGGCTGTTCGGGGTGATGAACGTCTGGACCCTGCTGATCCCGGCCGCGCTGTTCTTCTTTGGCGCGGGGATGCTGTTCCCGCTGGCGACCAGCGGCGCGATGGAGCCCTTCCCGTTTCTGGCGGGTACCGCCGGAGCGCTGGTAGGGGGTCTACAAAATATCGGTTCCGGCGTACTGGCCTGGCTTTCGGCGATGATGCCGCAAAACGGCCAGGCGAGCCTCGGGCTGCTGATGACCTTAATGGGGCTGCTGATTGTCCTCTGCTGGCTGCCGCTGGCCTCCCGCGCCTCACATCACGAGCAGGCGATCTAATCAGTTTGCTTTTTCTTTAAGCCAGTGGATAAAGGCATCAATCTTTGGCCACTGGCGTCCTGAAAGGGTCGAGACGTAGTAGTGCTGATGGCATTTCAGCGTCTTGTCACCAAAGGGCGCAATCAGCTCCCCACGATCAAGACGCTTCTGCACCAGCCGTTTGCGCCCCATCGCCACCCCAACGTGATTTATCGCCGCCATCACCGCCAAGTCGGACCGATCGAACCCTATTCCCGATGAGGGCGGCAGGTTCACCGCAAAATGCTGCGCCCAGCTAAACCACTCGTCGGTGCCGGAGTCGTTGCTCCACGCCTGCCGGTCGTGCAGCAGGGTGCAGTGGCGCAGGTTATCCGGGCTGGCGAGCAGCTGATGTTCCCGGGCGTATTCGGGTGAGCAGACCGGCAGGATCGCCTCGTCCATTAAAAAATGGTGTGAAAGCTGAGTTGGCGGCATATCGTCGAAATAGAGCGCCAGATCGACGCCGGTTCGCTGCATATTGACGTAATCATTACCGGTCAACACGGTCAGGGAAATCGACGGATAGCGGCGGGTGAAGTCCCCCAGCATCGGCACCAGCCAGCACTGGGCGATCGACGGACGCGAATAGACGGTCAGCGTGCCGGAGAGGGCCTGGTTTTTGATGTCGAGGATCTCCTGATTCAGCGTATCCAGCGACGATTTCAGGGTCCAGTAAACGCGTTTGCCCTCCGGGGTCAGCTCCACTTTACGGTGCGAGCGTACAAACAGCGCGATCCCCAGCTCCTCTTCCAGCAGGTTGATCCGATGGCTCACCGCGCTCGGGCTGAGCGACAGCTCCTCCGCTGCCAGCGCGAACGACTCGTGACGCGCCGCCACCTCAAAAGTGTGCATCTTCGACAGCTGCCAGCCGTTCAGTAGGCGATTTCTCGCCTCACTCCCCTCGTTCATTGCCCTGCCCTCATTCACCTCTGTTCTGCGCCCAGAATAGCGATTAAAGATGAAAAAATGTGAACCAATGGCAGGAATAGTACTTTTTTTAGAGGGCTATCACTCAGTTGATCCAATCTGGCTCATGTGAACGGCAATTTATATCGTTTGTCAGCCGGAGCGGTTTTTTCGTCAAATACCCGCAGCTAACGTGAGGGTGAGGTGAGATATGGGATCTCCGGTCTGGGTTGTAGCCACGCTGCTGGCAAGCATCGTGCTGATTGTGTTTACCATCGTAAAACTGAAGTTTCATCCGTTCCTTGCCCTGCTGCTGGCGAGCTTTTTCGTCGGCGGCATGATGGGGATGAGCCCGTTGGATATGGTCAACGCCATCGAGAGCGGCATCGGCGGCACGCTGGGCTTTCTGGCGGCGGTGATTGGTCTCGGCACCATTCTGGGCAAAATGATGGAGGTGTCCGGCGCGGCTGAACGCATCGGCATCACGCTGCAGCGCTGCCGCTGGCTCTCGGCCGACGTGATTATGGTGCTGGTGGGGATGATTTGCGGCATCACTCTGTTTGTGGAAGTGGGCGTGGTGCTGCTGATCCCGCTGGCCTTCTCCATCGCCAAGAAGACCCACACCTCGCTGCTGAAGCTGGCGATCCCGCTCTGTACTGCCCTGATGGCGGTGCACTGCGTGGTGCCGCCGCACCCGGCGGCGCTGTTTGTTACCAACAAACTGGGGGCCGATGTCGGGACGGTGATTGTCTACGGCCTGCTGGTGGGTCTGATGGCCTCCCTGATCGGCGGCCCGCTGTTCCTGAAGCTGCTGGGGAACCGTCTGCCGTTTAAAGCGGTGCCGGCGGAGTTTTCCGACCTCAGGGTGCGGGAAGAACATACCCTGCCATCCCTGGGCGCCACGCTGTTTACCGTCCTGCTGCCTATCGGCCTGATGCTGGTGAAAACCGTGGCCGAGCTGAACATGGCGAAAACCGGCCCCCTCTATACGCTGCTGGAGTTTATCGGCAACCCGATCACGGCGATGTTTATTGCGGTGTTTGTGGCCTATTACCTGCTGGGGTTACGCCAGAAGATGGGCATGTCGACGCTGCTGACCCATACCGAACACGGCTTTGGCTCGATCGCCAATATTTTGCTGATTATCGGCGCGGGCGGGGCCTTTAATGCCATCCTTAAAACCAGCGGCCTGGCCGATACGCTGGCGCATATTCTCTCGAACCTGCATATGCATCCGATCCTGCTCGCCTGGCTGGTGGCGCTGATCCTGCACGCGGCGGTGGGGTCTGCCACCGTGGCGATGATGGGCGCGACGGCGATTGTCGCCCCGATGCTGCCGCTCTACCCCAACGTCAGCCCGGAGATCATCACCATTGCCATCGGTTCCGGTGCCATTGGCTGCACGATCGTTACCGATTCTCTCTTCTGGCTGGTGAAGCAGTACTGCGGGGCCAGCCTCAATGAGACCTTCAAATACTATACGACGGCGACATTTATCGCCTCGGTGCTTGCACTCGGCGGCACCTTCCTGCTTTCTTTCATTATCTAGCGCGAAGAGATCTCTTATGGAAAACGCAAACATCACCACTTTAATCGCACAGTATCCTCTGGTGGAGGATCTGATCGCCCTGAAAGAAACGACCTGGCTTAACCCGAACGCCACCACCCTGGCCGCTGGCCTGCCCTATGTCGGGCTGACCGACGCCGACGTGGAGGATGCCCGGGCGCGCCTGAACCGCTTTGCCCCTTATCTCGCCCGCGCGTTCCCGGAAACGGCGGCCACTCACGGAATTATTGAATCTGAACTGGTGGCCATTCCGAAGATGCACACACGGCTGGAGAAGGAATTTAATATCACCGTTCCCGGCACCCTGCTGCTGAAAAAAGACAGCCATCTGCCGATCTCCGGCTCGATTAAAGCCCGCGGCGGGATCTATGAAGTGCTGACCCACGCCGAAAAACTGGCTCTGGCCGCCGGGCTGCTCAGCGTTGAGGACGATTACAGCATCCTGCTGGAGCCGCGCTTTAAAGACTTCTTTAGCCAGTACAGTATCGCCGTGGGGTCGACCGGCAACCTCGGGATGTCGATTGGCATTATGAGCGCCCGCATCGGCTTTAAGGTGACGGTGCACATGTCCGCCGATGCCCGCGAGTGGAAGAAGGCCAAACTGCGCAGCCACGGCGTGACGGTGGTGGAGTACGAACAGGATTACGGCGTGGCGGTGGAGCAAGGGCGCAAGGCGGCGGAAAACGACCCGAACTGCTTCTTTATCGACGATGAAAACTCCCGCACCCTGTTTCTGGGCTATGCCGTGGCAGGCGAGCGCCTGAAGGCGCAGTTTGCCGAACAGGGCCGGGTGGTGGATGCGGAGCATCCCCTGTTTGTCTACCTGCCGTGCGGCGTGGGCGGTGGCCCTGGCGGGGTGGCGTTTGGGCTGAAGCTGGCCTTTGGCGACCACGTTCACTGCATCTTTGCCGAACCGACCCACTCACCGTGCATGCTGCTGGGGGTATATACCGGGCTGCATGACGAGATTGCGGTGCAGGACCTGGGGATCGATAACCTCACCGCGGCGGACGGTCTGGCGGTAGGCCGTGCCTCCGGCTTTGTTGGCCGCGCCATGGAGCGCCTGCTTGACGGGTTCTATACCCTCGCCGATCAGAGCATGTACGACATGCTGGGCTGGCTGGCACAGGAAGAGAACATTCGCCTTGAGCCGTCGGCGCTGGCGGGCATGGCCGGGCCGGTGCGCCTTACCGCTTCCGGTCACTATCCGCTGGAGAACGCCACCCATCTGGTATGGGCAACTGGGGGTGGGATGGTGCCGGAAGAGGAGATGGCGAAGTACCTGGCGAAAGGGCGTTAACTGACCCGGTGGCTCTGCTGTAGCAGGGCCATCAGCTCAACAGGCGAACGGTGATGGCGGATTAAATCGCGCATCACCCGCATATGCGGGGCGGAGTGGCGGAAAAAGGCCTGATACCCTGCACAGAGCGCGCTTTTACCCTCCCCCCGCTGCTCTGGGCTGTCACTGCTGCACAGAGACCGGATCGGACATGCCCGGCACTCGTCGGGAATGGCTCCACAGTCGCTCTGCTGTGGATTGCCGCGCCATATTTCCAGCGTTGAATCAAAGAGTTGTATAAAAATACGACCGATATCTTCCCGTACCCAGACATCAAATACCGCCATCAGGAACGCGGCCCACTGCCGATCGGTGATCGATTCCGGGTTATCGCGTGCCTGCAACGGAATAAACTTCAGGTACGTTATGCCCTGGTCACGCACATCCCGGTATAGCTGTTCCGGCTGGCCGCAGTTCTGGCGGTTAATTACCGTCACGAGCACTTTGACCTGACATCCTGTCATGCAAATTCCCTGATAAAAATAATGAGATGATGAAGATGACTAGCAGCAAACAGTAATGCGAGGGATAACACTGCGAGGGAGATCAAAAATTTACTACGTACCGGTCGGGATGCTGAAAAGTTGTACAGCGACACGTCCATCCGGGCGCGGTTGCGGGTGTAGTGCCAGAGGATCAGCGCCACCATCGCCAGCACCCCCAGCGCCACCCAAAACAGCGGACCCGCCTGCTGCCAGTTGTGCTTCACTGCCAGCACCATTAGTGCCCCGTAGCCAAACAGGGTGCGCAGCCAGGCAAGCGAGGTTCGCTCCGGCTGTAGCCCCGGATCGGCCAGACGGCGCGCTTTGCGGCTATCCGCCATACAGCACCAGCCCCATCACAATCACCGCCACTATCATCAGGATCAGGCTGACCATCAGCAGGCTGCGGGTGTAGGGCAGATCTTCTTTCAGGCGCATCGCCTTTTCATTACGCAGCCAGCGCAGGTAGCCGTAGATCGCCAGCCCCCCGGAAAAGAGGCACAGCAGCAGCGCCAGCAGCTGGCGGATCACCGGTGTGGCAAAATCGGGTGCCAGTTGGTCAAGGCCGACACCGGCCGCCAGAAAGCCCAGCGCGGTGCGGATCCACGCCAGAAAGGTACGCTCGTTTGCCAGCGAGAAGCGATAATCCGGCGCTTCGCCGAGGCGTGAAATTTTCATGACCACTCCTGTCTGACTGCCCGTTGTACAAAACTCCGGCAATGTTAACGTATCCAGGGCAGTAATTCCCGTCTTAACCCATTCCCCAGAACAACACCGCCAGCAGTTGCGGTGTGATGATGCGCATAAACATCACCAGCGGATAGACCGTGGCGTAAGAGAGCGCCGCCGCACCGCTGGTGGCGTGCAGGTTGTTGGCAAAGGCCAATGCCGGCGGATCGGTCATCGAACCGGCCAGCATGCCGCACAGGGTCAGGTAGTTCATCTTCGCCAACAGCCGCGCCAGAATGCCCATGACGATCAGCGGAACCGCGGTAATGAGGATGCCGTAGCCAATCCAGCTGACGCCGTCGCCGCGGGCCAGCGTCTCGACGAAATCCCCGCCCGATTTCAGCCCCACCACCGCCAGGAACAGGACGATCCCCAGCTCGCGCAGGGCAAGGTTGGCGCTCGGGGGCATAAACCAGTAGAGCTTGCCCACGCAGCCGATACGCCCGAGGATCAGGGCCATAATCAGCGGCCCGCCTGCCAGCCCCAGCTTGAGCGCCACCGGGAACCCCGGCACGTACAGCGGGATGGAGCCGAGCAGGACGCCAAGACCGATGCCGATAAATACCGGCAGCATCTGCACCTGCTGCAGTTTTTGCTGCGCGTTGCCCACGATATTGGCAACGGCATCAATGGAGGCCGGACGGCCGACCAGGTTAAGGATATCGCCAAACTGCAGGCTGGCGTCCGGGCTGGCTACCAGTTCGATCCCGGCGCGGTTCAGGCGCGAGATCACCACGTCATAACGCTCTTTTGCCTGCAGTTCGCGGATTTTTTTGCCTAATACCTGCTCGTTGGTGACCACCACCCGCTCAACGCGCATATCGGTGCCGCGGGTGGAGAGCGAAGTATCCACCTCCTGGCCGATCACCAGCCGGGCGTTGTTCAGGTCCGCCGGCTGGCCAACGAGGTGCAGCAGGTCGCCGGTCTGGATCACCGTGCCGGGCAGAGGCACCATCAGGGTCTGATCGCGCTTCAGGCGGGAACAGATAATGTTGGCGCTGTTGAGGATCGGCACATCCTGGATCGCCAGGTTGTTGAGATTGGGGTTGTCGACGCGGATGTTGATGGTTTTAATCAGCGCCTGGCCCTGGGTAAGGGTGGATTCGTGCTGCTGAGCTTCCTGCTCCACGTTAATGCGAAACAGAACGCGCATCAGCCACATGGTAAGCAGAATGCCGCAGATGCCGAACGGGTAGGCCATGGCGTAGCTCATGCCCATCTGATCCACGATCCCTGCTTCAATCCCCAGGTCGCGCAGGATTTGCTGTCCGGCCCCCAGCGCAGGGGTGTTGGTGACCGCCCCGGAGAAAATACCCAGTACCACCGGCAGCGGAATGGCGAAGAGCTTATGCAGCAGGGCGGTGACCAGCCCGCCCATCACCACGATTCCCATTGCAAAGAGGTTGAGGCGCAGGCCCGAGACGCGCAGCGAGGCGAAAAAGCCGGGTCCGACCTGAATGCCGATGGTGTACACAAAGAGGATAAGGCCAAATTCCTGAATGAAATGCAGCATTTGCGCGCTGAGCGTAATGCCCAGCTGGTCGGCAAAGTGGCCGACAAATATCCCGCCAAACAGCACACCGCCAATGCCGAACCCGACGCCGCGGATTTTGATATTGCCGATCCACAGCCCGACCACCGCAACCAACGCCAGAATACTGACCGTTAACGCTATATCACTCATGACGGCATCCCTGTGAATAACATTATTATTACCAGGGATTTTCGCAGAGCGCAGGCGGGTTGTATGGGCGATGGCGCACAAAAAAGCCGAGGTAAAAGCAAAACGGTCACCCGAAGGTGACCGTTTTTAGTGTGTGCGAGGGCATTAACCCCGTAGGCCCGTGCAAGCGTAGCGCCGCCGGGCACAAACCCGCATTAGCTGTTCAACGCCGGGCGTTCGCTGATGGCGATCCGCTGCGGAGCAATCTCATCCGGCACGTTGCGGGTGATGTCGATATGCAGCAGCCCGTTGGTGAAGGTGGCACCCGTCACTTCCATATGTTCAGCGAGGGTAAAGCTCAGGCTGAACGGCTGAGTGACCAGCCCCTGATGCAGCCATTTGGTTTCGGTCTCCGGTTTTTCCGGGGTGCCTTTTACCGTCAGGCGCGTGCCTTCCAGCTGGATATCCAGGTTCTGCTGGCTGAATCCCGCCACCGCGAGCGTAATGCGATAGTGGTTATCGTCGCTCTTTTCGATGTTATACGGCGGGAAGGCCTGGCTTTCGGTGGTGCTTTGCAGCGCGTTAGCCAGTTTGTCAAAACCGATCCACTGACGCAGCAGCGGGGATAAGTCGTAATTACGCATGAGTATTCTCCTTCTGAGAAGCGAGTTCGGCACAATGTTGTGCGCAGTTGTCCCGGCAAATCCTGATGGATCCGCCTCTGCTCCCGATATCGGCAAGCATTCAGGTATGGGCCGCCGCAGCGACCCTGGAATTAATTAATTTCGATACGGCGCGGTTTTTTCGCTTCCGGGATCACACGTTCCAGATCGATATACAGCAGGCCGTTGACCAGGTTCGCGCCGTGAACGTGAATGTTTTCCGCTAACTGGAACTTGCGTTCAAAGTTACGTTCCGCGATGCCCTGATAGAGATAGGTACGTTCTTTCTGCTCGCCCGCATGAGCGCCTTTCACCACCAGCAGGTTGTCCTGCGCGGTGATTTCCAGTTCGCTTTCAGCAAAACCGGCCACGGCAATCGCGATGCGATAGTGGTTTTCGTCAACCAATTCAACATTGTATGGAGGGTAGCCGTTGCTCTGGCTTTGGTTGTTTTCTAAATGATTGAACAGACGATCGAAGCCAATGGCTGAACGATAAAGCGGAGAAAGATCAAAGTTACGCATACGGTTAAAACTCCTGAAATCAGCAAGAATTGTCGCCTTCCACGGTGGACAGGCTGGGGTATCCCAAACGCCCCTCAGGCACGTTTGTTTATCGATACCCTCTTAAAATGGGTCTGCTTCCGTTCTTTTCAAGAGCAGCGCAGCGAGAATTTTTTGCACTTTGCGGGTACTGGAATAGACTGGGACTACAGCACGTAAGGTTAAAATGCGATAGGTGCCACAGAGCGGTACTTTTCAACTATTCATTTAGACGATGGCCCGTTATAAACCCGGTTGCGGGTCTGTTCCAGACCATTGATGATGACTGACTGATAATGAAAAATGTTCTGATAAAGTTGACGATGTTCAGCGCGGTGATGGTGCTTTGCGGGTGTTCGAGCGTGATGTCTCACACCGGCGGTAAAGAAGGGACGTATCCGGGGACGCGCGCCAGTGCGAACATGCTGGCGGATGACGACACCAACTGGGGCACCAAATCGCTGGTGGTGCTGGATATGCCGTTTACTGCTGTTGTTGATACCCTGCTGCTGCCGTGGGATCTCTTCCGCACGGATAAATCCGTTCGCTCCCGCGTGGAGCAAAGCGAGGAGAAGACGCTGGCAACCAACGCCGTCATCCCGCCCGCCGAGATGCCCTCGCGCTGATTAGCACCCGGTTTCTGTCACCCAAATCTGACGGAAGCCGCCGACCTCCTCCATCCAGGCCAGATAGCGCCCGTCAGGCGAGTAAACCACCGCATCCCCCGACGGCGGGTTGCCGTGATCGGACGTCAAAAACGTCACGTCGCCCGAGGTGGCATCACAGCGGGCAATGCGATCTTCCAGCACAAACCCCAGCGAATGGCCCGCCGGATGCCAGTTAAACGCCGACTGAATATCGCGTTGATTATGGGTGAGCTGACGGGGCTCTCCTCCTTCCGCAGCGATCAGCCACAGCTGCACTACCCCTTTATCATCACGCATCAGGAACGCGATTTGCGTCGCCTGCGGGTTGCTGCGCACCCAGTGGCGCGGCACGTTCACCAGCCCCGGATAACGATGGTCATGGGTAAACGTTAAACGACGCTGTACCACTCCGGCAGGCGGCGCGGGCAGACGATCTGCCGTGCCCTGAAGCGGAATATCGCCGGCCTGTTTCCAGCTCTGCTCGTCTTTCGGCAGATCCACGATAAACAGTTCCGGCA
Organism: Leclercia sp.; assembly: GCF_036780805.1. Classification (NCBI taxonomy): domain Bacteria; kingdom Pseudomonadati; phylum Pseudomonadota; class Gammaproteobacteria; order Enterobacterales; family Enterobacteriaceae; genus Leclercia; species Leclercia sp. The sequence goes on along the minus strand of NZ_DAIQCE010000004.1, from coordinate 68,655 downwards.
CTTTTTCACCGTCGGCGGACAGGGTATCGCCGATAAAGGCCAGCCTGTCGTTGCCGACCCAGCCCTCTTCATAGGCGCGGTTGATCTCGTCGCTGCCGGGTGTTGGCGTCGGGGTTGTGCGGCTCACCAGTACGCTCCAGTGCGTGCCGCCATAGTTACGCGGGTGGTCGCCCTGGGGTGTCACCGGGCCGAAGGGTGCGGCCACGCCTACGTTGCGTAAATCGAGCGTCGGATCTAACTCGTGCAGCACGTGGTCGTTATAGGTAAAGCTGACAAACTGCCCGTCCGGGCTATACACATGGACATGGCTACCGCCGCGCAGCGCGCCGGGGGTAAAGGGCGCGGTGATATCCATCGCATCGAGATGGCTTACCTGCCCCTGTCCGGCAATCACCCCCTGGCGGTGGTGAAAATCGTACTGCCAGTGGGCATCAGGATTTTTCGGGCCATGGATAAAAACGTATTTATTTTCCGCAGGATGAACGGTCACGACCCCCACGTGCGCACCCTGGCTGGCGCGATAAATCACCTCCACCTCGCCCGTTTCAACATTTACCCGCTCAATGGTTTCGCCGGTAAAGGACGCGCCGGAAGGACGGACGTCAAAGGCCAGCCACTGGCTGTCTGCGGTCCAGGTGCGGGTGTTGGTGAGCTGATGATTGCGGGGAGCGAAGGTGATTTGTTTCATGAGGATACCCTGATGCGCGGATGTCGCATCAGGGTATAGCATTGCCGGGGATTAGCCTACCCGTTTCACGTCGCCCACCAGCAGGATGTAGGAGAGCGCGCCAACCAGCGCTACCGCTGAAATATAGACCAGCGCCGGGCCGAAACCGTAGTCCTGCGCCAGGTAGCCAATCACCAGCGGCACGGTGATGCCGCCCAGCCCGCCCACGAAGTTAAACACCCCACCGGTCAGGCCAATCAGACGCATCGGCGCCAGGGACGACACCAGCGACCAGGTGATAGAGGCGAAGCCATTCCCGAAGAAGGCAATCGCCATCAGGGTCATAATCCATACCGGATCGTTGGTGTAGTTCGCACCCATGATGCAGGTGGAGATCAGCAACCCGCAGATGATCGGCGTTTTACGCGCAATGCCGAGGGAGTAGCCTTTTTTCACCAGCTTATCGGCCAGCCAGCCGGAAAGCAGTACACCGAAGAAGGCCGCGAGGAACGGCACCGTGGTCATAAAGCCTGCCTTCAGCGCGGTAATCCCTTTTTCCTGAGTCAGGTAGTTCGGGAACCAGGTGAGGAAGAACCACAGCGTCGAGGTCACCGCAAACTGGCCCAGGTAAACGCCCACCAGCTTACGGTGGAACACCAGCTTCCAGTCGGCTTTGGTCAGCGGCTGACGCGCCTCTTTTTTCACCGGCGCATCGCCGTCCACCAGGCCACCACCGTCGCGGATGTAGTCCAGCTCGGCTTTGGTGATGCTTTTGGTCAGACGCGGTGGCTGGTATACCTTGAACCAGACCAGCGACCAGATGATGCCGATCCCGCCGGTGACGATAAACACCCAGTGCCAGCTCAGCAGCTCCTGGATCCAGATCAGCAGCGGGGTCAGGAACGCGAGACCGACAAACTGGCCGGAGGTATAGAACCCGACCGCAGAGGCACGCTCATGCTCCGGGAACCAGCTGGTAACCATACGGTTGTTGGTCGGGAACGCCGGGGCTTCGAAAATACCGGTGATGGCGCGCAGGCCAATCAGCGACATTAAGCCGGTGGCAAAGCCCTGGAACAGGGTCGCCACGGACCAGCCGAAAATGGCGATAAAGTAGGTCAGGCGCGAGCCAACACGGTCGAGGAACCAGCCGCCCGGGATCTGACACAGCGTATAGAGCCAGGCGAAGGCCGAGAAGACGTAACCCATTTCCGCTTTGGTGATACCAAACTCTTCCTGAATATGGGCCGAGGCCACCGCCAGGTTGGCGCGGTCAACATAACAGATGACCACGGTAATAAAGATCATAATCAGCGTCAGGTAACGGCGACGCCCGGTTTTAGTAGCAGTAACTGGAATATCCATCGCAATCTGTCTCCAGATTTTGGGCATAGCGAAGCCGCTCACCATGCCCTGTAAATTACAGAGGGTTATATTTTTGTATGTACGTTTTTATTGCCCGGTGGCGCTACGCTTACCGGGCCTACGGGAGAGTAGGCCGGATAAGCGTAGCGCCATCCGGCTTTACCATTCGGCTACGGAACCGTCCTCATGACGCCATAACGGGTTACGCCAGTCCGGCGCATTTTTACTCAGCTCAATGACTTTGGCTTCGTCAATTTCCACGCCAAGGCCCGGCTTCGTTAACGGTTTGAAGAAACCGCCTTCCATGTTGAAGTCTTCTTTGTTCTTCACAAAGTCGAGCAGCTCCGCGCCCTTGTTATAGTGAATGCCCATGCTCTGTTCCTGGAACACGGCGTTGCGGGAGACAAAGTCCACGTGCAGACAGGCGGCCAGCGCGATCGGCCCCAGCGGGCAGTGCGGTGCCAGCGCCACGTCGTAGGCCTCTGCCATCCCGGCAATTTTGTAGCATTCGGTGATGCCGCCCGCGTGGGAGAGATCCGGTTGCAGGATCGCAATACCGCCCGCCTCCAGCACGCGTTTGAACTCGAAGCGCGAGAACATACGTTCACCCGCCGCGATCGGAATGTGGGTCTGTTCAGCCAATTTCGGATAGTACTCGGCCTGCTCGGCCAGTACCGGCTCCTCAATAAACAGCGGACGATACTGCTCCAGCTCTTTGATCAGCACCTTCGCCATTGGCGCGCTGACGCGGCCGTGGAAGTCCAGACCAAACTCAATCTCATTGCCGAAAGCCTCGCGGATCTGCGCCACGGTATTCACCGCCCGGTCGACCGCACGCGAGTTGTCGATAATGCCCATCTCTTCACAGCCGTTGAGCTTAAAGGTGTCGAATCCGATGCCGCGCAGCTTGTTGATGCCGTCGATCACTTCCGCCGGACGGTCGCCGCCCACCCAGCTGTAGGCTTTGATTTTGTCGCGTACCAGGCCGCCCATCAGTTGCCAGACTGGGGCATTGAGCACTTTGCCTTTGATATCCCACAGCGCCTGGTCGATACCGGCGATGGCGCTCATCATGATCGGACCGCCGCGGTAGAAGCCCGCGCGGTACATCACCTGCCACAGGTCGTTAATGCGTGCCGGATCCTGGCCAATCAGGTATTCGCCCAGCTCATGCACTGCCGCCTCGACGGTGCGCGCGCGGCCTTCGATGACCGGCTCGCCCCAGCCAACCACCCCTTCGTCGGTTTCGATTTTCAGGAACATCCAACGCGGAGGTAAACGGTACGTGGTGAGTTTGGTTATTTTCATTTCACTGCCTCTCGATACGCTTTCACAAATGCCGCCGCCTGCTGCGCGGTACGTTCCACGGACTGCCCGGCGCGATAGAGATCGCTGCCCAGCCCCGCGCCGACACAGCCGGCTTTCATCCACTGGGCCAGGTTTTCTGGCGTTACGCCGCCCACGGCAAAGACCGGGACGCTGGCGGGTAAAACCGCTTTCAGCGCTTTGATGTAATCCGGGCCAAAGGCCGACGACGGGAAAATTTTGAGCGACTGCGCGCCCGCATCGAGAGCGGTAAAGGCTTCGGTCGCCGTGGCACATCCCGGGCAGACGGTCATGCCGTAGCCCACCGCGCGGCGTATCACCTCGGGATTAATATTGGGCGTGACGATCAGTTTGCAGCCCATCTTCGCCAGCCTGTCCACCTGCTCCGGCTGTAACACGGTACCCGCGCCGATCAGCGCTCTGTCGCCAAACGCATCCACAACCGCCGGAATGCTTTTCTCCCATTCAGGAGAGTTGAGCGGGATTTCCACCGCGTCGAATCCGGCGTCGATGACCGCGCCGACGTGGGCTAAAGCCTCGTCAGGAGTGATGCCGCGCAGGATCGCGATAAGGGGAAGATTAGTTTGCCACTGCATGAGCGATGCTCCTTATTCCAGCCTGAAATGCCGTGTCGCCTTCCACCGCCGCCACGTCACGGCCGATGGCGTGAAACGCCTGGCGATAACGTGAGGTCAGCGATGAACCCGCGACGAGGGTGATGGACTGCTGCCCGGCGAACTGCTCGCTCAGGGTGGCGACTTCTGCGCCAATCAGCAGGCCCGATAAAAACTCGCTGACCTGCTCGCGGGGAAGGGTTCCCAGCACGTGCGAAGCGCGAACCTCAAAAAGCTGCGGCAAAACGGCAGGGGAAGCGATCCCGCGCTCAAGCCCGGCGGCAAACGCCTCAGGGGAGGCCTCCTGCTCAGGCAAACCGGCACCCACCAGCGAATGCTTAAGCAGCAAGTGGTGCAATTCGCCGGTCATCACGGTGCGAAAATCATGGATTTGCTGAGCATCGGCCTGCACCCATTTGCAGTGCGTACCGGGCATCACGTAGACAGAAGAAGGAGAGAGCGTGCGCGCGCCGAGCAGCTGGGTCTCTTCACCGCGCATCACGTTGTGGTTATCGTCGCGGGAGACGCACAGCCCGGGAATAATCCAGACATTGTCGCCAACGGACGTTAACTGTTCACCAATGGCAGAAAAATGGGCAGGAACCGGCAGATACGGGGCAACCTTCCAGCCCACGTTGCTGCCGACCATCCCCGCCATCACCACCGGCGTAGCGCCGTCGCGCCAGTTTTGTGTCACCTCTGCTAACACCGCCTCGGGGGATTTACCGTTCAGACGCGTGACGCCTGCTTCGGATTGCCTGCTCTCCAGGCACTGTTCGCCCTGGTAGAGCCAGGCGCGCAGATTGGTCGATCCCCAGTCAATTGCGATGTAGCGAGATATCATGTGATTTCCTTCAACCTTCGTGTTGAGCTGGCGATCATGGTTAACGCCGCCTGCTCTGCCGCATCGCTGTCCTGATGCCGTATCGCATCGAACAGCGCTTTATGTTCCTGGAGCGTCTTCGGCATGTTGGCCTCATCACCCATCCAGGTTCGTTCAAATACTGCTCGCTGTAGCGAGCTGATCGCCACGCTCAACTGCTGTAACACCGGATTATGCACCGACTGCAGCACCGCTTCGTGGTAGCGGATGTCCGCCTCGTTAAAGGCGTCCCGGTCCTGGTTATTGGCGATCATGTCGTTCAGGGCCGACTCAATCTGCGCCAGGTCGCCGGAGGTTGCGCGTTCCGCCGCCCAGCGGGCGATGGCCGGCTCTACCAGGTTTCGCACCTCGCTCATCGCGCCGATTAGCCGTGGGTCGTAGTCGTTTTCCAGCACCCACTGCAGAACGTCGGTATCGAGGTAGTTCCACTGGTTACGCGGCGCGACAAAGGCGCCGCGATAACGCTTCATTTCAATCAGCCGCTTCGCCATCAGCGAGCGGAACACTTCCCGGATGATGTTGCGCGAGGTTTCAAACTCCTCACACAGCTCCGCCTCTGCGGGCAGCGGCGAGCCGGGAACGTATTTGCCACCCACAATCTGGGTGCCCAGCGTAATGACGATGCGATCGGTTTTATTGAGAGTCATGGAGAGTCCTTGTGCTCTGTATGTCCAGCCCTACTTTACCGCGACCGCTGAATTTCGCCTCAATTTTGCAGTACAAACGTGATGCTATTCGTCATTGCCGTGGTCGTAATGTAGTACAATCACATAATGTTGTACTACAATCTGGATCACAAAAAGAACAATCGGTGAAAAGAATGTTAAGGGAAGGTTCCTGCGGGGATAAAAAAACCCGCAACAGGTGCGGGTTGTAGAGCGCGGGTTTTGCCGGGCCTTAATTCAGGACAAACTTCTCAATGGCGTACGCCACGCCGTCTTCAAGGTTGGATTTGGTGACGAAGTTAGCCACCTCTTTCACCGACGGGATCGCGTTCTCCATCGCCACGCCTAAGCCAGCATATTCCAGCATCGCAATGTCGTTCTCCTGATCGCCCAGGGTCATGATCTCTTCCGGTTTGATCCCCAGCGCCTCGGCCAGCGACTTCACGCCGGTACCTTTATTGACGCGTTTATCGAGGATTTCGAGGAAGTACGGCGCACTTTTCAGCACGGTGTATTTCTCTTTCACGTCTGCCGGGATGCGGGCAATGGCTTTGTCCAGGATCTCTGGCTCATCAATCATCATCACTTTCAGGAACTGGGTGGCCGGATCCATCTTCTCCGCTTCGCAGAACACCAGCGGGATAGTGGCAACGAAGGATTCATGTACCGTGTAGTAGCTGATGTCGCGGTTGGCGGTGTAGAGCGTGTTGCGGTCGAGGGCGTGGAAGTGCGAGCCCACGTCACGGGAGAGTTGTTCCAGATAGCGGTAATCGTCATAGCTCAGTGCCGTTTGCGCCACCGTGCTGCCGTCAGCCGCTTTCTGCACCAGCGCGCCGTTATAGGTAATGCAGTAATCACCCGGTTCATTCATGTGCAGCTCTTTCAGGTAGCTGTGCACGCCTGCATAGGGACGACCGGTGGTCAGCACCACGTTCACGCCTTTCGCACGGGCTGCGGCGATGGCGTTTTTAACAGCGGGAGAGATAGTGTGGTCTGGCAGCAGCAGCGTGCCGTCCATGTCGATTGCAATGAGTTTGATAGCCATGAGATCCCCGGGATAAATGAGTGCTGCCTCATGCTAACGCGATTAAGCCCGCAAAAATAGAGCTACATTGCGCAACAAAGCACCCCCTTTTATACGGATCCCGGGGAAAGATGGCTTACGCGCGGGTCAGCACGATTTTGCCAAACGCACCACGGTCGAGGTGTTCCAGCGCCAGGTCAAGCTGGTCAAACCGATAACGATGCTCAATAACAGGTTTCAACCCGTTCACATCAACCGCGCGGACAAAATCTTCCAGCGCACGGCGGTGCCCGACGCCAATCCCCTGAATGACGGGTGATTTCAGCAACAGCTCACTGGCAGGCAATGAAATTTCACTGCCCGCCAGAACGCCAATGACCGAGATACGGCCATGGACCGCAACGGCTCGCAGGGAATGTTTAAGATTCTCTCCGCCGACGGTTTCAATAATATGGTCGATGCCGCGATCGTCCGTCAGGTCGTAAATGCCGTCAACCCAGTCGCCTTTGAGCCGGTTGATACCGTGATCGGCACCCAGCTTTTTCGCCTGCGCCAGTTTTTCATCGCTTCCCGAGGTGACAAAAACCTCTGCACCCTGCGCTTTTGCAATTTGCAACGCGAATATCGCCACCCCACCCGTGCCCTGCACCAGCACCGATTGCCCGGCACGTAAATGACCGCGCTCCACCAGCGCGAACCAAGCGGTAAGCCCTGCACAGGGTAAAGTGCTGGCCTCTGCGTCATCCAGGCTTTCCGGCGCTGCCACCAGCGCGTCTTCACTCACAATGACGTATTCGGCCAGCACCCCCTGGAAGTAACCCCCGAGCGTTTTATAGGGCAAAGTGCGTGCATCGGCTTTTGGCTTTCCGTCAATCCACTCGGGGAAGAAGGTGGAGATGACGCGAGCGCCGGGTTTGAAACGTGTGACCCCTTCACCCATACCGTCCACCACGCCCGCCATGTCAGACGCAGGCGTAAACGGGAAGGAGGGAGTAATCGGCATGTTGCCTTCAATGACCATTTTATCGCGATAGTTGAGCGCAACAGCATTCACCCGTACCCGCACTTCTCCGGGGCCTGGCTGTGGAACAGGCTCCTGCGTGAGCCTGAGATTCTCGCGCCCGAGAGCGGTCATTGACCAGCGTTGCATGTTCTCTGTCATCTTCTTTCTCCTGTCATCAGATAAGCTTCTGTAGTCACAGTCTACCGTTGACTTCAGATCGTCAGTGGCGATAACTTTTCCCACTATTGACGCCATAATGGAGACAATCCATGACCAGCACGCTAAAGGATATTCCCGTCTTTGTGGCCGCCGTTGAGGCAGGAAGTTTTGCCCAGGCGGCAGTCCGTTTGCATCTGTCGCGCTCGGCGGTGGGGAAGAGCATCGCTCGCCTTGAGGAGCGGCTGGGGGTACGTCTGTTTCAACGTACAACCCGTAGCCAAAGCCTGACCGACAACGGTGCCCTTTTTTACGAGCGCTGCCTGCGCGCGCTGGAGGAAATTCGGGGGGCAGAATCCCTGCTGGAAACGGGAAAACACCATATCAGCGGCCGCCTGCGTGTCTCCATGCCAGTGCTGTTTGGTCGCCAGTGCATTGCCCCACTGCTGATAGAGCTCACCCAGGAACATCCTGGCCTTGAGCTGGAAATGTCTTTCAGCGACCGCGTGGTGGATCTCGTGGAGGAAGGGTTTGATATGGCGGTGCGTAACGGCACGCTGTCGGACAGCGCCGTCCTGGTTGCCAGAAGGCTTGGAGAACACAGGATGGTCCTGTGCGCCGCGCCGGATTATCTGTTGAAAAAGGGCCAGCCTGAAACCCTTGCGGATTTACATCAGCATACTGCCATTAACTATCTGCGCGCGGGCAGAGTATTACCCTGGCAGCTTGCAGACAGCAAAGGAGGCGCGCCGCAGACCATCATGCCCCGGTCGTCGCTCAATATGGATGATTTGCAAGCTATCTGCGACGCTACGTTAGCCGGACATGGCATTGCATGGTTACCCTGTTGGATGGTGCGCAAAGAGATTAAGAATGGAACGCTTATCCCGCTCTTTAAACAGGCGCCGGATGTGCGTTTCGACGTTCATGCGGTCTGGCAGCAGACGCCGCATCTGCCCCTGAGGGTGAGAATTGCCATAGACATGCTGGTCAGCCGTTTACCGTCAGTAATGGCGTTGGATGCGCAAGCTGCTGTTCCTGGGCCAATAAAAAAGCCGCGCTAAATGCGCGGCTTCTGTTGCGGGGTAACGACATTAAATATCGATATTCGCCGCTTTCAGGGCGTTCTCTTCGATAAAGGCACGACGTGGTTCAACCGCATCGCCCATCAGGGTCGTGAACAGCTGGTCCGCTGCAATCGCGTCTTTTACGGTGACGCGCAGCATGCGGCGGCTTTCCGGATCCATGGTGGTTTCCCACAGCTGATCCGGGTTCATTTCGCCCAGACCTTTATAACGCTGAATGGAGAGGCCGCGACGGGACTCTTTCACCAGCCACTCCAGCGCCTGCTCGAAGCTGGCCACCGGCTGGCGGCGTTCGCCACGCTCGATGAACGCATCATCTTCGATCAGACCGCGCAGCTTCTCGCCCAGAGTACAGATACGGCGGTATTCCGCACCGGTCACAAACTCCTGATCCAGCAGGTAGTCGGTATCCACACCGTGCGTACGCACGCGGATCACCGGCTCGAACTGCTGCAGCTCGGTGTTCTCGTTGACGTCGAACTTCCACTGGCTGCCGTGCTGCTCGTTCTCGTTCAGGTCGGTCACCAGGGTATTTACCCAACGGGTCACGGCCTGCTCGCTGCTGAGGTCAGCTTCAGACAGCGTCGGCTGATAGACCAGCGCTTTCAGCAGCGTGCGCGGGAAGCGACGCTCCATGCGGCCAATCATCTTCTGGGTGGCGTTGAACTCAGACACCAGACGCTCCAGCGGTTCACCCGCCAGCGCCGGGGCGTGAGAGTTCGCGTGCAGGGTCGCACCGTCAAGGGCGATAGCGATCTGGTACTGATCCATCGCTTCGTCGTCTTTGATGTACTGTTCCTGCTTGCCTTTCTTCACTTTGTACAGCGGCGGCTGCGCAATGTAGACGTGACCACGCTCAACGATTTCAGGCATCTGACGATAGAAGAAGGTCAACAGCAGCGTACGGATGTGCGAGCCGTCGACGTCCGCATCGGTCATGATGATGATGCTGTGATAGCGCAGCTTGTCCGGGTTGTACTCGTCACGGCCAATGCCGCAGCCCAGGGCGGTGATCAGCGTCGCCACTTCCTGAGAGGAGAGCATCTTGTCGAAGCGCGCCTTCTCAACGTTAAGGATTTTACCCTTCAGCGGCAGGATCGCCTGGTTCTTACGGTTACGGCCCTGCTTCGCAGAACCGCCCGCAGAGTCCCCTTCCACGAGGTACAGTTCGGACAGCGCCGGGTCGCGTTCCTGACAGTCCGCCAGTTTGCCCGGCAGGCCTGCTAAGTCCAGCGCGCCTTTACGACGGGTCATTTCGCGGGCTTTACGCGCCGCTTCACGGGCACGTGCTGCATCGATAATTTTGCCGACCACGATTTTGGCGTCGGATGGGTTTTCCAGCAGGTATTCGCTCAGCAGCTCGTTCATCTGCTGTTCAACCGCCGATTTCACCTCTGAAGAGACCAGTTTGTCTTTGGTCTGAGAGGAGAACTTCGGATCCGGCACCTTCACGGAGACAACAGCAATCAGGCCTTCACGGGCATCGTCACCGGTGGCGCTGACTTTCGCTTTTTTGCTGTAGCCTTCTTTGTCCATGTAGGCGTTCAGGGTACGGGTCATCGCCGTACGGAAGCCGACCAGGTGCGTACCACCATCGCGCTGCGGGATGTTGTTGGTGAAGCAGTAGATGTTTTCCTGGAAACCGTCGTTCCACTGCAGCGCCACTTCCACGCCGATACCGTCTTTTTCGGTGGAGAAATAGAAGATATTCGGGTGAATTGGCGTTTTGTTCTTATTCAGGTACTCAACGAACGCTTTGATCCCGCCTTCGTAATGGAAGTGGTCTTCTTTGCCGTCGCGCTTGTCGCGCAGGCGGATAGAGACGCCGGAGTTCAGGAACGACAGCTCGCGCAGACGTTTGGCGAGGATCTCATATTCAAACTCGGTGACGTTGGTAAAGGTTTCATGGCTTGGCCAGAAACGGACCTGCGTCCCGGTCACGTCAGTGTCACCGGTAACGGCCAGCGGTGCCTGAGGCACGCCGTGCACGTAGGTTTGCTGATGCACTTTGCCTTCACGGCGGATCAGCAGCTCAAGCTTTTGCGACAGGGCGTTAACCACAGAGACGCCAACGCCGTGCAGACCGCCGGAGACTTTATAGGAGTTATCATCGAACTTACCGCCTGCGTGCAGGACGGTCATGATCACTTCCGCCGCAGAGACGCCCTCTTCCGGGTGGATACCGGTCGGGATGCCACGGCCATCATCGGTAACGGAGACGGAGTTGTCGGCGTGGATGGTCACCACGATGTCTTTACAGTGACCCGCGAGCGCTTCGTCGATAGCGTTATCCACAACCTCAAATACCATGTGGTGCAGACCGGTGCCGTCATCCGTGTCGCCGATATACATACCCGGGCGCTTACGCACCGCATCCAGCCCTTTCAGGACTTTGATACTGGAGGAGTCATAAGAATTCGACATCAACGTTTCTCGCTCATTTATTCTTGGGTTAATCCGTTATTTTACCCTTTTCCACGGTGAACATCTTCGAATTTTTGTCCGACATGTCCATTACGTGTTCAGCGCTGATGGCGCTGACGAAAACCTGCGACTGCGTGGCTTTTAAGCGGCTGGCAAGCAGCCCGCGCCGCGCGTCGTCAAGTTCCGAGGCAAAATCATCAATCAGGTACAGGCAGCGTCGCCCGCTTTCACGGGTTAAGAACTCGCCCTGCGCCAGGCGCAGGGCGCACATCAGGAGTTTGAGCTGCCCGCGTGACAAAGTATCTTCCACCGGCGCACCGTCGGCACGAATGCGGAAATCCGCCTTGTGCGGGCCGTGCGCGGTGTAGGTCAGCATGCGATCGCGCTCGAAGCTTCGCTCCAGCACCTCGGCATAGTCGGTCTCTTTCTCCCAGCCGCGCTGGAAGGAGAAGCTTAACGAAAACTCGGGTAAAAACTGTTGGCAGGTATCCGCCATGTCCTGGGCGATACCGGCGCTGTACTCGGCGCGCCAGCGGCTGATCTGCTCCGCCAGCGGGATCAGCTCTTTGTCCCACGCCCGCAGTTGGGCGTAGCGGGTCACCTGGCGCAGCGCGGCATTGCGCTGCTTGAGCAGCCGTTTAAGGTTGCTCCAGGCGGTAAAGAAGCCCGCTTCGTTATGGAAGCATCCCCAGTCGAGGAAGGCTCTTCTGTATTTGGGGCCGCCGTTGAGTAAAGTAAACCCCTCGGGGGTGATCAGCTGCATCGGCATCAGCAGCGCCAGCTCGGCGACTTTGTGCCCGTCGGTGCCGTCGATGCGCACCTTGCTGTCGCCCTGCTTGTCTTTGGTCAGGCCGATGGCGGTTTCATGATCCGCACCTTGCAAACGCCCATGCAGGATAAACGACTCCTGCTCGTGGCGAATAACACGGCCAATCTGCAAACTGCGAAACGCCCGGCCATGACCGAGCGTATAGATGGCTTCCAGCACGCTGGTTTTGCCACTGCCGTTGGCGCCAACCAGGAAATTAAAGCCGGGGGATAAAGCAAGATCCGCGCTTTCGATATTGCGAAAGTCGCGGATCAACAGGCGGGTGAGCGACATTACAGTCTCATTGGCATGACAACATAGGCTGCCGACTGTGATGCGGCATCTTCAATCTGTACGCTCGACACGGAGTCCGTCAGCAGAATACGCACGTTTTCGCACTTCAGCGCATTCAGCACATCCAGCACGTAACTGACGTTAAAGCCGATCTCCATTTCGGTGCCCGCCGCATAGGTGACATCGAGGATCTCTTCGGCCTCTTCCTGCTCCGGGTTGTTCGCCGTAATTTTCAGCTGGTTTTCGCTGACATACAGACGCACGCCGCGGAACTTCTCGTTAGAGAGGATCGCCGCACGGGCAAAAGCCTGCTTGAGGATATCGCAGCCCGCTTCCAGCGTTTTGTCTGGGTTCTTCGGCAATACGCGGCGATAGTCCGGGAAACGACCATCCACCAGCTTGGAGGTGAAGATGAAGTCACCCACGTGGGCGCGGATGTTGTTGCTGCCAATCTGCACGCGCAGCGGGGTTTCGCCGCCGTCGAGCATACGCATCAGCTCAATGACGCCTTTACGCGGTACGATCACCGAATGGTTCGGCAGGCTCACGCCAATCGGCATGGAGCAGACCGCCAGGCGGTGGCCGTCGGTGGCCACGGTACGCAGCTCTTCACCTTCGGTTTCGAACAGCATGCCGTTCAGGTAGTAACGAACGTCCTGATGCGCCATCGAGAACTGGGTGGCTTCAATCAGGCGCTTCATGGTTGCCTGCGGCAGGGTGAATTCAACTTCGCTCTGCCAGTCATCGAGGTTCGGGAAGTCGATAGCCGGGAGCGTGGAGAGCGAGAAACGGCTGCGGCCGGAGCGCACCAGCATGCGGTCGCCCTCCAGCTGCACGGCAATCTCCGCCCCTTCAGGCAGGCCACGGCAGATATCAAAGAACTTACGCGCCGGAACGGTGGTTGCGCCCGCTTCGTGAGGCTGAGAAAGCGTCACGCGTGCGACCATTTCCATCTCGAGATCGGTGCCGGTCAAAGACAGCGTGCCGTCTGCGACCTGCAGCAGCAGGTTACCGAGAATAGGCAGCGTCGGGCGGCCGCCTAAGGGGCCACTCACCTGTTGCAGCGGTTTTAATAAGTGTTCACGTTCAACGGTAAATTTCATAGCGTCACGAAGATAATGTTCTGATTAAATTGGAGAAGTCTTCTTTTATGTCGTGGCTTTCTTCACGCAGCTGCTCAATCTTACGACAGGCGTGCAGCACGGTAGTATGGTCACGGCCACCAAATGCATCGCCGATCTCCGGCAGGCTGTGGTTGGTCAGTTCCTTTGCCAGCGCCATCGCCATCTGACGCGGTCTCGCTACCGAGCGGGAACGACGTTTGGACAGCAGGTCCGCCACTTTAATTTTGTAGTACTCCGCCACCGTCTTCTGAATATTGTCGATGGTGACCAGTTTTTCCTGCAGCGCCAGCAGATCGCGCAGCGCTTCACGCACGAAATCGATGGTGATCGCCCGTCCGGTGAAGTTGGCGTTAGCGATCACGCGGTTCAGTGCGCCTTCCAGCTCACGAACGTTGGAACGCAGGCGTTTGGCAATAAAGAACGCCACCTCGCCCGGCAGACGAATGTCGTTCTCGTCGGCCTTTTTCATCAGGATCGCCACGCGGGTTTCCAGCTCTGGCGGTTCGATCGCCACGGTCAGGCCCCAGCCGAAGCGGGATTTCAGACGATCCTCGACCCCGTTGATCTCTTTCGGATAGCGATCCGACGTCAAAATGATCTGCTGATTGCCTTCCAGCAGGGCATTAAAGGTGTGGAAAAACTCTTCCTGGGATCGTTCTTTATTGGCAAAGAATTGAATGTCATCGATCAGCAGCGCATCAACGGAGCGGTAGTAGCGTTTAAACTCTTCGATCGCGTTGTTTTGCAGGGCTTTAACCATGTCCTGAACGAAGCGCTCGGAGTGCATATACACGACTTTGGCATTCGGCTTGCGTGCCATGATGCCATTGCCGACCGCATGCAGCAGGTGCGTTTTACCCAGACCGGTGCCGCCATAAAGGAACAGCGGGTTATAGGCGCCACCCGGGTTATCCGCGACCTGACGGGCCGCCGCGCGCGCCAGCTGGTTCGATTTACCTTCGACGAAGTTATCAAAGGTGTGTTTGACGTTAACGTTAGAGCGGTAGGTCGGCTCTGCCGGAGCCGGGACGTTATCCCAGCCTGAGCGCGGCGCAGGGGCGACGCGCGGCATATGAACCTGCGCGGTTTGCGCGGGTGCAGCGGCGACGTTAACGGTCTCTTTAAGGGTTTGGGTGACCGGCTTTGTGCCCACTTCGAAACGCAGCTGTGGCGCATCGGCACCGCAAAATTCGTTTAGCAGTCCATTGATGTTATTGAGGTATTTGTCCCTGACCCAATCGAGCACAAAACGGTTTGGCGCATACAAAGCCAGCGTGTTATCGCTCAGTTCCGCCTGCAACGGGCGGATCCACATACTGAATTCTGTGGCTGGTAACTCATCCTGCAATCGGGCAAGACACTGCTGCCAAAGCGAAAGTGACACGGCGGACTCCACTCGAACATAAAAAGAAAGCTATTGAATAGTCATGATTGTAGACACACGTCGAAAAGACCCGGCGTTTAAGGGGGACGTGCGAACCGCTCTTTGCGGTTTTTGTCCGACCAGGATCCTGGGATCCGATCGGGACCGCGGATCATAGCCTAAACTGAGCCAGAGATCTTCTGTTTCTCACAGTTTCTTCCCGTTTTATCCACAGGAGGATCGAAACGGGGTAAGTGTAAACGATCCTGACGGCGCGCCCCCACGATTTAGGCCGCATATTGGAAAAATTAATGAGTAAAGACGTTTTTTTGCTGAAATGATCTAACGAAGATCCTGGACGATCCTTGCGATTTGCCCTAGAGCCCGTATAATTCCCCACCCGTCGCGTGGGACTTGAACACCTGCGTCTGACGCTGCTCAATTTGCACGCTAAAAACGTGCGGAAAGACGCGGGAAATAAGGAAAGAGAATTGACTCTGGAGTGTACAATTATTACAATCCGGCCTCTTTAATCACCCATGGCTTCGGCGTCCATTGTTCGTTATTCGTTCGGACACCATAAAAAGTCATTGAATTTATTCAAGTTTAGGTAGAAATCGCCATGAAACGCACTTTTCAACCGTCTGTACTGAAGCGCAACCGTTCTCACGGCTTCCGTGCTCGTATGGCTACTAAAAATGGTCGTCAGGTTCTGGCACGTCGTCGTGCTAAAGGCCGTTCACGTCTGACCGTTTCCAAGTAATTAAGCTAACCCCTGCGTGGTTAAGCTAGCATTTCCCAGGGAGTTACGTTTGTTAACTCCCACTCATTTCACTTTCGTCTTCCAGCAGCCACAACGGGCTGGCACGCCGCAAATCACCATCCTCGGCCGCCAAAATTCGCTGGGGCATCCCCGTATCGGTCTCACTGTCGCCAAGAAAAATGTTAAGCGTGCGCATGAACGCAATCGGATTAAACGTCTGACGCGTGAAAGCTTCCGTTTACGTCAACATGAACTGCCTTCAATGGATTTCGTGGTGGTGGCTAAAAAAGGGGTTGCCGACCTCGATAACCGTGCTCTCTCGGAAGCGTTGGAAAAATTATGGCGCCGCCACTGTCGCCTGGCTCACGGGTCCTGATCGGCCTTATCCGGGTCTATCAACGCCTGATTAGTCCGCTACTCGGGCCACACTGCCGTTTCAGACCGACCTGTTCGCAATACGGAATTGAGGCATTGCGCAGGTTTGGTGTGATAAAAGGCAGTTGGTTGACGGTGAAACGCGTATTAAAATGCCACCCTTTACACCCAGGTGGAGACGATCCCGTCCCCCCAGGACCTTTTGATACCAGAGAACACTAACGATGGATTCGCAACGCAATCTTCTTATCATCGCTTTGTTGTTCGTGTCTTTCATGATCTTCCAGGCTTGGGAGCAGGATAAAAATCCTCAACCTCAGCAGCAGGTCACGCAGACAACGACCACCGCAGCGGGTAGCGCCGCCGACCAGGGCGTACCGGCCAGTGGCCAGGGTAAACTGATTACGGTTAAGACCGATGTGCTTGAGCTGACTATCAACACCCGTGGTGGTGATGTTGAGCAGGCGCAACTGGTAACTTACCCGAAAGAGCTCGGTTCTAACGAGCCGTTCCAGTTACTGGAAACCACGCCGCAGTTTATCTATCAGGCACAGAGCGGCCTGACCGGTCGTGATGGCCCGGATAACCCGGCTAATGGCGCACGTCCACTGTATAACGTCGATAAAGATGCGTTTGTACTGGCTGATGGCCAGAACGAAATCGCGATCCCGATGACTTACACCGATGCAGCGGGCAACACCTTCACCAAAACCTTCACCCTGAAACGCGGTGAATTTGCGGTGAACGTGGGCTATAACGTGCAGAACACCGGCGCGAAACCGCTGGAGCTCTCCACCTTTGGCCAGCTGAAGCAAACTATCAATCTGCCGACGCACCGTGACACCGGAAGCAACAACTTCGCGTTGCATACCTTCCGTGGCGCAGCGTACTCCACGCCAGATACCAAGTACGAGAAATACAAATTCGACACCATCGCCGACAACGAAAACCTGAACGTCAGCTCGAAAGGCGGTTGGGTGGCGATGCTGCAACAGTATTTCGCGACCGCATGGGTGCCTAATAACGCCGGTTCCAATAACTTCTACACGGCAAACCTGAACGGCGTTGCCGCTATCGGCTATAAGTCTGAGCCGGTTCTGGTTCAACCGGGTCAAACCGGTACGCTGGGCAGCACCCTGTGGGTTGGCCCGGAAATCCAGGACAAAATGGCTGCCGTCGCACCGCACCTGGATCTGACCGTAGACTACGGTTGGTTGTGGTTCATCTCTCAGCCGCTGTTCAAACTGCTGAAGTTCATCCACAGCTTCCTGGGTAACTGGGGCTTCTCCATCATCGTTATCACCTTTATCGTTCGTGGCATCATGTACCCGCTGACCAAAGCGCAGTACACCTCCATGGCGAAGATGCGTATGCTGCAGCCGAAGATTGCGGCGATGCGTGAGCGTCTGGGCGATGACAAACAGCGTCAGAGCCAGGAGATGATGGCCCTGTATAAAGCCGAGAAAGTGAACCCACTGGGTGGCTGCTTCCCGCTGCTGATCCAGATGCCAATCTTCCTTGCGCTGTACTACATGCTGATGGGCTCCGTTGAGCTGCGCCATGCGCCGTTCGCTCTGTGGATCCATGACCTGTCCGCACAGGACCCGTACTACATCCTGCCGATCCTGATGGGCGTGACGATGTTCTTCATCCAGAAGATGTCGCCAACCACCGTGACCGACCCGATGCAGCAGAAGATCATGACCTTTATGCCGGTCATCTTCACCGTGTTCTTCCTGTGGTTCCCGTCAGGTCTGGTGCTGTACTATATCGTCAGCAACCTCGTAACCATCCTTCAGCAGCAGCTGATCTACCGTGGTCTGGAAAAACGTGGCCTGCATAGCCGCGAGAAGAAAAATTCCTGATTCTGAGTAGGCCGGGTAAGCGAAGCGCCACCCGGCAAATGGAACATAAATTAAAGGGCGGTCTATGGACCGCCTTTTTTATTGTATTAAGAAGAGACAAACCATGAGCCAGAACGACACTATCGTCGCCCAGGCAACCCCACCGGGACGCGGTGGTGTGGGCATTCTGCGTATCTCCGGCCTGAAGGCGCGCGAGGTAGCTGAAGCGGTGCTGGGTAAACTGCCAAAGCCGCGCTACGCCGACTATCTGCCGTTTAAAGATAAAGACGGCACGGCGCTGGACCAGGGCATCGCGCTGTGGTTCCCGGGCCCGAACTCCTTTACCGGTGAAGACGTGCTCGAACTGCAGGGCCACGGCGGGCCGGTGATCCTCGACCTGCTGCTGAAACGCATTCTGACCCTGCCGGGCCTGCGCATTGCCAGGCCGGGTGAGTTCTCCGAACGTGCCTTCCTCAACGATAAGCTGGATCTGGCCCAGGCCGAGGCGATTGCCGATCTGATCGATGCCAGCTCCGAACAGGCCGCACGCTCGGCCCTCAACTCGCTGCAGGGGGCCTTCTCTGCCCGCGTAAACCACCTCGTGGAAGCACTTACTCACCTGCGGATCTACGTGGAAGCGGCCATTGATTTCCCGGATGAGGAGATTGATTTCCTCTCCGATGGCAAAATCGAAGCCCAGCTTAACGGCGTGATGGCCGATCTCGACGCGGTGCGCGCCGAAGCGCGTCAGGGTAGCCTGCTGCGCGAAGGGATGAAGGTGGTGATTGCCGGACGTCCGAACGCCGGGAAATCGAGCCTGCTGAACGCCCTGGCGGGCCGTGAAGCGGCGATTGTCACCGACATAGCCGGTACCACCCGCGACGTGCTGCGGGAGCATATTCATATCGACGGTATGCCGCTGCATATCATCGACACCGCCGGCCTGCGCGACGCCAGCGACGAAGTGGAGCGCATCGGTATCGAGCGCGCCTGGCAGGAGATCGAGCAGGCTGACCGGGTGCTGTTTATGGTCGATGGTACCACCACCGCAGCGATCGACCCGGCGGAGATCTGGCCGGACTTTATCGCCCGTCTGCCGGCGAAACTGCCGATCACCGTGGTGCGTAACAAAGCCGACGTCACCGGTGAAAGCCTGGGGTTGAGCGATGTGAATGGTCACTCACTGATCCGCCTGTCGGCGCGTACCGGCGAGGGCGTGGATGCGCTGCGCAACCATCTGAAGCAGAGCATGGGCTTTGATACGAGTATGGAGGGAGGCTTCCTTGCCCGTCGTCGCCATCTGCAGGCGCTGGAACAGGCGGCCATGCATCTGGATCAGGGCAAAGCGCAGCTGCTGGGTGCCTGGGCCGGAGAACTGCTGGCGGAAGAGCTGCGTCTGGCGCAGCAGGCGTTAAGCGAGATCACCGGGGAGTTTACCTCTGATGACCTGCTGGGGCGCATCTTCTCGAGCTTCTGCATCGGAAAATAAACCCGTTTCAGCCCTGTGCTAAAAGCCGCATAACATCCCTGTTATTGCGGCTTTTTCGTTTTCTATATTCCGTAAATAAATACCAAATATGCGTGTTATATTCTCTGTGATTACAATCACAATTAATATCTCTGCACATAGACAAATATTCTCATTCGAATAGTGTAGTAGCGTGGCTAATGAGGATAAATCAATGACGATTATCTTAAATACATATCTCACTTCTAAGTGGTTCAATATTGACAATCAAATTGTCAATCACCATCCGTAACCTCCCTTCGTCTCTCTTTCTCTATGCAACCTGAATAGATTAACACTCTATTTATCCGGTATGCCTGAAATCATTGCGCCCATAAAGCGGCAATCGTGCCTCTGCACGCCTCTGTCGGTGGAATATATTATCCCGACTGCGTAGCAATATGGCGGAATCAGGTATGCCTGAATTAATGGTTATTAAAAATAGCCAACCGCACCGCTGCGATAAAAACAGGAATTATATAATGGAAAACTTCAAACATTTACCAGAGCCATTTCGCATCAGAGTTATTGAGCCGGTTAAGCGCACCACAAGGGAGCATCGCGACAACGCGATCGTTAAATCGGGGATGAACCCTTTCCTGCTGGATAGCGAAGACGTATTTATTGATTTACTGACCGACAGCGGCACCGGCGCGGTTACGCAAAACATGCAGGCCGCCATGCTGCGCGGTGACGAAGCCTATAGCGGAAGCCGCAGTTATTACGCGCTGTCCGATGCCGTTAAGAGCATTTTCGGTTACCAGTACACTATCCCAACCCATCAGGGGCGCGGCGCTGAGCAGATTTATATCCCGGTGCTTATTAAAAAGCGCGAGCAGGAGAAAGGCTTAGATCGCACGAAAATGGTCGCCTTTTCTAACTACTTTTTTGATACCACCCAGGGGCATAGCCAGATCAATGGCTGTACCGTGCGCAACGTCTATATCAAGGAAGCTTTTGATACCGGCATCCGCTACGATTTTAAAGGCAACTTTGACCTGCAGGGACTGGAAAACGGCATCGAGGAAGTGGGGCCGAACAACGTCCCTTATATCGTTGCCACCATCACCAGCAACTCCGCCGGTGGACAGCCGGTGTCGCTGGCGAACCTGAAGGCGATGTACGCGATTGCCAGAAAATACGACATCCCGGTGGTCATGGACTCCGCGCGCTTCGCAGAAAACGCTTACTTTATTCAAAAACGTGAAGCGGAATATAAAGACTGGACGATCGCGGAAATTACCCGCGAAACGTACAAGTACGCGGATATGCTGGCCATGTCGGCTAAAAAAGATGCCATGGTGCCCATGGGCGGCCTGCTGTGCATTAAGAATGACGACTATTTCGACGTCTATACCGAGTGCAGAACGTTGTGCGTCGTTCAGGAAGGCTTCCCGACCTACGGCGGCCTGGAAGGCGGTGCCATGGAGCGTCTGGCTGTTGGCCTGCATGACGGTATGGGCCAGGACTGGCTGGCATACCGTATTAATCAGGTGCAGTACCTGGTCGACGGTCTGGAAGCCATCGGCGTGGTGTGCCAGCAGGCGGGCGGCCATGCTGCCTTTGTGGATGCCGGTAAGCTCTTACCGCATATTCCCGCAGAACAGTTCCCGGCGCAGGCGCTGGCCTGTGAACTCTATAAAGTGGCAGGTATTCGCGCAGTGGAAATTGGTTCGTTCTTATTGGGCCGCGATCCGAAAACCGGTAAGCAGTTACCCTGCCCGGCAGAGCTGCTGCGTTTAACCATTCCGCGTGCCACCTATACGCAATCGCATATGGATTTCATCGTCGAAGCCTTTAAGCACGTTAAAGAAAATGCGATGAACATTAAAGGGTTAACTTTCACCTACGAACCTAAAGTATTACGTCACTTCACCGCCAAACTGAAAGAAGTTTAACCTTCTGTCCCCGGGTGGCTAAATAACGTTAGCCACCCGCAAAATAAATAATTCAACAACGTCAGGCTTGCCACATTGATGGGGGCACCATGGATAACGCATTAGAATTAGAGACTAAACACTCCTCGGTCTGGGGTGTCATGGTTATAGCAGGTACCGTTATTGGCGGGGGGATGTTTGCTTTACCCGTGGATCTGGCAGGGGCATGGTTTTTTTGGGGCGCGTTTATATTAATTATTGCCTGGTTCTCAATGCTTCACTCCGGGCTGTTATTGTTAGAAGCAAATTTAAATTATCCCGTCGGCTCAAGTTTTAATACGATTACAAAAGATCTGATTGGCAATAAGTGGAATATCGTTAGCGGCTTCACGGTTGCCTTTGTGCTTTATATCCTGACGTATGCCTATATCTCCGCTAACGGCGCCATCATCAGTGAAACCATCGCCATGAATCAGGGGACGCATGTTAATCCCCGGATAGTGGGTGTCTGTACGGCGCTCTTCGTGGCGGGCGTTTTGTGGTTTAGTTCGCTGGCGGCCAGCCGCATTACCTCGTTGTTTTTAGGTATTAAGATCATCGCCTTTATCGTGGTGTTTGGCTCTTTCTTCTTTCAGGTCGATTATTCAATCTTAAGAGACATCAACGTTACATCGACCAGCAATACCACCTACTTCCCCTATATCTTTATGGCCCTGCCCGTCTGCCTGGCGTCGTTCGGTTTTCATGGCAACATTCCCAGCCTGATCATCTGCTACGGTAAGCGCAAAGATAAACTGATCAAAAGCATTGTCTATGGCTCGCTGCTGGCCCTTTTTATCTATCTGTTCTGGCTCTATTGCACCATGGGAAACATTACCCGCGACAGTTTCAGTGAGATCATCTCGTCCGGGGGTAATGTCGATTCGCTGGTGAAATCCTTCCTCGGCACCCGGCAGCATGGGGTCATCGAATTTTGCTTACTGGTTTTCTCCAATTTAGCGGTGGCCAGCTCGTTCTTTGGGGTGACATTAGGTCTGTTCGATTATCTTGCCGACCTCTTTAAGCTCGACAATTCACCGTCCGGTCGTCTGAAAACGATTATGCTGACCTTCCTGCCGCCCACCCTGCTCTACCTGATCTTCCCGAACGGGTTTATCTACGGCATTGGCGGGGCGGGATTGTGCGCAACCATATGGGCGGTGATTGTCCCGGCAATCCTCGCGCTGAAAGCGAGACAGAAATTCCCGAATAAAACCTTCACCGTCTGGGGCGGTAGGGTGGTCCCCTCGCTGGTGATCCTGTTTGGGGTCGTGGTCATCGTTTGCTGGTTCGGGAATACCTTCCATTTCTTACCGCGCTTTGGCTAAATCCGCTCATTAAAAGGTGATTTCCTCTGAGGAAATCACCTTTGTCCAAATGGCAACTCGCCACGCTCTCTTTCTCCCCCTATGCTTCTTGCCTGACTTTATGGGGGTGTTATGGCTCGTTTTCTGTTTTGTAGTTTTGCGCTGGTGCTGCTTTATCCATCGGGCATTGATATGTATCTGGTGGGGTTGCCGCACATCGCCCGCGATCTGGGTGCCAGCGAAGCGCAGCTGCATATCGCGTTTTCGGCCTACCTCGCGGGAATGGCATCGTCAATGGTGTTTGCCGGGAAGATTGCCGATAAAGCCGGGCGGCAACCGGTCGCCATTACCGGGGCGGTGATTTTTGCCCTGGCCTCCGTGCTGTGTTCACTGGCCCAGGAGAGTTCGCTGTTCCTGACCGGACGCTTTATCCAGGGCGTCGGCGCAGGCGGCTGCTACGTGGTGGCCTTTGCCATTTTGCGCGATACCTTAAGCACCCAGCGTCGTGCCAAAGTGCTCTCCATGATGAACGGCATCACCTGTATTATCCCGGTGCTGGCGCCGGTGGTGGGTTATCTGATTATGCTGCATTTCCCGTGGCAGAGCCTGTTCTGGACGATGGCAGCGATGGGGATGCTGGTCTTTATCCTGTCGATCGCGGTCCTGAAAGAGACCCATCCCGGGGCGCAAAACCGCCGGCATACCGCATCCATCCCGCCGGACGAGAAGCTGCTCAACCGCTTCTTCATCAGCCGCCTGCTGGTCACCACCCTGAGCGTGGCGGTGATCCTTACCTATGTAAACGTTTCCCCGGTGTTGCTGATGGAAGTGATGGGCTTCGATCGCGGGGAATATTCTATGGTGATGGCCTCAACCGCGCTGGTCAGTATGGCGGTTTCGTTCTCGACGCCGTTTGCGCTGAACCTCTTCCGCCAGCGCACCTTGATGCTGACGTCCCAGGCGCTGTTTCTGGCTGCGGGCGTGATTCTGGCGACCGCCAGTTCCCATGCCCTGATGCTGACGGGCATTACGTTGATTTGCGCCGGGTTCTCGGTGGGCTTTGGCGTGGCGATGAGCCAGGCTCTCGGTCCGTTCTCACTGCGCGCAGGCGTAGCCAGCTCGGTGCTGGGCATCGCTCAGGTCTGTGGTTCGTCGCTATGGATTTGGCTGGCTGCCGTCATCGGTCTGAATGCACTGAATATGCTGATCGGGGTGCTGATTGGCTGTAGCATACTGTGCATTATCTTACTTATGGTTATCCGGCCCGCAGCGCATCATGAAGAAGCCCCTCAGCAATCTCGATCTTAACCTGTTGCTGTGCCTGCAGCTTTTGCTGCAGGAACGCAGCGTCACCAAAGCCGCGAAACGGATGAACGTCACCCCGTCCGCGGTGAGTAAGTCGCTGGCGAAACTGCGCGACTGGTTTGACGATCCGCTGTTTGTGAAGACCCCGCTGGGGCTGCTGCCGACGCCGCTGACAACCAGTCTGGAGCAGGATCTGGCCGACTGGATGCAGATTGGCAACCAGATACTCGATAAATTCCACCATGACTCCCCCGGCGGCCTGACGTTTGAGCTGGCGGCGGAAACGCCGCTGATGCTGATCCGCTTTAACGCCCTGCTGGAACAGGTAAACCAGCGTTACCCGCAGGCCACGGTGAAGATGCGTCACTGGGATTATGATTCGCTGGACGCCATTACCCGCGGGGAGGTCGAGCTTGGCTTTACCGGGCGCGAAACGCATCCCCGCTCCCGGGAATTGTTAAAGCTGATGCCGTGGTTTATCGACTACGAAATTCTGTTCAGCGACCGCCCGTGCGTCTATCTGCGGGAAGATCATCCCGCGCTGCAGGAGGAGTGGAACCTCGAGACCTTTTTGCGCTACCCGCATATCAGCATCTTCTGGGAGCGCAGCGACACCTGGGCGCTGGATGACGTGCTGACTGAGATGGGGCTGAGGCGCAATATCGCCATGAGCCTGCCAGGCTTTGAGCAGTCGATGTTTATGGCGGCGCAGCCGGGCCATAACTACATTGCCACCGCCCCGCACTACTGCCATCACTATAATCAGCTCCACCAGCGGAAGCTGATCACCCTGCCGATCCCCATTGATGAGGCCCAGGCCCAGAAGCTCACCGTGCCCTTCACCCTGATCTGGCATAAGCGTAACAGCCACAACCCCAAAATCCTCTGGCTGCGAGAGACCATCAAGGCGTTGTACGGCCCGCCGCTGCGCTAGCAACCCTTTTTCCGCCTAAAAAAATGTAAAGTTCCGCCGCAAAACTTCCCTTACCTCCATTTAGCCATTAAAACAGTAAGCGAGTTAAGCGATAATCATGTAACCGTTTAACCTGACGACTAACCATTATCATGGAGTGAAAAATGGCTACGCATTTTGCAAGAGGGACGCTAACCGAGGGGCAGCTGGCTTCAACCAGACTCTCATCCTCCTGTTATAACGAAGCATGGAAGCACCCTGAACACCGCCGTACACGGTTCCTGGCATCCCGGGCGCTACTGGCTGAACTCTTGTTTATGCTTTACGGCACCAGCGAGCTGCCGGAAGTGATAACCGAACCTGAGGGTCGTCCTGTGTTTGCCGATCCGGAGCTGCCGCGTTTTTCCATTGCCTACGCCGGCAATATCGTGGGCCTGGCGCTGACCACAGAAGGCGATTGCGGTCTGGATATGGAGCTGCAGCGGGCACCTCGCAGCCCGGATGGATCGCACGCCCATGATACCTACCCGCTCTCCAGCAACGAGAACCTGTGGGTGCGTAACCAGAACGACCCACAGGAAGCCAGAGCGCAGCTGATTACCCTGCGTCAGAGCATCCGTAAGCTTTCAGGCGACGCCAGCGACTGCGCCAGCCTGCTGCAACTGTTACCGGGTTCCGGCCGCCTGCGGGCCACGAGAGCCGCACAGGTAGAAGCCTTAAGCGACGCCGAAGATGTCCTGATCTGGTCTATCGCCGTTACCCCGGCCATTGAACGGCTAAAAATTTGGGAGTTCGACAGCCGCCTCGGATGGCACAGCCTGCCGGACGTCCCCGCCCGC
Source organism: Leclercia sp. (assembly GCF_036780805.1). Classification (NCBI taxonomy): domain Bacteria; kingdom Pseudomonadati; phylum Pseudomonadota; class Gammaproteobacteria; order Enterobacterales; family Enterobacteriaceae; genus Leclercia; species Leclercia sp. The sequence goes on along the minus strand of NZ_DAIQCE010000004.1, from coordinate 43,085 downwards.
GCGAACGAGCCGGCCGCACGCCTGATGCGTCTGACCAGTTTACCGGCAGAAAAAGCGATTATCCTCACCTGACCTTTCAAGAAGGAGTTGTGATGTCTGATACGTTAAAGGTTGTTACGTTACTGGGAAGCCTGCGCAAGGGTTCATTCAACGGAATGGTTGCCCGCACGCTGCCGAAGCTGGCACCCGAGGGCATGGAGATTACCGCCCTGCCATCGATTGGCGATATTCCGCTGTACGACGCAGATGTGCAGCAGGAAGAGGGGTTCCCGGCTACTGTAGAAGCGCTGGCAGCACAGATCCGCGAAGCGGACGGCGTGGTGATTGTCACCCCGGAGTATAACTATTCCGTGCCGGGTGGCCTGAAGAACGCGATTGACTGGCTCTCTCGCCTGCCGGAACAGCCGCTGGCGGGTAAACCGGTGCTGATCCAGACCAGTTCCATGGGCGCGATTGGCGGCGCGCGCTGTCAGTATCATCTGCGCCAGATCCTGGTGTTCCTGGATGCGATGGTGTTGAACAAGCCAGAATTTATGGGCGGTGTGATTCAGAACAAGGTCGACCCGCAGGCGGGTGAAGTGATTGACCAGAGCACCCTGGACCATCTGACCGGTCAGCTGAGCGCGTTTGGGAAGTATATTCAGCGGGTTAAAGCGTAACAGGAGTGCGGGATGGTGCGGGATGGTGCGGCCTGATGCCCTCACCCCGGCCCTCTCCCACAGGGAGAGGGAGAACATACTAAAAACGGCAACCCTTGGGTTGCCGTTTTGCTTTTATCAGGCATCAATAAACGCAATCTTCAGCACGAACAGCAGCGCAACAACCATTACGCACGGGCTGATTTCACGCCAGCGTCCGGTGCCCGCCTTCATCACGCAGTAAGAGATAAAGCCCAGCGCAATCCCTTCGGTGATGGAGAAGCTGAACGGCATCATCACCGCGGTAATAAAGGCCGGAACCGCTTCAGTCAGGTCATCCCACTTCACGCGCGACAGGCTGGAGGTCATCAGCACCCCCACGTAGATCAGCGCGCCAGCGGCGGCGTACGGCGGCACCATGCCCGCCAGCGGTGAAAGGAAGATCACCAGCAGGAACAGCAGGCCAACCACGACCGCAGTCAGACCGGTACGACCACCCACGGACACCCCGGAAGAGGATTCGATGTAGGCGGTGACGGACGAGGTCCCAATCAGGGAACCGGTCACGGAAGAGATACTGTCCACGAACAGCGCCTGCTTCATGCGCGGGAATTTGCCCTTCTCATCCGCCAGACCGGCTTTGTCGGTCACGCCAATCAGCGTCCCGGAGGAGTCAAACAGGTTAACCAGCATGAAGGAGAAGATCACCCCGGCCAGACCCAGGTTCAGCGAGCCCGCCAGATCGACGTGGCCAATCACGGTGGTCACGCTCGGCGGCGCGGAGACGATGCCGCTGTAGTGCACATCGCCCAGCATCCAGCCCAGCAGGGTGGTGACGATAATAGAGACCAGCACCGCCGCATGAATATTGCGTGAGGCGAGGATCGCGATAATAAAGAAGCCCAGCACGCCCAGCAGCACGCTGTGGGAGGTCAGTTTACCGATGCTGACCAGGGTTTCCGGGTTCGCCACGATCACACCGGCGTTTTTCAGCCCCATCATGCCGATGAACAGACCAATACCGCTGGTGATGCCCACACGCAGGCTGACCGGGATATTGGCAATCATCCAGTAACGCACGCGGAAGATGGTCAGGATCAGCAGACCAACGGCGCCCCAGAAGATAGCGCCCATGCCCACCTGCCACGGCAGGCCCATCGCCTGAACCACCACGAAGGCGAAGAAGGCGTTCAGACCCATCGCGGGTGCCAGAGCAACCGGCAGGTTAGCGAACAGCCCCATCAGGATGCTGCCGAAGGCGGCGATCAGACAGGTGGTCACGAAGACGGCGCTGGTATCCATGCCAGCAACGCCCAGAATTTGTGGGTTCACGAAAACGATATAGACCATCGTCAGGAAGGTAGTGAAACCGGCGATCACTTCGGTGCGTGCCGTCGTGCCGTGCTCGCGCAGTTTAAACACGCGCTCAAGCAAACCCGCGCCAGAAGACTGGGTAGTGTGTTGTTGACTCATCATCTATTTCCGAACAAGGAGGGAAAATTCGTCGCTATCCTATACCAAAATGCGACAATAGGGGCGGTTGAGAGGCACTTTTTTTCATTGAATTTGCTTATACGGCAACGATTGCGTCTCAATGTTATGCGCTACGTAAACGTTAAACTTGTTAAGAAAGGGAAATGCATGTCTCAGATTGATGCAGTATTTTTCGACTGCGACGGTACACTGGTCGACAGTGAGGTCATCTGTTCCCGGGCGTATGTCACCATGTTCCAGGAATTTGGTATCACGCTCGATCTCGAAGAGACGTTCAAACGCTTTAAGGGCGTGAAGCTCTACGAAATCATCGACATCATTAACGCCGAACACGGCGTCAGTCTCGCGAAAGCGGATCTGGAGCCTGTTTACCGCGCCGAGGTCGCACGCCTCTTCGACTCAGAACTGGAAGCCATCCATGGTGCCAGCGCCCTGCTGGATGCGATGGCGGTGCCGATGTGCGTGGTCTCTAACGGCCCGGTGAGCAAAATGCAGCACTCCCTTGGCAAGCTGCAGATGCTGCACCATTTCCCGGAAAAACTGTTTAGCGGCTACGATATCCAGCGCTGGAAACCCGATCCGGCCATGATGTTCCACGCGGCAAAAGCGATGAACGTCAACGTGGAGAATTGCATCCTGGTGGATGACTCCAGCGCAGGCGCGCAGGCGGGGATCGCCGCGGGCATGGAGGTGTTCTACTTCTGTGCCGATCCGCACAACCCGCCGCTCGACCATCCGAAGGTGACGACCTTTACCGATCTGGCCCAGCTGCCGGAACTGTGGCAGGCGCGCGGCTGGCACCTTACCCGCTAAAACCGATCGGCCGTAAAGCGTGTCGCTTTACGGCTTTTTGCTATTTAAACAGCTTCTGGACGAACGCCGCATAGGCAGGTCGCCAGACATCCATCTCATGGTTCAGACCCGGATATTCGTGATACTCGAAGATGATCTGGCGTTTCTCAAGCTCCTGTTTCAACCCGGCGATATCCTTGCCCGTTACCCCATCTTTCTCGCCTACCACGACGGTAAAATTGCGTAGCTGCTTATTGATGGCCTGGGGATCGTTCAGCCGCGCGCTGACGCCAGCATCCGGTACCGTAGTGGTGGTCACGCCGCTAAAGGTGGCCAACCAGCCAAAGCGTTCAAGATGATTCATCCCGGAGACCAGCGCCTGATAGCCGCCCTGGGATAAGCCTGCCAGCGCGCGCCCTTCGGCATCGTCACGCACGTTAAACCGCTGGCTTATCAGCGGAATGATATCGTTCATCAGCTCCCGATCGGCAGCCTGAGCATTTAACGGGTAGAAAGCTTTCCGGCGCTCGTTCGGCACGAAGGTTTCAGGAACGATGCCCGCGGCATCGGTTTCGGTATCCGGCACCACCACCAGCATCGGCGCAATCTTTCCGGCCGCGAGCAGGTTATCCATGATCTGCGCGATACGCCCCTGATCGATAGCCGAACGGCCCGTATCACCAAAACCATGATAGAAGTAGAGCACCGGCAGCGGTTTTCCCTGCCCGTTATAGCCCGGCGGCGTCCAGACGAACAGCTGACGCTCCGACTTCAGCGCTGCCGAATGATAGGTCAGGGTAATAAGATCGCCGTGCGGGACCGGTTTAACATCCAGAATACTGCCCGGTACCAGCACCATGCTGGTGTTCACCTGGCGCTGCGGCTTGGTCATCGCCGTGCCGGTATCAATGCTGCGCACACCGTCAACGCTGAAGAAATACTCGTACAGATTGGGCTGCATCACCGGCCCTCGCCAGCTCCAGAGCCCCGAGGCGTCTTTGGTCATCGGATGGATGTTTTCCGGGGTCGGGATCCCCACCACCACCGAGACGCTTTTCGCCGCCGGCGCGAAGTAGCGCCAGGTCACCGACTTGTCGGCATTCACCTTGGTAACATACTGGCTCAGCGGGTGAGCGGGATCCGGAGCGGCGGGGAGACCTGCCGCAAACGCCGATGACCCAAGAGAGAAACAGAGCGTAATAATGGATAAAGCTGTTTTCATTCGTTTCATTAATAGTTTCCTTGATACGATCCGGTTACCACCAGATTTCAGCCTGCGCGCCAATAGCAAACTGATCCTTTTTTTGGTCTTCGAAGGTGAAATTATCTAATTCCGTCTCTTCCGCTTTAATGTACGTTCCATAAAAACGCAATTCCGGGCGGGAGGTCAACATACTGGTATTCACTTTGAAAGTATGGAACAGCGTGGTTTTATAGCCTGACTCATAATATTTGTTGCCAGTCAGATCGGTATTTTGCTGTTTGAAATAACCCAGCTCGACGCCGGTCTGATTATATTGATCCCAGATATAGGCCGGGCGTACAACGGCGCGAATGGACTCGAAATCGGAATGGGCGCCGGTTTCATAGCTGTAAACGTCATTCCCGAAGGAGTAGACCAGCGCACTGGCCATGATCACATCATCCCGCAGATACATCTCTCCCTGCGAGGTCACACGCACCGCCGTTCCGTTGGTATGATCGCCATAATATCTGCCGTTAGAGGTGGTAAAGGGGCTTGAGCCAGCATAGCGCGAGAAGCTGCTGGCAATGGAGTTATTCGCCAGCAGGACGGAAAACTCATTGAAACCGCCGGTATCCAGTTTTTGCGTTAAGGTGGTGCCGACCATCCATGTGTCTTTCCACGGATAATAGCCGTTATTGTCCTGATTAGACTTCTCGCTGGCGCTTTGATTGGCCGCGACGTAGCGCCCGCTGACCATCAGCGAGGCTTTATCCCACAGCGGCAACGCTTTATAACGCAGGTCGATGGTGTTGGTATTCAGCTGCTGCTTGTTTTTAAGCTGACGGTCATAGTCGTCCACGTCTTCACGCACCAGCGCAATATCCACCTTGCCGGGCCCTACTTTCCAGTTTTCCAGCCCGACACCCGCCGCGGCATCCGTTCGTTGCGTTTTCCAGTCCAGCATCTGGATTTCGATCTTCGGCGCGCCGTGCTTCCCGACCCAGAAATCCGCCTCCGGGGCGAACGGCAGGAAGCCCTGGGTGGTCACGTACATATCGGAGAACTGCAAATAGTTCTCCCCGCCCGCGTTATCGCCAAACCAGCCGGTGGAGTACTGCTGGCCCACGTTGCCATCCAGCATCACAATGGCATCGACACGTTTGTTGCCTTCGTTATAGACCCGCTGCTTAAGCTGCAAATCGAACCAGCCAGAGTATTCGTTGCCGAATCGCCCCAGGGAGCCAATGGCCCAGGATTTTGGCGAACCATGGGATGCGGTGCCCCAGCCGGAGCGGAAATAGCCGTTATAGCTAAAGCCGATTTCATCCTTCACGAATTTACTGAAGTCTTTCATGGTGACGGAGGAATAAATATCCCCGGTGTGGGTATCCCCCGTTTTGACCAGTACGGCGTCGGGTTTTTTTGCCGGGCTGGCGGCCTGCGTGTTAACGATCTCCTTATTTTTATACTGCTGAAGCTCTGCCTGGGTCTCTTTTAACGCTTTTTCCAGTAACTCGAGGCGCTGCTCCACCGTTAACGATGCCGCCCCGGCCTGAGCGAGGGGAGTCATCATTAAAATGGCCGAGGTAATAAGGGTTCTCCTGAACATAATATTAATCCCTTTTAATTTAGCGTTGAAAATAAAAAAAACCTGAAAGCGACTTATCTCCTTAAAGAGATATTCACTTTCAGGTTTTGCCCGCGAAATAGCGGTAACAATCCAGTTTTTCTTAATAACGTTATTAGCGCATTAACGTATTTCTGTGGCTCGCGTTAATATCGGGATGTTTTAGGGGAGAAGAGAAAAGAAAACAACCGGGAAAAGAGTGAAATGTGACTGACGGCAATATTATTGCGTGGAGAAAAAAAGAGTTATTCACAAGGTAAATATTTTGATATTTAAATATAACGCCAGCTTAGCTGGCGTTACGGGAGGTATTACTCTTTCGGATCTTTTCCGGCGAGCATTTTGTCCAGCTCATCCCCGCCTACGTGACGGAAATCCTGGCCCTTCACGAAGTAGAAGATGTATTCGCAAATGTTCTGGCAACGGTCACCGATACGCTCGATAGAGCGGGCGCAGAACAGGGCGGTCAGGACGCTTGGGATAGTACGCGTGTCTTCCATCATGTAGGTCATCAGCTGACGCACAATGCCTTCATACTCCTGGTCGACCTTTTTGTCTTCACGGTAAATACGCACCGCTTCATCCAGATCCATACGCGCAAAGGCATCCAGCACGTCGTGCAGCATCTGCACGGTGTGGCGACCCAGCGACTCCAGGCTCACCAGCAGCGGCTGATGCTGGTGGGAAAATTTCTCCAGCGCGGTGCGGCAGATTTTGTCCGCCACGTCGCCAATACGTTCCAGCTCGGCGATGGTTTTGATGATCGCCATCACCAGACGCAGGTCGCTCGCCGTCGGCTGACGCTTGGCGATGATGCGCACGCAGGCTTCGTCGATCGCCACTTCCATCATGTTGACGTGTTTGTCGCCTTCCACCACGCGCTTCGCCAGCTCGCTGTCCTGGTTGTGCATGGCGGTGATGGCGTCAGAAAGCTGCTGCTCGACCATTCCGCCCATGGTCATCACCTGGGTGCGGATGCTTTCCAGCTCGGCGTTGAACTGGCCGGAAATGTGTTTATTAAGATTGAGATTATCCATTGCGCACTCCTGAATCAGCCGTAGCGTCCGGTGATGTAGTCTTCTGTTTGTTTCTTCGCGGGCCTCGTGAACAGCGCGTCCGTATCGCTGAACTCAATCAACTCGCCCAGGTACATAAACGCCGTGTGGTCAGAACAACGCGCAGCCTGCTGCATGTTGTGGGTCACGATCACCACGGTGTAATCCTGCTTTAACTCGGTGATCAGCTCTTCGATACGGCCGGTAGAGATCGGATCCAGCGCTGAGCACGGCTCGTCCAGCAGTAACACTTCCGGGCGAATGGCGATACCACGCGCAATGCACAGACGCTGCTGCTGGCCACCGGAGAGAGAGTATCCGCTCTGGTGAAGTTTATCTTTGGTTTCGTTCCATAATGCGGCCTTGGTCAAGGCCCACTGCACGCGCTCGTCCATATCGGCGCGGGAGAGCTTCTCAAACAGGCGCACGCCAAAGGCAATGTTGTCATAAATAGACATCGGGAACGGCGTCGGTTTCTGGAACACCATGCCCACTTTCGCGCGCAGCAGGGCGATATCCTGGGTATTGGTCAGAATATTGTCGCCGTCCAGCAGGATCTCGCCTTCGGCGCGCTGCTCCGGATAGAGCGAATACATTTTGTTAAAGGTACGCAGCAGCGTGGATTTCCCACAGCCAGACGGACCGATGAATGCCGTGACCTGGTTCTTGGCAATATCCAGGTTGATGTTTTTCAGGGCATGGAACTTGCCGTAGTAGAAGTTCAGATCACGAACCGAAAGAATACCCGGGGCAGTATCGACCATACTCATTGACTCATTTCCTCATCCGGCGCCGCTGAGTGCCACGCCGTTAATAATTAACCGTGTTTCTTCTTCGCGAAGATAACGCGCGCCAGAATGTTCAGTAACAGTACGCACAGGGTAATAATCAGTACCCCGGCCCAGGCCAGTGACTGCCATTCGGCAAACGGGCTCATCGCAAATTTAAAGATGGTGACCGGCAGGTTGGCGATCGGCTGCATCATGTCCGTGCTCCAGAACTGGTTGGAAAGCGCGGTAAAGAGCAGCGGTGCGGTTTCACCGGCAATACGGGCCACGGCCAGCAGTACGCCGGTCAGGATCCCGGAGATAGACGCCTTCAGGGTGATGGCAGAGATCATCTTCCACTTCGGCGTGCCCAGCGCGTAGGCCGCTTCACGCAGGCTGTCCGGCACCAGTTTCAGCATGTTCTCGGTAGTACGGATGACGATAGGTACCTGCAGCAGCGCCAGCGCAATCACCCCAGCCCAGCCGGAGAAGTGCTCCATCTGCGCCACCACGATGGTATAGACGAACAGGCCGACCACAATCGACGGGGCAGAGAGCAGAATATCGTTGATGAAGCGGATCACTTCCGCAATCCAGGATTTACGGCCGTACTCCGCCAGATAGATCCCCGCCATGATGCCGAGCGGCGTACCGAACACGGTCGCCCACAGGATCAACAGGCCGCTGCCCGCCAGGGCGTTTGCCAGACCACCGCCTGCGGTATTGGGGGGTGGAGTCATTTCAGTGAACAGCGCCAGCGACATGCCGTCGATACCGCGCGTGACCGTGGAGAACAGGATCCAGATCAGCCAGAACAGGCCAAAGGCCATCGTCGCCATCGAGAGCGTCAACGCGAGGCGGTTCTTCATGCGGCGTTTCGCCTGCATTTTGCGGCGTGATTCCGCCAGCTCCACGGTGTTTTGCATTTCGAGCGTTGCCATTAGCGTGCCCCCTCATTTTTCGCCAGGCGCATGATCATCACTTTAGAGATCGCCAGAACGATGAAGGTGATAACAAACAGAATTAAGCCCAGTTCCATCAGCGCGGCAACGTGCAGGCCCGATTCCGCTTCGGCGAATTCGTTAGCCAGCGCCGAGGTGATGCTATTGCCCGGCATATAGAGCGAGGCGCTGTCGAGCTGGTAGGTATTACCGATGATAAAGGTCACGGCCATGGTTTCACCCAGCGCGCGGCCCAGACCCAGCATGACGCCGCCAATTACCCCATTTTTGGTGAACGGCAGAACGATACGCCAGATAACTTCCCAGGTGGTGCAGCCGATGCCGTAGGCCGACTCTTTCATCATCACCGGGGTCTGTTCGAAGACATCGCGCATTACCGCTGCGATGTACGGAATAATCATGATGGCGAGGATCACGCCTGCGGCCAGGATCCCGATACCGAATGCCGGACCGGAGAAGAGGGCGCCCACAAACGGGATGGCGGAGAGGACGTTGCCCACCGGCTCCTGGAAGTATGTCGCGAACAGCGGGGCAAAGATAAACAGGCCCCACATGCCGTACACGATACTTGGAATTGCCGCCAGCAGCTCGATGGCGATACCCAGCGGACGCTTCAGCCAGTTCGGCGCCAGTTCCGTCAGGAACAGGGCGATACCGAAGCTCACCGGCACGGCAATCAGCAGGGCGATAAATGAGGTCACCAGCGTGCCGTAGATCGGCACCAGCGCACCGTAAATATCGTTCGGCGCATCCCACTCTTTGGTCCACAGGAAGGAGAAACCAAATTTCTGGATGCTCGGCCAGGAGGAGAAAATCAGAGACACGATGATGCCGCCCAGCAGCAATAGCACAATCAGCGCAGCCAGTTTTACCAGCGCGCTGAAAATCATGTCACCTTTTTTACCCGGAGGGTTAAATGCAGGCTTGGTTGCAGCCATAAATTACTCTTCTGTTTGAGACGTCTTACGAATATGCCCGGTGGCGCTGACGCTTACCGGGCCTGGCGGGTTAGCGTTATTGCCACCCGCCATCTTCGTCAAAAATATCCTGTTAGTACAGCGCTTTACCGCTGCTGTCTTTCACGTTGGTTTTCCATGCAGCACGAATCTGCTCAACCACGCTGTCCGGCAGGCTGGCGTAATCCAGGTCGTTCGCCTGTTTGTTGCCGTTTTTGTATGCCCAGTCGAAGAACTTCAGCACTTCAGTACCCTGCTCAGGTTTCTTCTGCTCTTTGTGCACCAGGATGAAGGTGGTGGAGGTGATTGGCCACGCGCCTTCGCCTTTCTGGTTAGTCAGGTCCTGAGCGAAAGATTTGCTCCAGTCAGCACCTTTAGCCGCGTTAGCAAAGTTCTCTTCGGTCGGGCTTACTGGTTTACCGTCAGCTGAGACCAGCTTGGTGTACGCCAGGTTGTTCTGCTTAGCGTAAGCGTATTCTACGTAGCCGATTGAGCCAGGCAGACGCTGTACGAAAGCGGCGATACCGTCGTTACCTTTACCGCCCAGGCCGGTTGGCCAGTTCACGGTAGAGCCGGAACCGACTTTGGATTTCCACTCTTCGTTCACTTTCGCCAGGTAGCTGGTGAAGACGAAGGAGGTACCGGAACCGTCAGCACGACGAACCACAGCGATGTTCTGCGCAGGCAGCTTAACGCCCGGGTTCAGTTTGGTGATGGCTTCGTCATCCCATTTTTTGATCTTGCCGAGATAGATATCACCCAGGGTTTTGCCGTCCAGCACCAGCTCGCCGGACTTCAGACCAGGGATATTCACGGCCAGCACAACACCACCGATAACGGTCGGGAACTGGAACAGGCCTTCCTGCGTCAGTTTTTCATCCGACAGCGGAGCATCAGATGCGCCGAAATCAACGGTATTCGCGGTAATTTGTTTAACGCCACCGGAGGAGCCGATACCCTGGTAGTTCACCTTGTTACCAGTTTCTTTCTGGTAGGTATCAGCCCATTTGGCATACACCGGCGCAGGGAAGGTTGCACCAGCGCCAGTCAGGCTTGCCTCTGCAAATACAGAGAACGCGCTCATCGATAAGGTCGCGGCGACAACAGTTGCGACAGTGGTACGCATAACTTTCATAATGTCTCCTGCAAGATTTTCGTAAATCGTTGTTTAGTGGCTACGATGAGCAAAATAGGACAAACAGGTGACAGATAAATGTACGAATTATGACAGTTTTATGACAGCGAGAATTTAGCTTTAGGGAAGTTAAAATAAAGATTATATATCAGCAGGTTGGATATCATTATGACGCTAAGATTTCAGAAAAATTTTCTTTCTGTGACACTGAAAAAGTTAGTTGAAGATGACAGTTTGTCATTAAAAAACGCGGGAAAAAAAGCTCCACCCGAAGGTGGAGCCTGAGGGGATTATTCTACGGTAACGGACTTCGCCAGGTTACGCGGCTGGTCAACGTCGGTGCCTTTAATCAGCGCGACGTGATACGCCAGCAGCTGCAGCGGTACGGTATAGAAGATTGGCGCAATCACCTCTTCCACATGCGGCATCTCGATGATGTGCATGTTGTCGCTGCTGACGAAACCGGCATCTTTATCGGCGAAGACAAACAGGACACCGCCACGGGCGCGGACTTCTTCGATGTTGGATTTCAGTTTTTCCAGCAGTTCGTTGTTAGGCGCCACCACGATCACCGGCATATCCGCATCGATCAGCGCCAGCGGGCCGTGTTTCAGCTCGCCTGCGGCGTAGGCTTCCGCGTGGATGTAGGAGATCTCTTTCAGCTTCAGAGCGCCTTCCAGCGCGATCGGGTACTGATCGCCACGACCGAGGAACAGGGCGTGATGCTTGTCGGAGAAGGATTCCGCCAGCGCTTCAATGCGTTTGTCCTGCGAGAGCATCTGCTCAATACGGCTCGGCAGCGCCTGCAGGCCATGAACGATGTCATGCTCAACAGAGGCATCCTGGCCTTTCAGACGAGCCAGTTTCGCCACCAGCATCAGCAGAACCGTCAGCTGGGTGGTGAACGCTTTGGTGGAGGCCACGCCGATTTCAGTGCCGGCTTTGGTCATCAGCGCCAGATCGGATTCACGCACCAGCGAGGAGCCCGGCACGTTACAGATCGCCAGCGAACCGAGATAACCCAGCTCTTTGGACAGACGCAGCGCCGCCAGGGTGTCGGCGGTTTCGCCGGACTGCGATAGGGTGATCATCAGGCTGTTACGGCGCACCGCTGATTTGCGATAGCGGAATTCAGAGGCGATTTCCACGTCGCACGGCACGCCTGCCAGGGATTCAAACCAGTAGCGGGAGACCATACCGGAGTTGTAGGAGGTACCGCAGGCCACGATCTGAATATGCTCGACGTTAGCCAGCATCTCGTTGGCGTTGGCGCCCAGCTCGCTCAGATCCACCTCACCGTGGCTGATGCGCCCGGTCAGGGTGTTTTTGATGGCGTTTGGCTGCTCGTAGATCTCTTTCTGCATGTAGTGACGGTAAGCACCTTTGTCACCCGCGTCGTACTGCAGGCTGGATTCGATATCCTGACGCTTCACCGGCGCACCCGATTTATCAAACAGCGTCACGTCACGACGGGTCACTTCGGCAATGTCACCCTCTTCCATGAAGATAAAGCGACGGGTTACCGGCAGCAGCGCCAGCTGATCGGAGGCGATAAAGTTTTCACCCATCCCCAGACCAATCACCATCGGGCTGCCCGAGCGAGCGGCCAGCAGGGTGGACGGGTCGCGGCTGTCCATGATCACGGTGCCGTAGGCGCCGCGCAGCTGTGGGATGGCACGCAGTACGGCTTCACGCAGCGTACCGCCCTGCTTCAGCTCCCAGTGAACCAGGTGGGCGATCACCTCGGTGTCGGTTTCAGACACGAAGGTATAGCCGCGCTCGGTGAGTATTTCGCGCAGCGGCTCGTGGTTTTCGATGATGCCGTTATGCACCACCACAATGTGTTCAGAGACATGCGGGTGCGCGTTGCCTTCAGAAGGTTCACCGTGGGTCGCCCAACGGGTATGGGCAATGCCTGTACCGCCGTGCAGCGGGGTTTCTTCCGCGGCCTGTGACAGCATGTTTACTTTACCGAGGCGGCGCAGACGGGTCATGTGCCCTTCTGCATCGACCACTGCCAGACCGGCAGAGTCGTAACCACGGTATTCCAGACGACGTAACCCTTCGAGAAGGATTTCAGCAATATCACGCTGCGCGACTGCGCCAACAATTCCACACATAGTTTTAGATTCCGAATAGAGGCTTTCGCCTGCGTTGTCGCTGACCTGTATGTGCCCTTTTCGGGCGCCCCGAGCCTTGTAGAGAGTGGGGTTATTTTTATGGGTACTGCTTATGGGAGGGGGATTATTTTATCCCCTCATCCCGAAAATGCTTTTACTTCTTCACCGGGCGTTTCCAGCCCTGCTTGTGAACCTGTGGCACGCGGCTGATGACCAGCTCGTTTTCCGCCACATCGCGCGTCACCGTAGTACCTGCGGCAATGGTGACGCCTTTGCCGATGGTCACGGGGGCCACCAGCTGCGAATCGGAACCGACAAACACGTCGTCGCCAATAATAGTTTTAAACTTGTTCGCGCCATCGTAGTTACAGGTGATGGTCCCGGCGCCGATATTCACGTTGTCGCCAATCTCCGCATCGCCCAGATAGGTCAGATGCCCTGCTTTCGAGCCCTTGCCCAGACGCGCTTTTTTCATTTCGACGAAGTTGCCGACGTGAGCGCCTTCCAGCAGCTCTGCGCCCGGGCGCAGACGGGCGAACGGCCCGATGGTGCAGGCGGCTTCCAGGTGGGCATCTTCCACCACGCTGTAGGGGCTGATTTCGCAGTCGTCACCAATCACGCTGTTTTTGATCACGCAGCCGGTGCCAATTTTGACGCGATTACCCAGCGTTACGTTGCCTTCCAGAATAACGTTAGTATCGATCTCGACATCGCGCCCGTGTTTGAGGACCCCACGCAGATCGAAACGCGACGGATCGCGCAACATTACGCCCGCCAGCAGCAGTTTTTCTGCCTGCTCGGACTGATAAATACGCTCAAGACGGGAGAGCTGCAGGCGGTTATTTACGCCGTCCGTTTCGCTGATGCGCGCCGGATGAACGGCCGCAATCTCACGCCCTTCCTGATACGCCATCGCGATAATATCGGTGATGTAAAACTCGCCCTGCGCGTTGTTGTTGTTCAGCTGCGACAGCCAGCGTTTCATGTCTGCGCCATTGGCGATCAGAATCCCGGTGTTGATTTCCTGGATTTCACGCTGTGCATCGGTGGCGTCTTTGTGCTCGACAATGCCCGTCACCTTGCCGTTTTCACGGGTGATACGGCCATAACCGGACGGATCGTCCAGCTTAACGGTCAGCAGGCCAATGCCGCCCTGCGGTTTCGCGGCACGCAGGCGCACCAGCGTTTCCACGGAGATCAGCGGCACGTCGCCGTAAAGCATCAGAATATCTTCGTCGTCAGAGAAGAACGGGGCAGCCTGCTGCATGGCGTGGCCGGTACCCAGCTGTTCTGCCTGCAATACCCAGTTGAGCTTGTCATCACGCAGCGTCTGCTTCAGCAGATCGCCACCGTGGCCATAGACAAGGTGAACCTGGTTCGCGCCCATTTCATTAGCGGCATCAATGACATGCTGCACCATCGCTTTCCCTGCCAGAGTATGCAGCACTTTTGGAAGATCGGAATACATGCGGGTGCCTTTGCCTGCGGCAAGAATGACCACGCTCATTGCATTGTTCAACATACACGTCCTGACTGTAATTTGAGTGAAAAGTAAAACCCTTTGGCGTTGAAAATTCTACATATTTTGCGCCATAAAATGCAGAGGTGGTAAAACGCACAACCTCGCGAGTTTCGGGCTGTTTAAAGGTTCTTTTTACATCAGAGTAAAGGACTTTGCCTATGGAATATAGCGTCCTTTGGAGAAGTCTCCAGCCCGCACAACATGTTAGCTATTTTTTCGCTTCATGAATAAAGCCTTCCATAACCAAAACGCTGTTTTAATTATCGAAATATGTGACCTACAAAAAAGAAACGCTGTTTTATTCTGATGATAATGGCGCTCAATTATTACTCAGGAGAATAAGATGAAGTCTAAAATACCTCTGGCCCTGATGATGTGTAGCGCTTTTTCCGCAACGGCCGCCGAACAGCCCCATATCTGGAAAGCCATTGCGTTTGGGCAATCCACGGACGTGAATTTTTCATCCAACGTGCTGCCCGAAAAAATTGGCGTCAATGATGTCACCATCGACGGGAAAAAGCTTACGCCGCAGGAGAGTGCCGGGCTGTCAAAAGCAATCACGGTGGAGAGCCGCGGCGGCAAAATAGCCAACTCCCACGACGGATTAACCTTTTTCTATACCGAGCTGCCGGCGAGCGAGAATTTTGTCCTGCAGGCCAACATCCGGGTGGATCAGTTTGGACCGGAGAATGGCGCAAAGCCCGCCGCGCAGGAAGGGGCCGGGCTGCTGGTGCGGGATGTCCTCGGCAATCCGCGTCAGCAGCCGCTAAAAACCGGTTATGAGGAGTTCCCCGCGGCGTCGAATCAGGTGATGAACGCCATCATGACCCAGGATAAAAAAGATCATCAGCGGGTGAAAATGCAGGCCATCACCCGGGAGGGGATCACCCAGCCGTGGGGTAATGCCGGGGCAGCCATTAAAAAACAGAGTTACAAAGAAGAGGTGGACCTGAGCCAGACCCCGGAATTTCGTCTCAAGCTACAGCGCACGGATGATGGGTTTATTACCGCGTGGGCCCCGGTGGACAGCGACAGCTGGGTAAGCAAGAGCGTGCCGCGCGCGGACCTGATTTCGGTGCAAAATCCGGATCGCTATTACGTCGGCTTCTTTGCCTCGCGGAATGCCAGAATCACGGTGACCAACGCCTCGCTGACCACGACTCCCGCCCATACCGTCACTTCGACGCCGTGGCAGGCAGAGCCGCTGCCGCTGGTGGTGCAGCTGGCTTCCGGGAACATCAGCGCTTCCGGGGATTACCTGTTGCAGGCGCGCGCCAATGAAGACGGGGTATTCAGCGTCCGGCAAAACGAAGTGGTGATCGGTAATGAGAAAACGGTAAAAGCGGGAGAGATGTACACCCTGCCCACCCGTCTTGAACAGACCAGCACCTTTACGGTGGCCTTTACCCCGTCTCAGGGCGAGCAGGTAAACCAGCAACTCACCGTCGAACGCGTCGCCGACAGGGATACGGCGCTGATGTATGCCGCCCCAGACGGTAAAGCAGAGGCGAAAGGCACAGCCGATGCGCCGCTGGATCTCACCACCGCCATCGCGCTGCTGGCCCCCGGCGGTAAGCTGGTGCTGAAAAGCGGCGATTATCCGCGCAGCGAGATCCCGCTCACGGCCAGCGGCAGTAGCGACAAGCTCAAAACGCTGCAGGCTGAGGGTAAAGTGGTGATCCGCGGTCTGCTGCTGGACGCCAGCTACTGGCATATCCAGGGGATCGACGTTACGGAGAAAAGCCTGCGCGTGCAGGGCAGCCATAACCTGATCGAGGGCGTCACCGCGTACCGCAATGACGACACGGGGATCCAGATCTCCTCCCCGGAGAAAATTGGCCGGCCGTTATGGGCGAGCTATAACCGGGTGGTGGATTCCGAATCGTATGCCAATGAGGATCCCGGCAAGATTAATGCCGATGGCTTCGCGGTGAAGATGCGGGTAGGCGATGGCAACCGGCTGGAGCATTGCTATGCCCACGACAATATTGATGACGGCTTCGACCTGTTCAATAAGATTGAAGATGGCGCAAACGGCGTGGTGGTAATCGAGAACTCGGTTGCCAGCAACAATACCAGTAACGGCTTTAAGCTCGGCGGAGAAGGGCAACCTGTGGCGCACCAGATCCGCAACAGCAAAGCCACCGGTAATCATCTGGACGGTTTCACCGATAACTTCAACCCGGGCAAGCTGGTGGTGGAGAACAACATCGCGGTGGATAACCAGCGCTTTAACTACATCTTCCGCCCGAGCCCGTACGGCGACGTCACAACCCAGGGGACCTTTACCGGCAACCTGTCGATTCGTAATCAGCCGGGTGAGTATGATGATGCGGTGGTGGGGACCATTGATAACACGAACTATTTTATGGTGAAGGGTAAAAGCGTGAACGTGGACGGGAAGGAGTTAGACAAAACGCAGGTGCAGACCCAATAACCAGAGCGGCGCTTCGCTTATCACACTACGGTAAGCGTGGCGCCACCCGGCACATCAGCACTTAGTGGTTGAACGTACCGAAAGAAACGCTCATGTTGCTGAAGAGGGCGATGATTTTGTTGATGAGTTTCATGATGGCATCCTGATATTGTTTGAGTTCAGTTTTGTGACATTCATCACAAAACAAAGTCTACTCCTGACCATTTCGCCGATCAATCTTTTTGTGATCTAAATCAAAAAATAATAAAACTCCGTTTTAGTTTCATATTTACTGAAACGGTTCCATAAAAAAAGCCAGCCTGGAGACCAGACTGGCTTTCGTACTTTCAAGCCGGTGTTACATCGCTTTTTTGGTCAACTCGATAACGCGCAGTTTCGCGATCGCTTTGGCCAGCTCAGCAGAAGCCTGAGCGTAATCCACGTCGCCATGAGAGCTCTTAATGTGCTCTTCTGCTTTACGCTTCGATTCCAGAGCTCGCGCTTCGTCGAGATCCTGGCCACGAATTGCGGTATCAGCCAGTACGGTCACGCTGCCAGGTTGCACTTCAATAATGCCACCAGACAGGTAGATAAACTCTTCATGACCGAACTGTTTAACGATGCGGATCATACCAGGCTTAATGGCGGTGAGCAGCGGGGCGTGTCCCGGGAAGATACCCAGTTCACCTTCGCTACCCGTTACCTGGATTTTCTCGACCAGACCAGAGAACATTTGTTGCTCTGCGCTGACGACGTCCAGGTGGTAAGTCATTGCCATATCACCCTCCGATTAAGGCGTTAAAGTTTTTTGGCTTTTTCCACGGCTTCGTCGATGGAACCCACCATATAGAACGCCTGCTCCGGCAGGTGATCGTATTCGCCTTCCATGATGCCTTTAAAGCCACGGATGGTGTCTTTCAGCGCAACGTATTTGCCCGGGGAACCGGTAAATACTTCTGCAACGAAGAACGGCTGGGACAGGAAGCGCTGGATCTTACGTGCGCGTGCTACCACCAGTTTGTCTTCTTCAGACAGTTCATCCATACCCAGGATGGCGATGATGTCTTTCAGTTCCTGATAACGCTGCAGCAGGGACTGTACGCCACGCGCGGTGTCGTAGTGTTCCTGACCAACAACCAGTGGATCCAGCTGACGGCTGGTGGAGTCCAGCGGGTCAACGGCCGGGTAGATACCCAGAGACGCGATCTGACGGCTCAGTACCACGGTTGCATCTAAGTGAGCAAAGGTGGTGGCTGGTGATGGGTCAGTCAAGTCATCCGCAGGTACGTATACCGCCTGAACGGAGGTGATAGAACCGGTTTTGGTAGAGGTGATACGTTCCTGCAGAACACCCATCTCTTCCGCCAGGGTCGGCTGGTAGCCTACCGCTGATGGCATACGACCCAGCAGTGCGGATACTTCCGTACCAGCCAGGGTGTAACGGTAGATGTTGTCAACGAACAGCAGTACGTCACGACCTTCGTCACGGAACTTCTCAGCCATAGTCAGGCCGGTCAGCGCAACGCGCAGACGGTTTCCTGGTGGCTCGTTCATCTGGCCGTAAACCAGGGATACTTTGTCCAGAACGTTGGAGTCGGTCATCTCGTGGTAGAAGTCGTTACCCTCACGAGTACGCTCACCCACGCCTGCAAACACGGAGTAACCGGAGTGCTCGATCGCGATGTTACGGATCAGCTCCATCATGTTTACGGTTTTACCTACACCCGCACCGCCGAACAGACCGACTTTACCGCCCTTCGCGAACGGACACATCAGGTCGATAACTTTGATGCCGGTTTCCAGCAGTTCCTGAGAGCTGGACAGCTCTTCGTAGGAAGGTGCTGAACGGTGAATAGCCCAACGCTCTTCTTCGCCGATGTCGCCTTTCATGTCGATCGGCTGACCCAGGACGTTCATGATACGGCCCAGGGTTGCTTTACCTACTGGTACTTCGATTGGGTGTTCGAGGTCTTTAACTTCCAGACCACGACGCAGACCGTCGGAAGAACCCATGGCGATGGTACGCACGATACCGCCGCCGAGCTGCTGCTGAACTTCCAGCACCAGGCTCTCATTACCATTCTGAACCTCAAGAGCATCGTACACGCGCGGTACGGCATCCTGAGGGAACTCGACGTCAACCACGGCGCCGATTACCTGGACAATTTTTCCAGTAGCCATCTTGAATCCTCTACGAATTAACCTGGTTATACCGCGGATGCACCACCGACGATCTCGGTGAGTTCCTGAGTAATGCTGGCCTGACGAGCTTTGTTGTATACCAACTGCAGCTCTTTAATCAGGCTGCCGCCATTGTCGGTCGCGGCTTTCATCGCCACCATACGTGCGGCCTGCTCGCTGGCCAGGTTTTCTACCACGCCCTGATAAACCTGAGATTCAACATAACGACGCAGCAGGGTATCCAGCAGCGGTTTTGGATCGGGTTCATACAGGTAATCCCAGGATTTATGCTTCAACTCTGGCTCGTCTGATGCCGGTAACGGCAGCAGCTGAGTAAGGGTCGGAACCTGAGACATGGTGTTAATAAATTTGTTGCTGACAACATACAGCCTGTCCAGACGGCCTTCATCATAGGCCTGCAACATCACTTTTACCGGGCCGATCAGTTCGGACAGGGACGGGTTATCACCCATACCGGTCACCTGGGCGACAATATTGCCGCCTACGGAATTGAAGAAAGAGACGCCCTTGGAGCCGATCATCGCGATATCGCTCTGAACGCCTTTATCGGACCATGCTTTCATATCCGCCAGCAGTTTTTTGAACAGGTTAATGTTCAAGCCACCACACAAACCACGGTCGGTCGACACCACCAGGTAGCCCACGCGCTTAACGTCGCGTTCTTCCAGGTAAGGGTGCTTATATTCCAGATTACCGCTCGCAAGGTGACCAATCACTTTGCGCATGGTATCTGCATAAGGACGGCTGGCCGCCATACGCTCCTGCGATTTACGCATTTTGGAAGCGGCGACCATCTCCATCGCTTTAGTGATCTTTTGCGTGTTCTGGACGCTTGCGATCTTACTACGTATCTCTTTTGCGCCGGCCATGAGCTTCTCCTCAATGCCTTGCGGTCTGCCCTAAGACAGACCGCCAGACTTTACCAGGACTGGGTTGCTTTGAAGGAATCGAGCAGGCTCTTCAGCTTGCCTTCGATTTCGTCGTTATAGCCACCGGACTGGTTAATCTCTTGCATCAGCGGAGCATGGTCACGGTCAGCGAAAGCCAACAGAGCGGCTTCGAAGCTACCGATTTTCGCCAGTTCTACATCCCCCAGATAACCACGTTCTGCTGCGAACAGTACCAGGCCCTGCTGTGCAACTGACATCGGGGCATACTGTTTCTGTTTCAGCAGTTCGGTCACTTTCTGACCGTGGTCAAGCTGTTTACGGGTTGCATCGTCAAGGTCAGATGCAAACTGGGAGAACGCTGCAAGTTCACGATACTGTGCCAGCGCGGTACGGATACCACCGGACAGTTTTTTGATGATCTTGGTCTGCGCTGCGCCACCAACACGGGATACGGAGATACCCGGGTTAACTGCCGGACGAATACCGGAGTTAAACAGGTTGGTTTCCAGGAAGATCTGACCATCGGTAATGGAGATTACGTTGGTCGGAACGAACGCAGAAACGTCACCCGCCTGGGTTTCGATGATCGGCAGTGCGGTCAGAGAGCCGGTCTGGCCTTTCACTTCACCTTTAGTGAAGTTCTCAACGTATTCCGCGTTAACGCGAGATGCACGCTCCAGCAGACGGGAGTGCAGATAGAATACGTCGCCCGGGAATGCTTCACGTCCTGGTGGACGACGGAGCAGCAGGGAAACCTGACGGTATGCAACGGCCTGTTTGGACAGGTCATCATAAACGATCAGCGCATCTTCACCGCGGTCACGGAAGTATTCGCCCATTGCGCAACCGGCATACGGCGCCAGGTATTGCAGTGCAGCAGATTCAGAAGCGGTAGCCACCACAACGATGGTGTTAGCCAGCGCGCCGTGCTCTTCCAGTTTACGAACCACGTTAGAAATGGTGGACGCTTTCTGGCCGATAGCCACGTACACGCATTTGATGCCGGAATCGCGCTGGTTGATGATCGCATCGATTGCCATCGCGGTTTTACCGGTCTGACGGTCACCGATGATCAGCTCACGCTGGCCACGGCCGATTGGGATCATGGCGTCAACGGATTTATAACCGGTCTGCACCGGCTGGTCGACGGACTGACGGTCGATTACGCCCGGTGCGATAACTTCGATTGGCGAGAAGCCATCGTTATCAACCGGACCTTTACCGTCGATTGGCGCACCCAGGGTGTTCACCACGCGACCCAGCAGGCCGCGGCCAACTGGAACTTCAAGAATACGGCCAGTACACTTAACCTTCATGCCTTCGGCAAGGTCAGCGTAAGGACCCATCACAACTGCACCTACGGAGTCGCGCTCCAGGTTCAGTGCGATAGCGTAACGGTTACCCGGCAGGGAGATCATTTCACCCTGCATACAATCGGCCAGGCCGTGGATGCGGATAACACCGTCGCTTACAGAAACAATAGTACCTTCGTTGTGAGCTTCACTCACAACACTGAACTGAGCAATGCGCTGCTTGATCAGTTCGCTGATTTCGGTGGAATTCAGTTGCATGCTCCAGTCCCCTTAAGACTGCAAGACGTCTGCAAGGCGCTCAAGACGGCCGCGTACGCTGCCATCAATGACCATATCACCCGCACGGATGATTACGCCCGCCATTACAGACTTATCGATATTGCAATTCAGCTTCACTTTGCGTGACAGACGTTTTTCCATCGCGGCGGTGATTTTCGCAAGCTGTTCGTTACTCAGCTCAGTCGCAGAAGTTACGTGAACTTCAACGGTGGCTTCACTGAGGGCACGCAGGTGCTCGAACTGCTCAAGAACATCCGGGAGCGCTTTCAGACGACCATTTTCTGCCATTACCCGAATCAGGTTCTGACCGTTGGTGTCCAGCTGCTCACCGCAAATGGCGATGAACGAACTGGCGAGGGTTTCCGGTGCCAGTGCACCTGAAAGCATCTCAGCCATGTGTTCGTTTTTCGTTACCTCAGCGGCAAACGCCAGCATGTTCTGCCAGCGATCGACATTTTGGTGTTCGATAGCAAAGTCAAAAGCTGCTTTGGCGTAGGGGCGAGCTACCGTAACAAATTCAGACATCAGCCCCTCCCTCCTTACAGTTCAGCGACAAGTTTGTCCACGATGTCGCTGTTAGCAGCTTCATCCACGGAACGTTCGATGATCTTCTCGGCGCCAGCAACAGCCAGAATCGCGACCTGCTTACGCAGCTCTTCGCGAGCACGTTTACGCTCGGCATCAATTTCTGCCTGCGCTTGCGTCACGATTTTAGTACGTTCCTGTTCTGCTTCAGCTTTCGCTTCGTCCAGGATCTGAGAACGACGTTTGTTCGCCTGCTCGATGATTACCTGGGCTTCCGCTTTCGCTTTTTTCAGCTGGTCGGTCGCGTTGGCCTGTGCAAGGTCCAAATCTTTCTTAGCGCGTTCTGCAGAAGCCAGGCCGTCAGAGATTTCTTTCTGACGTTTTTCGATGGCTGCCATTAATGGCGGCCATACATACTTCATGCAGAACCAGACAAAGATAACAAACGCGATGGCCTGGCCGAGGATTGTTGCGTTCATGTTCACAGCACAATACCTCTTTAAATTTACAACTGTGGCTTAGGGTTTAAATCTACTTACTACGCGACAGCAAACATCACGTACAGACCCAGACCTACAGCGATCATCGGGATAGCATCCACCAGACCCATAACGATAAAGAACTGAGTACGCAGCAGAGGAATCAGATCCGGTTGACGCGCTGCGCCTTCCAGGAATTTGCCCCCGAGGATGCCGATACCGATCGCAGCACCGATAGCCGCCAGACCCATCATCACAGCGGCAGCCATGTACAGCAGATCCATATTCAGGTTTTCCATGACAGTCTCCAGTTTGTTTCAGTTAAAACGTAGTAGTGTTGGTAAAGAATCAGTGCTCTTCAGACGCCATCGACAGATAGACGATCGTCAGAACCATGAAGATAAAGGCTTGCAGCGTAATGATCAGGATGTGGAAAATGGCCCAAGGCACATTCAGAATCCACTGTGACCACCACGGCAGAAGACCCGCGATCAGAATGAAAATCAGCTCACCCGCATACATGTTGCCGAACAGTCGCAGACCGAGAGAAATCGGTTTGGACAGCAGGCTAACGCCTTCCAGGATCAGGTTGACCGGAATAAACGCCCAGTGGTTGAACGGCTGCAAGGTAAGCTCTTTCACGAAGCCGCCTACGCCTTTCATTTTGATGCTGTAGAAAAGAATCAGGATGAATACGCCCAGTGCCATGGACAGGGTGATGTTCACGTCAGCAGACGGCACCACACGCAGGGCAGGCAGACCGAAGATATGCTCGCCGATGAACGGCAGCAGGTCGATAGGCAGCAGGTCCATCAGGTTCATCAGGAAGACCCACACAAAGACGGTCAGCGCCAGCGGTGCAATCACCTTGCTCTTGCCGTGGTACATGTCTTTGACGCTGCCATGGACGAAGCCAATGATCATTTCGATGAAGGTCTGGAATTTCCCTGGAACGCCGCTGGTCGCACGTTTCGCAACGCCGCGGAAAATGGCCAGGAACAACAGACCCAGTGCCACCGAGAAGAACATGGAGTCGATATTGATCGTCCAGAAGGTGGCTGGGGGGTTATGCGGATCCACCAGCGAGAATGTACGCAGGTCCAACTGAAGGTTGTTCAGATGGTGACCTATGTAATCCTGCGGCGTCATATTTTCTGAAGCCATGATGCCTTTTACCCTTTGTTATTGATTACAGCTGGCGCCAGAACTTGTACCACCAGCACCAAAACCCACGTCACTATCAGCGGCAAAAATACCACTTTAAAAACCGCCAGCGCCATCACCAGAAGGGCAAAGGTCAGCAACACCTTACACACTTCGCCCAGAGCGAAGGACCAGGCCATGCGGCCTTTGGCAGGTGTATGCGCCTGATGACGCCAGGCAAAAATCATAAACAACATATTCGGCACAACGACTGCCAAACCTCCGCTTACCGCAGAGATGCCCCAGAAGGGGTCTTTGAGGCAGAACAGCAATCCACTTGCTATCACCGCCAGAAACTGAATGAACAGAAGCTTACGAGCAACGTTTCGACTCAAGAGCGACACAGACATCACGTTTTTACTCCTGCTCCCTTCGAGGTATGCCGCGTGTCGTATAAAACGTCCTTTAGGGCTCAGAGTCAAGCAGCAAAAAGCGGTCAAATTATACGGTGCGTCCCCGTGATTTCAAACAATAAGTAGCGAAAAGGTGAATAAATGTTTAAATATTTTTCCCCAGCGCTATTTCTTAACTTTTCCACAAACTGTGAATGGCGCGTCAAAACTGCAAACTGCGCGGAAACGTTGGCGACAAAGCGTGCACGAGATCACAAAATACACATTTACGATAAGGTCGAATAAATTAAATCAGTAAATCGTTATATTTCATCTTTCTGATATTAAAGGGTAATTTCAGCAACTATTTTCAAAACAGCCCTGTATACAACGGAAACCTTTTATTGACATTTATAATAAATATTTAACATTACAATCTGGTTACTCTTTCCTACTTTTAGCAAGCTGATATTTTCAGTGTTTATTATAATGTGGGTTAACTACACACTTACGTTAACCCAAAGAAAAGCCTTAGTAAAAAAGCGGTTAAATTAAGCCTGTCTATTTCTTAAGCATTAGATTGTTTTTTAACATACTAAGAACAGCACAAATTCCACATTTTTTATTATTTTTTTAAAAATTGTTTGGCTTAACGATGACCAGATGGCGTTCACCTTCCAGCTGTGGAACACGCAATTTAATGGCAGACTCCAGCTCAAACCCGGCAGGCAGCTGAGCGATTTCGTCTTCCGGCAGGATACCTTTCAGGGCATAGAAACGCCCGTTCTGCGCCGGCAGATGCTTACACCAGTCAATCATGTCATTGAGCGAGGCAAACGCCCGGCTGATCACGCCATCAAATGGCGGCTCGGCGGGAAACTCCTCTACCCTACTCTGCACCGGATGAATATTTTCCAGCTTCAGCTCATGTTGAACCTGACGGAGGAAGCGCACGCGCTTGCCCAGGCTGTCGAGCAGCGTGAACTGGCACTCAGGACGCACGATAGAGAGCGGAATACCCGGCAGGCCAGGGCCAGTGCCGACATCGATAAAACGTTCACCCTGGAGGTGAGGCGCCACGACGATGCTGTCGAGGATGTGACGTACCAGCATCTCATTCGGGTCGCGCACCGAGGTGAGGTTATAGGCCTTGTTCCATTTGTGCAGCATATCGACATACCCCACCAGCTGATTTTTCTGGTGATCGGTGAGCGAAATACCGGCTTGATCCAGCAGACGAGTGAGTTTGTTGAGCACGGTGAATACCTGTTGAGATGCGTTGTGGCAGGTTGCGCTACGCTTACCCGCCCTACGGAGTTCTGTAGGCCCGGTAAGCGCAGTATCACCGGGCAGTTCTTACGATTACGCGCTGCGGCGCAGCATACCCTGTTTTTTCAGCCACACCAGCAGAATGGAGATGGCCGCAGGGGTGACGCCGGAAATACGCGATGCCTGGCCGATGGATGACGGCTTATGGTCATTCAGCTTGGCGATCACCTCGTTGGAGAGGCCGTTAACCTGGCGGTAATCCAGCGTGGCCGGGAGGATCGTACTCTCGTTGCGCTGCTGTTTCTCGATCTCATCCTGCTGACGGGCGATGTAGCCTTCGTATTTCACCTGGATTTCGACCTGCTCGGCGGCCTGCACGTCTTCCAGGCCTGGCGCGAACGGCGTCATCTGGATCAGTTGGTCGTAGGTCATCTCCGGACGACGGAGCAGATCTTCCCCGCTGGCTTCACGCGACAGCGGCGCAGACAGGTGAGCATTCACTTCGTCTACAGACTCGGCGGTTGGGTTGACCCAGGTGGACTTCAGGCGCTGACGTTCGCGCTCGATGTTCTCCAGCTTCTCGTTGAAACGCGCCCAGCGCGCATCATCCACCAGACCCAGCTCACGACCGATTTCGGTCAGGCGCAGATCGGCGTTGTCTTCACGCAGCATCAGACGATATTCCGCACGGGAGGTAAACATGCGGTACGGCTCTTTGGTCCCCAGGGTGCAGAGGTCATCCACCAGCACGCCAAGGTAAGCCTGAGAACGGCCCGGCGCCCAGCCCTCTTTCTCGGCCGAGAAGCGCGCGGCATTCAGACCGGCCAGCAGACCCTGCGCGGCAGCTTCTTCGTAACCGGTGGTGCCGTTGATTTGGCCCGCGAAGAACAGCCCCTGGATAAATTTGCTCTCCAGGGTCGGCTTCAGGTCACGCGGATCGAAGAAGTCATACTCGATGGCATAGCCCGGACGGACGATCTTCGCATTCTCCATCCCCTGCATCGAACGGACGATCTGCATCTGTACGTCGAAAGGCAGGCTGGTGGAGATACCGTTCGGGTAGATCTCGTTGGAGGTCAGCCCTTCCGGCTCGAGGAAGATCTGGTGCTGGTTACGATCGGCAAAGCGCATCACCTTGTCTTCGATCGACGGGCAGTAGCGTGGGCCGATCCCTTCGATCACTCCGGCATACATCGGGCTGCGATCGAGGTTATTGCGGATCACGTCATGGGTTTTCTCGTTGGTGTGCGTGACATAGCACGGCACCTGGCGCGGATGTTGATCCACGTTGCCCATGAACGAGAAGACCGGCATTGGGTTGTCGCCGTGCTGTTGTGCCAGCACGCTGAAATCGATAGTACGGGCGTCAATACGCGGCGGCGTGCCGGTTTTCAGGCGGCTGACGCGCAGCGGCAGCTCGCGCAGACGGCGCGACAGCGGAATGGACGGCGGATCGCCAGCACGGCCACCGCTGTAGTTATCCAGTCCGATATGAATTTTGCCATCGAGGAACGTCCCGACGGTCAGCACAACGGCTTTGGCACGGAACTTCAGACCCATCTGGGTCACGGCGCCGACGACACGATCGTTTTCGACGATCAGATCTTCAACCGCCTGCTGGAAGATCATCAGGTTTGGCTGATTCTCCAGTGCGGTACGTACCGCCTGACGATAGAGCACGCGGTCAGCCTGTGCACGGGTGGCACGAACGGCAGGGCCTTTGCTTGCGTTTAGTATCCTAAACTGGATGCCGGCATGATCGATCGCGGTGGCCATCAGGCCGCCAAGTGCATCCACTTCTTTTACCAGGTGTCCTTTCCCAATGCCGCCAATCGCCGGATTACAGGACATCTGTCCTAGCGTGTCGATATTGTGTGTCAAAAGCAGGGTCTGTTGACCCATTCGCGCCGCGGCCATTGCGGCCTCGGTGCCTGCATGACCCCCGCCAATGATGATGACGTCAAAAGGATCCTGATAAAACATGGTGGTCTGCCTCGCGTAAAGCGGTAAGAAAATGGATTGAAGCCCGGGCCGTGGATTCTACTCAACTTTAGTCGATCGAGAAAGCACTGGGATCCTGGCTATTAAAAAGAAGATCTTTTTATTTAGAGATCTGTTTTATTGTGATCTCTTATTAGGATCGCGGGTTTCTGTGGATAAGCCGGATCTCCCGAAGAAGATCATGCGTTTAGAGAGGATCGTTTGCTGTGAATGATCGGTGATCCTGCGACGTATAAGCTGGGATCAGATCGGCTAGTTATACACAGCACAAAAAGTCATCACGAGTTGTTCTTGGGATAACTACCGGTTGATCCAAGCTTTTAACCAGAGTTACCCACATCTGATCGCACGATCTTTAATCGTTTTTGAGTAAATTTTTCCATTCAGCCAGCCAAAGTTCCGCTGGATCTTCAGGAATATCGTGATCGAGGATGTTGATCTTCAGCGTTTCGCCGATCTGTTGTGCCCCACAGGACTTCAGTTCGGTCTCAACTTTCTCAACGGCGCCGCAAAAAGTGTCATATTCCCGGCTGCCGATGCCGATCGCCCCAAACCGGACGTTCGCCAGGTCGGGCTGCTGCTCTTTTAACTCTTCATATAAAGGAAGAAGGTTATCCGGAAGATCGCCCGCACCATGGGTGGAGGTGATCAACAGCCAGATCCCGTCGATCGGCAGATCTTCTAATAACGGCCCGTGCAGCGTTTCAGTGGAAAAACCCGCGTCTTCCAGCTTTTCAGCCAGGTGTTCCGCGACATATTCAGCCCCGCCAAGGGTGCTGCCGCTGATAAGAGTAATATCTGCCATGGATCGCTCGCTCATCTAAAGAGGGATCATTGTACGCTGTGAGCGAGCTGGGATCTACCTGTGGAAAATGTGGGTATGAATTTGCCCGATCAGGGGCGGATGGTACGCATGATCGGGTTCTGCAGGGAGATCAATGTCTCGGTGGACTGAATTTCATCGATTGTTTGGATCTTGTTGATAAGTACCTGCTGCAGGGCGTCGATCGATCGGCACATAACCTTGATAAAGATGCTGTAGTGGCCGGTGGTGTAGTAGGCCTCGGTCACCTCATCCAGCGCGTTCAGCCTGGCCAGCGCCGAAGGATAATCTTTGGCGCTCTTCAAAATGATGCCGATAAAGCAGCAGACGTCGTACCCCAGCTGTTTTGGGCTGACGTCGATATGCGCCCCGGTGATGATCCCCGCCTGCTTCATCTTCTCTACACGTACATGAATGGTGCCCGGACTCACGCCAAACTGTTTGGCCAGTTCGGCATAGGCAGTACGGGCATTAGCCATCAGGGCCTCAAGGATGCCGCGGTCCAGATTGTCGATCTGATAATTTTCCATAGCTTTTTCTTATGAAGATTAATGAATCACTCTATTTTAGCGGGTAATTTTAGCGAATCAAAAGTGATAGCGGAGTTTTATTGTTGGATTATTGAAAGAGCTTCTTTTTTGTTGCTTAATCAATGCCAACAGGACGCAGGAGTATAAATAATGAAAACCGCTTACATCGCACAACAACGCCAGATCAGTTTCGTTAAATCCCATTTTTCCCGCCAGCTGGAAGAGAAGCTCGGTCTTATTGAAGTTCAGGCACCGATCTTAAGCCGTGTGGGCGACGGGACGCAGGACAACCTGTCTGGTTGCGAAAAAGCGGTTCAGGTGAAAGTAAAAACACTGCCAGACGCCCAGTTCGAAGTGGTTCATTCCCTGGCGAAGTGGAAGCGTCAAACCCTGGGACAACACGACTTCAGCGCGGGCGAAGGGCTTTACACGCACATGAAAGCTCTTCGCCCCGATGAAGACCGCCTTACTGCCGTTCACTCTGTTTACGTTGACCAGTGGGACTGGGAACGCGTGATGGGTGATGGCGAACGTCATACCCGTACGCTGAAAGCGACGGTAGAAGCCATTTATGCCGGGATCAAAGAAACCGAAGCGGCGGTCAGCAAAGAGTTTGGTCTGACCCCGTTCCTGCCGGAGACGATCCAGTTTGTTCACAGCCAGGATCTGCTGACCCGCTTCCCGGATCTGGATGCCAAAGGCCGTGAGCGTGCGATCGCTAAAGAGCTGGGTGCCGTCTTCCTGATTGGGATCGGCGGTAAGCTGTCTCATGGTCAACGCCACGACGTTCGTGCGCCGGATTATGATGACTGGAGCAGCGAAGGCGAGAGCGGCCTCGCGGGCCTGAACGGCGATATCCTGGTGTGGAACCCGGTGCTGGAAGATGCGTTTGAACTCTCTTCCATGGGGATCCGCGTCGATGCCGAAGCGCTGCAGCGTCAGCTGGCAATCACCGGTGATGAAGATCGTCTCAAGCTGGAGTGGCACCAGGCGCTGCTGCGCGGTGAGATGCCGCAGACCATCGGCGGCGGCATTGGTCAGTCTCGTCTGACCATGTTACTGCTGCAACTCTCCCACATCGGGCAGGTTCAGTGTGGCGTATGGCCACAGCAGGTTCGTGAAAGTGTGGATGCGCTGCTGTAATTAGCGTTTCCAGCGCCGTAACAGGCGGCTACGCAACCCGGTATCAAAGCGCCAGATATGATCGAAGATGCGCATGATGCCGGGTTTTCCATGAGTGGACATCGCCACCGCGTGAAAACGATGCTGATGCTCCCGCTGCAACACCTTCACCTTACTCACCACCTCATCCGGCAGCCGCTGGGCAATAAAATCCGAGATCACCACCGCGTCGGCGTCATACCACTCTCCGCCCTGCATCCGCTCGATTATGGCGCGAAAACAGCTGGCGAGATCGGTCCCGCCGCGAAAGCGCTGGCTTAAGAAGCGGATCGCCTGTTCCAGGCCGTGCTGGCCCGACAGCTCGTAGCCCACCACCTCGCTGGAAAACAGCATGATAAAGCAGCGCCGTCTGTCGGCCATCGCCACGCGCATCAGCGCCAGGCAAAAGGCTTTGGCGCACTGCTCGTTAAAGCCGCCCATTGAACCGGAAGTGTCCACGCAGACGATAAACGGCCCGCGGGGCTGTTCGTCGAAATCCTGATGCACGGCCGGACGCTGGCTGACCTTCTCCCGCCAGGCATCGCCGTGCAGCCGGTAGGTCAGGAGCTGCTTCTCCACCAGCCGACGGTAAAATTCATACTCCAGCTCGGTGATACCCAGGGTGGCCAGCTCGGGCGGCAGCAGACGCAGGATGTCATCGCTCTGCTGCAGGCCGTCCACCTGCTCCGGCACCGTCGCCGGTTCGCGCACCAGGGTGCGGAAGGTTTCCAGCGGGGCATCCTTTTTTGGCACCGACTTTGCCTCCCGGGAACGGCCCAGCTGTTCCGCCAGCTGCATCAGCTCCGGCTGCTGCGCCAGAAAATCGCCATAGCGGACGATAAGCTGATAGTCCCCGCGCTTGAGCTGACCGGCGCTCATATCCCACAGGCGACCGGCGGCGTTTTCATTTTCCACTAGCACCGGCTCCAGCGCTCCGGCTAAGGTCATGCGCTCCTGCACTTCGCTGAGCAGCTGTTCGCGCTCCTCTTCCAATAGCTGCTGATTCAGGGAGGTGGCCTGCACCACCAGGCTCAACCGCCAGCGCTGTAAAAACAGGGTATGCAGAGCGGGCGTAAAGGTGGCGTTATCCACCACCAGCTGCCGGGCCTGGCTGGCGTAGGGGGAGTGAACCCTGTCCAGCAGGGTGAGAATCTGCGGCAGCTGGACGATCAGCTGGGGCGTGGAGAGCAGCTGGCTCTGCTGATAGCACATCACCTCTTCGGTGAGCTCTGGCGGGACGCGGGTATCTTTCAGCCTTTTACGTAAATTTTCCCGCCAGCGCGGGAGATCGTCGGTGATAGCCGTTTTCAGCCGGGGGAATTTTTCGAAAAAGATTGCCAGCTGCGGGGAGGCCAGCAGGGTCAGGATGATCTCTTCGATCATGCCCTCCTCACCGACGGCGAGCATGATGTTGAGCGTATCCAGCGTCAGCATTGACGCGCCTGTTTGATCTGCGCGCTCACATCCTGCAGGCTCGATTCAATCCGCCCCAGCCAGTCGCTGTGGATAAACAGGCATTTTTGCTGCTCGCTGAAGCGGGTGTGTTGCAGATGCCACTGATTATCCAGCGCTTCCAACTGCTGTTTGATCTCTTCCGGGACGCTGTCAGAGGCGGTGCCGGGCAGCGCAAGGCGCGATCCCTGCAGGCTGACGTCGCGGATCACCAGATGCAGGCTGCCGTCCACCTCCATATTGAGCAGCTGGGCAAAGCCGATGCCGTTGAGTTTGCCGCGGATCTCGCCGCCTTTGGTCAGCCACAGCGACAGGGCTTCGCGCTCAATGGTGATGTGAATGACCTGCATATCATGGAGCTTAAGCGGCTGCTGGAGGAGCAGCGTCAGGGTCGTCTCGCCCAGTTCGGCCGGTAATTCATAGTGCGGGCGCCGGGCAAACATGCCGCTCTGACGGCTGACGCGCAGCGCGGTTTTATCGCTTTGCTGCTGCTGAAGCTGAAGGCGGCGCTGGGTGATAGCCCCGAGCTGGTTCAGCATCTCCTGCTGTCCCCAGGCGTGCCCGGTCATCAATATTTCCAGCTGCTGCTGCATCAGGTTCATACCGTTGGCATCATGCCACAGGCAATCTTTGAGCAGGATCAGATCGATAGGGGCAACCGCATCGCGGCCACTGAACAGGGCGCTGGCCTGAAGCAGACGAATGGCTTTCTTCCAGCGACGATCGGAGACGTAAGGCGCCCCCGGCAGGGCATCCAGCTGCTGGCGCAGCATAAAGACCAGGTCAAACACCGCATCCGGCAGTTTGATTTTGCCAATGTCCTGCTGCCACTGCTGGTACTCCTCGTCCGTCACCTGCAATGCGGCAGGCACCGGGTTATCGTTTTCATCCTGCTGGCTAATCAGCAGCGAGCGGAAGTTCGCTTTGTCCTGCACCTTGTCGAGCCACAGGCGGATCAGCATGCGGTCATATAAGGCTTCGAGGCTGCTGTCGGCTTCCGGCAGTTCGTTGGAGGCTGCCACCAGCAGGCGCATCGGGATTTTCCCCTCATACGCCCCATTGCGGAACCGGCGTTCGTTGATGGCGGTGAGCAGGGTATTAAGTATCGCCGGGCCGGCTTTCCAGATTTCATCGAGGAAAACGATCTCCGCTTCCGGGAGATAGCCCGTCGTCAAACGCTCATAGCGTCCTTCATCTTTAAGCGCCTGGATGGAGAGCGGGCCAAACACCTCTTCCGGTGTGGAAAAGCGGGTCATCAGATACTCAAAGGCTCTGGCGTGCTGAAACGCGAATTTCAGGCGGCGGGCAATCAGGCTTTTTGCGATGCCGGGCGGCCCCAGCAGAAAGACGCTTTCGCCGCTCAGTGCCGCCAGTAAACAGAGGCGGATGGCGTGGCTACGTTCAAAAAGCCCTTTTTCCAGCGCGCCGCTGAGACGGGAAATTCTTTCTGCTAATAAATGAGTGTGAGCCATAATTGTTTTGCATCCTTTCGCCGTAAACCCGGCTAATTGAAGCGAGTATAGACGTTTCGTTCGGGGCTGGTAATAGACTGAACTACGGTGCTATTTTCTTTGCGCTATGTTAATGACGGCGCATTTAGGGGTACGATTCTACGATTAATCGTGCATACTGTGCGCTTTTTGTGGGCCAAGGGACTAAGCACACATTTGTTATATAAACGAAAAGACTAGTCTATGAGCACTGATAATAAGCAATCATTACCCGCTATAACGCTCGCGGCGATCGGGGTTGTCTACGGTGATATCGGCACCAGCCCGCTTTATACGCTTCGTGAATGTTTGTCCGGGCAGTTTGGTTTTGGCGTGGAACGCGACGCTGTTTTTGGTTTTTTGTCTCTCATCTTTTGGCTCCTGATCCTGGTAGTCTCCGTTAAATATCTCTCCTTTGTCATGCGCGCGGATAACGCCGGTGAAGGGGGGATCCTGACTCTGATGTCGCTGGCCGGGCGCAATACCTCGCCCAAAATGACCTCCTTCCTGGTAATTATCGGGCTGATTGGCGGCAGCTTCTTCTATGGCGAAGTGGTGATCACGCCGGCTATCTCCGTGCTGTCGGCAATCGAAGGGCTGGAGATTATTGCGCCGCAGCTCGATGAGTGGGTGGTTCCGCTGGCCATTATTGTGCTGACCCTGCTGTTTGTGATTCAGAAACACGGTACCGGGCTGGTGGGGAAACTCTTCGCGCCGATTATGCTGGCCTGGTTCCTGATCCTGGCAGTGCTGGGGTTACGCAGCATTATTGCTAACCCGGACGTGCTGCATGCGCTGAACCCGATGTGGGCAGTGCACTTCTTTCTCGAATACAAAACCGTGTCGTTTATTGCGCTGGGTGCGGTGGTGCTGTCCATCACCGGGGTCGAGGCGCTGTATGCCGATATGGGGCACTTCGGCAAACTGCCTATTCGCGTGGCATGGTTTATCGTGGTGCTGCCGTCGCTGGTGCTGAACTACTTCGGTCAGGGCGCGCTGCTGCTCAAACATCCGGAAGCAATTAAAAACCCGTTCTTCCTGCTGGCGCCGGACTGGGCGCTGGTGCCGATGCTGATCCTCGCGACCCTGGCGACCGTGATTGCCTCCCAGGCGGTAATTTCCGGCGTCTTCTCCCTGACCCGTCAGGCGGTGCGTCTGGGTTATCTCTCCCCGATGCGCATCATCCATACGTCGGAGATGGAGTCGGGCCAGATCTACATCCCGTTCATTAACTGGTTGCTCTATTTCGCGGTGGTGATTGTTATCATCAGCTTCGAGCACTCCAGTAACCTGGCGGCCGCCTACGGTATTGCCGTCACCGGGACGATGGTCCTGACCTCAATCCTCTCCACCACGGTGGCGTACCGGAACTGGCACTGGAATAAATTCCTCGTGGGGATGATTCTGGTCGGCTTCCTCTGTATTGACGTCCCGCTGTTCTCGGCCAACCTCGACAAGATTGTCTCCGGCGGCTGGCTGCCGTTGACGCTGGGGATGGTGATGTTCCTGGTGATGACGACCTGGAAGAGCGAGCGTTTCCGCCTGCTGCGCCGGATGCACGAACACGGCAACTCTCTGGAGGCGATGATCGTCTCGCTGGAGAAATCCCCGCCGGTGCGCGTGCCGGGCACCGCGGTCTATATGTCGCGTGCGCTGAACGTGATTCCGTTTGCCCTGATGCACAACCTCAAACACAACAAGGTGCTGCATGAGCGGGTGATCCTGCTGACGCTGCGTACCGAAGATGCGCCGTATGTGCATAACGTCCGCCGCGTACAGATTGAGCAGCTGTCGCCCACCTTCTGGCGCGTGGTGGCGAGCTACGGCTGGCGCGAAACGCCGAACGTGGAAGAGGTGTTCCACCGTTGCGGTCTGGAAGGCCTGAGCTGCCGGATGATGGAGACTTCGTTCTTTATGTCGCACGAGTCGCTGATCATCGGCAAACGTCCTTGGTACCTGCGCCTGCGCGGCAAGCTCTACCTTATCCTCCAGCGTAACGCCCTGCGTGCGCCAGACCAGTTCGAGATCCCGCCTAACCGCGTAATTGAGTTAGGGACCCAGGTCGAGATTTAACGTGTGCCCGGCGGCGCTTCGCTTGCACGGGCCTACGGTTTTGTAGGCCGGGTAAGCGTAGCGCCACCCGGCAATTCCCCTCTGAAATCCTTCCCGCATTTCACTTAGCGAAACGTTTCGACGACGATCACAAATCTGCAACGGCATGGTGGTTTTCTGCGCATCGGTAAGATTAAACTGACGCCAGCGAAACGTTTCGCTAGTGGAGCAAGAATATGAAGAAAGGCACGGTACTCAACTCTGAAGTCTCATCGGTCATCTCCCGTCTTGGGCATACCGATACGCTGGTGGTGTGTGATGCGGGTTTACCCATTCCCCACAGCACAACGCGTATTGATCTGGCGTTAACGCAGGGCGTACCCTCGTTTATGCAGGTGCTGGACGTGGTGACAACCGAGATGCAGGTTGAGGAAGCCATTCTCGCAACGGAAATCCAACAACATAATCCGCAGCTCCACGAAACGTTGCTTGGCCATATCAAGCAACTGCAACAACACCAGGGAAACACCATAAAAATAAGTTATATAACGCACGAGCAGTTCAAGAAAAAGACCGCTGACAGCCAGGCGGTTATCCGCAGCGGGGAGTGTTCCCCGTATGCGAATATCATTCTCTGTGCTGGCGTCACCTTCTGAGGCCATCATGGACGCATTACTGCAACTGAAAGGGATCGATAAGTCGTTCCCGGGTGTTAAAGCCCTCTCCGGTGCCGCACTGAATGTCTATGCCGGGCGTGTAATGGCGCTGGTGGGTGAAAACGGCGCGGGCAAATCCACAATGATGAAAGTGCTGACCGGCATCTATCAACGCGACGCCGGTTCGCTGCTGTGGCTGGGCAAAGAGACCACCTTCAACGGCCCGAAATCCTCCCAGGAAGCCGGGATCGGCATCATCCACCAGGAGCTGAACCTGATCCCGCAGCTGTCCATTGCGGAGAACATCTTCCTCGGTCGCGAGTTCGTTAACCGATTTGGCAAAATCGACTGGAAACAGATGTACGCCGAAGCCGACAAGCTGCTGGCGAAGCTGAATCTGCGCTTCAAAAGCGATCGGCTGGTGGGCGAACTCTCCATCGGCGATCAGCAGATGGTGGAGATCGCGAAGGTCCTGAGCTTCGAATCCAGGGTTATCGTGATGGATGAGCCAACCGACGCCCTCACCGATACCGAAACCGACTCCCTGTTCCGCGTGATCCGCGAGCTGAAAGCGCAGGGGCGCGGCATCGTCTATATCTCCCACCGCATGAAAGAGATCTTCGAGATCTGCGATGACGTGACCGTCTTCCGCGACGGGCAGTTTATTGCCGAGCGTGAAGTGGTGACCCTCACCGAAGACACGCTGATTGAGATGATGGTGGGACGTAAGCTGGAAGACCAGTATCCGCGTATCGATAAGGCCCCGGGCGCTATCCGCCTGAAGGTCGATAATCTGTGCGGCCCTGGGGTGCATGACGTCAGCTTTACCCTGCGCCAGGGGGAGATCCTCGGCGTGGCCGGGCTGATGGGTGCCGGACGTACCGAGCTAATGAAAGTGCTGTACGGTGCGCTGCCGCGATCCAGCGGATACG
This sequence comes from Leclercia sp., assembly GCF_036780805.1. Lineage (NCBI taxonomy): Bacteria > Pseudomonadati > Pseudomonadota > Gammaproteobacteria > Enterobacterales > Enterobacteriaceae > Leclercia > Leclercia sp. The sequence continues at coordinate 6,826 of NZ_DAIQCE010000004.1, read as the reverse complement.
TCACCCTCGACGGTCATGAAGTGGTGACTCGCTCGCCGCAGGATGGCCTGGCGAACGGTATCGTCTATATCTCTGAAGACCGCAAACGCGACGGCTTAGTGCTCGGCATGTCGGTAAAAGAGAACATGTCCCTGACCGCGCTGCGCTACTTCAGCCATAGCGGCGGTACGCTGAAACATAAAGACGAGCAGCAGGCCGTCAGCGATTTTATCCGCCTCTTCAACGTCAAAACCCCGTCGATGGAACAGGCCATCGGGCTGCTCTCCGGCGGTAACCAGCAGAAAGTGGCGATTGCCCGCGGCCTGATGACCCGTCCGAAAGTGCTGATCCTCGATGAGCCTACCCGCGGCGTGGACGTTGGCGCGAAGAAAGAGATTTATCAGCTCATCAACCAGTTTAAGGCTGACGGGCTGAGCATCATTCTGGTCTCTTCCGAGATGCCAGAGGTATTAGGCATGAGCGATCGCATTATCGTCATGCATGAAGGGCATCTCGGCGGTGAATTCAGTCGCGAGCAGGCCACCCAGGAAATTCTGATGGCTGCCGCTGTGGGCAAGCTTAATCGCGTGGATCAGGAGTAAGAAGATGACTACCCAGGCTATTTCTGGACGCCGTTATTTCACTAAGGCATGGCTGCTGGAACAAAAATCGCTGATTGCCCTGCTGGTGCTGATCGCGATTGTCTCCACCATGAGCCCGAACTTTTTTACCGTTAATAACCTGTTCAACATTCTTCAGCAGACTTCCGTAAACGCCATTATGGCGGTGGGGATGACGCTGGTGATTTTGACGTCGGGTATCGACCTGTCCGTCGGTTCCCTGCTGGCGCTCACCGGCGCAGTTGCCGCTTCAATTGTAGGGATTGAAGTCAACGCGCTGGTGGCCGTAGCAGCTGCGCTGGCGCTGGGGGCCGCAATTGGGGCTGTCACCGGGATGATTGTGGCGAAAGGCCGCGTGCAGGCGTTTATCGCCACCCTGGTGATGATGCTGCTGCTGCGCGGTGTGACCATGGTCTACACCAACGGCAGCCCGGTTAACACCGGCTTTACCGATAACGCCGATCTGTTTGGCTGGTTCGGTATTGGCCGCCCGCTGGGTATCCCGACGCCGGTCTGGATCATGGGCCTGGTGTTCCTCGCGGCGTGGTACATGCTGCATCACACTCGCCTCGGTCGTTATATCTATGCGCTGGGCGGTAACGAAGCGGCGACGCGTCTGTCCGGCATCAGCGTCAATAAAGTCAAAATTATCGTTTACTCCCTGTGCGGCCTGCTGGCCTCGCTGGCGGGCATTATCGAGGTGGCGCGTCTCTCCTCTGCCCAGCCAACGGCGGGTACCGGTTATGAGCTGGACGCCATCGCTGCGGTGGTGCTCGGCGGCACCAGCCTGGCAGGGGGTAAAGGTCGTATCGTAGGGACGCTGATCGGTGCGCTGATCCTCGGCTTCCTGAATAATGGTTTGAATTTGTTAGGTGTTTCTTCCTATTACCAGATGATCGTCAAAGCAGTAGTGATTTTGCTGGCGGTACTGGTAGACAACAAAAAACAGTAACTGACGACACTACAGGACATCTTTGATATGAACATGAAAAAACTGGCTACCCTGGTTTCTGCTGTCGCGCTGAGCGCAACTGTGAGTGCAAACGCCATGGCGAAAGATACCATCGCGCTGGTGGTTTCTACCCTGAACAACCCGTTCTTCGTCTCGCTGAAGGATGGCGCACAGAAAGAAGCCGACAAACTGGGCTACAACCTGGTGATCCTGGACTCCCAGAACAACCCGGCGAAAGAGCTGGCTAACGTGCAGGACTTAACCGTTCGCGGCACCAAAATTCTGCTGATCAACCCGACCGATTCCGATGCGGTAGGTAACGCCGTCAAGATGGCAAACCAGGCTAACATCCCGGTGATCACCCTGGACCGTCAGGCGTCTAAAGGCGAAGTGGTCAGCCACATTGCCTCTGATAACGTGCTGGGCGGCAAAATCGCCGGTGACTACATCGCTAAGAAAGCGGGTGAAGGCGCCAAGGTTATCGAACTGCAGGGCATCGCCGGGACTTCCGCAGCGCGTGAGCGTGGCGAAGGCTTCCAGCAGGCCGTTGCTGCCCACAAATTCAACGTGCTGGCCAGCCAGCCGGCAGATTTCGACCGTACTAAGGGCCTGAACGTCATGCAGAACCTGCTGACCGCTCATCCGGACGTTAAAGCGGTGTTCGCACAGAACGACGAAATGGCGCTGGGCGCGCTGCGTGCCCTGCAAACCGCAGGCAAATCTGATGTGATGGTTGTCGGATTTGACGGCACGCCTGATGGTGAAAAAGCGGTAAACGATGGCAAACTGGCTGCGACCATTGCCCAGCTGCCAGAGCAGATCGGCGCGACCGGTGTGCAGACTGCTGACAAAGTGCTGAAGGGCGAGAAAGTTCAGGCTAAATACCCTGTTGACCTGAAACTGGTCATCAAGCAGTAATATGCGATTCAGGCAGCTCCCGGCTGCCTGAAGGACAACATATAAAGAAAAGAGTGGCATACGCCACCGGGCCCGCCCGGTGGCACTCTCTGATGGACACTTCAATGATGAAAACCGCAGGTAAGCTCGTCGTCCTTGGCAGTATTAATGCCGATCACATTCTCAACCTTGATGCTTTCCCGACGCCGGGCGAGACCGTAACGGGTAATCGCTATCAGGTCGCCTTTGGCGGCAAGGGCGCAAACCAGGCGGTCGCCGCCGGACGCAGCGGCGCCAACATCGCCTTTATTGCCTGTACTGGCGATGACGATACCGGTGAACGCGTGCGCGCGCAGCTGGCAAGCGACAACATCGATATTGCGCCAGTCAGCGTGGTGGAAGGCGAATCAACCGGCGTGGCGCTGATTTTTGTCAACGCGGAAGGTGAGAATGTCATCGGTATTCATGCGGGTGCGAATGCGGCGCTGACGCCGGAACGCGTGGCGGCGCAACAGGCGCGTATCGCCGATGCCGACGCCCTGCTGATGCAGCTGGAATCGCCGGTAGAAAGCGTGCTGGCGGCTGCGCAAATTGCCCATGAAAATCATACCACTGTCGTACTTAATCCCGCGCCCGCCCGTGTATTATCAGACGAGCTGCTGGCGCTGGTGGATATCATCACCCCTAACGAAACCGAAGCCGAAAAGCTGACGGGCATTCGCGTCGAAAACGATGACGATGCGGCGCGCGCGGCGCAAGCCCTGCACCAGAAGGGCATCAGTACGGTTATCATTACCCTTGGCAGCCGCGGCGTCTGGGCCAGCGTCGAGGGAGAAGGCCGTCGCGTTCCCGGCTTTAAGGTGAAAGCGGTCGATACCATCGCGGCGGGTGATACCTTTAATGGTGCGCTGGTCACGGCGCTGCTGGAGGGTGAGCCACTGGATACCGCGATCCGTTTTGCCCATGCGGCGGCGGCGATTGCGGTAACGCGTCCAGGCGCACAGCCTTCTGTACCATGGCGCAATGAGATCGATGAATTTTTAAGTCAGCAGAGGTAGCGTTTGGCCACAATGAAAGATGTCGCTCGCGTGGCGGGCGTCTCTACGTCGACGGTCTCCCATGTCATTAATAACGATCGCTTCGTCAGCGAGGCGATCCGTGAGAAGGTCGAAGCCGCAGTAAAATCCCTCAATTATGCGCCTTCCGCCCTGGCGCGCAGTCTGAAGCTTAACCAGACCCGCACCATTGGCATGCTCATCACCGCCAGTACCAACCCCTTTTACTCTGAGCTGGTACGCGGCGTGGAGCGCAGCTGCTTCGAGCGCGGCTACAGCCTTGTACTCTGTAATACCGAAGGCGACGAGCAGCGCATGAACCGTAATCTGGAGACGCTGATGCAAAAGCGCGTCGACGGGTTATTACTGCTGTGTACCGAAACGCATCAACCCTCCCCGGAGATTATGCAGCGCTATCCTTCCGTTCCCACGGTGATGATGGACTGGGCCCCGTTCGACGGTACCAGCGATCTGATTCAGGATAACTCGCTGCTGGGCGGGGACATGGCGACACAGCACCTGATTGATAAAGGCCACACCCGTATCGCCTGCATTACCGGTCCGCTGGATAAAACCCCTGCCCGCCTGCGGCTGGAGGGCTTTCTGGTTGCTATGGATCGCGCCGGTCTGCCTGTGCCTGACGGCTATCAAATTACCGGCGACTTTGAATTCAGCGGCGGGTTTGAGGCGATGCAGTCGCTACTGGCGCAGAAAGATCGCCCGCAGGCGGTCTTTATCGGTAACGATGCGATGGCCGTGGGGGCTTATCAGGCGCTCTACCAGGCGGGACTGCGTGTCCCGGACGATATCGCCGTGGTGGGGTATGACGATATCGAACTGGCGCAGTATATGACGCCGCCGCTCACCACCATTCATCAGCCAAAGGATGAACTGGGCGAGCTGGCGATTGACGTGCTGATCCATCGAATCGCCCAGCCCGGACTGCAACAACAGCGGCTGCAGCTTACTCCTGTTCTGATGGAACGCGGGTCGGTTTAGGTTTGTGCCGTTCTTTAATGAGGTTACGACCGTCTTTCGGTTTTAACAGCATAAAGACCAGCGCAGAGACCACCGTCAGCACGCCCATGGTAATAAAGGTGGAGTGGAACTGTTCGACAGTGTTGTTGCTGTCGAACCCTTCGTAAAAACGCAGCACCGCCGCACTGACCGCTACGCCCAGACTGATCGACAGCTGCTGCGTCACCGCCAGCATGCTGTTGCCGCCGCTGGCATTCTCATCGCTGAGATCGGCAAGGGTAATGGTGTTCATCGAGGTGAACTGGATGGACATCGCCATACCCAGCACAAACAGCGGCAGGATCAGCATCCACACCGGCAATTCTGCCGACTGCAGTGAAAATTGCGCAATCATCACGCCGATAAACACCGTCACTCCGACCAGCGTCCGGCGGTATCCCAGCCGGCGCAACAGCTGAGTCACACCGGATTTAGCCAGAATCGACCCCACCGCCGTGGGCGCCATCATGCAGCCTGCAATCAGCGCCGGATAACCAAACCCGACCTGCAGCATCAGCGGCATCAGGAAGGGAACACAGCCGGTGCCCAGTCGTGAAGCGATGTTTCCGGCAATGCCTACCGAGAAGGTGCGCGTGTTAAACAGCGAGAGCGAAATCAGCGGCGTAGGATGGCGACGCGCATGACGTATATAAAGAAGGAAAAGAAGAATGCCGCTGAAGATGATGGAGACGGCCAGCCAGGTCGCTACTACTTTCTCACCGAACAGCTCCATGCCGCTGGAAAACAGTGCCAGGCTCAGACCAAACAGGAAGAACCCGCCCATATCGAATTTGCGCCGCGGGGTGGTGAAGTTCGGCATAAATTTGCGGGCATAGAAAATACCGGCGATCCCAATCGGAATATTAATGAGGAATATCCAGTGCCAGCTGGCCCAGGTGACCAGCACGCCCCCCAGTACCGGCCCAAGGATCGGCCCGACCAGGCCTGGCATGGTGACAAAATTAAGGACCGGCAACAGTTCGCTACGCGGGTAGGCCCTTAATAGCGCTAGACGTGCGACCGGCATCATCATCGCGCCGCCAATGCCCTGAATGACCCGGAACACAACCAGTTCACCCAGCGAGCTGGAGAGTGCGCAGGCCAGTGAACCCAGGGTAAAGAGCGTCACCGCCAGCATAAAGACGCGCCGCGTGCCGAAGCGATCGGCCAGCCAGCCGCTCACCGGGATCAGCATCGCAACGGTCAGGGTATAGCTGATGATGGCTGACTGCATCGCCAGCGGAGATCGGTTAAGGCTTTCAGCAATCGCCGGAAGCGCAGTGTTGAGGATGGTGGCGTCCAGCGCCTGCATAAAGAAAGCCATTGCCGCGATCCATGGCAAACCCGCCATGCTGCGTGCTTTTTTTACTGTCATTCGAATTCCTGTTTTTTGTTGCTACCGTACCGGCGTGGTAAGCAGTGCCTGGCTGGCCGTCATGGCGCGCAGCCCATCGCTATCCTGAATGGCATTAACGATAGCCTGGTGTAAATCCAGCTTCACCACCTCGTCCTGAGTAATAGACGTAAAGTAGGTGTGATAGACCGAGTGAAAGAGTGAGGCAAAAGAGGTCAGGAATGGATTACCGCTCATCTCATAGATATGCTCGTGCCAGGCCATATCCACTTCTATCCAGCGTTCCCGGTTGAAGTGCTTTTTCAGATATACCATCTCATCCATCAGGGTATTTAACCGCGCTTTTTGCTCTGCCGTGCCGATCGTGGCGGCCAGCAGGCAGGCCTGCGGCTCCAGGCTACTGCGCATGACCAGGAAATGGTCGATGACCTGATGAAAGTTCTCTTCCGTCATCCACCAGGAGAGCAGCTCCTGATCGAGGAAGTTCCAGTTGCTCTGAGGCATTACGCGCGTACCGATGCGCGGGCGGGGAAGTACCATCCCTTTCGCGGTTAAGGTTTTCACGGCTTCACGCACGGCGGTTCGGCTCACGCCAAACTGCTCACCCAGTTCCAGTTCGCCCGGCAAGATACTCCCTGGCAGATATTCACCCGCCAGGATCCGCTGTGCCAGTTTTTCTGCCAGCACATAGGAGAGGTTTTTTTGTGCCGCCAGCTGTTGCGCGCTCAAAGGCATAACGCATATTCCTTGATTCTTAATGCTAGTAAGTATGCCATCTGCAGGATAGTTGTGGTTGGTAAAACGACAATTAGCGCAATTTCTGGCTTAAAGACGGGTCTTTTGGTGAAAAAAAGCACGGTTGATTAGTTTTTTTAAATTTACTCTTGTCACCGCGGAAGAACTCCCTATAATGCGCCTCCACTGACACGGAACAACGGATTACAAACCGCCG
>NZ_DAIQCE010000003.1:0-292532 GCF_036780805.1 Leclercia sp. | reverse complement strand
GTCCGGCGGCGAGCACGCCCGCCTGGAGCGGGTCCGCCTCCTGCTGGCCCAGGCCCCGGAGCAGGACTATACCCTCGCCCAGCTGGCAGCCCGGGCGGCGATGAGCCCCAGCAGCCTGCGGAGCAAGTTCCGCCAGGCCTACGGCTGCACGGTGTTCGACTACCTGCGCGACTGCCGACTCGGGCTGGCGCGGCGCTATCTGCTGGAAGGCCACAGCGTGCAGCAGGCAGCGTGGATGTCGGGCTATCAGCATGCCACCAACTTTGCCACCGCCTTTCGTCGTCGCTACGGCGTCTGTCCCGGCGCGGTGCGCAGCAGCCAGTAATCCGCTTTCCCCCCGATCGCCAACGCCATTCGTGCGGTTTGGCATTGCGCATACGTACTCTGGCGGCGCGCATAGCTATCTTCCAAATGAAAAAGGTAATAATTCTTATTAACAATTAGAAATGCCTTTGGAGATTTTCATGTTCGCTAAAACGCGGCTGGCGCTGCTGGTGGGATGGGTTACCGGGAGCGTCGCGCTCCCCCTGATGGCGCAGGAGACGCCGAAAACCGAAACCGTGGTGGTCACCTCGCAGATGCAGAGCGGGGCCACCAAGCTGGCGACCCCGGATATCGAGACCCCGCAGGCGGTGTCGATCGTCACCCGCGAGCAGTTTGAAGAGCAGGGCGCCACCAGCGTACGTCAGGCGGTGAGCTACACCCCGGGCGTCTACAGCAACCAGATCGGCGCTTCGAACCGCTTCGACTATATCGTGCTGCGCGGCTTCTCCGACGGCAGCCTGGACAACGTCTACCTCGACGGCCTGAAGATGATGGGCGACACCAACTCCCACAGCTCGCTGGTGGTCGATCCCTGGTTCCTGGAAAATATCGAAGTGGTGCGTGGCCCGGCCTCGGTGCTGTACGGTCGCTCGTCGCCGGGCGGGATCGTGGCGCTCACCTCACGCAAACCTTCGTTCGATCCGGGCGGCGAGATCAAGCTGTTCGCCGGGAATAACGATCAGCGCGGGGCGATGTTTGACGTTACCGGCGCGCTGGACGACAACGACCGCGTGGCGGCCCGTCTGAGCGGCATGACCCGCTATGCCGACTCCCAGTTCGATCCGCTGAAGGAGGAGCGTTACGCCCTGATGCCGAGCCTGACCTGGCGCATCACCGATAACACCCGTCTGGATCTGATGGCCTATCTGCACCGCGATCCCGAGGGCGGCAGCCACTCCGGCCTGCCGTACGACGGCACCGTGGTCCCGCACGATGGGAAAATGATCTCCAACACCTTCTTTGAAGGCGAAGACGATTACGACAAGTACGATCGTCGCGAGAACATGGTCGGCTACAACATCGAGCATATGTTTGACAGCGGCTGGTCGGTGCGCCAGAAGCTGCGCTACCTGCATACCAAAGTGGAACTGAACCAGGTCTATGCCGCCGGCTGGCTGAATGAAACCGAGCTTAACCGCGGTTACTCCGGTTCGGACGAGAAGATGGATGCCATCACCCTCGATAACCAGATCGACGGCAGCTTCGATACCTGGGCGGTGAACCACCGGGTGCTGATTGGCCTCGATTATCAGGATCGCAGCAACGATACCACCGGCTACTACGGCGCTTTCCCGCCGATCGATGCCTTCCACCCGGTGTACGGCGCGAAGCCGGACTACATCACCATGTACAGCCAGGAGAAGCACAAGCTGCGCCAGACCGGCTACTACCTGCAGGATCAGCTCTCGCTGGACCGCTGGCGTCTGACCCTGGGCGGGCGCTACGACCAGGTGAGCGTGTCGAATATCGACAAGCTGACCGATACCCGCAGCGATCTGGACAAGAACAACTTCAGCAGCCGCGCGGCGCTGCTGTACCTGTTTGATAACGGCATCGCGCCGTACATCAGCTACTCCACCGCCTTTACGCCGACCAGCTTTGCCGATGCCAACGGCGATCTGCTGGATCCAATGAAAGGCAAGCAGTGGGAAGCGGGGGTGAAGATCGAGCCGGAGGGGATGAACAGCCAGTTCAGCGCCTCGGTGTTCCGCATCAACCAGAAAAACATCGCCACCAAAGAGGAGCCGACCGATCCGTACCGCTCTATCGGGGAGATCGAGTCCGAAGGGGTGGAGCTGGAAGCGGTAGGGCAGCTGACCGACAGCCTGCGCCTGCAGGCGGCCTATACCTATACCGACATCCGCTACAAGAAGAGCAGCCCGGAGGAAGAGGGCAAGCGTGCGGTCTATGCGCCACGCAATATGGCCAGCGGCTGGCTCAGCTATGACGTCAAAACCGGGCCGCTCGATGGCCTGACGCTGGGTTCCGGCGTGCGGTATGTCAACGGCGTGACCAGCGACCGCATGAACACCCACACGCTGCCGTCGTACACGCTGGTGGATCTGGCGGTGGGCTATGACCTGTCGAAGGTGGGGCTGACCGGGGTGAGCGCGCAGCTGAACGTCAACAACCTGACGGACGAAAGCTACGTGGCGGCCTGTAACTCGCTCTCATATTGCTACGTGGGTGCCGAGCGCAGCATCGTCGGCAGCGTATCGTGGAAGTTCTGATGCGGAGGTAAAAGCAAAACGGCAACCTTGTTGCCGTTTTTTGTGTTTGCTCCCTCTCCCTGTGGGAGAGGGCCGGGGTGAGGGCATCAGGCCGCACTATGCCGCACTACTCCTCCATCGCGATAATCACCGCTTCTCCCATCTGCTCTACCGCAGCACGGTGCTTCTCGTTTGGCGGCAGCGCGCAGTTAATTCTTAAACAGTTCCGGTATTTACCGGAGGCCGAGAAGAGCGATCCGGCGGCGATCTGTATATTAAACCGCGCCAGCTCCCGCGACACGCAAACCATATCCACGTGTTCAGGTAGCTCCACCCACAGCATGTAGCCGCCCATCGGGCGGGTCACGCAGATCCCACAGGGAAAGAACTGCCGCACCCAGCAGGTGTAGGTGTCAATATTCTGCTGGTAGATCTGACGCATCCGCCGCACGTGGCGGTGGTAATAGCCTTCCCGAATAAAGGTGGCCAGGGCCAACTGGCTGGCGGGCACGTTGGTGCCGCTGGCGGCATACTTCATGTGCATAATCCGGTCGTGATAGCGGCCGGGGGCAATCCACCCCACACGGAGTCCGGGCGCGACGGTTTTGGTAAACGAGTTGCACAGCAGCACCCGGCCGTCGATATCCAGCGAGTGTATGCTGGAGGGGCGCGGATATTCGAATGCCAGCTCGCCGTAAATATCATCCTCAAAAATCACGATATCATGCCGCTGGGCCAGCGCCAGCAGCTGACGCTTGCGGGCTTCGGGCATAATAAAACCGAGCGGATTGTTGCAGTTGGGAACCACAATCACCCCTTTGATCGGCCACTGCTCCAGCGCCAGCTCCAGCGCTTCCACGCTGATCCCCGTCACCGGATCGGTGGGGATCTCGATCGCCTTGATCCCCAGACCGCGCAGCATTTGCATGGTGCCGTAGAAAGAAGGGGATTCAAGCGCCACGATATCGCCGGGTTTACAGATCGTCAGTAACGCGAGGGAGAGGGCGCTGTGACAGCCGCTGGTGATGATCAGATCGTCGGCGGTAACCACCGATCCGGCGTCCAGCATCAGGCGTGCAATCTGTTCGCGCAGTTCGCGTCGCCCGGCAAGTTCGTCGTAGCTGAGAACCTCTTTGACACTGTGCTGAACCACCCGGCTCAGCTCTTTCCACAGGGGCTTCAGGCTTGGCTGCGTCAAATCGGGCTGCCCGCCGCCAAACGCCGTGATGCCGGTTTTGGTGCGCCCTTCCATCAGGGTAAGCACTTCATCCCACTGGGTCACCTCCACCGGCCGCTGGACCGGGCGCGACATCGCCGGAACCGGCGGCTGCGCCTTGCGCGGCGCGACAAAATAGCCCGAGCGCGGCTGGGGGGTAATCAGCTGTAAGTTTTCGAGGATCTGATAGGCCTGCTGTATGGTGCTGATGCTGACGCCGTGCTCCTGACTCAGCGCGCGCACCGACGGTAACCGTTCCCCACTGCGATACAGCCCTTGTTCAATGCGTTCTGCCAGGAGATTGGCCAGATGTTGATAGCGCGTCATGCTGTATCCCTCAATGTCACCATACAGAAAGTAAAACCGGTACAGATGGCAGTAAAAATCGCCATGCAGTTCTCGTTTTATACGATCTGTATGTTAAAAAAAAGTTATTTTTGAATCTGTATTGCAAGGCGTCATATCCGTGATGATAACCCCTCTGACAACCTGAGGAGAACATCATGGAATTCAATGAAAATCGTGCGAAACGACCCTTTGCGATTTTTATCTGGACGGGAAAAATTCTTGCCCGCTGGTATCGCATCAACCGCACGCGCAAGATTTTGAGCCAGCTAAGCGATGAGCATTTGAAAGATATCGGGCTTTCGCGCAGTGACGTAGCGCGCTATGACCAGTAGTTATTGGCCGGGTAAGGCGCAGCCGCTACCCGGCATAAAGCATCACTCGATGCCAGGTTTCCCGGTGTTTTCCGCAATGCGGCGCAAATATTCGTTATTTTTAAACGCCACCATGATCAGCTCGAACATCACGCGGGTGCCAATCAGACTGAACACCATGCCGAAAAAGCCAGCGATAAGATGCTCGGTAAACATGGAGTAGATCCCGCCGAGCAGGATAAACAGCATGGCGATCCAGTAGAAAAAGACCAGCACGCGCGGCGTTAACAGATAGTCGAATCCCAGAAGTGATTTCATTTTTCTTGTCCTTAGAAGTATTAAATTTGCGCGTTGATTATAAAGGCAGTCGCCATAATTCATACCCTTAAGATTATCTGAAAACGGCCTTTTCTGATGCAAAATCAGGGGGTTGTTATTTAAGAAGTTCGCAGGTTTGGCTCTTCGGCCGCATGAGTAGCGCCACGGCCTCCTCATAGCTGCGCACGTTGTTATACCCCATCACCAGCCCGTAGCGTTTGCCCGACCCGCTGTACCACGCCGACAGGGCATTCACCTGCAGCTGCTGCTGTTGCCAGCAGTGGGCGATCTCCAGGTCGCAGCTGCCTTTGGTGAGAAACGCCACGATATGCATTCCACCGTCGTTCTGCTCGGTGAAGAACCGATCCCCGTAGACCTCGTGCAGGGCGGCTATCATCCAGTCGCGCCGCTGCTGATAGAGGGCACGCATCTTTTTCAGGTGGCGGAAGAAGTGGCCGTCGTTGAGAAAGGCGGTGAGGATCTTCTGCGTCAGCACCGGCTGGCCGCTGGCAAGCAGGTCGGCGCAGTCGTTAAAGGCCGACACCGTGCTGGCGGGCATCACCACGTAGCCGAGGCGCAGAGACGGCATCACGGTTTTGCTGAAGGTGCCCATGTAGATCACCCGATCCTGACGATCGAGGCTTTTCAGCGACGGCAGCACCTTGCGGGTGTAGTGAAACTCGCCGTCGTAGTCATCCTCGATAATCCAGGCGTCGTTCTGCCCCGCCCAGTCGAGCAGCTGCTGCTTACGCGGCAGCGACAGCGTGACCGCCAGCGGGCTCTGGTGCGAGGGAGTGACAATGGCAAACCGGGCGTCGGCGTGGTGGCGCAGCAGGTAATCGGTGTCCATGCCGGCACGATCCACCGGCACGGTATGCAGGCGCGGCACGATCCGCCGGAGCAGCTGCTGGCCCATAAAATAGCCGGGATCTTCAAACACCACCTTGTCGTTGCGGCTGGCGAGGGTGTCAAGGATCAGCCGCAGGCTGCCGCTGTAGCCGCTGGTGATCAGCACCTGCTCCGGCGTGCAGGACAACCCGCGCGAGATGTTGAGATAGCTGGCGATCGCCTGACGCAGGGGCCCCCAGCCCATCACCGGCGGGTTGAGCATCTCCTCCTGGCGCATGGCGCGCACCGCCTGCCCCGCCAGCAGCAGCCATTTCTTATACGGGAAACTGTCCAGCGCCGGGATGCCGGGGCGCAAAAAGCCCGCCCGTTCACGCTGGCCGACCAGCGATTCCGGCAGCTGGCCCGTAAGCGGATCGCCGGGGGGCGGAGGGGTGACTGGAAGGGTTAAATCCGGGTTCACCCGGGTGCCGCGCGCCCCCTGGCTCACCAGATAGCCCTCACCGATCAGGATGGCATAGGCGGTTTCGACGGTTTTACGCGCCACCTTCAGCTCTTCTGCCAGCACGCGGATGGCAGGCACTTTGTCGCCGGGCTTTAGAACGCCGCGGGTGATGTTGTCCCGATAGCGGGTGTAGATGTCGTGATAGCCCGGCTTCATGTCCTACCTCATTTCGCGCTTTTTGTATCTTTTTACTATGTCATGAACGGCGTACATTTGCCCCATCGCATTTCATACATCGCCCATAAGAGGAAAGCCAATGAGCACTCGCGTTAACCACCATAAAGCCACACCTGCCCTCGCTAAAGCGCTGTCCGACCTGAGCATGGCAGTGAGCCAGACCTCCATCGACCCGGCGCTGAAGCACCTGATCGACATCCGCGTCTCCCAGCTCAACGGCTGCACCTTCTGTCTGGATATGCATTCAAAAGAGGCAAAAATTGCCGGTGAGCGCGAGCTGCGCCTCTACCATCTGACCGCATGGCGCGAGTCCCCGCTGTTCAGCGCCCGTGAAAAAGCGGCCCTGGCCTTCACCGAAGCGCTGACCCAGATCGGGCCGCACGGCGTCAGTGATGTGCTGTACCGCAGCGTGGCGGAACACTATTCGGAGATTGAGATCTCTGAGCTGAACTTTGCGATCGTGGCGATCAACGCCTGGAACCGTCTGGGGATCACCTCCCGTATGGAACCTGGCGCGCTGGATGCGGCCTACGGCCTGAACAAAGCTAACCTCGAGTAACACCGCGCTCGCGGATCATCGCCACCAGCGCCCGCAGCCCCGGCGGGACGTGGCGATGGCCGGGGTAGTAAAGGCGCAGCCCGGCAAAGGGCTGCGACCACTCATCCAGCACGCTCACCAGCTCCCCGCTTTCCAGCTCCTGCTGAATGTAGAGTTCCGGCAAGAACCCGACCCCCAGCCCGGCTTTTACCGCCCGGATCGAAGCAAAGAGATCCGAGGTGGCAAAACGCGGCGGCACCGCCAGGGCGATCTGCTCCCCGCGTCGCGCCAGCTCCCAGCGATAGATCCCGCCGTGGGCCATCCGCATACCGATCCCCTGGTGATGCAGCAGATCGTCCGGGGTTTGCGGAGTGCCGTAACGGGCAAAATAGTCCGGTGTGGCGGTGACGAGCTGACGAATGTCGGGGGTAAGCGGGACGGCGATCATATCCTGCGGGACGGCTTCCGCGAGGCGCACCCCGGCGTCGTAACCCTCCGCCACGATATCGATCATCCGCGCTTCACTCACCGCTTCGACGCGCATTTTCGGGTAGCGGATCATGAAGTCGATCAGCAGCGCATCCAGGAACAGCGTGCCGACGTTGTTGGGAACGTTCAGGCGCAGGGTGCCGGCGGGCTCGTCGGTGTCGCTGTGGATCTCTTCATCTGCCTGACGAATCTCCTGTAACGCCGGGCCGATCCGCGCCACGTAGCGCTGTCCGGCGTCGGTGAGCCCCACGCTACGGGTGGTGCGGTTAAACAGGCGGGTTTGCAGGCGGCTCTCCAGCCCGGCAACGGCATTGCTCACGGCGGTGGCCGACATCCCCAGCTCCTGGGCGGCGGCGCGAAAGCTGCCGCGACGCACCACGGCCATCACCACTTCCAGCTCTGTCAGTCCTGAACGATGCATAGATTATCCCGAAAATCGAAACAACCTTTGCAGCATAGCGTGGATTATCGTAACGGAGAAGGCGTGCCAGACTGGGTGCATCCAGCCTGAGGAGGTTTATATGCATAACATCGAACAGATTTATATCAAAGGTGAATTTGTCACCCCACACGGCACCGAGCGTTTCGATCTTTATAACCCGGCGACAGCCAGGGTGACAGGCCAGGTGCGACTGGCTGACGCGGTCGATGCCGAACGCGCCATTGCTGCCGCTCAAGCCGCTTTTCCGGCGTGGTCGCAAACCACGAAGCAGGAGCGTATCGCCGCGTTACGGCGGATGCAGGCTGCGGTGGCGGCCCGTCACGACGATCTGCTGGAGGCGGTGATTGAGGAGTACGGCGCACCCGCGTCGCGCTCGGCGTGGATGGCAAGCTATCCGGCGGAGGTGATCGGCCAGACCATCGCGGCGCTGGAGGCGTTTGAATTCGTGATGACTGCCGGGGCGGCCCGGGTAGAGATGACCCCGCTCGGCGTCGCCGGGCTGATCACCCCGTGGAACAGCGACGCGGGCTTTATCTGCGGCAAGCTGGCGGCGGCGCTGGCCGCGGGCTGCACGGCGGTGATCAAGCCCAGCGAAATGAGCGCCCTGCAGACGCAGATCGTGACCGAGGCGCTGCACGTCGCCGACCTGCCGCCGGGGGTGTTTAACATCGTCACCGGGCGCGGCGACACGGTGGGCGAGACCATCAGCCGTCACCCTCTTGTTGCGAAAATCTCCTTTACCGGTTCAACGCAGACCGGCAAAGCGATCCTGCGCAACGCGGCGGAGAACTTCACCCGCGTCACCCTGGAGCTGGGCGGCAAGTCCCCGACGATTATTCTCGACGATGCCGATATCAAACAGGCGGTTCCGCTGGCGATCCAGGCCGGTCTGATGAACAGCGGGCAGGCGTGCGTGGCCGGGACGCGGATCCTGGTGCCGCAGTCGCGAAAAGCGGAAATAGAGCAGGCGCTGGCCCAGGCCATCGCGGCGGTGAAGTCCGGCGATCCGCGCGATGCAGCCACCGAGGTCGGCCCGATGGTGAGTGAAAAACAGTGGCAGCGGGTGCAGGGGTATATTCAGAGAGGGCTGGCTGAGGGGGCGCGCCTGCTGACGGGCGGGGAAGGGCGGCCGGAAGGCACCCGGGACGGCTGGTTTGTCCGCCCGACGCTGTTTACCGACGTACACAACCAGATGGCTATCGCCCGTGACGAAATCTTTGGCCCGGTGCTGTGCGTGATCCCCTACCGCGACGAGGCCGAAGCTATCGCCATTGCCAACGACACCGACTACGGGCTGAGCGCGCTGGTGTTGGGCGATAACGCGGAACGCGCCCGCCGCGTGGCGGAGCAGATCCAGTCCGGTCGCGTGCTGGTCAACACCCTCGCCCATGAGCCCAAAGCCCCCTTTGGCGGGTTTAAACACTCCGGCGTGGGGCGCGAGATGGGGACCTGGGGGATCGGCGCGTTTATGGAGCCGAAGTCGATCCTGGGCTAACACCACGCCCGGCGGCGCAGGCTTGCCGGGCCTACAGTTCGTGCCTTTGTAGGCCGGATAAGCGCAGCGCCACCCGGCAATTCGCGGTTTAATCAACAAACAGCTTTTCAATGGATTTTGTGGGATAGAAGAGGGCATCGACGTTGCTGCCCGTCAAAGGGATAAAGCCGAGCGTCAAATAAAAATCTTTCGCCTTATCGTTGAGCGCATCCACAAACAGGCCATGAATGCCTACAGCCTGTGATGCCAGGTACACCACTTTCATGGCATGTGTCACCAGCGTCGTTCCCCAGCCCTGGCCCTGAAGATCCTGGTGTATCGCGAGGCGTCCAAGCGTGACGCTGGGTACATTGGCATACGGCACTTTACGCTGCTGCGTTTTTGAGGGCAGGGTCTCTTTCTCAAAGCAACTGCCGGACAAGGTGTAGTAGCCCAGCACTTTTGGCGTGGGATCGTCGGTAACGAGAAGATAAGCGCGTAACAGACGACCACCGTGCTGGCGTGCAAGGTGCTCACACAGAAAACGGTTCAGGCCGATGTCCCCGCAGTTGAAGCCTGTTAAATCGTAGGGGGTCTCTTGTGAAAACATCCTTATCGTCAGATTAGCCACGCCTTACTCCATGTTTTGCAGACGTCTCGCTGCGCGTTTCAGCCTGTCATCAGGCTCTGGCGGGTTGTCGAGGGCATCCATCACGCGATCCCACGACTCCTCATTGAGGATCAGACGGCGATGCTGCTCAATGACTTCGGCAGCCCGTTCAGAGGCACTGTTAACCATAAACTGGGTGATAGTCTGGTTGGTCATTGCCGCAGCTTCTTCGATCAGATTTTTGTCGTCGTCAGTTAACCTGAGATCGATGCGCTGTTTTTTCAGTGCTGGCATTTTTACTCCGGGTTTATCTGTATGTACGGATAATTTCCGTACACTGACTATAAAGCTGAACTGAGGGTTTTTCAACCATAACGCCACATTTCGCTCCTCACCGAAGCATCCCTTTTTCCTTTCCTTCATCCTCTCCTTAACCTCACAACGGAGAGATCCTCATGATTGCAGTCCTGTTTGAAGCCACAGCGCAACCCGCGCATCAGGCGCGTTACCTGCAGCTGGCCGCCGAGCTAAAACCGCTGCTGGCGGATATCGACGGCTTTATCGATATCGAACGTTTTCAGAGCCTGACCACTGACGGCAAAATCCTCTCTCTCTCCTGGTGGCGGGATGAAGAGGCTATCCGGAACTGGAAGCAAAACGGCTTTCACCAGGCCGCGCAGTCCGAAGGGCGGGCGTCGATATTTGCCTGCTACCGCATTCGCGTGGCCCAGGTGGTGCGGGAATATGCCTCTGAAAACGGAGGGCATGCCGATGTATGACGTTCATGTGCTTTTCAACGATGTGCCCGGCGAGCTGGCGCGCTTTGGTCAGCTGCTGGGACGCAACGGTGTTGGGCTGGAGGGCGGCGGCGTCTTTGGCGTGGAGGCGCATTTTCTGGTGGAGGAGGGCGAAAAGGCCCGGCGCGTGCTGCTCGACGGCGGTTTCAAGGTGCAGGCGGTGCGAAAGCCGCTGATGCGTAAACTCAAACAGGAACGCCCCGGCGAGCTGGGGGAAATTGCGGCCGCGCTGGCAGCACAGGGCGTCTCTATCCTGATCCAGTACAGCGATCATGCGAACCACCTTATTCTGCTGACGGATAATGATAAGCTGGCCGCAGAGATCACCAGGCCGTGGGTTGCCAATGCTAAAGACCAGTTTACCCCCTGATAACCGCGCCACGCTGGAGCTGGCCGTTGCTGCGGTTGCCGCGGCGATGGCCGACCCGTCACGGGTGAAAATGCTCTGCGCCCTGATGGACGGGCGGGCGTGGACCGCCACCGAACTCAGCGCCGTGGCGGACGTGGCGCCTTCTACCGCCAGCGGACATCTCACCCGGCTGCTGGAGGGGAGGCTGATAACCTGCCTTTCTCAGGGTCGGCATCGTTACTATCGTCTGGCGGGTCACGAGGTCGCGGCGCTGGTGGAGCAGATGATGGGGCTGTCGTGGGGCCGCATCACGCCGCCAGAGACCACGGCACCGGAATCGATGCGCCACGCGCGGACCTGCTACGATCATCTGGCGGGCACGATCGCGGTGCAGATGTATGACTTTATGCAGGCGGCAGGTTGGCTGGCGGCGGATGGATCGGCCCTCACCCTCGGCGGGCGCGAGGCGTTTCTCTCTCTGGGGATCGCATTGAATGCCAGCACGCGGCGTAAAGCCTGCTGCGCCTGTCTGGACTGGAGCGAGCGGCGGTTTCATCTGGGCGGCGAGGCGGGGGCGGCGCTGCTGGTGCATCTGGAAACCAACGGCTGGATCCAGCGGGTTCCGGGGTTTCGCGAAGTGGTGGTGACCGCGTCAGGAAGACGGGCCATTGATCGGCATTTTAGCCGCTGAGGAGACGCCCGGCGGCGCAAGCTTGCCGGGCCTACAAAAGACCCGTAGGCCGGGTAAGCGCAGCGCCACCCGGCATCTGCGCGTACCGCTGCTTGATAATTATTCATCTTATTTATATGTGCAGTCGTATTTATTCTTCACTTAAATGTATTTAAGTTGAGAATTTTCGCATGTGAGCTTTTACTCTTATCGTCATCGCTAAATCTCCTGTAGAATAAAAAATTAGCCTGCATGTATGCCAGCTAAATAAAGGTCTGTTTAAAAATGCAATGTATTAACAGGGAGAAGATATATTGTGTCTACAATAAAAAGTTACGCAGAGAGCGTGCTGTTCCAGAGTATTATTTCCTTATCGGAAATGCCCTGCTCGCCGGATACTCTTGCCAGTCTGTCAGAGCGTTATATTTCGCGTCTCGGAAGCCGTGACGTGCCGGTTGCGCAGCGCAAAGCGCTTAACGACGTTAAGGCCCTTCTGGCCGCCCTTATCGAAAAGAATACCCGCCATCCTGTGGGAGTGAACAAAAATCAGCATCTGCTGACCCTTATTACCGAGTTATATAGTGATGTGGTGGCCTGGAATGCGGTGGAACAATATATTTCAGCATCACAGTTTCTCTTATTTTCGGAGGAGCAAAACGGATCCCGGATCCCCTCGCATAACGTAATGAATTAATATCCCGCGTCTGGCCTGAAAAAAAGCCGCATACTGTTGTATGCGGCTTTTTTGTTTTAGAAGGCGAGCGACCAGGTCGCGCTCACCGTCTGATCGGTGTCGTGCTGAGAAGCGTTAACGTTGTAGCCCACGCCGAAGGTCATATCGCTTTTTTGCATTTTGACCCCAAACTGGCCATTAAAGGCGGTGTCGTCCATGATTTCAGCGCGGATCGTATCGCTGCCGCTGATACCCACGGTACGCAGAGTGTTCTGACTCTCCCGGTCACCGGTGACGGCGACCACCGCGGCATCGGCCTGAGTGCTCATCGTCCAGCCAGAATCCAGCGCAAAGGTTTTCGCCACTTTCACCCCTACCGGGAACTGCCAGATTGTCTGCGTCCCTTTATCGGTATGGAAGACGCGTTCACCCTGGCTGTTTTTGGTATCGAAAGCCTCTGTCGTGAGCTGGTTATAGCGCACGCCTGCATGAGGAATGATATCCAGCACGTCGGTTGCGATCAGGTACTCGCCCCGCACGCCCGCGCTGAACAGCATCCCGTCCACGTTGGCCTTCAGCTTATTGCCCGCCGCCATCCAGCCCGGCTGTTTCTGGTCAACGTCGTTGCTGGTCTGAGTCAGGCTGACGTCGCCCGTCAGGTTCCAGCGGTCCTGGTTCCAGTTCTGGTACAGGGTAACGCCCCAGAAGCTGAAATCGTTGTGGGTGGCGTTGACGTCGCCGCGGGAGTCGCTGTCGCCATTACCGGCATGGAACGCCGCGCCGCTGCGCAGGGTACCGCGATCGGTCTGCCAGGCTTTATCTCCTCCCATCATCAGGCCGTAGAAGCTGCTGTCCTGACCGTAGCGCAGGTTCCCGGCGCGCAGGTCGCTGCTGCGCGGGTTGCCGTACAGGGTGTGTACCCAGACGCTGGCGTCGGTGTCAGCAGGTTGCAGCGCCGCGTTGGCCACGGAGTTGCGCTCCATCACGGCATCAACCGCCGCACTGCCCGCCGCCCAGGTATTATGCTGCACGCCACCCGCCGTCGCGATTTGCGCCGCGCTGTTGACGGTTCTCACCACCTCATCCACGCTCGCCTGTGGGGTATCGATGGCGACGGAGAGATAACGCGCGCCCGCCTGGCTGGCAGAGCCTGAGTTCTCCCCGCTGGCGATAAGCCGATCCAGTGCATGGGTGGTGACCACGCCCGGCAGGACATCCTGCGCCGCGCGTGCCTGGGTGGTGACCAGCACCTCGCCATCACGTTCCTGCGTGGTGGCCGTCAGCAGTTTGTTCAGCCGCAGGTTCTCATTCTGCCAGCCGTTTCCGGCGATGCTGACGTCGCTAAAGCCTCTGGCAACCGCATAGGTCTGGTTGGCCTTCGCATCTGCGACGTAAAGTGCGGCGTTGTCGGCCACGTTCAGACTGCCTCCGACGGCATTCAGCGCGGCCTGGCCGTTGGACATCTCTTTGGTGCTGACCATCAGCAGAGAGTGGTCGGCAAAGTCGACGCTGTTAAACGCGGCGTCGCGGTCGGTGGAACTGCCGGTCAGAGCGCCGTCAACCCGCAGCCCGCCCTGAGTGGCGTTGAGGAATTGTGGTGTATGGACCGAGACCGCTGCCGTAATCGCGTTTTCACCCCAGGTTAAGCCGCTGTCGGCGAAACGGGCTTCCGCTGCGGTAGTGGTGGTATCCCCCAGCACCAGCAGGGCGTTCTGGCCCACGGTCACGCGACCGTTAATCTCGCTGCCGCCGCTTGCCACGCGGGACGCGTTAGCCAGCGTGCCGCCCTCGGTCCAGGCCGGGTCGATAAACAGCCGGGCGCCCTGCAGATCTAAACGTTCCGCCATCAGCGTGCCCGCAGCGGTGACATTGCCGACGGTAATCTGCGCATCCTGGCTGGCGGTGAGTTGGCCTGCGAGCAGGGAGCCGTTAACCGCCAGCTGGCCGCTGTCCTGCAGCGTCATGTCGGTGTGGAGAGTGGCTTGCTGATGGACGTTGACCTGGCCGCTGCTGACTACCCCGGCAGCGGATCCGCCGGAGACCAGGGTGTGGTCGCCCGCCACGATATTCAGGGTGCCTTCCGGTGCCACGGTGACGGTGCCGGTGAGGTGGCCCGTGACGTTCTGCATGGCCGCGGTGCCTAAGTTCAGGGTCCCGTTATTAACCGCCACCGCAACGGGGGCGTCCGGTGCGCCAGCCACGTCGATTAACGCGCCTGCGGCTCCGGTCAGGGTCAGCGTCTGGTTACCGGCAATCTCCACCGACGGCTGGCCTTCACCTTCAAACCGCAGCTGCGCTGCGCCAAAACCGTTACGTACGAAAATAGTCTCATCGGTGATCGCATCTTTCTCGCCGATATGGAGCTGGTTTTTACTGGCGGTGACCTGGGTATTGGCCAGCACGGCCTGGGTCATGGCGGCATCGATTACGCTGGCGGTGCCCGCCACGTTATCGGCATTCTGCAGCGTGCCGAGCATCACCAGGCTGTTACCTTGTGTTGCGCCCAGCAGGTCGTTGACCGCCTTCACATAGTCCAGATGGTAAGTGTCATCGGTGAGGATCAGCGTGCTGTCGGTAAAGCCCAGACGCGCGCCGGTGTCGTTATAGCCCTCTGGCAGGGTGGATGAGGCCGCCAGGTTGAACAGCCGATCGGAACGGGTTTGCAGCTGGCTATGGTTGACCATATTCAGCGATGCGCCGCTGCTCAGCGCCAGAGTGTCGGCGATAAGTCTGGTGTTATCAAAGGTTAAGGTGCCGCTGCTCAGCTGTACCGGGGCGGTTACCCTGGTGCCGCTAACGGTGAGGGCGTTACCCACGTTGGCATCGCTAAAGCCGTCGGTCAGAGTCAGATCGCCCGTAATCGCCAGCTTGCCAAAGTGGCTGAACTGCGTTCCGCCAAACTCAGGCATGTTCGCCAGATGCAGGGTGCTTGCCTCGCCGCTGCCGTACAGCTTGCCCGCCACCGCAGTGTTATCCAGCCAGAGGTCGGAGCGGAGTACCGTCGCGCCGTTAAGATTGACGTCCCCGGAGAGGGTGCTGTCGGTCAGATGCAGATCCACGGTGCCTGTGCCGGTGCTGGCATCGATGTTGCCTGTCAGCACGGAGCGGGTAATATCCATGGCAATCTGTGCGGCTTTGTTGGCAATCAGGTTGCCGTTGAGGTGTGAATCCTCCAGCGAGGCGGTAATGCTGTTCGAGCCGGAAAGCGTTGTATGGCCGACGATCTCGCTGTTATCGAGGTTCAGTTGGGTGGTTTTGCCGCCCAGCAGGCTCAGGGCGTTACCCTCAGCCTGGGTTGTGGTACTGACAGTGGAATCACTGATGGCGAGTGTGTTGTTGCCTGAGCTGGTGATAGCCACCGAACCCTTGATCTGACTGTGATTGATGACCACCGCGTGATTTTTATCAGCATCCTCAGAAGCGGAAATTTCAACCGCATTACTTGCAATAGACGTGGAGAAGGGTACAAAAGCACCCGTGATATCAATACCGCTGTTAAGGAGAGTGATTGAATCATTATTTTGGGTGTTATACAGACTAATACTGCCACCCTGGATGTGACTCTCCTCCAGGGTGATGTCATGTTTACCTGCGCCACCGGCAACGATCGAACCGTTAAGCTGGCTGCCGTTTTGGATATCAATATCGGTATCGCCGCTATTGGAGATATCCAGATAAATGGCGAGCCCTTTGGCATAGTTTTTAGAATAGACCGGCGTTTTTTCGGTACTGTCATAATCTACCGCCGCACTGGCACCATTCAGGGTTGAATCATCAACGATAATCCTGGTGTTGGTTTCCGAGCCCCCCGCTTCGATCCAGTCCACGCTGGCATTGTTTTCCAGTGAAAGGGTGGCCGAACCGTTTTTACTGACGTTAATATAATGGCCACTTAGATTTGTGCCATCGACGAGAAGCTGTTGTACATCCAAAGCGGTACGCGAAGAGGTACCGCTGGCGAAATAGACGTTTTGCGCTTTAGCCGTGCTATTAATGGCCGCATCCTGGGTGGGCAGCGTGAAATACCAGGCGGTAGGCTTTGGTGTTATCGGAGACGTCATATCATATTCAGTTAATCCACAGGTTCCTTCCTGCGAAAAAGTAGTGCAGGCGTTAGCGAATGCCGGGGATAAAATTAAACCGCTGCCAAAAAGTAAGCTCATACTGGCAGCCAGACGCGTCAATCGAAAAGAATTGCTCATATTTAAGTCCTTCTATAATTGCGTAATGATTTTATTTCGCAATGGCGAATATAAAAACGCATACACCGTTTAATCCTTCGTTACATTTTGCAGCATATCAAAAGAAAATAAGGGGCAGGGTCAGATTGATCTGCCCCTATTTGGAAAAGTCTTAGCTGATTGGATATCCCGCTGTAATTACAGATAAATGTTTCGCTTAAATATTATTTTCTGTGAGGAAGAGCACGAATTGCCGCTAATCGATTAAGAATATTCTTATAATCCACCGAAAAGTGTTAATTGAAAATTATTACATTCTAAAGGATTATGATTAAATCCACAGTGATGCCAGGGATATAGATGATGATTATTGTATTAACATCCTGTAGATATTTTCAGCAGGGCTTTTCCATGCTGGTCGAACAACTCATGACCGACGCGCCATCGTTTCAACGGGTACTGTACCTCGATGATATTAAAAATGCGACCCGGGAGGATCTGGTCCGCACCAAAGCCATTGTGGTGGATTACGGTGAGTCTGATATCAAGGTGCTGAACGCCCTGTTGGATGTGAAAAATCGTTACGAGCAGAGCTATTTTATTTTTATTACCCGGGATGTGTGCTACGAAAGTACGATTGAAAATATACTTATTAATACCATCGCGGATTATACTATCGATTGTAAAAACGCCGTGCGAACATTACGCGCCTGTCTTGCTCATTTTTCCCAGGAAGAGCAACCGGTCACTATTTTTAAAAATGTTCGCTGGCATCAACTTGAAAAACAACAACCTTTAACCCGCATGGAGAGCATGCTGCTGCCTTATATTGTGTCGGGGAAAAAGAATAAAGAGATTACACGTTACCTGGACGTGACCGGAAAAACCGTCAGCCATCATCGACGCAATATTTATCGCAAGTTTTCCGTGACCAATCTGACCGGCTTGTATAAAAAATTTGATCAGTGCGTTTAATGCTGTAAGGGACCCGTATGGAAAGAATGATCGCGGCACAAAAAAGTCTGGAAAAAGCGATGTTGATCCTGATCGAGACGACCGATAGCGAAGAGCAGCAGCTGCGGATTTACCATGAATGTTTGTGTAATATCTCGCAGCAGAGCTTCCCGCAGCTTTTGCGTATGGATTACTTCAACCTGTTAAGGCTGACCAACGTGCCGTTCAATAACCTGGGCAGGATGTCGCCCGCGGGGCCCGATATCAGCCAGGGGATCAACAGCCTGTTGCCCGTGGCCATTCTTCTTCTCTATAAACGTCTTACCGAATGGATCGCCATTGAAACCTATCTCCGCAGGCAGACACGTATCTGCAGCTAAATAAACAGGCGTAGTCACGCTTTCGCAATTCCTGCTCTTTAGTTCCTCGTTTCTTGATACTTATCCTGATAACTATTATCTTCTCAGCGTGTGAAGCGAGGTTCCCCCATGCGTGAAGAAGATCTGTTCTGCCGCCGGCCGATGGGCATGCGAATGGCAATGATTGTGCGTCAGTGGCGCGCGGTGATTGACGACGCCATTATCGGAACCGGGTTAACCCAGTCGAGCTGGACGGTGATGATGCAGCTCAAATCCTTAGGGGATAACGTCTCGGTAAGCGAACTGGCGGAGGTGCAGGGTATTGAACTGCCGCCGCTTATGCGCACTCTTTCACAGCTGGAAAAGCAGGGCTACCTGCTGCGCACCACATCGCCTTACGACAAGCGCATCCGGCTGCTGACGCTCACACCCGAGGGGAACGCGGTGCTGAAAACGCTGACCCAGGTAATCGAAACGTTCCAGGAGCGGGTATCGCAGAATATCGCTCCGGATCATCTCGACATTTTCAGCGCCACACTCAATCAAATCGCCTGCAATTTGCGGACAATCCGCGAAGAAGATAACAAGACCCAATAATCATGACCCCTGAACAAAAGTTTGCCCGCTGGGTAAGGGTGAGTATTGCCTCTTTCCTGCTGATGTTTGTCTATTTTATTGTCGCGGATATCTGGATCCCGCTGACGCCGGACGCCACGGTGATGCGCGTGGTCACGCCGGTATCGGCGCGCGTCTCCGGCTATGTGGCGGCGGTGCATGTCCATAACAACAGCCAGGTGAAGAAGGGCGATCTGCTGTTTGAGCTCGACCCGACGCCGTTCCGCAATAAAGTCGAGGCCGCGGAAATTGCCCTGCAGCAGGCGCGGCTCGCCAACCAGCAGCTGGACGCGCAGATCGTGGCGGCCCAGGCCAGCCTGAAAACCGCCCAGCTCACCGCCCGCAACGATAAAGTGACCTTTGAGCGCTATCAGAAACTGAGCACCCTGCAGAACGTCTCCCAGGCGGATCTCGATAAGGTCCGTACCACCTGGCAGAGCAGCGAGCAGGCCGTCGCCAATCTGGACGCCAGCATCCATCAGCTGCGCATTGAGCGCGGCGAGCGCGATGAAAAGCAGAACGTGACCCTGCAAAAATACCGCAACGCGCTGGACGAGGCTGAACTCAACCTCGGCTGGACGAAAATTTACGCCGAGGCCGACGGCACGGTCAGTAACGTCCAGCTGAGCCCCGGCTTTTATGCCGCCTCGGGCTTGGCGGCACTGGCGCTGGTGAATAACCAGAGCGATATCGTCGCCGATTTCCGCGAGAAGAGCCTGCGCCACACCCATCAGGACACCGACGCCGCGGTGGTGTTTGACGCCTTCCCGGGCCGCGTGTTCCGCGCCCACGTTATCAGCAGCGATGCCGGTATTTTAGCGGGACAGGAGGCGGTCAACGGCCAGCTGTCGGAGCCGGAGACCTCCAACCGCTGGGTGCGTGATGCCCAGCGCATGCGCATCCACGTGGCACTGGACGAAGCCCTGCCGAAGCACCTGCCGACCGGGGCGCGCGCCACCGTGCAGCTCTATAACAGCGAAGGTCCGTTTGCCCGTTTCTTCTCCGGGATGCAGATCCACCTCGTCAGCCTGCTGCACTATGTGTATTGATCATGTCTATTAATACCCTGGCGCGGGTCTTTACCCCGCACGGCAATATCGTCTACACCGCCAACGACTTTCGTCAGACGTTGCGCATCGTCTTTGCCGGGATGATTGCCCTCAGCGTGTCGAGCTTTTACAGCACCAGCTACGGCGTCTTCTTTGTGATCTACCCGATCATGCTGCTGTCGCTGGTGCCGGTGTTTAACCGCCACGTCGCCAAACAGTTCGTGTTCAGCTCTGCGCTGAACTGTATCGAAATGGTGTTCATTATCGGCTATCTGGCGCAGTGGCCGCTGATAATGACCCTGGTGGTGTTTGGCCTCTACGTGATGCGTTTTCGCTTTATGAGCCAGGGGCCGCTGTTTCTGTTTGGCTCGATGGGGGTGGTATGCCAGAGCACCATGCTCAACTTTATGAGCTACCCCACCACCAACTGGCACACGCTGCTGTTCTCCAACCTCGAGGCCAGCGTGATGGCGGTGTGCCTGAGCGCGCTGATGCACTATCTGCTGCCGGACGTGGAACCGCGCACGCCGCCGCCGCGGCTGGAGAAAGACGCCGCCCGGGTGCGCCATGAGTCGCTGCTCTCCGGCACCGTGGCGACGATGATTTTTGTGGTATTCCAGATAAGCGATCTCAGCGACTCCCTGTCGGCGCTGATGGCGGGCGTGCTGATCCTCTTCCCGATGCATTATCGCGGAGCGGTGATGAGCTCCCTCTGGCGCGTGGTCGGGGTGGTGCTCGGCTGCCTCTACATTCTGCTGGTGCAGCTGGTGCTGTACGATCACAGCAGCCATATGCTGCTGATGATGCCGCTGATCGGCCTCGGGCTGGCGTTTGGCGCTCGCCTGCACGTGATGGAGAAGGTGGGAGCCGGGGTCGGGTTTGCCAGCATCACCACCATCGGGATCATGTTTGGCCAGAACATGCACCCCGACGGCGACCTGGTGTTCAGCGATCTCTACCGCATCGTTTCAGTGACGGTGGCGCTGGTGGCGACCCTGACCATGGTGTTCCTTATGCACCTGATCCTTAACTGCTTTGCGCCGACGCGCTACGTGATCCGCAATCCGTAATCCTTTTACCGGGTGAGGAGGGGCAGCACGTCGGGCAGCTGCGAGAGCAGGAACAAAATCAGCCCGATGGTGCCGCCCACCAGGGTGCCGTTGACGCGGATAAACTGCAGGTCTTTGCCGATGTTCAGCTCGATCTGCCGGGACATATCTTTGGCATCCCAGCCTTTGACCGTGTCGCTGATGTGGCGGGTAAGGAAGCGGGCAAAATCCGGCGCCACGCGATGGGCGGCCTGCTCCAGATGCTCGTTCAGCGAGGCGCGCAGGTTGGTATCCGCCACCAGGGTTTCACCAAACCACAGCCCGGCGTTGGCGAGGCGCTGCTTCACCCGGGAGTCGTCGCTTTGCATATCGGCCTTCAGCCACTGGCGCAGGTCGGCCCACATTTCCCCCAGATAGCGGTTAAAGGCCTCGTCGTTCTTGAGATATTCTTTGATGTTCTCGGCTTTGGCCGCGGTTTCCGGATCGTTTTTCAGATTTTCCACCAGCTTAAGCACCGCGCGATCGAAGGCCTGACGGATCTGATGGGTGCGGTCGTGGCTGACGTCATCCAGAATGGCATTCACCGCATTAGACACCAGCTCGGCGCTCTGATCCCCCAGCCACTCGGTAGGCAAAATCATCGCCTTGCGCGGATGCTCGGTTTTCAGCCAGTGGACGATTTGCGCGGCGATAAAGTCGCGGGTGGTATCGCGCTGCAGGAGCGTAATCAGGCGATTAATCACCGCATCTAGCAGCACCTGGTGACGGTTGTTTTTGGTCATGCTCTCCAGCATGGCGGCGCTGGTTTCGCTGAAATCGACCTTATCCAGCGCTTTATGCACCGCCCGCTTGAGCATGCGCTGAATGCGCCCGTCGTCGGTCAGCTCGAGAAAACCGCTCATCACCTGCATGATATGCTGCCCGACGCGCTGGGCGTTATCGGGCTGGCTGAACCAGTTGCCGATAAGCAGAGCCGGTTCATGCTGGCGGATGAGCGCCACCAGCGACTGGGTATCGAGGAACTTCTCCTGCACAAACTGGCCGAGATTGTCGCCAATCCGGTCTTTATTGCGCGGAATAATGGCCGTATGGCGCGAGATAAAGGGGATCGGCACCCGGCGGAACAGAGCCACCACGGCAAACCAGTCAGCCAGTGCGCCCACCATTGCCGCTTCGGCAATAGCTTTTACCCCCCGTACCCAGAAGGTCTGCGGCAGGAAGAGGGTGGCGATAAAGGTCGCGGCGGCAATCAGCAGCAGCGACAGCGCCAGGAGCTTGGCGCGTTTGAGTTCAGCGAGTTTTTCCATAGGGTTAAGGATAGAGGGAGAAAAGGCGAAGGGGCAAGGGAGCTGGCATTTTCCCCGGTGGCGCTGCGCTTACCGGGGCTACGGGCCGGGTAAGGCGAAGCCGCCACCCGGCGCTTTCTCTACATTCAGATTGAGATGAAAAATCGCCACAGGATCCCTGCGCCAAATAACATTAGCACTACCCCCGCCACGCGCTCAATTTTCCAGATGTTATCGCTCAGCCGCCGTTGTACGGTGGGCAGGGCGATAAACGACACCACCGCCAGATCCCACATCAGCACCACCGTGACCATCCAGATCCCACTCACCGACTGCTGCAGCAGGGTGACATTCGGGCCGAGCAGGGCAGTCATCAGCGCCAGATAAAAAAGCGCGTTTTTCGGATTTAACACTGCCGATCCCAGCCCAAGCAGGAGCTGCTTTCGCCAGGCAGGTCGCTGCGGCTCTGGGTTATCCAGCGCCAGCGTGCGGGCGCGGCTTTGCACCAGCTGCCAGCCGATCCACAGCAGATACAACGCGCCCAGCAGCTCGATAATACTGAACAGCAGCGTGAACTGACGCAGCGCGCTCCAGCCTACTATCACCAGCAGGATATAGAGCCCGTTGCCCGCGGCGATCCCCACGCACAGCCCGGCGCTGCCGCGCAGACGGTGGCGGGCAGCGAAGCCCATCAGCAAAAAGAAATCCGGGCCGGGGCTGAGCAGGGCGACAAAATGCGCCAGCGCGAGGGCCAAAAAAGCGGGCGGAAAGAGAGGGGTAAGCAGTTCCATAGTGACCTCATCAGCAAGACTGAGGTCAGGCTACGCCGAGGCGAGCGCTAATTATTGTCAGATATTGATCGCCCGGTGGCGTACTGGCGCGGCGTCGCGGCCGTATAGCTGACAAAGGTTTTATGGAAGTGGCTCTGATCGGCAAAGCCGCTCTGGTAGCTGACGTCGGCTATATCATCTCCGGCGCGCAGGCGCGCTTTGGCGAACTCTATCCGGGAAATGTTCAGAAAAGTGCCGGGCGTCAGGCCCGTATCCTGCTTAAAGGTTCTGATAAGCGTCTCTTTGCGCAGCGAGAAGCGCCGGGCTAAGACATCCAGAGAAGGCGGCGTTTGCAGGCTTTGACGAAGCGTCTGCTGAAGCGCAAGGCTGGTAGGACGCAGGGCGGCGGACTGCGTTGGCGTGGCGGCAAGCAGGGAGAGCAGCCTGTCGATGGCCGTGGCCGCGAGTGTTTCAACCACGGTCAAATACTGGCGAAACAGCGCTTCGCTGCGGATCACCTGCATGGCGGGCTGAAGGTCGGACTCCAGATACAGCATATGGTAGCTGCGCGGCTGCCCTGCGACCGGATTACAGCTGTGCGGCATATGGGCGGGAATGACGATCAGATCGCCAGGGTAAAGGATAAACGGCTCGCCGTTGCAGGTGCAGCAGGTTTGCCCCTCCAGGATAGCGCCAATCGAAAGTTGCGCATGGCTGTGACGCTTATAGGCCTGGGTGCTTTGCCAGGTGCTGCGCAGTTCAACGCCTGGCTGGCGGCGGAAAGTCTGATTGACGTGGCGCGTATGGGTCATGGTGGCTACCGGAGGGGTTTAAAGGGTTATAGCATGAGCGGAGAAGGGTGTCGCCTGTGATAATTTAGGGAGAGGTCGTTATGTGATAAGAATAGTGGTATAAATTTCATGGTTAAATAAAATAACGGCGACGCATCATGGAGTTATAGGTAAAATTATCAAAGGAATGAATATATGGCCGTTATACCATTATTACCCAAAGAGGGTTTTGAACTTATTCATAAGAATATGCGCGAGGCTCGTATCAATGGAATGTCGAGAAATATGGCCTTGCCGCAAATTTATTACTGGTTCTATCAAAAAGTCCGAAATCGTGGACCATGGGATTACAAACAGCAAGACAGAAACCTGGCAAATTTTGGCAATTTTAATTATGGCGCAACAGGATTTGCTGCGGGTATACCTGAAGAAACGTTTTATATGGGGGCAGGCTTTGCGCAATCGCATGCGCAGACATCACGCCCGCAGTGGGGTGCATGGCATGGTAAATTTCCTTATGGTGACGACCCGCGCGATCAGTTTTGGATAAAGCAGGGAATAAATTATGCACGTCAGCACGGCTATTAAATGGTTACATCGGCTTACCACTGTCCTGTTGCTTGTTATCGTTGCAGGCTATTTTTCTTATGAATACTTCATGAAGAGCCGAAGCGACGATCGTTTAGTGATAAAAAAGGCGATTTCAGAAAAAGTGACGCTTTACGTCACGCAGTATGGGGGCGGGGCAACCGTACCTGATATTTATCGCTACTATCTGGATGATAAAAATCAGACGATAGAGCAGCTTAGGAAAAGCGAGCCTTTTCTTGTTTCAGATAATGGTAGTGCGATCATTAGCGGCTACGGTAATACCGTTAATGTTAAGTTATCAGGGCGTATATATTCTTTCAGTAATCTGACGATGTTCTACGCTCAGGAAATGCTGGTTATCCCGGTGATTAATCTTACTGCAACAGGAGTACGTTAATTAATATGGAAATGAAAATGCAGGAAGTGGTGAGATTGAAACGCGATGAAATGCCACCTTGTAGTACGCTGCATAAAAATGAACTACTGGCATTGGAGGAAAAGTCTGATAATGAAATCGATTATAGTGATATCCCAGAAACTACCGATGAGCAGTGGAGTGATGCGGTTCGCGGGAAATTTTAGTGATTAAAAGAACAGATGCCATCTGATGGTAGCGCGCTCGATATAATCGACTTTACCCTCGAAAAACCCTTTGTGGGAGCGGTTCATTTAGCAAACCAACTGGGGTAGCCCTATTTTATAAAATAATAGAAATGGTTGAGAGTAAATTAAATGCCAAATAGCAGTTCCTTCTCATTTAAGTATAAGTATATTTTAAAGGCTTTAGTATTAGTGACGGTTCAAATCTGGAGTTTCTTTGAATCCGTACTGTTTGTAGGTGGCTTTATAGTTTGCCTTCTGCTGTCTGTTGTGTGGCCAATGAAGTTCGTATATGCCGCGTTATGGTTTGTTGCATTCTCTATATGTTCAAAGGTTGTTGGTATATTAGAAAAATACCTTGCCAGAAATAAAAATAGCGAATAGGGAAATATTGTCTTTAAAGACAGCTGGAACGAATGCTGCGTCGCATAGATCCCGGTGCCATAAGACCAGAATCTCTCACGCCACCCTCCGGGTGGCGTTCCCTTTATACCTAACTTTACCTGCAAGCTCAGCCATTTTGACTACCCTTAATACCCAACGCGGTAAAAAAGGAGGCAACAATGGCCTATAAGACAGTGAATCCTGCCAACAACAAACTCATCAAAGAATATCCTTCTCATACCGATGCTGATGTCGAGGCGGCGCTGAACACCGCCGATGCGCTCTACCACTCCGACTGGTCGAAGGGCAGCATCGACAAGCGCCTGGCGGTGCTGCACAAGCTGGCGGATTTGATTGACTCCCGTACCGAAGAGCTGGCGAAAATTGCCAGCGTGGAGATGGGTAAACTCATTGCTCAGAGCCGCGGTGAGGTAAAACTCTGCGCGCAGATTGCCCGCTACTATGCGGATAACGCCAAACAGTTTCTCGCCCCGGTGAAATACCCGTCCGAGATGGGCGAGGCGTGGGTGGAGCATCACCCGATCGGCGTGGTGATGGCCGTGGAGCCGTGGAACTTCCCTTACTACCAGCTAATGCGCGTGCTGGCCCCGAACCTGGCGGCGGGTAACCCGGTGATCGCCAAACATGCGAGCATCGTGCCGCACTGCGCCGAGACGTTCGCCCATCTGGTGCGCGAGGCCGGTGCCCCGGACGGAGCATGGACTACCCTGTTTATCTCTTCCGATCAGGTGGCGAATATCATCGCCGACGATCGCGTGCAGGGTGCGGCCCTGACCGGGTCCGAGAAGGCCGGTAGCGTGGTGGCCGCGCAGGCGGCGAAGCACATCAAGAAATCGACCCTCGAACTGGGCGGCAACGACGTGTTCGTGGTGCTGGACGATGCGGATCTGGAGAAGGCGGTGAAGATCGGCGTCAACGCCCGTCTGGCCAATGCCGGACAGGTCTGTACCGCCGCCAAGCGTTTTATCGTGCATGAAAAGGTGGCCGAGCAGTTCCTGACGAAATACACCGAGGCATTCCGCGCGATTAAGATCGGCGATCCGCTCGACGAGGGCACCCGACTTGGGCCGCTGTCGTCGAAAGAGGCGCTGGAGACCCTGACGAAACAGGTGGACGAGGCGGTGAAGAACGGCGCGACGCTGCATTACGGCGGCAAACCCGTCCAGCGTGAAGGCAGCTTCTTTGAGCCGACCATTCTGACCAATATCACCCGCGATAACCCGGCGTATTTCGAAGAGTTCTTCGGCCCGGTGGCGCAGATCTACGTGGTGAAAAACGATGATGAGGCGGTGAAGCTCGCCAACGACTCGCACTACGGGCTGGGCGGCGCGGTGTTCAGTAAAGATATCGATCGCGCCAAAAAGATGGCCTCGAAAATCGAAACCGGGATGGTGTGGATCAACTGGCTCACCGATACCGCGCCGGAGCTGCCGTTTGGCGGCGTAAAACGTTCCGGTTACGGGCGCGAGCTGTCGGATCTGGGGATTAAAGAGTTTGTGAACCAGAAGCTGGTGGTGATCCGCCGCTAGGTATTTCCCCTCACCCTGACCCTCTCCCCAAAGGGGAGAGGGAACAAACCGGCAGTGTTGTAGGCCGGGTAAGCGCAGCGCCACCCGGCAACACATTTTCTACGGAGCCTTAGAAGCTCACGCCGCCGCCAACGTAGGCACCGTCAATCAGGGTATGGTTTGGACGGCCGTCTTTGCCGTCAACGCTCACGTGGCGGTAACCCACTTTCAGCGTAACCGGTTTGATTGGGGTCCAGCTCACGCCGCCGTTAGCTTCCACGTAGTTCTTAACGCTGTTGTTCAGGCCTTCTGGCGCAACGTAACCCTCACCGAACACATTAATGCTATCCGTCAGGGCAAGGTTAACGCCGCCGCCAACCGGGAATGCAACGCCGTTATCGCCTTTTTTCGGGCCGATGTAGATGGCTTTCGCACCCGCATTCAGCATCACCGGGCCGACTTCGAAATTGTAGCCTGCGCCAACGCCACCGGTCTGGGTGCCGTCATCGGTGTTTTTCAGCCAGTTACTTTCAGCGTACAGACCGGAGGAGGATTTACCCATTTCCAGATTGAGGTTGGTGTAGTTTTTACCCTGCTCAATGCTGCCGCCCATTGCCATGGCAGAGCCGGAAATGGCTGTCAGGGCGGAAAGGATAAAGATATTAAGCTTTTTCATGTTTTCTTCCTCGTCGTCAAATTAATCTGGGCACACCCTAACAGGCGAGGTTTATGACTGCAAATGTGATGAGGGTCGCGGTTTTATGCTGATTGTGTAAATTTATTACAGGATTATTGTTGCGGGATGGTTTCTTTGTCGCAGGGTCAATGATTGATTCTATCGTGTTTAAGATCGATTGAGTTTATTCCCTAAACAGACGGTGAATAGGGCGTTAATAATAGTCAGAGACGAATCAAGGGTGTCGATGATCATTACGTAGCCCGTTTTCAGTTTTACAGTTTATAACCTTTATTTACATTGATTCATCGTCATT
This sequence comes from Leclercia sp., assembly GCF_036780805.1. Classification (NCBI taxonomy): domain Bacteria; kingdom Pseudomonadati; phylum Pseudomonadota; class Gammaproteobacteria; order Enterobacterales; family Enterobacteriaceae; genus Leclercia; species Leclercia sp. The sequence continues at coordinate 265,085 of NZ_DAIQCE010000003.1, read as the reverse complement.
CGCGCCGTAAAGAAAGCACTCCCCTTCGTTGTAAACAGGGAGTGCAGATCTTACTTCTTCAATTCCGCAAACCCCGCGCGGATCGCCTCTTCCGGCAGCTCAATGCCGATAAACACCATTACGCTGTGCGGGACTTCCTCGCCCCACGGGCGGTCCCAGTCGGCGCTGTAGAGGCGCTGCACGCCCTGGAACAGCAGGCGGTTCGGTTCGCCGTCGATCCACAGCATCCCCTTGTAGCGCAGCAGTTTGTCAGCAAACGAGAGCAGCAGGTTCTCCATCACCCGGGAGACCTCGCTGATATCCACCGGGTAATCCAGCTCGACCACGATGGAGGAGACGTCGTTCTGCTTGTCGGCCATAAAGTGGAAGCGCGGCTTAGCCGTCACGTTCTCTTCCAGCATAAAGCCGTTGGTGTTGAACAGCTGGGCGAGATCGATATCGCCATGGGTGACGGTATAGATCGGCGCGCGGGCGTTGATGCGCGTCAGGCGCTCACGCAGTTTTTCGCTCTCGCCCGCCACGTCGGTTTTGGTCAGCAGGATGCGGTCGGCATAGCCCACCTGCGACTGGGCGATAGTGAACTGGTTCATCTGCTCGTCGGCATGAACCGCGTCGACCAGGGCGATCACGCCGTCCAGCAGGTAGCGCTGGCAGAGGATCTCGTGGGAGAAGAAGGTCTGAATAATCGGGCCGGGGTCGGCCATGCCGGTGCACTCAATCACCAGGCGGTCGAAGTCGATTTCGCCGCGATCGCGGCTGTCGAGCAGGTCGAGCAGGGCATCTTCGAGTTCGTTCGAGCGGGTGCAGCAGATGCAGCCGTTGGTCAGGGTTTTGATCTGGGTGGCGCGATCGCCAATCAGCTGGTCATCTACGGAGACTTCCCCGAACTCGTTTTCGATGACCGCGATTTTAAAGCCGTGTTGTTCGTTGAGGATGTGGCGCAGCAGGGTGGTTTTGCCCGCGCCGAGAAAGCCGGTGAGCAGGGTAACGGCAATCGGTGTCATGTTCTCTCCTTTAGCAGCAGCGTACGCCGCCTTCTCCTCCTCCGCCGTAGCGCGCTTCCTGACGCTCGCGGAAGAATTCGTTGTAGGTCATGTACGGCTTATCCGGATGGTTGGTCTTCATATGTTCAACGTAGTTGTCATAGTCCGGGATGCCAATCAGCATTTTTGCCGCCTGACCGAGGTATTTTTTCGCTTCGCCTAAGTTACCAAACATTGTGGGTTCCAGACAGAAAAAGCCCGGTGGCGCTACGCTTACCGGGCCTACAGTTTCTGTGTAGGGCGGGTCAGCGTAGCGCCACCCGCCATTTTTTTAATGGTGCGAAGAGGTCTTCACGCCGCCTTCCGGTACCGGCACATACGGGGTCTCTTTATCCGTACGGCCGTCGGCGTCACGCACCTTCATCCAGGTTTTGATGCCGTAGAAGATGATGCTGTAAACCACCACCAGGAACAGAATGCTCAGACCCGCGTTGGTGTAGTTGTTCACCACGATATGGTTCATGTTGGCAACCTGCTGTGCGGTCAGCTCACCGCCGCCTGCGGCAATCTTCTCTTTGTACTGGTTAGCCATAAAGAAGAAGCCTTCCAGCTGCGGGTTGGTGCTGAACAGTTTCAGACCCAGCGCCCAGGTAGTGCAGAGCAGCAGCCACAGGGCTGGCACCACGGTCACCCAGATGTATTTGGTGCGCTTCATCTTCACCAGCACCACGGTACCGAGCACCAGAGCAACAGCCGCCAGCATCTGGTTAGAGATCCCGAACAGCGGCCACAGGCTCTTCACGCCGCCCAGTGGGTCAACAACGCCCTGATACAGCAGGTAACCCCACAGGCCTACGCAGCCGGCGGTACCGAGAATGCCCGCCACCAGCGAGTCGGTTTTCTTCAGGAACGGCACGAAGTTACCCAGCAAGTCCTGCAGCATAAAGCGGCCTGCGCGGGTACCGGCGTCCAGCGCGGTCAGGATGAACAGCGCTTCGAACAGAATACCGAAGTGGTACCAGAAGCCCATGTCCGCCCACGGCAGCACTTTGTGGAACACGTGAGCAATACCGACAGCCAGCGTTGGCGCGCCACCGGCACGGTTCAGTACCGACGGTTCGCCGATATCTTTCGCGGTCTGCATGATCTGCTCAGGGGAGATCACAAAGCCCCAGGAGCTGACGGTCGCCGCCGCGTGGGCGCTGGCGTCTTTCAGCTGCGCCATAATCAGCGCCGCGTTGTCACCGCCCATCTCATGCAGGTTTGGCATGGTGATGCCCAGGCCCGCAGGCGGGGTGTTCATCGCAAAGTAGAGACCCGGCTCGATGATGGATGCGGCCACCAGGGCCATGATCGCCACGAAGGACTCCATCAGCATCGCGCCGTAACCGATCAGACGGGCGTCGTTTTCGTTCGCCAGCAGCTTCGGCGTGGTGCCGGAGGCAATCAGGGCATGGAAGCCAGAGACCGCGCCACAGGCGATAGTGATAAACAGGAACGGGAACAGGGCGCCTTTCCACAGTGGACCGGTACCGTCAATGTACTGGGTCACCGCAGGCATTTTCAGCTCAGGGTTGATGATCACGATGCCGATCGCCAGCCCGACGATCACGCCGATTTTCAGGAAGGTCGCCAGGTAATCACGCGGCGCCAGAATCAGCCATACCGGCAGCAGGGCAGAGACAAAGGCATAGCCAACCAGCACGAAGGTGATGGTGGTGTCTTTGAAGGTCAGTGCCGGGCCCCAGTACGGGTCGTGCGCAATCACGCCGCCGAAGTAAATGGAGGCCACCAGCAGCACGATACCGATCACCGACACCTCACCCACGCGGCCCGGACGCAGGAATCGCATGTAGATCCCCATGAACAGTGCAATCGGTACGGTGGAGCAGACGGTGAACACGCCCCACGGGCTTTCGGCCAGGGCTTTCACCACGATCAGGGCCAGCACCGCAAGGATGATGATCATAATCAGGAAGCAGCCGAACAGGGCGATGGTGCCCGGCACGCGGCCCATCTCTTCTTTGATCATCTCACCCAGAGACGCGCCGTTACGGCGGGAAGAGATAAACAGCACCATAAAGTCCTGCACCGCACCCGCCAGCACCACGCCTGCGAGCAGCCACAGGGTACCCGGCAGGTAGCCCATCTGCGCGGCCAGCACCGGGCCGACCAGCGGGCCAGCGCCCGCGATGGCGGCAAAGTGGTGACCAAACAGCACGTAGCGGTTGGTTGGCACGTAGTTCAGGCCGTCGTTGTTAATCACCGCCGGAGTGGCACGCGTCGGGTCAAGCTTCATGACCTTCTGCGCGATATAGAGACTGTAGTAGCGGTACGCCACCAGATAGACCGACACCGAGGCCACGACGATCCACAGGGCGCTGATGTGCTCGCCGCGGCGCAGGGCAACCACGGCAAGACAACAGGCACCGAGGATCCCGAGGAGCAGCCAGGGAACGTGCTTAAGTAGTTTTTTAATGTCCATAATAAAACCTGGTTTTTTAGATGAAAAAAAGGGTCAGGGTTCGCTGTGAGAGATGTTGAGTAATGCTGAGGCGATCTTGCCAGAGCCTTGCGCGTGTAAAGGAAGGTAAATCGGTGAGTGGTTGTATGGCGGGATGAACGGTCAAAGAAGAGGGCGAGTGGTTCAGGCTCGCCGTTGCAGGGGGAAATTGTGTGAAGAGGATCACGCCGTCAGACGCGGATCACTCCGCGCTGGCGAGATACTCTTCTAACGTGCCGACAAACTTCTGCTTCAGCCAGGCCGGTTCCAGCACCTGAATGTTGGGCAGCCAGTAGAACAGCAGCGGCAGGATCTGGTTCTCATGTGCGGCATGGCAGCGCAGAGTGATGCCCTTTTTGTCCTCCGCCAGAATTTCCTGGTCGGGGAGCAGATCGCGACGCTTAAAATAGTGCGCAATGCGGGTGGGAATAAATACGTCCACTTCGAACGTCTCTTCGCTGACCCAGGGGTCGGGATTTTTTTCCAGCAGTTCGAGGATGTCATTGTCCGGGGTGAAGGTCTTGCTTTGTATATCCAGCCACTGGATCAGGCTCAAAGAAAACGATTTCAAACGCTTCTCTTCGGTGGCTTGTAAATACCATATGTTCTTTTTGTTAATTACTTTATAGGGGCTAATCTGTCGCGACTTTCCTTTATACAGGATCTGGCAAATCTGCTGTCCCTTAATCGCCTTTTCAAAGTCCGCTAACAGGCTGTGAATATCCTTAGGACCCGTTCTTTCGGCATCGTTACCGAGGATCATAATATGGTTTTCCTCGACTCTAGACTCCAGTTTGTCCCAGAATTCGCGGCCTGTTGCCGGGAAAAAGTTATCGACATTCAGAAAGTTAGCTATGACATGATGCAGCCCTGGGCTGGCATGGCCCGGACGGGCATGAATTAGCCGGTACTGCCCGTCTCCGCAGTGCTCCACAATGGGCGAAAGTGCATTCAGATCGCGATAGACCGTGCGCTCAGTAATATTAAATTTATGCATCAATGCCTGACGGCTAACCACGCCGTGTAAATGAAGCTCCAGCAGAATATCAACCAACCTTTCAGCCGAGCGACTCCTGGTCGGAATTGTCATATGAGCTTTCCCGTTATTTAAGCCATTGCTGTGAATTATGCCGGTGTGGCTGACAAAATATGTCAGTACAGGGTTCGGCATGAAAATTTGTCTTAGGTTATAACGGCCAGAATCGGGATAAACATTAGGGATTTTTACAACGGAGGGATAAAAGCGAGGGGTAGATCGGATCCGCCGGGGTAATTTCCCCGGCGTAGGGATGAATTAGCGTTCGAGTTCGGAATCGGCAAGCGGCGTCGGCAGAGGAACTTCTGTCGGGATAGTGAGCCAGTCCGACTTGCCGTAAAAGACGGCGTTGATCTGCGTGTGATAGAGCAGGTGGGTACGAAAACGCTGGAACAACTTTTTATCGGGAGCAAAATCCGCCTGCCAGAACTGGTTCAGCGGCCCTTGCCAGGTTAACCCTTCGATGTCGTACAGCGCTTTGCCCATCACCTTGAGCGGCTTGTTATGGATCAGCGCCGACAGGCCCGCGGTGCTGTTGACGGTAATCACCCCCCGGGTGTGGGTCAGCAGGGCGGGCAGGGAGAGATCGTGAACATAGATCACCCGGCCAGTAATGCCGTACTTTTCGGTCAGCTTGTTAATCAGGATGCCGTAAAAGCGGTGACCACGATCCATCGGGTGGTGCTTGAACACCAGGTGGCGCTCTTTTGACGCGTGCCGGGCAAAGGAGCGGATCACGGTTTCGATATAGTCACGCACGTCTTTATACGGGCTGTGGTGAATAATCTGGCTGTCGTTGTAGACCTGCAGAATCGCCAGATAGTATTCGTTATCCAGCTGGCCGGTGATATGGCTCAGCATATGGCGCTGTTGCCAGCGATACCACAGCTTACGACGTCCGGCGCGGAACCAGCAGCGCATCTCATACCACGGGGAGAACGACTTATGGTGGCGATAGCCCCGGTAGCGATGGCGGCCAAACCAGCCCGCCGCATAGTAGAGCATGGCATGGGCGGCACGGTTAAAGGAGCTCGGTTTCCACGGCGTCGGGGTTTTCACCTCCGGCAGCGGCTGTTCGCGATAATATCTGGCGTCGATGGGCATCGAGGAGAAGGCGTTCACGCCCCCTTTTTCCAGGGTGATGTAGAACGGGCGGAAATAACCCTCTTCAAACGCCAGGAAATCGATGGCTTTGCTGCGCGCCCACTTCTTCGCTTCGATGTGCATCGGGCGACAGTCACCAAAACAGACGACCGTGTCGAAGGGGTAGGTTTTGTGTAGCTCGCGCAGCCAGAAGGCAAAGTTTTTCACGGAGCCGGTGTAGTGCAGCGCGGTCTCTTTTGCGGCATACCACGCGTCCCCGGCATTAAAGCAGACCTGCTTCACTTCACGGTGGCTGCTCTGTAACCAGCTTGCCAGACGTGAAAAGCAGGGGCCCATGGGTCCTTGTAGTAAAAGATATCGACGGCCATTCAGCAGGTGGCGGATAGCTTGCTCTTCCATTATTTTTCCCAGATCGATCCGTTGATGAACAGTGTGTAACGGCTTGATGACCGCTTTTCTTTAATAAATCAGGATAAATAGTTCGTTAGCGAAGTGTTTGGGCGAGATAGCTCAGTTTGAGCTGCCAGCGCTGCCAGCGGCTGGCCTTTTGCGATGATGAATTTCCCTGCACCGCCAGCTGGCGGATCAGCTGCTCCGGGCTCATCCACAGGCCGCTCTGCCAGTCGATATAGCGCGGATAGGCGACCAGCGTCAGGTAGACCAGCGCGGCCAGCGGCAGGGTGCGCTGACGGCGCTCGGCAGGGTGGATATCTTCGGTCAGCCCCCAGCCGCTGTAGAACGGCTGGCCCCAGGTGGTGACCTTCACCCCCTGCACCAGCGCCTCGAACCCGCTGAGGGAGGTCATGGTGTGCAGCTCGTCAACATGGGGATAGAGACTGGTCAGGCCGAGATCCAGCACCTGGCTGTCAACGCAGCTCGCCAGGCATTCGGCCGAGATCGCCCCGGCCCGGTTGCCCGCCACCACGTCCGGGTGCGGTTTAAACAGGATATGCGCCTCCGGCCTGGCGGCGCGTACCGCCCACAGCAGCTGTTCGTTGCTGCGGATCACCGGGCTGCCGGTGAGGATCGAGGCATCGCCATCGACCTGGCCCACCACCAGCACCAGCGCACGCCCGTCGCCAGGCGGCGTGAAGGGCTGCACGGTGCCGACGTTGTATTTGCTGACCCCATGCTGGCGCAGCAGCTCCACCAGCGCCGCGCCGCGTTCCAGCGCCTGCTCGCTGAGCGGCTGCTGATTGAGCAACAGCTCCAGCCCGCTCGGACGTCGGCTGTCAAAATAAATCCCCACCGGATCGATGGAGAGCGAAGAAGGGCGGCACAGGTTCGAACCCAGGCCCCGGGAGCGGATAAAACCATCTTCCACCCGGATCGGGTTCGTCAGTTCCGGGTGGCGGCTGCCCCAGACCAGCACCTGCTCATCGGCGGCCAGCTGTGCAGGTGGGGTGCGCACAAAGCGCAGCTCCTCAGCCAGCGGCTGGCAGAAGGCGCGCATAAAGGCGCGTTTCCACAGCGAGAAGCCCACCATATACAGGCGGCGATAGCGCGGAGCCGGGGTCAGCTGACCCGCGATAACCTCGAGCACCTGCTCCACTTCGCAACGCTGGCCCAGAACCGGATCCAGATAGCGGGGATAGAGGATTAAAGCCGCTGCCACCAGCTGCGGCAGGCCAATCTGCGCCTGGCGACGTTCACACTGTTTGCTGTCGTGGGTCAACCCCCAGCCGGCGTAGAACGGCATGCCGAAGCAGTACACCGCTTTGCCCAGCAGCAGGGCTTCAAACCCCATCTGCGAGGAGACGGTATAGACCGCCTCCACTTCCTTCAGCAGGGCATGGGGATGGCAGTGCTCGGTGACCCACTCCACGTCGTCCAGCTGCATCTGCGCCAGCACGCCGCGCTTCTTCCCCAGCCGGGTATCCGGATGGGTGCGCAGCAGCAGGCGGGCACCGGGATGGTTACGCCGTGCCGCCGCGACCATCGCCATGAAATCGTCAGGGCTGGCGAGCGCGCCGGGAATGGAGAGATCCCCTGCCACCTGGTCGATCAGCAGCACCTTTGGGCGAGCGTCGTGGTGCAGGCGGGTAGCCAGCGCGTCGGGCAGGCCGCCGTCTGCGGCATAACAGTTGTACTTGGTGATGCCCAGGCGCAGCAGTTCACACACCAGCGCTTCGGCGCGTGCCAGCATTCTGGCATCGCACGGCGTGGCAATCAGCTGCTCAAGGCGGCTCGGTTGGCGCGCGTCGTAGTAAATGCCCACAGGATCGGCGATCAGGGAGACGGCTTTGCCCCCTCTTGCGGGGTGGCCGATATACCCGATAAAGCCATCTTCCAGCTGCCAGTAAGGCAGGCCCAGCTCCTGGGCTTTCTGTTTGATCTGTCGGGTATTGGCTTTCTGGCCCCAGCCGACCAGCACATCGTCCTGCGCCAGCTGCATACCCATTTTAAAGGCGTGTAACGGGCGGCCAAGCATCGGCTCGAGCTGTGCTTTTCGGGCCAGGATCCCGGCTGAACCTGTGTAAAATTTCATGTGCGCTCTGTGCATCAGAAAACGCCCCGCGTCACTGCGGGGCGTGTGACTCAGAAGTACTCTGCGTCAGGGAAGGATTTGGCAACGCTGTCTTTGGCGGAGGTGAGGATCTCGCTGTCGATTTCTGGCCATGTAATCCCAATGGTCTCATCGTTCCAGCGGATGCCGCGATCGCTCTCCGGCGCATAGTAGTTAGTGGTTTTGTACAGAAATTCTGCGGTGTCGCTCAGGGTCATAAAGCCGTGGGCGAAACCTTCCGGGATCCACAGCTGACGCTTGTTCTCGCCGGAGAGATGCACGCCCACCCACTGACCAAAGGTCGGGGAGTATTGACGAATATCTACCGCCACGTCGAACACCTCACCGGCCACGCAACGCACCAGTTTGCCCTGCGCATGCGGTGCCAGCTGGTAGTGCAGGCCACGCAGTACGCCTTTAGAGGACTTAGAGTGGTTGTCCTGGACGAAGTTTACGCTGCGGCCAATGGCGGCTTCGAACTGCAGGTGGTTGAAGCTTTCGAAGAAGAAACCACGATCGTCGCCAAACACTTTTGGCTCAAAAATAAATACATCGGGAATTGCGGTCTGAATTACGTTCATGATGACGGCCTGATTCATAAATGGGGCATCACGCCCCAGGAAAAACGATAACTACTTAAGCATTTTCAGCAGGTATTGCCCGTAGGCATTCTTCGCCAGCGGCGCGGCTAACTTGCGCACCTGGTCGGCGTCGATAAACTTCAGACGGTAGGCAATCTCTTCAGGACAGGCCACTTTCAGCCCCTGACGGGTTTCGATGGTCTGGATAAAGTTGCTGGCCTCAATCAGGCTCTCATGGGTGCCGGTATCCAGCCAGGCATAGCCACGGCCCATCATGGCAACCGACAGATCCCCTTGCTCAAGGTAGATGCGGTTCACGTCGGTGATTTCCAGCTCGCCGCGCGGCGACGGTTTCAGGCTTTTGGCAATCTCAACCACGCGGTTGTCGTAGAAGTAGAGGCCGGTTACCGCATAGTTGCTCTTCGGCTCCAGCGGCTTCTCTTCGAGGGAGATCGCGGTGCCTTCACGGTCAAACTCCACCACGCCATAACGCTCAGGATCATGGACATGATAGGCAAAGACGGTGGCACCCGCCGTTTTGGAGGCGGCGGCTTCCAGCTGTTTCTGCAGATCGTGACCGTAGAAGATGTTGTCGCCCAGTACCAGCGCGCAGTCGTCGTCGCCGATGAACTCTTCGCCGAGGATAAAGGCCTGCGCCAGACCGTCCGGGCTTGGCTGCACTTTGTACTGCAGGTTCAGGCCCCACTGGCTGCCGTCGCCCAGCAGCTGCTCAAAGCGTGGCGTATCCTGCGGGGTGCTGATGATCAGGATATCGCGGATACCGGCCAGCATCAGGGTGCTCAGCGGGTAGTAGATCATCGGCTTGTCGTAGATCGGCAGCAGCTGTTTGCTCACCGCCATGGTGACCGGATAGAGACGAGTCCCTGACCCACCGGCCAGAATAATACCTTTACGCTTGTTCATAATCCTTCATTTCTTCTGTTTGGTTACCTGCACGGGGGAGGGCAAAAACGCCATAAACCAAGGCAGGCATAGCATACCTTGGTTTGCATTTACTTCCCGAGAATTTCAGCCATCATGCGATCGACGCCGATGGTCCAGTCCGGCAGCGTCATCCCGAAGGTGCGCTGGAACTTGCTGGTGTTGAGGCGTGAGTTATGCGGACGTTTTGCCGGCGTCGGGAAGGCGCTGGTCGGAACAGCGTTCACCTGGGTCACGGCCAGCTCAACGCCCGCGGCACGCGCGGTAGCGAACACCCGCTGGGCATAGTCGAACCAGGTGGTGGTGCCCGCGGCGATCAGGTGATACAGCCCGGCCACTTCAGGTTTATCCTGCGCGATACGGATCGCATGGGCCGTGCAGTCGGCCAGCAGCTCTGCCCCGGTCGGTGCACCAAACTGATCGTTGATCACCGACATCTCGCTGCGCTCTTTACCAAAGCGCAGCATGGTTTTAGCGAAGTTAGCGCCACGGGCGGCATAGACCCAGCTGGTGCGGAAAATCAGATGACGGGAGCAGAGCGCAGCAGCCTGCTCACCCGCCAGCTTGGTTTCGCCGTAGACGTTCAGCGGCGCGGTCTGGTCTGTCTCCACCCACGGCTTATCGCCGCTGCCGTTGAAGACGTAGTCGGTGGAGTAGTGCACCAGCCACGCGCCCAGCGCCTCGGCTTCTTTAGCGATAGCGGCAACGCTGGTGGCGTTGAGCAGCTCGGCAAAGTCGCGCTCGCTCTCGGCTTTATCCACCGCGGTATGGGCGGCAGCGTTAACGATCACGTCTGGCTTCAGCTGACGCACGGTCTCGGCCACGCCTTCCGGGTTGCTGAAGTCACCGCAGTAATCGGTAGAGTCAAAATCCACCGTCGTGATACGACCCAGCGGCAGCAGCGCGCGCTGCAGTTCCCAGCCCACCTGGCCATTTTTGCCGAACAGCAGAATATGCATCAGTTACGCTCCTGATAGTTCTTCGCGATCCAGTCCTGATAGCTGCCGCTTTTCACGTTGTTGACCCACTGCTGGTTATCCAGATACCACTGCACGGTTTTGCGGATACCGGACTCGAAGGTCTCCTGCGGCTGCCAGTTCAGCTCGTGGCTCATTTTGCTGGCATCGATGGCGTAGCGACGGTCATGGCCCGGGCGGTCAGTCACATAGGTGATCTGGTCGCGGTAAGAACCGGTTTTCGGCACTATCTCATCGAGCAGGTCGCAGATGGTGTGCACCACGTCCAGGTTCTGCTTCTCGTTGTGGCCGCCGATGTTGTAGGTCTCGCCTACCACGCCGGTGGTGACTACGGTGTAGAGCGCACGGGCGTGATCTTCAACGTACAGCCAGTCGCGGATCTGGTCGCCCTTGCCGTAGATCGGCAGCGCTTTGCCGTCCAGCGCATTGAGGATCACCAGCGGGATCAGCTTCTCGGGGAAGTGATATGGGCCGTAGTTGTTGGAGCAGTTGGTGACGATGGTCGGCAGGCCATAGGTACGACGCCATGCGCGCACCAGATGATCGCTGGAGGCTTTCGACGCCGAGTATGGGCTGCTTGGCGCATACGGGGTGGTCTCGGTAAACAGCGGCAACTCGGTGCCGGCGCTCACTTCATCCGGGTGCGGCAGATCGCCATACACTTCGTCGGTGGAGATGTGGTGGAAACGAAACGCCTGCTTGCGGGCTTCATCCAGCTCGCTCCAGTAGGCGCGGGCCGCTTCGAGCAGCGTATAGGTGCCGACGATATTGGTTTCGATAAAATCGGCCGGGCCGGTAATGGAGCGATCCACATGGCTCTCGGCGGCCAGATGCATTACCGCATCCGGCTGGTGGGTGGCGAAGACGCGATCCAGCTCCGCACGGTTGCAGATATCCACCTGCTCAAAGGCGTAGCGGTCGCTTGCGGCCACCTCGGCCAGCGATTCAAGGTTGCCCGCGTAGGTGAGCTTATCAAGGTTGATCACCGCATCCTGGGTATCACGGATGATATGGCGAACAACAGCAGAACCGATAAAACCGGCTCCACCGGTTACAAGGATTTTCATAAGCGTTTTTTACTTTTCTCTTGGATGAAATGTTCACCAGAACACAGTCTCTGCTATCCGTTCAGACCGTGTTTTAACGGCAGGCACAGGTGGAAACAAGGCCTGATGCAGGTTGGGAATAACAGCTTTCCCATACTGTCCTGTTTTAACTCATTAATGAGTAAGTGTATTCCTTCGCATTATTCGCCAGAGTCTGACGTTTTTGCCCGGAATTGACCAACAGCGATAAGGCGTCGATCCACTTTTGCGGATCGTTGTTCAGCAGCACGCCATTGATATTTTGTTCGATAAAGTCGCTGTACGGGGCGCAATTACTGTAAACCCCCACCGCGCCCATGCGTACGAAATCATAAAATTTTACTGGCCCGCGCGCCATATTAAATTCCGACTCCAGTAACGGGGCCAGACCAATATCAACCCGATGATGCTGAGTGTAATCCAGATAGTTCTGCCAGGTCATCGGGTGTAATACCGTTACCCGCGGTAAATCACGGTAAAGTTTATAAATTTCATGTTCGCCAAAAATTTCGAAGCTGGCCTGCGGGCACTTCCTCAGCACGCCTTCAACCACCTCCCGCAGCCAGTATTTTTCTGCCTGGTGCGAACTGGAGCCGTGATAGGCAATTTTTACCGGCCGGGTCACGGCCAGCAGCCGCGGCGTGGGCTGGGCGGGCACCACATCGGGATTGAGGTGCGCATATTTGTTGGCCAGATAGGGCGTCGAGACCCAGATGGTGTCGCAATGGGTGGTGATCCAGCGGTGCTGTGCCGCAGAGCGCCGGATGATTTTCGTCCGGTAGGCTTTGGGCAATGCCGTTAAGGCGGACGGATCGAACAGATCGTCGTCCATAAAATAGACCACCTGGGAGAGGTCATCGATGTTGCGTACAATCTCGCGCTGCCACTCGGTGGAGATAAAGCGAATAACCACGATGGCGGTCCCTTTATCCACCTCGATGGCCGGCGTGGTTAAGGTATTCACCAGCTGACAGACAGCATCGGGAAAACGACTTCTGATCGCCGCTTCAAAATAGGCCAGCGTCGGGGAATCTCCCTCATGCAGGATCAACAGCGAGTGGCACTCGGGCCAGCTGTCCGACGGCGTCTCGCTGTTTTGCTTTTTCAACTTCAGATACGGTTTAAAGAGTGCCTTTCTGATCAGTTCGTCCATGGCAACACCACATTAGGAGTATGACTTAACGAGAAATCGGGTCGGTCGTAGCTCAGGTTGGGATTGTATGCGGGATCGTGCTTGAGCCGCTGCGCCCAGCGTTTTTTCATGTAGCGCAGCTCACCCCGGGAGCGCGCCAGCTGTTCTGGCGTGACATCTTTGCCGCGGGAGACCGACTCATGATGGTACAGCTCGGCAAAGGGGGTCCAGACGATCCGCCAGCCCGCCTCACCAACACGCAGACAGTAATCCACGTCGTTGAAGGCCACCGGCAGATTCACTTCATCCAGGCCGTTCAGGGATAAAAAGAGCTGGCGAGGAGTGAGCAGACAGGCCGCCGTCACCGCCGACAGTTCCTGGGCGCTCACCGCCCTGCGCTGGTAGCCGGGCTCATCGGCAGCGAGCCCACTGTGAAAGTGATCCGCGCAGCCACCTGGCCCAACCGCGTCGCCCGCATGTTGAACACGGCCATCGCCGTAGAAGAGCCTCGCCCCGACTATCCCGACGCCCGGACGCAGCAGGTGAGAGACCATCTCATCCAGCCACAAGGGATTGATCACTTCGGTGTCGTTATTAAGCAGGCAGATAAGCTCGCCCGTGGCCTCGCGTACCCCGGCATTGTTAATGGCGGAGTAGTTAAACGGACGGTCCCAGGCGATAACCCGAACCCCGTACGCCTGGGTGATATGTTCGAAATAGGCCAGGGTTTCAGGGTCGTCGCTCTGGTTATCCATCACCATAATTTCGATATTCGGATAACGGGTGTGCTGCACCAGGCTTTCAATGCACGGCCTGAGATGCGCCAGGCCATTGCGGGTGGGAATAATCACCGATACCCGCGGCAGCTCTGCCGGGAGCGGCCAGCGCCAGCGACAGATGCCGTGCGGAGCCGACTCCAGCGTCACCCCGACGGGTAGGTCCTGCAGCAGGCTTGCCAGCGTTTCGTAGCCGTCCTGCTGCGGGAGCGTGTCCGGGACGTGCATCAGCAGGGCAGGGATGTGCGCGATATCCTGCGGCGCAAGCCGGTGGGCCAGCTGCAACCACCCGCGATAGCTCTCGGCCCCATCCTGCGGGATAGCGGCGGTACCCTGTTCCCGCCACAGGCCGCACCAGCCGATATAGTTCTGACTGTGCAGCAGGGTTTCGTTCCAGTCCGGCTTGAAGTCCGGCGAGTGGCGCTTGCCTTTTTCATCCAGCAGATCGTGATCGCCGTAGATCCATTTTGCGTGCGGGGTCTGGCGCAGCTGGTGCGCCAGCCACACCAATGCTGCCGGAGCCAGTTCAGCGCCCACGGGAATGGCCCATTGCCATTCACCCTCAGGCCTGTCCGCCACAGGCGGCTGTTCCAGCACGGTGATATGCGTTGCCGGATAACAGAGCGCCGCAATACTCGCCAGCGTGCGCTGACGCGCCTCATCATCACCGCCGTTCACCAGATGCAGGCAGACGCGGGGCAGGTTGCCCCAGCGGGCCAGCAGACGATCGATCAACCGGCGCTCTCCGGGCTGCACGGTATCGAAATTAGCCAGCCAGTGTTCGTAGGCGTGCAGTGGCCTGTCGTCACGGATTTTGCCCACCAGCTCGTAAGCCTGCTGTAAATCGGTAAACCACAGGTGCCAGGACAGCCCCAGACGCTTGCGCTTTTGCGCATTCAGACGCTGATAGAAAGGCCACACCCGGCGCAACCGGCGCCAGAGGCTCTTGCCCGCCGACACCTGTGCGAAGCGGGTAATATTCAGCTGGCATTCCGCCCCTTCGCTACTCGCGAGCAGCCCCACCTGGCAGGCACCCACCGGCAGCCAGACCAGCTCCTGCAGGGTGCCGCGGCGGGTAATTGGCAGGATCTGCTCATGCCAAATGCCCTGACACAGCCAGCGCAGGCGGGTTTCACCCCGCGGCTGGCGGGCACGCAGGGTGCCCTGTATCAGGAACCAGCCCGCGCGGGATAAAGAGGTGTCTGGAAGCGCCAGAGGGTGCCAGTGGTAATCGCTATGCATTAGAGGATTCACAACCCGGAAGTGGAGAAGGCCACTTCTGACTCCTGTCGAATAAGGGGAAAACGTCGATTAGCCGATTAACTTTTTAACACGGGTCGCCAGCCAGGAGTCGTTCTTCTGCGGACTCTCTTGTTCTGGCAAGGCATCCAGCTGTGCCTGTAACGCTGCCATTTCTGCTTTGACTTTCGGGACCAGGGCGGCCGCCAGCAGGCAGGTTTCGTCGTTACGATCGTGGGCTTTGAAATAGGCTTTGTGTTTTACGCGGTTTGCCGTAGCGGCACTGCCGCGCAGGTGTTTACCGAGCAGGAACTCTTCGAGGGATTTAACCACATAGTGGTTCACCCGCACGCCATTCCAGACCACTTCTTCACTGACGCCGTTGCCGTGTTTTGCATGTAAAACGAGATCGTTGCCCAGCGTATCGATGTAGCGGCCATAACGCAGATCGGCGTGATGGGGATTGTTAAAGTGATTTACGCTGTTGGGTCTTACGATGCTCTTAAAATTCTTATTGGCATTAAATTTCTGAGGGGCGCGTTGGGTAAAGCGCTCGGTTACTAACCCTTCTTCGGCAAACAGTTCGCCGTTTGAGCCGAAGTTTGACCAGTTAAGGGCGACAGCACTGACGGAGGGATCGCTAAACCATTCGGTCAGACTGGAGTCTATGCCCTGCTCAGGATCAAGTGGCACCAGGAACTCGTCGGCATCGATAAAGGCCAGTAAATCGATATCTGTACTACAACTGCGTAAAATTCGTTGATAGGCGGGCAACTGCGGCTTTTGCCCTTCGACATTGGGAAAATCCAGCACAGTTGCTATGCCCAGCCTTTCCAGCCCATCAAGAAAGGCTCGCGAACCATCATTACTGCCGTTATCCGCAATAATAAACCCGCTTACACCTACGACCCTGTGGTATGCAATCCACTCAAGCAGGGCTTCCATTTCGTTTTTAATAATTGCGGCAACAAATAATTTCAAAATGCATTCTCAATCAAAAAATGTGTGACAGTATTACCTGTACGCATTGTTAATAAAGAGGGGAATAGCCCCTCTTTTTCAGGGCATTTCAATCTGAGCCAAATAGATCGCGGGTGTAAACCTTGTCGGCGACATCAGCTAAGTCGCGGGCCATTCGGTTGCAGAGAATTACATCGCTGATGGCTTTAAATTCTGCAGCATCGCGAATGACGCGGGAGTTAAAGAAGGTATCTTCTTTGATGGCTGGTTCGAAGACGACGACCTCGATTCCCTTGGCTTTTATCCGCTTCATAATCCCCTGAATGGCGGAAGAGCGGAAGTTATCGGAGCCCGCTTTCATGACCAGACGGTGGATGCCTACAACCTTAGGCTTACGGGCGATGACGCTGTCGGCAATAAAATCCTTACGAGTAGTATTAGCGTCGACAATCGCACGGATTAGGTTGTTAGGCACTTCCTGATAGTTGGCTAACAACTGCCTGGTGTCTTTCGGCAGGCAGTAGCCGCCATAGCCAAACGAAGGGTTGTTATAGTGCGTGCCAATACGCGGATCCAGACCAATGCCTTCGATAATCTGACGGCTGTCCAACCCATGCGACTGAGCGTAGGTATCCAGTTCGTTGAAATACGCAACTCGCATGGCGAGATAGGTATTAGCAAACAACTTGATGGCTTCGGCTTCGGTACTGCCCGTTAACAGCACCTGCACATCTTTTTTAATGGCACCTTCTTTCAGCAGATCGGCAAAACGCTGCGCCCGCTCGCTGCATTCTCCCACCACGATGCGTGACGGATAGAGGTTGTCATACAGAGCGCGTCCTTCACGCAGGAACTCTGGTGAGAAGATTAAGTTCTCGGTACCACATTCCTGACGCATACGTTCGGTAAAGCCCACCGGGATGGTGGACTTAATGATCATGACGGCATGCGGGTTAATACTCATCACATCGCGAATCACGGCTTCGACGGTGCTGGTATTAAAGTAGTTTGTCTTTGGATCGTAATCGGTCGGGGTGGCGATAATGACAAATTCAGCGTCCTGATAGGCTTCGACTTTGTCCAGCGTGGCCCGAAGATTAAGAGGCTTGTTGGCTAAGTAATCTTCAAGTTCTTTATCTGCGATTGGGGAATGGTGTTGGTTAATCTGGGCGACTTTCTCGGTTATTACGTCTAAAGCTGTTACTTTATGATGCTGCGCTAGTAACACTGCGTTAGAAAGTCCAACATATCCTGTACCGGCAATAGCAATGTTCATAAGCTCAACATTCCTTTTAAAATTATTTTTTTCACAGATGGAAAAAAAGATTCGTGTTGACAATCCTATTTAAATTTTTCTTAAAATAATTTAATTCAATCAAAATACGTATTATTTAAATAATTATGGGGAAGACAATGCTATTTCGCTTTAGGTAAAATTGATAGATAAGCATCGCTTAATCTGTGCTTAAATGCTTCTGGACTAAAGCGTGAAATAGCAATCATTTGCCCGTAACATCCTAATTCTTCTATGAGCTCTGGGTGATTACAAAGATAATTCAAGCGTTGAACAACCCCATCAATATCTCTAAAGTGAACCAAAAAACCAGTGCTGCCATTTTCAACAAGCTCTGGTAACGCTCCCCATCGATAGCAAATAACCGGTTTGGCAGCGAGCATGGCCTCAGCGACAGTACGTCCAAAGGACTCTTGAAAATGAGAAAGGTTTAGTAAAATATCCAAATGTACGAATGCTTGCTCAGGGGTATTGCAATATCCTAACACTGAGATATTTTCAGGCAAATCCCTTTTTAAAGCTTTTACATGTTCATTGATCGGGCCGATAAGTACAAATTGTAAAGGCAGATTAAGGTCTTTTGCTGCAGAAGCTATAGCCAAAAAATCTTTTAGCCCTTTTTTTGGAAGATTACTGCTTACCATGCCAACACGTATTAATTCATCTTTATTAAAACTCCGCGCTCGCCATATACATCCAAGCTCAGCGGTATTGACTACAGTTTTAAGATTGCCATTAAAACCCGTTTTTAAAACACATTCAGCTGTATATTCTGAATTTGCCAAAACTAAGTCTGCATCCAGCAGATATTTTATGTCAAAATAACCGTCTATAGATTGACGGAGTTCGGTGTCCCATTCAAGTAACTCACGTACATGGAGAATTGATTTAATCCCTTGTTGGCGAGCAGATAATAAAGGGGCTCTATTGACTAACGTATTTACATGTACGGCATCTACATTAAAATGTGCTATAATTCTAGAATATGCCTCAAGTGCGATTGGCCAAATTTCCGCATCTTGTTGCCATGGGCTTGGCAATAAAACTATATCGCTACACCAAGGATTTAAAATATTTATATAGGCTGCATTGCGCTGCGGTAAAGTTATTATTAGCCGATAACCAAGTTGAAAGATTGCTTTAGCTAAATCAAATAAACTCCGTTCTGCTCCAAAACGTTGTGGACCAGATGCATGGCCACATAATAAAACACAAGGTGTATCCTTTGATACTGCTTGTTGTCCACGAATATAGGGCCAAACTCTATCGCCAAGCTCAATTACTGAGCGTTCGATTACTTCTGGTACAGGAAAATGGCGTTTTTTAGGCACATAAGGCATGAACCAATCGTTGGTTTTCACACATTCTTGATGCCATGCATGAGCAGCTTCCATGTATTCTTTACGCACACCCCCATATTGGGTTTTCCAATGGGTCTGTGGTTGCATGGTTAAGCTGTTTTCGTGGCGTCTACCTAATGCAAGTGGAACTCCAGGTAGGACTTCGACAATGCTATCAGGACCATATGCTGCTAGAATTCGATAATAATATTCAGTATCAGCATTGATAGATACCCTGTCCCAATATCCCAATCTTTCAATTACTTCACGGCGAATCATTAAAGATGATACGTTGCGGTGTATGACTGAACCATCAGGCTTAGTTTCAAAAAACATATCTGATGAACATCTTGCCCAATGCGATACACTGGCGACAGCATTTGGGTTATCCAATAATGCCTGAACTTGTAACTCAAACTTTTGAGGATGGGACCAATCATCTGAATCGTGAACTGTAATAAATTCACCAGATGATTCATTTATTCCAAGGTTTCTTGAACCATAAGTCCCAAGATTTGTATAGTTATTAAATAATAATTCACCTTGGTGAAGGGTTGTAGTATCGAAGGCATTGTGAGAATCATTTATAATAATTATTTCTTTGTTTGAATAAGATTGATTCCTTATCGAATCTAATGCAGTATAAAGGTATTGGTAATTGTCCAAAAAAGGGATTACAACACTCAGTTTATATTCAGTTTTAGCAGGCAGGACGTTCTTTATTAAATTAACAGGAGATGAGTTTAAATCTTCAAATGATTTAAAAAATAGGTATTGTTCCAAATTTATATTAATGTTTTTTTTGTTATACATCTAATGTGTAACCATATGGAAGCATGCTTATTAATTTTATTTTTTCAGATTCATCACTGTTGATGATGTCATCTATGCAACGATTATGGAATGCAACACTACGGGTTTGTCCTTTTGATATTAACTCGCTTAAATTTTTGTTGTAAATGTCTTGCTTAGACCAGAATATGAAATCGTGATTTTTAGTTGGTCTATATAAATTCGAGATATCATATTGGCTATGAATATATGATGAGTAGAAGTAAAACTCAGTATATTTATTTATATTAGCTCTAAAGAAAGAATAAAAGTTTTCTTCTTCTTTTGCTTCTACTGTAGAAATTATATTTCTTGTGATTTCATTAATGAATACGAAGGGAGTTACTGTGGGTAAGGTATTCTTAATGTGATAGCGATAATCAGTATTAAAGTATTCAGCGCAAGAGATATAAGCATTTCCTCGATTACTACCTAAATGGCTTTCTTGAGAGCCAATAGGCATGACAGCTCGCCCATCTTTTTCGTAAAACTCTGAAATAGAGAAATCCCTAATAAAATAGTGTTTACTATCGATAAGAATTGTGAAATTAAACTTGCTAATAGATGATAAATATAGTTTGAGTAATTGTTGCTGTTGCCAGCCATTGCATTTTTCTAATCCATCAATCGATAGATTGCTGGCTGAATTCCAACTTAAATTAGGAAGCGTATTTTTAAATGGACTTATTATGTCATCGAGATTCACGTTATCCTGAGAGATAATACATATTGAAGTATTTTTCTCAGTAAGTCTTAACGCTATACTGGATAACAATTTCTTCAGCATCTCGTGTTCTTTTTTATAGGTTATTATCCCTAACTCAGCCTTGAAGTTAAAAATTTCAGGCGCATTATCTTTACTATAAAAAAAGGTTGGATATATATAATTATCATAACGGTATGATTCAATAAACTGGTAGATGTTTGACATCGGATATTGATTTAACTGTTCTTTGCTAGAGTCCCACCATTTGGATCTATTTAACTTGTTGATTACTTCCACTTCAAACCGGGATGATATTTTCTTCGCTGGGACGCCCCCGAAAATACTATAGTCTGGAAGATCTTTGGTTACAACGGAATTTGAGCCTACAACACAACCGTTACCAATAGTAACTCCTGGTAATATTATGGCCCCATCTCCAATCCAAACATCGTGGCCAATTATAACGTTATTAACTCTACTTGAAATATGGACATTATTTTGCTCATTCTCGCTATATGCAGTAGATTTTACCCCTCTTAAATGCGGCGACGTAGATAATCCAGCCATGGAGTGCATACCGGCGCCAATTGTTACCCTTCTACCAATTGAGCAGTAACGGCCAATGGCTATATTGCCACGTAAGTATCCTCCATCATTTATATATGAATGAGCCCCAACAAAAAGCTGGCCACCGCCAATGTGAGGAGACTGGATTTTAACGTCATTTTCAAAAAAGCCATATGTTTTGGGAAGCACTGATATATTTAATTCATCTAATGAATTTGTATTTATGTTATGGCTGGAATATTCTTGGAGAATATTATTTTTGAATAGATTTATCTTGAAGTTATATTCCATGTAAATGTCCGAATTTGTTTTTTGATTATTTGCGAAACTAGAATTTTAAATTAAATAATTTTTAACTCATGGCTCTATCTTGAGGGAGGGGATTACCATACTATTTATAGGAGCAATGAAAGTTCATTTTTTATAAAGCGATAGTCATGCAATAACAGCTCCATAAAAATAATGAATACATAAGTATTACACAATAATCACTGTGAGGTTTTATTGGTTAAAAATAATGTAATTACAATATCTTTCAAAATATATAGCAATAGATTATATTTTATTTATTCTAATTTCAATTGGGTTTTGGGGAACGATTAAGCTTTTTCCCAATCAAATTATAATGTTCAAATGGCTTGAGTATGGTTTTAAGAACATCTGGATATTTTGTCACATACCATTGTTCGTCGAATTGATCCCGAGGAAGATCGTTAAAATCAAGCTCGCCTTTCTCATGCAGCATATCTTTTTTAGGTATTGAGCTTGTAGTATTAGGATGTGATTTATTTTTCTTTAATTTGCTATTTTCCGAAGATAAAGAATGGACTTTTTGTAATAGATTACAGTACATAATGTTATTTATTTTATGATAAGAAAATTCATCTTCTAAAAATTTACACCCTAGTTCTGGATAGCTTTTGATGATTTCTTCTAGTTGTCGTTTGTTACTGTCAGTATCTTCATTGGTGGTTTGCCACAGGCCAACTTCTTGCGTACCCTCAATTTGATTAGGTGTTAAGAAGTAACCATGATTTAAAGCAACAATCTTCCTATTGTTTAACAGGCTCATGCATCTGAACCAAAGATCATCACCGTGAGCAGCCAATTTCATAAATGCTGAAATATTCGCGACTTCAGGATGAAGAGCTTTAGGTGGATAAAGAATACCACCAACTCCAATCGGTAATAAATTCAACAATGGTTGTCCTATTTGATCTTTAAATATGTGTACCCATTTGGTATATGGTAACAATTCTCTATCTTGTATTAAAATATTTCTGGCTACATGAGTGATTACCTCATTCGGATTATCAAAATGAGCTAAAATTAATCTTTCTAGTTGATCATTCGGATAATAGATATCATCATCAAAGGTAACTATAGTTGCTTCAGGATATAATTGCAGAGTTGGGATTAATTTTTTATAACTTTTATAATTTGCACAAAATCGTACTTCAAAAATTTCTGACTCTAGGTCTTTTAAATTTGATGGTAATTCTGTTCGAGTGATTTCTTTCTCATCGAGCCATAAAATTATTTTATCAGCCAATATAGTTTGTTTGAGCAATGACTGAATGGTTAAATGTACAGTTTGGATCCGTTTACTAAAGCTTGTCAAAGATACAATGATTTTCTGTTCGCTTTTATAAAGTTTTTTCAATGAGTATAAATAATTTGCAGGATCATTTTGATATTGGCTTATTGCATATTTTTTTAGTTTTAATTTTTCATTTTTGATAAACTCAGTAATATTAACCTCATCCTGTTTAACTAATTTAGCTACTTCTTCATATTGGGTTAGCAATATATCAATCAATTCTATATGTCGGGTAATATCTTGTATGCTTTTTTGATTAGTAACGGATGTTGAAGATAATGTATAATTATACAGGGTTCGATCAAAATGTGATTTTGAACTTATAAATAGTTTTACTAAGTTAAACATGAAAAAATCATTATGCCGATATAAATATAAATCTGATGGTATTATATCAGCAGCTTTTTTGAGAATTGATGTTTTAGTTATTCTGGTATAAGGTCGATAATCCGAGTTGAATTTCCATTTGATTAATGGTTGATTTTTACTCCAGTCATAAAATTGTCTTTTAAGCTCTCCATGCTCACTATAATCATTTGATCCAAAAGTAAGCATATCTGGATAATCCTTTGCTTTTAATGCTCTGGATAATTCACCGACAGCAGAAGGAATAATATGGTCATCACTATCTATAAACCAAACGTATTGAGATTTTGCATATTGCACAGCGTTCTTACGTGCCTGCAATGCAGATTTATTTTTGTCATGGCAAATTAAATTAATTCTTTTATCTCGTGTCATATACTCTTTAATAATAGCTAGAGTATTATCACTCGAGTTGTCATCGACTATAATTATATCTAAATCTTTATAAGTTTGAGATATACACGAACTAAGACATTTCTCTATTGTTTTTTCTGCATTGTAAGAAATTATTACTAAAGTGAATTTCATATTACAGTACCTTTATTTCCCTATTTTCTTTGATGCCAAACTTTATATAATGTAATAATGGGTTCATTCCAGCGACATTAACATCTTCATATACTTGTAAATACCAATTTCCGTCAAAATCCGGAGACGGATTAGTTTTTAAAACTAAACTGTGTTCTAAGTAGTGACCAGCTGCACCAAATTTATGGGAAGATGATTCTGGATAGTTTTTCAAATACCAGTCGTTATTAAAAAGCTCAGACTGTCGAATAATAGCTACATTTTGTAAAAATTGCCGTGATTTTACTTTCTGATGTTTAATTGAAGTAAGTTTGTTTTTGAGACGACTGGTAAGGGTATCTTGAGGTCTAATATCTATAACGCTTTGTTTTTTATGCAGCATGTCTATCTTGTTTTTATAATCTTTTTCATTTTCGACAAGTAAGTTAGCTAATATAGCTAGCTCCTCAAATCTCTCTTCTAATGATTGCTTTAGCATAGATTCCGAATGAATTAGAGAGGATATTTTATTTGCGGCTATAATTTGATCTCTTTCAAGCATTGAAATAAAATCGTTATTATTCTGAATTTTATTTTGCATATCAGACAGCTTAAATTTTAATGCTTGATTACATCTTTCCAAATTTTCTTTTTCGATCTCAAGCTCTTGAATTAGCTTTATAAATTGCTGCTGATCTATGTTAGGTTTATCATTGGTAGTGTTTTCGAAAGGTATTTTTTCTTTTAATAATGAGTTATTACTTATTTCAGTTATTTCAGTTATCGGCGTAGATAGGCTTTCTTGATTTAAGTAATACAAATCTCCTGAGGCAAATTGTTGCGCAGTATGCGCTATTTCGCTAACGCAGTCATAAGATGCTGGTTCTAAAGTATGACTAGTAATACCTCTATCGGATGAGTTTACCAAAGTTGAAGTAATATGATTGTTTGATGATATTTTAGATTTGAACTTTTTTTTTCTGGTCATTCTATTAGCTATCCTGTGAATATAATCCGTATTTTTAATAACAAAAGTGACTCAGCCGATTGAGAGATTGGATAAAAATAATTTCTGGGTGAGATATAGTGGATTATATAGACTATTGTATGTGTGGTTTTAATTAAATGTAATAAATGGATTTAATTTTTAATTCTCCAAATACGTTGGCGATTTTATATTTTGGTTTGTTAAGTTGTTGAAATAATTTAATTTTTTAATGGTGCTACAGAAATTTTATTTAGTCTTGATGCTCACGCAAAGTAGCTAACCCCATCACTATTAACCCATAAAGCAAGCATAGCAATACACCAATCGTGGCTAAGTTGTATAGACGGCGAGGATATTCAGCATCTTCCGCAAGAGTGGGTTGGCTCACTACTAAAAGATGCTTTAGTTTCCGATACGCTTCGACTCTGGCCTGTTCTAGGCTGATAAGGCCAGTTTTATAGAGATCAGCTGCTAGTGTTGCTTGTGTTTGAACATCCATGTAGCGGGCAGTGATTTCATTCATTGCATCTTTGTCTACCCCAGTAAGTTTGGATTGTTCCTGAACCAATTGCTGGTTTAAGGCATCCACTCGGGTCTGCACAGAGACGACGGCAGGTGCGGTTTCTTTCATATAGCTTTGTAGCTGTTTTAACTGAGCTTGTTGCTGCGCTAGTTGAGCTTCTATCTGGCTGACTACTCCCAAGCGGGAACTACTGGTAGATTCTGGACTGATCAAATGATGTCTGTTTTGGAAGTCTAATACTTTTGCTTTCTCTGTTTGTACACGTTGATAAGCACGATCAACTTCTTTTTCGACAAACGCAAGTTGCTCCAGTGCCACTTGATGCCCTAGTTTGTTGATAAAGCTTTCTGATTCCTTCAACATCAGCGTGACAACACGTTGACCATAAACAGGATCAAACGCCTGTAGTTCTATCGTAAGTACGCCAGACAATTCATCCAAGCGCAATGATAAATGCTCTCGGTAATATTTAAGAAAATCTTCTCGGCTCACATCATTTGGCAAGCGGGACAGGTAATCCACACTATGGCTCTGGTAATGAGCTTTTAGAGCAAGTTCTTTGTCTAATTTATCTAGCAGATCTGGGGACTTGAGATAATCCTGAATTACTAAAACATCTTCATGATTACTACCTCCAATACCCAACATTGAAAGAGCATCAGGAAGCATTTTTATCTGATCTGCTTGCTTAACTACGAGTTCAGCCCGGCTTACATAACGGTCTGAGGCTATTATTCCAAAATAGATGGCAGCGATTGCAAAACAACTGACGACCCATTGGAAACTACCCAGCTTAAGTCTCCGTTTCCATGAGCGTTGTGCAAATTTAAAACCGCTAGAATCAATGATAAAATGTTTTGGCTTTGTTTTTAATTTCTGCAGTTTACGCATCAAACTGGAAGGTTTTTGTAAATAGGTTGGTTTGGTCATGATTTAAATTTGTTATAGATCCTGATAAATATGAATTGCGTCGTCAATGTTGTCAAATAATTCAAGTGTACTATTATAAAGTAAAATACCCATATCACACTGTTGACGTAAATTCTTCATATCATGCGATACCATTATCAGGCTGGCAGTCTCTCGTTTTTGATTAAAGGTATCAATGCATTTTTGCTTAAAGCGGGCATCACCTACTGACGTAATTTCATCAGTTAGGTAGATATCAAAATCAAACGCCATGCTGACCGCAAAAGAAAATTTTGATTTCATCCCGCTTGAGTATGCTTTTATCGGTAGTTCAAAATGTTGACCTATTTCTGAAAATTCCTTTACCCATTCCTCAATAGCACGCGTATCACGTACTCCATGAATCCTGCATACAAAGCGAGTATTTTCTCGGCCGGTCATACTCCCCTGAAATCCTCCGTTCAAAGCGAGTGGCCATGAGACACGACAATGGCGGGTGAGTTTCCCCTTGCTGGGCATATCCATTCCGCCTAATAAACGTAACAGTGTGGATTTTCCCGCCCCATTTGCACCCAAAATACCAATGTTTCGATCGCGAGGTAACGTAATGCTTACATCACGTAACACATAATTGCGGCCAAACTTTGTTGGGTAGTATTTTGATACATTATCTAGAACGATCATGCTTTTCGCCTTAGCTTGCAATTAGACTGCGATGACTCAGTCGGTAGCTGCTCATTGCAAAAGTCAGTAGTAGCATTGTTATGAAGGATAAGTAGACCCCACTGACATTTGGACTTATATAACCTGAAATCCATCCAGATCGAATAAGTTCGACAGCATGTACTAATGGATTCCATAAAAACCAATGTTGATACTGATTTGGTATAGTCGCAAGGGGATACATTACGCAAGAAATAAACATTAGCGGCATCATTATCAGATCTAGAAACTTTTTCGCTTCTTGGAATAAACTTCCAGCCACGCAAAATATTACACCTAGTGAAAAAGAAAAAATCATTAGTAGCAAATAGATCATAATAACTTGTAATGGATCGCTTGGTATAGCATCAAAACCAAACCAAACTAAGCCTAATATTAGAATAAAACCAACAACCATACCAATGATCACTTCGAGAATAAAACGGGCAATAAAAGTTGTAAATGGTGTCACCTGTCTATAACAAAAGAGCCCCATATTAGCACTAACGGCTGATTGCAGTTTGCTGACTACATTTCTAAAAAAAATAAAAGGCAAATAGCTAGTTGTAATAAATAGCGGTGCAGGTGCTCCGCCGAAGCCACTGTGCCCACGCATACCAAATATTAGGCTAAACGCGCAAATGATCAACAACGGATCTAACAGCGCCCAGGCATACCCCAGCCGGTAACTCCCAAATCGTGTTTTCAGTTCACGGATAAGCAGGCCAAACGTCACATCGCGCAGCACCTGGAACGAGCTGCGGGGCGTTTGATTGAGAACAGGTTTAAGCATAAGAAGGCCGATATAACACGGGCTCGCCCATCAGCGAGCCCGTCTTGAAGGGTTAGTTCAGGACCACGTTGGCCGCCACGGCAACCTGATAGATGACCTGGGTAATATCTTTGATGGACTGCATCATTTTGCTGTCCACTTTCGGCATGACCAGAATCTGATCGCCCGGCATCACATCACCGCCGTCTTTAAACTCCATCAGCCCGTTGGCATGTACCACCGCAATGCGCTTGTCGTTCGCACGGTCGGTAAAGCCGCCCGCCCAGGCCACATAGTCTTCCAGGCTGGCGCTTTTGTTGAAGACTACCGCCTGCGGCATCATCACTTCGCCACCTACCTGAATCAGGTCGGTCTTGTTCGGGATCACAATCTGATCGCCCTGTTCCAGCAGGATGTTGGCAATCACGCCTTTATCCGACACCACCACTTTACCCAGCGGCTGGATCTTGCGGGCTTTTTCCACGAAGCGCATCACCAGCTCGGCTTCTTTGGTGCGAATAGAGGCTTCACCGTCGGAGCTGGCTGGCGCGGTAAACACGCTGCGCTCCAGGCGGTTGAGGGAATCTTCCAGCATCTCTTTCTGCCGCGCGGCCACGCTCTTACGCATGATGTAGATCGAGCCGTAATCGGCCATGTTCGGGTCAATCGGAATGTGGTTCAGCAGATCGTGCAGGCGGGTCTCTTTACGCACGGTGAAGTAAGATGGCCCGCGGTAGCTGCCCATCACCTGCACGTCGTAAACCTGGGCATGCATATCGTCGTTAAACAGCACTTTGTCGCCATCGCTCAGCTGGATGCGGTCAAAATCTTTATACGGCATATAGACCGAGAACGGGCCGTTAGAGCGATCGCCAATCACCCCCACGTGGCTCACCTTGGCGAGCGGCAGGGCATAGTTGATCAGCTCAGAGCCCAGCGCGGTGCTGTTTTTTAACTCGAAGCGGAACGGGTTACGCACTTTACCGGCCACGTTGATCATTGGCCCCTGCGGTTCCACCAGAATCACGTCCTGATCCTTCAGCGACAGCTTCGGCATTTTGCCCTGCTGCATAAACTCGTACAGGTCGATTTGCTGAACGACCCGGTTCTGACGCAATACCTTAATATGACGATAGCTACCACGGTCGGAGTCGATACCCCCTGCGCGTTTCAGAAAATATAAAACGCTATCGGATGACTGGCCGGCATATTGGCCCGGACGGATCACCGGGCCGGTCACAAATACGCTGACCGGGGTGGCGGTAAGTAAATTTACGTAAACATTAACGTTATTGGTGAATACTTCGCTGATGTGGCTGGTGACTAGGTTATTAACTTTACTGGCGGCCACGTTTTTGACATTTATCGGCCCGACGTCAGGAATGAAAATATTGCCCTGGTTGTCAACCGTAACTACGTTGGAAAAATTGACGGCGCCCCAGATCCAGATATTCAGCTTATCGCCGGGAGCGATCAGGTAATTATCGTTTAAGCCGTCGCTGCGCTCGGTTTCATAGCCGCCGGCAAACAGGTTGGCACCGTAAGGAGGGGGCAGGCCGGACTCGGATTGCGGGAGGAGTTTACGCACGTCGGACTCGCCCGGCAGTAACATGCCCTGGCGGTTTTGCTGCGCAAAGGTACCGGTAGTGGAGGAGGTATTTGCCTGGCCGCTCATCGCTTGTTCACCGCCAAGCTGCAGGCGACCGTCGCCGGTATCTGCCGGAGCGTTCATACCAAAGGCCTGGGCATCTTCCTTAGTGGGGGCAGCAAAGGCCGCGCAGGAGGCGCAGGCCAGCAACAGAATGGCACTCAATTGCCGAAATTTCGTTATTTTCACAACATTTCTCTTCAAAATTATTGCACTGCAAGCAGGTTGCTGGCTGACGCCTGTTCCAGTTGCGGTACCAGATACCAGGTATCACCGTTCTTGCAGGTCACGCCATGCTGTGACTGGTTGTAGTTCCGGTTACGTAGCAGTTCAATGCATTCCAGACCCAGGGCGGAGACATAACGCTGGCCCAGAATCCAGGTGTTGCCGTTGGCGCTCAGCGCGGCGCCCTGGGGCAGGGTGTTCAGAGGTTGTTGCAGGTTAGCGGACATGGTCTGGAGATCGGTAGAAGCGGCCGGATTAACAAGCGGTCGGGAGGCTTCAACCTGCTTCGGTGAATATGCACAGCCGCTCAGTATGAGGGCGAGCGAAATCACCAGAAGGCGAGTTGCGTTCTTCATAGCTTAATATTTCCAATAATTCTGAAACTGGAATGCGAAATAAAATGTCGATGGTAGTCAGCTGGGGTTAATAGCAAACAGCTGAGACGTCGTGCTGGCGCAGGAAAAGCAAAAAAACGCAGAAGTAAAGCAAGGAATAGCAAAAAAAGGGTAGGCTACCGCACGGAAAATCACGATTCCGGTTAAGATATGTTCAATTTGCTCAAGGTTGCTGCCACAAAAAAACTATTCAGTAAACAACTAAATCGTTTTTTTATTATTCATGAAAGTGCTTTTATGCGGCGAAGATTACATAATTTTGCAGATTGTGTCATTTCAAATTTAAGAAAAGTGCTCTTAAACAGGGGAAAAGTCCGAAAGACTATTAACTCTGGTGGGTTGAATAAATACGAATATTCGATATTAGTTTCTGGCGGTGATTGTTTCATATATTAGTGAGTAGAAACAAATAAGCGCCAGCCGGAAATTCGGCTGGCGAAGGGGGGTTAAGCGGTCATTTCTTGTTCAATCAACACCGGATGAAATCTGCGCTTAAAGTAAATCAGGCCGTGTCCCTCCTGGCTTACGAGGATATTTTTGATCGCCACCAGGTACACAAGATGGGTGCCGATGGTCTGGACCTGGCTTATTTCACCTTCCAGGCTCGCCAGCGCTCCTTTCAGTACCGGCTGGTCCAGCTGACCCTTTTGCCAGCAGGAGAGGGTAAACCGCTCTTCCATTGCCATACCGGTCATCCCGGCAAAATGGCGTGCCATTAACTCTTGCTCGTGATTGAGCACGTTAATACACAGCTTGCCGTTGCCCTGAAATACCGGGTTCATGGCGCTGTTGGCGTTCAGGCACACCATCACCGACGGTGGGGTATCCGTCACCGAGCAGACCGCAGTAGCCGTAATGCCGCAGCGTCCGGCTTCGCCATCGGTGGTAATCACATTGACCGCCGCAGAGAGGCTGGCCATTGCGTCGCGAAAACGCAGGCGTTGTTTATCATGTTGCATCTTGACCTCCCGCTGCGTTATTTCAGCAGCTTGTCCAGCAGGTTGATATCGGTATTGTTGTGCAGGTGCGGAACCGTCCAGCCGTTCTGGTCGTACTCGGACAGGCAGCGGTCGACCATCGCCATCATTTTGTCCATGTTGCCGGAGGTCTGCGCCTGGCGCAGGCACTGCAGGCGGATTTCGTCCTGGCTACCGGAGTAGTTGATCTCATACAGCTCGTGGCGGCCGCCGAACTCGCTGCCGATGGCATCCCACATCAGTTTCAAAATCTTGATGCGTTCGACGTGGTCCATGCCGTTGGAGCCGCGCACGTACTTCGCCAGGTATTTGTCGATCTGCGGATTGTTGAGATCCCGGGCGCTGGAGGGCAGGTAGATCAGGCCGCTGGTGACGTTGCGCTCGATGATGTTTTTGATTTTGGCATAGGCCATCGGGGCCATGACGCGGTAGGTTTGCAGTGCCGCGTGGTCCGGCAGGTATGCGCCGTTCACCCACGGGGTCGCTTCCGAGCACATGGAGTCGCTCAGCGCCCAGAACATATTGCGCCAGGCCACCACTTCACCGAGATCGGCCTGCACGCCGCGGAACTCAGAGGTACCGGTACACTCCAGCGATTTCTTCAGCAGGGCAGTGATGAAGTCGAGCTTCACCGCCAGACGCACGCAGGCCTGCAGCGGATACATGCGGGCGAAACCGCCTTCCATGGTCCAGCGACGGCAGCGGTCGAAATCGCGGTAGATCAGCACATTCTCCCACGGGATCAGCACGTTATCCATCACCAGGATCGCATCGTTTTCGTCGAAGCGGCTGGTGAGCGGATAGTCATAAGGAGAGCCGGTCGCACCCGCCACCAGCTCGTAGGAGGCGCGGGAGATCAGTTTCACGCCTTCGGCATCCATCGGGGCGACAAACATCAGGGCGAAGTCCGGGTTATCGCCCATCACCTGCGCCGAGCCAAAGCCGATCATGTTGTAGTGGGTTAACGCCGAGTTGGTGGCGACCACTTTCGCCCCGCTGACGATGATCCCGGCGTCGGTCTCTTTTTCCAGCTTGATATAGACGTCTTTCACTTCATCGGCTGGTTTATGGCGATCGATCGGTGGGTTGACGATAGCGTGGTTAAAGTAGAGGCCGCTCTCCTGAATGCGGGTGTACCAGTTGCGGGCGTTCTGTTCGAACTGACCATAAAAGGCCGGGTTAGCGCCGAGGGCGCAACCGAAAGCGGCTTTGTAGTCCGGGGTACGACCCATCCAGCCGTAGCTCAGGCGTGACCATTCGGCGATGGCATCGCGCTGCTGGCGCAGGTCGTTGGCACTTTTCGCCACGCGGAAGAACTTATGGGTGTAACCGCCGCTACCGGTATCGGTGTTCCAGCACAGCGTGTCCTGCATGTCGGGTTTGTGCAGCGCGTCGTACAGCTGTGCGACCGAGGCCGCCGCATTGCGAAACGCCGGATGAGTGGTCACATCTTTCACGCGCTCGCCGTAGATGTAGATCTCCCGGCCATCCTGCAGGCTCTTTAAGTACTCTTCGCCGGTTAACGGACGGGTGGTGCTGGCGCGGAAATCTTCAGGTTTCATAGGGACCTCGTATCGGAATAGGTTTGTTAAATTTATGTTTTGTTTTTGTTGTTTAATTGAAGCCTGAGAGAGGCGGGACGTGAAGGGACGAATGGGTCAACGACGGGTACTTTTCAGGCGGGTGTAAGAATTGTGATCGGGGCGGGGTTTGATGGGGGAATGGTGCGGTCTGCTTGCCGGGTGGCGCTGCGCTTACCCGGCCTACGGTTTGAAAGCGTGCGCCGGACGGTTCCCTCGCCCCTTCTTTGGGGAGAGGGTTAGGGTGAGGGGAACTGGCCGCACATGCCTAAACCGCCTGCTTCTGGAAGCATGCTCGCAAAGCTCAAAGTAACCCGACGAAACACAAGGTTTTGTCTTTTTTTTATTTTCGTTGAGTCGTAAGGTGCCTGTGTTGCGGCGATAACCGCAGCCGGGCGTGAGAACCTGAAAATACGAGGTAACTTCCATTCATAATGTAAGGAGTGCCTTATGGCTACTATCCCAACCCCGTCTTACTCCCACTTCGAAGAAGACATAATCCACCAAATTATCACCCAACCCCTTCCAGCTTCGGCAGATCTCTTCGAGGTCGCAGATGCATGCGCCGCATTTGTCTGCCTCCTCATCGACACTCACGACGATGAAGCAAGCCATGCCCTGTGCAGGCGTCTATTGCAGGCGTTAAACCAGTTTCGTTATCTGTGCGATGAGGATTTACCGCCGTATCTCATCGAGCAGTTGATCGCAGGCGAAAGCGTAACTTCGTGCATCCCCGATTGCTGGCAAGAGACCGCTACTCTGGTGGAGTATGCCCAGGCGCTGACTCAGGCACTTCTGAGCAATACCCTGCCGCCGCCAGTGGCAAAATCCTTAACGGGTTTACTGCATGACGTGGTGTATCTGTTGGCGGAGTATGTGAAGGAGCCGTACCTGACCGTGCATTGATCCGGTGCGGCCTGCTTGCCGGGTGGCGCTAACGCTTACCGGGCCTACGATCAGTGGTTTGTTGTACGAAAAGTTTCACGACACCGGCACTTTCTGCGCCCGATAACTGCTCGGCGAGCACCCCACCAGACGGTTAAAAAAACGCGCGAAATAGGCCGGGTCTTTAAACCCCAGTTGCCAGGCAATCTCGTTCACCGCGCTGTCGGAGAAGACCAGCAGCCGTTTGGCTTCGCGCAGCTGGCGGTCGAAGATGAGCCGTTTTGGCGGACGGTTGGCGAAGCGGCGGCAGATGTCGGTCAGCCGCGATTCGGTGAGGTGCAGCTCGCTGGCGTAATCCGGCACCGTCCAGTGCTGATGGAAATGACCGTCGACCATCTGGTTGAAACGCTGGAACAGCTTCAGTTCGCCGCGCATGCCGTTGGCGGCATGATCGTCAAGAGTGGCATTGCGCAGCAGCAGGGTGAATACCGCCTGCGCCAGCAGCACCAGAGTGTGTTCCCGCCCGGGAAGCTGGGCGGTGGATTCCCGTTCAATCAGCCGCCAGTAGTGGCTGAGTGCCGCCAGCTCATCCGGTTTATCAGCTAAAGAGAGGCAGATACCCGGCAGCCCGAAGGTCTCCCGGGTGCCGGGGTAGAGCACCTCCAGCAGCGGCCAGATCAGATCCTCATGCACCGTCAGCACGTGGCCGTCGCTGTCCGATTCGGTGAAAAACGCGTGCGGCACCGACGGCGGGGTGAGGACAAACAGCGGGGCCTGCACCGAGTAGCGATGATCGTCCAGCTGCAGCTCAATCTGCCCGGTATCGAGAAAGTGCATCTGAAAATACTGGTCGTGGCGATGGGCCTGCATATCGCGGCCAAAAAAGGCCGCCATCCGGCCAAAGGACTGATAATGCACATCGTCCGTACCCAGACTCTCGTCATACTCTTTGCTGATGTCGATATTGGCAATCGGGCTCTGGCACATAACCGCTCCTTAATGGCTCTTCTGCGCCGCCATCCCCGGCGCGCTTTCGCGTCTCTGCTGGCGGGTCATCGGGATCCGCGTCAGCACCAGGGCACCCACTACCAGCAGCCCGGCGACGAACCACAGCCCGGAGCTGAAGCTGCCGGTCGTGTCACGCAGAATGCCGATCAGCAGCGGGCTGACGGCGGATCCGACGTTGCCAACCGCATTGATTACCGCCAGCGCCACCGCCCGGGACTGCAGGCTAATCACCTGATCCGGAGTGGTCCAGAAGATCGCCATGGCGGTAAACGATCCTGTTGAGGCCATGATAATGCCAAGCAGCTGGATCAGGCTGTGATCGGTCGCGGAGGCCAGCAGCCATCCCGCCGCCGCAAACAGATACGGCAGGATGGTGTGCTTTTTTCGCTCGCTCAGCCTGTCAGAGCGGCGGCTCCACCAGATCATCCCGAGGATGGTGCAAAACTGCGGGATCGCCGCCAGCAGGCCGATCACGATATTGCTGCTGCCGGTGTTAAAGCTCTGCAGGATCTGCGGCGTCCAGATGTTAATGGCGCTCAGGGTGTTGGTCAGGCAGAAATAGGCCAGGGTGTAGAGCAGCACCGCCGGGGTCAACACTTCACGCAGCGTCGAGCGCGGCGTGGCGGTGTGCGCCACGGCGTTCTCCTGCTCGCGGGCGATCATCGCTTTCAGGGTCTGTTTCTCTTCGTCGTCCAGCCACGTGGCCTGATCCGGCGTGTCGTTGAGGAAGAACCAGGTCACCACGCCGAGCACCACCGACGGCAGCCCCTCCAGCAGGAACAGCCACTGCCAGCCCTTCAGGTTCCACAGCCCGTCCAGCGCCAGAATATAGCCCGAGAGGATCGAGCCCAGCATCATGGTCACCGGCATGGCGATCATAAACAGCGCGTTGGCGCGGGCGCGGTGCCAGGCGGGGAACCACCAGGTCAGATAGACCAGGATCCCCGGCAGGAAACCGGCTTCGGCAATGCCCACCAGCATGCGCAGGACGTAGAGCGTCTGCGGGCTGGTGGCGAACATAGTGCAGGTCGAGGCGATGCCCCACACCACCATGATCCCGGCGATCCAGCGGCGCGCGCCGATCTTCGCCAGCATGATGTTGCTGGGGATCCCGCACAGCACGTAGGTGACATAAAACAGCGTCGCGGCCAGGCCAAACATCGTTGAGGTGAGGCCCAGATCTTTGCCCATCGTCAGCCCGGCAAAGCCGATGTTGATGCGGTCAAGGAACGAGAAGACAAACAGGATAAACAGAAACACGATCAAACGACGGAACAGCTTATTAATGACGCGATGTTCAACGGCTTTATTATCCTGAGTTTGTAGGGTCGTCATGGTGCGCTCCAGATCTTACGTTTAGTAGACGGATTTATTGTTATTAACTGACGTAACCGGTTTATCGATAAAGCATGCCGCCAGCGCTTCTGCGCCGCGGGCGAGCAGGGTGGTGTCGACGCCGACGGCGACAAACAGCGCCCCGAGTTCGAGATAGCGCCGCGCCAGCTGCTCGTTGGCCATCAGGATGCCGGGGGCTTTCCCCGACTCGCGGATCTGCGCGATGGCCTGTTCGATAGCGGCCTGCACCTCCGGGTGCTGGGGATTACCGGCAAAGCCCATGTCGGCGCTGAGATCAGCCGGGCCGATAAACACGCCGTCCACCCCTTCCACATCCAGGATCTGCGGCAGGTTCTTCAGCGCCTCGCGGGTTTCGATTTGCACCAGCACGCACATGGCGTCGTTGGCCTGGTGCAGGTAATCCGGGATGCGGTTCCAGCGTGACGCCCGCGCCAGCGCGCTGCCGACGCCGCGAATACCCGCAGGCGGATAGCGGGTGGCGCTCACCGCCAGACGGGCTTCGTCGGCATTTTGCACCATCGGCACCAGCAGGGTCTGCGCCCCCACGTCCAGCAGCTGCTTGATCTGCACCGGATCGTTCCACGACGGGCGCACCACCGGCTGGCTGGGGTAGGGGGCGATGGCCTGTAGCTGGGTGAGGACGGTCTGCACGCTGTTGGGCGCGTGCTCGCCGTCGATCAGCAGCCAGTCGAAGCCTGCCCCGGCCAGCAGCTCGGCGCTGTAGCTGCTGGTCAGCCCCAGCCACAGCCCAATCTGCGGTTTTCCGGCTTTCAGCGCGTCTTTGAATGCGTTTTGCATAGCGAACTCCTTATACAAAGCGGCAGCTGATGGAGCCCATGTTGCCGTAGTCCACGTGGAAGGTGTCGCCCTTGCTGGCAGCAACCGGGCGGGTGAAGGAGCCGCCGAGGATGATCTGGCCGGGCTCAAGCTGTACGTCGTAGGGTGCCAGCTTGTTCGCCAGCCAGGCCACGCCGTTGGCCGGGTGGTTGAGCACGCCCGCGGCAACCCCGGTCTCTTCGATCACCCCGTTGCGGTAGAGCAGGGCGGAGATCCAGCGCAGATCCAGCTCGTCCGGGCGGATCGGGCGGCCCCCGAGGATCACCCCGGCGTTGGCGGCGTTGTCGGAGATGGTGTCGAACACTTTGCGCGGGCGCTGGGTTTCAGGATCGATGTTGTGGCAGCGGGCGTCGATCAGCTCCAGGGCCGGGATCACGTAGTCGGTGGCGTTATAGACGTCGAACATCGTGCAGTTCGGGCCGCGGAGCGGTTTTGCCAGCACGAAGGCCAGCTCCACTTCGATGCGCGGGACGATAAAGCGGTCGGTCGGGATGTCGCTGCCGTCGTGGAAAAACATGTCGTCCAGCAGGGCGCCGTAGTCCGGCTCGCTGATCTGCGAGCTGGCCTGCATCGCTTTCGAGGTCAGGCCGATCTTGTGGCCCTTCAGGGTGCGGCCTTCGGCCATTTTCAGGCTCACCCATTCGCGCTGCACGGCGTAGGCATCTTCAATGGTGATCCCCGGGTAATCCAGCGAGATCGCGCGGATCTGCTCCCGCGTCTGTTCCGCCTGATGCAGGCGATGGGCGATCAGGGTGTGAGTGTGTTTATCGAGCATGGCGATATCCTGTTTTATGTTTTTTTCTCCCTCTCCCTGTGGGAGAGGGCCGGGGTGAGGGCATCAGGCCGCAGAGGTATCCCCTCACCCTAACCCTCTCCCCAAAGGGGAGAGGGGATCGATCGAGCGTGTTACTTAAACAAAGCGTGCACGTTGTTTTGTTTAAAGTTCAGCGTCGGGTGCAGCTCTTCGATTTCAAACGACAGCGCCAGGTAGCGGGCGTCCATCAGCCCGGCGAAATGGTCTTTAATCAACGCGAACAGCATCTCGCCCACCTGCTGACGGCTCTCCAGGCTGCGCCCGGCACCAATCTTCAGCGTCATGTGCACAAAGGCGTAATCGTGCCTGCCGTCGGCCATCTGCCAGGTGTCTACCCAGTGCGCGCGGCTGCGGATCCCGCCGAGGGGGAAGATCCCGGTGGCGGCCAGCGCCTCGTTGACGCGGGCAAACAAGCCCGGCAGGTCGGCCTGCTCACGGATGTTCTCGGTACATTCGACAATAAAGTGCGGCATGGGGCGTCCTTAAGCGGGCAGAGGGAAGACGGCGTTCACCTGGCCGGTGCCGGAGCTGGGGAACAGCTCGGTGAGAAACTCCACCTTACCGTTGTATTTATCCCAGCCGAGCAGCCCCAGCAGCATCACCGTGTCGTGCATGTTGCCCTCGCCGTAGCAGTAGTCGGCATACTCCGGCAGCATGCTGCAAAACTCCCTAAACTGGCCTTCGCGCCACAGCTTTACCACCCGCTCGTCCATCTGACGGTCGAACTCGCGGGTGTAGCTGTTCATCCCCTCTTCGGCACGCTGGTCGTCGATAAAGCGGTGCGACAGCGAGCCGCTGGCCAGCACCGCCACGGCGCCGTCGTATTTTTCGATGGCGCTGACGATGGCCTCACCCAGTTTTCGGCTGTCGGCAAAGTCATGCACGGTGCAGAACGCCGAAATGGAGACCACTTTGAAGTGCTTATCCGCGTTCATGTAGCGCATCGGCACCAGGGTGCCGTACTCCAGCTTCAGGCTCGGGATGTTATGCGCTTTGGCGCGCACGCCCATTGCCACCGCTTCGTCGGCGATCAGCTGGCCCAGCTCGGGGTTGCCGTCGTAGTCGTAGGTCATGTCGCGGATAAAGTGCGGCAGCTCGTTGCTGGTGTAGATGCCTTTAAAATGGTCCGCACAGTTGATGTGATACGCGCTGTTCACCAGCCAGTGGGTGTCGAACACGATGATGGTGTCGACCCCCAGCTCGCGGCAGCGTCTGCTGATCTCTTTATGTCCGTCGATGGCCCCCTGACGGCAGCCAAAGTTTTTGCCCGGTATCTCAGAGAGATACATCGACGGCACGTGGGTGATTTTGGCGGCTAACGCTAACTTACCCATCTCATACCCCCCATTTCGGGATCGGGTGGTCGCCCATGGAGATACAGACGTTCTTCATCTCCGCGAACACTTCAAAGCTGTATTCCCCGCCCTCGCGTCCGGTGCCGGAGGCTTTCACTCCGCCAAACGGCTGGCGCAGGTCGCGCACGTTCTGGGTGTTGACGAACACCATCCCGGCTTCGATATTGCGCGCCAGGCGCAGCACCTTGCTGACGTCCTGGGTCCAGATGTACGACGCCAGGCCGTACTCCACGTCATTCGCCAGCCGCAGACCTTCCGCTTCGTCCTTAAACGGCAGCAGGCAGGCCACCGGGCCGAAGATCTCCTCCTGGGCCACGCGCATGCGGTTATCGACGTCTGCCAGCACCGTCGGGCGCAGGAAGTTGCCGCCCTTCAGGTGCGCAGGCAGGTCGGTTGGTTTGTCCGGGCCGCCCGCCAGCAGGGTGGCACCCTCTTCGATGCCGAGGCGGATATAGCCGGAGACTTTCTCCCAGTGCTGCTGGCTGATGAGCGCCCCGATCTGGGTGTTCGGATCGGTCGGATCGCCCACCCGCAGGCGATTGGCGCGCTCGGCAAAGCGCTTGACGAATTCCGGGTAGATGCTCTGCTGGATGAAGATGCGCGATCCGGCGGTGCAGCGCTCGCCGTTGATCGAGAAGATGGTGAACAGGGCGGCGTCCAGGGCGCGCTCAATGTCGGCATCTTCAAAAATCAGCACCGGGGATTTGCCGCCCAGCTCCATGGAGTATTTCTTCAGCCCGGCGTTTTTCATGATGTTGCGCCCGGTGGCGGTGCCGCCGGTAAAGGAGACGGCGCGCACGTCGTGATGGCGCACCAGCGCATCGCCTGCGGTGGCGCCGTAGCCCTGCACCACGTTCAGCACGCCCGCCGGAATGCCCGCCTCCAGCGCCAGCTCGCCCAGGCGGTCGGCGGTGAGCGGGGAGAGTTCAGACATCTTCAGCACCGCGGTATTGCCTAAGGCCAGGCACGGCGCGACCTTCCAGGTAGCGGTCATAAACGGCACGTTCCACGGCGACACCAGCGCGCAAACCCCTACCGGCTGCACCAGGGTGTAGTTGAGCATCTTGTCGTCGACCGGGTAGGTTTTGCCGTTCATCTGCTGGCACACCTCGGCGAAGAATTCGAAGTTGTGCGAGGCGCGCGGGATCAGCACGTTTTTGGTCTGGTGGATCGGCAGGCCGGTGTCGGCGGTCTCCATCGCCGCGATCTCCGGGACGTTCTGGTCGATCAGATCCCCCAGGCGACGCATCAGGCGCGCGCGCTCTTTCATCGGCAGGTTGGCCCATTTCGGGAAGGCCTCTTTGGCGGCGGCGACGGCCTGGTTGATTTCGGCTTCACCGCCGGAGGCCACCTCCGCCAGCACCTCGCCGGTGGCCGGGTTGGTGGTGTGGAAATAGTCGTTACCCGCCACGTTCTTGCCGTTGATCCAGTGATTTATCTTTTTCATGCTGTTGCCTCCTCGCTGACAATCCGGTTGACCAGACGGCCAACGCCTTCCACTTCCACCACCACTTCGTCGCCCGGGCGCACGTCGGCCAGCCCTTTCGGCGTGCCGGTGGCGATCATGTCCCCCGGCTGCAGGGTCATAAATTCACTCAAATACGCGATCAGGAACGGGATGCTGAAGATCAGATCCGCAGTGCTGCCCTGCTGGCGCAGCTCGCCGTTGATCCAGGTGCGCAGGGTGAGGTTGTGCGGATCGGCAACCGCCGATTTATCGACGATCTGCGGGCCGATAGGCGTCAGGCCGTCGCGGCTTTTCACCCGCAGGTTCGGGCGGTAGTAGTTTTCCAGGTAGTCGCGGATGGCGTAGTCGTTGCAGACCGTGTAGCCCGCCACGTACTCCATGGCGTCGGCCTCGCTGACGTTGCGCGCGGTTTTGCCGATCACCACCACCAGCTCGGCTTCGTAGTGCATGTACTCGACGTTGTCCGGGCGCACCGAGGTCTGGTTATGCTCGTTAAAGGTGTTCGGCGCTTTGATAAACACCAGCGGCTCGGTGGGCGGCTTAAAGTCCAGCTCACTGGCGTGATCGGCGTAGTTCAGCCCCAGGGCAAACAGCGTGCCGCTGGTGGAGAGCGGCCAGGCGAAGGTTTGCTGAGCAGGCAGTTCGCGGGCATTCACCACGCTGTTTTCCAGGGTTGGCAGGCCGTCGGCCAGTACGCGCACGCGGTCGCCAGGGTGCAGGGCCACGCGGGACTGCGGGGTGCCCAGCAGAATGGCGTCGCCCGGGTTGAGGGTGGCGAAGGCGCTCAGCTCGCTCAGCAGGGTGGCGGCGTTGCGTTGCAGATCGGCAGTGCTCCAGCGATCCACTTCCCGGCCGTTGATCTCGGTGACGATCGTCAGGTCATCGATGTTGCCGATCGTTGCGCGATCGCCAATCGGGCAGAACCCGTCCCGGCATTTGGCTTTGATCGCCGGGCGATAGAAGCTCTCTTCCGGCAGGCTCACCTCGTTGGCCAGCGCATACCCGGCAATGTAGTCGGCGGCCTCTTGCGGGCGGATTTTGCTCGCGGTCTTGCCGACAATCAGCGCTACCGTCGCGCCGCTCAGCACCTGTTCGCCTTCGGGATGCGGGATGGCATCGCCGGAGCGGATCAGGGTATTGCGCGGTTTGATAAACCAGACGGCGGTTTTCGGCGGCGTGTTGTAAGGGGGTTGGTGAAATGCGTCGCGCCAGGCGTCGAGCTGGCTGCGGTGATTGAGTGCCACCGCGAAAACAGTACCTTTCATTCCTTTCTCCTCAGGCCCGGGTGTCGGGTTTAGAGTTCATTAATATGTTAATGATTAGGTTTTAGCCCCTCGCTGTGCGTTTGGCAAACAGAAGTAAATAATTTGTGATAGCAATAACAATAAATTTACATATCATTTAATTAATTGTTATATATCAGTGTATTAATGTTTTTATGTGATTTCTGTTAGACTTTTCGCCCGCGCCGCTGGTGCCGGAACGCCGCGTGAGGCATTGATTGTTTCGTTATTAATGATGTTGAGGTGGGAGCGCCATGCACGATTCGTTAACTATCGCACTACTCCAGGCGCGGGAAACCGCGATGACCTTTTTTCGCCCGATTATCAAGCAGCACAATCTGACGGAGCAGCAGTGGCGGATCGTGCGCGTGCTGGCGGAACACCCGTCGATGGATTTTCACGATCTGGCGTTTCGCACCTGCATTCTGCGCCCGAGCCTGACCGGGATCCTTACGCGCATGGAGCGCGACGGGCTGGTGCTGCGCTTAAAACCGCTTAACGATCAGCGCAAACTCTATGTGTCGCTCACTAAAGAGGGCAGCGCGCTGTATGAACGCGCGCAGGCGCAGGTGGAAGAGGCCTATCAGCGTATTGAGGAGGAGTATTCACCCGAGAAGATGCAGCAGCTGACGGCGCTGTTGGGGGAGTTCATTGCGCTCGGCAACCGGCACATTGCGGAGCGCGAAGAAGAAGAGGGGTGATTCAGTTATCGGGCTTTGCCAGCTGGATCAGGGTGTCGAGGCGGGCCGGGGAGAGTGGCTCACGGGGCTGAGGCAGCGGCCAGCCATACAGCCAGCGGGCGGTGGTGGCGCAGGTTTTTCCCTGACAGGCTCCCATTCCGCAGCGGGAAACCAGCTTCGCCTGCTGCCAGCTTTCTGCCTGCTGTACATCACCGCAGCGGACATCCTCGCAGCGGCAGAGTAACGTTTCCGGTGTCGCCACCGCTTTCAGGGTATCAGGCAAGGCGAAGGTCGCATTCAGGGCGCGGGCAAAATGCTGCCAGCGGCGGCGAGCGGCGCTGGCCCCCGCCGCTTTTTCCGGGCAATCCGCTGCCATATACCCGGCAATTTCCCCTTCCGCCAGCGCAAGTTCGCTGCCGCCAAAGCCCGTACACTCTCCTGCCGCAAAGATATTGCGCTGGCTGGTTCGCTGTTGGGCATCCACCCAAATCGCCTGATCGACCGTCCGGCACTGGAAGATCAGCGCCGGTTCGAGATTGGGCACCAGCCCGTAGCCGATGGCCAACCTGTCACAGGCGATCTCGCGTGTTTTGCCGTGATGGCGGACCGTGACCGACTGTAAACCCGGGTTGCCCTGCGCCTGGGTCACCTGGCTTGCGGGCTGATAACTGCCGGGAAACAGCTGGCCGAGCTGGAGCAGCTTTTCGGGCCAGCGCCAGAGCCCTGCCGCAAAACGTGCGAGCGCGCTGGCCGGCGTCTGTTCGACAATAGCCACGATATTCCCGCCCGCGCGCTTCACCGTACTGGCAACCGCCAGCAGCAGCGGGCCGCTGCCGGCAATCACCACCCGTTCGCCATTGAGCGTCAGGCCGTGCTTTATCTGCGCCTGGAGTCCCCCGGCCCCCGTTACGCCCGGCAGTGTCCAGCCGGGAAAAGGTAACGACAGTTCCCGCGCGCCGCAGCAGAGAATAAGCCGTTGCCAGCGAATTTCTCCGCAGCGGTCTGCGGTTTCAAATACCACGCTGTGCGGCGTCAGGCGGGCAATCAGTCGAGCCCCATTGAGCAGGGTGATCCGTGGCGTTTCCGCCACCGCCTGACGCAGACGCCGCGCGCGTTCGGGCAAGGCGACCTGCGGGCCGTCGCGCCAGATTTGTCCCCCGGGGCGCGGGTTATCATCCAGAATCACGACCGATTTCCCACAGCGTGCGGCGGCCAGCGCGGCCGACAGTCCGGCAGGCCCGGCACCGATAATCAAAATATCGCATTCATGCACTTTCATGCTGGCTCCTCTCAATCACCATATCGCGCTGGCATTCCGTCTGGCAGGCCAGCACCCGTCGCCCGTTCACGCTGACGCGACACTCCTGGCAGATCCCCATTCCACAGAACGGGGCGCGGGGGGCACCGCTGACCGAGCGGCGCGTAACGCCGTTGCCCGTCAGCGCGAGGGCTGCGGCGACACTGATCCCCACCGGGACTTCACAGGGTTCACGGTCGATAATGACGGTCAGGGTTTTCATGCGATGGCCTCGTCAGGGAGCAGTCTGGCGGGGAGCCAGGCATCCGGGGAGTACGCCGGTCGCTCACCCACGATCTGCGCGCAGAGCAGCTCGGCAGTCGCCGGGGCGGTGGTCACGCCCAGCCCTTCATGTCCCAACGCCAGCCAGATGCCCGGACGCGTCGGATGGGGGCCGATCAGCGGGTTGCCGTCGGCAGAGGCGGCGCGAAAACCGCTCCAGCAACGAATGATATTGAGATCGGGCAGAGTGGGTAAAAAATGGCTGGCCCGCGCCAGCATTCGCGCCAGCAGGGGCAGGTCAAGTTCGCGATCGGTGGTGTCAAACTGCCGTGAGGAGCCAATCAGCAGCTGTCCGGTTGGACGAGGCTGGATATTAAACGCCACTGAGGTTCCCCCGGCGTGGGCGCTGGCACCGTAGCCCAGCTCAACGAGCTGGTGGCTGAGCATCGGACCGTAACGATCGGTAATGGCCAGCTGCCCTTTTTTCGGCCGTAGCCACGTTTCGTTTAACAGGCTGTTGGCCCCCAGGCCGCAGGCGATCACAATCGCGCCTGCGCGCAGGCGCTTGCCGCTTTGCAGCGTCACGCAGGGAGCATCGACAGCGGTTGCGGCATCCTGCAGATGCGTGATGGCCTCGCCCGCATCGTGAATAAACCAGCGCGCCACGTTGGGGGCATACACAATTCCGTCGCCTGGTACCCACAGGCCGCCCGCCAGCCTGGGGGTGAGAAGCGGCTCCCGTGCCGCAAGCTGGGTGCGGGTGTGCAGTTCACTGCTGACCTGGTGTTGGGCCATGCGCTGCTGTTTTTCTTCGGCCAGTTCCAGCTCTTGCGGCGTTTCGGCTAACCACAAGGTACCGCATCCGCGCCAGGCGCAGCTTTCCGGCATTAAGGGGGTGAGGGCGCGCCAGCGTGTCAGCGACCACGCCGAGAGCGTCAGTTCGGCGGGGTCATCATCCATACACACCAGATGCCCCATCCCCGCCGCCGTTGCCCCCGCATGACCATCGTCGATCAGCGTCACCCGCTGTCCGCGTTTCGCCAGCTGCCATGCGCAGGCGGCGCCGACGATCCCGGCCCCAATGACGATGACGTCACTTTCTGTCACAGCGCGATCCCCCAGCGGAACGGATCGTCAGGGTTGAGGATCAGCCGGTTATCGCCACACACCCAGGCTTCACCGCGGATCGTGGGGATGATGTTGTCCCCCTGTACCGCGAAATGGGCGCTAAATTCGCTGCCGATGATGCTCGCCTGCCGCCAGGTGTCGCCCGGGGCGAGTTTGCCATCTGCTGCCAGGCACGCCAGCTTCGCGCTGGTGCCGGTCCCGCAGGGTGAGCGATCCCAGGCGTTGCCGGGACAGAGCACGAAGCTGCGGCTGTCGGCGCGATCGTCCTGCGCGAAGAGTTCGATATGATCGATAATGCCGTCGTGTTCACCGCGGATACCGGCATTTTCCAGCCCTTCGCGGATAGCCCTGGCA
Source organism: Leclercia sp. (assembly GCF_036780805.1). NCBI lineage: Bacteria > Pseudomonadati > Pseudomonadota > Gammaproteobacteria > Enterobacterales > Enterobacteriaceae > Leclercia > Leclercia sp. The sequence goes on along the minus strand of NZ_DAIQCE010000003.1, from coordinate 220,644 downwards.
TACTCTGTCAAGGCCGGGATCTGTGCCGGGGTGACGTCAAAGGGGTGATCGTTAACGAGGAAAAACCAGTTCCCGCCCCAGGCGATATCGCCGACGATCGTTCCGTGGCGGGTCTCTACCTGGACCTGCTTGCGCCAGCGATAAGCCGGAACGTTTTCGACCGAGACGCTACCGTCCGCGTGCAGCGTGGCGGTCACGTCGCCCACCGGTGTTTCGATCAGATGCTTGCCGGGCTGAATGCGTCCCAGCCAGGCCAGGGAGGCGATAAGCCCGATGGTGCCGTGACCGCACATGTTCAGAAAGCCACTGTTATTGAAAAAGATCACCCCCGCGGTCGCCGCCGCAGAGACCGGTTTGCAGAGCAGGGCGCCCACCAGCACATCGTTGCCGCGTGGCTCAAGAATAATGGCCTTGCGCCAGTCATCGAACGCACGGGCAAAGCGTGTCTTACGCTCAGCCATGCTCCCGCTTCCCAGATCCGGAAAACCTTCAATCACCAGCCGGGTGGGTTCGCCGCCGGTATGGGAGTCAATCACTCTCAGTTCATGATTCTGCGCTGTCATAGGTGCTCCGGAAGGTTAATTTTTTGTTACTTCATGCTGGCGTAATAGCGGCGATCCGGCTTGAATGCTTTCGCCATCAACAATGACGAAATCAGCACAGCGATATGCGTGCTGGTGAAGTGAAATTCATATTTATTTCTTATTAATCATTCTATTGCTGCTGTGGTAAACCAAAAGAAGCGATTTCGCCAGTGGTGAAAACAGGGTTAATCGCAAATCGAAGGCAGGATCGCAAAACGGGAGGTTGGGGCTTGTAGGTTAATGAAAAGTTAATAAATATCCCCGTCATTCATAGGGAGGAAGCCAGATGTCCTGTTTAATTGATGATGTTCCGGCGCAATCACCGCAGCTGGAAGTCGCTGAACTCAGCCAGATCTGTGAAGGGCTGGCCGGTCAGCGTCTGGATAGCATCCAGACCTTGCTGAATGCCATGGGGTTGATTGCGCCCCTGCTCAATGCCATTCCTGACGTCGTCTTTTTCGTTAAAGACGTGCAGGCCAGATATCTGATGGTCAATATGACTCTCGCCCGCCGCTGCGGCTTTAAGACCGTGGTGTCGCTGTTAGGCAAAACCTCTGCCGACGTTTTTCCCTCCGCCCTTGGCCAGGGGTATACCGAACAAGATATGCGGGTGCTCCGGGAAGGCGTGACGCTGCGCGATCAGCTGGAAATGCATCTCTATAACGGCCGGGAGCGCGGCTGGTGCCTGACCCAGAAGCTGGCGCTGAAAGATACGCAGGGGCAGGTCATTGGCATGGCGGGGATTTCGCACGATCTACAAGAGGCGCAGGCGCGTCACCCGGCCTGGCAGCGGCTGGCGATTGTCGACGACCATATCCGCAACCACTATTACCGGCCGATTGCGATGGAGGAGCTGACGACGCTGAGCGGCATGTCGGTGGCGCAAATTGAACGTTACTGTAAGCGTATTTTCCACCTCACTCCGCGCCAGATGATTCACAAAGTGCGGCTGGAAAAAGCCACCGAACTGCTGGCGGGAGATACGCCGATTACCGATATTGCCCTGCAGTGCGGCTATACCGATCACAGCGCATTCAGCCGCCAGTTCAAGGCGATGACCGGCTCTACGCCACGCGATTTTCGCGTCACGCTGATGGGCTAGCCTGAAGCCACTATGCTAATTTCGTCATCAAAGGGGAGGAAAACCACCAAGCCGTCGGTCGCCTGAAACGTCAATCTGTCAGTGAATATTCACCATTCATTCACATCGAATTAACAAATTGACGACAAGGAACCGAGCATGAGCAAGAAAGCCATTCACTGGAGCGGTGTATTCCCGGCAGTCAGCACCCAGTTTCGTAGCGATTATTCTCTCGATTTGGACGCCACCCACGCGGTGATGAAAAATCTGGTCAAGGATGGCGTGTCTGGCCTGGTCGTCTGCGGCAGCGTTGGCGAGAACACCTCCCTCACTACCCAGGAAAAGCTGCAGATTATTGAAGTGGCGAAAGACGCTGCGGGCGGTCAGGTTCCGGTGATTGCAGGGGTGGCAGAATTCACCACCGCCTTTGCGCAGAAGATGGCGAAAGAGGCGGAGCGTGTCGGCGTTGACGGCATTATGGTCATGCCTGCGCTGGTTTACTCCTCTAAGCCGCATGAAACCGCAGCGCACTTCCGCAGCGTTGCGACGGCCACCGACCTGCCGATCATGGTCTACAACAATCCGCCTATCTACAAAAACGACGTCACGCCGGAGATCCTGGCGACGCTCACTGATTGCGACAATATTGTCTGCTTCAAGGACTCTTCCGGCGATACCCGCCGCTTTATCGACCTGCGTAATACCGTTGGCGACCGCTTTGTGCTGTTTGCCGGTTTGGATGACGTGGTGGTAGAGAGCATCGCCGTTGGGGCGGAAGGCTGGATCTCCGGGATGTCGAACGCCTTCCCGCGTGAAGGGGAGACGCTGTTCCGGCTGGCGAAACAGCAGCGTTACGAAGAGGCGATGGCGCTTTACCGCTGGTTTATGCCGCTGCTGCATCTGGATGCGCGTCCGGATCTGGTGCAGTGCATCAAGCTGTGCGAAGAGCTGCTGGGACGCGGCAGTGCGGTGACGCGTCCGCCGCGTCTGGCGCTGGAAGGCGATACCCGTGCGCAGGTGGTGGCGATTGTTGAGCAGGCGCTGGCAACCCGGCCGCAGCTGCCGGACGTTGGCCTGTAAAATAAGGAGCGACGATGACTTTTCCTCTCTCTTTGTCGGGGCAGCAGTTTATCGCCGGACGTCGGGTGGCAAGTGGGGCGGCAACGCTCCCGAGCCTGCGCGCCGTAGACGGCGAACCGACCGGATACCGTTTTAGCCCGGCCTCCCGCGAGGAGGCCGCTGACGCGGCGCAGGCCGCCGCACTGGCTTTCCCGGTCTACTCACAGACGTCGCCGGAAGAACGCGCCCGCTTTCTCGATACCCTCGCCAGCGAGCTGGATTTGCTCGGCGAGGACTTTTTCGCCATCGCCCATCAGGAGACGGCCCTGCCGCTCCTCCGCCTGCAGGGCGAGCGGGCCCGCACCAGCACTCAGCTGCGCCTGTTTGCCGACGTGCTGCGCCGGGGCGATACCTGTGGCGTGCGGATCGATACCGCGTTGCCGGAACGTCAGCCTCTGCCTCGCCCGGACCTGCGCCAGTATCTCACCGCCATCGGCCCGGTGGCGGTGTTCGGTGCCAGTAATTTCCCGCTGGCCTTCTCCACGGCAGGGGGCGATACCGCCTCTGCGCTGGCGGCAGGCTGTCCGGTAGTGGTGAAAGCCCATCCCGGACATATGGCCACGGCGGAGATGACCGCGCAGGCCATCGTGCGCGCCGTTGAGAAATCGGCCCTTCCCGCCGGTGTCTTCAACATGATTTTTGGCACCGATATTGGCGCTGAGCTGGTGCGTCATCCGGCGATTCAGGCGGTGGGCTTTACCGGTTCTTTACGCGGCGGCAAGGCGCTCTGGCAGCTGGCGCAGCAGCGTGCGCAGCCTATCCCGGTTTTCGCAGAGATGTCGGCCATTAACCCGCTGATTATCCTGCCCCAGGCTCTGGCCAGCCGGGGGCAGACGCTGGCCCGCGAACTGGTGGCCTCGTTCACGCTCGGCTGTGGGCAATTTTGCACCAAGCCGGGGCTGATCCTGGCGTTGCGGGGAGAGGGCTTCACCCCCTTCACCGACGCGCTCAGGAAGGCGGTGCAGCAGGCTCCGGCCCAGACCATGCTCAACGGCCCGACGCTGGAACACTACGCGGAAGGCGTTACGGCCTTTGAGGCGCACCCCGCACTTCAGCGGCTGGCGGAAAGCGAGGCGTCAGCTGCCGGGCGCGCGCCGGCCCGGCTCTATCAGGCACCGGCTTCGCTGCTGCTGGCGCAAGATCCGCTGTTACAGCAGGAGGTGTTTGGCCCGCTGGCAGTGCTGGTGGAGGTGGCGGATGAGACCGAGCTGAACGCCATTATGCGTGCAATAGCGGGGCAGCTTACCGTCACCGTCCATGCGGAATCTGACGACCAGCCGCTGGCGCAACGTCTGCTGCCCGCGCTGGCGGAGAAAGCCGGACGCGTGCTGTTTAACGGTTATCCCACCGGGGTAGAAGTATGCGATGCCATGGTACACGGCGGCCCGTGGCCGGCGACCACCGATTCACGCGGTACGTCGGTGGGGACCAAAGCTATCGAGCGATTTTTACGTCCGGTGTGCCTGCAAAACGTGCCTGCCCCGCTGCTGCCACCTGCCGTACAGGATGCCAACCCACTGAACCTGCTGCGCCTGATTAACGGGCAGTGGACCCGGGAAGCGATTTCCCCCTCTGTTGACTGAAGGGCTTGACCATGACGATCCACTCTACACACCACACTCAGACCCGCGTTGTTGAGTCAGGAAGATTTAAAAAGCAGCTTACGTTAACCGACCTGACGTTTATTGGTCTGGGGGCGATATTTGGTTCCGGCTGGTTGTTTGCCGCCAGCCATGTGGCATCCATTGCCGGGCCAGCAGGCATCGCCTCGTGGGTGATAGGGGGGATCGCCGTGCTGCTGCTGGGGATTGTCTATTGTGAGCTGGGGGCAGCGCTGCCCCGTGCCGGCGGTATTATTCGTTACCCGGTCTTTTCTCACGGCGAGCTGATGGGCTATTTGTTGGGCTTTATCACGTTGATCGCCTTTTCGAGCCTGATTTCCATTGAGATCGTCGCCGCTCGCCAGTATGCGGCAGCCTGGTTCCCGAGCCTGACCCAGCCGGGATCCAGAGCGCCAACCTTACTGGGGTGGGTCGTCCAGTTTCTGCTGCTCTGCTTTTTCTTTGGTCTGAACTATTACAGCGTCAAAACCTTCGCACGTTCAAACAACATCATCAGTGTTTTGAAGTTCTTAGTGCCGCTGGCGGTGGTGATCACGCTGTTTACCTTCTTCAAACCCGAGAATCTGCATGTTCAGGGATTTGCGCCATTCGGTATGTCGGGGGTTGAAGCGGCGATCAGCGCCGGCGGAATTATCTTTGCGTATCTGGGGCTGACGCCGATTATTTCGGTGGCAAGCGAGGTGAAAAATCCACAACGCACCATCCCGGTGGCGCTGATTTTATCGGTAGTGTTGTCGACGGTCATTTACGTGCTGTTGCAGTTGGCCTTTCTGGGCAGTATTCCGACCAGCATGTTGAACGGCGGCTGGGCGGAGATCGGCAAGCAGTTCTCGCTGCCGTATCGCGATATCGCCATTACGCTCGGCATGGGCTGGCTGGCCTTTATGGTGGTAAGCGATGCCATTATTTCTCCCAGTGGAACCGGCAATATCTATATGAATGCCACGCCGCGCGTCATCTACGGCTGGGCAAAAGCGGGCACCTTCTTTAAGGCGTTTACCCATATCGATAAAGAGTCCGGCATTCCGCGCCCGGCGCTGTGGCTGACCTTTGGGCTGTCGATCTTCTGGACGTTGCCGTTCCCCTCATGGGAACAGCTGATCAGCGTGGTGTCAGCGGCGCTGGTGCTGAGCTATGCCATCGCCCCGGTGACGGCGGCCGGGCTGCGCCGTAATGCGCCGGACCTGCCGCGTCCGTTCCGCGTGCGGGCCTTTGGCATTATCGGACCGGTATCCTTTGTTATCTCCGCGCTGATTGTGTTTTGGTCGGGATGGGGCACCCTGTCGTGGCTGTTGGGGCTGCAAATAGTCATGTTTGTGGTCTATATACTGTGTAAATCAAAAGTGCCGGTGCATACCGTGAGCCTGGCGCAGCAGGTGAAATCCTCCCTGTGGCTGATCGCGTTCTACGCGCTGATCATGCTCTTCTCCTGGCTGGGCAGTTTTGGCGGTATGAATGTGATTGGGCATCCCTGGGATACGGTGGTGGTGGCCGTGATGTCGCTGGGAATTTACTACTGGGGCGAGCGGACCTGCCTGCCGCAGGCTAACTTCACCGGAGACGAGGAAGAGTAAAGGAGACCGGAATGGAGGGGATAATACTCTCGTTAACAGAGGCCTATGCGCTGGCCTATAAGGTGCTGCGTGGGAATGGATTCAGTGAGGAGCACGCGGCCGTGGTGGCGCAAAACGTGACCAACGGCGAGCGTGATGGCTGCCCCTCCCACGGGCTATGGCGGCTGTTGGGTATTGTCGCGACTTTGCGCAAGGGGAAGGTGTCGCCCGATGCGGAGCCTGTTATCTCTGATATCGCGCCTGCCATTGTGAAGGTGGATGCCGGTGGGGCATTTTCCCTACTGGCATTTGAGAAAGCGCTGCCGTTGCTGATTGAAAAGGCGCGGCACAGCGGTATTGCCGCACTGGCAATTAATCGCTGTGTCCACTTTTCAGCCCTGTTCGCCGATGTGGAGCCACTGACGGACGCGGGGCTGGTGGCGCTGGCGACCACCCCCAGCCATGCATGGGTTGCGCCGGCAGGCGGTACGCAGCCGCTGTTTGGCACTAACCCCATCGCCTTTGGCTGGCCACGCGGAGACAGGCCGCCGTTTATTTTCGATATGGCTACCAGCGCGGCGGCGCGGGGTGAAATCCAGCTGCATCAGCGGGCGGGAAAAGCGGTGCCGGAAGGATGGGGGATCGACAGTGAAGGCCATGCGACCACCGACGCGCAGGCGATCCTCGATGGCGCCATGCTGACCTTTGGCGGACATAAAGGCTCGGCGCTGGCGGCAATGGTTGAGCTGATCGCCGGGCCGCTGATTGGCGATATGACCAGTGCGGAATCGCTGGCGTGGGATGATGGCGCAGGGGGCTTACCCTATGGCGGCGAGCTGATTCTGGCTCTGGATCCTGCCCGCTTCCTGGGGGATGAGGCACCGGTACATCTGGCGCGCGCCGAGACGCTTTTTTCCGGGATGCAACAGCAGGGTGCGCGGCTGCCTGGCGAGCGCCGCTACCTTTCCCGGGCCCGCAGCATCCGGGATGGCGTGGAGATAACCCACTCGCTTTTCAGCGATATATCCATGCTGGCAAAATAAATATCGGCATCATCAAAATAACCTGAGGGATTATGTCCCTCTTCTCAGTACGTTTTTCGTAAAGTTTTCCATTTCCAGGCCGAAAATTCTGTACCTGTCTGGTGGAATGAGAAATCATGTTAAATCGTATCAAGATTGTTACCAGCTTATTGCTGGTATTGGTTATTTTTGGCCTTTTACAACTCACATCCGGTGGTCTTTTCTTTAATGCCCTGAAGCATGACAAAGAAAACTTCACCGTTCTGCAAACCATTCGTCAGCAACAATCCACGCTTAACGGCAGCTGGGTGGCGTTGCTGCAAACCCGTAACACCCTGAACCGCGCGGGCATCCGCTACATGATGGATCAGAACAACATCGGGAGCGGCGCGACCGTGAACGATCTGATGCAGATTGCTTCTGCTTCCCTGAAGCAGGCGGAAAAAAACTGGGCGGATTACGAAGCTCTGCCGCGCGACCCGCGTCAGAGTGAAGGCGCCGCGCTGGAGATCAAACGTAACTACGACATCTATCACGGTGCGCTGGCCGAGCTGATCCAGCTGCTGGGTGCGGGCAAGATCAATGAGTTCTTCGATCAGCCGACCCAGGGTTATCAGGACGGCTTTGAGAAGCAGTACGTTAACTACCTGCAGCAGAACGATCATCTGTACCAGACCGCTGTCGATGACAGCAACAGCTCCTACAGCCAGGCGATCTGGATCCTGGGTAGCGTGCTGATCCTGGTGCTGGTGGTGATCGTCGCCGTCTGGGGTGGCATCCGTCACGCCCTGATCGTGCCGCTGAACCGTCTGACCGACAGCATTCGCCATATCGCCAGCGGCGACCTGGTGAAGCGCATCGAGGTCGAGGGGTCTAACGAGATGGGTCAGCTGGCTGATAACCTGCGTCATATGCAGGCTGAGCTGATGCGTACCGTGGGCGACGTGCGTAATGGCGCTAATGCCATTTACAGCGGCGCGAGCGAAATCTCCATGGGCAACAACGATCTCTCCTCCCGTACCGAGCAGCAGGCGGCCTCGCTGGAAGAGACCGCAGCCAGCATGGAAGAGCTGACCGCGACCGTGAAGCAGAACGCCGAGAACGCCCGTCAGGCAAGCCATCTGGCGCTGAGCGCGTCCGAGACCGCGCAGAAAGGCGGTAAAGTGGTGGATAACGTGGTGCAGACCATGCGCGACATCGCCGGCAGTTCGCAAAAGATTGCCGATATCATCAGCGTGATCGACGGTATCGCCTTCCAGACCAACATCCTGGCACTGAACGCGGCGGTTGAAGCGGCGCGTGCCGGTGAGCAGGGTCGTGGTTTTGCGGTGGTGGCCGGTGAAGTGCGTAACCTGGCCCAGCGCAGCGCCCAGGCCGCTCGCGAGATCAAGAGCCTGATTGAAGACTCCGTGGGTCGCGTTGAGCTGGGGTCTACCCTGGTCGAGAGCGCCGGTGAAACCATGGGCGAGATCGTCAGCGCGGTGACCCGCGTGACCGACATCATGGGCGAAATCGCCTCTGCGTCCGACGAGCAGAGCCGCGGTATCGACCAGGTGGGCCTGGCGGTTGCCGAGATGGATCGCGTCACGCAGCAGAACGCCTCCCTGGTGCAGGAGTCTGCGGCAGCGGCGGCGGCACTGGAAGAGCAGGCGAGCCGCCTGACTCAGGCGGTGGCGGTGTTCCGTATTCAGCAGGAGCAGCAGAAAGCCCGCGCGCACGCGGCGGTGAAAACCGTTGCCACGCCGGTAACGACCCGTAAAGCGGCCGTTTCCGACAGCGGTGATAACTGGGAAACCTTCTGATGTAGCACAGCGCCCTGTTCAGGCAGGGCGCTGTTGTTGTGCCCGGCGGCGCTTCGCTTGCACGGACCGACGATTTTGTAGGCCGGGTAAGGCGAAGCCGCCACCCGGCAATATTACTGCTGGCGCGGATCGCTGATCGGCTGACGCACCAGGAAGATATAGGCTAACGCCCCCAGCGCCGTGACGCAGCCGCAGATAATCAGCGCCAGGCGGAACGAGTGGGTGGTGTCAACGATAAACCCGGTGACAATCGGCGCAAACGAGGCGCAGATGAAACTGGCGAAGTTTTGAATGCTGCCTACCGAGGCGGTCATGCGTGATGCCACGGCAACGTGGATCAGGCCCCAGCACGACGTTCCCGCAAAGTGGATGCAGAACAGCGCCATCCCAATCAGCAGTACCGCGCTCATCGCCGTGGTTGCCTCCGGTACCACGAAGGTAAAGGCGGCCGAACATAACATCCCACTGATAATACACAGCTTACGGCTGCGGACCGGTGCCATGCCGCGTTTCACCAGCGCATCGGTGGTGAAGCCGTTGACTAACATGCCCGCCGCGCCAAACAGGAACGGAATGGCCGCCATCAGGCCGGTGCTTTTGAGATCCAGGTTATAGGCGGTTTGCAGATAGCCGGGCAGCCAGGCCAGATAGAGCCAGGCGGTGTAGTTGATGCCGCTGAAGCCCAGCATCATCCCCCACATGGTGCGGTTGCGGAACAGGCTGCGCCATTCGGCAAAGCTTAAGGGATCGCGTCGGGCATTGACGCTGCCAGCGTTGAGGTACGCCTGCTCGACGCCGCTCAGCGCCAGCTCCTCGCGGTTGCGATAGAGCATGTACCAGCCAATGGCGAGGAAAATGCCCAGCACGCCGATGGTGACAAACATTCCACGCCAGCCCATCACCAGCATCATCGCCGCCAGCAGCGGCGGGCTGATCGCCACGCCGATGGTTGAAGCGGCGTTGAAAAAGCCCATCGGACGGCCACGCTCTTTGATGTTGAACCAGTCGTTGATCACCTTCACCCCGCACGGGTTCATCGGCGCTTCGCCAATCCCCATCCCGATGCGCACCAGCACGAACTGGGTGAAGCTGTGGACCATCCCGGACATCGCCTGGAACAGCGACCAGAAGAACATCCCCAGCCCCAGCATCAGGCGCGGGCCTTTGCGATCCAGCAGCGGACCGCAGGGCAGCTGCGCGATGCCATACGCCAGCGAGAACACCGACAGCAGGGCGCCAATCTGAGTGGCGCTGAGCCCCAGCTCTTCGCGGATGGTTAAATTCGCCACCGACAATGAACTGCGATCGAGGTAATTAATCACCGCGGCGAAAAATAATAACAGCATCGCTGTGGTTTGAATGCGCTTAATTCGCGCGCTTCGCTGAATAGCACCTGTTGGCGGCAGAGAAATATCGGGTACATTTTCTTTGTCAAAGGTGGTCTGCGGGTCGAGAGTTATATTGCTTTTTTCCACGCCGGACTCCTGAATTATTGTATGGTTATTTCTCTGGTTTAGTTATTAGAGAAATATCAATAACGACAGGTGATGGAATAACCTCATTCATCACCACTCACGAAAAATAAGTCGACTCCCGGTGAGCATAGGCAGCCGTTATTTTCCCGCGTGTGCCCGATCGCGGAAGCGTGCAGTCCGTAAAGATTTGCTGTTTTTAATCGGTACTTAATAAAAGACCGTCGCGCTCTGTTTGATGGAGCGAATCATCGACTGTTTGGCGGTGTTCAGATGGTTACGCATCGCCAGGTTGGCATCGAGATCGCTGCGGCAGATCAGCGCGCTGAGGATGGTCATGTGCTCGTCGATGGCGATGATATTGCGCTGCTTGAGGTCGCTCTCGTCCCACTGGTAGTGGAAATGGAAGATAAACGAGATGATCTCCAGCGACTGGTTGAAAAAGATATTGTTGGCGGCGGAGAGCAGCAGGGAGTGGAAGTCGCGATCCAGCCGGGAGAACTGGCGAAAGCTGTCGCCAATGCTGTCGCGCAGGGCGCGGTGCTCTTCCAGCAGGGTACGGGCCTGCAGCCAGCGCGGGTCGCTGTCGGGCAGGTTGAGGAAATGCTGCAGCGCGTGGGTCTCCAGCATTTCGCGCAGCTCGAACAGCTGCTCGGCCCACGACTGGTCGAACTGCTTCATCCGCCACTGGCCGCGTTTCTCACTCTCAATCAGGTTATAGCGACTGAATTTAAGTAAGTACTCCCTTACCACCACCGGGCTGACGCCTGCGCTGCGCGCCAGCTCCAGCTCGGAAAAGGCCTCACCGGCACGCAGGATGCGCTGGTTAATCATGGTTAAAAAACTCTGCTCAAACAGCCGGGTCTGCTCAACCAGCGGGGCGATTTCACAGGTGAATCCGTCCCCGGCGTCGGGCTTACGGGCGATCACGTAGTCAGCGTTGACCCGCGTCAGAACGCCGCACTCGCACAGGTGGGCCTGGATATGGCGCACGGTGGTACGGCTGATGTTGTACATCTCCGCCAGCGCGCTCTGCGACGGCAGCGGCGACGGAATATGCCCCCGGGCCATATCGTCGATCACCTGGTTAATCACGTTATGGCGCAAATTTTGTGAACGGCTCATGGGTATTCCTTCTGATAGCGGGAGGGCAATTAAAACCCTATTTAAAACGGCTTTATGCGCGGGAATTCACACTTCCTGTTTTTGCCTGCCCGTTATTTCGCGTTTTCATCAATATCTGAAACCACGACAGAATGGGAGAGAGAAAAAATGACGACGATGAATACGCTGGTGTGCCAGGAGCCGAAAAAATTATTGTGGGCACAAAGGGAAGTGCCGATTCCCAGGGATAACGAAGCGCTGATAAAAATAAAAACCGTGGGTATTTGCGGAACCGATATACATGCCTGGGGCGGCAATCAGCCCTTTTTTAATTATCCCCGTGTGCTTGGGCATGAAATATGTGGCGAGGTGGTGGGCTTAGGCAAAAATATCCGCACGCTGCAAAAAGGCCAGCAGGTAGCGGTTATTCCTTACGTGGCCTGCCAGCAGTGTCCGGCCTGTCAGAGCGGCAAAACCAACTGCTGCGAAGCCATCTCGGTGATCGGCGTGCATCAGGACGGCGGTTTTAGCGAGTATCTGTCGGTACCGGTGAGCAATCTGCTGCCCGCCGACGGCATCGACCCGGAGGCGGCGGCGCTGATCGAGCCCTTTGCCATCAGCGCCCATGCGGTGCGCCGGGCGGCGATTCAGCCGGGGGAGCGGCTGCTGGTGGTCGGGGCCGGACCGATTGGTCTGGGGGCGGCGGCCATTGCCCATGCGGATGGCGCGAACGTGGTGGTGGCCGACACCAGCCCCGCCCGGCGGGAGCATGTTCAGGCCTGTCTCGGTGTGCCGACGCTGGATCCCTCCGCGGCTGATTTCACTGACCAGCTACGGGCGCAGTGCGGCGGCGCGCTGGCGCAGAAAGTGATCGATGCCACCGGCAATCCGCAGGCGATGAACAATACCGTCAACCTGATCCGCCACGGCGGCACCATCGTCTTTGTCGGGCTGCATAAGGGCGATCTGCAGTTTTCCGATCCGGAGTTCCACAAGAAAGAGACCACTATCATGGGCAGCCGTAACGCCACCGGGGAGGATTTCGCCAAAGTAGGGCGGCTGATGGCCGAAGGCAAACTGACGGCAGAGATGATGCTGACCCACCGCTACGCGTTTCGCGAGCTGGCAGAGGTGTACGAGGCGGAGGTGATTAATAATCGCGGTCTGATTAAGGGCGTGATTGCGTTTTAAGCTTGCCATGCAGCGCCCGGGGTCCGTTTGGGCGCTGTTTTTTTTAAGCAATTAACCTTCGGCGTTCACCACTTTGATCTCCACCATGCCGATCCCCAGCTGACGCGGGGAGTGGCCGAGGATATTCCCCTCGTTGGTGGATTCCGGCGCAGGCGGCACAATCACCAGCGTGCTGCTGCGCGACGGGTTGTCGAAATGCAGCGTGGTGGTGGTGACGTCGTTACCGAGAGTCAGGGTCTGCTCTTTATCGCCAATGCGCACCGGAATGGGTTTATTGGCGTTCGGTCCCCAGGCTTTGGCGGTGATCACCAGATCGAATTTCGCCGGCAGCGGCTGGTTATATTCGATCTTCACCTCATCCCCCAACTGGGCATTGGACCAGCGTCCCCAGGATTCCGGGCGGGAAATGCCGCTGAACTGCTTCACCTCTTCCGGCGCACCCGCCACGTTAAAGACGAAGCTGTCGGCCTTGTAGCGGATGTCGTTGTCGGAGACTTTCAGCATATCGACGTTGCGTTGATAGCGGTCGGTGCTGATGACGGTATCTTTAAAGGCCGTTTTGCCCTTCCACTGCGCTTTATCGACGTGCTGTACCGTCTGCTCGCCGCCCAGCTGCCCCTGAGAAACACACCAGTCAGTGGAGAGCGACAGCGGCTGCGACCACAGCTGACCCATCTTGTAGCAGCGATCGACCCAGACGAAGTTATCCCGCGGGGCGAAGTCGGCCAGCTGGTAGCGCAGCGGGGCGGAGTATTCGCTTTCCGGCAGCGGTTCGACCCGTTTATCGGAGACGCGCAGCAGCAGCGGCAGACGGAAATGGCTCCCGGAGAAGGCCATCATGTTTTTCTGGCTGTCGATGGTGAAGTCTTTCAGCTCTTTCGGGAAATTCCACAGGCGGATCACGTCCGGTTTCCACGCCAGCACTTTGTCCTTCATGTTGAGGAACACCTCTGACAGCGACTGCCCGGAGAGACTGCTGCGGCCGAGGCCGATAAAGTTATCCCCGCCAAGAATATCCAGCACCGTTGCGCCGTTATCCATGGTGTTGCGCTTCACGGCCATCACCTCCTGCTGAGGTTTATCGCCACGCAGCACAAAGAACAGGTTGTTACGATCCTGCTTGTTCAGTGCATCCCAGGCGGTGTTTTTCATCGCCAGATGGTCGGAAGAGACCACGATCACCGTGTTTTTGAAGTACGGCGAGGCTTTGATTTTTTCGATCAGCGCCGCGATATGCTCCTGGCTACAGCCCACCGCACTGAACGACTGATTCGGTTTGCCGTCAATGGCGTAGCTCTTGCGCTGGCAAGTGCGGGAGATAAAGCCATCCGGGTGGTGAGTGTCCACCGTCAGGGCAAACAGCGAGAAACGTTTGCCGGACTGTGACAGCTCCTCGAATTTTTTCCAGGTTTCATCCAGCACCGTGTCGTCGTAGAAGCCCCAGTCGTTGCGGTAAGCGGGGTCAGCGACGGTTGTTTTTAACTCTTCTGCGCCGTACAGATGGTCAAAACCGTGGGATTGCAGGAACACGTCTTTCCCGGCGAAGCGCAGGTTGGCACCCTGCATAAAGTAGTTCTCGTATCCGGAGTTTTTCAGGATATCGCCAAGGCAGATATTCTGCGGGAAGAAGCTGGAGACCGAGGCCGAGGCGTTACCTTCAAAGGGGGCGAATAGCGGGATACCGCACTGGGAGGCGACCATCCCGGCGATGGTGTAGTCGGTACCGGGCAGCTGCGCGGTGTGGCTGAAATCGATCCCTTCGTTCTTGATGGCGCCCAGCTCCGGGGCGAGGTCCGGGAAGGCGTCGTTATCGAAATAGGTACGCTCAAGGCTCTCGCCATAGATATAGACGAGGTTCAGCTTCGGATTGGGAATGGTTTTGCCCGGCTCTTTATAGTACGCCGCGAAGTCGGGATCGCCATCGCGCGACTGCGATTTCACCAGCTCGGTGATCTGATGGAACGCCGGGCTGGCGTCTACCGAGGCGAGCGCCAGCACCAGCGCCAGCAGGCTGTAACCGAGATGATGCGGATGGTGACGGCGGCGGCGCAGGATCCAGCCCAGCAGGGCAAAGACGCTCACCAGCGCAACCACCACGCCAACGCCAGGAAGTACGTACTTACTAACCCCTGCGCCGGTCAGGCTGTTGGTCAGAGTATAAAGGACGGCATCGTTGATCCCATCCCCGGTAAAATAATCGCTGGCATAGAGCGTAATGTTTAAAACGACAAACAGCCCCAGCACCAGAAGGGTGACGGCAAACCACCAGGTATTACGACCCGCCTTGCGGGCATAAATCACCACCGAGGCGATAAACAGGGCAACAGAAATAAACTCTGACAACAACTTATCCTCAATAAGGGCAGTCGCTGGTTAGCGGACTAACTGTATAATTTTTGGGTTATACAATGTAATGGCGATGCCATTTAGCTGCAATTGTAGTGTCACGGAATTGTGCTGTTGTTAGGATTTGGTTTAGAAAACGCAATGTTTGATGGGCGTCGCTTTACGCGGAAGGGATAAACGCCGCGGCTCTCGTCGCGGCGCAGGAGGATCAGGAGATAAAGCTGAGTCCCTGTTTCAGGACAAAGTCACAGGCCTGGGCTTTGACCTTCTTTGCCAGCGGCGTGTTGCCGATGGTTTCCAGATTTAGCTGCTCGCCGTTACTGGCATTCAGCAGACCCTGGATCCCTTCCAGATAGTTGGTGTCCTGCTGCTGCTCTTGCGGGGTATCCAGCCCCAGTTTCCCCAACACCTGATTTTTAATATTGGTGGCATCGGTCATCGAGGCCAGCTTCTCTTTGGCGCAGTATTCGAGGATCCCGGCCGCGTTATTCATGTTGCTGGCGCTGAGCGACTGGCTGCCGTTGTTGAGCAGACCGGTCAGCGAGGAGAGGGAGAGACCGCCATTCTGGGATGGGGTGGTGGTGGTGCTGCTATTGCTGCTGCCCGCGCTAAGCTGGCTGGCGGCGCTGTTAAGCGTATCCTGCCAGGAGGAGGCGGCCTGTGCCGCACCGGTGACCAGCAGGGCGCTTACTGCGGCGCTGAGAAGAAAATGTGTTTTCATAGGAGCTACTCTGTCGATTGCCCGCCGGGGCGGATTGGCTGGCAGTATAAACCCGCGCGGCACCGGACATCCCGGGTAAATATCCTAATACTCTTTACCGGTAACGCGGCTGCGATAGCTTTCCCAGTCAAAAATGACATACAGGCTGTTGCCGAGCTTCATGCGATCCATGACGCGCTCGCCCAGCAGGCGGGTCATCTCATCCACGTTGTGGTTGGTGAGCATGCCGGTAGGGCGCTTGGAGGAGGAGCGACGGTCGACGATCTGGTTGATGATCACTTTTTCATAGCGTGATTCGGTCTGGACGCCGATCTCATCGATCACCAGCAGATCCACGTTGCTGAGATCGTTCAGGAGCTGCTCTTCGCTGGTTTCCCGGTTGCTGAAGGTATCTTTCATCGCCGACATGATGTCGGCCACGGTGATGATCAGCACCGATTTGCCGCGCAGCAGCAGCTCGTTGCAGATGGCCGCCGCGAGGTGGTTTTTACCGGTGCCCGGCTTGCCGCTGAAGATAAAGCTGGCGATGTTGCCGTCGAACTCTTCGACATACTGGCGGGCCTGCTGCAGGGCTTTTAGCTGCCCCTGGCTCTCGACTTTGTAATTGTCGAAGGAGCAGTTCTGATGCAGGGGACGAATACCGGAGCGGTTAAAGGTGCGCTGCATCTTCATGGCGCGGTTCTCCCGGGCCAGCGCCGCAGCGCGGATCTCGCCCTGCTCCTTCTGCCATGCCAGCAGCTCTTCGCCAGTGGTAAAGGCCGGTTTGACGTTGGCAGGCATCATCTTTTGCAGACGTTTCATCAGTTCGCCGAACTCTTTCATTTGGCACCTCGGAATCCGTGGGGGATCTGTTTATCCGGTTCTGAAAAGGCATTCACGTCGCGTTTTGGCTGTGCGCTATTGCTGGCCCGGTTGATCTGTACGCTGCGCGCCAGCTTTTGCTGCCACTGAATATGATGGAAGACTTTGCCTTCCGCCTGCCAGTAAGCGGTAAAGGCGGCCAGCTCTTCCGGGGCGACAGGCTGGGTGAGGGCAATGCCCCACAGCGCCGCCTGGCGTTGAAAATCGGGGTCGGGCTGCCAGCCGTTATACATGGCGAATTTGCCCATCGGCACGGCAACCGGCGCGCTGGTGGGTTCGTCGAAGAATTGCGTATCCAGAGTGACATCGCTGGTCGGGCGCGACAGGCGCGCTTCAAGCTCCAGCAGCTGAGCCAGACGCTGCGGCGTGATCGCATAAAAAGCCGGTGCGTTATCGGCAAAAACGGCGACAGTACCGCCTTCAGCATTGGCCAGCACGCCGCGGGGATCGTGCATAAAGGCATCAATGCCAGTGACGCTGGTGGTCAGGATTCTGGAGGACATAATACTTCTCTACTGAATTACTGCGGACGTGATATGGGCTTATGGTAGCACAGAGAGGAGGGGGCAGGCAGGGGTCTGATACCCGCTCCCTGCTCCCCTGAAAATCAGGAGATAATGTTCAGCGTTACATCAATATTGTTGCGGGTCGCATTGGAGTACGGGCAGACAATATGTGCCGCATCGACCAGCTTTTTCGCCTCGGCGGCGTCCATTCCCGGCAAATGAATATTCAGCTTCGCTTCAATACCAAACCCGGTCGGCAGCGGGCCGATCCCCACTTCCCCTTCAATAAAGGCGTCCTGCGGCATAGTGATTTTGTCGCGGTTAGCCACAAACTTCATCGCGCCGAGGAAACAGGCCGAATAGCCAGCGGCAAACAGCTGTTCCGGGTTGGTTACTTCACCGCCCGCGCCGCCCATCTCTTTGGGGACACCCAGTTTGACATCCAGAACGCCGTCGGACGAGGTCGCGCGGCCATCACGGCCCCCGGTGGCTTTGGCCTTAGCGGTATAGACAACTTTCTCTAAAGACATGGCAGGTTCCTTATTTAAGGGTTGTGTGCAAGCTATGGACAGGTATAACGCAAGGCAACCTGAACCGCCATCTTTCGGTAGTGCTGGCGCTGGGCTTGCTCATCGGCCCCGTCTTCAAACAGCAGGGTGAAGGTGTAGCTGTTGGCCACATAGTGAAAGCTGAAGCTGCTGATCAGGCGATGCAGATCGCGGGCGTTGACCGTCTGGTTAAACAGCTGCTTCGCCTTACCGCGCTCAAGGATGGTTTCCAGCAGTTCAAGGGCGCTACGGTTCACCTGGCGCAGCAGCGCCGACTGCTGCATAAAGCGTCCGCGCTGCATGTTCTCCATGCAGATAATGCGGATGTAGTCCGGGTGGTCAGCGTGATAATCGAAGGTGGTTTCGACCAGATGCACCAGGGCTTCAACCGGCGGCAGCGCATCAAGACTGAGCTGCTTTTCGCTGGCGCGGATCTGGGTGTAGACATACTCCAGCACCAGCAGATAGAGGTTTTCTTTGGTCTTAAAGTGATACACCACCATGCGTTTGGTGGTGCCTGCTTTCTCGGCAATCTGCTCCATGCGCGCGCCGTTCAGTCCGTACTCGGCAAACAGCGAGAGGGCGCTGAGAAAAATTTTGTCTTTCAGGCGGGATCCGTCGCTGTTTTCTGCGTGTTCGCTGTCAGGGGTAGACACATCCGTTCCTTACTTAGCCACATGAGAACAGAGGATTATCGCCACGACAGCGGGATAACACAACTCTCAGACCCGGGGGCGCTTACGGTAGAGCCAGAGCCCGGGGATCGACAGCCCGATGGAGAGCGCGCCGACAATCGACGAGGCTTTAAGGAAGTTAGTCAGCAGCATGATCATCTGCGCCTCGCTGTAGCCAAAATGGCTGATCTTCACCGCCGAAATCATCGCGGTATAGGCAGAGATCCCCGGAAACATCGGGATCACCGCCGCGACGGTAAAGACCTTTGGGTGCGCCAGATACCAGCGCGACCACTGGATCCCGATGCTGCCGACCAGCATCGAGGCCATAAAGGTCGACCATTCGATGTTCAGCCCGGCGCTCATCATTGTCATCCGCGAGCCATGCCCTATCGCCCCCAGCAGCGCACACCAGGGGAGGGCGCGACGGGGAACGTTAAACACCATGGCAAAACCCACCGCCGGAATCGCTGCCAGCAGCATGTCCTGGGCCAGCGCCCACACAAAATCGATTACGCCCATCCGCGAAGTCCCCACAACGTCATGGCCATCACCACCCCGATACAGGTGGCCAGGGTCAGTAAACTGGCAATCGCCCAGCGCGCAAGGCCGGTATTGATGTGCCCTTTAAACATATCGGCCACCGCATTGATCAGCGGAAACCCCGGCACCAGCAGCAGCACGCTGGCGGCCATGGCGATGGTGGGGGTAGTGGCAAAGGCCGGGACCCGCAGCAGCAGGCCGGACACTGTGGTGGCGACAAAGGCGGTGATGCAGAAGTTAATTTGCGGGTGCAGATGCCGGTGCGTCAGCATCTGGCGCACGTACATGGCGAGGGTGCTGGCAATTAACGTGACAAAAGCGCCGTCCCAGCCGCCGTTATTGAGTTTGCAGAAGCAGGCGCAGGAGAGGCCGACCATCAGCACGACCAGCCAGCGCGGATAGCGCAGCGGCTTGATTTGGCTGAAGCGTTTTTCGACCCCCGGCGCATCCAGCAGCTTATGTTCCGCCATGATCACGATGTGCTGCACCTCGGTAACGACGTGCATGTTGATCCCGCGATCCTGGTTTTTGCGCGTGGATGTCAGGCACTGGCCCGCTTTAATGGTGGTCAGCACAATAGCATTCGAGGAGATCGAACTCTCCACGCTGTCCATTCCCAGCGCCAGCCCCAGTCGTGTGGAAAGCTCCTCGACCAGGGCGCTCTCTGCGCCGTGTTGCAATAAAAAAAGGCCGCACTGAATACACAGTCGCGTGGCGGCCCGTTGTGATGACTGATCTGCCTGCATCTGTTGCCCTGAGGAGAGAGTGACGGTTGGATGGTTACAATGGTTACTTTTAGCACACAACCCGGTGACGCTTGCTCTGGGTTAGATCAAGGTTTAGGCAGATTAGCGCAGCATGATTCTATTAAGAGGGGAACAATTAATTATTAATTATTATGGGTTTTATATTTATATAGTTATATTTTTTATATTTAGAATATCTAACGCACTGTTGTGGATAATATCATGGCTAAGGGGTTAACATTTAATGCTATTTTTGCGATATTAAGGGAGGTTTTGGCGGCGTATAAATTTGTGATGCTGGTTCTTATCGCACTCTCATTTCGCTCAGCTAATGAAAAAGGAAAAACATTACATTTTTACGTCGCCCTGTAAAAGACGCAGGTATTTCAACTGGATGAAAGACGTGGAATAATTGTATGAATGGATTCGAAGCGCCAATGCCGTCTATAAGTTGTAAAAGCGCATTAATAATTAGTAAATCACCCATAATGCAAACCGGTCTCGGTAGCATTATGTCTCGTTATTTCCCGGAATATGAGCGCGCATTTAGCCGGTCGCACGAAGAACTGACGCTTCTTCAGCTACGCCGCGCCATCGTGGTTATAACGGATATTTCTGGCGATCAGCGTACTGCGCGTAGCCTCTGTGAACAGTATTACAGGCTACAAAATCAGTATCGGGACATTCACTGGATTTATCTGGTTCCGCGCGCCATTTATCCCCTCGCTGTCGAGCTTTTAATGCGGCCAGAAAGCACACTGCTTTCCGATATAGAGCCCATTGAAGGCGTGGTGAACGCCATTCGAGCCGGGAGCGCGCATGCGGAACGTATTAGTCAGACATTGTTAAAACCCGATCCGGATGAGCTTTATGACAATCAGGATGATGTCATGTTGACGTTTTCGGAACGAAAAGTGCTACGCCTGCTAGGCAAAGGATGGGGAATTAATCAGATCGCTGCATTACTGAAGAAAAGTAATAAAACGGTAAGCGCGCAAAAGAATAGCGCCATGAGAAGACTCTCCTTAACCAGTAATGCCGAAATGTATGCGTGGATTAACAGCACCAAGGGAATGAAAGAGCTGAGTTTATTCTCTGCCTACGGAGAGCAAGACGAATGGAAAAGAGCGCCGCAAAAAGACATATCGCTATCGTCGAAAAGTGCATGATGAGTGCGATGGGGCTGAAGCATCTGTTTACCAGCCCCGCACTGAATGGTTATGAAGTACACCTGTTTAATAACATCGCCAGTTTTCAATCCACACTTAATTTTGATCCGTATTCAACGTTAATTTACTCACTCTCGGATGAGCGTGAAGAACGACGCAATTGTCTGGTGTGTATCAAAGAGCTGGCCAGCACCCACGGTATGATTCAGCGGATTGTGCTGGCATCAGACGAGAAAGAAGCGAGCCTGATGAATCAGCTTTCGCCTTCACGTTTGCATGGGATCATTCTCAAGTCCGAGCCGCTGGCCGTTCTGCAGGAGCAGCTGAGCAAACTGCTGAATGAGAATCGCCGGGTGAATGACAGCATAAGCAATCACTGGAATATTCATCGTGGACGGTTGCTGAGCCCGACCGAACGCGCCATTTTACAGTTTATGTCCTGCGGCTATTCCATTCAGGAGATTGCCACCCGCCTGGAACGCAACATCAAAACCATTCGTGCGCATAAATTTAATGCCATGATGAAGCTCGGCGTGCATTCCGACGTGGGGCTGCTGGATGCGGCAGATATTCTGACGCACTTCCCGGTACCCGACCCCCGCGCGCCACGCTTCCTTACTGCGCTCCACTCCTGATCGGCGATATTGCGCCAGACGCGGGTCTGGCGCAGGGCTTACAGGCAAACGTCCACCCAGGTGGCTTTGGTCAGTTCGGCCATTCGTTCCGGTGATATGCGCACCGCGCTGTGAATGGCACCTGCGGCAGGCAGGACTTCGGCATATTGCCTGAGCGAAATATCGCAGTAGACCGCCAGCGGGGTTTCCAGCCCGAAAGGGCATACGCCGCCGACGGGGTGCCCGGTGATTGTCACCACCTCATCGCTGCTCAGCATTCGGGCTTTCGAGCCAAAGGTCTGCTTCAGCTTTTTATTATCCAGGCGGGCGTCACCTTTGGCGACAACCAGGATCACCTCATCTTTAATTTTTAGCGACAGCGTTTTCGCTATCTGACCCGGCGCGACATTGTGCGCCTCGGCAGCCAGCGCAACGGTAGCGGTACTTTGACCCAGCTCGATGACTTCAACGTCAGGAGCATGCTCAGCAAAAAACTGGCGCACAGACTGCAAACTCATTGTTTCCTCCAGAAAAATACTCTGCGTAATCTGTCATAAGAAATTATGCTCTGTAAATATTCCCTAAGTAACAAAACGCTGATATCAGCGATTTCTGGATCCTCTTCACATTCACGGAAACCGGTTACAGTAACCGGTTGCAGAGCGTGAGGCAGAGATTAATACTGATTACGTCACTTCCCCTGTATCCCATAAATAATAAGAGTCGATTATGAAACCTATCCGTTTGAGCAGTACCGCTGGTAAGCGAACCAGCAAGGTGGTGAAAGTGGTATATGGAAAACCGTGCGGCGTGATTGCGCCCGAAACGATCGTCTGACAGGAGAGCCGTTATGTCTGCCAACCATGCTGCGTTTAACCTGATATTCCGCTTTGTTGAAAACTATGTCAGCCCCATTGCCGGACGCATCTCTTCCCAGCGTCACGTGATGGCCATCCGCGACGGCTTCATCTCCGCCATGCCGTTTATGATTGTCGGCTCGTTCTTATTAGTCTTTGCCTACCCGCCGTTTTCTCCGGACACCACCTGGGGCTTTGCCCGCGCCTGGCTGGATATGGCGAAACAGTTTGAAGGCCAGATCCTGACCCCGTTTGATATGACCATGGGGGTGATGTCCCTCTATATTTGTGCCGCTATCGCCTATAACCTCGGCAAGCACTACGTTAAGTCGCACCAGCTCGACCCCTTCATGTGCGCCATGCTGTCGCTGATGGCTTTCCTGCTGATTGCTGCGCCAAAAACCAAAGGCGCGCTGCCGGTAGACAGCCTCGGTGGGACCGGGATCTTCACCGCCATTCTGGTGGCGATCTACTGCGTGGAGATGATGCGTTTCCTGAAAGCGCACAATATCGGTATCCGCCTGCCCGACCAGGTGCCGCCGATGATCAAGAACTCCTTCGATCTGCTGATCCCGGTGCTGGTGGTGGTGTTAACCCTCTATCCGCTGAGCCTGTTCATCCAGTCTGAGTTTGGCATGCTGATCCCGCAGGCGATTATGGCGATCTTTAAGCCGCTGGTCTCCGCGGCGGACTCCCTGCCGGCGATCCTGCTGGCGGTGTTGATTGGTCATCTGCTGTGGTTTGCCGGGATCCACGGGGCGGCGATTGTCTCCGGGATGCTGCAGATGTTCTGGCTGACCAACCTCGGGATGAACCAGACCGCGCTGGCGCAGAGCGCGCCGCTGCCGCACATCTTTATGGAGGCGTTCTGGACCTTCTTCATTGTCATCGGCGGCTCCGGGGCGACGATGGGGCTGGTATTCTGCTATCTGCGCAGCCGCTCGGCGCACCTGCGTTCGATTGGCCGTCTGAGCGTGGTACCGAGTATTTTCAACATTAACGAACCGGTGATCTTTGGTACGCCGATCGTGATGAACCCGGTGTTCTTTATTCCGTTCCTGCTGGCGCCGATGGTGAATGCGGTGCTGGCGTGGGCGGCGATGAAGCTGGATCTGATTGGTCGTGTGATCTCCGTGGTGCCGTGGACGGCGCCAGCGCCGGTGGGTGCCGCCTGGGCGCTGGGCTGGGATTTCCGCGCGGCGGTGCTGGTGGTGCTGTTAGCCCTCGTCTCTGCCATCATCTACTACCCGTTCTTTAAGGTGTACGAGAAACAGCTGCTGGCGCAGGAGGCCGAAGAGGCCCAGCGTGCCGAAGAGGAAAGTCAGCAGGTGGCGTAACAAAAGCAAAACGGCGACCAGAGGTCGCCGTTTTTAGTGTTTGTACCCTCTCCTCGTGGGAGAGGGCCAGGATGAGGGCATCAGGCCGCACCCAATATCAGACCGCACTCACCCTCCACGAAACTATTTAAGCGTGCAATCCCCGCACTGCTGAACGTCCGGCAGGCGATAGCGCTGGCAGCAGGTGCGTCGTACCAGCAGCCCGTCGCGCGGAACCACAGTGCGGTACAGCGGATTATCACGTCCATCCGACAGCTGGCGGGCAAAGAAAAGGGACTGGCGCAGCGCGTCGACCTTCTCATCACCCAGCAGGGTTTTCATTTCGTTCAGATACCAGTGAATCAAATACCCGGTATTGCTCCAGATAAGCTTGCCGTTGATCTCACCCGTCTCTTCCAGCGCCTCAACAACCGGGATCAGCGCCCGGGTAATCAGCACTTCCATTCTTTGCTGCGCAGAAAGCGACGTCGTCTGGCTGTCTTCCTGGACGTCGATCCAGAAGCAGGCGGCGCGGCCGGTTTCGTGAAACTCAACGTGGAAATGCTCAGGGGAGAGATCCAGTGCCGCGTCCTGGGTAAGCAGGGCCAGCATCATCGGCGGGGCCATCAGCCCGATATACCATTGCGCCCACAGCGACAGCAGCGGCTTGTTCTCGCGCGCCAGGGTGGGCTGATTGCGGTAGATATGATCGGAGTAGGTTGCCAGTAACGACTGCAGCTCGGCGGGGCGTTGCCACTGCGCCAGCGTCAGGGCGTGATGCGGAGCGGTCTCATCCAGCTTGATAACATCCAGCATATGCGCACGCGTCTCGGCAATGGCGTCACGCACCGCGTCCGCAAGCCCTGAAGGCCCGGCCGGAAGGCGGGTTTGCCAGATAACATTCTCAATGACGTGTGCGGAGCGTATGGCCATAATTGGGCTGGATAAAAATCTAAATGATAATGATTGCCAATCCTAACTATAGATAAAACCGTGCGCAAGATTTTTTACACAAATACGCGACACGCTGACAAATGAGAAATTATATCATATGATATTGGTTATCATTATCGAGGTGAGAGACAGATCATGTTGAGCAGAGCGTTAGGGAGTGGATGGGGGGTGATACTGCCGGGAGCGATGATTGTCGGGCTGGCCTTTACCGATCTGTCGCTGGCGGTCTGGAAACTGATTATCGTCTCGGGATTGCTGATGTCATCGGCCATGATCTGGCATAAACAACTGCGGCACTTTGTGCTGCTGCCATCCTGCGTCGCGCTCATTGCGGGAATATGGGTTCTGGCGATGAATCTGAACTGAAAGGATAACAAGAGGGAACGTCGGGGGAGATAAGATAATTGGTGCGAGGGGGGGGACTCGAACCCCCACATCCTAAGGACACTAACACCTGAAGCTAGCGCGTCTACCAATTCCGCCACCTTCGCACAGTCATCTTATTTTTGTTGATATCGCCTCGTTGGTGCGAGGGGGGGGACTCGAACCCCCACATCCGTAAGGACACTAACACCTGAAGCTAGCGCGTCTACCAATTCCGCCACCTTCGCCCAGTGCGAGCAATATCAATCATGGTTGTTGGTGCGAGGGGGGGGACTCGAACCCCCACATCCTAAGGACACTAACACCTGAAGCTAGCGCGTCTACCAATTCCGCCACCTTCGCATACCAACGATACAAAAAAGTATCGCAACCACGGAGGCGCATTCTAGATGTTTTCAGCTGTTCGTCAACAGATAATTGTGCCGGATGTTTTTTTTGTTGCAAAAATGGCCTGATCGGGCAAATCAGGCCGGAGAGAGGCGTTATTTCTTCGCCTGACGGGTCATGATCGCGCGGTAGATCTTAAAGCGACCCGTTTGTGCCAGCACTTCGTGGAAGCCGAAGACTTCATCCAGCACCTTCGGATACGGCAGGAAGGCGTTGGCCACGATGCGCAGCTCGCCGCCGCTGTTCAGGTGGCGTACCGCGGTGCGGATCAGCGTTTGTGCCGCTTCGAGGCTGGTTTCCATCCCGTCATGGAACGGCGGGTTGGAGATAATCATATCGAAACGGCCGGTCACGTCGGAGAGCACGTTGGAGGCGAACACTTCGCCCTCAATGCCGTTTGCGGCAAGGGTCGCGCGGCTGGCTTCGATGGCG
The DNA here is from genome assembly GCF_036780805.1 of Leclercia sp. Lineage (NCBI taxonomy): Bacteria > Pseudomonadati > Pseudomonadota > Gammaproteobacteria > Enterobacterales > Enterobacteriaceae > Leclercia > Leclercia sp. Next base: position 195,036 of record NZ_DAIQCE010000003.1, on the reverse strand, counting down.
GATGCGCCGACATCGGTCAGGGTTAAACGCACCTTCGGTGAGTGGCTGGCGAGTACCGCAGAGAGCACGCCCGCGCCACAGCCGACATCCAGCACTTTGCCTTTGGTGTGCGGCGTGAAGGTGGAGAGCAGCAGCTGGCTGCCGACGTCCAGACCGTCACGGCTGAAGACGCCCGGCAGCGTTTTGATGGTCAGGCCATCTAACTGATATTCGCCCCAGTATTTTTCTGCGTCGAAGGTCGGTTTTTTGTCCAGACGGCCATGATACAGGCCACAGCGGCGGGCGCTGTCGACCTTGTTCAGGGTGGCGTAATCGGCCAGCATCTGCTCGGCGCTGCGCACGCCGCTGCGGTTCTCGCCGATCACGAAAATATCGCAACCCACCGGCAGCAGGGAGAGCAGGTTCATCAGCTGGAACTGGGCTTCAGGTTTATTCTTCGGCCAGTAGTAGATCAGCGTATCGCAGTCGGCCACGTCGCTCTGTTCAGCCACCAGGCTGTAACGGACGCGCTCGCCCATCTGGCGGCTCAGTACCTGCCAGTGGTGATACTGCTGGGTGTGCGCGCGGCTGTCGGCGCACTCGAAACGGGCAGGCAGGTCATCCTGCATATCTCCGGCAAACAGAATACGGCTTTGTTCGAAATCATCACTGTGGCGCAGCAAGACTTCACTTGCCGGGGTAAATGCAGACATGAATTGTTCCTCAATAAACTCAGGCGGGGATTATAGTAGGTAGATGGCGCAGATTCGACACATTTGCTATATTTGCGCGCCTGACAGACAGGAGTTTTCGCAATGGCATCCCGACGAGACAGGCAATTACAGCAGCTGGGCATCACCCAGTGGGCGTTGCGTCGCCCGGCGGCCTTGCAGGGCGAAATCGCCATCTCGCTTCCAGCGCACGTTCGTCTGGTGATGGTGGCACAGAGCCTGCCCGCGCTGAGCGAGCCGCTGATTGCTGACGTGCTGCGCGCGCTTAAGCTGAGTGCCGATCAGGTGCTGCAGCTGACGCCCGAGCGCGTGGCCATGCTGCCCCCCGAGGGGCACTGCAACAGCTGGCAGCTTGGCGTGATGGAAGAGATGACGCTGGAGGGCGGCAACCTGGCCACCCCGGTACTGGACGAACTTAAGGCTAACCCGGCGGCACGTCGCGCGCTGTGGCAACAAATCTGCGAACATGAACACAATTTCTTCCCTCACGACGACTGATTTAGCCCAGGCTTTTGACATCGAAAAACGCGCCCACGCCTTTCCGTGGAGTGAAAAAACGTTTGCCAGCAACCAGGGCGAGCGATACCTCAACTATCGGCTGGACGTCGATAATACCCTGGCGGCTTTCGCCATTACGCAGGTCGTTCTGGATGAGGCGACGCTGTTTAACATCGCCGTGGATCCTGCCTTTCAGCGCCGTGGGCTGGGCAGAGAACTGCTGGAACATTTAATTCGCGAGCTGGAAGCACGAGACGTTTTCACGCTGTGGCTGGAAGTACGCGCCTCGAACGTCGCCGCCATCGCACTCTATGAAAGCCTGGGCTTTAATGAGGCGACGATCCGCCGTAACTATTACCCCACCGCAGAAGGACGTGAAGACGCCATCATCATGGCTCTGCCGCTTGGATAACTAAAAAGGTTGTAACGATGAACTGGGACTGGATTTTCTTTGATGCTGACGAAACGCTGTTTACGTTTGACTCGTTTGGCGGCTTACAGCGGATGTTTCTCGACTACAGCGTGACCTTTACCGCTGAAGATTTCCAGGATTACCAGACGGTGAACAAGCCGCTGTGGGTGGATTACCAGAACGGGGCGATCACCGCGTTACAGCTGCAGCATCAACGTTTTCAGGGCTGGTCCGAGCGCCTCAACGTTCCGCCAGGCGATCTGAACCACGCCTTCCTTAACGCGATGGCAGAAATCTGCGCCCCGCTGCCGGGCGCCGCATCGCTGCTCGCCTCCCTGAAAGGAAAGACGAAGCTCGGGATCATCACCAACGGCTTTACCGCGCTGCAACAGATCCGCCTGGAGCGTACTGGTTTTCGTGACTACTTTGATTTATTAGTGATCTCTGAACAGGTTGGCGTGGCCAAACCGGCAGCGAAAATCTTTGATTATGCGCTGGACCAGGCTGGCAACCCCGATCGGGCGAAAGTGCTGATGGTGGGGGATACGGCCGAGTCCGATATCCTCGGCGGAATGAACGCCGGGCTGTCCACCTGCTGGCTGAATGCGCACAACCGCCCCCTGCCGGAGGGGATCCACCCGACCTGGACCGTGGCCTCCCTGAGCGAACTGGAGCAACTCCTGTGTAAACATTGATTGCCTGCCCCCCATTGATGGGTAAAATAGCCGCATTTTCGTATTCATGATGCGTGGCCTGCTGCCGCGCTTTTTATAGAAGACTCTATTATGACGTTGTCTCCTTATCTGCAAGAGGTGGCGAAGCGCCGTACTTTTGCCATTATCTCTCACCCGGATGCCGGTAAAACCACCATCACCGAAAAGGTGCTGCTGTTCGGACAGGCGATCCAGACCGCCGGTACGGTAAAAGGCCGTGGCTCCAGCCAGCATGCTAAGTCTGACTGGATGGAGATGGAAAAGCAGCGTGGTATCTCGATTACCACCTCCGTGATGCAGTTCCCGTATCACGACTGCCTGGTGAACCTGCTCGATACCCCGGGGCACGAAGACTTCTCTGAAGATACCTACCGTACCCTGACGGCGGTGGACTGCTGTCTGATGGTTATCGATGCCGCTAAAGGCGTTGAAGATCGTACCCGCAAGCTGATGGAAGTCACCCGTCTGCGCGACACGCCAATCCTCACCTTTATGAACAAACTCGACCGTGACATCCGCGATCCGATGGAAGTGATGGACGAAGTGGAGCGCGAGCTGAAGATCGCCTGTGCGCCAATCACCTGGCCTATTGGCTGCGGCAAACTGTTCAAAGGCGTTTACCACCTCTATAAAGACGAAACCTACCTGTATCAGACCGGTAAAGGTCACACCATCCAGGAAGTGCGCGTCGTTAAAGGACTGGATAACCCGGAGCTGAACGCGGCGGTCGGCGATGAGCTGGCAGAGCAGCTGCGTGACGAGCTGGAGCTGGTCAAGGGTGCGTCCCATGAGTTCGACCAGGATCTGTTCCTCGCAGGCGAAATCACCCCGGTCTTCTTCGGTACCGCGCTGGGTAACTTCGGCGTCGACCATATGCTGGACGGTCTGGTGGAGTGGGCGCCGCAGCCGATGCCGCGCAAAACCGACACCCGTGAAGTGGTCGCCAGCGAAGAGAAGTTCACCGGCTTCGTGTTTAAGATTCAGGCCAACATGGACCCGAAACACCGTGACCGCGTCGCCTTTATGCGCGTGGTGTCCGGTAAGTATGAAAAGGGCATGAAGCTGCGCCAGGTACGTACCGGTAAAGACGTGGTGATCTCCGATGCGCTGACCTTTATGGCCGGCGACCGTTCCCACGTGGAAGAGGCCTACCCGGGCGACATCATTGGTCTGCATAACCACGGCACCATTCAGATTGGTGATACCTTCACCCAGGGCGAGATGATGAAGTTCACCGGTATTCCGAACTTCGCGCCGGAGCTGTTCCGCCGTATCCGCCTGCGCGATCCGCTGAAGCAAAAACAGCTGCTGAAAGGGCTGGTTCAGCTGTCGGAAGAGGGTGCGGTGCAGGTGTTCCGCCCAATTTCCAATAACGATCTGATTGTCGGCGCCGTCGGTGTGCTGCAGTTCGACGTGGTGGTTGCCCGCCTGAAGAGTGAATACAACGTTGAGGCGATTTACGAATCGGTCAACGTGGCGACGGCGCGCTGGGTTGAGTGTGCTGACGTGAAGAAATTCGAAGAGTTTAAGCGTAAGAACGAAATCCAGCTGGCGCTGGACGGCGGCGATAACCTCACTTATATCGCCCCAACCATGGTCAACCTGAACCTGGCGCACGATCGTTACCCGGATGTTCAGTTCCGCAAAACCCGCGAGCACTAATCCCTTCTCAGAGCACGGCAGCCGCCGTGCTCTGCTTAAATCCCTGCCTTATTAAACCCTTACGGAATGTTCTTAATTCATCATCTTTTGTTACTTGTTGCTCGTTTTTTAGCCAATTCTGAAAGCAGCGTCGCGAGAGTGATCTATATTTAACTCAGTGTTTAACACCGGGCGCAGATGAAAGCTCCACTCAATGCGTGTTGATAAGGTTCTCATCTCGCCCGAGTGTTGATTGAAAGTATGAAAGACTACTAACACGTGATGATTGACGCTCGAATTCGGAGCAAAACACAGGAATACATCGATGAATACTAAAAAATTGAAGATTTCGAAAACTCTGCTGGCGGTAATGATGGGTAGCGCTCTGGTATGCGGTTCTGCAATGGCAGAAACCACGACCACCGAAAAAGCGCACTCCACAGCAAATACCGCTGGAGAAAAAATCGATAACTCTATGAATAAAGTCGGTAACTTCATGGATGACAGCTCTATCACAGCTAAAGTAAAAGCTGCACTGGTGGACGCTGATGATATCAAGAGCACCGATATTTCCGTAGAAACCGAGAAAAACGTGGTCACGCTGAGTGGCTTTGTTGAAAGCCAGGCGCAGGCTGAAAAAGCCGTAGCCGTGGCGAAAAAGGTAGAGGGTGTGACCTCTGTCAGCGACAAACTGCACGTGCGTGACGGCAAAGAGCAGTCAGCCAAAGGCTATGCCGGCGATACTGCAACGACCAGCGAAATCAAAGCTAAACTGTTAGCGGATGACATCGTGCCATCACGTAAAGTGAAAGTTGAAACCACCGATGGTGTTGTTCAGCTGAGCGGTACGGTGGATTCTAAGGCACAAAGTGACCGTGCTGAGAGCATCGCAAAAGCCATTGATGGCGTGAAAAGCGTTAAAAACGATCTGAAAGTTAAATAAAACACGACAATCGTCCTTCTGGCTGAGGCCAGAAGGCGAGATAAGAATTACACCTTAGATATCGCCGTGAGCAACCTGAGCGCTCACCATGCGGTCGACATTAACTATGGTTAAGGAGAGTCTTATGTTTCGTTGGGGCATCATTTTTCTGGTTATCGCGTTAATTGCCGCCGCTCTTGGTTTTGGTGGTCTGGCGGGTACTGCGGCGGGCGCGGCGAAAATTGTCTTCGTCGTCGGTATTATCCTGTTCCTGGTTAGCCTGTTCACCGGACGCCGTCGTCCATAGCTCAGGTTATGGGTACGTTAACGAAAAGGGCTCATGCTATGCATGAGCCTTTTTTTATGGCTGACGTTGATCAGCATCGGATTTGAGTCATACGCCGGGTATACGCTACTGTGTAGTAACAGAACAAAGATAAAAACAGGAAAGCAGAGGTGGGGCAGCGAATTCCGGTCACGCTCGGCAACATTGCGCCGCTGGCGCTTAAACCTTTTCAACCAGGCCAGATTGCCCTGGTGTGTGAGGGCGGCGGACAGCGAGGGATCTTCACGGCTGGCGTGCTGGACGAATTTATGCGCGCGCAGTTTAATCCGTTCGATCTCTATTTCGGCACCTCCGCCGGGGCGCAGAATCTGTCGGCCTACGTCTGTAATCAGCCGGGTTACGCCCGCAAAGTGATCATGCGTTACACCACCTCCCGCGACTTCTTCGATCCGCTGCGCTTTGTGCGCGGGGGCAATCTTATCGATCTCGACTGGCTGCTGGAGGCCACCGCCAGCAAAATGCCGCTGGCAATGGACAACGCCTCGCGTCTGTTCGATAGCGGAAAAGCCTTCTGGATGTGCGCCTGTCGCGGCGACGACTACTCGGCCAGCTATTTTTCTCCGCAAAAAGAGAACTGGCTGGATATCCTGCGCGCCACCAGCGCGATCCCCGGTTTCTACCGCACCGGTGCGGCGCTGGACGGCATCGCCTATCTCGACGGTGGGGTCAGCGACGCGATCCCGGTGCAGGAGGCGGCCCGACGCGGAGCCCAGACCATCGTGGTGATCCGCACCGTGCCGTCGCAGATGTACTATACGCCGCAGTGGTTTAAGCGGATGGAGCGCTGGCTGGGAGACAGCAGCCTGCAGCCGATGCTGAACCTGGTTTCCCATCACGAGGCCAGCTACCACAGTATCCAGCGCTTTATCGAGAAGCCGCCGGGCAAACTGCGGATCTTTGAAATCTATCCCCCGCGTCCGCTCAACAGTATGGCGCTGGGCAGCCGCGTGCCCGCCCTGCGGGACGACTACAAAACCGGGCGCCTGTGCGGGCGCTATTTCCTGGCCACGGTGGGCAAGCTGTTGGCCGAGCGCCCGCCGCTGCGCCGCCATCAGCAGCTCATCACCCCTGCGCCGGTGGTGGTTCCCCCGGCAAGCGTGGCCAACGATGTGGTCACCACGCCGCTGGTGATTGCGCCTGAGGCCAATGACACCCTGTTTGATAACGAGGATCTGGCGTGACTTACCGCTTTATCGATACCCATTGCCACTTTGATTTTTCGCCTTTTACCGACGATGAGCCCGCCAGCATCCAGCGCGCCGCCGACGCCGGGGTGATAGGGATTGTGGTGCCGGCCATTGATGTGGCGAGCATCGACCGCGTTCTGCGTCTCGGGGCGCGCTATCCAACGCTGTATATGGCGCTGGGCCTGCACCCGATTGTGATCGAATCCCATCAGGATGCGCACCTGGAGCAGCTGGAAGCGGCGCTGGCCGCACGTCCGGAAAGGCTGGTGGCGGTGGGGGAGATCGGCCTCGATCTCTATCGGGAGGATCCTCATTTCGATCGTCAGGAGGCGATCCTCGACGCACAGCTGAAGCTGGCGAAACGCTACGATCTGCCGGTGATCCTTCATTCCCGGCGCACCCATGACAAACTGGCGATGCACCTTAAGCGCCAGGATCTGCCCCGGACCGGGGTGGTACACGGTTTTGCCGGCAGCCTGCAACAGGCGCAGCGCTTCGTAGAGATGGGGTATAAAATCGGCGTCGGAGGCACTATTACCTATCCCCGGGCCAGCAAAACTCGCGATGTCATGGCTCAGCTACCGCTCTCCGCTCTGCTGCTGGAAACCGATGCGCCTGACATGCCGCTCAACGGTTTTCAGGGCCAGCCTAACCGCCCGGAGCAGGCGGCGCGGGTATTTGCCACCTTATGTGAACTGCGTGACGAGCCCGCGGATGAGATCGCCGACGCGCTGCTGCACAACACCCGCAGGCTGTTCGACCTGCCGCTATAGGTAGAGCGCGGGGCGGATCACCCTGATCTGCGCCCGCTCCAGCACCTCCGCAAGCGGTTCGACATCCTCTGCCGTGGCGCTCCGCCAGTGCCGGGCTTCGCCATAGACGCCGTGAGCGTGAAAGGCGTTGATCCTCACCGGCACGTCCCCTAAGCGGCGAATAAATGCCACCAGCTCCCGACGGTGCGTCAGGTAATCACAGCGATCCGGGATCACCAGCAGACGCAGCTCGCTCAGCCGCTTGTGGGCGGCCAGCCAGCGGATGCTGCGCTTGATAACGGTGTTGTCGCGTCCGGTCAGATAGCGGTGATGTGCATTGTCCCAAGCCTTAAGATCCAGCATCGCCCCGTCAAACACCGGGAGCAGTTTCTGCCAGCCGGTTTCGCTTAACAGGCCGTTGCTGTCCACCAGACAGGACAAATGCTGCAGCTGCGGATCGGCTTTCAGAGCCGAAAACAGCGCCATCAGAAACGGCAGCTGGGTAGTGGCCTCCCCGCCGCTGACGGTGATACCTGAGATAAAGGGCGACACCTTGCGGATCTGATCCATTACTTCCTCCACGCTTAAACGCAGCGCCATGGGCGTCGCCTGCTGCGGACACATCTGCAGGCAGGTATCGCACTGCTGGCAATGCGCGTCATCCCACCAGACCCGTCCGGCCTGGACGTTCAGCGCGTCATGCGGACAGTGCGGCACGCAGGCGGCGCAGTCGTTGCACCGGCCTATCGTCCACGGGTTGTGGCAGGTTTTGCAGCGCAGGTTACAGCCCTGCAGAAACAGGGCCAGGCGGCTGCCGGGCCCGTCGACGCAGGAGAAAGGGATAACCTTACTGACTAAAGCGCATCTGTTGTTCATGGCTTATCACGCGCGGCTGGCGTTCCAGAATGCGGGTATTGCGGGCGGCCTCTTCACCCAGCCAGGTGGTGTTGGTGCGTGAACCTGCGGCGCGGTATTTTTCCAGATCGGAGAGTCGCACCATATAGCCGGTGACGCGAACCAGATCGTTACCCGAGATATTGGCGCTGAACTCGCGCATTCCGGCGCGGAAGGCACCCAGACAGAGCTCCACCACCGCCTGCGGATTGCGTTTTATGGTTTCGTCCAGGGTCAGGATGTCGCTGATCCCGGCGTGATAGTGTCGGTGATGCGGCGCGACCGCCAGCAGATGGCTGATGGGGTCGGGCTCATCGCCATAGGGCAGGCGTGCTCCCGGCGTGGTGCCGACGTCAGAGCTGATCCCCGACTGGGCATGCAGCAGGGCGCGCTGCTTCCAGCCATGTCTGACCGGGGTATTTTCCACAAAGGCCGCCAGTTGCTCGCTGATGCGATACCCCAGCGCATTGGCCTCATCGTCCTTACCGTAGCGCCCTTTAAGCCCGGCTTTTTCGCTCAGCACATTCACCGCTTCGGCCAGGCCATACATGCCGAACATCGGCACGAAACGATCGGGATCGATCAGCCCTTCCTTAACCAGGAAGCTATTCTCAAAGAAGCCGGACTGTTGGTACAGGAAGTCGCAGCGCGCATCGATGATGGCGATCTGCTGCTGACAGTAGTGCGGCAGCGTGCGGGTGAAGAAGTCTTCAAGCGTATCGCTCTGTTCGGCGATGGCTTTCAGGTTAAGGCGCACCAGGGTGCTGCCTCCGCCCGCCAGCGGCAGGGAGTTGTAACAGCTGACCACCCCAAAGCCGTTTTTTGTGAAAATTTTATCATTTACCGGCCCGTTGGCGATATGCGGTTTACTGCATTCGCAGATGTTGCTGGCCACCTCCAGCAGCAGATCGTCCGGGGTGATCTCAGGATCATAAATAAAGGTCAGATTGGGTGAAACCTGCTTAAGCTCTGCATCGGCGCGTAAAATAGCGCGCGTTACCGGGCCATCGGCCGGACCAATATTCGCATGTACGAAGGCATCCGGCAGGGTGCGGTCGAGATAGCGCCAGAAACGTTTTATTCGAATATCGATTTCTTCTTGTGTTAGAATTCTAACATACGGCTGCAACAGCGTATCGAGATGGCCGAGGAACACCGGCATGCCGGTCACGGACGGAACGTGGTGGTACAGGATAGTTAACAGCGACAGAGCATCGTCCAGATCCTGCGCCCCTTCCAGCTCCAGCCATTCCGAGCCCTGTTTCAGGAACACGGCATAGTCGGGTAGCACATAGCGCGGCTTGTACGGCGCATGGCCCTCAAACATATCGCAGATGAATCCCGCCTCCAGCGCCTGGCGCGCTTCGGGGGCAAGCGTCGGGTAGGGCAGGTTGTTTTCTGCCTCCAGCGCCAGAAAATGGCGTTTTTGTTCGGGGCTTAACACCGGGCTTGTCACAATTTGCTGGCAACGTTGTTGCAGGGCATCGGGGCTGGAGGGGGACATGGTCGCTTCCTTATTGTTCTGCAGTGATGGGGAAGGATTGTAGAAAGAGTCCCGTCGGCCGCCTTTGATCCCGCGCGTGTGCCTGGCGCTTTCATCAGCAGTTGCAGCTAAATTATTTGAAGTGGATCTCATTACGGTTATGCAAATTTGTACGCGTATTTCATTAACTGTGATGAATGTCGAAGTGAGAATGCGGGTGGATGTTAGAATACTCACAGACCCGCAAGGTAAAATTTTACGGCTATACGCCGGGAGAATGTTATGACCGATTTAACCGCCAGCAGCCTGCGCGCTCTGAAACTGATGGATCTGACCACCCTGAATGACGACGACACCAACGAGAAAGTGATCGCCCTGTGTCATCAGGCGAAAACCGCTGTGGGCAACACCGCGGCGGTTTGTATCTACCCACGTTTCATTCCGATTGCGCGTAAAACCCTGAAAGAGCAGGGTACGCCGGACGTGCGCATCGCCACCGTCACCAACTTCCCGCACGGTAATGACGATATCGAAATCGCGCTGGCAGAGACCCGCGCCGCTATCGCCTACGGTGCTGACGAAGTGGACGTAGTCTTCCCGTACCGCGCGCTGATCGCCGGCAACGAGCAGGTCGGCTTTGAGCTGGTGAAAGCCTGTAAAGAGGCCTGCGCGGCGGCAAACGTGCTGCTGAAAGTGATCATCGAAACCGGTGAACTGAAAGAAGAGGCGCTGATTCGTAAGGCGTCTGAAATCTCCATCAAAGCGGGTGCCGATTTCATTAAAACTTCTACCGGTAAAGTGCCGGTGAACGCAACCCCGGAAAGCGCGCGCATCATGATGGAAGTGATCCGTGATATGGGCGTGGAAAAAACCGTGGGCTTCAAACCGGCGGGCGGCGTGCGTACTGCTGAAGACGCGCAGCAGTTCCTGGCGATTGCCGACGAGCTGTTCGGTGCCGACTGGGCTGATTCCCGTCACTACCGCTTTGGTGCCTCCAGCCTGCTGGCCAGCCTGCTGAAAGCGCTGGGTCACGGCGACGGTAAGAGCGCAAGCAGCTACTAAGTTTTGAATTGCCGGTTGGCGCCACGCCCACCCGGCCTACTTTCGGGAGGTTACCGTGTTTCTCGCACAAGAAATTATTCGTAAAAAACGTGATGGTCATGCTTTAAGCGACGAAGAGATCCGTTTCTTTATCAACGGCATTCGTGATAACACCATCTCTGAAGGGCAGATTGCGGCCCTGGCGATGACCATTTTCTTCCACGATATGGCGATGCCGGAGCGCGTGTCGCTGACCATGGCGATGCGGGATTCTGGGACCGTTCTGGACTGGAAGAGCCTTAACCTTAACGGCCCGATTGTGGATAAACACTCCACCGGCGGCGTGGGGGATGTCACCTCACTGATGCTGGGGCCAATGGTCGCTGCCTGCGGCGGCTATATTCCGATGATCTCCGGGCGCGGCCTCGGCCATACCGGCGGCACGCTCGACAAACTGGAAGCCATTCCGGGCTTCGATATCTTCCCGGATGACAATCGCTTCCGCGACATTATTAAAGACGTTGGTGTGGCGATTATCGGCCAGACCAGCTCTCTTGCCCCGGCGGATAAGCGTTTTTACGCCACGCGTGACATTACCGCGACCGTCGACTCCATCCCGCTGATCACCGCCTCGATCCTCGCCAAGAAACTGGCTGAAGGGCTGGATGCGCTGGTGATGGACGTGAAAGTGGGCAGCGGCGCCTTTATGCCGACCTATGAACTCTCAGCCGCGCTTGCTGAAGCGATCGTTGGCGTTTCCAACGGCGCAGGCGTGCGCACCACCGCGCTGCTCACCGACATGAACCAGGTGCTGGCCTCCAGCGCCGGTAACGCGGTCGAAGTGCGCGAAGCGGTGCAGTTCCTGACCGGTGAATACCGTAACCCGCGTCTGTTCGACGTGACCATGGCGCTGTGCGTTGAGATGCTGATCTCCGGAAACCTCGCCAAAGACGACGCCGAAGCGCGTGCGAAACTGCAGGCGGTGCTGGATAACGGCAAAGCGGCAGAGATCTTTGGCCGGATGGTTGCCGCTCAGAAAGGCCCGACCGACTTCGTAGAAAACTACGCCAAATACCTGCCTACCGCGATGCTCAGCAAAGCGGTGTACGCGGATACCGAAGGCTTTGTCTCGGCGATGGACACCCGCGCGCTGGGCATGGCCGTCGTTTCGATGGGCGGCGGTCGTCGTCAGGCATCGGACAGCATCGATTACAGCGTCGGCTTCACCGATATGGCCCGTCTGGGCGACAGCGTTGACGGCCAACGTCCGCTGGCGGTGATCCACGCGAAAGATGAAAACAGCTGGCAGGATGCGGCAAAAGCCGTGAAGGCCGCCATCACTCTGGCAGATAAAGCGCCAGAAAGCACACCGACCGTCTATCGTCGCATAACCGAATAGCGGTATACTGATCTGATCGCTTTTTTATGAAGCACTGAGTACGGAGAACATATGAAACGTGCATTTATTATGGTGCTGGACTCATTCGGCATCGGCGCTACAGAAGACGCAGATCGTTTTGGTGACACCGGTGCAGACACCATGGGTCACATCGCAGAAGCCTGTGCAAAAGGTGAAGCGAACAATGGCCGTCAGGGCCCGCTGAATCTGCCTAACCTGACCCGTCTGGGTCTGGTGAAAGCCCATGAAGGCTCCACCGGCAAGGTTGCTGCCGGTATGGATGGCAACGCGGAAGTGGTAGGTGCTTACGCCTGGGCGCATGAGCTCTCTTCCGGTAAAGACACCCCGTCAGGTCACTGGGAAATCGCTGGTGTACCGGTTCTGTTCGACTGGGGCTACTTCTCTGACCATGAAAACAGCTTCCCGCAGGAGCTGTTGGATAAGCTGGTAGAACGCGGCAACCTGCCGGGCTACCTCGGCAACTGCCACTCTTCCGGTACCGTGATTTTGGATCAGCTCGGCGAAGAGCACATGAAAACCGGCAAACCGATCTTCTACACCTCGGCGGACTCCGTGTTCCAGATTGCCTGCCACGAAGAGACCTTTGGCCTGGATCGCCTGTACGAGCTGTGTGAAATCGCCCGTGAAGAGCTGACCGAAGGCGGCTACAACATCGGTCGCGTTATCGCGCGTCCGTTTGTTGGCGACAAAGCGGGTAACTTCCAGCGTACCGGCAACCGTCACGACCTGGCCGTTGAGCCGCCAGCACCTACCGTGCTGCAGAAACTGGTCGATGAGAAAGACGGTCACGTGGTTTCCGTGGGTAAAATCGCGGACATCTACGCCAACTGCGGTATCACCAAAAAAGTGAAAGCCACCGGTCTGGATGCGCTGTTTGATGCCACCATCAAAGAGATGAAAGAAGCAGGCGACAAGACCATTGTCTTCACCAACTTCGTGGACTTCGACTCCTCCTGGGGCCACCGTCGCGATGTCGCAGGCTATGCTGCGGGTCTGGAGCTGTTCGACCGCCGTCTGCCTGAGCTGATGGAGCTGGTAGGGGAAGATGACATTCTGATCCTGACCGCTGACCACGGCTGCGACCCGACCTGGACCGGTACCGACCACACCCGTGAGCACATTCCGGTGCTGGTGTATGGCCCGAAAGTCAAACCAGGTTCGCTGGGCCACCGTGAAACCTTCGCGGATATCGGCCAGACCATCGCGAAATACTTTGGTACGTCTGACATGGAATATGGCAAAGCTATGTTCTGAGGTCATTGCCGGGTGGCGGCTGCGCCTTACCCGGCCTACAAAACCGTAGGCCCGGTAAGCGAAGCGCCACCGGGCAAAAAAAATTCAAATGAAAAGGAACTGAAGATGGCAACTCCTCACATTAATGCAGAAATGGGTGATTTCGCTGACGTCGTATTGATGCCTGGCGACCCACTGCGCGCGAAGCACATCGCGGAAACTTTCCTTGAAGACGTGCGTGAAGTGAACAACGTGCGTGGCATGCTGGGCTTCACCGGTACCTATAAAGGCCGCAAAATTTCCGTAATGGGTCACGGCATGGGGATCCCATCCTGCTCCATCTACACCAAAGAGCTGATCACCGATTTCGGCGTGAAGAAAATCATCCGCGTGGGCTCCTGTGGCGCCGTGCGTATGGACGTTAAGCTGCGCGACATCGTTATCGGCATGGGTGCCTGCACCGATTCCAAAGTTAACCGTATGCGTTTCAAAGATCACGACTTCGCGGCGATTGCTGACTTCGGCATGGTGCGTGATGCGGTTGATGCAGCCAAAGCGCTGGGCGTTGAAGCGCGCGTGGGTAACATCTTCTCTGCGGACCTGTTCTACGCGCCAGACGGCGGCGAGATGTTCGACGTGATGGAAAAATACGGCATCCTGGGCGTGGAAATGGAAGCGGCAGGCATCTACGGCGTAGCCGCTGAGTTCGGTGCCAAAGCCCTGACCATCTGCACCGTATCTGACCATATCCGTACTCACGAGCAGACCACTGCCGCTGAGCGTCAGACCACCTTCAACGACATGATCAAAATCGTGCTGGAATCCGTTCTGCTGGGCGATAAAGAGTAATTCTGTCTCTTCCCTCCCTCTCCCTGTGGGAGAGGGCCGGGGGTGAGGGGATCAGGCTGCACCTAGCGCACCGCCCGAGCAATCCACGCCGACAGCTCCCGCAACTCCATCTCCTGCTCCGGGAAATCCCCGATCAACGCGTCACACGCCTGTTGCAGCATATCCGCCCGGTATAAACAGCCCTGCAAACGTGCTGCCAGCGCCTCTAACGGGGCCGGATTAAGACTGTCGGTAAAGACCTGCGTGCGCGTGATGTGGCCCTTCTCGACGTCGAAGTGCAACTCCACGCCGCCCCAGGTGAAACGCTCATCCAGCAGATGCGAGAAGGCGGGGGCCTGGCCGAAATTCCACTCCCAGCTGCTCTGGCGGGCAAAGGTCTCGGCAAAGTTCGGCAGATCCGGTGTCTTGTCCGGGGAGATCACTTCGGCTTCCACGCGTTCGCCATAGTGGGCGAAAAACGCCTCACGGATCGCGTCGCAGATCTGGTCGTGGGTTACGCCCGGGAGGAGATCCACCAGATTCGCCACCCGGCCGCGCACGGAGGTGATACCTTTGGCCTGCAGCTTTTTCTGGTCGGGATTGAGGTAGTTTGCCAGGCGGCTGAGATCGGCATTCAGCAGCAGAGTGCCGTGGTGAAAACCGCGATCCATCGTTTCGCGGTAGGCAGAGCCGGACACTTTACGGTCTCCGTCGGGCGTTTTCACCACCAGATCGTTGCGCCCGGACGCTTCCGCCGTCGCCCCCAGCGCCTGCAATGCGCTCAGCACGATGTTGGTGGAGATGGTTTTGTCGTACTCCGGTTTCCCTGCCATAAAGGTAAAGCAGGTATTGCCGAGGTCGTGGAACACCGCGCCGCCGCCGCTGCTGCGACGCGCCAGGCGCACGTTGTCCTCTTCCATGCGGCGCGTATTGCACTCTTTCCACGGGTTTTGCGCCCGGCCAATGACCACCGTATCGGCGTTGCGCCACAGGAACAGCACCCGCTGCGTGGCGGGCATCTGGCGGAAGATGCACTCTTCCACTGCAAGGTTAAACCAGGGATCGTAAGAGTCAGAGATAAGCAGGCGTAACGTCGTCATCGCAAAGTTCCTTTTCTGAATCGTTTGGCTACTTTAACACTATTCCTTCTTCTCGCTCTCTTCCTCTTCAGGCACCGACTTGCTGGCGGTGAGCAGGAACGGCGACTGCTGCCAGCGGGTGCGTTTGCCCTGCAGCAGCGTGCGGGTCAGCACCACGCCAATCGCCAGCGACAGCAGCAGCATCAGGCGCAGGATATTCGTCGTGTTATCCACCTGCTTTGCCTCTGTGGCCAGGGTATGGGTGTCGAGGGTCAGACGCAGATAGCCGAGCGGGCCGTTTTTGCCCTGAATGGGCTCCACGATCTGCTGGTTAAAGTAGCCCCCGGCTTTTTTACCATCCAGCGCCAGCCTGTCGCGTACCTCAACATGTTCGCCTGAACGCGCTATCAGCTCGCCCTCTTCGTCATAGACGCTGGCATCAAGGATACGGCTCTCTTCCGTCAGGATATGCAGGACCTGGCCGATGCGTTTTTCATCCGGCGTTTCGGTACGCATCAGGGGCGCGACGTTGAGCGACACCTGACGCGCCAGGGTATGCGCCAGCTCTTCAAGCTGCGGGTTACGCTGTCGTTGATGATTCTGGCTGAACCAGGATGCGCCCTGCATCAGCGCCACTAACAGGGCCAGACAGGAGAGGACAATCACGGCACGATGAAGCCGGAATTTCAGTTTTGCACGAGCCATATTCCACCTGCTGAAAATTTTCGGGGTTAATGTTGCCAGAAGTGATGGTTACAAGGTAGCCTCATGCGTTATTTTCACCCCCTGGATGATTCCCGGCGCGAACGATTTTACAGGAGCTTTAATGCCAAACATTACCTGGTGCGACCTGCCCAATGATGTCTCTCTCTGGCCAGGATTGCCGCTCTCATTAAGTGGCGATGAGGTAATGCCTCTGGACTACCATGCTGGTCGTAGCGGCTGGCTGCTGTATGGACGCGGCCTGGATAAACAGCAGTTAACCCAGTATCAGAGCAAGCTGGGTGCAGCGATGGTGATCGTCGCCTCCTGGTGCGTGGAAGATTATCAGGTCATCCGTCTGGCCGGTTCCCTGACCCAGCGTGCCACCCGTCTGGCGCACGACGCCGGGCTGGATGTCGCCCCGCTCGGTAAAATCCCGCACCTGAAAACCCCGGGACTGCTGGTAATGGACATGGACTCCACCGCCATTCAGATCGAATGCATCGACGAGATCGCCAAACTGGCCGGTACCGGCGAGATGGTGGCCGAAGTGACCGAACGCGCGATGCGCGGCGAGCTGGACTTCACCGCCAGCCTGAAACAGCGCGTGGCAACCCTGAAAGATGCCGACGCCAATATTCTTATGCAGGTACGTGAAAAGCTGCCGCTGATGCCGGGGCTGGTGCAGCTGGTGCTGAAGCTGGAGACCCTGGGCTGGAAAGTGGCTATCGCCTCCGGCGGGTTTACCTTCTTTGCGGAGTATCTGCGCGACAAGCTGCGCCTGGATGCGGTGGTCGCCAACGAACTGGAGATCAGAGACGGCAAGCTGACCGGAAACGTGATTGGCCAGATCGTCGATGCCCAGTTCAAGGCCAGCACCCTGACCCGTCTGGCGGAAAAATATGATATCCCGGTTGCCCAGACGGTGGCGATTGGCGACGGCGCGAACGATCTGCCGATGATTAAAGTGGCCGGGCTTGGCATTGCTTACCATGCCAAACCGACCGTGAATGAAAAGACGGAAGTCATTATCCGTCATGCTGACCTGATGGGGGTGTTCTGCATTCTCTCCGGCAGCGTGAATCAGAAATAAAGAGGTAAAACGTGGCGAAAGCTCCAAAACGCGCATTTGTTTGTAATGAATGTGGTGCGGATTATCCGCGCTGGCAGGGGCAGTGCAGCGCCTGTCATGCCTGGAACACCATCACCGAAGTGCGCGGAGTTGCCGCTTCACCCACCGTCGCCCGTAACGAGCGTCTGAGCGGTTATGCGGGTAACGCGGGGGTATCGAAAGTCCAGAAGCTGTCCGACATCAGCCTTGAAGCCCTGCCGCGCTTCTCCACCGGGTTTAAGGAGTTTGACCGGGTTCTGGGCGGCGGCGTGGTACCGGGTAGCGCCATTCTGATTGGCGGTAGTCCGGGCGCCGGGAAATCAACCCTGCTGCTGCAGACCCTGTGCAAACTCGCCTCGCAGATGAAAACCCTGTACGTCACCGGGGAGGAGTCGCTGCAGCAGGTGGCAATGCGCGCGCACCGCCTGGCGCTGCCGACCCAGGACCTGAATATGCTCTCCGAAACCAGCATCGAGCAGATCTGCATGATTGCTGAAGAAGAGCAGCCGAAGCTGATGGTGATCGACTCCATCCAGGTGATGCACATGGCCGACGTGCAGTCCTCACCGGGCAGCGTCGCCCAGGTGCGTGAGACCGCGGCCTACCTGACGCGCTTTGCCAAAACCCGCGGCGTGGCGATCATCATGGTTGGTCACGTCACCAAAGACGGGGCCCTGGCCGGGCCGAAGGTGCTCGAGCACTGTATCGACTGCTCCGTGATGCTGGATGGCGATGCCGACACCCGTTTCCGTACCCTGCGCAGCCATAAAAACCGCTTCGGTGCGGTGAATGAGCTGGGCGTGTTTGCCATGACCGAACAGGGACTGCGTGAAGTCAGCAACCCGTCGGCCATCTTCCTGAGCCGCGGCGATGAAGTGACCTCCGGCAGTTCAGTGATGGTGGTCTGGGAAGGGACGCGCCCGCTGCTGGTAGAGATCCAGGCCCTGGTCGATCATTCGATGATGGGCAACCCGCGTCGCGTCGCGGTGGGCCTCGAGCAAAACCGTCTGGCGATTTTGCTGGCGGTGCTGCACCGTCACGGCGGCCTGCAGATGGCGGATCAGGACGTATTCGTCAACGTGGTTGGAGGGGTCAAAGTGACCGAAACCAGCGCCGATCTCGCGCTGCTGCTGGCGATGGTCTCCAGCCTGCGCGACCGTCCGCTGCCGCAGGATCTGGTGGTGTTTGGCGAGGTCGGGCTGGCCGGGGAGATCCGTCCGGTGCCGAGCGGCCAGGAGCGTATCTCCGAGGCGGCAAAACACGGCTTCCGCCGGGCGATTGTGCCGGCCGCTAACGTGCCGAAAAAATTACCGGAAGGGATGCAGGTTTTTGGCGTTAAGAAACTCGCAGATGCGTTAAACGTCTTTGACGACTTATAATTACCTATTCGTTGTTGCAGGAGGCACCGTAATTTATGTCGTCATTTGACTATATCAAGACCGCAATCCGCCAGAAGGGCTGCACCTTGCAGCAGGTGGCGGAAGCCAGCGGTATGACCAAGGGCTATTTAAGCCAGCTGCTGAATGCCAAAATCAAAAGCCCCAGCGCGCAGAAGCTGGAAGCGCTGCATCGCTTTCTGGGGCTCGAATTTCCGCGGATGCAGAAGAACATCGGCGTGGTGTTCGGCAAGTTTTATCCGCTGCACACCGGGCATGTCTACCTGATCCAGCGCGCCTGTAGCCAGGTAGACGAACTGCATATCATCATGGGCTACGATGACACGCGCGACCGCGAGCTGTTCGAAGCCAGCGCCATGTCCCAGCAGCCTACCGTTTCCGATCGCCTGCGCTGGCTGCTTCAGACCTTTAAATACCAGAAGAACATCCGCATTCATGCCTTTAACGAAGAGGGCATGGAGCCGTATCCGCACGGCTGGGACGTGTGGAGCAACGGCATAAAAGCCTTTATGGAAGAGAAAGGGATCCAGCCTAACTGGATCTACACCTCTGAAGAGTCCGACGCCTCGCAGTATCCCCAGCATCTGGGAACGGAAACGGTGCTGATTGACCCGAAACGCACCTTTATGAACATCAGCGGGGCGCAAATCCGTGAGAACCCGTTCCGCTACTGGGAGTACATCCCGACGGAAGTGAAGCCGTTCTTTGTGCGCACCGTGGCGATCCTCGGCGGGGAGTCCAGCGGCAAATCCACGCTAGTCAACAAGCTGGCGAACATCTTCAACACCACCAGCGCCTGGGAGTATGGCCGGGACTATGTCTTCTCGCACCTTGGCGGTGATGAGATGGCGCTCCAGTATTCCGACTATGACAAAATTGCGCTGGGGCATGCCCAGTACATTGATTTTGCGGTGAAATATGCCAACAAAGTGGCCTTTGTCGACACCGATTTTGTCACCACCCAGGCGTTCTGTAAAAAGTACGAGGGGCGCGAGCACCCGTTTGTGCAGGCGCTGATCGACGAGTACCGCTTTGACCTGGTGATCCTGCTGGAGAACAACACCCCGTGGGTAGCCGATGGGATGCGCAGCCTGGGCAGCTCGGTAGACAGAAAAGAGTTCCAGACCATGCTGGTGGAGATGCTTGAAGCGAACAATATCGACTTTGTGCATGTGGAAGAGGCGGATTATGACGCCCGATTCCTGCGCTGCGTGGAGCTGGTGAAAGAGATGATGGGGGAGAAGGGCTAACTCTTCTGCCGCTAATTGCCCGGCGGCGCTATGCTTGCCGGGCCTACGTTTTTGTAGGCCGGGTAAGGCGAAGCCGCCACCCGGCAATCAGTGCCATGCGGCCTGATGCTTTCACCCTGACCTAAAAAAACGGCAACCTGTTGGTTGCCGTTTTGCGTTTTATTTGGAGATACGCTTGTACTTGATACGCTTCGGCTCCAGCGCGTCCGCGCCCAGCGTGCGTTTCTTGTACTCTTCGTATTCGGTGAAGTTACCTTCGAAGAACTCCACTTTACCTTCATCCTGGTAATCCAGAATGTGGGTCGCGATACGGTCGAGGAACCAACGGTCGTGCGAGATAACCATCGCGCAGCCCGGGAATTCCAGCATGGCGTTTTCCAGCGCGCGCAGGGTTTCGATGTCCAGGTCGTTGGTCGGTTCATCGAGCAGCAGGACGTTACCGCCAACCTGCAGCAGTTTGGCCAGATGCAGACGACCGCGCTCACCGCCGGACAGCTCGCCCACGCGTTTACCTTGATCAACACCTTTGAAGTTGAAGCGGCCCACGTAGGCACGGCTTGGCATCTCGGTGTTGCCGATACGCATGATGTCCTGCCCGCCGGACACTTCTTCCCACACGGTTTTGCTGTTATCCATCGCGTCACGGAACTGGTCAACGGAGGCCAGCTTGACGGTATCACCCAGGGTGATGGTGCCGCTGTCAGGGGCTTCCTGACCGGACATCATGCGGAACAGGGTCGATTTACCCGCGCCGTTCGGACCGATGATGCCCACGATTGCGCCTTTCGGTACCGAGAAGCTCAGATCGTCGATCAGCACGCGGTCGCCGTAGGATTTACGCAGATTGCTGACTTCAACCACTTTGTCACCCAGACGGGCTCCAGGTGGAATGAACAGTTCGTTGGTTTCGTTACGTTTCTGGTATTCGGCGTTGTTCAGCTCTTCAAAGCGTGCCAGACGGGCTTTGCCCTTAGACTGACGGCCTTTCGCGCCCTGACGAACCCACTCCAGCTCTTTCTCAATCGACTTGCGACGGGCCGCTTCCTGAGAAGCTTCTTGCGCCAGACGCTGATCTTTTTGTTCCAGCCAGGAGGAGTAGTTACCTTCCCACGGAATACCTTCCCCGCGGTCCAGCTCGAGGATCCAGCCCGCGACGTTATCAAGGAAGTAACGGTCGTGGGTGATCGCCACCACGGTCCCTTCGAAGTCGTGCAGGAAGCGTTCCAGCCAGGCGACGGATTCCGCATCCAGGTGGTTCGTCGGTTCGTCGAGCAGCAGCATGTCTGGCTTTTCCAGCAGCAGACGGCACAGCGCGACGCGGCGGCGTTCACCCCCGGACAGTTTTTCAATTTTGGCATCCCAGTCTGGCAGGCGCAGGGCATCGGCCGCGCGCTCCAGCTGCACGTTCAGGTTGTGACCGTCGTGTGCCTGGATGATCTCTTCGTATTTGCCCTGCTGAGCGGCGAGCTTATCGAAGTCGGCATCAGGTTCAGCATACTTCGCGTACACTTCATCCAGACCTTTCAGCGCGTTAACCACTTCGGCAACGGCTTCTTCGACGGACTCGCGCACGGTGTGCTCCGGGTTCAGCTTCGGTTCCTGCGGCAGGTAACCGATTTTGAGGCCAGGCTGTGGACGGGCTTCACCTTCGATGTCTGTATCGATGCCCGCCATGATGCGCAGCAAGGTGGACTTACCGGCACCGTTGAGACCCAGAACACCGATTTTTGCGCCCGGGAAGAAGCTCAGCGAGATATTTTTGAGAATATGACGTTTCGGCGGTACCACTTTGCCGACACGATGCATGGTATAAACGAATTGAGCCACGTTGGACTTCGCCTCTTTTATCGTGATGAGAATAGTGGCGAAGTGTAGCCTTTTTCCCTGCCTAATCCCAGCCGTCGACGCCTGGAGTGTTAAAACGCGCAAGAAAGGTAAAAATGTGTCCGTAACGTGGCGCGTTAGGGGATGCCTGGTTAGCATAAGTTAATTACGCTTTTGCGCGGCACGATGCTGCATTTAATGACGATTAACAGAGGACGAGCGTGTGGTAAAAGCCAAACAGGTGGCCTGGCGAGTGCTGGCTGCCAGCGTATGCGTACTGACCATCAGCAGCGCGGCGCGAGCCGATTCACTGGATGAACAACGTAACCGCTATGCCCAGATAAAACAGGCGTGGGATCAGCGACAGATGGAGACGGTGGAGGCATTGATGCCGACGTTAAAAGACTATCCGCTGTATCCGTACCTGGAATACCGTCAACTGACCGACGATCTGATGAACCAGCCGACGATCACCGTCAAAAACTTTATTCAGGCCAACCCGACGCTGCCGCCCGCGCGTACCTTACAGTCGCGCTTTGTGAACGAGCTGGCGCGTCGTGAAGACTGGCGTGGCCTGCTGGCGTTCAGCCCGGAGAAGCCCGGCACCACCGAAGCGCAGTGTAACTACTACTACGCGAAGTGGGCGACGGGTCAGCAAGAAGAGGCCAGGAGCGGCGCCAAAGAGCTTTGGCTCACCGGTAAAAGCCAGCCGAACGCCTGCGACTCGCTGTTTGGTGCCTGGCGCGCTTCCGGCAAGCAGGATCCGCTGGCTTACCTCGAGCGGATCCGTCTGGCAATGAAGGCGGGCAACACCCGTCTGGTCACCACTCTCGCCGGGCAGATGCCGCCGGAGTACCAGACCATCTCCAGCGCCCTGATCCAGCTGGCAAACGATCCGAAGACGGTGATGGACTTTGTCCGTAACACCGGCTCCACTGATTTTACCCGTCAGATGGCCGCGGTGGCCTTTACCAGCGTGGCGCGGGACGACGTGGAAAATGCCCGGCTGATGATCCCAACCCTGGCCCAGGCGCAGCAGCTGAATGAGGATCAGATTCAGGAGCTGCGCGATATCGTAGCCTGGCGACTGATGGGTACCGATGTCACCGATGAACAGGCACGCTGGCGCGATGACGCTATTATGCGCTCCCAGTCCACCTCGCTGGTGGAGCGACGTGTGCGTATGGCGCTGGGCAACGGCGATCGTCGCGGCCTGAACACCTGGCTGGCGCGCCTGCCAATGGAAGCCAAAGAGAAAGACGAATGGCGCTACTGGCAGGCCGATCTCCTGCTGGAGCGGGGACGCGACGACGAGGCGAAATCCATTCTTCGTACCCTGATGCAGCAGCGCGGTTTCTATCCGATGGCGGCGGCCCAGCGGCTGGGTGAAGAGTACACCTTTAAAATTGATAAAGCGCCGTCCGGCGTCAATGCGGCGCTGGTGAATGGGCCGGAGATGGCGCGGGTGCGTGAGCTGATGTACTGGAACATGGATAACACCGCCCGCAGTGAATGGGCAAATCTGGTCACCAGCCGCACCGTGGACGAGAAAGCCCAGCTGGCACGCTATGCCTTCGATAACCGCTGGTGGGATCTGAGCGTGCAGGCGACGATCGCCGGCAAGCTGTGGGATCATCTCGAAGAGCGTTTCCCGCTGGCCTATAAAGATCTCTTCGATCGTTATACCAGTGGGAAAGATATTCCCCAGAGCTATGCGATGGCGATTGCCCGTCAGGAGAGCGCCTGGAACCCGAAAGTGCGTTCGCCAGTTGGGGCCAGCGGTCTGATGCAGGTGATGCCTGCCACTGCAGCTCATACGGTGAAGAAGTTTAATCTTCCGGGCTACAGCAGCCCGTCGCAGCTGCTCGATCCGGAGACCAACATTAACATCGGCACCACCTATCTGCAGAGCGTCTACGACCAGTTCGGCGATAACCGCATTTTCGCCTCGGCGGCCTACAATGCCGGTCCGGGACGGGTGCGCACCTGGCTTGGCAACAGCGCCGGACGCATCGACGCGGTGGCCTTTGTCGAGAGCATTCCGTTCTCGGAAACCCGCGGCTATGTGAAGAACGTGCTGGCGTATGATGCTTACTATCGCTACTTCATGGGACAGAAAGATGCCCTGATGAGCGACAGTGAGTGGCAGCGACGTTACTGATCGGTGTGGGTTATGTTATGCTTGTACTCGTTTAAGAGTACAACAGGCGGCATAACATGACCCAGCATTCCCCTTATTCATCGGCAATGGCCGAACAACGTCATCAGGAGTGGCTTCGTTTTGTGGAGCTGCTTCGCCAGTCTTATGAACAGGATCTGCATCTGCCGCTGCTGCAGCTGATGCTCACCCCCGACGAGCGCGAGGCGCTGGGCACGCGGGTGCGGATCATCGAGGAGTTGCTGCGCGGTGAGATGAGCCAGCGCGAGCTGAAAAGCGAGCTGGGGGCGGGGATCGCCACCATCACCCGCGGATCGAACAGCCTGAAATCGGCGCCGGTTGAGCTGCGCCACTGGCTGGAGCAGATCTTGCTGAAAAACGCCTGATGGCGCTGCGCTTATCAGGCCTACAAAAGACGATGTGTACTCTGGGCCGGATAAGGCGCAGCCGCCATCCGGCTGTTAACGGTAAATCGCATTATGAAACGGGCTCAACGCCAGAATCACCGCCTGGTGATATACGCTTGAGCGCGTCAGCGCCCCGGCGGTAAAGACCCCAATCGCCCCCTCTTTGCGCCCAATCTCATCGATGCCCGTGTACTGCGACATCACCGGGCCGAGTGCTTCACCGTCGCGCACTTTATCCAGAATGACCTCCGGTAGCGGCAGGGTGGCCGAGCGTGCTTCACCGCGCTGTTCCCGGCTCTCGATAACCACCCAGCTAAAGGTGGCCCCTTCGTCAATGCCCGCCTCAATCGCCACCCAAAAGTCCGCATCAGGACAGGCAGCCCGGGCGTTAGCCACGCGGTTTCGTGCGCCAGCGCGCGTTTCCTCACTGCCGAAAGGCTGTTCCGGGACGCCGCTCTCGACGCTGACGGACGCAATGTGGCAGGATCCTTCGCCGAAGATCTCGTCGAATGCTCTTAGAATTGCCTGAATTTTGGCAGGATTAGTGGTAGCAGAGACAACCTGGTGCATAATTAAGCCTAACTCTAAAAATATCATCGCAGTATAACGGAAAAAACGCATGTTACAGGTATACCTTGTTCGCCACGGTGAAACGCAGTGGAACGCCGAGCGACGTATTCAAGGCCAGTCAGACAGTCCCCTTACTGCCAAAGGCGAAGAACAGGCCCGCCAGGTTGGCGAACGCGCCAGAACGCTGGGCATCACCCATATCATCGCCAGCGATTTAGGCCGCACGCGACGTACAGCAGAGATTATCGCGCAGGCCTGCGGCTGCGATGTCACTGTGGATGCCCGCCTGCGCGAGCTGGACATGGGGGTGCTGGAAAAGCGTCTTATCGATACCCTGACCGAAGAAGAAGAGGCGTGGCGTCGTACGCTGGTTAACGGCTCCGAAGATGGCCGTATACCGCAGGGCGAATCCATGCTGGAGATGAGCGAGCGTATGCACGCGGCGCTGGCGGCCTGTCTGGAGCTGCCTGAGGGGAGTCGACCGCTGCTGGTCAGTCACGGTATGGCATTGGGTTGCCTGGTCAGTACCATCCTCGGGCTGCCGGCATGGGCTGAACGTCGTCTGCGCCTGCGCAACTGCTCGCTTTCCCGTATCGACTATCAGCAGAGCCCGTGGCTGGCGTCAGGCTGGATTGTGGAGATGGCAGGGGATATCTCGCATCTCGATGCCCCTGCGCTAGATGAGCTACAGCGTTAACGGCGAACTGGAATCAGGTATTCGCAGCGTAAATCGATTGGGCGTTCGTCCGGCTTCACATCCGTTGCCGGGTAGTAACGCTCAATATCCTGCCCCTTTCTGCGGTTCAGGTTCAGCATCGGCATGCAGGTGCCGTAGACGGTCAGGATAAAGTCCTGCACGCCGGTACCCAGCCCTTCATAGGTGAACATCACGTATTCACCGCCTTCCACCACCACCGGTTTCGAGCCCTGAATATAGCCGTTGGCCATCTCAGGCGTTAACGCCGTGGTGTAGAAGACCTCCTGTTCGTCATCTTTTTCCAGGCTTGGGCGCGTCTCGTTCAGGCCATACAGCAACGGCGGAATGGCCGGAGCGTGGCTAAGGAAATCACGCCAGAACTGCACCCGCATCTGGTGACGGAATTCAGAGATCTGCTCCAGCGAGCAGGAGTAGCTTTGGGTGGTGCCGATCAGATGGGTTTCCGGCAGGGTGACCATCTCGTGTTTCGGCATGTCGAACTCGCCCAGACGCAGCGGCGGACGCATCCCGAACGAGCTCCAGTCCGGCGAGCGGCGATAGAGTGCAGGGGTCAACGAGAACTGTTTTTTGAACGCGCGGGTAAAGGTCTGCTGCGAATCAAAGCGGTACTGTAAGGCGATATCCAGAATCGGACGCGCAGTCAGGCGAAGCGCCACGGCGGATTTGGAAAGTCGACGTGCGCGGATATAGGCGCCGATGGCATGACCGGTGACATCCTTGAACATCCGTTGTAAGTGCCACTTCGAATATCCCGCTTTTGCCGCCACATTATCGAGTGACAAAGGCTGGTCCAGATGGCCTTCCAGCCAGGTAAGAAGATCGCGAATAATTCCAGCCTGATCCATATACTATCCTCATCCTTAATACAGCAGATACCCTGCTAACAGGTTAGCGGATAATAGCATTTTTTGATGTTTTAGCATTCAGTGTTTTTTTTGCGCTTTAATGCGCTTTGCCCTGCATTCCGGGCGGATATATTCTAATCCTGTGATCTTGCTACTTTTTTCACATGATTGTTGAATAATGACTCAATGTAATTTTTAAATATGGTAACAATATGAAATACAAGACATTGATCCTCACCACGCTGCTGTTATTGGCCGGTCATGCCGCACAGGCAGAAGAAATTGGTTCCGTTGATACCGTATTTAAGGTTTTCGGGCCTGACCATAAGATTGTCGTGGAAGCCTTTGACGATCCCGATGTGAAAAACGTGACCTGCTATATCAGCCGCGCGAAAACCGGCGGGATTAAAGGCGGGCTGGGGCTGGCGGAAGACACCTCCGATGCGGCGATCTCCTGTCAGCAGGTGGGGCCGGTTGAGCTGAGCGATAAGATTAAAAACGGCAAGTCGCAGGGCGAAGTGGTGTTCCAGAAACGCACCTCGCTGGTGTTCAAAAAACTGCAGGTCGTGCGTTTCTATGATGCGAAGCGTAACGCGCTGGCCTATCTGGCCTACTCGGATAAGGTCGTGGAGGGATCGCCAAAAAACGCCCTCAGCGCGGTGCCGATTATGCCGTGGCATTAATACAGGGATAGCCCATGCAGCAACCTGTGGTTTGGCTGGTTGAAGACGAAATCAGTATCGCTGAGACGCTGATCTACATGCTCCAGCAGGAGGGCTTTGCGGTGAAAGCCTTTGAACGCGGCCTGCCCGTGCTGGAGGAGGCGCGCCGACAGCTCCCCGCGCTCGCCATTCTGGATGTCGGCCTGCCGGACATCAGCGGCTTTGAGCTGTGCCGCCAGCTGCTGGCGCAGCATCCCGCGCTGCCGGTGCTGTTTCTGACCGCTCGTAGCGATGAGGTGGATAAGCTGCTTGGGCTGGAGATCGGCGCGGATGATTACGTCGCCAAACCCTTCTCGCCCCGGGAAGTCTGCGCCCGGGTGCGGACCATTTTACGACGGATGCAAAAATCCGCTGCAACCGCTGAGATTATCCGTATCGGCCAGTTTGAACTGAACGAGCCCGCCGCCCGCATCAGCTGGTGTGGTGAGCCGTTGCCGCTGACGCGCTACGAGTTCCTGCTGCTCAAAACGCTGCTGCACGCCCCGGGCCGCGTCTATTCCCGTCAGCAACTGATGGATAAGGTCTGGGGGGAGGAGGGCGACAGCTTCGATCGCACCGTGGACACCCATATCAAGACCCTGCGCGCCAAGCTGCGGGCGGTGAACGATCAGCTTTCCCCCATCAGCACCCACCGCGGAATGGGCTACAGCCTGGGATTGTATTAATGCGCATTGGCATGCGGCTGTTGCTGGGGTATTTCCTGATTGTGGCTATCGCGGCGTGGTTTGTGCTGTCGATCTTTGTCCAGGAGATAAAGCCCGGCGTGCGCAGGGCCACGGAAGGAACGCTGATCGACACCGCCACGCTGCTGGCTGAAATCGGGCGGGACGATTTGCTCTCGGGCGATGCGCAGCAGGGCAGGCTGGCGCAGGCCTTTTCCCAACTTCATCAGCGACCCTTTCGCGCCAATATCAGCGGCATTCACAAAGTACGTAACGAGTATCACGTCTACATGACCGATGCCCGTGGCCGGGTGGTGTTTGATTCCTCCGGGCGTGCCGTGGGGCAGGATTACTCGCGCTGGAACGACGTCTGGCTGACCCTGCGCGGTGAATATGGCGCTCGCAGCACGCCTGGCAACCCGGACGATCCTGAGAGTACGGTGATGTACGTGGCCGCGCCGGTGGTCGAACAGGGCAAGATTATCGGCGTGCTGTCGGTCGGAAAACCCAACAGCGCGATGGCGCCGGTCATCAAGCGCAGCGAGCGGCGGATCCTGTGGGCCGGCGGGGCGCTACTGGGCATTGCGTTGCTGATTGGCCTGGCGGTGGTCTGGTGGATCAACCGTTCGATTCACACCCTGTCGCGTTATGCCGACTCGGTCACCAGCGATACCCCGTTGCCGCTGCCCGATCCGGGCAGCAGCGAACTGCGCAAGCTGGCGCAGGCCCTGGAAAATATGCGTATTCGCCTTGAGGGAAAAAATTACATTGAACACTATGTTCATGCGCTTACCCACGAGCTGAAAAGCCCGCTGGCCGCGATTCGCGGCGCGGCGGAGATTCTGGCCGAACAGCCGCCGCCCCAGGTGGCCGCCCGGTTTATCGACAATATCCTGGTGCAAAACGCGCGCATGCAGTCGCTGGTGGAAAAGCTCCTGGCTCAGGCGCGGCTGGAAAATCGGGTAGAGATTGTTCCGGTAAGCGTCAGCGTCGATGCGCTCTTTACGCGGCTTGCCGATGCCCGTGCGGCTACGCTGGCAGCGAAAAACATCACCCTGACCCGTCAGGACACGTCGTGCTGCGTGGAGGGCGATCCCGAGCTGCTTGAGCAGGCGCTGGGCAATTTGCTGGACAACGCCATCGACTTCACCCCGCCCGGTGGGGCGATCCAGCTTGCCGCGGTGGAAGCCCACAGGCAGGTAAATCTCACCGTGATCGACAGCGGCAGTGGGATCCCGGACTACGCCCTGGCGCGGATTTTTGAACGCTTTTACTCGCTCCCGCGCGCGAACGGGCTGAAAAGCAGCGGACTCGGGCTGGCCTTTGTCCAGGAGGTGGCGCGTCTGCATCAGGGCAGTATCGATCTGCACAATCGCCCTGAAGGTGGCGTGACGGCCACGCTGACACTTCACCGTCCCTTCACATCACTTCAAACTGGCCCCACATAGCGCAGTTAGGCTCTCCTCATCACAAAGGAGAGCTATCATGAAATCCCCCCTGTTCTGGAAAGTCAGCACCCTGTTGGGGTGCATTCTGCTGTTACTCGTCCCGCTGTTTATGGTGGGTAATCTGATTTCGGAGCGCGAGAGCTATCGCAATGAGGTCGAAAACACGCTGCGTCAAAGCACCAGTGGCCCACAGCAGCTGGTGGGCCCGCTTGTCGCCATTCCGGTGACGGAAA
This sequence comes from Leclercia sp., assembly GCF_036780805.1. Taxonomy (NCBI): domain Bacteria; kingdom Pseudomonadati; phylum Pseudomonadota; class Gammaproteobacteria; order Enterobacterales; family Enterobacteriaceae; genus Leclercia; species Leclercia sp. The sequence continues at coordinate 165,830 of NZ_DAIQCE010000003.1, read as the reverse complement.
CCGGTTTCAAGTCTGAGGATGGAAAGCAGGTTGAATATAAGAAGCGCTACATGCACTTCATCCTGCCGGAGTCGCTACAGGTCAACGGCAATCAGCACGTTGAGTCGCGAAGCATTGGGATCTATGACGGGCAGATCTGGAACACCGAGCTTAAAATCACTGCCCGATTTACGCTCGAGGAGCTGGATCGGCTGAAGGGTGAAACCATGACCCTGGGGCAGCCTTTTATCGTGGTCGGCGTCGGCGATTCACGAGGCATTGGCGCGGTCAGCGTTTCAAAAATCAACGGTGAGACGTTAAGTATCGAGCCCGGGGCGGGTGTTTACGGGGCGTTATCCGGCATTCACATACCGCTAAGTGATAAAGCGCTGGCGTCGAAAAGCTTCCCGCTGGAGATGTCTCTGAACCTGACAGGTACCGGCAGCTTTGCGGTAGTGCCGGTGGGGCGTAATAGCGCCATGACCCTCAACAGCAACTGGCCGCATCCGGGTTTTATGGGCAACTACCTGCCGGTTAAACATCAGATTAGCGATTCCGGTTTCCAGGCTAACTGGCAGAGCAGCTGGTTCGCCAATAACCTCGGTGGCTGGTTCAACGACAACGAGGTACCTGAATGGAGTGCAATCCCGGCTTTTAGCGTGACGGTCGCGACCCCTGCGGATCAGTATCAGCTGACGGATCGCGCCATTAAGTACGCCATACTGCTGATTGCCCTGACCTTTATGGCCTTCTTTGTCTTCGAAACCTTAACCGGGCTGCGCCTGCACCCGATGCAGTATCTGCTGGTGGGGCTGTCGCTGGTGCTGTTCTATCTGGTGCTGCTGGCGCTGTCAGAACATATTGGCTTTACACCTGCCTGGATTATTGCCAGCCTGGTGGGGGCAATCATGAACGGGGTTTACCTGCAGGCGGTGCTGAAAAGCTGGAAACGCAGCGGCGTATTTGTACTGGCGCTGCTGGGGCTGGACGTGGTGATGTGGTTCCTGCTGCGCTCCGAGGACAGCGCACTGCTGCTGGGCTCGGCCGTACTGGCGCTGGCGCTGTTCGCGGTGATGTATCTCACCCGACACTTTGACTGGTACTCGCTTTCCCAACCGAAGCGCCCCCAGCCACCGGCGGAGCCGGATAAAGAGGCGATGCGGTTATGGAAATAAAAAACGGCGCGAAGGCGCCGTTTTTTTATAGCTGATGTGCGGGATTACTCCTGCAAATCACCGCAGAAACGATAGCCTTCACCGTGGATGGTGGCGATGATTTCCGGGGTATCCGGCGTGGATTCGAAGTGTTTACGAATACGGCGGATCGTCACGTCAACGGTACGGTCGTGCGGCTTCAGCTCACGGCCGGTCATTTTTTTCAGCAGTTCTGCACGGGACTGGATCTTGCCCGGATTTTCGCAGAAGTGCAGCATGGCGCGGAATTCACTGCGCGGCAGTTTGTACTGGTCGCCCTGTGGGCTCACCAGAGAACGGCTATTAATATCAAGTTCCCAGCCGTTGAATTTGTAGCTGTCTACGCTACGACGCTCTTCGCTGACCGTGCCCAGATTCATGGTACGGGACAGCAGATTGCGTGCACGAATGGTTAACTCGCGAGGGTTAAACGGCTTGGTGATGTAGTCATCCGCACCGATTTCCAGGCCAAGAATTTTATCAACTTCGTTGTCGCGGCCGGTCAGGAACATTAACGCAACGTTCGCCTGCTCACGCAGCTCGCGCGCCAGCAGAAGGCCGTTTTTACCCGGCAGGTTAATGTCCATGATAACCAGGTTGATATCATTTTCAGAAAGGATCTGATGCATCTCTGCGCCATCGGTCGCTTCAAAGACATCGTAGCCTTCTGCTTCGAAAATGCTCTTTAACGTGTTGCGTGTTACCAACTCGTCTTCAACGATAAGAATGTGCGGGGTCTGCATGTTTGCTACCTAAATTGCCAACTAAATCGAAACAGGAAGTACAAAAGTCCCTGACCTGCCTGATACATGCCACAAATTAACATGACCGGCGTAACGTGACTAAAGTACGTAATTGCGTTCTTGATGCACTTTCCATCAACGTCAACAACATCATTAGCTTGGTCGTGGGTACTTTCCCTCTGGACCCGACAGTGTCAAAAACGGCTGTCATCCTAACCATTTTAACAGCAACATAACAGGTTAAGAGACACCGGACACCCAATAAAACTACGCTTCGTTGACATATATCAAATTCAATTGTAGCACGTTAACAGTCTGATGAAATCATCGTAGCGGATTGGTAGCCTTTGTCACATTTTTTCAATAAACCAACCAGTTGCGTTCATTAATTAATAAACAAGGCGAATCCAATGTCAACACCCATCACCGGAAAGCATTATCATTATTAAACATAAGGATAAGTGCTATTCTTTAACATTATCGCGTAAAGTTCATTCATGAAATAGTTTAGCGATTTTAAATGGTAGTGAAACGCTATTTCGGTGATTTGTGTTGCAATTTTGTAAATTTGCGCTGCGTAATATGATGATGTCCATCACATTTTTGTCGGCTAACTGCCTAAAAAGAGAGCATAAATGCATTTGTCAATTGTACTGGTATCCCCCGCAAGAGCAGAAAACATCGGTGCCGCCGCACGGGCCATGAAGACCATGGGGTTTACCGATTTACGTATCGTTGCCAGTGACGCACATAACGAGCCGGCGGCACGGCGTGTGGCGCACGGCTCGGGAGATATTCTTGATAATTTAACCACTTACGAAACGCTCGCGGACGCGCTGCACGACATTTCGTTTACCGTCGCCACCACTGCCCGCGGCCGTTCGAAGTTCCATTACTACGCCACGCCGGCTGAACTGGTGCCGCTGATGGCAGAGAAAAGCCAGTGGATGCCGAAGATGGCACTGGTATTTGGCCGCGAAGATTCCGGCCTGACCAATGACGAACTGGCCCTGGCGGACGTGTTGACCGGCGTGCCAATGGTGGCAGATTATCCGTCGCTGAATTTGGGCCAGGCGGTCATGGTGTATTGCTATCAATTAGCCTCTCTGATGCAAATGCCGGTTGCCCCCGTAGCGCAAGTCGATGAAAACCAGCTTGCTGCTTTACGCGCGCGCACCGATCGTCTGCTGGAGTCGCTGGATGTCGCTGACGATCAAAAAATGGTGGAGTGGCTACAGCAGCGGTTGGGTCTGCTGGCGCAGCGAGACACGGCAATGTTGCACCGTTTGCTGCACGATATCGAAAAAAAGCTGACAGAGTAAACGTCCGTCATAGCTTTTAGTTATGGTTAAATATTCCAGATTATAGGTTGCATACGGCCCGATCCGGGCAGAAATAAAATCTCAGACAGCGAGACGTGACAGGGTCGGGAAAGGCGCTTAAATCAGAAATTCGTTGACTTAGCGGCACGTATGCTTTAACCAATAGAGGTAGACAGCACAGACAGATAATAATGACAGAGTACACAACATCCATGAAACGCATCAGCATCACCACCATTACCACAACCATCATCATTACCACAGGTAACGGTGCGGGCTGACGCGTACAGGAAAGAAAGAAAAAAGCCCGCACCTGAACAGTGCGGGCTTTTTTTTCGGCTAAAGATTACGAGGTAACAACCATGCGAGTGTTGAAGTTCGGCGGTACATCAGTGGCAAATGCAGAGCGATTTCTGCGTGTTGCCGACATCCTGGAGAGCAATGCCAGGCAGGGGCAGGTGGCGACGGTACTCTCTGCCCCGGCTAAAATTACCAACCACCTGGTGGCGATGATTGAAAAAACCATCGGTGGGCAGGATGCACTGGTGAACATCAGCGACGCAGAGCAGATCTTTGCCAACCTGTTGCAGGGCCTGGCGGATGCCCAACCCGGCTTTCCGCATGCCCAGCTGAAAGCCTTTGTTGAGCAAGAGTTTGCCCAGATTAAACACGTTCTGCATGGTATCAGCCTGTTGGGGCAGTGCCCGGACAGCATTAACGCGGCGCTGATCTGCCGCGGTGAAAAACTCTCAATCGCCATTATGGCGGGCCTGCTGGAAGCGCGTGGCCATAACGTCACCGTCATCGACCCCGTTGAAAAACTGCTCGCTGTTGGCCATTACCTCGAATCTACCGTAGATATTGCCGAATCTACCCGTCGCATTGCGGCAGGCAAAATTCCTGCCGACCATATGATCCTGATGGCGGGCTTCACCGCCGGGAATGAAAAAGGGGAGCTGGTGGTGCTGGGCCGTAACGGCTCCGACTACTCTGCCGCCGTGCTGGCCGCCTGTCTGCGTGCCGACTGTTGCGAAATCTGGACCGACGTCGACGGCGTGTATACCTGCGATCCGCGCCAGGTGCCGGATGCCCGCCTGCTGAAGTCGATGTCTTATCAGGAGGCGATGGAGCTCTCCTACTTCGGCGCCAAAGTGCTTCACCCTCGCACCATCGCCCCTATCGCTCAGTTCCAGATCCCCTGCCTGATTAAAAATACCGGCAATCCGCAGGCGCCAGGCACTCTGATTGGTGCCAGCGATGATGAAGACGGCCTGCCGGTTAAGGGTATCTCTAACCTCAATAACATGGCGATGTTCAACGTCTCCGGCCCGGGCATGAAAGGCATGGTGGGTATGGCGGCACGTGTCTTCGCCGCGATGTCGCGCAACGGCATCTCGGTGGTGCTGATTACCCAGTCCTCTTCTGAATACAGCATCAGCTTCTGCGTCCCGCAGGTGGACTGCCTGCGTGCCCGTCGGGCGCTGGAGGAGGAGTTCTACCTTGAGCTTAAAGAAGAGTTGCTGGAGCCAATCGCCATTCAGGAACATCTGGCGATTATCTCTGTAGTCGGTGACGGCATGCGCACCCTGCGCGGCATCTCGGCGAAATTCTTTGCCGCGCTGGCGCGGGCGAACATCAACATTGTCGCCATTGCTCAGGGCTCCTCAGAGCGCTCCATCTCCGTGGTGGTGAATAACGACGATGCCACCACCGGCGTGCGCGTCACCCATCAGATGCTGTTCAATACCGATCAGGTAATCGAAGTGTTCCTGATCGGCGTCGGCGGCGTGGGCGGCGCGTTACTCGAGCAGCTCAAGCGTCAGCAGGAGTGGCTCAAGAAGAAGCATATCGATCTGCGCGTCTGCGGCATCGCCAACTCCAGGGCGCTGTTAACCAACGTCCACGGCCTGAACCTGGAGAACTGGCAGGCAGAGCTGGCGGAGGCGAAAGATCCGTTTAATCTGGGCCGCCTGATCCGCCTGGTGAAAGAGTATCATCTGCTGAACCCGGTGATTGTCGACTGTACGTCGCACCAGGCGGTGGCCGATCAGTATGCCGACTTCCTGCGTGAAGGCTTTCACGTGGTTACGCCGAATAAAAAGGCCAACACCTCGTCGATGGATTACTACCATCAGATGCGCCACGCGGCGGCGAAATCCCGCCGTAAGTTCCTCTACGACACCAACGTTGGCGCAGGCCTGCCGGTGATCGAAAACCTGCAAAACCTGCTGAATGCTGGTGATGAACTGCAGCGTTTCTCCGGCATCCTGTCGGGCTCGCTCTCCTTTATCTTCGGCAAGCTGGAAGAAGGCATGAGCCTGTCGGAAGCGACCAAAGTGGCGCGCGAGCTGGGTTACACCGAGCCGGATCCGCGTGACGATCTCTCCGGCACGGACGTGGCGCGCAAGCTGCTGATCCTCGCCCGTGAAACGGGGCGTGAGCTGGAGCTGTCGGATATCGTGATCGAACCGGTACTGCCAGAAAGCTTTGACGACTCCGGTGACGTGGCGACCTTTATGGCGAATCTGCCGCAGCTGGACGACGCCTTCGCAGCCCGCGTGGCAAAAGCCCGTGATGAAGGGAAGGTATTGCGCTATGTTGGCAACATCGAAGAAGACGGCGTCTGCCGGGTGAAGATGGCGGCGGTAGACGGTAACGATCCGCTGTTCAAAGTGAAAAATGGCGAAAACGCCCTCGCGTTTTACAGCCACTATTATCAGCCACTGCCGTTGGTCCTTCGCGGCTATGGCGCAGGGAACGATGTGACGGCGGCGGGTGTGTTTGCCGATCTGCTGCGTACCCTGTCATGGAAGTTAGGAGTTTAACATGGTCAAAGTTTATGCCCCGGCTTCCAGCGCCAATATGAGCGTCGGGTTTGATGTGCTGGGCGCGGCGGTGACGCCGGTGGATGGTTCATCGCTGGGGGATACGGTCACGGTAGAGGCCGCAGACAGTTTTAGTCTGAGCAACGTCGGGCGTTTCGCCAGCAAGCTGCCGGCCGATCCGCGTGAGAATATCGTTTATCAGTGCTGGGAGCGTTTTTGTCAGGAGATCGGTAAAAACGTGCCGGTCGCCATGACCCTGGAAAAAAGCATGCCGATTGGCTCCGGGCTGGGCTCCAGCGCCTGTTCGGTGGTGGCCGCGCTGGTGGCGATGAACGAGCACTGCGGCAAGCCGCTGAATAACACCCGCCTGCTGGCCCTGATGGGCGAGCTGGAGGGGCGCATCTCCGGCAGTATTCATTATGATAACGTCGCCCCCTGTTTCCTGGGCGGCATGCAGCTGATGATCGAAGAGAACGGCATCATCAGCCAGCAGGTGCCAGGCTTTGATGAGTGGCTATGGGTACTGGCCTACCCGGGCATCAAAGTATCGACCGCCGAAGCGCGCGCTATTCTGCCGGCACAGTACCGCCGTCAGGACTGCATTGCGCACGGCCGTCATCTGGCGGGTTTTATTCATGCCTGTTATACCCGTCAGCCGCTGCTGGCGGCAAAACTGATGAAAGATGTTATCGCCGAGCCCTACCGCACCAAACTGCTGCCTGGCTTCAACGAAGCGCGCAGCGCGGCGCTGGATATCGGCGCTCTGGCCTGCGGCATTTCCGGTTCCGGTCCGACCCTGTTTGCCCTGTGCGACAAACCGGATACGGCGCAGCGGGTCGCGGAGTGGCTGGGGAAAAATTACCTGCAAAATCAGGAAGGCTTTGTTCATATTTGCCGTCTGGATACGGCCGGCGCACGCGTACTGGGATAAACAATGAAACTCTACAATCTTAAAGATCATAACGAGCAGGTGAGCTTTGCACAGGCCGTCACGCAGGGGCTGGGCAAAAACCAGGGGCTGTTCTTCCCGCACGATCTGCCGGAATTTGGTCTGACCGAAATCGACGAGATGCTGAAACAGGACTTCGTCACCCGCAGCACCAAAATCCTCTCCGCTTTTATCGGGGATGAAATCCCGCAGGAGCTGCTGGAAGAGCGCGTCCGCGCGGCCTTTGCTTTCCCGGCACCGGTAAGCCAGGTCGAGCCTGACGTCGGCTGTCTGGAGCTGTTCCACGGCCCGACGCTGGCGTTTAAAGATTTCGGCGGGCGCTTTATGGCGCAGATGCTGACTCACATCAGCGGTGACAAGCCGGTGACCATCCTGACCGCCACCTCCGGCGATACCGGTGCGGCCGTTGCGCATGCCTTCTACGGCCTGAAAAACGTGCGCGTGGTGATCCTCTATCCGCAGGGCAAAATCAGCCCGCTGCAGGAAAAACTGTTCTGTACCCTCGGGGGCAACATTGAAACCGTCGCCATCGACGGCGACTTCGATGCCTGCCAGGCGCTGGTTAAGCAGGCCTTCGACGATGAAGAGCTGAAGGTGGCGCTGGGTCTGAACTCCGCGAACTCCATCAACATCAGCCGCCTGCTGGCGCAGATTTGCTACTACTTCGAAGCGGTCGCCCAGCTGCCGCAGGAAGCGCGTAACCAGCTGGTGATCTCGGTCCCGAGCGGTAACTTTGGCGACCTGACTGCCGGCCTGCTGGCGAAGTCTCTGGGTCTCCCGGTGAAACGCTTTATCGCCGCCACCAACGCCAACGACACGGTGCCGCGCTTCCTCAAAGAAGGCAAATGGACGCCAAACACCACTCAGGCCACCCTGTCCAATGCGATGGATGTGTCACAGCCTAACAACTGGCCGCGTGTGGAAGAGCTGTTCCGCCGTAAAATCTGGCGTCTGAACGAGCTGGGCTATGCTGCGGTGACTGACGACACTACCAAAGAGACTATGCGTGAGCTGAAGCAGGTGGGTTACACCTCCGAGCCGCACGCGGCGGTGGCGTATCGTGCCCTGCGCGATCAGCTGAATCCGGGCGAGTACGGCCTGTTCCTCGGCACTGCCCATCCGGCGAAGTTTAAGGAGAGCGTGGACGAGATCCTCGGTGAGTCGCTGCCGCTGCCGAAAGAGCTGGCCGAGCGTGCCGATTTGCCGCTGCTGTCGCACAGCCTGCCGGCCGATTTTGCGGCGCTGCGTAAGTTGATGATGACCCGCGGTTAATGATTTGTGGTAGTACCGTAGGCCGGGTAAGGCGAAGCCGCCACCCGGCTTTTTTTATGGAGAAATTAAGGAGAAAAATAGCAGGGAAAAAGTAGAAATTCCCAATAAATGCGGTCACTTACAGAATAGGATTGCAGAGAATAACATCCTCCCCGTCCCTCAGATAATCTCCTCACATCGGCCCACAACGGGCAAGAGCAAGAAGGAGTACCCTATGTCTAAACTGAAACCTGTACTTATCGCACTTTCGCTGATGCTGGTGGCTCCGATGGCGGCGCAGGCCTCTGAAATCACCCTGGTACCGGCGGTCAAACTGCAAATTGGCGATCAGGATAAGCAAGGACACTACTGGGATGGCGGCCGCTGGCGCGACCATGACTGGTGGAAGTCTCATTACGAGTGGCGTGACAACCGCTGGCATCCGCATGGCGAGCATCATGATAATCGCCACGACGATCGTCATGACGATCACCGTCCTGGACCGGACCGGAAGCACCATTAAAATCACCCCGCCAATCGGCGGGGTTTTGCGTTACTGCTCGTGGCGCTTAAACACCAGCTCACCTTTCCCTGACGCTTCCTCGTCAAAGAAATAGCCTTCGCTGTTGAATGCCTTCAGCTGCTCTGGCTGCGTCAGACGGTTTTCAATGATGTAGCGGCTCATCAGCCCGCGCGCTTTTTTGGCGTAGAAGCTGATCACTTTGAACTTGCCGTTCTTCTCATCAAGGAACACCGGCTTAACGATCTCCGCGTTCAGTTTTTTCGGTTTCACCGATTTGTAGTATTCATCCGACGCCAGGTTGATCAGGACGTTATCGCCCTGCGCCTTTAGGGCATCGTTCAGCTTGTCGGTGATGGTCTCGCCCCAGAACTGATACAGATCTTTGCCTCTCGCGTTCTCCAGACGGATCCCCATCTCCAGACGGTAAGGTTGCATCAGGTCCAGCGGGCGCAACACGCCGTACAGGCCAGAGAGCATGCGTAAATGTTGTTGGGCAAAATCAAAGTCCGCTTCGCTGAGGGTTTCAGCCTGCAGGCCGGTATAAACGTCGCCTTTGAAAGCCAGAATCGCCTGGCGGGCGTTGGCTGGCGTGAAGTCCGGCTGCCAGTCGTGGAAGCGGGTGGCATTGAGATCCGCCAGCTTGTCGCTGATGCTCATCAGGCTGGCAATTTGCGGCGCCGAAAGCTTGCGCGCCTCGTGGATCAGCTGTTGCGAATGATCCAGCAGTTCGGGCTGGGTATAACGCTCGGTGGCGAGTGGGCTCTGGTAGTCGAGCGTTTTAGCAGGTGAAATCAGAATCAGCATATCCAGTCCTTGCAGGAGATTTAGTGCGATTTTACCAAAAAAACCGCCTCGATTGATCGATGGCTGTTATTGACGCGGCAAATCATCCCAGGCGCCTGGCGCAAGTTGCGCTTCAATCTCAGGATAACGCGAGACATCGAAAACAGGCTGGACGCCCAGTTTACGCTGGCGCAGGTAGTCCCGGGCAATCAGGGTCACCACAGGGGAGAGCAGCAGGATCGCCGTCAGGTTAGTGATCGCCATCAGCGCCATAATGATATCCGCCAGCTGCCACACCACCGGCAGGCTTAACAGGGATCCGAGCAGCACCATCAGCACCACGCCGCCCCGTAGCAGCCAGCGGGATTTCCGGGCGTCGGGGTGCAAAAAGATCAGGTTGTTTTCGGCATAGATGTAGTTCACCACGATGGAGCTGAAGGCGAACAAAATGATGATAAAGGCCACGAAATCGGCTCCCCAGCTCCCGGTCAGATTGACCAGCGCCTGCTGGACAAGCTGCACGCCTGCGGTGTCTGCCGGGAGATCTACCGGGCCTGCCAGCAGCACGATCATCGCACTGGCGGTGCAGATGATAATGGTATCCACGAAAACGCCGATCATCTGCACGATCCCCTGAGAGGCCGGGTGGGGGGGCCAGGAGGCAGCCGCCGCGGCGGCATTAGGGGTTGACCCCATGCCCGCTTCGTTGGAAAACATACCGCGCTGAAAACCGGCCGTCAGGGCCTGGCTCAGGGTATAGCCCAGCGCACCGGCGGCGGCTTCGCGCCAGCCAAACGCGCTTTTTACGATCAGGCTAAAGACCGCCGGGAGCTGGTCGGCATACCAGGCGCAGACCACCAGGCCGGCGATCACCCACAGCAGCGCCATCACGGGAACCATCCACTGCATCAGCCGGGCGACGCCTTTTATGCCGGTCACGATCGCCACCAGCGTGAAGAGGGCCATCACGCCGCCAGTAACCATTTCCGGGCAGTTGAAGGCGAAACGCAGCGCGTGGGCAACGGAGTGGGCCTGAACGGTATTGAAGATCAGACCGTAGGCAACCAGTAAGAAGAGAGAAAACAGCACGCCCATCCAGCGCATACCGAGGCCGCGGGCCATATACCAGGCCGGGCCGCCGCGAAACTGCCCCTGCTTATCCGCTTCTTTATACAGCTGGGCCAGCGAGCACTCGGCAAAGGAGGTCGCCATGCCGATAATGGCGGTCATCCACATCCAGAAGATGGCCCCCGGGCCGCCCGCCGAGATCGCCAGCGCCACTCCGGCCAAATTACCGCTGCCGACCCGGGCCGCCAGGCTGGTGCAGAGCGCCTGAAACGAGGTTAAACCGCCCGGCTGGGGGCTGAGGCTGTTTTTCAGATTAGTGCGCAGTTGGGGAATGGAGCGAAACTGAATAAAACCGCAGCGAAAAGTGAACCAGATACCTGCCGCAAACAGCAGGTAAATCATTACCGAACCCCACAAAATTTCATTAATAAACGACAGATAATCAGGCATTAACGTCCCTCTTGTTGATGCCAAAGTGCATAGGTAATCGCTACTAATGAGTGAGCAAACAGGTAATTAGCAGTCCGGAATTTTGCCAAGTCTATCACAGGATCCTTCAGCGCATTGTCTGCGGTTGCGCTGACCTTCCGTCGTGTTATCATCAGGGCAGACCGGTTACATCCCCCTAACAAGTAAACCTGTCATTTTTCCGTTTCTGGCATTCTGCTGGTAACGCGAATTATCCAGGGCAAGTTAAAGAGAAACACTATCATGACGGATAAATTAACCTCCCTTCGTCAGTTCACGACTGTTGTCGCTGACACCGGAGATATCGCGGCAATGAAGTTGTACCAGCCGCAGGATGCCACAACGAACCCTTCTCTGATCCTTAACGCCGCACAGATCCCTGAATACCGCAAACTGATCGATGACGCCGTTACCTGGGCGAAAAGCCAGAGCAGCGATCGCGCGCAGCAGGTAGTGGATGCTACCGACAAACTGGCTGTGAACATCGGTCTGGAAATCCTGAAGCTGGTTCCGGGCCGTATCTCTACCGAAGTGGATGCGCGTCTGTCCTACGACACCGAAGCGTCCATCGCCAAAGCCAAACGCCTGATCAAACTGTACAACGATGCTGGCATCAGCAACGACCGTATCCTGATCAAACTGGCTTCCACCTGGCAGGGCATCCGCGCTGCAGAACAGCTGGAAAAAGAAGGCATCAACTGTAACCTGACCCTGCTGTTCTCCTTCGCGCAGGCGCGTGCCTGTGCAGAAGCGGGCGTGTTCCTGATCTCTCCATTCGTGGGCCGTATTCTGGACTGGTACAAATCCAATACCGACAAGAAAGAGTACGCGGCGTCTGAAGATCCGGGCGTGGTTTCCGTTACCGAGATTTACGAGTACTACAAACAGCACGGTTACGAAACCGTGGTGATGGGCGCAAGCTTCCGTAACGTAGGCGAAATCCTGGAACTGGCTGGCTGTGACCGCCTGACCATCGCCCCTGCGCTGCTTAAAGAGCTGGCAGAAAGCGAAGGCGCGATCGAGCGTAAGCTGAGCTTCAGCGGCGAAGTAAAAGCCCGTCCTGAGCGCATCACGGAATCTGAATTCCTGTGGCAGCACAACCAGGATCCAATGGCGGTAGACAAACTGGCGGACGGTATCCGTAAGTTTGCGATCGACCAGGAAAAACTGGAAAAAATGATCGGCGATCTGCTGTAATCATTCCCGCGTGACCGGGCTCCCGGTCACGCTACTTCTCTTGTTCCCTGTCTGAATCTCCCCGCTGCGTGTATCATTCCCTCAATCTGTATTGTTTGAATGGAATGGATATGAATACCTTACGCATTGGCTTAGTTTCCGTCTCAGATCGCGCCTCCAGCGGTGTTTATGAAGATAAAGGCATTCCCGCGCTGGAAGCCTGGCTGGCTTCTGCCCTGACCACCCCTTTTGAAGTGCAAACCCGCTTGATCCCGGATGAACAGGCGATCATCGAGCAAACCTTGTGTGAACTGGTTGATGAAATGAGCTGCCACCTGGTGCTGACTACGGGCGGCACGGGGCCGGCACGTCGCGACGTGACGCCGGATGCGACCCTCGCCGTTGCCGATCGTGAAATGCCGGGCTTTGGCGAGCAGATGCGCCAGATCAGCCTGCACTTTGTGCCGACCGCGATCCTCTCCCGTCAGGTGGGGGTGATCCGCAAGCAGGCCCTGATTCTCAATTTACCTGGCCAGCCGAAGTCGATTAAGGAGACGCTGGAAGGGGTAAAAGAGGCTGACGGTAAGGTCGTGGTCGCGGGTATTTTTGCCAGTGTACCTTATTGTGTACAGCTGCTTGAAGGGCCTTACGTCGAAACAAATCCGCAGGTGGTAGCAGCTTTTCGCCCGAAAAGCGCGCGGCGTGAAACAATCTCCTGAAATTAACAATATTGTGACATAAGCTGTAACTATAGTAGCGGGCTAATTGATTTACGGTATAGTAATTTTTTCTTTACGATCGCTGTAAATATAACTCAACAATTCAGCCCATAATGGTTCGCTATGTCACATTACAACCGGCATCTCAATCGTCAGGACTATAAGACTCTCACGCTGGCCGCGCTCGGCGGCGCGCTGGAGTTTTATGACTTCATTATTTTCGTCTTTTTCGCGGCGGTGGTTGGGGCGCTGTTCTTCCCGGCTGACATCCCTGAATGGCTGCGTCAGGTGCAGACCTTTGGCATTTTTGCTGCCGGGTATCTGGCGCGCCCGCTGGGCGGCATCGTGATGGCCCACTTTGGCGATCTGGTCGGGCGCAAAAAGATGTTCACCCTCAGCATCCTGCTGATGGCCGTGCCGACCCTTGCGATTGGCCTGCTGCCGACCTATGCCTCAATGGGTATTATTGCTCCGGTTTTACTGCTGTTGATGCGGATCCTGCAGGGGGCGGCGATTGGCGGTGAAGTGCCTGGCGCCTGGGTGTTTGTGGCAGAACATGTTCCGGCCCGGCGGATCGGCATTGCCTGCGGGACGCTGACCGCAGGACTGACGGTCGGCATTCTGCTGGGCTCCGTGGTAGCGACGCTGGTGAACACCAGCATGACCCAACAGGCGGTACACGACTGGGGCTGGCGTATTCCGTTCCTGCTGGGCGGCGCCTTTGGTCTGGTGGCGATGTATCTGCGCCGCTGGCTGCAGGAGACGCCGGTCTTCCTCGAGATGCAGCAGCGCAAGGCGCTGGTGCAGGAGCTGCCGGTCAAAGCGGTGGTGGTGCGGCATCGGAAAGCGGTGGTCGTGTCGATGCTGCTGACCTGGCTGCTGTCGGCGGGCATCGTGGTGGTGATTCTCATGTCGCCGGTCTGGCTGCAAAAGCAGTACGGCTTTGCTCCAGCGGTGACGCTGCAGGCCAACAGCATCGCGACCATTATGCTGTGCTTTGGCTGTCTGATTGCCGGGCTGGCGGTGGATCGTATCGGTTCCAGCCTGACCTTTATTATCGGCAGCCTGCTGCTGGCCGGCGCGAGCTGGGCATTCTATCACCTGGCAGGCAGCCATCCTGAGCAGCTGTTCCTGCTGTACGGTATGGTTGGGCTCTGCGTCGGCGTCGTGGGAGCTGTACCTTACGTGATGGTGCGGGCCTTCCCGCCGGAAGTACGCTTCACCGGGATCTCCTTCTCGTATAACGTCTCGTACGCCATCTTCGGCGGGCTGACGCCGATTGCCGTCACCCTGCTGATGGGCGTGTCGCCAATGGCTCCCGCCTGGTACGTGCTGGCGCTCTCACTGATGGGCCTGGCGTTAGGCATCTGGCTGCGCCAGAAGCCCGTAGAAGCACCGGTCCTCGCCGGATAATGACAAGGCCGGGCATTGTGCCCGGCCTTTTGTTAGTGCGAAGGGGTATAGCTGAGGATGATGTTGTCATCCGGGATCCGGGTGAAGTCTTTGATAATGGCGTGATAGTCAGCCAGCGGATCCACATCCTTAAACAGCGTCGGGTAGAAGATTTTGCTCAGCGTCTCAATGGCTACGATGTTGTAAGGGTTGTTATAGAAGTGGTGATAGAGCGCGCCGGTGTGGCCTTGCGCGACCGCCGGAATGCTGGCGACGCCCTGACGCGCCAGCAGAGCGTTAAAGGCTGCGCTGACATCGCCTGCCGGGACGTTATAGCCAAACGGGATAATCGCCGTACCTTTGCCCGGACGTTTTGAGCCGGTCATCAGGTAGTAATCCGGGTTCAGGGAGATAATCTTCTCCACTGCGATATTCCCGGTTGCCCCTGGCAGCAGCTGCGAACCGATGTTGGTCCCGCCTGCGGCTTCTACCAGCCCGCCCCAGCCGTTACGCGCATGGGTGAAGCAGCAGCCGTTATCCAGCCCGCCGACGCCGGCAATAGGTTCGATAAAGACCAGCGGTTTTTTGCTGGCCGTAGCCAGACGCTGGTGGATCTTATCCAGACGCTGCTGATAGAAATCGATATAGGCCTGCGCACGGTCGGTTTGTCCCATCACCTTACCCAGCAGGGCAATACTCGGCAGGGTGTTTTCTACCGGGCGCAGCTCATAGTCAACGAACACCACCGGAATGTGCAGGGCTTCAAGCTTCGCCAGCACGCCGGTCTGTACCAGCGACGGCTTAGCGCGCAGCTGGGCAATCATCAGGTCGGGCTGGCGGGAGATCACCGTTTCGAGATCGACATTTCCCTGGTCGGAAAACTTCATGTCGAGGATTTTCTCCGCTTCCGGCCATTTACGCTTCAGCACGTTCCAGGTTTCAGTATCCTGTTTTTTCGGCAGGTTATTCCAGGCTACCACTCTGGAGAACGGGTTATCGCGCTCGAGCAGGGCCAGGGCAAAGATGTCGCGTCCGTCCTGCAAGATAATGCGCTGCGGTTCGTGTTCAACGGTGACCGTGCGGTTATCGAGATCTTTTACCGTCACCGGCCAGCTCTGCGCCTGGGCGAGTAAAGGTGAAAGTAACAGTGCCAGGCCGCCAGCGGCGGCAATGAGTTTTTTCAGCGTCATGTTTTCCCCGTCTTCTTCTTATGGTGTTAACCCGTCGACCACCACATGCGGCAGCCCACGGGAACAGTATTCAACCCGGCCATCCACGCCGTACACCGTCGCCAGATTGGCAGGGGTGACAACCTTACCCGGCAGGCCGCAGGCAATCAGCTCGCCGCCTTTCAGCATCAGGGCAAAATTGGCATGGCGCAGGGCAATGTTGATGTCGTGGATCACCACAACGGTGACGATATTGCGCAGCCGCGTTTCGCGGGCCACGATATCCATCACATGAAACTGGTAGTTGAGGTCGAGGGCGCTTAAGGGTTCATCCAGCAACAGCAGATCCGGTTCGCGGATGAGGGACTGGGCCAGGCCAATCAGCTGTTTTTGCCCGCCGGAGAGCTGGTCGAGAAAGCTCATTGCCAGGTGGGCGACGCCCAGTTTTTCGAGGATGGAATACGCTTCCTGCTCCACGTTAAGACCAGCAGGGCTGCCGCTGGCCCGGCGGGCGACGATGACCGATTCCAGCGCATGCAGATGCACCCCCTGCGGCAGGGATTGCGGCAGATAAACCACTTTTTGCGCCCGTTTTGCCGGGGACAGGGTCATCAGATCGTCGCCGTTGAGCTGCAACTCTCCCTGAGCGGGATTGAGGTCAGCCAGGGCGCGTAGCAGGGTAGATTTGCCCGAGCCGTTGGGGCCCAGCAGGGCGGTGATCTGCCCGCGAGGCAGCAGGGGGGTATTCAGCCCACTAATAATCTTTTTCTTGCGATAGCCGGTGTGCAGATCGCAGACGCGCAGGCCGTCGGTCATACGTTCCCCCGGTTGCGAATAATGATGCTGAGGAAGAAGGGCACACCCACCAGCGAAGTGACGATGCCCACGGGAATAATGACGCCGGGAACGATGTTCTTGGAAAATACCGAGGCCAGCGAGAGCACCAGCGCGCCAATCAGCATGCTGCCGGGCAGATAAAACCGGTGATCCTCGCCAAACATCATGCGCGAAATATGCGGTGCCACCAGGCCGATAAAGCCGACCGGGCCAACAAAGGCGACCGTCAGAGCCGAGATAATGCTGATGCGTAACAACGTCGCCAGGCGCAGCTTTTTCACGTTGATGCCAAAGCTGACGGCACGATCTTCACCCAGACGCAGCGCCGTCAATTTCCAGGCGTTCTTCAACGACAGCGGCACGATAATCAGCAGCGCCACGGCCAGGATCGCCAGCTTATCCCACGAGGCTCTCGCCAGGCTGCCCATCGTCCAGAAGACCAGCCCCTGCAGGGTATCTTCGCTGGCAACAAACTGCAGGATGGAAATCAGCGCGTTAAAGGTAAAGACCAGGGCGATACCAAACAGCACCACGCCGGAGGTCGCGACGCGGGTCCAGCGGCTGATGCCATCCAGAATAAAGCAGGCCAGCAGCGCAAAGACAAAGGCATTTGCCGGAATGAACCACTTATCGGCAATGCCGGGGATACCTAAACCAAGCACAATCGCCAGTGCGGCACCGAAGGAGGCGGCAGACGACACGCCCAGCGTAAACGGACTGGCGAGCGGGTTATTGAGGATGGTCTGCATCTCGGCCCCGGCCAGCCCCAGCGCCATGCCGACGGCAACGGCCATCAGGGCGAACGGTAGCCGCAGCTCCCAGACGATCACCCGTGTCCCGGCATCGGCCGCGGCGGCGTTGACTAAGGTGTGCCAGAGGGTAGAAACTGAGATGCCTGACGGGCCGAGCGTGAAGTCGAGGATCAGGGAGCAAATAATAAAGAAGAACAGCACCCCTGCCAGGGCAAAGCGCCGGACGAGAACCTTACGGTAATGGGACGCGATAGTGGATTCGCCAGTTTGATCGCTGGCGGCAAGGCTGGAATTCATCAGTTAACCTTATGCAACACAACAGAATCGTTTCATCCCCTTGCGTTCCATGTCGGGTGCTACCTGATATCCATTATCCGGGATGCGCCGGGTCACACTAATCTCAATGATAATGCTTATCAATTGAATCAGATGATTATTGCCATCCCGTTTATTAATCGTTTCTGTTGTGGCGGAAAATTGACCGGGTTTAAACGAGAAGGGGCATTCACAGGGGAGGTGATTTCGTGCCCGCAGGGCGGGCACGAAGGGGATTAGTGTTTTTCACCAATCGGCAGAACGGTACGACCAAACTGCTCGTTCAGCACTTCACCCATCGCCAGGTAGATGGCGCTGGCGCCGCAGACCAGGCCAATCCAGCCCGCCACGTGAATAATGGACTCACCGTTATCCACCAGGTGGCCTACGCACAGCAGGGCGAACAGTACGGTCAGGCTCAGAAACACGAACTGCAACGCACGGTTACCCACCAGGGTGCCGAAGAACATGAACAGCGTGAAGACGCCCCACAGGCCCAGATAGACGCCCAGGAACGGTGTGTTCGCCGCATCGGCCAGACCCATTTTCGGCATCAGCAGAATGGCGACCAGGGTCAGCCAGAAAGAGCCGTAAGAGGTAAATGCGGTTAAACCGAAGGTATTGCCTTTCTTATATTCCAGCAGGCCCGCGAAGATCTGTGCGATACCGCCGTAAAAAATGCCCATCGCCAGGATAACGCCATCCATCGGGAACATCCCGATATTGTGCAGGTTCAGCAGAATGGTGGTCATGCCAAAACCCATCAGGCCCAGCGGAGCCGGATTAGCCAACTTAGTGTTGCCCATAAGTCCTCAAAAAATCATCATTAATATGGTGAAATGGTTAATCCCACGCCAATTCTCCCTGGCGGGGCGCGGCATCATAATGGGCGCCATCAACGCCGTCTATGATCTAATCAGGGTGAAATTAAAAATTTTTTTATCCTTCCCCCTTGATGGATGCCGTTGCGACCCCATCTAGTAGTCAACCGCAGTGTGTGGACCTGAAAAAATTCAAATCTGGACAGTTGAAAAAGCACCTTCTGCCCTTATTACAGGTACACAACCACATGTTGACTGAATTTTTAGTGGAGACGTTTAGATGGGTAAAATTATTGGTATCGACCTGGGTACTACCAACTCTTGTGTAGCGATTATGGATGGCACTACTGCACGTGTGCTGGAGAACGCCGAGGGCGATCGCACCACGCCTTCTATCATTGCTTATACCCAGGATGGTGAAACTCTGGTTGGTCAGCCGGCTAAACGTCAGGCAGTGACAAACCCGCAAAACACCCTGTTTGCGATCAAACGCCTGATTGGCCGTCGCTTCCAGGACGAAGAAGTTCAGCGTGATGAAGCCATCATGCCGTACAAAATCATCGGCGCTGACAACGGCGACGCATGGATTGACGTTAAAGGTCAGAAAATGGCACCGCCGCAGATCTCTGCTGAAGTGCTGAAGAAAATGAAGAAAACGGCTGAAGATTACCTGGGTGAGCCGGTAACTGAAGCGGTTATCACCGTTCCTGCATACTTCAACGATGCTCAGCGTCAGGCAACCAAAGACGCCGGCCGTATCGCGGGTCTGGAAGTCAAACGTATCATCAACGAACCAACCGCAGCGGCACTGGCTTACGGTCTGGATAAAGAAGTCGGTAACCGTACTATCGCGGTTTACGACCTCGGTGGCGGTACTTTCGATATCTCTATTATCGAAATCGACGAAGTTGACGGCGAAAAAACCTTCGAAGTTCTGGCGACCAACGGTGATACCCACCTGGGTGGTGAAGACTTCGACAGCCGTATGATCAACTACCTCGTTGACGAATTTAAGAAAGATCAGGGCATTGACCTGCGTAACGACCCGCTGGCCATGCAGCGCCTGAAAGAAGCCGCAGAGAAAGCGAAAATTGAACTTTCTTCTGCGCAGCAGACCGACGTGAACCTGCCGTACATCACTGCAGACGCGACCGGTCCAAAACACATGAACATCAAAGTGACCCGTGCGAAACTGGAAAGCCTGGTTGAAGACCTGGTTAACCGTTCCATCGAGCCGCTGAAAGTTGCTCTGCAGGATGCGGGTCTGTCCGTCTCCGAAATCCAGGACGTTATCCTGGTCGGTGGTCAGACACGTATGCCAATGGTTCAGAAGAAAGTGGCTGAATTCTTTGGTAAAGAGCCACGTAAAGACGTTAACCCGGACGAAGCCGTTGCTATCGGTGCTGCCGTTCAGGGTGGCGTGCTGACCGGTGAAGTGAAAGACGTACTGCTGCTGGACGTTACCCCGCTGTCTCTGGGTATCGAAACCATGGGCGGTGTGATGACGGCGCTGATCGCCAAAAACACCACCATCCCAACCAAGCACAGCCAGGTGTTCTCTACCGCTGAAGACAACCAGTCTGCGGTAACCATCCATGTGCTGCAGGGTGAGCGTAAACGTGCCGCAGATAACAAAGATCTGGGTCAGTTTAACCTCGATGGTATCAGCCCGGCACCGCGCGGTATGCCACAGATCGAAGTCACCTTCGACATCGATGCTGACGGTATTCTGCACGTTTCCGCGAAGGACAAAAACAGCGGTAAAGAGCAGAAGATCACCATCAAGGCCTCTTCCGGTCTGAACGAAGAAGAGATCCAGAAAATGGTTCGCGAAGCGGAAGCTAACGCCGAGTCTGACCGTAAGTTCGAAGAGCTGGTTCAGACTCGTAACCAGGGTGACCATCTGCTGCACAGCACCCGTAAGCAGGTTGAAGAAGCCGGTGACAAACTGCCAGCTGACGACAAAACCGCTATCGAGTCTGCACTGAGCGCGCTGGAAGCGTCCCTGAAAGGCGAAGACAAAGCGGATATCGAAGCGAAAATGCAGGCGCTGGCGCAGGTTTCCGAGAAGCTGATGGAGATCGCACAGCAGCAGCACGCACAGCAGCAGGCTGGCGCGGGTGCTGATGCTTCAGCAAACAACGCGAAAGATGACGATGTTGTCGACGCAGAGTTTGAAGAAGTGAAAGACAAAAAATAATCGCCCTTTGAACGGGTAATACACTGGCACGGGCGAAGAGGTTTCCTCTCCGCCCGTGCACGCATGTTAGGGGCAGATAAAATAAGATGGCTAAGCAAGACTATTACGAGATTTTAGGCGTTTCCAAAACAGCGGAAGAGCGTGAAATCAAAAAGGCGTATAAGCGCCTGGCCATGAAATTTCACCCGGACCGCAATCAGGGTGACAAAGAGGCCGAAGCCAAGTTTAAAGAGATCAAAGAAGCCTACGAAATCCTGACCGATGCCCAGAAACGCGCGGCATACGATCAGTATGGTCATGCTGCGTTTGAACAGGGCGGCATGGGCGGCGGCGGTGGATTTGGTGGCGGCGGCGCAGATTTCAGCGATATTTTTGGTGACGTCTTTGGCGACATCTTTGGCGGCGGTCGCGGCCGTCAGCGCGCGGCTCGTGGCGCAGACCTGCGTTACAACATGGAGCTGTCGCTGGAAGAGGCCGTACGCGGCGTAACGAAAGAGATCCGCATTCCGACCCTGGAAGAGTGCGATATCTGCCACGGCAGCGGCGCGAAAGTAGGCACCAAGCCGCAGACCTGTCCAACCTGTCACGGTTCCGGCCAGGTGCAGATGCGTCAGGGCTTCTTTGCGGTGCAGCAGAGCTGTCCGCACTGTCAGGGCCGCGGTACGCTGATCAAGGATCCGTGCAACAAGTGCCACGGTCATGGTCGCATTGAGAAGACCAAAACCCTGTCCGTTAAAATTCCGGCAGGCGTAGATACCGGCGATCGTATTCGTCTGTCTGGCGAAGGCGAAGCGGGTGAGCATGGCGCACCGGCAGGCGATCTGTACGTTCAGGTACAGGTGAAGCAGCATGCCATTTTCGAACGTGAAGGCAATAACCTGTACTGCGAAGTGCCGATCAACTTTGCGATGGCGGCGATGGGCGGCGAAATCGAAGTACCAACTCTCGATGGTCGCGTAAACCTGAAAGTGCCTGGCGAAACCCAGACCGGCAAGCTGTTCCGCATGCGCGGTAAAGGCGTGAAATCGGTGCGCGGTGGCGCGCAGGGCGATCTGCTGTGTCGCGTGGTGGTTGAAACCCCGGTTGGCCTGAATGAAAAACAGAAGCAGCTGCTGCGAGAGTTGCAGGAGAGCTTTGGCGGCCCAACGGGTGAAAACAATAGCCCGCGCTCCAAAAGCTTCTTTGATGGTGTGAAAAAATTCTTTGACGATTTGACTCGCTAATCGGTGAGCTGACGTTATTCTCAAAGCCCGGAAGCGATTCCGGGCTTTTTTTATGGCAGAAAAAAATAGCTCGGGAAAAGCGAGTGCATAGCCAATATTAACCTGCTTTTACCGATGAATATCCGCGAGTATGATGGTTTTAACGAGGGATTGTCGTAAAGAGAGAGAGTAAAAGTGAAATATCTACACCGTTTTTTCCAGAATGAGGCCTCCGGGGGCATCATTCTTATTCTGGCCGCAGCGCTTGCCATGCTGCTGGCTAACCTGGGCGTTACCCGTGACCTGTATCATGCTTTTCTGGAAACACCCGTTGAGCTTCGCGTCGGCGTGCTGGAAATCAACAAGAACATGCTCCTGTGGATCAACGATGCGCTGATGGCGGTCTTTTTCCTGCTGGTGGGGCTGGAGGTTAAGCGTGAGCTGGTACAGGGCTCACTGGCCAGCCGTCAGCGCGCGGCGTTGCCGGTGATTGCCGCCATCGGCGGGATGGTCGTTCCGGCGCTGATCTACCTGGCGTTTAACTATCAGGATCCTGTTGCCCGCCACGGCTGGGCGATCCCGGCCGCAACGGACATCGCCTTTGCGCTGGGCGTTCTGGCGCTGCTGGGCAACCGCGTGCCGATGGCGCTTAAAATCTTCCTGATGGCGCTGGCGATCATCGATGACCTGGGCGCGATTATCATTATTGCCCTGTTCTACACCAGCGAGCTGTCGGTGTTGTCGCTGGGCGTCGCGGCGGCGGCTATTGCGGCGCTGGCGCTGCTGAATATCTGCAATGTCCGTCGGATCGGTATCTATGTGCTGGTGGGCATGGTGCTGTGGACGGCGGTACTGAAATCAGGCGTGCATGCCACCCTGGCCGGGGTGATTATCGGCTTCTTTATCCCGCTGAAGTCGCAGGAGGGTAAATCCCCGGCGAAACAGTTAGAGCATGTCCTGCACCCGTGGGTCGCCTTTATGATCCTGCCGCTGTTTGCCTTCGCAAATGCGGGCGTCTCCCTTGAGGGCGTGACCTTCGGTGGGCTGACGTCGATGCTGCCGCTGGGGATCATCGCCGGGCTGTTTATCGGCAAGCCGTTGGGGATCAGCCTCTTCTGCTGGCTGGCGCTGAAGCTGAAGCTGGCCTCGTTGCCGCACGGAACCACCTGTCGGCAAATCATGGCCGTTGGCGTGCTGTGCGGGATCGGCTTTACGATGTCGATCTTTATCTCGACGCTGGCGTTTGGCCCGCATGCCCCGGAGCTTATCGTCTGGGCTAAACTGGGTATTCTGACCGGGTCGCTGCTGGCGGCGTTTATCGGCTATGCCTTACTGAAAATGAAATTGTCGGGGCAGGTGCATCCGGCGTAACGGAACGTCGGGAGGGCAGGCCGCCCTCCTGTAAACACTATCAGGGAGCGAGGATCGTATGTCTCATCTTAACTACAACCATCTGTATTACTTCTGGCATGTCTACAAAGAGGGCTCGGTTGTCGGCGCCGCAGAGGCGCTCTACCTGACGCCGCAGACCATTACCGGGCAGATCAAAGCCCTGGAAGAGCGCCTGCAGGGGAAGTTATTCAAGCGCAAGGGGCGGGGTATCGAGCCCAGCGAACTCGGTGAGCTGGTGTTTCGCTACGCCGACAAAATGTTCACCCTGAGCCAGGAGATGCTTGATATCGTCAATTACCGCAAGGAGTCGAACCTGCTCTTTGACGTCGGTGTGGCTGATGCGCTGTCAAAACGGCTGGTCAGCGGCGTGCTGGATGCGGCGGTGGTTGAGGATGAACAGATCCACCTGCGCTGCTTTGAATCCACCCACGAGATGCTGCTGGAGCAGCTGAGCCAGCACAAGCTGGATATGATTATCTCCGACTGCCCGATCGACTCCACCCAGCAGGAAGGGCTGTTCTCGGTGAAGATTGGCGAGTGTGGTGTGAGCTTCTGGTGCATCAACCCGCCGCCGGAAAAACCCTTCCCGGCGTGCCTGGAGGAGCGCCGTTTGCTGGTGCCCGGCAGACGCTCTATGCTGGGACGCAAGCTGCTGAACTGGTTTAACTCGCAGGGGCTAAAGGTGGAGATCCTTGGGGAGTTTGATGATGCCGCGCTGATGAAAGCCTTTGGCGAAGCGCACAATGCGATCTTCGTTGCCCCGACGCTTTACGCGCAGGACCTCTATTCGGACATCAGGATTACGGAGATTGGCAGGGTGGATAACGTGATGGAGGAGTATCACGCGATATTTGCCGAAAGGATGATTCAGCATCCGGCGGTTCAGCGTATCTGTAACCGTGACTACTCAGCGCTGTTTACGCCACCGGCAATCTGAAGGCATAAAAAAACCCGCGTTAAGCGGGTTCTTTAAACAAGCAACAACAAGTGGCGATTAAGCCAGTTTGCTGATCTGCGCGGTCAGGTTTGCTTTATGACGCGCTGCTTTGTTTTTGTGGATCAGACCTTTAGCAGCCTGACGATCCACGATTGGTTGCATTTCGTTAAATGCGTTCTGCGCTGCAGCTTTGTCGCCTGCTTCGATTGCTGCGTATACTTTCTTGATGAAAGTACGCATCATAGAGCGACGGCTTGCGTTGTGCTTACGAGCCTTTTCAGACTGAACGGCACGTTTCTTAGCTGATTTGATATTAGCCAAGTCCAACTCCCAAATATGATCTATGTGGACAATTCAAAGGCCGAGGAATATGCCCTCTTTGCCTTCTTTTGTCAATGGATTTGTGCAAATAAGCGCCGTTAATGAGCGACGCTATGTTACGTAGTGATGGCGCAGGATTCTACCAGCTTGTCTCTCCTGAATACAGCCTTTCGACACAAAAATCGTCATCTGCGGGCAGATTTTTTCGCTGTGAAAGGCAACCCTGATGAAATCATTACGGCTTTCTGTTTTGCGTGAACAATCGCCGGTTAACCTTAACCGCTGTACAAGGTATACTTTGGCGATTTTCACTGTTTTGAGCCAGTCATGAAGCTGATACGCGGCATACATAATCTCAGTCAGGCCCCGCATGGGTGTGTGCTGACTATTGGTAATTTCGACGGCGTGCATCGTGGACATCAGGTGCTGTTGCAGGGGTTACGTGAAGAGGGGCGGGCACGAGGTCTGCCGGTAGTAGTCATGATTTTTGAGCCGCAGCCGCTGGAGCTTTTTGCCAGCGAGAAGGCGCCTGCGCGCCTGACCCGCCTGCGTGAAAAGTTACGTTACCTGGCGCAGTGCGGCGTGGACTATGTCCTGTGCGTCCGTTTTGATCGGCGCTTCGCCGCCCTGACGGCACAAAATTTTGTCAGCGACCTGTTGGTTGATCGCCTCGGCGTGCGCTTTCTGGCGGTGGGAGATGATTTCCGCTTTGGCGCTGGTCGTCAGGGGGATTTCTTGCTATTACAGAAGGCTGGCCTGGAGTATGGCTTTGATGTCACCAGCACCCAGACCTTCTGCGAAGGCGGGGTACGCATCAGCAGCACGGCAGTTCGCCAGGCGCTGGCCGACGACGACCTGGATGCCGCCGCAACGCTGCTCGGACGCCCGTTCTCTATTTCCGGGCGTGTCGTGCATGGCGATGAACTGGGTCGCACCATTGGTTTCCCTACGGCGAACTTACCGCTGCGCCGTCAGGTTTCCCCGGTAAAAGGGGTCTATGCGGTAGAAGTGACGGGGCTGGGCGATAAGCCTCTGCCCGGCGTTGCCAATATTGGTACCCGTCCGACAGTGGCTGGCGTACGCCAGCAGCTCGAAGTGCATTTGCTGGACGTTGTAATGGACCTTTATGGTCGCCATATAGATGTAATCCTGCGTAAAAAAATACGCAATGAGCAGCGATTCGCCTCGCTTGATGAGCTGAAAGCGCAAATCGCGAGAGATGAATTAACAGCCCGCGAAATTTTTGGGCTATCAAACCCGGCTTAATGCCTGAGATATAAATACGGAACCGAGAATCTGATGAGTGACTATAAATCAACCCTGAATTTGCCGGAAACAGGGTTCCCGATGCGCGGCGACCTCGCCAAGCGTGAACCGGGAATGCTGGCGCGTTGGACCGATGATGACCTGTACGGCATCATCCGTGCAGCCAAAAAAGGCAAAAAAACCTTCATTCTGCATGATGGCCCTCCTTATGCGAATGGCAGCATTCATATTGGTCACTCTGTAAACAAGATTCTGAAAGACATTATCGTGAAGTCCAAAGGCCTCACGGGCTTTGACTCACCTTACGTTCCAGGCTGGGACTGCCACGGTCTGCCGATCGAGCTGAAAGTCGAGCAAGAGTTCGGTAAGCCGGGCGAGAAGTTCACCGCCGCGGAATTCCGCGCCAAATGCCGCGAATACGCCGCGACCCAGGTTGACGGTCAGCGTGAAGACTTTATTCGTCTGGGCGTGCTGGGCGACTGGTCGCACCCGTACCTGACCATGGACTTCAAAACCGAAGCCAACATCATCCGTGCGCTGGGCAAAATCATCGGCAACGGCCACCTGCATAAAGGCGCTAAGCCTGTGCACTGGTGCGTGGACTGCCGCTCTGCGCTGGCTGAGGCGGAAGTCGAGTATTACGACAAAACCTCTCCATCCATCGACGTGGCCTTCGAAGGCGTCGATCAGGAAGCGCTGCAGGGCAAATTTGGTCTGCCGGCCGTAAATGGCCCCATCTCCCTGGTGATCTGGACCACTACCCCGTGGACCCTGCCTGCCAACCGCGCGATTTCCCTCTCTGCGGAGTTCGACTATGCGCTGGTGCAGGTTGAAGGCCGTGCATTGATCCTGGCGAAAGACCTGGTGGAGAGCGTGCTGAAACGCGCGAACATCACCGAATACAGCATTCTGGGTACCGTTAAAGGTGCCGAGCTGGAGCATTTACGCTTTAAGCATCCGTTCCTCGATTTCGATGTGCCGGCGATCCTGGGCGAACACGTCACCCTGGAAGCGGGTACCGGTGCGGTGCATACCGCCGGTGGCCACGGCCCGGACGACTACACCATCAGCCTGAAATACGGTCTGGAGATCGCTAACCCGGTTGGTCCGGACGGCTCTTACCTGCCAGGCACCTGGCCGGCGCTGGACGGCATCAACGTCTTCAAAGCCAACGACATCATCGTCAACATGCTGCGCGACAACGGCTCGCTGCTGCACGTTGAGAAAATGCAGCACAGCTATCCATGCTGCTGGCGCCACAAGACCCCGATCATCTTCCGTGCGACCCCGCAGTGGTTTGTCAGCATGGATCAGAAAGGCCTGCGCGCGCAGTCTCTGAAAGAGATCAAAGGCGTGCAGTGGATCCCGGACTGGGGCCAGGCGCGTATCGAATCCATGGTCGCTAACCGTCCTGACTGGTGTATCTCCCGTCAGCGTACGTGGGGCGTGCCGATGTCTCTGTTCGTGCATAAAGAGACGCAGGAACTGCACCCGAACACCCTGGAACTGATGGAAGAAGTGGCGAAGCGCGTCGAAGTTGACGGCATTCAGGCGTGGTGGGATCTCGACTCCCGCGACATCCTGGGCGCTGACGCAGATAACTACGAGAAAGTGCCAGATACCCTGGACGTGTGGTTCGACTCCGGTTCTACCCACTCTTCGGTTGTTGACGTGCGTCCGGAGTTTGCCGGTCACGCGGCCGACATGTATCTGGAAGGGTCTGACCAACACCGCGGCTGGTTCATGTCATCCCTGATGATTTCCACCGCCATGAAAGGTAAAGCACCTTACCGTCAGGTACTGACCCACGGCTTCACCGTGGATGGTCAGGGCCGCAAGATGTCCAAATCTATCGGTAACACCGTTTCTCCGCAGGATGTGATGAACAAACTCGGCGCTGATATTCTGCGTCTGTGGGTGGCATCAACCGACTACACCGGCGAAATGGCGGTGTCCGATGAGATTCTGAAACGTGCTGCCGACAGCTATCGTCGTATCCGTAACACCGCGCGCTTCCTGCTGGCGAACCTGAACGGGTTTGATCCGGCAAAAGACATGGTGAAACCGGAAGAGATGGTGGTGCTGGATCGCTGGGCAGTGGGCTGCGCGAAAGCGGCGCAGGACGATATCCTGAAAGCCTACGAGTCTTACGACTTTCACGAAGTGGTGCAGCGCCTGATGCGCTTCTGCTCCATCGAGATGGGCTCGTTCTACCTCGACATCATCAAAGACCGTCAGTACACCGCCAAAGCCGACAGCGTGGCGCGTCGCAGCTGCCAGACCGCGCTGTTCCATATCGCGGAAGCGCTGGTGCGCTGGATGGCGCCGATCATGTCCTTCACCGCGGATGAGATCTGGGGCTACCTGCCGGGCGATCGCGAGAAGTATGTCTTCACCGGCGAGTGGTACGAAGGGCTGTTTGGCCTGTCCGGGACCGAAGCCATGAACGACAGCTTCTGGGATGAGCTGCTGAAAGTGCGCGGCGAAGTGAACAAGGTGATTGAGCAGGCGCGTGCCGACAAGAAAGTGGGCGGCTCTCTGGAAGCGTCAGTAACCCTGTACGCTGAACCTGAGCTGGCGGCGAAGCTGACCGCGCTGGGCGATGAATTACGATTTGTCCTGTTGACCTCCGGGGCGAATGTTGCGGATTATGCCGACGCGAGCGCGGATGCCCAGCAGAGCGAACTGCTCAAAGGGCTGAAAGTGGCGCTGGTGAAAGCCGATGGTGAGAAATGCCCGCGCTGCTGGCATTACACTACCGATGTCGGCAAGGTGGCGGAACACGCAGAGATCTGCGGACGCTGTGTCAGCAACGTCGCCGGTGATGGCGAAAAACGTAAGTTTGCCTGATGAGTAAATCACTCTCTTCAACAGGGCTGCGCTGGCTGTGGCTGGTAGTGGTCGTGCTGATTATCGATCTGGGCAGCAAGTACCTGATCCTCCAGAACTTTGCTCTGGGGGATACGGTCTCGCTGTTCCCGTCGCTTAATCTGCACTATGCGCGCAACTACGGCGCGGCGTTTAGCTTCCTGGCTGACAGCGGTGGCTGGCAGCGCTGGTTCTTTGCGGGTATCGCTCTCGGTATCTGCGTGGTATTGGCCGTACTGATGTACCGCGGGAAAGCCACGCAAAAGCTGAATAACATCGCCTACGCGCTGATCATTGGCGGCGCGCTGGGTAACCTGTTCGACCGTCTGTGGCACGGCTTTGTGGTCGATATGATCGACTTCTACGTCGGCAACTGGCACTTCGCCACCTTCAACCTGGCCGATACGGCGATTTGTATCGGTGCGGCGCTGATTGTGCTGGAAGGCTTCCTGCCTAAACCGGCGGCGAAAGAGCAGGCGTAATTGTAAATGCCGGGTGGCGTTGCGCTTACCCGGCCTACAGAATTTGCGGCCTCCCGTAGGCCCGGTAAGCGCAACACCACCGGGCAACAGGTGACCCAAAACAAGCGAGCAATTTGCATGTCTAAATCCGTACAGAGCAACAGCGCGATGCTGGTTCATTTCACGCTGAAACTTGATGATGGCTCCACCGCGGAGTCCACCCGCAATAACGGCAAACCGGCGCTGTTCCGCCTTGGCGATACCTCCCTGTCTGAAGGTCTTGAGCAACAGTTGCTGGGGCTGAAAGAAGGGGAGAAAAAAGCCTTCTCTCTGGAGCCGGATGCCGCGTTTGGTGTGCCATCCCCGGACCTGATTCAGTACTTCTCGCGTCGTGAATTTATGGATGCGGGCGAACCGGAAATCGGGGCGATTATGCTCTTTACCGCTATGGATGGCAGTGAAATGCCTGGCGTGATCCGTGAAATTAACGGCGACTCAATCACCGTCGATTTCAACCACCCGCTCGCCGGGCGTACCGTCCATTTTGATGTTGAAGTGCTGGAAATTGACCCGGTACTGGAGGATGTGAATGCAGATCCTGTTGGCTAACCCGCGCGGTTTCTGTGCCGGAGTAGACCGCGCTATCAGCATTGTAGAAAACGCGCTGGAGCTTTACGGCGCGCCGATTTATGTCCGTCACGAAGTGGTGCATAACCGCTACGTGGTGGATAGCCTGCGTAACCGCGGGGCGATCTTTATCGAACAGATCGACGAAGTGCCGGATGGCGCGATCCTGATTTTCTCCGCACACGGCGTCTCCCAGGCGGTGCGTAACGAAGCAAAAAGTCGCGATCTGACCGTGTTTGACGCCACCTGTCCGCTGGTCACTAAAGTGCATATGGAAGTCGCACGTGCCAGCCGCCGCGGCGAAGAGTCGATCCTGATCGGTCACGCAGGTCACCCGGAAGTGGAAGGCACCATGGGCCAGTACAGCAACCCGCAAGGGGGGATGTATCTGGTCGAGTCTCCGGACGACGTGCTGACCCTGAACGTCAAAAACGAAGCCAAGCTGTCGTTTATGACCCAGACCACGCTCTCCGTGGATGATACCTCTGACGTCATCGATGCGCTGCGTAAGCGCTTCCCGAAAATCGTCGGCCCGCGTAAGGACGATATCTGCTACGCCACCACCAACCGTCAGGAAGCGGTGCGCGCCCTGGCGGAGCAGGCGGATGTGGTGCTGGTCGTCGGCTCGAAAAACTCCTCGAACTCCAACCGTCTGGCCGAGCTGGCGCAGCGGATGGGGAAAGCGGCGTTCCTGATTGACGATGCTACCGATATTCAGGAAGGCTGGGTGAAAGAGGCTCAGTGCGTCGGTGTGACCGCCGGTGCCTCTGCTCCGGATATTCTGGTGCAGAACGTGATTGCCCGTCTGCAGGAGCTGGGCGGCGGAGATGCCATTCCGCTGGCGGGGCGCGAAGAGAATATCGTCTTCGAAGTCCCGAAAGAGCTGCGTATCGACGCCCGCGAAGTTGAGTAAGATTTAAAAAATGCCAGTCACTGAATGACTGGCATTTTTTCATTCAGGTAGTCGATCATCGCCCGCATTCTGGCAGGCATATGTTTGTTACCTGCCCATAGCAGCCAGAGATCGCCCGTATAGCTACTGAGAAACTCCCACTCCGGCAGTACCTGCACAATCTCTCCGCTTTCCAGCGCCTCACACGCTGTGAACAGCGGTAAACTCCCGATGCCCAGACTGCGCTTTACCGCATCCAGCCTCACGCCCGTGTGGTTAGCGGCATAACGTCCATGCGTCTGTATCGTTTCCATTTTCCCGTTTAACGCAAACTTCCAGCGTGAATCGGCCGGGGTTTCACCGAGCGAAATACAGCTATGGTGCTGAAGATCGTGCGGATGCTGTGGCGTACCCATACGGCGAAGATACTCTGGCGTGGCGCAGATCACATGGGTGACCGGCATCAGCGGTTTACCGTACAAGCCTGGAGAGGGGGTATTGGTGATCCGTAACGCCAGATCGACACCGTCGTCGATCAAATCCATATAGCGATCTTCCAGACGCAGACAGACATCAATGTGCGGATAGCGCTCGAGGAATGCCGGGATTAAAGGATGGATCACAAAACGTCCTACGGCTTTTGGCACGCTCATTGTCAGCTTTCCCTGCGCAACGGTCTGCAGGCTGCTGCCTGAATCCATCGCCTGCTGCGCCGCGTCCACCATATCCAGCGCATGTTCATAAACCGATTTTCCGGTCACGGTAAGGGCCAGTTTGCGCGTGGTGCGGTGCAGTAATTTACATCCCATTTCCTTTTCAAGTCGAGAAACACAGCGGCTAATCGCCGAGGGCGTTGCGCCAGTGAGCCGGGCTGCGGTTGAAAAATTGCCATGTTCTACGATGGTGACGAAAGTGGCGAGATCGGGAAGCAGGGTAGGTTTCATTTGTGCATACCAGGCAAGAGTGCAATGTGTGAGTGGCCGATTATCGACACTCAAGTGATGAATATACTGTCAGGGTACAGAGGAGAACAACCATGACAGAACGACTTTATTACACCAGTGACGCGACAGCAGGCCGGGCGCAGGTAATCCGCTGCACCGAAGAGCCTGACGGCCGTTACGCCATTGAGCTCAATCAAACCCTTTTCCATCCGCAGGGGGGCGGACAGCCCGCGGATCGAGGATCGATCGCCGGGATGGTGGTAGAAGCGGTCTCCCTGCGCGGAGAGCAGGTCGTTCACATTCTGTCCGGCGCGCTTGCGCCAGGCGAGGTGGAGATACAGGTCGATGAAGATGTGAGAGAACGTCACGCCCGCTGGCACAGCGCAGGCCATTTGATTGGCTATGCCGGCGAGCAGTTTGGCTGGAAGCCGGTAAAAGCCCATCACTGGCCCGGTGAAGGGCGGATTACCTTTATGCCCGGCGAGCCTCAGGGCCTTCTGCCTGATGCCAGGGCTCTGATGGCCATGATTGACGGCTGGAAAGCCGACAACCTGCTTCGCCATACCGAAACTGAATCCGGCAGACGCAAGGTTCGCTTTGGCGATCTCCCGGCCTACCTGTGCGGAGGAACGCACGTTAAACAGCTGGCGGATATTGGGTTAGTGCAGATCCTCGGGCTGAAGATGAAAAAGGGGCAACTGGTAGTCACCTATGCCCTGGATTAACAGGGAGATTGGCCGTAAAGCGGGGGAGTGACTCTAAAGCCGGATTCAGGGCAATGATGAACCCGCGAAACGGATCATCCTGCCGCCTGCGCTGGAGATACGTGAATCATGCGGTATTCACTGACGATCATGTCTTTCACTGATATCTCTCCCTGTTTATCATTAAATTCTAATTATTGGCGTTTTCAGATAGCGGCATCGACAGAGGCTGGTTAATCTGAAAAGGTTTACATCATTTTAACGTAAGAGAATAACTATGCATGATGCACAGGTCCGCGTCGCGATTGCTGGCGCGGGTGGCCGTATGGGCCGTCAGTTAATTCAGGCGACATTACAGATGGATGGCGTCACCCTGGGCGCGGCTCTGGAGCGAGAAGGATCATCCCTGCTGGGCGCCGATGCCGGGGAACTGGCGGGCGCAGGCAGGTCCGGCGTGACCGTACAAAGCAGCCTCGAGGCGGTAAAAGATGACTTCGATGTCTTCATCGACTTCACCCGTCCGGAAGGTACGCTCAGTCACCTGGCGTTTTGTCGTCAGCATGGCAAAGGAATGGTTATTGGCACCACCGGTTTCGATGATGCAGGTAAAGAGTCTATTCAGGATGCGGCCAAAGAGATCGCTATCGTCTTTGCAGCGAACTTCAGCGTGGGCGTGAACGTCATGCTCAAACTGCTGGAGAAAGCGGCGAAGGTGATGGGGGATTACACCGACATCGAAATCATCGAAGCGCACCACCGCTATAAAGTCGATGCCCCGTCAGGTACCGCGCTGGCGATGGGCGAGGCGATTGCTCAGGCGATGGATAAGGATTTGAAAGAGTGCGCCGTCTACACCCGGGAAGGCCATACCGGTGAACGCGTTCCCGGCACCATTGGTTTTGCCACCGTGCGTGCGGGCGACATTGTGGGCGAACATACTGCGATGTTTGCCGATATTGGCGAGCGCGTTGAGATCACCCATAAAGCGTCAAGTCGTATGACTTTTGCAAATGGGGCTGTTCGTTCTGCAATTTGGTTGAAAGGCAAAAAAAATGGTCTCTTTGACATGCGAGATGTGCTCGATCTTAACAATTTATAATCATAGTTACCCTTCGTGATGTGGTTATTGCAGTCATAATTAGTTGATTGCAGAGGGCAATATTTTATTGCCCTTTAATTTTATCTGTTTCGTTCTGTTTCTATTATTAAGCGTCCATAAAGTGGAGTTATTGCCATTATTTTTGTTTCAACATTGTGAATTTTGACCAAGTGGTCCACTTTTTGAGGCTGCGAAAGCACTCTTTAAACTAAACGTGTCTCGCAAGCGTTTTCTTAAGTGATTTAGTTGATCTTTTTGCCCGTTAAAAGCTTTCCTGTCCATCAGTGGCACAAAAACTACAAATAAAACCTGCTTTTTAAGTTGACTTTCCCCTGCCAAATCCCCAGAATGCCGCCGTTTGCCGAAAATCCACTGGCAGCAGATTTGCATTGCTTCGTACTACGGTTATGAATTAATATGCAAATAAAGTGAGTGAATATTCTCTGGAGGGTGTTTTGATTAAGTCAGCGCTATTGGTTCTGGAAGACGGAACCCAGTTTATCGGTCGGGCCATTGGGGCAACAGGTTCGGCGGTTGGGGAAGTCGTTTTCAATACTTCAATGACCGGTTATCAAGAAATCCTCACTGATCCTTCCTATTCCCGCCAAATCGTTACTCTAACTTATCCCCATATCGGTAATGTCGGCACCAACGCCGCTGATGAAGAGTCCTCCCAGGTACATGCACAAGGTCTGATTATTCGCGACCTGCCGCTGATTGCCAGCAACTACCGCAATACCGAAGACCTCTCTTCCTACCTGAAACGCCATAACATCGTGGCGATTGCCGATATCGATACCCGTAAGTTGACGCGTCTGCTGCGTGAAAAAGGTGCCCAGAACGGCTGCATCATCGCGGGCGACAACCTCGATGCGGCCCTGGCGCAGGAAAAAGCCAAAGCCTTCCCGGGGTTGAACGGCATGGATCTGGCAAAAGAAGTGACCACCGCTGAGGCCTACAGCTGGACTCAGGGAAGCTGGACGCTGGCAGGTGAACTGCCGGAAGCCAAAAAAGAAGACGAACTGCCGTTCCACGTGGTGGCTTACGACTACGGCGCCAAGCGCAACATTCTGCGCATGCTGGTGGATCGCGGCTGCCGTCTGACCGTTGTGCCGGCAAAGACCCCGGCAGACGACGTGCTGAAGATGAACCCGGATGGGATCTTCCTCTCTAACGGCCCGGGTGACCCGGCACCGTGCGACTACGCTATCGACGCGATTAAGAGCTTCCTCGAAACCGATATTCCGGTATTCGGCATCTGTCTCGGCCATCAGCTGCTGGCGCTGGCGAGCGGTGCGAAAACCGTGAAGATGAAGTTCGGTCACCACGGTGGCAACCACCCGGTGAAAGATATCGACAACAATACGGTGATGATCACCGCGCAGAACCACGGTTTTGCTGTCGATGAAGCCTCCATGCCTGCCACCCTGCGCGTAACGCACAAGTCGCTGTTCGATGGCACCCTGCAGGGGATTCATCGCACCGACAAACCGGCGTTCAGCTTCCAGGGGCACCCGGAAGCCAGCCCAGGCCCGCACGATGCCGCGCCGCTGTTCGATCACTTTATCGAACTTATCGAGCAATACCGTAAGACCGCTAAATAATCAGGAGCCGAGAAGACCATGCCAAAACGTACAGACATAAAAAGCATCCTGATCCTTGGCGCTGGCCCGATTGTTATCGGCCAGGCCTGCGAATTCGACTACTCCGGTGCCCAGGCCTGTAAAGCCCTGCGCGAAGAGGGTTACCGCGTTATCCTGGTGAACTCCAACCCGGCAACCATCATGACCGACCCGGAAATGGCTGATGCGACCTACATCGAGCCGATTCACTGGGAAGTGGTACGTAAAATCATTGAAAAAGAGCGTCCTGATGCGGTACTGCCGACCATGGGCGGCCAGACGGCGCTGAACTGCGCGCTGGAGCTGGAGCGTCAGGGCGTGCTGGCCGAGTTCGGCGTGACCATGATTGGCGCCACCGCCGACGCGATTGATAAAGCCGAAGACCGCCGCCGTTTCGACGTGGCGATGAAAAAAATCGGCCTCGACACCGCGCGTTCCGGCATAGCACACAATATGGAAGAAGCGCTGGCGGTTGCCGCTGACGTGGGTTATCCGTGCATCATCCGTCCGTCCTTCACCATGGGCGGCACCGGCGGCGGTATCGCCTATAACCGCGAAGAGTTCGAAGAGATTTGCGAGCGCGGTCTGGATCTTTCCCCAACCAAAGAGCTGCTGATTGATGAGTCGCTGATTGGCTGGAAAGAGTACGAGATGGAAGTGGTGCGTGATAAAAACGACAACTGCATCATCGTCTGCTCCATCGAAAACTTCGATGCCATGGGCATCCATACCGGTGACTCCATCACCGTGGCACCTGCCCAGACGCTGACCGACAAAGAGTACCAAATCATGCGTAACGCCTCGATGGCGGTATTGCGTGAGATTGGTGTGGAAACCGGCGGCTCCAACGTCCAGTTCTCGGTTAACCCGAAGAACGGTCGTCTGATTGTTATCGAGATGAACCCGCGCGTATCCCGCTCCTCTGCGCTGGCATCGAAAGCCACCGGCTTCCCGATTGCCAAAGTGGCGGCGAAACTGGCGGTGGGTTATACCCTCGACGAGCTGATGAACGACATCACCGGCGGGCGTACCCCGGCCTCCTTCGAGCCGTCTATCGACTACGTTGTGACTAAAATTCCTCGCTTCAACTTCGAGAAATTTGCCGGTGCTAATGACCGTCTGACCACCCAGATGAAGTCCGTTGGTGAAGTGATGGCGATTGGCCGCACCCAGCAGGAGTCCCTGCAGAAAGCCCTGCGCGGCCTGGAAGTGGGCGCCACTGGCTTCGACCCGAAAGTGAGCCTGGACGACCCGGAAGCGCTGACCAAAATCCGTCGCGAGCTGAAAGATGCCGGTGCCGAGCGTATCTGGTACATCGCCGACGCCTTCCGCGCCGGTCTGTCCGTCGATGGCGTCTTCAACCTGACCAACATCGACCGCTGGTTCCTGGTGCAGATTGAAGAGCTGGTGCGTCTGGAAGAGAAAGTAGCGGAGCTGGGTATCAACGGCCTCGACGCTGACTTCCTGCGCATGCTGAAGCGTAAAGGCTTTGCCGATGCGCGTCTGGCAAAACTGGCGGGCGTACGCGAAGCGGAAATCCGCAAGCTGCGTGACCAGTACAACCTGCACCCGGTCTACAAGCGCGTGGACACCTGCGCGGCAGAGTTTGCCACCGACACCGCGTATATGTACTCCACCTATGAAGACGAGTGCGAAGCGAACCCGTCCGTTGATCGCGACAAAATCATGGTACTGGGCGGCGGTCCAAACCGTATCGGCCAGGGCATCGAGTTCGACTACTGCTGCGTACACGCCTCGCTGGCGCTGCGCGAAGACGGCTACGAGACTATCATGGTCAACTGTAACCCGGAAACCGTCTCGACCGACTACGACACGTCTGACCGTCTCTACTTCGAGCCGGTAACCCTGGAAGACGTGCTGGAAATCGTCCGTATTGAGAAGCCAAAAGGCGTTATCGTGCAGTACGGTGGCCAGACTCCACTGAAGCTGGCGCGTGCCCTTGAAGCGGCAGGCGTACCGGTCATCGGCACCAGCCCGGATGCGATTGACCGCGCTGAAGACCGCGAGCGTTTCCAGCACGCCGTTGACCGTCTGAAGCTGAAACAGCCGGCCAACGCCACCGTGACGGCGATTGAGCAGGCGGTTGAGAAAGCTAAAGAGATTACCTACCCGCTGGTGGTGCGTCCGTCCTACGTGCTGGGCGGTCGGGCGATGGAAATCGTCTACGACGAAGCCGACCTGCGCCGTTACTTCCAGACTGCGGTCAGCGTCTCTAACGATGCCCCGGTGCTGCTGGATCGCTTCCTCGATGATGCGGTGGAAGTGGACGTGGATGCCATCTGCGACGGCGAAATGGTGCTGATTGGCGGCATCATGGAGCACATCGAGCAGGCAGGCGTACACTCCGGCGATTCCGCCTGTTCTCTGCCAGCCTATACGCTGAGCAAAGAGATTCAGGACGTGATGCGCGAGCAGGTGCAGAAGCTGGCCTTCGAACTGCAGGTGCGCGGTCTGATGAACGTGCAGTTTGCGGTGAAAGACAACGAAGTCTACCTGATTGAAGTCAACCCGCGTGCGGCGCGTACCGTCCCGTTCGTCTCCAAAGCCACCGGCGTTCCGCTGGCGAAAGTGGCGGCGCGTGTGATGGCGGGCCAGACCCTGGTGCAGCAGGGCGTGACCAAAGAGATCATCCCACCGTACTACTCGGTGAAAGAGGTGGTGCTGCCGTTCAACAAATTCCCGGGCGTTGACCCGCTGTTAGGGCCAGAAATGCGCTCTACCGGGGAAGTGATGGGCGTGGGCCGCACCTTCGCAGAAGCCTTCGCGAAAGCGCAGCTCGGCAGCAACTCCACCATGAAGAAACAGGGCCGTGCGCTGCTGTCCGTGCGTGAAGGGGATAAAGAGCGCGTGGTGGACCTGGCCGCGAAACTGTTGAAGCAGGGCTTCGAACTGGATGCGACCCACGGTACCGCGATTGTGCTGGGTGAAGCCGGTATCAACCCGCGTCTGGTGAACAAGGTGCATGAAGGTCGTCCGCACATTCAGGACCGTATCAAGAATGGCGAATACACCTACATCATCAACACCACCGAAGGGCGTCAGGCGATTGAAGACTCCAAGCTGATTCGCCGCAGCGCGCTGCAGTATAAAGTACACTACGACACCACCCTGAACGGCGGTTTCGCGACAGCCATGGCGCTGAACGCGGACGCCACCGAGAAGGTGATTTCGGTGCAGGAGATGCACGCGCAGATTAACAAGTAATACGTCTGTTATCGTAGGCCCGGCAAGCGAAAGCGCCGCCGGGCAAACGGCGGGTGGCGCTTCGCTTATCCGCCCTACGATGCTTACCTTCCTCTTCAGAACCTTCTGCTTTTCCATCTCCCATCAGTCAGTTAGCCTAAAATTATCAGGTCGATAATTAAATCCAACTGAAAAGCAGGGAGAACACCATGCGAAATAATCTTTTGCTGACTTCAATTTTTACTGCCGCAGCACTGTTTACCGTTGCCGGTTGTTCATCTAATCAGGCGGTGAAAACCACCGACGGCAAAACCATTGTGACCGACGGTAAGCCACAGGTGGATGATGATACCGGTCTGGTTTCGTATGAGAATGCGGAAACCGGGAAAACCGAGCAGATCAACCGCGATCAGGTTAAATCCATGGGTGAGCTGGATAATTGATAAAGAAATGCAGTGGCCTGAGCCACTGCACGTTTGACGTGAGTAACGGCATTACCAGCGGTGGTTCAGCAGGATATGGCCGCCATAGGCATCATAGCTATTTTCACCCCATTCGCCGCTGGCACGCAGCGAGATCAACGTGGTCTCGTTCAGCTTGCCGGTAATGCCCAGCTCCAGCTGACCGCGATCGTCCGGGGTATCGTTGCTGAACGCTTCGCCGTTGAAAGCGACATCGTTCTGTCCGGCACCTTTCAGCCAGTTAACCGCCACGTAAGGCTGCCACGCCTGCACATCTTTCTGGTTAAAGTAGCTGGATTTCACACCCACACGCCCCAGCACGCTGTCGTTATCGAGGGTGGAAATACGCACACCGTCGGCGTCAGTATGGTTTTCCTGATCGAGATAGCTGTAGACAGCCTGGATCTGCGGTTCGATTTTCCAGGTTCTTTCGCTTTCTGAGTCAACAATCCAGGCGTGTCCCGCTTCCAGCGAGGCTGCAAAGCCGTGGCTGTTATAGGACTCGTTGCTGCGATCGTCGCTTCTCAGCGTGTTATGATACCAGCCGAAAGAGGCCCAGCTGTCGATATAGCTACCTTTGCGCAGCTGCTGATCTTCCTGCCAGGTGGCGTATACGCCGACGTTCACGCCATCCACTTTACCCTGTGCAGAACGTTTGCTGCCCGTCGAGGTGGCGTCGGTTTTGGCCTGACCCGCACCGAACATCATCCCGCTATGCAGAACGCCGGTGTCCATATTCTTGCTGATAAAATCACTACCCACCTGCATCACGTACTGGGTGGTGTCGTAGTTGACTTTGCCGCCCGCCACGTCATTTTCATGATAGCGGCCTTTCACGTACATCCAGGTATTAAGATCGTCTTCATTGCGTAGCGTCAGCTGATCGCGATCGTCACGTTTGTGCAGGAACATATCTTGGGCGGCGAGATAGTTACCGATATACGCACCCACTTCAGGCGCAAGATTGCTTCTCGCAGGCGGGGTATAGCCGCCATCGCTGTTGTCATCAGGATCGCTATCAGGAACGACGCTGTTACCGTTGCCATCGTCAGGAGTCGTCGATGCTGACTCCAGATACCAGTTACCATCAGTGTGCTGGTTCAGGCTATATTCCCAGGCTCCGACGACTACTGGTCTGGAGAGAGAAAACGCAGCATCGGAGTTACCGCCCACGCTCACCACCTGCATCCCGTTGACGGTTTGCGCGCCAGCCCCGCCAATATTGGTGATGCTAACACCGGATTCACCCGCGCTGTTGCCGGTGATGGTCAGATGATCGGTCAACGCGCTGTCATCCCCGAGCACGCTGTTCATGGCAATCAGGCTGCCGCTTACGCCGGTGTAGTCACCATTGATAGTGAAATCGTTGCCGACGCTGTTGTTCAGCCCGCCGATCTGCAGCGTGCCGCTGTTGGTGACGTTGCCGTTAATGGTGTTAATGTCAGGAGAGCTGGAGGCGATGTTCCCCTGCACGGCATTCCACGACGCCAGCACGCCGCCGCTGAGGATATCAACGTTGTTGTTTACCGTGCCTGCGCTGGCGAAAGTTGCATCCTTCCCAATTGTGATGGTGGCGGTGTTGCCTGCGCCACCCAGGGTTGCACCTTCAGCGACCAGGGTGGTGCCGCTGCTCAGAAGCGTGTTGCCGGTGTAGCTGTTGATGCCGGTGAGGGTTAACAAATTAGCATCGTGTTTTTCGACATTGCCGGTACCGGTCATATCAGATGTGAAGATGGAGTCCGAACCCTGGTTAAAGATGAAAGTGCCGTTATTGGTTACCGTACCGGTCAGTGAGCCGGTATGGGTGCCGTCGCCCAGCTGCAGCCTGCCGACACTGGAAATCAGGGTATTGCCAGCGTCATTTTTTACGTCGCCAGCCAGGGTCAGTGTACCTGTGTTGACCTTAATTGAGTCGCCGGTGCCGATGATATCGACATTGCCGGTCAGGGCCCACACATCACCGTTCATGGTCAATGAAGCAAAGCCATCATCTGCGTTCAGGCCGCGGAAATTGCTGTCTTCAGAACCCCCGCCACGTAATGTAATGGTGTTCGTTTTGGAAATGGTTGAGATGACATCGCCATCAAGCTGAGATCCGGTTTCCAGAGTAAGCGTGTTGGTTTGATTACTATTAAAAGTGACTGCACTTTCTGAACCTTTTATCACGCCGGAGTTAATGAGTAGCAGGCGGTGATTATCGTTCACGATAACGCCGTTTAGGGCTCCTTCGATCCTCCCGCTATTTTCAAGATTACTTTTACCTGCAGTATTAAGCTCTATACCATTTCCGTTGCTGCCTGTGAAAGTGCCAGCATTATTTAATGTAATACCCGCATCGGCTGAAATCGCGGTTTTACCTTCGATAGTCCCTGTTAAGGTATTAGCGATGTTAAAACTGCTCGAATCTTCCAGAATTTTAATGCCGTACTCGGCGCCACGAATTGCCCCAGCGTTATTTATTTCCCCGCCCATATTGTTGACGGTAATTCCGTTGGCCCCGGTAGACTCTACTAACGCATTTTGTTGGTTGGATAACTCAAGCGTTTGCCCTTCTGTAATGATAAACATTCCGTCGCTCACGCCAGTAATGTTCCCGCTATTCATTATGCTGCGGACACTGCCGCCAGAAACCATGACAGCGGGATCGGTCGTGGAAGGAGTAATATTGACACCTTCCGTGATGATATACGTATCATCTTTTTCAAAATCTAGTGCTTTATCTGTCGAACCACTAATTGTGGTTTCTGCGAATACCATCAATGGAGTAAATACGAGTAATGCTGATAAGGATGGAAAAAGGCTTATTAATGATTTTGTTGTCTTATTTAATTCCAGGGTTTTGCTTTTCATTGCCACATCCGTTTTGTGATTAAAGGATGCGTATTTTAGTAACAAGGTAATTTTTTGTAAAATGCGACTTTTAGGATTTTATTTATTAATACAGGTATAAACTATTGAGTTATCAGTAATTATTATTTGAAACTTAATTTTAAATTATAGATTAAATTCATTTCTGATATTACGTTTTTCATATTATTTTATGGGGATTAATCTTAATGGTAAATATTATGTTTATTCTTTATGGAGCTGATGAAAATAATAGATTTTAACCTAAAGGGGTTTATCAATCGTTGCGGTTAACGCCAGCGCGAGCACAGAGCCCTTCAAACGCCGGGCTTTCCTGTCTACACTGACTGTCACAACCAGATAGCAGTTCAATCAGGGTAATCATGATCCTCATTATTTACGCCCATCCTTACCCGCATCACTCCCATGCGAACAAACGGATGCTTGATCAGGTTAAGACGCTGGAGGGCGTAGAGATCCGCTCGCTCTATCAGCTCTATCCTGACTTTAATATTGATATCGCTGCCGAACAGGAGGCGATCGCCAGGGCAGATTTGATCGTCTGGCAACACCCGATGCAGTGGTACAGCACGCCACCGCTGCTAAAGCTGTGGATCGATAAAGTGTTCTCGCACGGCTGGGCATACGGCCATAACGGCAAGGCGCTCAGGGGCAAAAGCCTGCTGTGGGCGGTGACCACTGGCGGCGGCGAAAGCCATTTTGATATCGGATCCTTCCCCGGTTTTGAGGTGCTGGCGCAACCGCTGCAGGCGACCGCGCTCTATTGTGGACTGAACTGGCTCCCGCCGTTTGCCATGCACTGTACCTTTGTTTGTGACGACGAAACGCTACAGGCCCAGGCCCGACACTATAAACAACGTTTACTCGACTGGCAGGAGGCGCACCATGGATAGCCATACGCTGATTCAGGCGCTGATCTATTTAGGCGCCGCGGCGCTGATTGTGCCGGTTGCGGTACGCCTCGGGCTCGGCTCAGTGCTGGGGTATCTGATCGCGGGCTGCGTAATTGGGCCCTGGGGATTCCGGCTGGTCACCGACGCCGAGTCGATTCTGCACTTTGCCGAAATCGGTGTGGTGCTGATGCTGTTTGTTATTGGCCTGGAGCTGGATCCGCGTCGACTGTGGAAGCTGCGCGCCTCGGTATTTGGCGGCGGGGCATTGCAGATGGTGGCCTGCGGTCTGCTGCTGGGCGGATTCTGCATCCTGCTGGGCATGGACTGGAAGGTGGCGGAGCTGATCGGTATGACGCTGGCCCTCTCCTCCACGGCTATCGCCATGCAGGCCATGAACGAGCGTAACCTGACGGTTTCCCAAATGGGGCGCAGCGCCTTCTCGGTGCTGCTGTTCCAGGATATTGCGGCCATTCCTTTGGTGGCAATGATCCCGCTGCTGGCCGTTTCCGGGGCCTCCACCACCCTCGGTGCTTTTGCCCTTTCGGCATTAAAGGTCGCCGGGGCGTTAACCCTGGTGGTCCTGCTCGGACGCTACGTCAGCCGACCGCTGCTGCGCTTTGTCGCCCGTTCCGGCCTGCGGGAAGTGTTCAGCGCCGTGGCCTTGTTCCTGGTCTTCGGCTTCGGCCTGATGCTGGAAGAGGCGGGGCTTTCTATGGCGATGGGCGCGTTCCTGGCAGGGGTGCTGCTGGCAAGTTCGGAGTATCGTCACGCGCTGGAAAGCGATATCGAGCCCTTTAAGGGGCTGCTGCTGGGGCTGTTTTTCATTGGCGTCGGCATGTCCGTCGACTTCGGCACCTTAGTGACCCATCCGCTGCGCATCGCGATCCTGCTGGTGGGCTTCCTGGTGATTAAAATGGCGATGCTCTGGCTGGTCGCCCGCCCGCTGAAGGTGCCCGGAAAACAGCGCCGCTGGTTTGCGGTGCTGCTGGGGCAGGGGAGTGAATTTGCGTTCGTGGTGTTTGGCGCGGCCAGCATGGCGAACGTGCTCGATCCGGAGTGGGCGAAGGCGCTGACGCTGGCGGTGGCGCTTTCGATGGCGGTGACGCCGCTGCTGCTGGTGGTGTTGACCCGTCTGGACGCGGCCAGCAGTGGTCAGGAGCGTGAGGCGGATGAAATTGACGAAGAACAGCCGCGGGTGATCATCGCCGGATTTGGCCGTTTCGGTCAGATCGCAGGCCGTTTGCTGCTCTCCAGTGGCGTCAAGATGGTCATCCTCGATCACGATCCGGATCATATTGAGACCTTGCGCAAATTTGATATGAAGGTCTTTTACGGCGACGCCACGCGGGTGGATCTGCTGGAGTCCGCCGGGGCGCAGAAGGCCGAAGTGCTG
Source organism: Leclercia sp. (assembly GCF_036780805.1). NCBI lineage: Bacteria > Pseudomonadati > Pseudomonadota > Gammaproteobacteria > Enterobacterales > Enterobacteriaceae > Leclercia > Leclercia sp. The sequence continues at coordinate 122,191 of NZ_DAIQCE010000003.1, read as the reverse complement.
ATTAACGCGATCGACGATCCGAAGAACAGCCTGCAACTGGTCGAGCTGGCGAAGACCCATTTCCCGCATCTGAAAATCATTTCCCGGGCGCGCGATATCGATCATTACATCAAGCTGCGTCAGATCGGTGTTGATGCGCCGGAGCGTGAGACCTTTGAAGGGGCATTAAAATCAGGTCGGCTGGCGCTGGAGAGTCTCGGGCTCGGGGCGTATGAAGCCCGGGAACGGGCCGATCTGTTCCGCCGGTTTAATATTGAGATGGTCGAAGAGATGGCTGAAATGGCAGAGAACGATGCCACGTCGCGCGCGGCGGTCGTTAAACGCACCAGTGCCATGCTGATGGACATCATCAATGAAGATCGTAATCACCTCTCGCTGACGCAGCGCCACGGCTGGCAGGGAACCGAAGAGGGTAAGCATACGGGCGATCCGGGAGACGAGCCGGAGAGTAAACCACTGGCGTGAAGAGGGGTTGCCAGCAAATATAAAAAATTTCCTGTTCTTTACTCTGCCGCCAGTCGACGAAAGATTAAGCTTTCCGTATAGTGGCGGCAATTTTTTGCATCCGGGAAATAATCAATGATCAGTCTGATTGCGGCGCTTGCGGTAGATCGCGTGATTGGCATGGAAAACGCCATGCCGTGGAATCTGCCTGCCGATCTCGCGTGGTTTAAACGTACTACGTTGAACAAGCCGGTAGTAATGGGGCGCCTGACCTGGGAGTCAATCGGGCGTCCTTTACCGGGCCGTAAAAATATCGTAATAAGCAGCCAGCCCGGCACGGATGAGCGTGTTGAGTGGGTGAAATCCATTGACGAAGCCATTGCTGCCTGCGGCGATGCCGAAGAGATCATGGTGATTGGTGGAGGCCGTGTGTACGAGCAATTCCTGCCGAAAGCGCAGAAATTATATCTGACACACATTGATGCTGAAGTGGAAGGGGATACCCATTTCCCGGACTACGATCCTGACGAGTGGGAATCGGTATTTAGCGAATTCCACGACGCAGACGCGCAAAATTCGCACAGCTACTGCTTTGAGATCCTTGAACGCCGCTAATGTTTTACTGCACCTTTCCCGACGGGAGAGGTGCAGCTCTCTGTTACGACGCTACCGCTTCACTCTCGTCTAAATCCTGATGCCGGTTCGACGGCTGAACAAAGTACGCTTTATCTTCCCAGCGCAGACAGGTGAGTTCTCCACCCCAGCAGCAGCCGGTATCCAGCCCGTAAATGCCTTCAGGCGTACCTTTGCCCTCCAGTGACGCCCAGTGACCAAAGATCACGCTGTAATGATCCGTTACCGGTCCGGGGATCGCAAACCAGGGTTTAAGCGGGGTCGGCGCGTTTTCCGGCACATCCTTGCAGTACATATCCAACTGACCGTTCGGGAAGCAGTAGCGCATGCGGGTGAAGGCGTTGGTAATAAAACGCAGGCGCGCCACACCGCTGAGCTCCATGCTCCAGTTGTTGGGCATGTCGCCGTACATGGCATCGAGGAAGAAGGGATAAGAGTCGCTGGAGAGTACGGCTTCGACGTCGCGTGCGCACTCTTTCGCGGTTTGCAGATCCCACTGCGGCGTAATGCCCGCGTGCGCCATCACCAGCTGCTTCTCTTCATCAACCTGCAGCAGCGGCTGGCGGCGCAGCCAGTTAATGAGCTCATCGGCGTCAGGCGCATCCAGCAGCGGTGTGATCCTGTCTTTTGGTTTATTACGGCTGATCCCGGCGTAAACCGCCAGCAGATGCAGATCGTGATTGCCAAGGACGAGCCGCACGCTGTCACCCAGCGACTTCACAAAACGCAGTACTTCCAGCGAGCCAGGCCCGCGCGCAACGAGATCGCCGGTGAGCCATAGCGTGTCCGTGCCTGGGGTAAAATCCACCTGCTTTAACAACGCGATCAGTTCATCGTAGCAACCATGAACGTCGCCAATGAGATATGTAGACATGTTTAGTGAATGAGTGTTGGAACAGCCAGACGGAAAACAGGAATGGCAATGCGGAATGCATTGCCGTCGGCATCGACCATTTCATAATGGCCCTGCATGGTGCCCAGCGGCGTTTCGATTACCGCGCCGCTGGTGTACTGATACTCTTCGCCGGGATCAATGTGCGGTTGTTCACCCACCACACCTTCGCCCTGAACTTCAATTTCACGACCGTTACCATTGGTGATAAGCCAGTAGCGCCCGAGCAGCTGCACAGGCATCCGCCCCAGATTGCGAATGGTTACCGTGTAAGCAAAAACATAGCGTTCTTCATCCGGCGTGGACTGGGACTCAATATAGATGCTTTGTACATGAACACATACGCGGGGCGAATCAATCATGGCTTAGCTCTCCTTCGGCGGCGCATTTTCGCTGATGTAATTAGCCAGCTTGCAGTACTGTTCTACGGAGATGTTCTCCGCACGCATTGTCGGGTCGATACCCAACTGAGCTAACACCTCAACGGTAAACAGATTGCCAAGGCTGTTACGAATCGTTTTACGGCGCTGGTTAAAGGCTTCCGTGGTGATACGGCTCAGAACGCGCAGCTCTTTAACCGGGTACGGCTTCGTTTTATGCGGCACGAGACGCACAACCGCAGAATCGACTTTTGGTGGCGGCGTGAACGCAGATGGCGGCACTTCGAGTACCGGAATCACGTTGCAGAAATATTGCGCCATCACGCTTAAACGACCATACGCTTTACTGTTTGGCCCTGCAACCAGTCGGTTGACGACCTCTTTTTGCAACATAAAGTGCATGTCGGCAATGGCATCAGTATAGCTAAACAGGTGGAACATCAGCGGCGTGGAGATGTTATACGGCAGGTTGCCGAACACGCGCAGCGGTTGCCCCATTTTCTCTGACAGTTCGCCAAAGTTCATGGTCATGGCATCTTGCTGATAAATGGTCAGTTTCGGCCCGAGGAACGGGTGCGTCTGCAGACGTGCTGCCAGATCGCGGTCCAGTTCGATGACGGTCAGCTCATCCAGACGCTCGCCAACCGGCTCGGTCAGGGCAGCAAGGCCCGGCCCGATTTCGACCATCGCCTGGCCTTTTTGTGGATTGATAGCCGAAACAATACTTTCGATCACGAATTGATCGTTGAGGAAGTTTTGCCCGAAACGTTTACGGGCTAAATGGCCCTGGTGGACGCGATTATTCATTGAGTATTAACAATCATTTTGATGGCGAGATTAAGCGCCGTAATAAAACTGCCGACATCTGCTTTCCCCTGGCCCGCTAAATCAAGCGCAGTGCCATGGTCAACAGAGGTGCGAATAAAGGGTAAACCGAGGGTGATGTTCACGCCGCGGCCAAATCCCTGGTATTTTAGCACGGGAAGGCCCTGATCGTGGTACATCGCCAGCACGGCGTCTGCATGATCGAGATATTTGGGTTGGAACAGAGTATCTGCAGGTAGCGGCCCGCTAAGATTCATCCCCTGGGCCCGCATCTCGTCCAGCACGGGAATGATGGTGTCGATCTCTTCCGTACCCATGTGACCGCCTTCGCCCGCGTGCGGGTTGAGGCCGCACACCAGCACGTGCGGATCGGCAATGCCGAATTTGGTGCGTAAGTCATGGTGCAGGATGGCAATCACATCGCGCAGCAGATCCGGTGTAATAGCGTCGGAAACCGCTTTGATCGGCAGATGCGTGGTCGCCAGCGCAACGCGCAGCTCCTCGGTTGCCAGCATCATCACCACTTTTGCGCTGTGCGAACGCTCTTCAAAAAACTCGGTGTGACCGGTAAAGGCCACGCCGGCATCGTTGATCACCCCTTTATGTACTGGCCCGGTGATCAGCGCGGCAAATTCGCCGTTCAGGCAGCCATCGCAGGCGCGCGCCAGCGTCTCCACCACATAGTGGCCATTTTCGGTACTCAGTTGACCGGGAACAACAGGCGTACGCAGCAGGACTGGTAATAGCGTCAGGGTGCCCGCTTGCTGGGGGAGGGGAGCATTTTCTGCCTGATACGGCAGCAGCGTGAGGGGCAGATTGAGCAGCTTCGCCCGCGCCTCAAGCACGCTGGCATCGGCGCAGATCACCAGTTCGACCGGCCAGCTGCGCTGGGCAAGCTGGACGACCAAATCAGGACCAATCCCGGCGGGTTCGCCGGGAGTGATGACAACACGATGGTGCTTCATTATTTGCTCAGAACTTTAACGTAAGCGCTGGCGCGTTGTTCCTGCATCCAGGTTGCCGCTTCTTCAGAGAACTTACGGTTGAACAGCATACGGTACGCGCGGTCTTTCTGGGCCGCATCGGTTTTATCCACGTTACGGGTATCCAGCAGCTCAATCAGGTGCCAGCCGAAGGTGGAGTGAACCGGTTCGCTCAGCTGACCTTTGGTCATTCGCATCAGCGCATCGCGGAAGGCCGGATCGTAAATATCGGCTGCCGCCCAGCCCAAATCGCCGCCCTGATTCGCAGAACCTGGATCCTGAGAGAACTCTTTCGCGGCGTTAGCGAAGGAGGTTTTACCGCTACGAATATCGGCGGCAATCTGCTGCAGTTTCGCTCGCGCCTGATCGTCATTCATCAGCGGGGAAGGTTTCAGCAGAATGTGGCGGGCATGCACTTCGGTGACGGAAATGCTCTGGCTTTGTCCACGCAGATCGTTCACTTTCAGGACGTGGAAGCCAACGCCGGAACGAATTGGACCCACGATATCGCCTTTCTTCGCCGTGCTCAGCGCCTGGGCAAAGATAGACGGCAGCTCCTGAATACGACCCCAGCCCATCTGGCCGCCTTTCAGCGCCTGCTGGTCAGCAGAATAGGTGATGGCCAGTTTGCCGAAATCACCGCCGTTACGCGCCTGATCGACGATGGAACGAGCCTGGCTTTCCGCTTCAGCAACCTGGTCGGAAGACGGGTTTTCTGACAGCGGGATCAGGATGTGGCTCAGGTTCAGCTCGGTGCTGGCGTCATTCTGGTTACCCACCTGTTTTGCCAGCGCGTCGACTTCCTGCGGCAGGATCGTCACGCGACGACGCACTTCGTTGTTACGTACTTCTGAAATCAGCATCTCTTTACGGATCTGATTACGGTAGGTCGAATAGCTGATGCCGTCATAGGCCAGACGGCTGCGCATCTGGTCGGCTGACATGTTGTTCTGCTTCGCAATGTTGGCGATAGCCTGATCGAGCTGCTCATCAGAGATTTTCACACCCATCTTCTGACCCATCTGCAGAACGATCTGATCCATGATCAGGCGTTCAAGGATCTGATGACGCAGTGTGGAATCATCCGGAAGTTGCTGACCTGCCTGACCCGCGTTGAGCTTCACAGACTGCATTAAACCATCAACGTCGCTCTCAAGTACCACACCGTTGTTCACAACGGCAGCGACTTTGTCGACAACCTGTGGGGCCGCGAAGCTGGTATTCGCGACCATAGCGATACCGAGCAGCAGCGTTTTCCAGTTCTTCATACTTTTTCCATATCAATTAACCGCAATGCGGATTACGTTGTAAATCAAGCACATCATAAGGAACTACGGTACGGCAGAATCGGTGAGCGCAGCATCTGCTGAGTACCCAGACCGTAGTTGGAACTCAGACCGCGCAGTTCGATGTTAAAGCCGATGACGTTATCGTACTCGCTCTGATTCTTCTGAGGATCCCAGCCATTAAGTTTCCGCTCGTAACCGACGCGGATCGCGTAGCAGCAGGAGTTGTACTGCAGGCCCAGCATCTGATCGGCCGATTTACTCTGATTAGTATCAAAGTAGTACGCTCCGACGATCGACCAGCGATCGGCGATCGGCCAGCTTGCGGTACCGCCCACCTGCGAAATACCCTCTTTAGTCTGCTCTGACGTAGCAAAGTTCGGTAATGTCGCCTGGATATATTCCGGGCTGGCGTAACGGTAGCTCAGCTGAACCATTCGGTCTTCATCACGACGATACTCAATGGTGGCATTGCTGGTAGCAATGTTATCCAGACGCGTATCGTACTGCAGACCGCCACGCAGCCCCCAGCGATCGGTCATGCGCCAGTAAGTGTCGCCAGCCCAGACCAGGGAACCCGTTTTATTGTTTTTCTCCCAGTTAATGTTGTCATCGCCGGTGCGCGATTCTGTGAAGTAGTAGATTTGACCCACAGAAGCATTAAAACGTTCAACGGCAGCATCATCATAAACGCGGGTTGTGACCCCGGTCGTCACCTGGTTGGCGGAGGCAATACGGTCCAGACCGCCGTAGGTACGGTCACGGAACAGGCCGCTATAGTCGGATTGCAGCAGGGAAGAGTCGTAGTTATTAATTTTGCTCTGATCGCGATACGGCACATACAGATACTGCGCGCGCGGCTCCAGCGTCTGGGTGTAACCCTCGCTCCAGTTAACGTCACGCTCGAACACCAGTTTGCCGTCCATTTTAAACTGCGGCAGCGTACGGTTAACGGACTCTTCAAGATTCGTACCGTTATTGGCGTTGTACGTGTCCAGATTTTTCTGCTGATAGTGGGTTGCCATCAGCTTCATTTCGGTATCCAGGCTGCCCCAGTCGTTCGACACCGGCAGGTTGATGGTCGGCTCAAGGTGAACACGGGTGGCTTCCGGCATATCGGAATTGGTGTTCACGAAATGCACGGCCTGGCCGTAGATACGGGTATCAAACGGGCCGACATCGTTCTGGTACCAGTTAACGTCCAGCTGCGGTTCCGCGCCGTAGGTGCTGGCGTTCTGGCTGCTGAAGACCTGGAACTGACGGGTCGACACCGTAGCGTCAAAGTTTTTAACCGCATAGCCGGCGCTGAAGATCTGCGTGGCGTAACCGTCGGTACTGGAACCGTATTTCGACGAGAAGTCGTTGAAATAGTTCGGATCGCTGACTTTGGTATAGTTCACGTTGAAACGCCAGACCTGATCCATCACCCCGGCATGTTGCCAGTAGTACAACCAGCGGTGGCGATCGCCCTCGGTCGGATGCTCATCCTGATAAACTTTATCCGATGGCAGATAGTCCAGCTCCATCAGGCCTGCGCCCGCTTGCGTCAAATAACGGAACTCGTTTTCCCACATGATATTGCCGCGCTTATGGATATAGTGCGGCGTGATCGTGGCGTCCATGTTGGGCGCGATGTTCCAGTAGTACGGCAGGTAGAATTCGAAATAGTTGTTGGAGCTGTACTTGGCGTTCGGGATCAGGAAGCCTGAACGACGTTTATCACCGATGGGCAGCTGCAGGTACGGGCTATAGAAGACCGGCACCGGGCCAAGCTTAAAGCGGGCATTCCAGATCTCCGCCACCTGCTCCTCCCGGTCCTGGATCACTTCGCTGCCGACCACGCTCCAGGTATCAGAGCCCGGCAGACAGGAGGTAAAGGTCCCATTCTCCAGAATGGTATAGCGGTTTTCACCGCGCTGTTTCATCAGGTCGGCTTTACCGCGCCCCTGACGGCCCACCATCTGATAATCACCTTCCCAGACGTTGGTATCTTTGGTATTCAGGTTCGACCAGGCTTTCGGACCTTTCAGGATGACCTGATTATCGTCATAGCGCACATTACCCAGTGCATCCACGGTTCGCACTGGCTCTGCCGCGCCTTCTGGCTGTTTCTGGTGCAACTGCACTTCATCGGCCAGCAAACGGCTGTTGCCCTGGTTAATATCCACGTTGCCGGTAAACACGGCGTCGTCAGGATAATTCCCTTTCGCATTGTCAGCATTGATGGTGACCGGTAGCGTGTTCGTATCACCCTGAACCAGCGGGCGATCATAGCTGGGGATACCCAGCATACATTGCGAGGCGAGATCGGCTGCCAGACCCTGTTGACTGTACAGGGCAGTAGCTATCATCGTGGCCAGGAGGGTGGGGATACGTTTTTTCATACGTTTTATTTATTGTTCCGTCATCAGTGGCTTATCGCTGGCAAACGGTCAGAGACTATCTTACTCATCATCACAGTGCCAGCGTTAATCCTGCCCGTAAACAAGCCGTGGTGATAGGCTCGTTATTGAATGACGAGTATGATAATGCAAATTATAGGCGATGTCCTTCAATTGACCGTGGCCAGGCCACCGGAATGATGGCGTTCGCGGGATCAAATACATCACCATTTGGGGAGTATATGCAGTATTGGGGAAAAATTATCGGCGTGGCGTTCGCTTTACTGATGGGCGCGGGCTTCTGGGGTATCGTTCTGGGCCTGATTATCGGCCATATGTTTGATAAAGCTCGAAGTCGTAAGATGGCCTGGTTTGCCAACCAGCGTGAACGTCAGGCGCTTTTTTTTGCCACGACCTTTGAGGTGATGGGGCATCTGACCAAATCCAAGGGGCGGGTAACCGAGGCCGACATCCATGTTGCCAGCCAGTTTATGGACCGCATGAACCTGCACGGTGACTCCCGGGCGGCGGCGCAACACGCATTTCGCATTGGCAAGGCGGATAACTATCCCCTGCGCGAAAAAATGCGTCAGTTTCGCAGCATCTGCTTCGGACGATTCGACTTAATTCGGATGTTTCTGGAGATTCAGATCCAGGCGGCCTTCGCCGATGGCTCGCTTCACCCGAACGAGCGTGCGGTGCTCTATATCATTGCCGAAGAGCTGGGCATTTCTCGTACCCAGTTCGATCAGTTCCTGCGCATGATGCAGGGCGGCGCGCAGTTTGGCGACGGCTATCAACAGCAGCAGACGGGCGGTGGCGGCTGGCAGCAGGCGCAGCGTGGCCCAACTCTGGAAGATGCCTGCAACGTGCTGGGCGTGAAGCCCACCGATGAACCGACGACCATTAAGCGCGCCTACCGCAAGCTGATGAGCGAACATCATCCGGATAAGCTGGTGGCGAAAGGGTTACCGCCGGAAATGATGGAAATGGCGAAGCAAAAAGCGCAGGAAATTCAGAAAGCGTACGAGCTCATCAAAGAGCAGAAGGGCTTCAAGTAAGATGATTGCCCGGCAAGCATCGCGCCGCCGGGCAAAACATCAGAAATCTGCCGGAGCCTTAAAGGTCATCGGCGTGCCGTATTCTGGATGGGTGATGGTCAGCATCTCCGCATGCAGCTGCAGACGCGGCGCCATGGCCCGGGCTTCCGGCGTGGCGTAAAAGCGGTCACCCAGAATCGGGTGACCCAGTGCCAGCATATGCACACGCAGCTGGTGTGAGCGGCCGGTAATCGGTTTTAACAGCACGCGGGCGCTGTTATCGGCCGCGTACTCCAGCACTTCATACTCGGTTTGCGCCGCCTTCCCGGTCTCGTAGCAGACCTTCTGCATCGGGCGATTCGGCCAGTCGCAGATCAGCGGCAGGTCAACCAACCCTTCCGCTGGGTGTGGATGTCCCCAGACGCGCGCCAGGTATTGCTTCTTCGGCTCGCGCTCACGAAACTGACGCTTCAGCTCACGCTCTGCCGCCTTGGTCAGCGCAACCACAATCACACCGCTGGTCGCCATGTCCAGACGATGGACAGACTCCGCCTGCGGGTAATCGCGCTGAACGCGCGTCATCACGCTGTCTTTGTGATCGTCCAGCCTGCCCGGCACGGACAACAGGCCGCTCGGCTTGTTGACCACCATGATGTGCTCATCCTGATACAGAATGACCAGCCACGGATCCTGCGGCGGATTGTAGGGTTCCATCAACATTTTGCGCTCCGCTTACTGATGCGTCACAACGATGAGACGCAGCGCATCCAGACGCCATCCCGCCTGATTCAGGCTTTCGAGCACCTGCTGACGATTGCTTTCAATCGCCGCCAGTTCATCATCACGAATGTTCGGGTTCACCGCGCGCAGGGCTTCCAGACGCGACAGCTCCGCAGACAGTTTTTCATCCGCTTCGCTGCGCGCGGCGTCAATCAGTGCCCGCGCCGCTTTCTCAATCTGAGGTTCACCCTGCTGCAGAATGGTATACACGTCCTGCTGCACCGCGTTCACCAGCTTGCTGCCGGTGTGGCGGTTAACTGCGCTCAGCTGACGGTTGAAGCTCTCAAACTCGACCTGCGCTGCCAGGTTGGTACCGTTCTTATCCAGCAGCAGACGCACCGGAGTGGCAGGCAGGAAGCGGCTGAGCTGCAGCTGTTTCGGCGCCTGGGCTTCAACCACGTAGATCAGCTCCAGCAGCAGGGTACCCACCGGCAGCGCCTTGTTCTTCAGCAGCGAAATGGTGCTGCTGCCGGTATCGCCGGAGAGGATCAGATCCAGGCCGTTGCGGATCAGCGGATGCTCCCAGGTGATGAACTGCGCGTCTTCGCGGGACAGCGCCACATCACGCTCAAAGGTGATGGTGCAGCCATCTTCCGGCAGGCCCGGGAAATCCGGAACCAGCATGTGATCGGACGGGGTCAGCACAATCATGTTCTCGCCACGATCGTCCTGATTAATACCGACGATATCAAACAGGTTCATGGCGAAGCTGATCAGGCTGGTATCGTCATCCTGCTCTTCGATGCTCTCCGCCAGCGCCTGGGCCTTTTCGCCGCCGTTGGAGTGGATCTCCAGCAGACGGTCACGGCCCTGCTCCAGCTGCGCTTTCAGCGCTTCGTGCTGCTCGCGACAGATTTTAATCAGGTCGTCGAAACCGTCGGTGTTTTCCGGCGTCGCCAGGTAACCGGTCAGCTCGCTATGCACTTTGTCGTAAATGGTACGGCCGGTCGGGCAGGTATGTTCAAACGCATCCAGCCCTTCGTGGAACCAGCGCACCAGTACGGACTGGGCGGTTTTTTCCAGATACGGGACGTGGATCTGAATGTCGTGGGCCTGACCAATACGATCCAGACGGCCGATACGCTGCTCCAGCAGATCCGGATTGAAGGGCAGATCGAACATCACCAGACGGCTGGCGAACTGGAAGTTACGCCCTTCGGAGCCGATTTCGGAACAGAGCAGCACCTGGGCGCCGCTGTCCTCTTCGGAGAACCACGCCGCCGCGCGGTCGCGTTCGATAATCGACATACCTTCATGGAACACCGCCGCGCGGATACCTTCCCGCTCGCGCAGAACCTGCTCGAGCTGCAGCGCGGTGGCGGCTTTGGCACAGATCACCAGCACCTTCTGCGAGCGGTTGGCGGTCAGATAGCCCATCAGCCACTCAACGCGCGGGTCGAAGTTCCACCAGGTGCCGCTGTCGCCTTCAAATTCCTGATAAATCTGTTCCGGGTAGAGCATATCGCGGGCGCGTTCTTCCGCCGTTTTACGTGCGCCCATGATGCCGGAGACCTTGATCGCCGTCTGGTACTGGGTTGGCAGCGGCAGACGGATGGTGTGCAGCTCGCGTTTCGGGAAACCTTTCACCCCGTTACGGGTGTTACGGAACAGCACGCGGCTGGTGCCGTGCCTGTCCATCAGCATGGAGACCAGCTCCTGACGCGCGGCTTCCGCACCGTCACGATCGCTGTTGGCGGCCTGCAGTAAAGGCTCGATATCCTGTTCGCCAATCAGTTCGCTCAGGGTGTTGAGCTCCTCGTTGGAGAGGTGCTTTCCTGCCAGCAGCAGGGCCACCGCATCGGCTACCGGGCGGTAATTTTTCTGCTCTTCAACAAACAGCTCAAAATCGTGGAAGCGGTTTGGATCCAGCAGGCGCAGACGCGCAAAGTGGCTCTCCAGACCCAGCTGCTCCGGCGTCGCGGTCAGCAGCAGCACGCCCGGCACGCGTTCGGCCAGCTGCTCAATCGCCATGTACTCACGGCTCGGGGCCTTTTCGCTCCACACCAGGTGGTGGGCTTCGTCGACCACCATAATGTCCCACTCGGCATCACACAGGTGTTCGAGACGCTGTTTGCTGCGGCGGACGAAGTCCAGGGAGCAGATCACCAGCTGTTCGGTTTCGAACGGGTTATCGGCATCGTGCTGGGCTTCGGCGTATCGTTCATCGTCAAACAGGGAGAAGCGCAGGTTGAAGCGGCGCAGCATCTCAACCAGCCACTGGTGCTGCAGGGTTTCCGGCACCACAATCAGCACACGTTCGGCCGCGCCGGAGAGCAGCTGTTGATGCAAAATCATGCCTGCTTCGATGGTTTTGCCTAAACCCACCTCATCGGCCAGCAGGACGCGCGGCGCATAGCGACGGCCCACGTCATGGGCGATGTTTAACTGGTGGGGGATCAGGCTGGTGCGTTGGCCGCGCAGGCCGCTCCACGGCATACGGTACTGCTCACTCTGGAACTTGCGCGCGCGGTAGCGCAGGGAGAAGCGATCCATACGGTCAATCTGACCGGCGAACAGGCGATCCTGCGGCTTGCTGAAGACCAGTTTGCTGTCGAGCAGCACTTCGCGCAGCATCACATCGGTCTCGTCGGTATCGAGGCGAGTCCCGATGTAGGCAAGCAGTCCATTCTCTTCTTTTACGTCTTCAATCTTCAGCTGCCAGCCTTCATGGCTGGTAACGGTGTCGCCCGGGTTGAACATCACGCGGGTGACAGGGGAATCATTGCGAGCATACAGACGGTTTTCACCGGTGGCGGGGAAGAGGAGAGTGACCATACGCGCATCCAGCGCCACTACCGTTCCTAATCCAAGTTCGCTTTCTGTGTCGCTGATCCAGCGTTGACCAAGTGTAAAAGGCATATTTGTTCGGCTCTAATCTTTAATTGCAGGCAATAGTTCAACCACCGATCAAAAATGACGGTAATCGAATAATGGGTCCGGGAATGGAAAGGGCGCTATGGTACTGGATGGCAGCGATTTCGTCACCTGTCAAAATAGCCCCAACTGACCTGTCATCAGTGTAGCAAAGTCGTCGTCCATAAAGGGCAATATTCCATCCGCGACGGGCTGTAGCTGGCGGGTAAGGTAGTGCTCATAGTCAAGGGGAGAGCGCTGATAATCCACCGGTTCCGGGCCGCTGGTGGTCCAGACATACTTGATGGTGCCGCGGTTCTGGTACTGCGGCGCCCGCCCTAGACGAACGTTCTCCTCGTCGGCAAGCCGGGCGGCGCGCACGTGCGGCGGGACGTTGCGCTGATACTCCGCCAGCGGTCGGCGCAGGCGTTTGCGGTACACCAGCTGGTCATCAAGATCGCCCGCCATCAGGCTGGCGATGGTCTCGCGGACAAACTCCTGATAGGGCTCGCGGCGAAAGATTTTCAGATACAGCGCCTGCTGGAAGTGCTGCGCCAGCGGGGTCCAGTCGGTACGCACGGTCTCCAGCCCTTTAAACACCATCCGCTGCTTCTCCCCCTCCTGGATAAGCCCGGCGTAGCGCTTTTTGCTGCCCTGATCGGTGCCGCGGATAGTGGGCATTAAAAAGCGGCAGAAGTGGGTCTCATATTCCAGCTCCAGGGCGCTGGTTAAGCCGGCCTGCTGCAGATGAGCCTGCCACCAGTCGTTCACGTAAGCCACCAGCGCCTGGCCGATGGCGGCGGCCTCCGCTTCACTTTGCGCGCCCCTGAGCCAGACGAAGGTCGAGTCGGTATCGCCATAAATCACGTCATAGCCCTGAGATTCCACCAGCACTTTGGTCTGGCGCATGATTTCGTGGCCGCGCATGGTAATCGACGACGCCAGGCGCGGGTCGAAGAAGCGGCAGGCGCTGGTGCCGAGCACGCCGTAAAAGGCATTCATGATGATCTTCAGCGCCTGGGAGAGTGGCTTGTTGCCGTGACGCTTGGCCTCTTCGCGCCCGTGCCAGATCTGGCTGACAATCTCCGGCAGGCAGTGCTTTTCCCGGGAGAAACGCGCCCCGAGAAAGCCTTCGGTGCTGTGCTGCTCGTCCGGCTGCGCCAGGCCTTCCACCAATCCGACCGGATCGATCAGAAAAGTACGGATGATCGATGGATAGAGGCTTTTGTAATCCAGCACCAGCACCGAGTCGTAGAGGCCGGGGCGGGAGTCCATGACATAGCCGCCGGGACTGGCCTGGGGCGGCACGTCGCCGAGGTTGGGGGCCACGTAGCCCGCCCGGTGCATGCGCGGAAAATAGAGATGGCTGAAGGCGGCGACGGATCCGCCGTGCCGGTCGGCCGCCAGACCGTTGACCGTGGCGCGCTCCAGCAGGAACGGCATGATTTCGGTTTTGTGAAAGATGCGCGTCACCAGCTCGCAATCTTTCAGGTTATAGGTCGCCAGCGCCGGTTTATCTTCGGCGAAGCGGCGGTCAATCTCGTCCATCCGGTCCCAGGGATTATCGATGGACTTGCCTTCCCCGAGCAGCTCCTGTGATACCGACTCCAGCGAAAACGATGAAAAACTCCAGAACGCCGACTTTAGCGCCTCGATGCCGTCGATAATCAGCCGTCCGTTAGCCTGGGCGAAGAAGACGCCGTTTTTAAAACCGTGCTCGCGCCACTCCAGCTCGCTGTTGCCGCGCCCGAGTCGCAGCGGAATGCGGTAGCGTTCGGCGTGTTTTTGCAGCACCCGCAGGTCGAACTGCACCACGTTCCAGCCGATGATCGCGTCCGGGTCGTGCTCTGCAAACCAGGCGTTGAGCTTCTCGAGCAGCTGCGGGCGGCTGTTCACGTAGATGAGATCAAAATCGAGCCCGGACGCATCGCCGTTTGCCGGGCCCAGCATGTAGACCACCCTTTGGCCGCAGCCTTCAATGCCGATGCAGTACAGCTCGCCGTGGCGGGTGGTTTCAATATCTACCGATGCCCATTTCAGCGGCGGGCGATAGTGGGGGTTGGGTTTGAGTCGGGCATTGATCAGCCGATCGCCCTGAGGCGTTCCGTCTACCCAGACCGGGGCGGTGATGAAGCGCTCCATCAGAAAACGTTCCGGGGGGCGGACATCGGCTTCGTAAAGGGTCACGCCCGCGTCGCGCAGCAGTTTTTCATAGCGCATCAGCTGACGATGGGCGCGGCAGTAGAGGCCGTAGACCGGACGGCGCTGGAAATCTTTCAGTTCGAGGGGCGTCAGCCGCCAGCCGTTCTCGCCGCGCAGCAGCTGTTTGGTTTTTTCGACGTCAGGCTCAGGAATAAAGGCAACGGACTCCTGCGGCGGCAGGGTGATGTTCAGCGGGCCGTTGTCGGTCGCCAGCCAGAGTTCCACTTCGGTACCCTGCGGGGTATCCCGCCAGTGTCGGGTCAGTAAAAAGCCTTCTTGCGCCTGCGCCACGCCGTTTTCTCATAAAACAAAACCAGGCGTGAGTATAGCCTGGTTGCGGGTGTTTTGCTGGGGTTTTATACAGGTGTGTTTTCGCCGGATGACGCTGCGCTTATCCGGCCTACAGGTCCTGTAGGCCCGGTAAGCGTAGCGCCACCGGGCGGGTTTTACTGCCCGTAATAGGCCTTCGCGCCGTGCTTGCGCAGGTAATGCTTATCCAGCAGCGTTTGCTGCATATCCGGCAGCTGCGGTGCCAGCTGGCGGCAGAAAATGCCCATATAGGCCACCTCTTCCAGCACGATGGCGTTGTGCACGGCGTCTTCGGCGTTTTTGCCCCACGCGAACGGGCCGTGGGAGTGAACCAGCACTCCCGGCATTTGCGCCGCGTCGATCCCCTGTTTTTCGAAGGTTTCGACAATCACGTTGCCGGTTTCCCACTCGTATTCACCGTTGATCTCGGCATCGGTCATCTTGCGGGTGCAGGGGATGGTGCCATAGAAATAGTCGGCGTGCGTGGTGCCGGTCGCCGGGATAGGTTGCCCGGCCTGCGCCCAGATGGTCGCGTGACGGGAGTGGGTGTGAACGATGCCGCCAATCGACGGGAAGGCCTGATAAAGCAGGCGATGCGTCGGCGTATCGGAGGAGGGTTTTTTCGTCCCTTCGACCACTTCGCCGGTGGCGATGCTGACCACCACCATATCGTCGGCGGTCATCACCCGGTAGTCGACGCCGGAGGGTTTAATGACAAACACGCCCGCTTCGCGGTCAACCGCGCTGACGTTGCCCCAGGTCAGGGTGACAAGATTATGTTCCGGCAGGGCCAGGTTAGCTTCAAGCACCTGACGTTTGAGATCTTCCAGCATGTATCCTCCAGGAAAAAAGGCCCGCCCTGCGGCAGGCCAAAGGTTCCCCTGTTAACGTTTTGAACCGTAATAGACTTCGTTCCAGCGCAGGGCATCTTTGAAGGCTGGCATACGGGTGTCGTTATCAATCACGGTCAGCTCGATGTCGTGCAGCTCTGCGAACTGACGCATGTCGTTGAGATCCAGCGCATGGCTGAAGACGGTATGGTGGGCACCGCCCGCCACGATCCAGGCTTCCGAAGCGGTCGCCAGATCCGGCTGGGCTTTCCACAGGGCGTTGGCCACCGGCAGTTTTGGCAGAGCGTGAGGCGTTTCAACGGCATCAACGCAGTTGACCAGCAGGCGGAAACGATCCCCCAGATCGATCAGGCTGGCGTTGATCGCCGGGCCGGTGCGGGTGTTGAAGATCAGACGGGCCGGATCGGCTTTGCCGCCGATGCCGAGGTGCTGAACGTCGAGGATCGGTTTTTCATCGACGGCGATCGACGGACAGACTTCCAGCATGTGCGAGCCCAGCACCAGATCGTTGCCGTTCTCGAAGTGGTAGGTGTAATCCTCCATAAAGGAGGTGCCGCCCTGCAGACCGGTTGACATCACTTTCATGATGCGTAGCAGAGCGGCAGTTTTCCAGTCGCCTTCCCCGGCAAAGCCGTAGCCCTGCTGCATCAGACGTTGTACCGCCAGGCCCGGCAGCTGCTTCAGCCCGTGAAGATCTTCAAAGGTGGTAGTAAAAGCATGGAAGCCGCCCTGTTCAAGGAAGCGCTTCATGCCCAGCTCGATGCGCGCCGCATCCAGCACGTTCTGGCGTTTGTCGCCGTTGATCTGCGCCGCGTCGGTCAGGCGGTAGCTGCTTTCATACTCATCCACCAACGCATTCACGTCGCCGTCGCCGATCTCATTGACGACCTGCACCAGGTCGCCCACCGCCCAGGTGTTGACGGAGAAACCAAATTTAATCTGCGCGGCCACTTTGTCGCCGTCGGTCACCGCCACTTCACGCATGTTGTCGCCGAAGCGCACCACTTTCAGCTGACGGGTATCCTGCTTCGATACCGCCTGGCGCATCCACGAGCCAATACGCTGGTGGGCCTGTTTGTCCTGCCAGTGGCCGGTCACCACCGCGTGCTGCTGGCGCATACGCGCGCCGATGAAGCCGAACTCGCGGCCGCCGTGCGCGGTCTGGTTCAGGTTCATAAAGTCCATGTCGATGCTGTCCCACGGCAGCGCCGCGTTGAACTGGGTATGGAACTGCAGCAGCGGTTTGTTGAGGATCGCGAGGCCGTTGATCCACATCTTGGCCGGGGAGAAGGTGTGCAGCCACACCACCAGCCCGGCGCATTTGTCATCGTAATTGGCGTCGCGGCAGATATGGGTGATTTCATCCGGTGAGGTACCCAGCGGCTTGAGTACCAGTTTGCACGGCAGTTTTGCTTCCGCATTCAGGGCGTTGACCACATGTTCTGCGTGCTGAGTCACCTGGCGCAGGGCTTCCGGCCCGTAAAGATGCTGACTACCAATCACAAACCACACTTCATAATTATTAAAAATCGTCATTATCGTGTCCTTAATGTGTCAGGGTTGCCGTAGATGCCGGGATGCTCTTAACCGGTGCGGCGACAGGGAGATAGTGCTGTTCAGCGCTCTTCGCCCATTGCTGGTAGCGCTGATAAAGCTGTTCGAAACGTTGCGCCTGCTGGGCGCGCGGCTGCAGGGTGCTTTCCACCTGGCTGGCCATATGCTGCTGCGCCGTCGGGATATCGGCATGGACCCCCGCAGCAACTGCGGCGAAGATCGCCGCGCCGAGGGCGCAGCACTGATCGGAGGCGACAATCTGCAGCGGACGATTGAGCACGTCGCAGCAGGCCTGCATGATCACCGGGTTCTTACGAGCGATACCGCCCAGGGCCATCACCTCATTGACGGCGATCCCCTGCTCGGTGAAGCACTCCATAATGGCGCGCGCGCCAAAGGCGGTAGCCGCGACCAGACCGCCGAACAGCGCCGGGGCGTCGGTGGCGAGATTCAGATCGGTAATGACCCCTTTCAGGCGCTGATTCGCATTCGGTGTACGGCGACCGTTAAACCAGTCGAGCACCACCGGGAGATGGTCGAGGGACGGATTTTTGGCCCAGGCCTCGGTCAGCTGCGGCAGGAGCTGTTTCTTGCTGGCAGCGATCTGGGTTTTCAGCTCAGGATGCGCAGCCGCCAGCTGATCCAGCGGCCAGCCCAGCACCCGGCCAAACCAGGCGTAGATGTCCCCGAAGGCGGACTGACCCGCTTCGAGGCCGATAAAGTCAGGTACCACGCTGCCGTCCACCTGCCCGCAGATGCCTTTCACCGCGCGGTCGCCGACGCTGGCTTTATCCGCCGTCAAAATGTCGCAGGTGGAGGTACCGATCACTTTCACCAGCGTATTCGGCTGGGCACCGGCGCCGACCGCGCCCATATGGCAGTCAAAAGCACCGCCTGAGATGGCGACCTGCTGCGGCAGGCCCAGACGTTCTGCCCACTCGGCGCAAAGCGTGCCCACCGGGATATCGGCGGTCCAGGTGTCGGTAAACAGCGGGTAGTCGAGATTCTGGTTGATGATCGGGTCGAGCTCGTCAAAGAAGGCGGCAGGCGGCAGGCCGCCCCAGCTTTCATGCCAGAGGGATTTATGCCCGGCGCTGCAGCGACCGCGACGAATATCCTGCGGGCGGGTAGTACCGGAGAGCAGGGCCGGAACCCAGTCGCACAGCTCAATCCATGACACCGCCGCCTCGGCAACGTGCCGATCCTGACGGGTCACGTGCAGGATCTTCGCCCAGAACCATTCGCTCGAGTAAATGCCGCCGATGTAGCGGGAGTAGTCGCTTTTGCCAGGCTGATGGCACAAACGGGTGATGGCCTCGGCTTCTTCCACCGCGGTATGGTCTTTCCACAGCACGAACATGGCGTTCGGGTTGTCGGCAAACTCCGGGCGCAGCGCCAGCACGTGGCCGTCGGCGTCAATCGGTGCCGGGGTGGAACCGGTGCTGTCCACGCCGATGCCAACGATCTGGCTGCGCTGCTCATCGCTTAACTCAGCCAGCACGGTTTTGATCGCCGCTTCCATCGACTCGATATAGTCGCGGGGATGGTGGCGGAACTGATTGTTCGGCGCATCACAGAAGCGCCCCTCTTGCCAGCGCGGGTACCACTCAACGCTGGTCGCTATCTCCTGACCCGTTGTGCACTCCACTGCCAGGGCGCGTACTGAGTCACTGCCAAAATCGAGGCCAATCGCAATTGCCATGGTGTTGCTCCATCAAAAAACAGATATGAATGAACATTAGAGAGTGAGGGGGAAAATCGTCAGGCAGGATCCGCTAATCTTATGGATGATTTTGCTGTGACATGGGAAAGTGTGACGCCGTGCAAATAATGGATGTGGACATTTCTGCCGTGGTTATAGACACTTTTGTTACTGCCGACCCGCTCGATGTTACGGTTAAATCGCAACGGAAGCGTTAAGATGGCGGATCTAAAAGCGGGCTGATACCTTTTTGCGCTTTGGCAGGCCCGTTTTTATGCCGCTTTTGTTGATATGGACAAATGGTTTCCTTCAGGACCGTCAGGAGTACAGACAATATGGCTGAGACGCAAAGTGATCCCCTGCTGCCGGGCTACTCGTTTAACGCGCATCTGGTGGCGGGACTGACGCCCATTGAGGCCGAAGGCTATCTCGATTTTTACGTTGACCGACCGCTGGGGATGAAGGGCTATATCCTCAACCTGACCGTGCGCGGAGAGGGGGTGATCAAGAACGGCGATCGGACCTTCGTCTGTCGTCCGGGCGATATTCTGCTCTTCCCGCCGGGCGAAATTCATCACTACGGTCGCCATCCCGATGCGCGGGAGTGGTATCACCAATGGGTCTACTTCCGCCCCCGCGCCTACTGGCACGAGTGGCTGGCCTGGCCGTCGATGTTTGCCCATACCGGCTTTTATCGCCCGGATGAGGTTCATCAGCCGCTGTTTCGTGAACTCTTTGCCCAGATCATCGAGGCCGGACAGGCCGGGGGACGTTATGCCGAGCTGCTGGCGATCAACCTGCTGGAGCAGCTTCTGCTGCGCCGGATGGAGGCGATCAACGAATCCCTGAACCCGCCGCTGGATCACCGGGTGCGCGAAGCCTGCCAGTACATCAGCGATCATCTGGCGGACAGCCAGTTTGATATCGCCAGCGTCGCCCAGCACGTTTGTCTGTCGCCGTCGCGTCTGTCGCACCTGTTCCGCCAGCAGCTGGGGGTAAGCGTGCTGAGCTGGCGCGAGGATCAGCGTATCAGCCAGGCCAAGCTGCTGCTCAGCACCACCCGGATGCCGATTGCCACCGTCGGACGTAACGTCGGCTTTGAAGATCAGCTCTATTTTTCCCGGGTATTCAAAAAATGCACCGGTGCCAGCCCGAGCGAATTTCGCGCAGGGTGTGAATAGAAGGTAAATAAAACTAAACATATTCGCTGTATGCCGTTCACACCCGGTAAACTATTCAGACAATTGTTGTCTTGACGCGGCAGGCCTCTCTTCGCAGAATCCCTGCTTCGTCACCTGACCGGAACTGTTATGCAGGCATTGCTGGAACATTTCATTACCCAGTCCGTTACTTACTCGCTCATCGCTGTGGCGTTAGTGGCCTTTCTTGAATCCCTGGCGCTGGTCGGTCTGATTTTACCCGGCACGGTGATGATGAGCGGGCTTGGCGCGCTGATCGGCAGCGGCGAGGTGAACTTCTGGCAGGCGTGGCTGGCGGGGATTGTCGGGTGTCTGCTGGGGGACTGGATCTCATTCTGGCTGGGCTGGCGCTTTAAAAAGCCGCTCCACCGCTGGTCGTTCATGAAGAAGAACAAAGCCCTGCTCGATAAAACCGAGCACGCCCTGCATCAGCACAGCATGTTTACCATTCTGGTGGGCCGCTTTGTTGGCCCGACGCGTCCGCTGGTGCCGATGGTAGCGGGGATGCTGGATCTGCCGGTAAGCAAGTTCATTGTGCCGAACCTGCTGGGCTGCCTGCTGTGGCCGCCAGTTTACTTCCTGCCAGGCATTCTGGCCGGGGCGGCCATCGATATTCCTTCTGACGTTCAGAGCGGCGGCTTTAAGTGGCTGCTGCTGGCGACCGCGCTGCTGCTGTGGCTGGCGGCATGGCTCTGCTGGCGACTGTGGCGCAGCGGGAAAGCCTCCGGGGATCGTCTGAGCCATTATCTGCCGCGCGGACGCTTATTCTGGCTGGCACCCGTCACCCTGGGGATCGCCGTAGTGGCGCTGGTGGCGCTGATCCGCCACCCGCTGATGCCGGTCTATGGCGAGATCTTATTGAAGGTGGTCAGCCGCTGACCGCCGTTAGCGGATCCCCAGCAGGCGCGACGCGCTGGCCTTTCCGCTCACCAGCTGCTCCGTATCGCCGTCCCAGGCGATACGGCCATCGGCAATCACCACCGACCGATGGGCAATTTTGACCGCATCTTCCACGCTGTGGGAGACCATCAGCATCGTCAGGTTCTGGCGTTCGCACACCTCTTTGACCAGCTGCAGCATCTCCTGACGTAATGCCGGGTCGAGCGCCGAGAAGGGCTCATCCAGCAGCAGGATCGGTTGCTCGCGTACCAGACAGCGGGCGAGGGCGACGCGCTGACGCTGCCCCCCCGAAAGCTCACCCGGCAGCCGGTCCAGCAGATCGCCAATTCCCATCTGGCTCGCGATATCACTCAGCTTCTGCTGTTGTCCGGCATTCAGCCTGAGCCCAGGATGCATGCCGAGACCGATGTTCTGGCGCACGCTCAGATGGGTAAAGAGATTGTTTTCCTGAAACAGCATCGATACCGGACGCTGCGACGGCGGTGTGTGGGTGTGATCCTGGCCCTCAATGGTGATACGGCCGTTGGCCGGTTGCAGAAAACCCGCCACCAGGTTGAGGAGCGTGCTTTTCCCCGCACCGCTGGGGCCGAGCACGGCGATCAATTCACCCTGGCGCACGGACAGGGTAAAGCGCATCGGCAGATGCTGATAAAGCCAGGTGACATCAGTGAGAGTTAGCATCACGCCCCGGGAGTTTTTCGATAACGGTAAATAATGCAAAGCACAGCAGCAACAGCAGCAGCGCCGTGACGGCGCCATCCTGGCTGCGATACGAGCCTATCTGCTGATACAGCCAGAACGGCAGGGTGCGAAAATCATCATTGCCAAACAGCGCCACCACCCCGAAATCACCGATCGACAGCACGCAGGCAAAGGCCAGCGCCTGCGCCAGCGGGCGTTTCAGCGCGCGGAGTTCCACCACCTTCAGCCGCTGCCAGCCGTGCATCCCCAGCGAATCGCAGAGCAGCGTGTAGCGGGCGCTGAGATCGCGCATCGGGTTTTCCAGCACCTTCAGCGCATACGGAATGGCCATCAGGGCGTTGGTGAAGATGACAATGCCATCGGCCGACTCGGGCAGGCCGACGGTGCTGTTAAACAGCAGGAAAAAGCCGCTCGCCAGCACGATGCCGGGCATCGCCAGGATCAGCATCCCACTCAGGTCCAGCACCTGCCCGGCCACTTTCGCCTGACGGGCATACAGCTCGCGGCTGCTCCACAGCAGCATCATGGTCAGCAGCACGCAGAGCAGACCCGCCCCCAGGGCAATGCGCAGCGAGGTGCCGAGCGCCTGCCACAGCACCGGCTGTTGCAGCACCGACAGCAGGTTAAGATTCAGGCCATCCACCACCACCGCCAGCAGCGGCGGGAGCATCAGCAGCAGGGCAAGGGTGATGAGCAGGCCGTCGGTCAGGCGGCTGCGCAGGCTGTCCTGCGGATCGCGCCAGCCGGCAAGCTGGCTGCTGCCCACCGCGATGGCTTTACCCAGCCGCTGGCTTAGCATCACCAGCCCCAGGCAGCAGAACATCTGCACCATCGCCAGCAGCGCCGCACGACCCGGATCGTAGTCGTAGCTTAAAGCCTGATAGATGGCGAGCTCAATGGTGGTGGCCTGCGGCCCGCCGCCCAGCGAGAGCACGGTGGCGAAGCTGGCAAAGCAGAGCATAAAGATCAGCGCCGCGACGGGGGGAATTTGCCGACGCAGCCACGGCCACTCCACAAACCGGAAAAAGGACCCGCCGCGCATCCCGAGCTGGGCGGCGAGCTGGCGCTGCTCGCCGGGGATGTTCTCCAGCGCCTGCAGCAGCAGCCGCGTCGCCATCGGCATGTTGAAAAAGACGTGCGCCAGCAGAATGCCCTGCAGGCCATAAGGCGAGAAGCTCCACTCCAGCCCGAGGGCCTGGCAGAGGGCGGCAAGCCAGCCCTGACGCCCGTAGACGCTGAGAATGCCAAATATCGCCACCAGCACCGGCAGGATCAGGGTCATGGCGCACAGGCGCAGCAGCGCCTGCCGTCCGGGGAAACGACGCCGGTAGAGGGCGCGGGCAAGAAAAATGGCAGGCACGACGGAGAACAGGGCGGAAAGAAACGCCTGCCAGAAAGAGAAGCGGATGACGTGCCACAGATAGCTGTCGTGCAGCAGCCCCGCGATGTCGGTGGCCGGCGCGTTAAACCACAGCGCCAGAAATGCTCCCAGGGCGACGGCCACCATCAGGGTGGCGGCCATCAGCCCCGGGAGTAACCAGCCGGCGATCAGCGGCTGACGGCGCGTTGCCATTCACTGACCCAGGCGGCACGTTTCCCGGCCACTTCCTGCGGGGAGTATTCCAGCGCGGTTTGCGGTTTCACCAGAGTGTCGAAACCGGCAGGTAACGCCACGTTGGTGACCGGGTACATCCAGTTGCCGGTCGGGATAGCATTCTGGAACGACGGCGAGACTATAAATTTCAGGAACTTCTCGGCCAGTTCAGGCTGTTTGCTGGCCGCGGTGCGGGCAGCGACTTCGACCTGCAGGTAGTGACCTTCGGCAAAATCAGCGGCGGCATAGTTCTCTTTTTTCTCCGAAATAATGTGATACGCCGGAGAGGTGGTGTAGCTCAGCACCAGGTCACTTTCCCCTTTCAGGAACAGGCCGTAGGCCTCGCTCCAGCCTTTGGTAACGGTGACGGTTTTGGCGGCCAGCTTCTGCCAGGCTTCCGGGGTCTTATCGCCGTACACTTTTTGCATCCACAGCAGCAGACCCAGCCCCGGCGTGCTGGTGCGCGGATCTTCGTAGATCACGCGCCATTTCTGGTCGCTCTCAACCAGCTCTTTCAGGCTTTTCGGCGGGTTTTTCAGCTTATTTTTGTCATACACGAAGGCGAAGTAGCCGTAATCGAACGGCACAAAGGTCTCGTTCTTCCAGCCGCCAGGAACGTTAACCGCCTCGGTGGCCACGCCGCTTTTGGCGAACAGCCCGGTTTGCGTGGCCGCTTCCAGCAGGTTGTTGTCCAGACCCAGCACCACGTCGGCTTTGCTGTTCTTGCCTTCCATACGCAGGCGATTGAGCAGCGAGACGCCATCTTCCAGCGCCACGAATTTCAGCTCGCAGTTGCAGTCGGCTTCAAAGGCTTTTTTGACCGCCGGGCCTGGGCCCCAGTCGGCGGCGAAGGAGTCGTAGGTGTAGACCGTCAGGACAGGACTGGCGACGGCAGGCAGCGCAATCAGCGCCAGCAGGGGAAGAACAGTTTTGAACACTTTGCACCTCTGTATGTGAGAGTGGCAAAGGATTTTGAGCGACAGCCTCAAATCCCTTCGCCGGCGTTATCCGGATCAGGTTCGACGGGTATTTTCTCAGCACACGCTTGCGCGCAGCACCCCGTTGAGAACGGCGGTATTGTAATGATTTGGTGAATATTACGAAAGTATTATGGTTCCGGCGGCGCAAACCACGCCGATTTAAAGTCAAACCAGCCCAGGGTGTTCATGCGTAAGCCGCGCATACTGCGCTGTCCCTGGATCATCAGCCAGTGGTGGATCAGCGGGACAATCGCCTGCTGGGACAGCAGCTGCTGACACCAGACGGCAAGGTTCATCTCGCCCGCGCGCCACTGGGTGGCGTCCTGCTGCCAGTCGCGCGCGATGCAGTGTTGCAGGAGCGGGACTTCATACAGATGCGAGAACAGCGAGAAGTCGAGGGGCAGGGTGAAGTTGACACTGTTAAGCCAGATGTCGCTCACCGTCTCGCCGCGATGCCACTCCTCATAACTGACCTCCTGAATATTCAGCGTCACCTGCTCGGCGGCCAGCAGTTCACTCATCATTCTGGCGATCACCCGATGTTCAATATGCTCGCGATAGAAGGTCAGGGTGAGGCTCTCCAGCCCGGCCGGTTTGTCACCGCGCCCCGGGCGGGCATGGTGCCAGCGGGGCAGCAGGCCATACGCCGGGAACCAGTAGGATTGATACAACTCCTCGGCCTGATAGATCAGGTTGGCCGGGGAGAGGATCCGGCTTACCCACTGGCGCACCTCGGGGCTGGCTCCACGGTGAGAGCGGGCGTCGAACAACAGATAGTAGCAGCCCTCTTCAAGCCGGCTCTCCACCGCCTTTTCCCCCTCGGTGGGCCCTTCCAGCGTCAGGCCGACGCTCAGTTCTTCGTTGATATCCGGCAGGACCCAGACGTTCACCTCGTCAATCAGCGCCCGGTAGCCAAAGTAATCATCGAAGGCGCGGATCTTGAGCTGGTTATTGTTGTTGCGCGAGACGGCATAGGGCCCGGTGCCCACCGGCTGGCTGGTAAAGTTGTGCATCGTTTCCCACTCGCGCGGCAGGATCATCGAGGGTACATACCCCAGCAGCCAGGGCAGCCAGCGGTCGGGCTGTGAAAGCTGGATGTCCAGGGTCCAGGCGGTGGGGGACTGGATCCGGGTGATGTGTGAATAGAGGGGCAGCTCGCGGGCGCGCTGCAGCGTGGCAATCACGTCGGCCATTTCCAGCTCGCGTCCGTGATGGAAATGGATGCCGGGCCGCAGGAAAAAGCGCCAGTGCAGCGGGGAAAGTTGCTGCCAGTGGTGGGCAATGTCGGCTTCCAGTTCCCCGTTTTCCTCATTTATACGCGTCAGCCCGCTAAAGATCTGCCGCGCCATGTGGGTTTCGGAGCGCCGTAACGCGCTGCCCGGCAACAGGTTTTTCATCGGGCGATAATAGAGCACCCGCAGAATATGCCTGCCCTGACGGAAGCTGCGGCCCAGGTGGGAGACCAGCATCTGGCGCACCGCGGCCTTGTCGCCCACCAGCTGCACCAGCTGCTCGATGCGATCCTGCTCGAGCAGATCTTCCGCCCGCTGCTGCTGCAGCGCGAGGCCGGTGTACAGAAAGGTGAGACGGGAACGCTTGCCGCGTCCGGCCTCGGCCTCCCAGCTCAGCCAGCCCTGCTGCTGCATGGTGTTGAGCAGGGTGCGCATGTGGCGTCGCGAGCAGCTGAGCAGTTCGGCCAGCTCGCTGAGCGTGGTGTCCCGGGTCTGGCCATCACAGCATTGCCACAGGCGGATGAATTGTTGTTGCAGACGACCAGAGGGCATAAAAGGGGAACTCCTGACAAAAAATCAGCAATTTATTAATCCCTATATTAGGCCAATAATTCACTTCGTTGAAGCGAGGAGGTGAATATGAAGAGGTCTACCGCGAATCAGTTTTACCAACAGTACTTTTCAGCGACAAAGGGAGTGTCCTGGCTGGCCCGCCGGTGTGCAGAGCAGCGGCTGAAAATACTGGAAGATCTGATGCAGTGGGAGGTGACAACGTCGACCTCGGAACGCTGAATTGCTTCGATCATGTGTGACTGAGTATTGGTGCGAATCACCACGCCAGCAGGTATTATCTGCTGGCTTTTTTCGTTTTCACTTGCGCTAAAGGGAACAGGTAATGCTCTGGTTAATGACGATGGGACGCCGTCTCAACGGTGTGTATGCTGCCTTTATGGTGGTGGCGTTTATGATGGGCGTCGCCGGTGCGTTGCAGGCCCCGACCCTGAGCCTGTTCCTGAGCCGTGAGGTGGGTGCTCAGCCTTTCTGGGTGGGGATTTTTTACACCGTCAACGCCGTCGCCGGGATCCTGGTCAGCCTGTGGCTGGCGAAGCGATCGGACAGCCAGGGCGATCGCCGCAAGTTGATCCTCTTTTGCTGCGCGATGGCGATCGGCAACGCGCTGCTGTTTGCCTTTAACCGTCACTATCTGACCTTACTCACCTGCGGCGTGCTGCTGGCTTCACTGGCCAATACCGCCATGCCGCAGCTGTTTGCTCTCGCGCGGGAATATGCCGATAGCTCCGCGCGGGAAGTGGTGATGTTCAGCTCGGTGATGCGTGCTCAGCTTTCTCTGGCGTGGGTCATCGGCCCGCCGCTGGCCTTTATGCTGGCCCTCAACTATGGCTTTACCGCCATGTTCTCTATTGCGGCGGCCATTTTTGCCATTAGCCTGGGGCTGATTGCCTTCGCGCTGCCCTCCGTTTCCCGGGTAGACTCCGCAGACGCGGTACCGGTGACCCAGGTCAGCGGCTGGAAAGACAAAAATGTCCGCAGGCTGTTTATCGCCTCCACGCTGATGTGGACCTGCAACACCATGTACATCATCGACATGCCGCTGTGGATCAGCAGCGATCTGGGCCTGCCGGACAAGCTGGCCGGGATCTTAATGGGCACCGCTGCCGGGCTGGAAATTCCGGCGATGATCCTTGCCGGTTATTACGTTAAATACTTCGGTAAACGTCGGATGATGGTGATTGCGGTGGCAGCGGGTGTGCTGTTTTATCTGGGTCTGATCCTCTTTCACAGCCGCGAAGCGCTACTCGCTCTGCAGCTGTTTAATGCGGTCTTTATCGGCATCGTCGCCGGGATTGGCATGCTCTGGTTCCAGGACCTGATGCCGGGGCGGGCAGGTTCAGCCACTACCTTGTTTACCAACAGCATTTCAACCGGGGTCATTCTGGCGGGGATTATCCAGGGCGCGCTGGCGCAAAACTATGGTCACTACCGGGTGTACTGGGTGATTGCGGCGATTTCGCTGGTGGCGCTGGTGCTGACCTGGCGGGTAAAAGAGACTGAAATTCTGGAAGGCGGCTTCACGAAATGAGAGCCCATTCTGACAGCAGGACGGATTACGAATAGAGTTCACGCGGGTGCTTGAGGCTGTTTGCCTGAAGCATTGCTGGAAGGGTAGACAGAAGAAAGCCCCACTCAACGTAACATTGATGTGAGGCTACCCAACCAACCAACACAACTAAGCCCTGTGAGGGTAGCCTCTTCATCGCTGGAAAGCAATAAGGTGGCTGGAATGCCAAAACGTACTCTGCTGTTAGGTTTGTTGATGATCTGTATGACGTTATTGATCTTCACCTGGATGGTGCGCGACTCGCTGTGTGAGCTGCGATACAGACAGGACCATACAGAGCTGGCGGCAGTGTTAGCTTGCGAAGTGAAACGTTAAGGCGAGGGCGGGGAGAGGTTTCCCCGCCTTTCCAGAGTGAGTCGTTTGGTTGGCTCAGGCACCTTTTTAATGGCCCGCATCGCGGGCCATTAAATCAACGCATAAACGCCGGCTGTTTGTTCTCGTAGGCGGAAATCGCGTCTTCGTGCTGCAGCGTCAGCCCGATGCTGTCCAGGCCGTTGATCATGCAGTGGCGGCGGAACGCATCAATGTTAAAGCTATAGGTTTTATCCCCGGCTTTCACTTCCTGAGCTTCCAGGTCCACTTCAAACGTCATCCCCGGATGGCTCTGCACCAGCGCAAACAGCTCGTCGACCTGTGTATCGCTTAACGTCACCGGCAGCAGCTGGTTGTTGAAGCTGTTACCGTAGAAGATGTCGGCAAAGCTCGGCGCAATCACCACTTTGAAACCGTAGTCGGTCAGGGCCCAGGGCGCGTGCTCACGGGAGGAGCCGCAGCCGAAGTTTTCCCGCGCCAGCAGGATAGAAGCGCCTTTGAATTCCGGGAAGTTCAGTACGAACTCCGGGTTCGGCACTTCGCCTTTGTCATCCAGAAAACGCCAGTCGTTAAACAGATGGGCACCAAAACCGGTGCGAGTAACCTTCTGCAAAAACTGCTTCGGAATAATGGCGTCGGTATCGACGTTGGCCGCGTCCAGGGGGACCACCAGGCCAGTATGTTGGGTAAATTTCTCTGCCATGATGGTCTCCTTATTTCAGGCTGCGAATATCGGCAAAATGGCCGGTCACTGCGGCTGCCGCGGCCATCGCCGGGCTGACCAGGTGTGTGCGCCCGCCGCGCCCCTGACGACCTTCAAAGTTACGGTTACTGGTGGAGGCGCAACGCTCACCCGGGTTCAGGCGGTCGTTATTCATGGCCAGACACATGGAGCAGCCTGGCAGACGCCATTCAAAGCCCGCTTCAATGAAAATTTTATCCAGACCTTCGGCTTCCGCCTGCGCTTTTACCGGACCGGAGCCCGGCACTACCAGCGCCTGCACGCCTGCGGCCACTTTACGGCCTTTAGCCACTTCGGCTGCCGCACGTAAATCTTCGATACGCGAGTTGGTACAGGAGCCGATAAACACTTTATCAATCGCCACGTCGGTCAACGGCACGCCCGGTTTTAGCCCCATATAGGCCAGCGCCTTCTCTGCGCTGGCGCGCTCAACCGGATCGGCGAACGAGGCCGGGTCAGGAATGTTGTCGTTAACGGAGATCACCTGGCCTGGGTTAGTGCCCCAGGTCACCTGCGGTGCGATGGCCTCGGCCTGCAGGGTCACCACGGTGTCAAACTGCGCGCCCTCGTCCGTTTTCAGGGTTTTCCAGTAAGCGACCGCATCGTCGTAGTGCTGGCCTTTCGGGGCATGCAGACGATCCTTCACATAGGCGAAGGTGATCTCATCCGGGGCGACCAGACCGGCTTTTGCGCCCATCTCAATGGCCATGTTGCACAGGGTCATACGGCCTTCCATGCTCAGGGCCTGGATCGCGCTGCCGCAGAACTCCACCACATGACCGGTGCCGCCGGCGCTGCCGGTTTTACCGATGATCGCCAGCACGATGTCTTTGGCGGTGATGCCCGGGGCAGCCTCGCCGGTAACTTCAATCTTCATGGTCTTCGCGCGGCCCTGCTTCAGGGTCTGCGTCGCCAGCACATGTTCTACTTCTGAGGTGCCGATCCCGAACGCCAGCGCGCCAAAAGCGCCGTGGGTGGCGGTATGGGAGTCACCGCAGACGATAGTCATGCCCGGCAGGGTAATCCCTTGCTCCGGCCCCATCACGTGGACAATGCCCTGATACGGGTGGTTCAGGTCGTACAGCTCAACGCCAAACTCGTTGCAGTTTTTGATCAGCTCCTGCATCTGAATGCGCGCCATCTCACCGGAGGCGTTGATGTCTTTAGTCTGCGTCGAAACGTTATGGTCCATGGTCGCAAAGGTTTTGCCTGGCTGACGCACCGGGCGATGATGCGCACGCAGGCCATCAAACGCCTGCGGCGAGGTCACTTCGTGAACCAGATGACGATCGATATAGAGCAGTGGGGTTTCGTTCGGCGCTTCAAAGACTACGTGCGCATCAAATAACTTTTCGTACAACGTCTTCGCCATGATTACACCCCTTCAGCGACATAGCGGGCGATGATGTCACCCATTTCATCGGTAGTAACGGCAGCAGCGCCACGGGCCAAATCACCGGTGCGAATGCCTTCTTCCAGCGCCCGGTTGATGGCGTTTTCAATCGCCGTCGCCGCGTCGTTGGCATCCAGGCTGTAGCGCAGCAGCAGCGCCAGGGAGAGGATCTGCGCAATCGGGTTCGCAATGTTCTTACCCGCGATATCCGGCGCTGAACCGCCTGCCGGTTCGTACAGGCCAAAGCCTTCTTCGTTCAGGCTGGCGGACGGCAGCATCCCCATCGAGCCGGTGATCATCGCGCACTCGTCAGAGAGAATGTCACCGAACAGGTTAGAGCACAGCAGCACGTCGAACTGGGACGGATCTTTAATCAGCTGCATGGTGGCATTGTCGATATACATATGCGACAGCTGCACGTCCGGGTATTCCCGGGCGATTTCGTTAACGATTTCACGCCACAGGATCGAGGATTGCAGCACGTTCGCTTTATCGATCGAGGTGACTTTATGGCCACGCTTGCGGGCAGATTCGAACGCGATACGGGCGATACGTTCGATCTCAAAACGGTGATAAACCTCGGTATCAAAGGCTTTTTCGTGCTGACCGCTGCCTTCACGGCCTTTCGGCTGACCAAAGTAGATGCCGCCGGTCAGCTCGCGAACGCACAGAATGTCGAACCCGTTAGCGGCGATATCGGCGCGCAGCGGACAAAACTCTTCCAGCCCCTGGTACAGCTTTGCCGGACGCAGGTTGCTGAACAGCTTGAAATGTTTACGCAACGGCAGCAGCGCGCCGCGCTCAGGCTGCTCGGCCGGCGGCAGGTGTTCCCACTTCGGGCCACCCACGGAGCCAAACAGCACCGCGTCGGCGTTCTCGCAGCCTGTCAGGGTCGCCTGCGGCAACGGCGTGCCGTGATTATCAATGGCGATACCGCCCACATCGTAGTGGCTGGTGGTAATTTTCATCGCAAAACGGGTGCGGATCGCTTCCAGAACCTTCAGCGCCTGTGCCATAACTTCGGGGCCAATTCCGTCGCCCGGTAACACAGCAATATGGTAATTCTTCGACATTACACGGTTTCCTTATTGTTCTCTTTATTCTGAGCTTTGCGTTGCAACTCTTTTTCCACTTCAGCGGCGCGCCAGATGTTGTTCAGGACGTGAACCATCGCTTTGGCGGAGGATTCGACGATATCGGTCGCCAGGCCCACGCCATGGAAGCGGCGGCCGTTATAGTTGACCACGATATCCACCTGGCCCAGCGCGTTTTTGCCCTGGCCTTTGGCCGTCAGGTCATATTTGACCAGCTCAACGTCGTACTCGGTGACGCGGTTAATGGCCTGGTAAATGGCATCGACCGGACCGTTACCGTTGGCAGCTTCCGCTTTGATCTCATCGCCACAGGCCAGCTTAACGGAGGCGGTGGCAATATCGCTTGAACCTGACTGCACGCTGAAGTAATCCAGACGGAAATGCTCTGGCTCTTCCTGCTGCTTGTTGATAAACGCCAGCGCTTCCAGATCGTAATCGAAGACTTGTCCTTTCTTATCGGCCAGCTTCAGGAAGGCGTCGTACAGGTGATCCATGTTGTAATCGGTCTCTTTATAACCCATCTCTTCCATGCGGTGTTTTACCGCAGCACGGCCAGAGCGGGAGGTCAGGTTCAACTGCACCTGGTTCAGACCGATAGATTCCGGGGTCATGATCTCGTAGTTTTCGCGGTTCTTCAGCACGCCGTCCTGGTGGATACCGGAGGAGTGGGCAAAGGCCCCGGTGCCGACAATCGCTTTGTTCGCCGGGACCGGCATGTTGCAGATCTGGCTGACGGTCTGGCTGGTGCGCCAGATTTCGTGGTGATTAATGCGGGTCTGCACATTCATGATGTCTTTGCGCACTTTGATCGCCATGATCACTTCTTCCAGCGAACAGTTGCCCGCACGCTCACCGATACCGTTCATGGC
The DNA here is from genome assembly GCF_036780805.1 of Leclercia sp. Lineage (NCBI taxonomy): Bacteria > Pseudomonadati > Pseudomonadota > Gammaproteobacteria > Enterobacterales > Enterobacteriaceae > Leclercia > Leclercia sp. The sequence continues at coordinate 89,919 of NZ_DAIQCE010000003.1, read as the reverse complement.
GCCTTCTACCTGACGCGCTCCGGCATGGACGGCTGCAATGGCGTTACCTACCGCCAGGCCCAAATCGTCATGGGTGTGAACGGAGATAATCGCTTTATCAATGTTCGGCACACGTTCATACAGCCCGGTAATGATGTTGGAGAATTCGAACGGCATGGTGTAGCCGACGGTGTCCGGGATGTTGATGGTGGTGGCACCGGCACGGATCGCCGCTTCAACCACACGGGCTAAATCTTCAATTGGCGTACGGCCTGCGTCTTCGCAGGAGAACTCAACGTCGTCGGTGTAGTTACGGGCGCGTTTCACCATATAGATGGAGCGCTCAATCACCTCATCCAGCGTGCTGCGCAGCTTGGTGGCGATGTGCATTGGTGAAGTAGCAATAAAGGTATGAATTCGGAAAGCTTCAGCAATTTTCAGCGACTCAGCGGCCACGTCGATGTCCTTCTCGACGCAGCGGGCCAGGGCGCATACACGGCTATTTTTGATGGTGCGGGCAATGGTCTGAACGGATTCGAAATCACCCGGAGAAGAGACCGGGAAGCCCACCTCCATCACGTCCACGCCCATACGTTCAAGGGCCAGAGCAATCTGCAATTTCTCTTTAACGCTCAGGCTTGCCTGTAATGCCTGTTCACCGTCACGTAAGGTCGTATCGAAAATAATGACTTGCTGGCTCATGGGTTAGGTCCTTGTCTGTATTTGGGCGCCTTGCTACGAGCATAAAAAAACCCGCGCAGTGGCGCGGGTTTTTTGTGTTAACCAGAGAACGATTCAACGCTGAATTTCGCCCGCCAGTCTACCGCGCACAGTGGATGCGTTTAGTAGTAGTAGACCGGTGAAACGAATGCTGCGAATCATGAATCATGCCCCAGATAAATAAGATATGCTTTTAGTGGTACTGGATACGCGGTTTGATGTCAACCCCTGTGAAGTGAAAACGATGGTTCAGCCTTCCAGCCTCAAACGATGAAGTTAGCTTATTGTGCTGGTTTTTCCGTTTTTGGCGATTTTGTTATTCTGCCGGATTAGGCTAAATACATCGACAGAATTATTTGAATATACTTGATTGCAATTATTCAAACTTTCGAAACAATAGGTTTGCCTTTTGAAGTCTTTAACTTTCATTACGTTAGCCAGATGCTAAGCGTATAAAGCAGACGGAAGTAATGTTAGTGATAATAAAATGTTAACCATTTAAATTAAGTTGCCATTAATAATTCATTAAAACTTAAATAACCCTTAACTAAACGCCATATTGTTTATTTGTGTGATTTATGGTTTCATTCGAATCATTAGCTCAAAGATATGTTTCACCTTATCTGAGCACGTTCTCGTGTTTTATTTCTTATCCCTGTCGCGGTTGACGGGTATTTATATATTCCTAATTTGTAACATTTCTCTTTTTCTTGTTTTATATGCGTGGTAAATCATATTTTTAAAAATGATTATTGCTGACGAGTAAAGGGAGCTTAGTGTGACAGTGGAGCAGGATATGTCTGAAGAAAAAAGTGAAAAACCGGCAGCATTCGACGGGGCAAAACCGCAGCTTCGTACGGTTGATTTGAATCTGTTAACGGTCTTTGACGCAGTGATGCAAGAGCAAAATATCACGCGCGCCGCCCAGTCTCTGGGGATGTCACAGCCCGCCGTCAGTAATGCCGTCGCCAGGCTCAAGGTGATGTTTAATGACGAATTATTTGTGCGCTATGGCCGTGGGATCCAGCCTACGGCGCGTGCATTCCAGCTGTTTGCCTCGGTCCGCCAGGCACTGCAGCTCGTACAGAATGAACTCCCGGGTTCGGGTTTCGACTCGTCGAGCAGCGAACGTATTTTTCATTTATGCGTTTGCAGTCCGCTCGATAATTATTTGACCTCGCTTATTTATAATCAGGTTGAACAGGTCGCGCCTAATATTCATCTGGTGTTCAAGTCTTCCCTTAACCAGAATACGGAACATCAGCTGCGTTATCAGGAAACTGAGTTTGTGATTGGCTATGAAGAGTTCCGCCGTCCGGAATTTTCCTGCGTACCCTTATTCAAAGATGAAATGGTGCTGGTAACCAGCAAATCACACCCACGCCTGCTTGGTACGCTGCTGGAGAGCGATATTTATCGTGAGCAGCATGCGGTTGTCGCTCTCGATCGCTACGCCTCCTTTAGCCAGCCGTGGTACGACACCCCGGATAAACAGGCCTGCGTGGCATATCAGGGAATGGCAATGGTCAGCGTATTAAATGTCGTCTCGCAAACGCAGCTGGTTGCCATTGCGCCGCGGTGGCTGGTAGAGGAGTTTGCCGAGCCGCTGAATCTGAGGATATTACCGCTGCCGTTGAACCTTAACTCGCGCACGTGCTATCTCTCCTGGCACGAGGCTGCCGGGCGCGATAAAGGCCATCAATGGATGGAAGAGCTGCTGGTGAGCGTGTGCCGCCGCTAAACGACGCCAGGATAAATGGCCCTGTTCTTGCTCTTTATCCTGATTTTATTTTAATTTCTGAAATTTTATTCTGTAGCCGTTTTTTTTACTGCCGCTTCCCGGCGGTAAAATTGCATGAATTACTGCACCTTTCCCTTTTTAAATGATGAATGCGCAAGCCTCTTCGTTATCGTAGTTGATTTATCCATAACAAAGATTAATACCTCATTTTTCTTCTTTCGCGTTTATGCGCCCGTACAGGTTTGCTAATTGCCTGCCTTTCGGCGAGCGGTTATGGTAACTGTCACTCTGCACAATAAAAAACGCCAGGGGAGACCCTGACAAAAAAGACGGCTCAGTGCATATTTCTCCTGTCCGTCTGAAACGATAAGCCTGGAGGCTAATCATGGAGATGTTGTCTGGCGCCGAAATGGTCGTCCGATCGTTAATCGATCAGGGCGTGAAGCAAGTGTTCGGTTACCCCGGGGGCGCGGTCCTCGATATTTACGATGCGCTACATACCGTGGGCGGTATCGATCACGTTCTGGTGCGCCATGAGCAAGCCGCCGTACATATGGCCGATGGACTGGCGCGTGCGACAGGTGAAGTTGGCGTGGTGCTGGTGACATCCGGCCCCGGTGCGACCAACGCCATTACGGGTATTGCCACGGCCTATATGGACTCCATTCCGATGGTGGTGCTCTCCGGTCAGGTTGCAACCTCGCTGATTGGCTACGATGCCTTTCAGGAGTGCGACATGGTCGGCATCTCCCGCCCGGTGGTGAAACACAGTTTCCTGGTCAAACAGACGGAAGATATTCCCGGCGTGTTGAAAAAAGCCTTCTGGCTGGCAGCGAGCGGGCGTCCGGGACCGGTGGTGGTTGACCTGCCTAAAGATATCCTCAATCCGGCGAACAAACTGCCGTACGTCTGGCCGGAATCGGTCAGCATGCGCTCTTACAATCCCACCACTCAGGGGCACAAAGGCCAGATCAAGCGGGCGTTGCAGACTCTGGTGACGGCGAAAAAACCGGTGGTGTATGTCGGCGGCGGGGCAGTCAACGCTAAGTGTGAAACGCAGCTGCGTGCGCTTATCGAAAAGCTGAACCTACCGGTGGCCTCTTCATTAATGGGTTTAGGCGCTTTCCCGGCCACTCACCGTCAGGCACTCGGCATGCTCGGGATGCATGGCACCTATGAAGCCAACATGACGATGCACAATTCCGACGTCATTTTTGCTGTCGGGGTGCGCTTTGACGATCGCACTACCAACAACCTGGCGAAGTATTGTCCGAACGCCACGGTGCTGCACATTGATATCGATCCAACCTCCATTTCCAAAACCGTCCCGGCGGATGTGCCCATTGTTGGCGACGCGCGTCTGGTACTAGAACAGATGCTGGAACTGCTGGGGCAGGAAAACGACGTTCAGCCGCTCGATGAGATCCGAGACTGGTGGTTACAGATCGAGCAGTGGCGCGCCCGCCAGTGCCTGAAATACGACACCCAAAGTGAAAGCATCAAGCCGCAGGCGGTAATTGAAACCATCTGGCGACTGACAAAAGGCGAGGCTTACGTGACCTCGGACGTGGGTCAGCACCAGATGTTTGCCGCCCTCTATTATCCGTTTGATAAGCCGCGTCGTTGGATCAATTCCGGTGGCCTCGGCACCATGGGCTTTGGCCTGCCAGCCGCGCTGGGCGTGAAGCTGGCGTTACCGAACGAAACGGTGGTCTGCGTGACCGGCGATGGCAGCATTCAGATGAACATTCAGGAGCTGTCCACTGCGCTGCAGTACGACCTGCCGGTACTGGTCCTTAACCTGAACAACGGTTATCTGGGCATGGTGAAGCAGTGGCAGGACATGATCTATTCGGGCCGTCATTCACAGTCATACATGAAGTCGCTGCCTGATTTTGTCCGTCTGGCCGAAGCCTACGGCCACATTGGTATGCGCATCAGCAATCCGGCAGAGCTGGAGGCGAAGCTCAGCGAAGCGCTTGAGCACGTTAACAACAACCGCCTGGTGTTTGTCGATGTCGTGGTTGATGGCACAGAGCATGTCTATCCGATGCATATTCGCGGCGGCGGTATGGATGAAATGTGGTTAAGCAAAACGGAGAGAACCTGATATGCGCCGGATATTATCTGTATTACTGGAAAACGAGTCCGGCGCGCTGTCGCGCGTGATTGGGCTCTTTGCACAGCGCGGCTATAACATCGAAAGCCTGACGGTTGCCCCGACGGACGATCCCACGCTTTCGCGCATGACTATCCAGACGGTCGGTGACGCAAAGGTGCTGGAGCAGATCGAAAAGCAGCTGCACAAACTGGTTGATGTATTACGCGTCAGCGAACTGGGGCAGGGGGCTTACGTTGAACGTGAGATCATGCTGGTGAAAATTCAGGCCACCGGTTACGGGCGGGAAGAGGTGAAACGCAACGCGGACATTTTCCGCGGACAGATCATCGACGTCACCCCCTCTATCTATACCGTTCAGCTGGCCGGCACCAGTGATAAACTGGACGCCTTCCTCGCCTCGGTGCGGGATGTCGCCAAAATTGTTGAAGTCGCACGTTCGGGCGTCGTGGGGCTTTCCCGCGGCGACAAAGTGATGCGTTAAGGATAAAAGATTCGCCTCTCGCTTGCCCGGTGTGAATGACCGGGCTTTTTTTTGCGTACAGACGCCGCTGCACCGACAAAAGCGGTTGCTGCACAGGCTATTCTGCGCTTAGATGTTACAAGATTTAGCCATAACCCTGACGAGGTCATGGACTCTTTTCTTTTTTTTAAGGGGCAATTGTGAAACTGGATGAAATCGCCAGGCTAGCCGGTGTGTCGCGAACGACGGCAAGCTATGTGATTAACGGTAAAGCGAAGCAGTATCGTGTCAGCGATAAGACCGTTGAGAAAGTCATGGCAGTGGTTCGTGAACATAACTACCATCCGAATGCCGTCGCGGCAGGTTTACGTGCCGGGCGCACCCGTTCGATCGGTCTGGTGATCCCGGATCTGGAAAATACCAGCTACACCCGGATCGCAAACTACCTTGAGCGCCAGGCGCGTCAGCGCGGCTATCAACTGCTGATCGCCTGTTCGGAAGACCAGCCCGATAATGAAATGCGCTGCATTGAGCATCTGCTGCAACGCCAGGTTGATGCCATTATCGTTTCCACCTCGTTACCTCCTGAGCATCCCTTCTATCAGCGTTGGGCCAACGATGCATTTCCGATTGTCGCTCTCGACCGAGCGTTAGATCGTGAGCACTTCACCAGCGTGGTCGGTGCGGATCAGGACGATGCTGAAATGCTGGCGGCAGAGCTCCGCACCTTCCCGGCGGAAAATGTCCTCTATCTGGGGGCTCTGCCGGAACTCTCCGTGAGTTTCCTGCGTGAACAGGGTTTCCGCACCGCCTGGAAAGACGATCCTCGTGAAGTCGATTATCTCTACGCCAACAGCTACGAGCGCGAAGCCTCTGCCCAGCTGTTTGAGAAGTGGCTGGAGACCCATCCGATGCCGCAGGCGCTGTTCACCACCTCGTTTGCGCTGTTGCAGGGGGTGATGGACGTGACGCTGCGTCGTGAAGGTAAGCTCCCGTCAGATCTGGCGATTGCCACCTTCGGCGATCATGAGCTGCTCGATTTCCTGCAGTGCCCGGTACTGGCCGTCGCACAGCGTCATCGCGACGTGGCCGAGCGGGTGCTGGAGATTGTGCTGGCGAGTCTCGATGAGCCGCGCAAGCCGAAACCGGGCCTGACACGTATCCGTCGTAATCTCTATCGTCGCGGCATATTAAGCCGCGTGTAGTGACCACAGGGCAGCGGAAGCTGCCCTGAATTTCTCATCCTGAATCAACGTATTAATTCCCACATTCTTTTTAAGATAATTCCTTTAAAATCTTTGCCTGCTACGCGTTTTAATTCTCTTTACTGAGGAAAACGTTGTTTCATATTTATTTAGTCGTCATTTATGCAGATAATTGTATTATTTTGTTACATAACCCATCGCCAGTGCTGAATTATCAGCCGTTTTTACTCTCTGTTTTTGCCCGTATACGCCTGCCTGTGAGAGGCTTCGCGCCCGCGCTGCATCTGGCGCTGTCATCCCCCTGCAATATGGCTTAAAATGCCGCCCGCGTCGCAAACTGACACTTTATATTTACCTGCGATGATATGAGTGTTTTTTAAGACGGGTATGCATATTCGCGTTTTTTCTCACAAATATTCATCACGTTAATTTTGCCGCGCCAGTTGTGCAGTTAATAACCGGGTTAACTTCCATTCGTAAATCAGTGGCATTTAGACAGATGTCGCGGAAGTCCTGGCTTGACAAGCTTTTCCATCGCTCCGTAAACTCCCTTAAGTGGGAATTTGTGGGTTAAAGTGGTGAGGAGGGGTGAGACTGGCATGTTCCGTGGAGCGACGTTAGTTAATCTCGACAGCAAAGGGCGTTTGTCGGTACCAACCCGATATCGCGACCAGCTGAACGAGAGCGCTTCTGGTCAAATGGTCTGCACCATTGACATCAACCACGCCTGCCTGCTGCTTTACCCCTTGCCTGAATGGGAAATCATTGAGCAAAAGCTGTCTCGACTGTCGAGCATGAACCCGCAGGAACGCCGCGTGCAGCGGCTGTTATTGGGTCATGCCAGTGAATGTCAGATGGACAGCGCGGGGCGTTTATTGATTGCGCCCGTGCTGCGGCAGCATGCCGGTCTGACAAAAGAAGTGATGCTGGTCGGACAGTTCAATAAGTTTGAACTGTGGGATGAAACGGCCTGGTATCAACGGGTCAAGGAAGATATCGACGCTGAGCAGTCTGATTCCGCAACATTGTCGGAACGATTGCAGGATTTGTCTCTATAAATATGATGGAAAATTATAAACATACGACGGTGCTACTGGATGAGGCCGTCAACGGCCTGAATATTCGTCCTGATGGCATCTATATTGATGGCACTTTTGGCCGGGGTGGCCACTCACGTTTGATCCTCTCCCAACTGGGCGCGGACGGCCGTTTGCTGGCAATCGATCGCGATCCGCAGGCTATCGCCGTGGCGAAAACCATCGATGACCCACGCTTTTCCATCGTACATGGACCTTTCTCTGCGCTGGCTGAGTACGTCAGTGAGCGCGATTTAACCGGTAAGATTGACGGGATCCTCCTCGATCTTGGCGTCTCCTCACCTCAGCTTGACGATGCTGAACGCGGCTTCTCCTTTATGCGCGATGGTCCACTGGACATGCGTATGGATCCGACGCGCGGCCAGTCTGCCTCCGAGTGGCTGCAAACGGCAGAAGAAGCGGATATCGCCTGGGTGATCAAAACCTTCGGGGAAGAGCGCTTTGGCAAACGTATTGCCCGCGCCATCGTGGAACGTAACCGCATTGAACCCATGACCCGCACCAAAGAGCTGGCGGAAGTGATCGCTGCGGCAACGCCGGTGAAGGATAAGTACAAACACCCGGCGACCCGCACCTTCCAGGCCATTCGTATCTGGGTTAACAGCGAGCTCGACGAGATCGAGCAGGCGCTGAAAAGTTCGCTTAACGTGCTGGCTCCGGGAGGCCGTTTGTCGGTTATCAGCTTCCATTCGCTGGAAGACCGCATTGTGAAGCGCTTTATGCGTGAGCAAAGCCGTGGTCCGCAGGTGCCGGCCGGGTTACCGATGACGGAAGAGCAACTCAAAAAACTGGGCGGTCGCCAGCTGCGCGCCTTAGGCAAATTAATGCCGGGCGAAGCGGAAGTGGACGAGAACCCACGCGCCCGCAGTTCAGTACTGCGCATCGCAGAAAGGACCAGTGCATGATCGGCAGAGTGGCAGGTACCCTCAGCAAGGTAAAAGAGACGTTAGGCAGCAACGAGCGTCATGCCTTGCCGGGCGTCATCTGGGACGACCTGTTGCGTTTCGGCAAGCTGCCACTGTGCCTGTTCATTTGCATTATTGTGTCGGCGGTCACCGTAGTGACCACCGCTCACCATACCCGTTTGTTAACGGCGCAGCGCGAACAGCTGGTGCTGGAGCGTGATGCGCTGGATATCGAGTGGCGAAATCTGATCCTCGAAGAAAATGCGCTCGGCGATCATAGCCGGGTTGAACGGATCGCAACGGAAAAGCTGCAGATGCAGCATGTTGATCCTTCTCAGGAAAATATCGTAGTACAAAAATAAGGGAAAACGCGACGCATGAAATCCGCGGCGAAGGCGCTTAAACCAAAACGTCAGGAAGAACAGGCCAGCTTTATCAGCTGGCGTTTTGCGTTGCTTTGCGGCTGCATTTTACTGGCGCTGGGTTTCCTGCTGGGACGTGTGGCGTGGCTGCAAATCATTGCTCCCGACATGCTGGTGCGTCAGGGCGATATGCGTTCCCTGCGCGTGCAGGAGGTCTCCACCTCGCGTGGTCTGATCACCGACCGTTCCGGGCGTCCGCTGGCGGTCAGCGTGCCGGTGAAAGCGATCTGGGCGGATCCGAAAGAGCTGCATGACGCTGGCGGGATCTCCCTCGATAACCGCTGGAAGGCCCTGGCTGACGCGCTGAAAATGCCGCTCGATCAGCTGGCGGCTCGCGTCAACGCCAACCCGAAAGGGCGCTTTATCTATCTGGCGCGTCAGGTTAACCCTGACATGGCCGACTACATCAAAAAGCTGAAGCTGCCCGGCATTCACCTGCGTGAAGAGTCGCGTCGCTACTACCCGTCCGGAGAAGTCACCGCGCACCTGATCGGCTTTACCAACGTCGACAGCCAGGGCATTGAGGGCGTCGAGAAGAGTTTCGATAAGTGGCTGACCGGCCAGCCGGGCGAACGTGTAGTGCGTAAAGACCGCTACGGCCGCGTGATTGAAGATATCTCTTCCACGGACAGCCAGGCGGCGCACAACCTGGCGCTGAGCATCGACGAACGTCTGCAGGCGCTGGTGTATCGTGAGCTGAATAACGCCGTGGCGTTCAACAAGGCGGAATCGGGCAGTGCGGTACTGGTGGATGTCAGCACCGGCGAAGTGTTGGCGATGGCCAACAGCCCGTCCTATAACCCGAACAACTTCACCGGCACTGCCAAAGATGCCATGCGTAACCGTGCCATCACCGACGTCTTCGAGCCGGGTTCAACGGTTAAACCGATGGTGGTGATGACGGCTCTGCAGCGCGGTATCGTCAATGAAAATACCGTGCTCAACACGGTGCCTTACCGAATCAACGGCCACGAAATCAAAGACGTGGCGCGTTACAGCGAATTGACCCTCACCGGGGTTTTACAGAAGTCGAGTAACGTCGGCGTTTCTAAGCTGGCGTTAGCGATGCCGTCCTCAGCGTTGGTAGAAACTTACTCGCGTTTTGGACTCGGAAAGGCGACCAATTTGGGGTTGGTCGGAGAACGCAGTGGCTTATATCCTCAAAAACAACGGTGGTCTGACATAGAGAGGGCCACCTTCTCTTTCGGCTACGGGCTAATGGTAACGCCGTTACAGTTAGCGCGTGTCTATGCAACGATTGGCAGCTATGGCGTCTATCGCCCGCTGTCGATTACCAAAGTCGATCCGCCGGTTCCCGGTGAGCGTATCTTCCCGGAATCGATCGTCCGCACCGTCGTACACATGATGGAAAGCGTGGCCCTGCCCGGCGGCGGTGGCGTGAAGGCGGCGATCAAAGGCTATCGCATCGCGATTAAAACAGGTACGGCGAAAAAAGTCGGGCCGGATGGTCGCTATATCAATAAATACATTGCATACACCGCAGGCGTTGCGCCTGCGAGTAATCCGCGTTTTGCGCTGGTGGTGGTTATCAACGATCCACAGGCGGGTAAATACTACGGTGGCGCCGTTTCCGCGCCGGTCTTCGGTGCCATCATGGGCGGCGTACTGCGCACCATGAACATCGAGCCGGATGCGCTGGCAACGGGCGAGAAAAGTGAATTTGTGATTAATCAAGGCGAGGGAACAGGTGGCAGATCGTAATTTGCGCGACCTTCTTGCTCCGTGGGTAGCTGGTTTACCTGCGCGAGTACTGCGAGAGATGGTACTCGACAGCCGTGTGGCTGCCTCGGGCGATCTTTTTGTGGCAGTAGTGGGTCATCAGGCGGACGGGCGTCGGTATATCCCGCAGGCGATAGCGCAAGGTGTAGCTGCCATTATTGCTGAGGCAAAAGATGAAGCCGCGGATGGTGAAATCCGCGAAATGCACGGCGTGCCGGTCATCTATCTCAGCCAGTTAACCGAACGTCTCTCCGCGCTGGCGGGGCGTTTCTATAATGAACCTTCTGACCAGCTGCGCCTGGTTGGCGTAACCGGCACCAACGGTAAAACCACCACCACGCAGCTGATGGCGCAGTGGGCCCAACTGCTGGGTGAAACCAGCGCGGTGATGGGTACCGTGGGTAACGGCCTGATGGGCAAAGTGAACCCAACGGAAAATACCACCGGCTCCGCCGTCGACGTGCAGCATGTGCTTGCCGGTCTGGCAGGGCAGGGCGCCACCTTCGCGGCGATGGAAGTCTCTTCTCACGGACTGGTCCAGCACCGTGTCGCGGCGCTGAAATTCGCCGCCTCCGTGTTTACTAACCTGAGCCGGGACCATCTCGACTACCATGGCGACATGGAAAACTACGAAGCGGCGAAATGGCAGCTGTATGCCACGCACCACGCCGGTCAGGCCATTATCAATGCTGATGACGAAGTGGGCCGCCGCTGGCTGGCTAAGCTGCCGGACGCCGTTGCGGTCTCCATGGCTGAGCATATCAATCCGAACTGCCACGGTCGCTGGCTGAAAGCTACCGACGTGATCTATCACGACAGCGGCGCGACCATCCGCTTTGCATCGAGCTGGGGCGAAGGCGAAATCGAAAGCCGTCTGATGGGGGCGTTCAACGTCAGCAACCTGCTGCTGGCTCTTGCCACTCTGCTGGCGCTGGGTTATCCGCTGGCGGAACTGCTCAGCACCTCCGCACGTCTGCTGCCGGTTTGCGGGCGCATGGAAGTCTTCACCGCCCCTGGCAAACCCACCGTAGTGGTGGATTACGCCCACACCCCGGATGCGCTGGAAAAAGCGCTGGAAGCGGCGCGTCTGCACTGCGCCGGTAAGCTGTGGTGTGTCTTTGGCTGCGGCGGCGATCGCGACAAAGGCAAGCGCCCGCTGATGGGTGCCATTGCCGAGCAGTTCGCGGATATCGCGGTAGTGACCGATGACAACCCGCGTACCGAAGAGCCGCGCGCCATTATCAACGACATTCTGGCCGGGATGCTCGATGCCGGGCGTGCCCGTGTTGTCGAGGGTCGCGCCGAAGCGGTGACCAACGCCATCATGCAGGCCGGTGAGAACGACGTGGTACTGCTGGCCGGTAAAGGCCATGAAGATTATCAGATCGTCGGCACCAACCGTCTGGACTACTCCGACCGTGTCACCGCGGCGCGTCTGCTGGGAGTGGTGGCATGATTAGCGTAACGCTAAGCCAGCTGGCTACTATCCTGGGCGCTGACGTCAGCGGCGAGATGACCTTCGATGCGGTCACCACCGACACGCGTAAAATCACGCCTGGCTGCCTGTTTGTGGCGCTGAAGGGTGAGCGTTTCGATGCGCATGACTTTGCTGAGCAGGCGAAAGCCGCAGGCGCGGGTGCGCTGCTGGTAAGCCGTAAACTGGATATCGACCTGCCGCAGGCGGTGGTGAAAGACACCCGCCTGGCGTTTGGTGAACTGGCGGCATGGGTTCGCCAGCAGGTTCCGGCGCGCGTCGTGGCGCTGACCGGCTCCTCCGGTAAAACCTCCGTTAAGGAGATGACCGCCGCGATCCTCAGCCAGTGTGGCAACACGCTCTATACCGCAGGCAATCTGAATAATGATATCGGCGTGCCGATGACCCTCCTGCGCCTGACCCCCGAGCATGAATATGCGGTGATCGAACTGGGTGCGAATCATCAGGGCGAAATCGCCTGGACCGTTAGCCTGACGCAGCCGGAAGCGGCGCTGGTGAATAACCTCGCGGCGGCGCACCTTGAAGGCTTCGGCTCGCTGGAAGGCGTGGCGAAGGCGAAGGGCGAGATCTACACCGGCCTGCCGGTTAACGGCATCGCCATTATGAATGCCGACAACAACGACTGGCTGAACTGGAAAAGCGTCATTGGGGATCGCAAAACCTGGCGCTTCTCACCGAATGCCGCCAACAGCGACTTCACCGCCACCAACGTGCATGTGACCTCTCACGGTACCGAATTTACGCTGCAGACCCCAACGGGGAATGTGGACGTGCTGCTGCCGCTGCCGGGTCGCCACAATATCGCCAATGCCCTGGCCGCCACCGCGCTGGCAATGGCTGTCGGCGCGCCGCTGTCGGCGATCAAAACCGGGCTGGCAAACCTGAAAGCCGTCCCCGGACGCCTGTTCCCGATCCCGCTGGCGGAAAACAAACTGCTGCTGGATGACTCCTACAACGCCAACGTTGGCTCCATGACTGCTGCGGTACAGGTGCTGTCTGAGATGCCGGGTTATCGCGTGATGGTGGTGGGCGATATGGCCGAGCTGGGCGATGAGAGCGAAGCCTGCCACACCCAGGTGGGTGAAGCGGCGAAAGCCTCCGGGATTGATCGCGTATTAAGCGCGGGTCACCTCAGTAAAAATATCAGCCAGGCCAGCGGCGTCGGTGAGCATTTTGCCGATAAAGCGGCGTTAATCGCCCGCCTTAAAGCCCTGGTCGAAGAACAACAAATTGTGACAGTTTTAGTGAAAGGTTCACGCAGTGCCGCCATGGAAGAGGTTGTGCACGCTTTACAGGAGAATGGGACATGTTAGTTTGGCTGGCCGAGCATTTGGTCAAATATTATTCCGGCTTTAACGTCTTTTCCTATCTGACGTTTCGCGCCATCGTCAGCCTGCTGACTGCGCTGTTCATCTCGCTGTGGATGGGCCCGCGCATGATTGCCCGTCTGCAAAAACTCTCTTTCGGTCAGGTTGTGCGTAACGACGGTCCGGAATCACACTTTAGTAAACGCGGCACGCCAACCATGGGCGGCATTATGATCCTCACCGCGATTGTGGTGTCGGTGCTGCTGTGGGCCTATCCATCCAACCCGTACGTCTGGTGCGTGCTGGTGGTGCTGGTGGGCTATGGCGTGATCGGTTTTGTCGATGACTACCGCAAAGTGGTGCGCAAAGACACCAAAGGGCTGATCGCCCGCTGGAAGTATTTCTGGATGTCGGTGATTGCGCTCGGCGTAGCGTTTGCGCTCTATCTGGCTGGCAAAGATACCCCGGCCACCGAGCTGGTCGTGCCGTTCTTTAAAGACGTGATGCCGCAGCTGGGGCTGTTCTACATCCTGCTGGCCTACTTCGTGATTGTCGGTACCGGCAACGCGGTAAACCTGACCGATGGTCTTGATGGCCTGGCGATCATGCCAACGGTCTTCGTCGCGGCGGGCTTTGCTCTGGTGGCGTGGGCAAGCGGCAACATGAACTTCGCCAGCTACCTGCACATTCCGTATCTGCGTCATGCCGGTGAACTGGTCATCGTCTGTACGGCGATTGTCGGCGCGGGCCTGGGCTTCCTGTGGTTTAACACCTATCCGGCGCAGGTCTTTATGGGCGACGTCGGTTCGCTGGCGCTGGGCGGCGCGTTGGGCATTATCGCCGTGCTGCTGCGTCAGGAGTTCCTGCTGGTGATCATGGGCGGCGTGTTCGTGGTTGAAACCCTGTCGGTGATCCTGCAGGTAGGCTCCTTCAAGCTGCGCGGACAGCGCATCTTCCGGATGGCGCCTATCCATCACCACTATGAACTGAAAGGCTGGCCGGAACCGCGCGTCATCGTGCGCTTCTGGATTATTTCGCTGATGCTGGTCCTGATTGGCCTGGCAACGCTGAAGGTACGTTAATCATGGCAGATTACCAGGGTAAAAAAGTCGTTATCATCGGGCTAGGCTTAACCGGCCTCTCCTGCGTGGACTTTTTCCTCGCGCGGGGCGTAACGCCTCGCGTGATGGATACGCGTGTCTCTCCACCTGGTCTGGATAAACTGCCGGAGCAGGTTGAACGCCACCTTGGTGGTCTGAATGAAGCTTGGCTGAATGCCGCGGATCTCATTGTCGCCAGCCCGGGCATCGCCCTGGCGCACCCGGCGTTAAACGCCGCGGCGGATGCGGGCGTTGAGATTGTCGGCGATATCGAACTGTTTTGCCGTGAAGCCCAGGCGCCGATCGTGGCCATTACCGGTTCCAACGGCAAAAGCACCGTGACCAGCCTGGTCGGTGAAATGGCGCAAGCCGCTGGCGTCAATGTGGGCGTGGGCGGCAACATCGGCCTGCCGGCGTTGATGCTGCTGGATGCGGCCCGCGAGCTGTATATCCTTGAGCTCTCCAGCTTCCAGCTGGAAACCACCTCCAGCCTGCAGGCGGTGGCGGCGACCATCCTCAACGTGACTGAAGATCATATGGATCGCTATCCGTTTGGTCTGCAGCAGTACCGCGCCGCCAAGCTGCGTATCTATGAAAATGCCCAGGTCTGCGTGGTGAACGCTGATGATGCACTTACCATGCCGGTACGCGGAGCGGATGAACGCTGCGTGAGCTTTGGCATCAATATGGGCGACTATCACCTGAACCGTCAGCAGGGCGAAACCTGGCTGCGGGCGAAAGGTGAGAAGGTGCTGAACGTGAAAGAGATGCACCTGACGGGTCAGCATAACTACACCAACGCCCTTGCCGCGCTGGCACTGGCGGATGCTGCCGGCTTGCCGCGTGCGACCAGCCTGAAAGCCCTGACCACCTTTAGCGGTCTGGCGCATCGCTTCCAGCTGGCGCTGGAACATAACGGCGTACGCTGGATCAACGACTCAAAAGCCACCAACGTCGGCAGCACCGAAGCGGCGCTGAATGGCCTGCACGTTGATGGCACCCTGCATCTGCTGCTGGGCGGCGACGGCAAATCAGCCGATTTCTCTTCGCTGAAGCAATATCTCAGCGGTGATAACGTGCGTCTTTACTGCTTTGGCCGTGACGGTGCCGAGCTGGCGGCGCTGCGTCCCGAGGTTGCGGAGCAGACCGACACCATGGAGCAGGCGATGCGGCTGATTGCCCCGCGCGTGAAGCCGGGTGACATGGTGCTGCTTTCTCCGGCCTGCGCCAGCCTCGATCAGTTTAAGAACTTCGAGCAACGCGGCGATCTCTTCACTCGCCTGGCGAAGGAGTTAGGCTGATGCGCTTCTCTCTCCCTCGCCCGAAAATGCCGCGCCTGCCTGGATTTGGCATCCTGGTGTGGATCTCGTCGGCGTTAAAAGGCTGGGTTATGGGCTCCCGGGATAAAGATTCCGATAGCCTGGTGATGTATGACCGCATACTGCTCTGGCTTACGCTCGGGCTGGCGGCGATTGGCTTTATTATGGTCACCTCGGCCTCAATGCCCGTCGGGCAGCGTCTGGCTAACGATCCCTTCCTGTTCGCCAAGCGTGACGGGCTGTACATCATCCTGGCATTCTGTCTGGCGATGGTGACTTTGCGTCTGCCGATGGCCTTCTGGCAGCGCCACAGTACCGCGATGCTGATCGCCTCGATCGT
This sequence comes from Leclercia sp., assembly GCF_036780805.1. Lineage (NCBI taxonomy): Bacteria > Pseudomonadati > Pseudomonadota > Gammaproteobacteria > Enterobacterales > Enterobacteriaceae > Leclercia > Leclercia sp. The sequence goes on along the minus strand of NZ_DAIQCE010000003.1, from coordinate 73,967 downwards.
TATGCTGCTGGTCGTGCTGGTGGTGGGCAGCTCGGTGAACGGGGCATCGCGCTGGATTGCTTTTGGTCCGCTGCGTATTCAGCCTGCGGAATTCACCAAGCTGTCGCTGTTCTGCTACCTCGCCAACTACCTGGTGCGTAAGGTGGATGAGGTTCGTAACAACCTGCGCGGCTTCTTAAAACCAATGGGCGTGATCCTGGTGCTGGCGGTTCTGCTGCTGGCCCAGCCTGACCTCGGTACCGTGGTGGTGCTGTTCGTCACTACCCTGGCGATGCTGTTCCTGGCGGGGGCGAAACTCTGGCAGTTCATCGCCATCATCGGGATGGGGATTTCCGCAGTGGTGCTGCTGATCCTTGCCGAGCCGTATCGTATCCGCCGTGTGACCTCTTTCTGGAACCCGTGGGAAGATCCCTTCGGCAGCGGCTATCAGCTGACCCAGTCATTGATGGCCTTTGGCCGCGGTGAAGTATGGGGTCAGGGCCTGGGGAATTCAGTGCAAAAACTGGAGTATTTACCCGAGGCGCACACCGACTTCATCTTCTCCATTATTGGGGAAGAACTGGGTTATATCGGTGTGGTACTGGCACTTTTAATGGTATTCTTCGTGGCTTTCCGTGCGATGTCGATCGGCCGGAAAGCACTGGTTATCGACCACCGTTTCTCGGGTTTTTTAGCCTGTTCGATCGGTATCTGGTTCAGTTTTCAGGCTTTAGTGAACGTGGGTGCAGCAGCAGGCATGCTGCCGACCAAAGGTCTGACGTTGCCGTTAATCAGTTATGGTGGCTCGAGTCTGCTGATCATGTCGACCGCCATCATGTTTTTGCTACGTATAGATTATGAAACGCGTCTGGAAAATGCCCAGGCGTTTACACGAGGTTCACGATGAATCAACCGAAGCGGTTAATGGTGATGGCAGGCGGTACCGGCGGACATGTGTTCCCCGGGCTGGCGGTTGCGCACCATTTAATGGATCAGGGCTGGCAGGTACGCTGGCTGGGAACCGCAGACCGCATGGAGGCCGATCTGGTGCCGAAGCACGGCATTGAGATCGACTTTATCCATATCTCCGGCCTGCGCGGCAAGGGCGTTAAAGCTCTGCTGCTGGCGCCGGTGCGTATTTTCAATGCCTGGCGTCAGGCGCGGGCGATCATGAAGCGCTTTAAGCCGGACGTGGTGCTGGGGATGGGCGGTTATGTCTCGGGTCCTGGCGGACTGGCGGCGTGGTCGCTGGGGATCCCGGTTGTGCTGCATGAGCAGAACGGTATTGCAGGCCTGACCAACAAGTGGCTCTCCCGCATCGCCAGCAAAGTGATGCAGGCGTTCCCCGGCGCGTTTCCAAAGGCAGACGTGGTGGGCAACCCGGTGCGCGTAGACGTACTGGCGCTACCGTTGCCGCAGGAGCGGCTTGTCGGGCGCGAAGGCCCGGTGCGCGTGCTGGTGGTGGGCGGCTCTCAGGGCGCGCGCATTCTGAACCAGACGCTGCCGCAGGTGGCCGCGAAGCTCGGCGATGCGGTGACCATCTGGCATCAAAGCGGAAAGGGCGGTCAGCAAGCGGTCGAGCAGGCGTATGCCGACGCGGGCCAGCCGCAGCATAAAGTGACTGAATTTATCGACGACATGGCGGCGGCGTATGCCTGGGCCGATGTCGTGGTCTGCCGCTCCGGCGCGCTGACGGTGAGCGAAATTGCCGCCGCAGGCTTACCGGCGCTGTTTGTGCCGTTCCAGCACAAAGACCGTCAGCAGTACTGGAATGCGCTGCCGCTTGAGAAAGCCGGCGCCGCGAAAATTTTTGAACAGCCGCAGTTTACCGCAGACGCGGTCGCCACCACCCTGGCGGGCTGGAACCGGGAGACATTACTGGAGATGGCGCAGCACGCACGTGCCGCAGCGATCCCGGATGCAACGGAGCGGGTGGCAAAAGAAGTGAGCCTGGCAGCCCAGGTTTAACCCTCGCAGCGCGTGTTGCGCTGCACGAATTTTTTGAAGTAGTCGATGGCGTTTAGAGAATGAATACACAACAACTGGCGAAACTGCGTTCAATCGTGCCCGAGATGCGTCGCGTCCGGCACATTCACTTTGTTGGCATCGGCGGCGCCGGTATGGGCGGTATTGCCGAGGTGCTGGCGAATGAAGGCTACCAGATCAGCGGTTCCGATCTGGCGCCGAACCCTGTTACGCAACAGTTGGCCTCGCTTGGTGCGACCATCTATTTTAACCATCGCCCGGAAAACGTTCTTGATGCCAGCGTGGTCGTGGTCTCCAGCGCCATCTCTGCCGACAACCCGGAAATCGTTGCCGCACACGAAGCGCGTATCCCGGTGATCCGCCGTGCGGAGATGCTGGCCGAGCTGATGCGTTTTCGTCACGGCATCGCCATTGCCGGTACTCACGGTAAAACCACCACCACGGCGATGGTTTCCAGTATTTATGCCGAAGCGGGCCTCGATCCGACCTTCGTCAACGGCGGCCTGGTGAAAGCTGCGGGCGTGCACGCGCGCCTGGGCAACAGCCGTTATCTGATTGCCGAAGCGGATGAAAGCGACGCGTCTTTCCTCCATCTGCAGCCGATGGTGGCGATTGTCACCAACATCGAAGCCGACCATATGGATACCTACCAGGGCGACTTCGAAAATTTAAAGCAAACATTTATAAACTTTCTCCATAATCTGCCGTTTTATGGACGGGCGGTGATGTGCGTTGACGATCCGGTGATCCGTGAGCTGCTGCCGCGCGTCGGCCGTCAGATCACCACCTACGGTTTCAGCGAAGATGCCGACGTCCGTGTGGAAAGTTACAAACAGATTGGTGCGCAGGGGCATTTCACTCTCGCGCGTCAGGACAAAGAGCTGCTGCAGGTGACGCTGAATGCGCCAGGCCGTCACAACGCCCTGAACGCCGCAGCAGCCGTGGCGGTAGCAACAGAAGAAGGCATTGACGACGAAGATATTCTGCGGGCGCTGGAAAGCTTCCAGGGCACCGGTCGTCGTTTCGATTTCCTTGGCGAGTTTCCGCTGGAAACCGTTAACGGGAAAAGCGGAACCGCAATGCTGGTTGATGACTACGGCCATCACCCGACCGAAGTGGATGCGACGATCAAAGCGGCACGCGCGGGCTGGCCGGACAAAAATCTGGTTATGCTGTTCCAGCCGCACCGTTATACCCGTACCCGTGACCTGTACGACGATTTCGCAAACGTGCTGTCGCAGGTTGATGCCCTGCTGATGCTGGATGTTTACTCGGCGGGTGAAGCGGCTATTCCGGGCGCAGACAGTCGCTCTCTGTGCCGCACCATTCGCGGTCGCGGTAAGATCGACCCGATTCTGGTCTCCGATCATGCCCAGGCCGCAGCGATGCTTGCCCCGGTGTTGACCGGCAATGATTTGATTCTGGTGCAGGGCGCGGGAAATATCGGCAAGATCGCCCGTACGCTGGCTGAAATCAAACTTAAGCCGCAAATTTCGGAGGAAGAGCGTCATGGCTGATAAGATTGCGGTCCTGTCTGGCGGCACCTCTGCTGAGCGCGAGGTTTCCCTGAATTCTGGCGCAGCGGTGCTGGCAGGGCTTCGCGAAGGCGGCGTGAATGCGCATCTGGTCGATCCGAAAGAGACTGACGTGACGCGCCTGAAAGAGATGGGTTTTGCTAAAGTCTTTATCGCGTTGCACGGCCGCGGTGGTGAAGACGGTACGCTGCAGGGCTTGCTGGACATTATCGGCCTGCCTTATACCGGCAGCGGCGTGATGGCTTCGGCCATCTCTATGGACAAACTGCGCAGCAAGCTGCTGTGGCAGGGGGCCGGTTTACCGGTTGCGCCCTGGGTGGCATTGACCCGTCGTGAATTTGAGCTGGGCCTTGACGCCAGCGTTACGGAACGCATTGCGGCGCTGGGATTGCCGTTGATTGTAAAACCCAGCCGTGAAGGCTCAAGCGTAGGAATGTCTAAAGTAGACGAAGCGGGCGATATATCATCTGCATTAGCGCTGGCATTTCAACATGATGAAGAAGTTTTGATCGAAAAATGGCTCAGCGGACCGGAATTTACCGTTGCGATGCTCGGTGAAGAAATTTTACCGTCAATTCGTATCCAACCAGCTGGAACCTTCTATGATTATGAGGCGAAGTATCTCTCTGATGAGACGCAATATTTCTGCCCAAGTGGTCTGGAAGCGGAGCGTGAAGCGCTTTTAAACGCTCTGGTGCTTAAAGCCTGGCATGTACTTGGCTGCCGTGGCTGGGGACGAATCGACGTGATGCAGGATAGCGATGGGCAGTTTTATCTGCTGGAAGCCAACACCTCACCGGGTATGACCAGTCACAGCCTGGTGCCGATGGCGGCGCGCCAGGCGGGAATGAGCTTCTCGCAGTTAGTGGTTCGCATTCTGGATCAGGCGGGCTGATATGTCTCAGGCTGCGCTGAACACGCGAAACCGTGAGGAAGAAGAAGAGTATTCCTCTTCACGGCGGAGTAATGGAACGCGTCTTGCAGGGATCACCTTCCTGCTTGCCGTGCTGTGTACGGTGTTTGTCAGCGGCTGGATGGTGCTCGGCTGGATGGAAGATGCACAACGTCTGCCTCTGTCGAAACTGGTCGTGACGGGTGACCGTCACTACACGCGTAATGATGATATCCGGCAGTCAATTCTGGCATTAGGCTCGCCCGGCACCTTCATGACGCAGGACGTGAATATTATCCAGAGCCAGATTGAGCGTTTGCCATGGATTAAACAGGCGAGCGTAAGAAAGCAGTGGCCGGATGAATTGAAGATTCATCTGGTTGAATATGTACCCATTGCGCGTTGGAATGATCAGCATATGGTTGACGTAGATGGAATTTCTTTCAGCGTCCCGGCCGATCGTGTCAGCAAGCAAAACTTACCCATGTTGTATGGCCCGGAAGGCAGCGAAAACGAAGTGCTGGAAGGTTTCCGTAACATGGGGCAGGTGCTGGCTAAAGATCGTTTTACCCTGAAACAAGCCGCGATGACGGCGCGTCGTTCCTGGCAGTTGACGCTGACGAACGACATTAAGCTGAATCTTGGCCGGGGTGACACGATGAAGCGTCTGGCCCGTTTTGTAGAACTTTATCCCGTTCTACAGCAACAGGCGCAGGCTGAAGGCAAAAGGATTAGCTACGTTGATTTGCGCTATGACTCAGGCGCATCGGTCGGGTGGATCCCGGCGCCGGTTGAGGAACCTAATCAGCAACAGAATCAGGCTCAGGTACAGGCAGAATAACAATGATCAAGGCGACGGACAGAAAACTGGTAGTAGGACTGGAGATTGGCACTGCGAAGGTTGCCGCTTTAGTAGGGGAAGTTCTGCCCGACGGTATGGTCAATATCATTGGTGTGGGTAGCTGCCCGTCTCGTGGTATGGATAAAGGTGGGGTAAACGACCTCGAGTCGGTGGTGAAATGCGTTCAGCGCGCCATCGATCAGGCCGAACTGATGGCAGATTGCCAGATTTCCTCCGTGTATCTGGCGCTCTCTGGCAAGCATATCAGCTGCCAGAACGAGATTGGCATGGTGCCGATCTCAGAAGAAGAAGTCTCGCAGGAAGACGTCGAAAACGTCGTGCATACTGCGAAGTCTGTGCGCGTTCGTGATGAGCATCGCGTTCTGCACGTGATTCCGCAGGAGTATGCGATCGACTACCAGGAAGGGATTAAAAATCCGGTAGGGCTTTCCGGCGTACGCATGCAGGCAAAAGTGCACTTGATCACATGTCACAACGATATGGCGAAGAACATTGTCAAAGCCGTTGAACGTTGTGGTCTTAAAGTTGACCAACTGATTTTCGCCGGTCTGGCGGCAAGTTATTCCGTGCTGACCGAAGACGAACGTGAACTGGGCGTCTGTGTGGTGGATATCGGTGGTGGTACCATGGACATGGCCGTCTATACCGGTGGTGCGCTGCGCCACACTAAAGTTATCCCGTACGCGGGGAACGTGGTGACCAGCGATATCGCCTACGCCTTTGGCACGCCACCGAGCGATGCAGAGGCGATTAAAGTGCGCCACGGTTGTGCACTGGGCTCCATTGTGGGCAAAGATGAGAGCGTTGAAGTGCCTAGCGTCGGTGGGCGTCCACCTCGCAGCCTGCAGCGCCAGACGTTAGCCGAGGTCATTGAGCCGCGTTATACCGAGCTGCTCAACCTGGTCAACGAAGAGATTTTGCAGTTACAGGAACAGCTTCGTCAGCAGGGTGTCAAACACCATCTTGCGGCGGGGATTGTATTAACCGGCGGCGCGGCGCAAATTGAAGGTCTTGCGGCCTGTGCTCAGCGGGTGTTCCATACGCAGGTGCGCATCGGTGCACCGCTGAACATCACCGGTTTAACGGATTATGCTCAGGAGCCGTATTACTCAACGGCCGTGGGCTTGCTTCATTACGGGAAAGAAACGCATCTCAGTGGTGAAGCAGAAGTAGAAAAACGCGCGTCGGTAGGTTCGTGGTTCAAACGAATCAACACCTGGCTGCGAAAAGAATTTTAATTTTAGTAAGAGACCGGCGAAAATTAACGGTTTCGGGCGACAGGCACAAAACGGAGAGAAACTATGTTTGAACCTATGGAACTGACCAACGACGCGGTGATTAAAGTCATCGGCGTCGGTGGCGGCGGCGGTAATGCTGTAGAGCATATGGTGCGCGAGCGCATCGAAGGTGTAGAGTTCTTCGCGGTGAACACCGATGCGCAGGCACTGCGTAAGACGGCGGTTGGCCAGACGATCCAAATCGGTGGCGGCATCACCAAAGGGCTGGGCGCTGGGGCAAACCCGGAAGTCGGCCGTAATGCTGCTGAAGAAGATCGTGAAGCCCTGCGTGCTGCGCTTGATGGTGCAGACATGGTGTTTATCGCCGCGGGCATGGGTGGTGGTACCGGAACCGGTGCTGCGCCAGTGGTTGCTGAAGTTGCTAAAGATTTAGGTATCCTGACGGTTGCTGTCGTGACTAAGCCTTTCAACTTTGAAGGCAAGAAGCGTATGGCGTTTGCCGAGCAGGGTATCACCGAGCTGTCCAAACACGTGGACTCGCTGATCACTATCCCGAACGACAAACTGCTGAAAGTGCTGGGCCGTGGCATCTCTCTGCTGGACGCCTTTGGCGCTGCGAACGATGTTCTCAAAGGCGCAGTACAGGGTATCGCAGAGCTGATCACCCGCCCGGGTCTGATGAACGTCGACTTTGCTGACGTGCGCACCGTGATGTCCGAAATGGGCTACGCGATGATGGGCTCCGGCGTGGCGAAAGGTGAAGACCGTGCAGAAGAAGCCGCTGAAATGGCGATCTCTTCTCCGCTGCTGGAAGATATCGATCTGTCTGGTGCGCGCGGCGTGCTGGTCAACATCACCGCGGGCTTCGACCTGCGTCTGGATGAGTTCGAAACCGTGGGTAACACCATTCGTGCGTTCGCTTCAGACAATGCCACCGTGGTAATTGGTACTTCCCTTGATCCGGAAATGAACGACGAACTGCGCGTAACGGTTGTAGCGACCGGTATCGGCATGGACAAGCGTCCTGAGATCACCCTGGTGACCAATAAACCTGCTCAGCAGCCCGTGATGGATCGCTATCAGCCGCACGGCATGGCACCGCTGACGCAAGAGCAGAAGCCGGCCGCGAAAGTGGTCAATGACAACACAACACAGACCCAGAAAGAGCCGGATTATCTGGATATCCCTGCGTTCCTGCGTAAGCAAGCTGATTAAGAATTAGCTGGAATTAGGGAATTTACGCTCTTTGTGCTAAACTGGCCGCCCGATAGTGATATACACTCTCGGTTGGATAAGTAACTTGGCGAGATTATACGATGATCAAACAAAGGACATTAAAACGTATCGTTCAGGCGACTGGTGTCGGTTTACATACCGGCAAGAAAGTCACACTGACGTTGCGCCCTGCGCCGGCCAATACCGGGGTCATCTATCGTCGCACCGACTTGAATCCACCGGTAGATTTCCCGGCTGATGCCAAATCTGTGCGTGATACTATGCTCTGTACTTGCCTGGTGAACGAGCATGACGTGCGGATCTCTACCGTAGAGCACCTGAATGCCGCCCTGGCGGGTCTGGGTATCGACAACATCGTTGTAGAAGTCGATGCGCCAGAAATCCCGATTATGGATGGCAGCGCTGCACCGTTCGTTTATCTGTTGCTGGATGCCGGCATTGAAGAACTGAACAGTGCGAAGAAATTTGTGCGTATCAAAGAGACCGTTCGTGTCCAGGATGGCGACAAATGGGCTGAATTCAAGCCGTTTAATGGTTTTTCGTTGGATTTCACCATCGACTTTAACCACCCGGCGATTGATTCCAGCACCCAGCGCTATGCGATGAACTTCTCTGCTGATGCGTTTATGCGTCAAATCAGTCGTGCGCGTACTTTCGGTTTCATGCGTGATATCGAATACCTGCAGTCCCGCGGCCTGTGCCTGGGCGGCAGCTTCGATTGTGCCATCGTTGTTGACGATTATCGCGTACTGAACGAAGACGGCCTGCGTTTTGAAGATGAATTCGTTCGTCACAAAATGCTGGATGCGATTGGGGACCTGTTCATGTGTGGTCACAATATCATCGGTGCGTTTACCGCGTATAAGTCCGGTCATGCCCTGAACAACAAACTGTTGCAGGCTGTTCTGGCAAAACAGGAAGCCTGGGAGTTTGTGACCTTCGAAGACGAAGCTGAACTGCCACTGGCATTCAAAGCACCGAGCACGGTTCTGGCGTAACGGCAGATTCCGTTATCTAAATTCGACTGGTTGACCTGGCACTCTCTCCGGCCAGCAAGACCAGTCGTTTTTGTTTTTGTCCTTTCTGTATTGCCGTAGTCAATGGCGCGTTTGCTGATTTCATCACCATTTTTAACCTTCGGTGTGTCTTATTACTGCTGCTGCGCCGCCGCATTGATGGTAATATCTGGGCGCGAAAAAATAAAAATCATACGGTGAGCCTCAAGGCTTACTTACTTGTGGTGGGGCAATTGAGCGGAATTCTGACGCGCTGGCGACAATTTGGCAGACGTTACTTCTGGCCGCATCTCCTTCTGGGGATGGTCGCGGCAAGCTTTGGCCTGCCCGCGCTCAGCAGTAATGCCGAAGCGGCTAACCCTGCGAAGACTGCCACCTCCCGACAAGACCTGAATACGCGGGTTAATTTCACTAACCTTGCCCTGCTGGAAGCGAACCGCCGACCGAATTTCACGGTGGATTACTGGCATCAGCACGCTATCCGCACCGTTATTCGTCATCTCTCTTTCGCCATGGCACCGCAGGCGTTGCCTGCCGTTGAAGAGTCCCTGCCGGTTCAGGCGCACCACCTGGCGCTGCTGGATACGCTCAATACGCTGCTTACCCAGCAGAGCGAGCCGCCGGTCATCGTTCGTCAGGTTGCTCTTACCGCATTCTATCCTCAATCCGTTTTCTCCGTCTCCGCCTGGATTAGCCAGGTGCAGGGCATCCGCGCCGGACCTCAACGCCTCAGCTAAATTAACTCTTTTCAATACCTTAATTTAACTGCCCATGATGGGGCGTTTGAGAATTTATTATGTTAATCAAATTACTAACTAAAGTTTTCGGTAGTCGTAACGATCGTACTCTGCGCCGCATGCGCAAAGCTGTCAGCGTCATCAACGGCCTTGAGCCGGCGATGGAAAAACTCTCTGATGACGAGCTGAAAGGCAAAACCGCAGAATTCCGTGCCCGCCTCGAAAAAGGCGAAACCGTTGAGAGTCTGATCCCGGAAGCCTTCGCCGTTGTGCGTGAAGCAAGTAAGCGTGTGTTCGGCATGCGTCACTTCGACGTGCAGCTGCTGGGCGGTATGGTCCTGAACGACCGCTGCATCGCCGAGATGCGTACCGGTGAAGGTAAAACCCTGACCGCGACCCTGCCGGCTTACCTTAACGCCCTGTCGGGTAAAGGCGTGCACGTTGTCACCGTCAACGACTATCTGGCGCAGCGTGACGCCGAAAACAACCGTCCACTGTTCGAATTCCTCGGCATGAGTGTCGGGATCAACATGTCAGGCCTGCCGGCTCCGGCGAAACGTGAAGCCTACAACGCAGACATTACCTACGGCACCAACAACGAATACGGCTTTGACTACCTGCGCGATAACATGGCCTTCAGCCCGGAAGAGCGCGTCCAGCGTAAGCTGCACTATGCGCTGGTGGATGAGGTTGACTCCATTCTGATCGATGAAGCTCGTACCCCGCTGATCATCTCCGGTCCGGCTGAAGACAGCTCCGAGATGTATCGCAAAGTAGACAAAATCATTCCACACCTGATCCGTCAGGAAAAAGAGGACTCCGACACCTTCCAGGGTGAAGGCCACTTCTCCGTGGACGAAAAAGCCCGTCAGGTGAACCTGACCGAGCGTGGTCTGGTTCAGATCGAAGAGCTGTTAGTTGCGCAGGGCATTATGGATGAGGGTGAGTCACTCTACTCCCCAAGCAATATCATGCTGATGCACCACGTGACCGCGGCGTTACGTGCGCACGTGCTCTTTACCCGTGACGTGGACTACATCGTTAAAGATGGCGAAGTCATTATCGTCGACGAACACACCGGCCGTACCATGCAGGGTCGCCGCTGGTCCGATGGTCTTCATCAGGCGGTAGAAGCCAAAGAGAACGTCGATATCCAGAACGAGAACCAGACTCTGGCCTCCATTACCTTCCAGAACTACTTCCGTCTGTACGAGAAGCTGGCGGGGATGACCGGTACGGCGGATACCGAAGCCTTTGAATTCAGCTCTATCTACAAGCTGGATACCGTGGTGGTTCCAACCAACCGTCCAATGATCCGTAAGGATATGCCGGACCTGGTCTACATGACCGAAGCGGAAAAAATTCAGGCCATTATCGAAGACATTCGCGACCGTACCGCCGCGGGCCAGCCGGTTCTGGTGGGTACCATCTCCATCGAAAAATCGGAAGTGGTCTCCGAAGAGCTGACCAAAGCCGGGATCAAACACAACGTCCTGAACGCCAAGTTCCACGCTAAAGAAGCGGATATTGTTGCCCAGGCGGGTTACCCGTCAGCAGTGACCATCGCCACCAACATGGCGGGTCGTGGTACCGACATCATGCTGGGCGGTAGCTGGCAGGCAGAAGTAGCCGCGCTGGAAGACCCAACCCCGGAACAGATTGCGCAGATCAAAGCCGACTGGCAGGTTCGTCACGATGCCGTACTGGCCGCAGGCGGTCTGCACATCATCGGTACCGAACGTCATGAATCCCGCCGTATCGACAACCAGCTGCGTGGTCGTGCGGGTCGTCAGGGTGATGCCGGTTCATCCCGCTTCTACCTGTCGATGGAAGATGCCCTGATGCGTATTTTCGCCTCTGACCGTGTGTCGGGTATGATGCGTAAACTGGGCATGAAGCCGGGCGAAGCGATTGAGCACCCGTGGGTGACCAAAGCTATCGCCAACGCCCAGCGTAAAGTGGAAAGCCGTAACTTCGATATTCGTAAGCAGCTGCTTGAGTACGATGATGTTGCCAACGACCAGCGTCGCGCTATTTACACCCAGCGTAACGAACTGCTGGACGTTTCCGATGTGAGCGAAACCATCAACAGCATCCGCGAAGACGTCTTCAAAGCGACTCTCGATGGCCACATTCCTCCGCAATCTCTGGAAGAGATGTGGGATATCGAAGGCCTGCAGGCGCGTCTGAAAAATGACTTCGACCTCGACCTGCCAATTCAGGAGTGGCTGGATAAAGAGCCGGAGCTGCACGAAGAGACCCTGCGCGAGCGTATTTTTGCCACCGCCATTGAGGTTTATCAGCGTAAAGAAGAAGTGGTCGGCGCTGAGATGATGCGTCACTTCGAGAAAGGCGTGATGCTGCAAACGCTGGACTCCCTGTGGAAAGAGCACCTGGCGGCGATGGACTACCTGCGTCAGGGGATCCATCTGCGCGGCTATGCGCAAAAAGATCCGAAGCAGGAGTACAAACGCGAATCTTTCGCCATGTTTGCTTCAATGCTTGAATCCCTGAAATACGAAGTGATCAGCACCCTGAGCAAGGTGCAGGTGCGCATGCCGGAAGAAGTTGAAGAGATGGAGCAGCAGCGTCGCGAAGAGGCTGAACGTCTGGCCCAGATGCAGCAGCTCAGCCATCAGGACGACGAAGAAGCCGCCGCTGCCGCGATTGCTGCGCAGGCCGGTGAGCGTAAGGTTGGCCGTAACGATCCGTGCCCATGTGGTTCAGGTAAAAAATACAAACAGTGCCATGGCCGTCTGAGCTAAGCATTAAACCAACTGAAAAGGCGCAGATATCTGCGCCTTTTTTATGGAATCAGGACAATGAAAACACTGCAAATCGCTGTCGGGATCATTCGCAATGCCGATAACCACATCTTTATTACCCAGCGTGCGGCCGATGCGCATATGGCGAATAAGTGGGAGTTTCCCGGCGGGAAGATCGAGTCTGGCGAAACGCCAGAGCAGGCGCTGATCCGCGAGCTTCAGGAAGAGGTGGGGATCACTCCGCTTGGCGCGACCCTGTTCGATAAACTGGAATATACGTTTCCCGATCGCCATATCACCCTGTGGTTCTGGTTGGTGGAAAGCTGGGAAGGGGAGCCGTGGGGCAAAGAGGGGCAGCCTGGAAGCTGGGTTGCCCTGAGCGCACAGGATGCCGACAAGTTCCCGCCGGCAAATGCGCCTGTTATTACCCGATTAGTGGGTAACCAGTAAGCCTGCTCAGCGAAGCGCCAGCAGGCTGAGATATCATGGCTGCTGGTCTTCGCTCCAGTCATCGCTGTCGGAGAGACCGCCTTCGCTTGGAATACGTTTCTCTTCTGCGGCCCATTCACCGAGATCGATCAGCTGGCAACGTTTGCAGCAAAAAGGACGGAAAGGACTCTGCTCGCCCCAGATAACGGGCTTCCCACAGGTGGGGCAGTTCACGGTGGTAACATCAGACATCATGACTCCTTAACAACACGCCAGCTCAAAGTCGAGACGTTCCGGCACCAGACCATGTTCACTGTCGAGCGGCATAAAACGAATCGCAAAGCGGCTCTTGTGACCTGAAATTTGCGGGTAAAGCTGATCGGCAAGGGTCAGCTGCAGGCGCAGCAGATCGGCATCCTCGCCATTATCCTGATAAAAACCGTTCAGGCTGGTCTGCTTGCGGAACGGTGCGGAGTTGCGGATCAAATCGAGGATCAGCGACAGCGCTTGCGTCAGCGGCTCAAGGCTGCCGAGCCAGCTTTGTACCTGGGCATCACGCTGTTCCTGCGGCATATGCAGCCAGATATGCAGGGTCGGCAAATCGAAACTGCAGCAGCCGCCAGGAATGCTCAGGCGCTGACGCACCAGCGCCACCAGGCGATCTTCCCGCAGAAACTGGCCGATACGCGGCGCAGCCATCAGCACCGTGCTGTTGTGTTTCAGCTGCTGACGCAGGCTGTCGATACGGCTGTTATCCACGCCCGGAACTTCAGCCCATGCCTGTAATTTACGCTGCTGACGCTCCAGCTCTTTCAGTAATTCCGTGCGGACTTCGCCACGCTCTAACACATCCAGCAGGTCGCCTACGTTACGGAAAAAATGCAGCGCCGTGGTGTGGTCGTGTACCGGCAGGAGGCCTGAAAGCTGCTGGATTAAAAACTCGATGCGCAGCCAGGTACGCATTTTTTCATTGAGGGGATGCTCAAAAAGAACGTGGGTGTGCATTAGATTTTTTCCTGTAAAACGGCCTGCGCCAGGTAGAACTGATGCAGGCGGGCAACATCGGAGGTGATGGCATCCGGTGCGCCGTTATTATCAATAACATCATCCGCGACGGCAAGGCGTGCTTCACGTGTGGCCTGCGCGGCAAGAATTTGTTCGGCATGTTCGCGCGCGACATTATCGCGGGCGATGGTGCGCTGAATTTGGGTCGCCACAGACACATCCACCAGCAGCACCCGGTCAGCTTTTTCGTGGAGCTTGTTTTCCACCAGAAGCGGGACGACCCAGAGGACATAGGGGGAGGTTGCCTGTGATATCTGCTTTTGCGTCTCCTGCTGGATCAGCGGATGCAGCAGGGCGTTCAGCCAGGCTTTTTCTTCAGGCTGCGAGAAAATGCGTTCGCGCAGCAACCGGCGGTTAAGGGTTCCGTCAGGCGCGATAATGTCGTGGCCGAAATGTTCTGCGATAGCGTGTAATGCGGGTGTACCGGGCTCTACCACCTGGCGGGCAATGATGTCGGCATCAATAATCGTGACACCCAGACGAGAGAAGGCGTCGGCCACAGTGCTTTTGCCACTGCCAATGCCTCCCGTTAATGCAACGATGTACCCCATTAATTAAAATCCTGGGAAATATTCATTATTGATATCAATTGCTTAAGATTTAATCTTTTAACAGCAAAGGTTAAGCTCTGCTTACGAACTTTTTACCAGGTAAATTTATAGGATTGTAGCGTAAAAAAAGTGATTTTCGCAGTCTTGCGCAACAGGTATTAGTGCGTATGATAGCGTCACTGGAGTTGTGTGTTTCGTTTTTCGACATTTACCCCAGGAATCCGCAAATGCGTATCGAAGAAGATCTGAAGTTAGGTTTCAAAGACGTTCTTATCCGCCCTAAACGTTCTACTCTGAAAAGTCGCTCCGACGTTGAACTCGAACGTGAATTCACCTTTAAGCATTCCGGTCAGACCTGGTCTGGCGTACCTGTCATCGCCGCCAATATGGATACGGTTGGGACTTTTGCGATGGCAAAAGCACTGGCTTCCTTCGACATTCTGACCGCCGTGCACAAGCACTACAGCGTTGAAGAGTGGAATGCTTTTGCTGGTTCCGTATCTGAAACCATTCTCAAGCACGTGATGGTTTCCACCGGTACCTCCGACGCCGATTTCGAAAAAACGAAACAGATCCTGATTGCTAACCCGAACCTGAACTTCATCTGTATTGATGTCGCGAATGGTTACTCCGAGCATTTCGTGCAGTTCGTCAGCAAAGCGCGCCAGGCCTGGCCGACCAAAACCATTATTGCGGGTAACGTGGTTACTGGCGAAATGTGTGAAGAGCTGATCCTGTCCGGGGCAGATATCGTGAAAGTGGGCATTGGCCCAGGTTCAGTCTGCACCACCCGCGTGAAAACCGGTGTTGGCTATCCGCAGCTCTCGGCGGTGATCGAGTGTGCTGACGCCGCTCACGGCCTCGGCGGCCAGATCATCAGCGACGGCGGTTGCACCACGCCGGGTGACGTGGCGAAAGCCTTTGGTGGCGGCGCAGACTTCGTGATGCTGGGCGGAATGCTGGCAGGTCACGAAGAGAGCGGCGGTACCGTGGTTGATGAAAACGGTGAAAAATTCATGCTGTTCTACGGCATGAGTTCTGAATCGGCGATGAATCGTCACGTGGGCGGCGTTGCTCAGTATCGTGCGGCAGAAGGTAAAACCGTCAAGCTGCCACTGCGCGGCCCGGTTGAGAACACCGCGCGTGATATCCTGGGTGGCCTGCGCTCTGCATGCACCTACGTGGGCGCATCCCGTCTGAAAGAGCTGACCAAGCGCACCACCTTTATCCGCGTTCAGGAACAGGAAAACCGCGTTTTCAACAGCCTGTAATGCTTGCTCGCTGGCGCGTCCCGCGCCAGCGTTATCCCGAACTCATCGCATCCCCCAGATGGAAAATCGGCAGATACATCGCAACCACCAGCGTGCCAATAATTAATCCCGTCACAATCATCAGCAGCGGCTCCAGCAGCGAGGCCAGATTATCGGCTTGCTGAAAGGTCTGTTCATTATGATGCTGCGCCAGATTACTCAACATCGTATCCAGTGCCCCCGACGCTTCGCCGGTGCGCACGAGCTGAATGCAGAGTGGCGTAAAGATCGCCGCTTCATTCAGGGCAGACCAGATAGGCGCACCCTGCATGATGCGCTGGCGTATCGCCTGTAATTTCTCCTGCCAGAAGGGGCATGTCAGCGTCTCTTCGGTACTTTCCAGCCCCTGGATAAAGGCGATGCCTGCCTGCTGCGTGAGCGACAGAACGGTAAATATCTGGCTGAGCTTTTGCCCGCGCACCAGCGGGCCAACCACCGGACTTTTCAGCAGCAGACGCTGCGTGGCGGATTGCCATCGTCGGTTGCGATGAGCGAACATCAGGCCGGACGCTGCCGCCAGCAGACTGAGCATCAGCCCGGCACCCCGATCCTGAAGCGCGGTCGCCAGCGCCATCACCGCCCGGGTCAGGCCCGGTAAGGGCGTGTTGAAGGTTTTGTAGATGGCGGCAAACTCCGGCAGTACCAGAGTCACCATCCCCAGCACCACGGCGACGGCCAGGGCGAGGATAATCACCGGATAACGCAGCGCCTTCTTCACCTTAGCGCTGAGGTGTTGCTGCGTTTTTTGCTGCCGAGCCAGTTGACGACAACATTCATCGAGCTTGCCGGTCAGCTCCCCGGTTTTCATCATCGAAATATAGAGGGGAGGGAAGACATGCGGCCACTTTTTCAGGGCGTCGGAGAAGGCGCATCCGGCGCTGAGATCGTCAGCGATGCTCTGCAGCAGCGCCTGCCACTGCCGGGCCGGGTGCTGCTGGGCCAGAAGTGCCAGACCAGCCGAGAGCGTTAAGCCCGCCTGCAGCAGCGTCGCCAGCTGGTGGATCGTCTCGTAGCGATGCTGCGCCTGCCAGCGCGTCTGCTGCAGGCTTCGTTTGAGCTCAAGAGGATAAAGATCCCGACCCAACAGAACGTTCCATGCCGCCTGTTTGTCAGGGGCCCAGAGCGCGCCTGCCTGTTGCTCCCCCTGCTGGCTGAGGGCCCGCCAGCGCCAGAGTTGATTACCGGCCATCCGATTCGCCCAGCATCTGTACCAGCTCCCCGAGCGTGGTGTAGCCTTGCTCGACCGCCATGCAGCCATGCTCGAACAGCGTGACCATGCCTGACTGTCTGGCCAGTTTTTCGATCTCCTCGACCGGCGCTCCGCTGGCAATAGCTGAGCGCAGTTCACGGGTGATCACCATTACCTCGAAAATTGCCACCCGGCCATAAAAGCCGTGATAGCAGCGGTCACAGCCTACGGGCTGCCAGTGCGGCAAAGGGCGAGGCCATAGTGCCTGGGGTAAGGGCGCGTCCCGCCGCACCTCGGTACGGCAGTGTGGACACAATCGGCGCACCAGCCGCTGGGCTATCACCAGTGACAGCGCCGAGGAGATCATCCAGCGCGCCACGCCCATCTGCTGCAGGCGCACCAGCGTCTCCGCGGTGGAGTTGGTATGCAGCGTCGACAGCACCAGATGGCCGGTCTGCGCGGCGTTGATGGCGATCTCCGCCGTTTCGCCATCGCGTATTTCCCCCACCATGATGATGTCGGGATCCTGGCGTAAAAACGCCCGCAGTACGCTCTGGAAGGTTAACCCCGCCCGGGGATTAATGGGGGTCTGATTCAGCCCGTCCAGCGGGATCTCGACCGGATCTTCCACGCTGCAGATGTTCACTTCGGGTGTGTTCCTGGCCTGCAGCGCGCTGTAGAGGGTGACGGTTTTGCCGCTGCCGGTGGGGCCGGTGACCAGAATCAGCCCCTGGGATTTATTGAGTGCGCTGACGAACAGCTGCAGCTGGGTTTCGCTCATCCCCAGCTGTTCGAGCCGCAGCGCCTGTTGCTCCTGCTGCAAAAGCCGCAGGACGATCTTTTCGCCGCTGCGACAGGGGAGCGTGGCAATACGAAACGAGACCGGGGAGCCTGAAAGCTCCACGGTGAATTGCCCGTCCTGGGGTAAGCGACGCTCGGCGATATCGAGATTGCCCAGCACTTTCAGCCTGGCGATAAGGCTGGTGCCGAGTTCGGTCGAAAGCGGCTGCTGCGGGTAGAGCACGCCGTCAATACGTAACCGGATCTGCCAGCTTTCGTCAGCGGGCTCGATGTGAATATCCGATGCCCGCTGGCTCAGCGCCTGGGTCAGGGTGTGGTTGAGAATGTCGATGGCCGAACGCGTCGAGCTGGAGACCGCCGGCAGGTGCGCCTCTGACGTGGTTTGCTGGTGCTTTTCCATGCGCTCGGCGGTCCAGCATTCGATATCAATTCTTTTCTGCGTGGCGAAACGTAACGCCTCCAGCAGTTCGGGCGGCGGGTTGCCGACTACCGCAATATTGATCCTGTCCGGGGCGCAGGTCAGCAGCAGGGCGTTGTGACGCCGACAAAGGGCCGTTAAGCGATCGGCATTCATTGCTCGCTCTCCTGCTCAGCCGTAAAGCGGAAGACGTCTTCGCAGGCCTGCTTCAGCGCGCTGTCTTCAGCCACGGTGCAGAGACGCTTCCAGCCGGTGATGCCGTTGCGATTATCCCACAGCGGGGTCATCACTACCTCGAGACCGTTGAGGCTCTCCTGCCCGGTCAGGGTGACCGCGCCTTTGGCAACGCTCATCCCGGAGACATAGCGGCTGGTCGCCGGGGAGGGAATACCGTTAACACCCGCATCGCAGCTCTCGGTCCCGCCATGATCGAGGGCGCAGAGTTCCACTGCGGTACGGTAGGGCATAAAGGTTTGCAGCATATCGGTGAGGGCGGCTTTTCGCAGGTAGTTCTGGTAAGCCGGAATGCCAATTGCACTGAGAATGGCCACGATGCCGATGACCACCATTAACTCGATGAGGGTAAATCCTTTTTGTCTTTCCATGGGTCGCTCCTTATGTTGACGTTCGCTACTGTGGCAGCGGGTCAGGCCGGGGGCGAGGGGCAAAAATCGTTTCGTGAAGCGTGATTCAGCGAGATGTGTGGGCGTTGCAGAACAATGCAGAAGGTTTGCGGGGCGGGTCGGAAATCGGGCTTGCCCGGCCTGTGCAGACCGGGCTTTCTGTCACTTAGCGAAAGCGCATCGACAGGTCGAGAGCGCGAATGTGTTTGGTCAGGGCACCAACGGAGATGAAATCGACGCCGGTTTCGGCAAATTCGCGTAAGGTTTCGTGCGTCACGTTGCCGGAGACCTCGAGACGGGCCTGGCCATTAGTGCGTTTCACCGCTTCGCGCATCTCTTCAGTTTTGAAGTTATCCAGCATGATGATGTCGGCACCGGCTTTCAGCGCATCGTCCAGCTCCTGCAGGTTTTCCACTTCCACTTCCACCGGCACATCCGGATGCAGCCAGAAGGCTTTTTCCACCGCCTGGCGAACGGAGCCGGAGGCAATAATATGGTTCTCTTTGATCAGGAACGCATCGGATAACCCCAGACGGTGGTTGGCACCGCCGCCGCACAGCACGGCATATTTCAGGGCGGTACGCAGGCCGGGCAGCGTTTTGCGCGTATCCAGCAGCTGGGTATTGGTCCCTTCCAGCAGGTCGACATAGCGGCGTGCTTCGCTGGCAACGCCGGAGAGCGTCTGGACAAAGTTCAGTGCGGTGCGCTCACCGGTCAGCAGGACGCGCGAAGAGCCCTCAAGTTCAAACAACGGCTGGTTAGCTTTGATGCTGTCGCCATCTTCAACATGCCACGTCACCTTCACGCCGTCACCGGCCAGCTGGGTAAAGACCTCTTCCACCCAACGTTTACCACAGAAAACACCGTCCTCACGGGTGATCACGACCGCATGAGAACGGGCATCTTCCGCCAGCAGCTGAGCGGTAATGTCGTTGTCAGCATTGACGTCTCCACCCAGATCTTCACGCAGCGCATTGGCGACGCTTGCCGGAATATCGAGATTTATACGTTCCAGCAGTACGTTACGTCTGTGGTCGGGGTTGTAGCGGCGAGGCGGCATGTTAAAACTCCAAATTGGTAACGAATCATAAGATTGAAACATGCTACTCTGAACCGGGAATCAGCACCATATATAAGGAGATCCTGCATGCAGTTAGAACATGGCTGGCTGGCAGATGCACGGCGTGTTCCTTCGCCACACCACGATTGCCGCCCGGAGGACGAGATCCCGTCGCTGCTGGTGGTGCATAACATCAGCCTGCCGCCAGGCGAATTTGGCGGTCCGTGGATTGACGCGCTATTCACCGGGACAATCGATCCCGATGCTCACCCCTTTTTTGCGGAGATCGCCCACCTGCGCGTTTCTGCCCATTGTCTGATTCGCCGTGACGGTGAAATCGTCCAGTATGTTCCTTTCGATAAACGAGCCTGGCATGCGGGCGTTTCGCAATATCAGGGGCGTGAACGCTGCAATGACTTCTCTATCGGCATCGAGCTGGAAGGGACGGATACGCTGCCTTACACCGATGCGCAGTATCAGCAGCTGGCCGCGGTGACGCGCACTCTTATTAGCCTCTACCCGGCTATTGCCCGCAACGTGACCGGACACAGCGATATTGCCCCGCAGCGCAAGACCGACCCAGGCCCGGCGTTTGACTGGCAACGATTCAACACACTGCTTACCGCCCTGTCAGATAAGGAGATGACATGACGTTATTTACCATGCTGCTGGTGATAATTGCTGAGCGTTTGTTCAAGCTGGGCGAGCACTGGCATCTGGATCACCGGATGGAAGTGCTGTTTCGTCGCATCCGCCATTTTTCCATGCTCCGTACCCTGCTGATGACGGCGGGGGTGATGCTTGTGGTGTTCCTGCTGCTGCGTTCGCTGTATGGCCTCTTCTTCAATGTGCCGCTGCTGGTGGTGTGGATCCTGCTCGGCGTCCTCTGCATTGGCGCGGGCAAGGTGCGTCTGCACTACCATGCCTATCTGAAGGCGGCAACCAATAATGATGCCCATGCCCGCGGGGCGATGGCCAGCGAGCTGACCTTGATCCACGGTGTTCCGCCGGAGTGCGACGAACGTGAATTTTTACGCGAGCTGCAGAATGCGCTGCTGTGGATTAACTTCCGCTTCTATCTGGCGCCGCTGTTCTGGTTTGTGGTGGGCGGGGCGTGGGGCCCGGTCCTGCTGATGGGCTACGCGTTTTTACGCGCCTGGCAGAGCTGGCTGGCGCGCTACCTGACGCCGCACGAACGTTTGCAGTCCGGGATCGACGCTATTCTGCACGTGCTGGACTGGCTGCCGGTGCGGCTGTTTGGGGTGGTTTACGCCCTGATCGGACATGGCGAGAAAGCCCTGCCAGCATGGTTCGCCTCGCTGGGGGATCGCCATACTTCGCAGTACCTGGTGTTAACGCGTCTGGCGCAGTTCTCGCTGGCGCGTGAGCCGCACACCGATAAGATCGAAACGCCGAAAGCGGCGGTTTCAATGGCCAAGAAAACCTCTTTCGCGGTGGTGGTGATTGTGGCGCTGCTGACGATTTACGGCACGCTGATCTAAACCCGCGTGCCGCAGGTCTTAGACTGTATCTGCTGACGGGATGCCAAAATCAGGCATCCCGTTTTCATTCCAGCGTACCCGCTTCAGGCGGGTGTGGCGGTTCGGATCGTAGAGCGGGTCGCCCTCGATTTCGGTATAGTTACGCGCATGGTAAATCAGCACGTCTTCGCCGTCCGGCGTTTGGGTAAAACTGTTGTGCCCCGGCCCGTACTGACGATTTTCGTAGCTGGTGGTGAACACCGGCTGCGGTGATTTATGCCAGTTCGCCGGGTTCTGCGGGTCGGCATTCAGATCGATCCACAGCAGTCCCATACAGTAGTTTTCATCCGTGGCGCTGGCGGAGTAGCTGATAAACAACCGCTCACCGTGGAACAGTACCGCCGGGCCTTCGTTGACCCAGAACCCGCGGCACTCCCAGTCATATTCCGGCTTGCTGAGCATCACCGGTTCGCCTTTAAGCGTCCACGGGTTCTCCATTTCGCACAGGTACAGGTTCGAGTTACCGGCAATATCCGGGGCTTTTTGCGCCCAGAGATACCAGCGTTTACCCTGGTGCATAAAGGTGGTCGCATCCAGCGCAAAGGTGTCGAACGGCGTATTGATCTGCCCTTTCTCAACCCAGGTGCCGGTGAGCGGGTCGCTGTCGGCACACTCCAGGGCAAACATGCGGTGCTGGAACATCCCAAGCTTATCCAGCGCCTGGGTGTGCGTAGCGGCAAAGTAGATGTACCACTTGCCGTCAATATTGTGCAGCTCCGGGGCCCAGATCAGCTGACTCATCGGGCCGGTGTCCGGCTTGCGCCAGACCACCACCTCAGCGGCGCTGCGCAGCCCTTCCAGCGAGTCGGCGCGGCGGATCGCCAGCCGGTCGTATTCCGGCACCGAGGCAATAAAATAGTATTGCCCCTGATGATGAAGAATGTACGGGTCGGCGCGTTGTTCAATAAACGGGTTTGGCCAGGTTTGCATTCGGCTTTCCTTATTTGGTCTCAGCGGCTTTGAGTTCCTGAAAATCGTTCAGCTCGCGATAGTTGTTCCGGCGTTTTTCAAGATCGGACTGAATCTGCTTCATGGTTTCGCGATCGACCTTCAGCAGGCGGACCACGCCGGCGGTAATGAGGTAGCCGACGCCAGGAATGACGGTAAAGAGCAGCACGATGCCGTTGATGGCGTCCGCGCTTTGCGCTTTGGCACCCGCGTCATAACCGTACCAGGAGAGCAGGAAGCCCACCATTGCCCCGGCAATCGCCAGCCCCAGCTTGAGGAAGAAGATGTTGCCGGAGAAGCTGATCCCGGTGATACGTTTACCGGTTTTCCATTCGCCGTAGTCGTCCACGTCGGCCATCAGCGACCAGTGCAGTGGAGACGGGATCTGGTGCAGGATGTTCAGCAGGAAGTAGAGCACCACAATGGTGACGGTGGCTTTCGGGTCGAAGAAGTAGAAGGCGCTGGAGAAAATCGCCAGCACGATGTTGGTCCAGAAGAAGACCTTCAGCTTACACCAGCGGTCGGTCAACACTTTTGCCAGCACGCTACCGAGCATCATGCCCACCACGCCCAGGCTGATAAACAAGGTAGCGAAATGGGTGCTCTGACCCATCACCCAGGTGACGTAATACATGGTTGCCGCCATGCGGATAAAGCCCGGGCAGACGTTACACAGGGTCAGCAGCAGAATGCGTACCCACTGGTCGTTCTTCCACACGTCTTTCAGATCGTTTTTCAGCTCGTCATTGGTTTGCACAGCCGGACGCACGCGCTCGCGCACGGTAGAGAAGCTGAACAGGAACATGCAGGTGCCAATCAGCGCCAGCACGGTCATGGCCATCTGGTAACCTTTAGCTTTGTCCTCGCCGCCGAACCAGTCGGCCATCGGCAGCAGCGTCAGGGACAGCAGCAGCGTGGCGATACCGACCATCACGAAACGATAGGACTGACAGGCCACGCGCTCTTTAGGATCGTTAGTGATTACCCCACCCAGCGAGCAGTAAGGAATATTGATAGCCGTATAGGTCAGAGAGAGCAGGAAGTAGGTGACAAAGGCATAGATAACTTTGCTGTTGTAAGTCCAGTCCGGGGTGGTGAACATCAGGATGCTGAACAGCGCATAGGGGAAGGCGATCCATAAAAGCCATGGACGAAATCGCCCATACTTACTGCGGGTACGATCGGCGATAGCGCCCATAATCGGATCGGTGACAGCATCGATGACGCGCACGGAGAGCAGCAATACGCCCACCAGTGCCGGGGCCAGGCCGAAAATATCTGTATAAAAATAGTTTACAAACAGCATGATGGCGCCAAAGATGATGTTACATCCGGCATCACCCATTCCATAGCCGATCTTTTCTTTTACTGACAGTTTATTGTTATCCATCGACGACTCTCCGAGTTACGGTATGGAGAGAATTATTCGCTGCCAAAGCAAAATATGCGTTGCAGTATAACGTCGGGGATATGGATAAAATTGCTGTAGACGGGAAAGTGTGAGGAAGGTAACAACCCTCTGCGCCCGCGGGGGCGCAGAGGGGAAGAGCATTAATGCGCTTTTACGGCTTTGGCATTTTTTTCTTTAAACATATAGCCGATGCCGAGGATGACAATCCAGACCGGGATCAGGTAGACCGAAATCGCCATGCCCGGCGTCATCAGCATAATCACCAGTACCGCTGCCATAAAGATCAGGCATACCCAGTTACCCAGCGGGTAGAGCAGGGCAGGGAAGCGCGTTTTCACGCCCTGCTGCTGTTTCGCACGACGGAACTTGATGTGCGCCAGGCTGATCATCGCCCAGTTGATCACCAGCGCGGAGACCACCAGCGCCATCAGCAGACCGAAGGCGGATTCCGGTGCCAGGTAGTTGATCAGCACGCACAGGGCGGTAACGATGGCCGAAACGATAATAGTGTTCACCGGCACGCCGCGCTTATCCACATTGAGCAGCGCTTTCGGAGCGTTGCCCTGCTGAGCCAGGCCGAACAGCATGCGGCTGTTGCAGTAGACGCAGCTGTTATAGACCGACAGGGCCGCAGTCAGTACCACTACGTTCAGAGCGTTGGCCACGAAGGTGTCGCCCAGCTCGTGGAAGATCAGGACAAACGGGCTGGTGTCAGCGGTGACGCGGGTCCACGGCAGCAGGGAGAGCAGCACGGCCAGCGAGCCCACATAGAAGATCAGGATACGGTAGATAACCTGGTTGGTCGCTTTCGGGATGCTCTGTTCCGGGTTGTCTGCTTCAGCGGCGGTGATACCCACCAGCTCCAGACCACCGAAGGAGAACATAATGATCGCCATCATCATCACCAGACCGGTCATGCCGTGCGGCAGGAAGCCGCCCTGATCCCAGAGGTTGCTCACGCTTGCCTGCGGGCCGCCGTTGCCGCTAAACAGCAGCCAGCCGCCGAACAGGATCATCGCCACAACCGCGATAACTTTGATAATGGCGAACCAGAACTCCATTTCACCGAACACTTTCACGTTGGTGAGGTTAATGGCGTTGATCACCACGAAGAAGACCGCCGCGGAGGCCCAGGTCGGGATCTCAGGCCACCAGAACTGGACGTATTTACCGACCGCGGTCAGTTCCGCCATCGCTACCAGCACATACAGCACCCAGTAGTTCCAGCCGGAAGCGAACCCGGCAAAGCTGCCCCAGTATTTATAGGCAAAATGGCTAAAGGAACCGGCGACCGGCTCTTCGACCACCATTTCACCCAGCTGACGCATAATAAGAAAAGCGATAAAACCGGCAATGGCGTAACCCAGAATAATACCCGGACCGGCAGACTGAATAACCGATGCGCTGCCCAGGAACAGGCCGGTACCGATAGCGCCACCGAGAGCGATAAGCTGAATATGGCGGTTTTTAAGGCCGCGCTTCAGCTGATCGCCATGCTGTTGACCATCCATTATGAAACCTCGTGTGTGGTTGTTATGTTCACGCTCTGGCGTGTGTAATTATGAAATTCCATTTCATGTATTTATTAGTTTACGGTTCAATTGGCTGAAATAACCGGATGTGTCTTCCGTATTGGCAAGAATAGTGTTAAGCGACGGCGAATGCACCTGCTTTGTGCGAGGAGAAAGCGAGTTCGAATAAAAAGAAAGCATTTGTAAATCGTCCCGTTTAAGTCCCTTTATCAACCTATAGAATAAAAATGCGCCAGAAGTGGGCGGTTTTTCATTTTTTGCTCCGCTAAATCGGTTCAGATCGCACTTTTCCCCGTTTCATTAAAGTTAAAACTGCCCCTTTGGGGGTAATCAATTCATTTGTGCAGAGTTACATTTTTGAAACGTTATTTCTGTAAGGTTGTTAAAATAAGCAGGGTTTACTGATTTCGGTCAAAACCAATATGGACAGAAGGTGAATACTTTGTTACTTTAGCGATACGAATATGAAATTGGTAAGACCAATTGACTCCGGGCAAAAAGGCGTAAGACAGGGAATATGGCCTACAGCAAAATTCGCCAACCAAAATTATCCGATGTGATTGAACAGCAGCTGGAGTTTTTGATCCTTGAAGGGACCCTGCGCCCCGGTGAAAAACTGCCACCTGAACGCGAACTGGCTAAACAGTTCGACGTTTCCCGTCCCTCGTTGCGTGAGGCGATCCAACGTCTCGAAGCCAAGGGCCTGCTGCTTCGTCGCCAGGGTGGCGGAACCTTTGTGCAAAACAGCCTGTGGCAGAGTTTCAGCGACCCGTTAGTGGAGCTGCTCTCCGACCACCCAGAATCCCAGTTCGATCTGCTTGAGACCCGTCACGCGCTTGAAGGCATCGCGGCTTACTACGCGGCGCTGCGCAGCAACGATGAAGATCGTGAACGCATTCGCGAACTCCATCAGGCCATTGAACGGGCCCAACAGTCCGGCGATCTCGACGCCGAGTCCGACGCCGTCGTCCAGTATCAAATTGCCGTCACAGAAGCAGCCCACAACGTGGTGCTCCTCCATCTGCTACGCTGCATGGAGCCAATGCTTGCCCAGAACGTTCGTCAGAATTTTGAATTGTTGTATGCCCGTCGGGAGATGCTCCCGCTGGTCAGCAACCATCGCACCCGAGTATTCGAGGCGATAATGGCCGGGGAGCCGGAGCAGGCGCGTGAAGCGTCGCACCGTCACCTGGCTTTCATTGAGGAAATCTTGCTGGACCGCAGCCGTGAACAGAGTCGTCGAGAACGTTCACTGCGTCGCATACAGCAACGAAAGGATTAAGCGCCAGTTTTTTTAGAGCGCGGCAACTAAACGCAGAACCTGTCTTATTGTGTTCTTGCCCAAGAATACAATGGGACAGGTTCCAGACAAATCAACGTATTAGATAGATAAGGAATACCCCCATGTCAGAACGTCTCCAAAATGACGTGGATCCGATCGAAACTCGCGACTGGCAACAGGCGATCGAATCGGTCATCCGTGAAGAAGGTGTTGAGCGCGCTCAGTATCTGATTGAACAGATGCTTTCTGAAGCCCGCAAAGGTGGCGTGAAAGTCGCTGCAGGTGCAGGGGCTAACAACTACGTAAACACGATTGCCGTCGAAGACGAACCGGAATACCCGGGCAATCTGGATCTGGAACGCCGCATCCGTTCTGCAATTCGCTGGAACGCCATCATGACCGTTCTGCGTGCGTCCAAAAAAGATCTGGAGCTGGGTGGCCACATGGCTTCCTTCCAGTCTTCTGCAACCGTTTATGAAGTGTGCTTCAACCACTTCTTCCGCGCGCGCACCGAGAAAGACGGCGGCGACCTGGTGTACTTCCAGGGCCACATCTCTCCGGGCGTGTACGCACGTGCGTTCCTGGAAGGTCGTCTGACTGAAGAGCAGATGAACAACTTCCGTCAGGAAGTTCACGGTAAAGGCCTGTCCTCTTATCCGCACCCGAAACTGATGCCAGAATTCTGGCAGTTCCCAACCGTTTCCATGGGTCTGGGTCCAATTGGTGCGATCTATCAGGCTAAGTTCCTGAAATATCTGGAACACCGTGGTCTGAAAGACACCTCCCAGCAGACCGTTTACGCCTTCCTGGGCGACGGCGAGATGGATGAGCCAGAATCTAAAGGTGCGATCACCATCGCGACCCGTGAGAAGCTGGACAACCTGTGCTTCATCATCAACTGTAACCTGCAGCGTCTGGATGGTCCGGTAACCGGTAACGGCAAGATCATCAACGAACTGGAAGGCATCTTCGCAGGTGCTGGCTGGAACGTGATTAAAGTCATGTGGGGCGGTCGTTGGGATGAGCTGCTGCGTAAAGACACCAGCGGTAAGCTGATGCAGCTGATGCAGGAAACTGTTGACGGCGACTACCAGACCTTCAAATCCAAAGACGGTGCCTACGTACGTGAGCACTTCTTCGGTAAATACCCTGAGACCGCAGCGCTGGTTGCAGACTGGACTGACGAGCAGATCTGGGCCCTGAACCGTGGTGGTCACGATCCGAAGAAAGTCTACGCTGCACTGAAAAAAGCGCAGGAAACCAAAGGCAAAGCAACCGTAATCCTGGCTCATACCATTAAAGGGTATGGCATGGGTGACACTGCCGAAGGTAAAAACATCGCGCACCAGGTTAAGAAAATGAACATGGACGGCGTGCGTTATATCCGCGACCGTTTCAACGTTCCAGTGACCGACGAGCAGGTTGAAAACCTCTCTTACATCACCTTCCCGGAAGGCTCTGAAGAGCACACCTATCTGCACGCTCAGCGTCAGAAACTGAACGGCTACCTGCCGTCCCGTCAGGTGAACTTCACCGAGAAACTGGAACTGCCAGCGCTGGAAGACTTCTCTCAGCTGCTGGAAGAGCAGAACAAAGAGATCTCCACCACTATCGCCTTCGTGCGTGCCCTGAACGTGATGCTGAAGAACAAGTCGATCAAAGATCGTCTGGTTCCAATCATCGCTGACGAAGCGCGTACCTTCGGTATGGAAGGTCTGTTCCGTCAGATCGGTATCTACAGCCCGAACGGTCAGCAGTACACCCCGCAGGACCGCGAGCAGGTTGCATACTATAAAGAAGACGAGAAAGGTCAGATCCTGCAGGAAGGTATTAACGAACTGGGTGCCGGCGCATCCTGGCTGGCTGCTGCGACCTCCTACAGCACCAACAACCTGCCGATGATCCCGTTCTACATCTACTACTCCATGTTCGGTTTCCAGCGTATCGGTGACCTGTGCTGGCAGGCTGGCGACCAACAGGCTCGCGGCTTCCTGGTAGGTGGTACTTCCGGTCGTACGACCCTGAACGGTGAAGGTCTGCAGCACGAAGATGGCCACAGCCACATTCAGTCTCTGACTATCCCTAACTGTATCTCTTACGACCCGTCTTACGCGTACGAAGTCGCTGTCATCATGCATGACGGTCTGACCCGTATGTACGGTGAAGCGCAAGAGAACATTTACTACTACATCACCACGCTGAACGAAAACTACCACATGCCGGCGATGCCAGCAGGTGCCGAGGAAGGTATCCGTAAAGGTATCTACAAACTCGAAACCGTTGCAGGTAGCAAAGGTAAAGTTCAGCTGCTGGGCTCCGGTTCTATCCTGCGTCACGTCCGTGAAGCAGCACAGATCCTGGCGAACGACTACGGCGTCGGTTCTGACGTGTACAGCGTAACCTCCTTCACCGAACTGGCGCGTGATGGCCAGGATTGTGAGCGCTGGAACATGCTGCACCCACTGGAAACGCCGCGCGTTCCGTACATCGCTCAGGTGATGAACGACGCTCCAGCGGTAGCTTCTACTGACTATATGAAACTGTTCGCTGAGCAGGTTCGTACTTACGTTCCAGCTGATGATTATCGCGTTCTGGGTACTGACGGCTTCGGTCGTTCTGACAGCCGCGAAAACCTGCGTCACCACTTCGAAGTTGATGCTTCTTATGTGGTAGTAGCAGCACTGGGCGAACTGGCTAAACGTGGCGAAATCGATAAGAAAGTGGTTGCAGACGCAATCACCAAATTCAACATCGATGCAGAAAAAGTTAACCCGCGTCTGGCGTAAGAGGTAAAAGAATAATGGCTATCGAAATCAATGTTCCGGACATCGGGGCTGATGAAGTTGAAATCACCGAGATCCTGGTCAAAGTAGGCGACAAAGTTGAAGCTGAACAGTCGCTGATCACCGTAGAAGGCGACAAAGCCTCTATGGAAGTCCCGTCTCCTCAGGCTGGCATCGTTAAAGAGATCAAAGTCTCTGTTGGCGATAAAACCGAGACCGGCAAACTGATCATGATTTTCGATTCCGCCGACGGTGCAGCAGCTGCTGCACCTGCGCAGGAAGAGAAGAAAGAAGCCGCTCCGGCCGCTGCTGCTCCAGCAGCCGCCGCGGCAGCGAAAGAAGTGAACGTGCCTGACATCGGCGGTGACGAAGTTGAAGTCACTGAGATCCTGGTGAAAGTGGGCGACACCGTTGCGGCTGAGCAGTCCCTCATCACCGTAGAAGGCGACAAAGCCTCTATGGAAGTGCCGGCTCCGTTCGCCGGTACCGTTAAAGAGATCAAGATCAACACCGGCGACAAAGTGTCTACCGGGTCGCTTATCATGATCTTCGAAGTGGCGGGTGCTGCACCTGCTGCCGCGCCAGCACAGGCCGCTGCTCCGGCTCCGGCCGCTGCACCAGCTGCTGCCGGCGGCGCGAAAGACGTTAACGTACCGGACATCGGCGGTGACGAAGTTGAAGTGACCGAAGTGATGGTTAAAGTGGGCGACAAAGTTGCCGCTGAACAGTCACTGATCACCGTTGAAGGCGACAAGGCTTCTATGGAAGTCCCTGCGCCGTTCGCGGGTACCGTTAAAGAGATCAAAATCAGCACCGGCGACAAAGTGTCTACCGGCTCTCTGATCATGGTCTTCGAAGTGGAAGGCGCTGCGCCTGCCGCAGCTCCGGCTGCACCGGCTGCTCCGGCACCTGCTGCTGCACCGGCTCAGGCGTCTAAACCTGCTGCGGCTCCTGCTGCAAAAGCGGAAGGCAAATCTGAGTTCGCTGAAAACGACGCTTACGTCCACGCTACTCCGCTGATTCGTCGCCTGGCGCGCGAGTTCGGTGTAAACCTGGCGAAAGTGAAAGGGACCGGCCGTAAGGGTCGTATCCTGCGCGAAGACGTTCAAACCTACGTAAAAGACGCGGTGAAACGCGCCGAAGCTGCACCTGCTGCAGCCGCTGGCGGCGGTATCCCGGGCATGCTGCCATGGCCGAAAGTGGACTTCAGCAAGTTCGGCGAAATCGAAGAAGTGGAACTGGGCCGCATCCAGAAAATCTCTGGTGCTAACCTGAGCCGTAACTGGGTGATGATCCCGCACGTTACGCACTTCGACAAAACCGATATCACCGATCTGGAAGCGTTCCGTAAACAGCAGAACGCCGAAGCTGAGAAGCGCAAACTGGACGTGAAATTCACCCCAGTGGTCTTCATCATGAAAGCGGTTGCTGCGGCTCTGGAACAGATGCCACGCTTCAACAGCTCCCTGTCCGAAGACGGCCAGAAGCTGACGCTGAAGAAATACATCAACATCGGTGTTGCGGTTGATACGCCAAATGGTCTGGTTGTTCCGGTCTTCAAAGACGTGAACAAGAAGAGCATCACTGAGCTGTCCCGCGAACTGACCGTGATCTCCAAGAAAGCGCGTGACGGTAAGCTGACTGCTGGCGAAATGCAGGGCGGTTGCTTCACCATCTCCAGCATCGGCGGCCTGGGTACGACCCACTTCGCGCCGATTGTTAACGCGCCGGAAGTGGCGATCCTCGGTGTCTCCAAGTCCGCGATGGAGCCAGTGTGGAACGGGAAAGAGTTTACTCCGCGTCTGATGATGCCGATTTCTCTCTCCTTCGACCACCGCGTGATCGACGGTGCTGATGGTGCACGTTTCATCACCATCATCAACAACACCCTGAGCGACATTCGCCGCCTGGTGATGTAATCGAAAAGCCGGCCAATCGGCCGGCTTTTTTCTGGTAACCTCATGCAGTTCGTGAGTTTATTGGCGAAAGCAAAAATTCGTGAGCCGTTTGTTGTTTCAAAATTGTTAACAATTTTGTAAAATGCGAGCGGATAGAACGACCCGGTGGACGACGGGTATAAATTAAGAGGTCATGATGAGCACAGAAATCAAAACTCAGGTCGTAGTACTTGGGGCAGGCCCGGCAGGTTATTCCGCAGCATTCCGTGCCGCGGATTTAGGTCTGGAAACCGTCATCGTAGAACGTTACAGCACCCTCGGCGGTGTTTGTCTGAACGTCGGCTGTATCCCTTCTAAAGCGCTGCTGCACGTAGCCAAAGTTATCGAAGAAGCCAAAGCGCTGGCTGAACACGGTATCGTCTTCGGCGAGCCGAAAACCGATATCGACAAGATTCGTACCTGGAAAGAGAAAGTTATCACTCAGCTGACCGGTGGTCTGGCCGGTATGGCCAAAGGCCGTAAAGTGAAAGTGGTAAACGGTCTGGGTAAATTTACCGGGGCTAACACCCTGGAAGTGGAAGGCGAAAACGGCAAAACCGTGATCAACTTCGACAACGCGATCATCGCGGCGGGCTCCCGTCCGATCGAACTGCCGTTCATTCCACATGAAGATCCACGCGTGTGGGACTCCACCGATGCGCTGGAACTGAAAACCGTTCCTGAACGCCTGCTGGTTATGGGTGGCGGTATCATCGGTCTGGAAATGGGCACCGTATACCATGCGCTGGGTTCACAGATTGACGTGGTTGAAATGTTCGACCAGGTTATCCCGGCTGCTGACAAAGACATCGTTAAAGTCTTCACCAAACGCATCAGCAAGAAATTCAACCTGATGCTGGAAACCAAAGTAACTGCCGTTGAAGCGAAAGAAGACGGTATTTACGTTTCCATGGAAGGCAAAAAAGCCCCTGCAGAAGCGCAGCGTTACGACGCCGTGCTGGTGGCGATCGGTCGTGTGCCGAACGGTAAAAACCTCAATGCCGGCGCAGCGGGCGTGGAAGTTGACGACCGTGGCTTCATCCGTGTTGACAAGCAGCTGCGCACCAACGTGCCGCACATCTTTGCTATCGGCGACATCGTCGGTCAGCCAATGCTGGCGCACAAAGGTGTTCACGAAGGTCACGTTGCCGCAGAAGTTATCGCCGGCATGAAACACTACTTCGACCCGAAAGTGATCCCATCTATCGCGTACACCGAGCCAGAAGTTGCCTGGGTGGGTCTGACCGAGAAAGAAGCGAAAGAGAAAGGCATCAGCTACGAAACCGCCACCTTCCCGTGGGCTGCTTCTGGCCGTGCTATCGCTTCTGACTGCGCAGACGGTATGACCAAACTGATCTTCGACAAAGAAACTCACCGTGTGATCGGTGGTGCGATTGTCGGCACCAACGGCGGCGAGCTGCTGGGTGAGATCGGTCTGGCGATCGAAATGGGCTGTGACGCTGAAGACATCGCGCTGACCATCCACGCTCACCCGACTCTGCACGAGTCTGTTGGCCTGGCGGCAGAAGTGTTCGAAGGCAGCATCACCGACCTGCCAAACGCGAAAGCGAAGAAGAAGTAATTTTCTTCCGGCATGAAAAAAGCGGCTCCTGAGCCGCTTTTTTTTATCCTGCCAAACCCTACTGCGCCACAAGCTGCCAGCGATCGTCCGGGTTAAAGGTCGGCATCGCTTTCGCTTCCTCCGCTGACTTCTCGCCCAGATTGGCCTGCCACACCCGATCCTCACCGTTAATCATAAAGCTCATCACCCCGGTCTCGCCGTAGCTTACCGGCCAGGCGATCATCGCGAAGCCTGATTTGCTGTCCGGCAGGATGCGGAAATGGTAGCCGTGATACCCCTGACCTGGCTCTTTGGGGCTGAAGGCCGGGCCGAGCGGGCTGGGTGCTTCACCGGGTTTTACCGGCCAGTAGAGCCCATCTTTTTTGCCCGCGCTGCTGACAATTTTCTGCGCATACTGGGTGGTGAGGGCGTAATAGCTCTCCTGCGCATCCACGTAGGCGTGCAGCGCCTCGATGGCGGCCAGTTCATTGCGGCCCACTTCGCGATTGAGGATCTCCTCTTTGGCTTCCTGCATGTCGAACTGCCAGCCCTCGGCGCGTTTCACCACCGGGATCGGCAGCTGCCAGTGGTACTCGCCTACGGTGAGCCAGGCCATATCGCCGTCGATCACCGTGTTATGGTTCACCTGCCAGTCGCGCTTAAAGCGATCCACCGCTTCCGGATCAACGCCATCGGAGGGTAAAAAGGTGCGCCAGTCTTCGCCGAGCAGGTTGCCGAGCTCCTTGTCGTTCTGCTCGTTGATGGCTTTCGCCAGCGCATCGGTCGCCTGTTCAGGCGTGCTGAAATGTTGTTGGGCAAAGACGCCGGTCGATACCATGAACAACATCATTCCGCTGAGTAATTTACTTTTCATGGTCGTCTCCCTTAACGATGACGTAATTCACGGTGTTCACCGCCGCCCCGGCGTTCAGACATCTGTGCTCTGCCGCCGCTGCGCTGTTCCAGATTACGGGTCGACTGCTGACGGCTCTGCATTCCGCGCTGCTGCTGCGCCTGCCAGTTGGCCGAGCGGCTGTCGTTGCCGCTGAGGGCGTTGGCCCGCTGATGCGTCTGCGTTGCCCGCTGCCGGGTCTGCTCGGTGCGCTGCTGCGGCTGCGGCTTGCGGGCGGTCTCCTGACGGGCCGCCGTACGCGGGGTGTTGTTTTCACGTTTTGCGGCTTGCGGACGATCGTTGTCGTACCCCCGGTAGTTATTGCGCTGGGAGATTTGATTCAGCTGCTGGTTTGCCGCCTGGCGCTGGGCGTCGCGGTTGACAGTCCCTTGCGGCGCTGTGAGGCTGGTGTTAGCGGTCCGGCGCTCCGCAGTGTTGTTCTGCGGATAGCGGTTATTCAGCTGGCTGGTGGCGTAGGGCACGCCGCCGCGATAGGCCGGATTATGCTGCCAGCCGCGGTTGGCATCGGTCAGCCGCTCACCGCTGATTTTATTGAAGTTGTCCACGTTGATATTGATGTTGTTATCGCCATTACGCGAATAGCCGCCGTGGTGATCCCCGTCATGATGGTCATGATGGTCATGATCCCAGTCGTCATCGTCATCCCAGTCGATATTGCTGAAGATGGCGTAGGTCGTGGCCACCCCGAGGCTGAAGCCCAGTCCTTTGACCAAGCTGTCGGTAAACTGCTCCCCCGGAGGCGGCGGCAGATAGACCGGCGGGTAACTGGTGTTAGGCCAGGTGCCGTAAACCGTGCTGGGGTTGTAGGTCGGGACATATACCACCTGCGGATCGGCAGATTCAATCTTGATCACCGTTGGGGCAGGGGCTGATGTCGACGTTGAGGTTGAGGTCGAAGAGGAGGCTTTTGCCGGTGCGGTTTTCGCGACCGTGGTCACCGTCTGCTGTGGGGTCGATTGCAGCGCGCCGGTCTGCTGCGCCAGCAGGCGTAAGCGCTGAACGGAGTCCATCACATCCTTTGGCTGGGCGAGAAACGCGTCGCCGAGATTTTGCACCCAGGGCGGGTTTTCCCCCATCAGCGACATCAGCTGCGGGAAGGCGACCAGCGACTTCACGCTCGGATCCCAGGGTTGCCCCGCCACGGCCTGAACCGCCGCATCCCCCTGCATACGAGGGTTATCCCGCGACCACTGGGCCGCCTGTATCACGTTCGCCGGATAGGTGGCGGCCATCAATACTTGCGACAGCAGCGCGTCAGGGTAGAGGGCGACAGGTGCCACCCACTGATCGATTTGCGCTGCGGTGTAGGCCACCGGCACCTGAGGTGCAACCGCCGGGGCGGTTTGCGCTGTCGGCGCGGGCTGAACGGGTGGAGGTGGCTGAGTGATAGTGTCCGTGGCGCGGCTATTCACGTAGACAACGCCAGAGGCGGCTAACAGCCCGGCGCTACATATGAGAGCAAGCAGATGAGGCTTAAGGGGCAACTTCATAATAAGACTCCGACGAGAGCGAGGCCGTAAGGCGTTTACGTTGCCGCGAGTATATGCACCCGGGTATTACTTTTTTGACTTAAACTGGGAACCGGACTAAATGTCCGGGAAAAGAGTATGAGCAGTTATTACACAAATTATATCCGATGGTGCGTAAGCCGTTGGGGTATTCAAATGGCCGCTCTTGCGAGCGGCCAGCAGCTAGTTGCCGAGGTTAATGACAAACAGCACTGTAATGTCGGATATACTCCAGCCACCGTGCAGTGCCGTCAGCAATAAACCGATCACAACGATCAGCGTACAGAATCGCATCTCCATTGCGAGCGTTCCTTTGCAGGCTACGCGGGTTCATTCTTCACCGGGAAAGGCAGAACCAGGCAAATTGGGACTTTGCCACGTAGGTTACGGAACTGCTCCCAGGCCCGGTGACTGGTTGCTACACCAGCGAAGCAGGCCGATAAAAACAATAGCGTATTCATGCTGAGCTCAGAAGCGGGAAGAGCTAATTACATGCGGTTTCATACGAAACTGGATAAAGCTACGCAAAAGGAAACTTCTAGGTTGCAAGTGAACAGACTTGGGAGCAAAATCAGTTTCGTTGGGACTTTGCCGCAAATCTGCCAACCCGGTGTGCTACCACCGCAAGGCAACAAAATAACCGCTTCAGGGCGGTTTTTTTGTGTCCGAAATTCTTCCCGCCTCGCCGCTACACCATGCTTAACGATTCAGCAAACAATTTAATGTTGCTTTTTTGTAAACGGATTAACACTGTCTGAAAATCCTGCTATGCTGCCCGACGCGGTATCGGGCATTTACCCTACAAACTGCTGTCTCACAGGAGCGTGAAGAGAACGCCGGCCGCATATGACAATGAGAGCGAGGAGAACCGTCGTGCTAGAAGAATACCGTAAGCACGTAGCAGAACGTGCCGCCGAGGGGATTGTACCGAAACCCTTAGATGCTACCCAGATGGCTGGGCTCGTCGAGCTGCTGAAGAATCCGCCTAAAGGCGAAGAAGAATTCCTGTTAGATCTGTTGATCAACCGTGTACCGCCAGGCGTCGATGAAGCCGCCTACGTTAAGGCCGGTTTCCTTGCTGCGATTGCCAAAGGCGACGCAACCTCCCCACTGGTTACCCCTGAAAAAGCGATTGAACTGCTCGGCACCATGCAGGGTGGTTATAACATTCATCCGCTGATTGATGCGCTGGACAGCAACACGCTGGCACCGATTGCCGCCAAAGCCTTGTCCCATACGCTGCTGATGTTCGATAACTTCTACGACGTCGAAGAGAAAGCGAAAGCGGGCAACAGCTACGCGAAGCAGGTCATGCAGTCCTGGGCTGATGCCGAATGGTTCCTGAGTCGCCCTGCGCTGGCGGAAAAAATGACCGTCACCGTCTTCAAAGTGACTGGCGAAACTAACACTGATGACCTCTCTCCGGCGCCGGATGCCTGGTCACGCCCGGATATCCCACTGCACGCCCTGGCGATGCTGAAAAACGCCCGTGAAGGCATTGATCCGGATCAGCCGGGTGCTGTCGGCCCGATCAAGCAGATCGAAGCGCTGCAGCAGAAAGGTTTCCCGCTGGCTTACGTGGGTGACGTTGTGGGAACCGGTTCTTCCCGTAAATCCGCAACTAACTCCGTGCTGTGGTTTATGGGCGATGATATCCCTCACGTGCCGAACAAGCGCGGTGGCGGCCTGTGCCTCGGCGGCAAAATTGCCCCTATCTTCTTCAACACCATGGAAGATGCTGGCGCCCTGCCAATCGAAGTGGACGTGAATAACCTGAACATGGGCGACGTGATTGACGTTTACCCGTTCAAAGGCGAAGTGCGTAACCACGAAACCAACGAACTGCTGGCGAGCTTCGAGCTGAAAACCGACGTGCTGATCGACGAAGTGCGTGCCGGTGGCCGTATCCCGCTGATCATCGGCCGTGGCCTGACCACCAAAGCGCGTGAAGCGCTGGGTCTGCCGCACAGCGACGTATTCCGTCAGGCGAAAGACGTGGCGGAAAGCGACCGTGGTTACTCCCTGGCGCAGAAAATGGTTGGCCGCGCATGCGGCGTAGCCGGTATCCGTCCGGGTGCCTACTGCGAGCCTAAGATGACCTCCGTGGGCTCTCAGGACACCACCGGTCCAATGACCCGTGATGAACTGAAAGACCTGGCGTGTCTGGGCTTCTCGTCAGACCTGGTGATGCAGTCCTTCTGCCACACCGCGGCCTATCCGAAGCCGGTTGACGTCACTACGCACCACACGCTGCCAGACTTCATCATGAACCGCGGCGGTGTCTCTCTGCGTCCGGGCGATGGCGTTATCCACTCGTGGCTGAACCGTATGCTGCTGCCGGATACCGTCGGTACCGGTGGTGACTCCCACACCCGTTTCCCGATTGGGATCTCCTTCCCGGCGGGCTCCGGCCTGGTGGCCTTTGCCGCTGCGACCGGCGTGATGCCGTTGGACATGCCGGAATCCGTTCTGGTGCGTTTCAAAGGCAAAATGCAGCCGGGCATCACCCTGCGTGACCTGGTGCATGCGATCCCGCTGTACGCTATCAAACAGGGTCTGCTGACCGTTGAGAAGAAAGGCAAGAAGAACATCTTCTCTGGCCGCATCCTCGAGATCGAAGGTCTGCCGGATCTGAAAGTGGAGCAGGCGTTCGAGCTGACCGATGCCTCCGCTGAGCGTTCCGCTGCGGGCTGTACCATCAAGCTGAACCAGGCGCCGATCGAAGAGTACCTGACCTCCAACATCGTGCTGCTGAAGTGGATGATTGCAGAAGGCTACGGCGACCGTCGTACCCTGGAGCGTCGTATTCAGGGCATGGAGAAATGGCTGGCGGATCCACAGCTGCTCGAAGCCGATGCTGACGCAGAATATGCGGCGGTGATCGACATCGAGCTGGCTGACATCAAAGAGCCAATCCTGTGTGCACCGAACGATCCGGACGACGCGCGTCCGCTGTCTGCAGTGCAGGGTGAAAAAATCGACGAAGTGTTCATCGGTTCCTGCATGACCAACATCGGTCACTTCCGTGCTGCCGGTAAACTGCTGGATACCCATAAAGGCCAGTTGCCAACCCGTCTGTGGGTGGCGCCGCCAACCCGTATGGATGCGGCGCAGCTGACCGAAGAGGGCTACTACAGCGTGTTTGGTAAGAGCGGGGCGCGTATCGAAATTCCTGGCTGTTCCCTGTGTATGGGTAACCAGGCACGTGTTGCCGACGGTGCGACGGTAGTGTCTACGTCTACCCGTAACTTCC
The DNA here is from genome assembly GCF_036780805.1 of Leclercia sp. Classification (NCBI taxonomy): domain Bacteria; kingdom Pseudomonadati; phylum Pseudomonadota; class Gammaproteobacteria; order Enterobacterales; family Enterobacteriaceae; genus Leclercia; species Leclercia sp. The sequence continues at coordinate 35,606 of NZ_DAIQCE010000003.1, read as the reverse complement.
CGAACCGCTTAGGGACCGGTGCAAACGTCTTCCTGGCTTCTGCGGAGCTGGCGGCAGTTGCGGCGCTGATTGGCAAACTGCCAACGCCGGAAGAGTACCAGACCTTCGTGGCGCAGGTGGATAAGACGGCGGTGGATACCTATCGCTATCTGAACTTCGACCAGCTCTCTCAGTACACCGAGAAGGCTGACGGGGTTATCTTCCAGACGGCAGTGTAAACAGCAAAACCGTCTCTTCGGAGACGGTTTTTAGTGTTTGTTCCCTCTCCCTGTGGGAGAGGACCAGGGTGAGGGCATCAGACCGCAGGGTCTTGCTCTCACCTTTTTTATTTTCATTCCTTCCACGCGTTCCGCTTTTTTTCTTCCTCCGGGCTGCGATAATTACTGCAAGGGCTTTGCAGAGGAAAATACTATGGATTACGAATTTCTGCGTGATATCACCGGCGTGGTGAAAGTGCGTATGTCGATGGGCCATGAAGTGGTCGGTCACTGGTTCAATGAGGAAGTGAAAGAGAACCTGAGCCTGCTCGATGAAGTGGAACAGGCTGCGCGCACGGTTAAAGGCAGTGAACGATCCTGGCAACGCACCGGGCATGAATACACATTGTGGATGGATGGCGAAGAGGTCATGGTTCGCGCCAACCAGCTGGAGTTTTCCGGTGACGAGATGGAAGAGGGGATGAACTACTACGATGAAGAGAGCCTGTCGCTGTGCGGCGTGGAAGATTTCCTTCAGGTGGTGGCGGCCTACCGCGATTTCATGAAACAGAAGTAATATCCGGAGCGTCCCTGCTCCATACGCATCCTATACGGCCGGAATGTTGCGGCCGTAATAAATTTCGCGCATCTCTTTCCACAGCAGGTCAGTAATGACCTTGCGCTCATCTTCGCTTAAATCTTCTGGCCGGGTATGGAACATGTAGTGCTTAAGGTCGAATTCCTTCAGCAGCATCTTGGTATGGAAGATATTTTCCTGATAGACGTTCACATCCACCATGTCATACAGCGATTTCATATCGTCAGACATGAAGTTCTGAATCGAGTTAATTTCATGATCGATAAAGTGCTTCATGCCGTTGATATCACGGGTAAAGCCGCGCACGCGGTAATCAATGGTCACGATGTCTGACTCAAGTTGATGAATTAAGTAATTCAGCGCGTTAAGGGGCGAAATCACACCGCAGGTCGATACTTCAATATCGGCGCGGAAAGTACATAGCCCGCCTTCCGGGTGGCTCTCCGGGTAGGTGTGCACGCAGATATGACTCTTATCGAGATGGGCTACCACCGCTTCCGGCAGCGGGCCGGGGCGCTCGGTGTGGTCGATAAGCGTGGGGTCAACCGGCTCTTCGCTGACCAGAATGGTGACGCTGGCACCCTGGGGTTCATAATCCTGACGGGCGATATTCAGGATGTTGGCGCCGATAATAGAGCAGGTTTCTGACAGGATCTCGGTCAGTCGGTTGGCGTTATAGAGTTCATCGATATAGGCGATATAACCATCGCGCTCTTCCGCCGTTTTCACATAGCAGATATCGTAAATACAAAAACTCAGGCTTTTGGTCAGGTTGTTAAAGCCATGCAGTTTAAGCTTTTTCAATTCATTCACCCCCTAAGAGCATCCTGCAAATATTGCGGCAAGGCAAAGGCTGCGGTATGGACGGCCGGATTGTAATAACGGCAGGTCAGATTGGCGTGCTGGAAGCGCGCCTGAATGATGCCGGTAGAGAGATGGCGCAGGGCTTCATTATCCGTCGCCCACGCAAAGGTCATCACGCCGCCGTAGTAGGTCGGGATCGCCGCCTGGTAGAAGCTCACATCGGTAAAGTAATGGCTCAGCTTACGGTGGCTGTCGAGGGCCTCATCCTGCTGCAGGAAGCAGACGCCGTTCTGGGCGACAAAGACCCCGCCAGGGTTCAGGCAGCGTTTGCAGCCCTCATAGAACGCCGAGGTAAACAGACTCTCGCCCGGCCCAATCGGATCGGTGCAATCGGAGATGATCACATCAAAGGTCTGCGTCGTCTGGTTAACAAAATTGACGCCGTCGTCGATCACCAGTGTGAAGCGCGGATCGTCGTAGCTTCCGGCATTGTGATTGGGCAGATACTGGCGGCAGAAGGAGACGACGCCGGCGTCGATCTCTACCATGGTGATGCTTTCAATGGTTTTGTGGCGGGACACTTCACGCAGCATCGCGCCGTCGCCGCCGCCGATGATCAGCACATGTTTCGCATTGCCGTGGGCCAGCAGCGGGACGTGGGTCATCATCTCATGATAGATGAATTCATCACGCTCGGTGGTTTGCACCACGCCATCCAGCGCCATCACCCGGCCAAAGGCCGCGTTTTCGAAAATGATCAGATCCTGATGATCGGTTTTCTCATGATAGAGCACGTTATCAATGGCAAAGTACTGTCCAAACTGGTCATGCAGCGTTTCATGCCACATTTTCTTTTCGGCCATGGGATGATACCTCCTTTGTTAACACCCGGTTAAAACGGGCGAAACATCATAGCTAACAATGACCGTGGTTGCACGGTCATCCATTCAGCAAAAGGGCATCGGGAGGGGGAGTTACTTAACGTAGGCGAGCAGGCTCAGCGAGTCGCGAGCCAGGGCTTTACATTTTTTTGCTGTAGGAATGCCGATGCCGCTGAGATCGCGGTAGCTGTCTTCACCGAGGGTTTTCATATCGAAACTGTCGTAGTTGCTCAGATCCCACTGGTTCTGTTGCGCAAAGAAGACCAGCGCGCGACGAATCTGACCGTTAGGTAAATTCTGGTAGCCACAGTCGTTTTTCAGGAATACAAACACCGCTGTTAAATCCGCCATATCTTCGGCTTCATTTTCACTCAGCGCATAGCTGTTTGCGCAACTTATCATCAGGGTGCTGAACAGGATTGTTCGGAAAAACGTCTTCATTGCTTCTACCAATACGTCACGGAAATTCAACGTTAGCATAATTCCCGCCGGTGCGACGATCTTTATTATCGCCGCTTTTCTTGACCTTCCGGCAAGGGGAGGGTTTATGCTCATGACATCGCCTGCTGCGAATAAGGAGATGAACATGCAACGCCGTGATTTTTTAAAATATTCTGCCGCGCTGGGTATTGCCAGTGCGTTACCGCTGTGGAGTCGCGCCGCTTTTGCGGCCGAGCGTCCCGTTCTGCCGATCCCCGATTTACTTACTCCCGATGCGCGTAATCAGGTGAACCTGGTGGTGCAGGCGGGCAAGACGACCTTTGGGCCGCACACCGCCACCACCTGGGGCTACAACGGCACTCTGCTGGGCCCGGCCCTGCAGCTGCGCAAGGGAAAAGCCCTGACCGTTAACATCCACAATACGCTCAATGAAGAGACTACCGTCCACTGGCACGGTCTGGAGGTGCCGGGCGAAGTAGACGGAGGCCCGCACGGCATCATTAAACCCGGCGGCCAGCGGACGGTGACCTTTACCCCGGAGCAGCGGGCGGCTACCTGCTGGTTCCACCCCCATCAGCACGGGAAAACCGGGCACCAGGTGGCGATGGGGCTCGCCGGGCTGGTGTTAATTGAGGATGACGAAAGCCGCCTGCTGCGCCTGCCAAAGCAGTGGGGCATCGACGATGTGCCGGTGATCGTACAGGACAAAAAGTTCACCCCCGACGGGCAGATCGATTATCAGCTGGATGTGATGAGCGCCGCGGTGGGCTGGTTTGGCGACACGCTGCTGACCAACGGTGCGGTTTACCCGCAGCATAATGCCCCGAAAGGCTGGCTGCGCCTGCGTCTGCTCAACGGCTGTAACGCCCGGTCGCTTAACTTTGCCGCCAGCGACAAACGTCCGCTGTACGTGGTTGCCAGCGACGGGGGGCTGCTGGCGGAGCCGGTGAAAGTGACCGAACTGCCGATGCTGATGGGCGAACGTTTTGAGGTGCTGGTGGATATCAGCGACGGCAAGGCGTTTGACCTGCTGACGCTGCCGGTGAGCCAGATGGGGATGGCCGTTGCGCCGTTCGATAAGCCGCAGCCGGTACTGCGCATTCAGCCGCTCCTGGTGACTGCTTCCGGCGAGCTGCCGGACACGCTGGTCAACGTACCGGCTCTGCCGTCACTGGAGGGGCTGACCCAGCGGAAGCTGCAGCTGTCGATGGATCCGATGCTCGATATGATGGGCATGCAGGCGTTAATGAAGAAGTACGGCCACCAGGCCATGGCGGGCATGGATCATGGCCAGATGGATCACGGCAAGATGGGCGGGATGGATCACAGCATGCACGGGTTCGATTTCCGTAACGGCAACCGGATTAACGGCCAGGCCTTCGATATGGACACGCCGCAGTTCGCGGCCACCAAAGGGCAGCATGAGCGCTGGTTGATCTCCGGGGAAGGGGACATGATGCTGCATCCGTTCCATATTCACGGCACCCAGTTCCGCATCTTGTCGGAAAACGGCAAAGCGCCAGCGGTGCATCGCGCGGGCTGGAAGGATACGGTACGCGTTGAGGGCGGGGTGAGCGAGGTGTTAGTGAAGTTCGATCATGACGCGCCGAAAGAGTATGCCTACATGGCGCACTGCCATCTGCTGGAGCATGAAGATACGGGGATGATGTTGGGGTTCACAGTATAAAAAAAGCCCGGTGGCGCTACGCTTACCGGGCCTACGTGAGCTCGAACTGTAGGCCGGGTAAGGCGAAGCCGCCACCCGGCTTTTTTGTTACTTACTTCTCGTCAGGCAACGCGTAGGCAACAATATAGTCGCCCATCTTGGTGCCAAACGAACCGTGACCACCCGCGGAGATCACCACAAACTGCTTACCATTGGCCTCATAGGTCATTGGCGTGGCTTGCCCACCGGCTGGCAGACGACCCTGCCACAGTTTTTCACCATTGCTCATGTTGTATGCGCGCAGGTAGTTGTCGGCAGTCGCGCCAATAAACAGCACGTTACCGGCGGTGGAGATTGGGCCACCCAGCATCGGCATACCCATATTGAACGGCACCGGAATCGGCATCGGGAACGGCATGCTGTCCTGTGGCGTACCAATACGTTTTTTCCAGACAACCTGATTGGTTTTCAGATCCAGCGCGGAGATATAACCCCAGGCAGGCTGTTTACACGGCAGGCCAAATGGAGAGAGGAACGGGTTCAGCGTCACGCCAAACGGCACGCCGTACTGCGGCTGAATACCGGACTCAGTACCCGTACCCTGCGCGTCTTTAGGCTGTTCCATCGGGTTGCCCGGGCCGCGAGGGATCAGTTTTGAAACAAACGGCAGCGCCATCGGGTTAGCAATCGCCACCTGACGGTTTGGATCCACGGAGATACCGCCCCATTCGAACATCCCCAGGTTACCCGGGAATACCAGCGTGCCCTGCTCGGACGGTGGCGTGAAGATGCCTTCATAGCGCATCTGGTGGAACATCACGCGGCATACCAGCTGGTCAAACATAGTGGCGCCCCACATGTCTGCCCCGCTGAGATCTTTCTTCGGACGGAAGCTCAGATCGGAGAACGGCTGGGTTTTGGTGACGTAGTCGCCTTTCGCCGCGCCCTGCGGAACCGGTTTTTCCGGTGCCGGCACGACCAGCTGGCCATTACGACGATCCAGCACGAAGATATTACCGGTTTTCGCCGGGGCGTAGATCACCGGTACGGACTGGCCGTTAACGGTGATATCAGCCAGCGTCGGCTGGGACGGCATATCCATATCCCACAGATCGTGGTGAACGGTCTGGTAGCTCCACGCCAGTTTTCCGGTGGTCGCGTTCAGCGCCACGATGGAGCTGGCGTAACGCTCCTGCTCCGGCGTGCGGTTGCCACCCCAGATATCCGGCGTGGTCACGCCCATCGGCAGGTAGACCAGGTCCAGCTTCGCGTCATAGGCCGCAGGTGCCCACGAGTTCGGCGAGTTGAAGGTGAAGGTGTGCTCATCCGACGGGATAGCGTTTGGATCTTTCGCACCCGGGTCAAAGGCCCACAGCAGTTTACCGGTGTTGACGTCAAAACCACGGATGACGCCGGAGGTTTCGCGGGTAGAGAAGTTATCCGTTACCGAACCGGCGATCACGATGGTTTTATCGGTGATGATCGGTGGTGAGGTTGGCTCATACAGACCCGGCGTTTGATCCGGCATGTTGGTCTGCAGATTCAGCACGCCTTTGTTGGCAAAGGTTTCGCACGGCTTGCCGGTCTCGGCGTTAAGCGCGAACAGACGACCATCGTTCACCGGCAGCATGATGCGGCGAGGACAATCGGCAACCACCTCAGGGCTGGCATTATCGGCACGCGCTTCGTGGTAAGAGACGCCACGACAGGTCACGTGCTGGAAAGAGGGGGTAGAGTTGAGCTGGGGATCGAAGTGCCACTTCTCTTTACCGGTTGCCGCATCCAGCGCGAACAGACGCTGGTGTGCAGTACACAGGTAGAGCATGTTGCCCACTTTGATCGGCGTGACTTCATTGGTCACTTCGCCGGAGTCATTCTCTCTTTTCAGGTCGCCGGTACGGAACACCCAGGCCTCTTTCAGCTTATGCACGTTATCGGCATTAATCTGCTTCAGCGGGGAGTAGCGTTGGCCTTCCTGATTACGTCCGTAAGCAGGCCAGTCGGCATCTGCCACTTCGGAGATCGGGGCGGCAGGTGTGGCGTCGGCATTCAGCGTGCCTTTCACCTCCTGCGGATCGTTAAAGCCAGCCCAGGTCAGGATCCCGCCGCTGATCAGCAGCGCCACGACCAGCGCGGTAACCGCACCGCCGGAGCGCACGAACAGACGACGCCAGACGAAGGGCAGGATCAGCCAGATACCGAAGAAGACCAGGATATCGCTGCGTGGGGTCAGAGCCCAGAAGTCGAAACCGACCTCCCAGACGCCCCAGATCATCGTGGCAAGCAGCAGGGCAGCATAAAGCCACAGTGCCGATTGTTTACTGCGCCATAACATCACGGCGACGCCCAGCATCACTACGCCAGCAATCGGGTAGTACCAGGAGCCGCCAATTGCCACCAGCCAGACGCCACCTATTAACAGGTAGAGCCCGCATAAGGCTGCGAACAGCGCTGTTAGCTTCACGAGTAACCGTGAATGTTGAACTTTTGTTTCCGCCATAAAAAGTACTCTTTAAGTTTGTTAATTTTTTGATAGCAATTAAGTATAGGACTTAACAAGTGTGATCGGAATCACAAATCTGGCTTTTATGAACGGACGCGCCAGGAAGATCCATTTGCTGGTATACTTCAGGGCTTATGTAGCGATGCCGGACGCGAACACGTCGGCATTGAGAAATTCGTTATAAAAACATACGGTTAGTAAAATGAAACATACTGTTGAAGTGATGATCCCGGAAGCGGAGATCAAAGCGCGTATCGCCGAACTCGGTCGTCAGATCACCGAACATTATAAAGACAGCGGCAGCGAGATGGTGCTGGTGGGTCTGTTACGCGGTTCCTTCATGTTTATGGCCGATCTCTGCCGCGAAGTGCAGGTCTCCCATGAAGTCGATTTTATGACCGCCTCCAGCTATGGCAGCGGTATGTCGACCACTCGTGATGTTAAAATTCTCAAAGACCTGGATGAAGACATTCGCGGCAAAGATGTTCTGATTGTTGAAGACATCATCGACTCCGGGAATACCCTGTCGAAGGTGCGCGAAATTCTCAGCCTGCGTGGCCCTAAATCGCTGGCGATCTGTACCCTGCTGGATAAACCTGAGCGCCGTGAAGTGCAGGTTCCCGTAGAGTATGTTGGCTTCTCGATTCCGGACGAATTCGTGGTGGGCTACGGCATTGACTACGCTCAGCGCTATCGTCACCTGCCGTATGTTGGCAAAGTGGTGCTGCTGGACGAATAAGGTAGGTTGGGTGCGGCCTGATGCCCTCACCCCGGCCCTCTCCCACGGGAGAGGGAGAACACCGTAGGCCGGGTAAGGCGACGCCGCCACCCGGCTTTTTTACAGGCTTATTTGTGATTATCGTGCTTCTGGGTGAGGTTAGAGACGCCCCGACGGTAGCGCTGCTCCAGGGTTTCCCGGTTGGTGGCGGTGACTTCCAGATCGCGCAGCAGGCCATCGTGAATACCGTACGCCCAGCCGTGAATCGTCACTTTTTGCCCGCGTTTCCAGGCCGACTGCATAATGGTGGAGTGGCCCAGGTTGTATACTTGCTCCATCACGTTCAGTTCACACAGGGTATCCAGGCGACGCTCCTGCGGCATTTGCCCCAGCAGTGAGCTATGTTTGAACCAGATATCACGGATGTGCAGCAGCCAGTTGTCGATAAGGCCCAGCTCAGGGTTTTCAACCGCCGCCTGGACGCCGCCGCAGCCGTAGTGGCCGCAAATAATGATGTGTTCCACTTCCAGCACGTCAACCGCGTACTGCACCACGGACAGGCAGTTCAGGTCGGTGTGGATCACCAGGTTTGCGACGTTACGGTGAACAAAGAGTTCGCCCGGTTCGAGGCCAGTCAGACGTTCAGCGGGAACGCGGCTGTCGGAACATCCAATCCACAGAAAGCGTGGTTTCTGCGCCTGTGACAGTTTCTCAAAAAATCCGGAATCTTCTTCCAGCAGCATCTTTGACCATAGTGCGTTATTGCTGATGAGTGTATCTATGTCATTCATGGAGATAAACGGCCTGTAACCGGGTTAATGCGTTGCGCTAATATAGGGCAACTCGATTTTTTTTAAAACAACACTTCGCGTGTCAGCACTATAGGTAACTCTATTTCATGACCATTGCACTGGAGCTTGAGCAGCTTAAAAAAACCTATCCGGGTGGTGTCCAGGCCCTGCGCGGCATAGATCTTAAAGTCGAAGCCGGTGATTTTTATGCGCTTCTGGGGCCCAACGGGGCAGGTAAGTCCACCACCATCGGTATTATCAGCTCGCTGGTGAATAAATCCTCCGGCCACGTAAAGGTCTTCGGCTACGACCTCGAAAAAGACGTGGTGAACGCCAAGCGCCAGCTGGGGCTGGTCCCGCAGGAGTTCAACTTCAACCCGTTTGAGACCGTTCAGCAGATTGTGGTCAACCAGGCGGGCTATTACGGCGTGGAGCGCAAAGAGGCGGTAGAGCGCAGCGAAAAGTACCTCAAACAGCTCGATTTGTGGGAAAAACGCAACGAACGCGCGCGGATGTTGTCCGGCGGTATGAAGCGTCGTCTGATGATTGCCCGGGCGTTAATGCACGAGCCAAAACTGCTGATTCTCGATGAACCGACCGCCGGGGTAGATATCGAACTTCGCCGCTCGATGTGGGGCTTTTTGAAGGATTTGAACGACAAAGGCACCACCATCATTCTGACCACCCACTATCTCGAAGAGGCGGAGATGCTGTGCCGCAATATCGGCATCATTCAGCACGGTACGCTGGTAGAAAATACCTCGATGAAGAACCTGCTCTCCAAGCTGAAATCCGAAACCTTCATTCTCGATCTGGCGGCGAAAAGCGCGCTGCCGAAGCTGGAAGGCTATCAGTATCGCCTGGTGGATACCTCCACCCTGGAAGTGGAAGTCCTGCGCGAGCAGGGGATCAACAGCGTCTTCAGCCAGCTGAGCCAGCAGGGGATTCAGGTATTAAGTATGCGTAACAAAGCAAACCGACTGGAAGAGCTGTTCGTCTCGCTGGTCCATGAGAAACAAGGAGATCGCGCATGATGCAGCTTTACTGGGTGGCGCTGAAGAGTATCTGGGCCAAAGAGATCAACCGCTTCATGCGCATCTGGATCCAGACCCTGGTGCCGCCGGTGATCACCATGACCCTCTACTTCATTATCTTCGGCAACCTGATTGGCTCGCGGATCGGTGAGATGCACGGCTTCACCTATATGCAGTTTATCGTGCCTGGCCTGATCATGATGGCGGTGATCACCAACGCCTACGCCAACGTGGCGTCGTCGTTCTTTAGCGCCAAGTTCCAGCGCAACATTGAAGAGCTGCTGGTGGCCCCGGTGCCTACCCACGTCATTATTGCCGGCTACGTTGGCGGCGGGGTGGCGCGCGGCCTGTGCGTCGGCGTGCTGGTGACGGCCATTTCCCTGTTCTTTGTGCCGTTCCAGGTGCACTCCTGGCTGTTTGTCGGCCTGACGCTGCTGCTGACGGCGGTGCTGTTCTCGCTGGCCGGTCTGCTGAATGCGGTGTTCGCCAAAACCTTTGACGATATCAGCCTGATCCCGACCTTTGTCCTGACGCCGCTGACCTATCTCGGCGGGGTGTTCTACTCCCTGACGCTGCTGCCGCCGTTCTGGCAGGGGCTGTCACACCTGAACCCGATCGTCTATATGATCAGCGGCTTCCGCTTTGGTTTCCTTGGCATTTCCGACGTGCCGCTGGTGACCACCGTTGGCGTGCTGGTGATCTTTATCGTGGCCTTTTACCTGCTGTGCTGGAACCTGATCCAGCGCGGCCGCGGGCTGCGCAGCTGATCCTCAGGCCCGGCGGCGTTCTGTTGCCGGGCCGGTTTATTGACCATCATCACCCCTCGACTTCTCCGCCCCCGCTAGACTACCTCTTTTTGATGAGAGGTGACGATGCTGGGTTGGGTAATCACGTGCCATGATGAACATGCGCAGGAGATGGCGGAGAAACTCGCCGTCCGGTTTGGGCCGCTGGTGCAGTGCCAGGTGGTCAATTTCTGGCGCGGATTAAGCGTCAATATGCTCAGCCGCATGCTGTGCGATGCCCAGCATCAGGTCGACAGCGGTGACGGGGTAATCTTCCTGACCGATATCTCCGGCGCGGCCCCCTATCGCGCGGCAGCGCTGCTCAGCCACAAGCACGACAACTGCGAAGTGATCTCCGGGATAAGCTATCCGCTGCTGGAGACGATGTACCCCCTGCGGGAAATGACCGACAGCATCGGCTTTCGCGACACCATCGTTGCTCGCGGCGCACCGGAAGTCAGCAGCCTGTGGCATCAGCAGCAGAAAAATCCGCCCTTTGTCCTGCTCCATGGCCTGGAGAAATATTAAGCATTGGTATTGCTGGCGCTTTTGTTACAATGACGTCCGTTTTTCGTACTGAATAAATCCCTATGCTCTCGCGTATTTTTTTCCTGCTTCTGCTGCTGGTCTCCGGCGGCGCGTCTGCCAGTCTGCTCAGCCAGCAAGGGCTCCCGCCCCGCTATATGCAAACCACCGAAGATGCCGCCATCTGGGCGCAGGTGGGCAACAATGTCGTGACCGTCGGCAACGTGCGCGCCGGGCAGATTGTTGCGGTGGTGCCCACCGCAGCGGATTACTATGAGTTCCGCTTTGGCTTTGGCACCGGCTTTATCGACAAAGAGCATCTGGGCGAGGTGCAGGGAAAGCAGCGCGTGGAGGACAGCCTCGGCGATCTGAATAAGCCGCTCAGCAACCAGAACCTGATCACCTGGAAGGATACGCCGGTCTACAACGCACCCAATGCCGGCAGCGCCCCGTTCGGCACCCTGGCGGACAATCTGCGGTATCCGATCCTCAGCAAGCTGAAGGATCGGCTTAATCAGACCTGGTATCAGATCCGCATCGCCAACCGCCTGGCCTGGGTCAGCAGCCTGGATGCGCAGGAGGATAACGGCCTGCCGGTGCTGACCTATCACCATATCCTGCGCGACGAAGAGAACACCCGCTATCGTCACACGTCTACCACCACCAGCGTGCGCGCCTTCAATAACCAGATGGCCTGGCTGCGCGATCAGGGCTACACCACGCTAACCCTGTACCAGCTGGAAGGTTACGTGCGTAACAAAATGAATCTCCCGGCCCGGGCGGTGGCGATCACCTTTGACGATGGCCTGAAGTCGGTCAGCCGCTACGCCTGGCCGATCCTGAAGCAGTACGGCTTTCACGCCACGGCGTTTATTATCTCCTCGCGGATCAAAGCCCATCCGCTGAAATGGGATCCGAAGACGCTGCAGTTTATGAGCATTTCCGAGCTGCGTGAGATCCAGGACGTGTTTGATGTGCAGTCGCACACCCACTTTTTGCACCGGGTGGATGCGAATCGCCATCCGATCCTGCTGAGCCGCAGCTATGCGAACGTATTGATGGACTTTAAACACTCTCGCCGCGCGCTGGCGCAGTTTAACCCGCACGTGCTCTATCTCTCTTACCCCTTTGGCGGCTATAACGACATTGCGGTGAAAGCGGCGAACGATGCCGGTTTTCACCTGGCAGTGACGACGGTGCAGGGCAAAGTGAAGCCGGGAGATAATCCGTTTCTGCTCAAGCGACTCTACATCCTGCGCACCGATTCGCTGGAGACAATGTCGCGGCTGATCAGCAACCAGCCGCGGGGGTAGGCTACTCGTAATCGAGGGTAAAGGTGGCGGCGGCGTTAAAATCGCCCGCCTTGAGCGGCTGTCCGTCTGTTTTCAGCTGTGCCGAAAAGTTGAGGCTCTGCTGGGCTGACCAGTCGCTGTTGCGATCGTAGACCGCGCTGTTGGAGCCGTCCGGCATCATGCTGAGGTTTTGATCGGTATTGGTCACTTTCACCCCCATCCCGCTGGCACTGCCGCTGCTTTTTCCCAGCAGTTCATTGTCTGTCGAAGGCCAGGCGGTGGTCATTTTCACCGAGAGCTTAGGCGTGTAGCAGCTCTCCAGCGAGAGCGAGAACGGAATTTCCCGCGTCAACGCCTGCTTCACGTCGCTTAAAAAATAGTCCCCGAGCGCCACGTCGTTATTTGTCACGCTGCTGCCCTGCGCCACGCCTAACGCACAGCTACTGGCGGGGACGGAAAAACTCAGGGTGCTGGCAGAGGATGTAAAGGTGATCTGCGGCTGGCTGGCTGGGCCAATCTGGAAACGTGCCAGGGTACCGTTCAGCGAAAACCCGCTGGGGACGCCTTTTTGCGGCCGGAAATCCGGCGTGATCCACATCGTCATTTTCAGTCGCCACTGTGAATTCGCGCTTTCCCAGGGATAGCCGTCACCGATCGACGGAAACACGTTGTCTGATCCGTTACCGCTTTTCAGAAACAGCGACAGGTCCGGGTGATCGCCGCTGTTACCGCAGCCGTCGGAGGTGTAGCAGGTCAGCTCAAGGGTGAAATCGATCCCCGGGATCGTCGTCTTGATCAGGGCGTTACCCTCAGGCGTGGCAAAGCCGGTGTCGAGACTGGATCCGGCATCGGTAATAAAATGCACCGAGTTATCCCAGGGCTCCTGCATTTTGCAGCCCACCGGGTTGCTGCCTCTGAGGGGAATGACAAAGGTGTAAGTGGCGCCCAGACTGGTCGGGGTGGTCACCCGGCCGGGATTCAGCACCAGCAGCGGGGAGTTGCCCACCGCATAAGCGCCTGCGGCGTCGGAATTGATGTAGCAACTCATATCGGCCATCGCCGGGCGGATCAACAGCAGGGCGACTAACCCGGCAATCAAAATAAGCACTCGTCTCACGCTGGCGTCTCTCAGGGCTGGCGGGGAGGGGAAAACGCGCAGGATGACGGCATCCTGCGCACTGGACTACTGATATTCAACCTGGAAGGTGATCAGCGATGTCACGTCACCCGGCGTCACGTCGGCGATGGTTTTGTCATCGGCAATCACGATGCGGGCGTTCAACGCCACATTGGCGCCGCCATCAACAATGGGCACTTTCTGTAAGGGCTGACTCTGACAGCTCAGGCGGGTGCCGCTATCCACGTTGCCTTTCCACAGCTCGAATGCCGTGGCATGGGTCGCGCCAAAGTTATCGCTGGTGGCTGTCGAGCAGTCGCCGCCTGCGCCCGGCATGGCCGTAACCTCGGCCGCGCGCACCCCTGAGCACTGGCTCAACACGACCTTAAACGCTTCCGAGCGGCTCTTGTTGCTCAGATCTGATTTGAAAACGTCGTTAAAGTGAATTTCCGAGGTGGTGTTCCCGGCGCCATCCACCACGTTCGCCGTACAGGTGCCGGGCACCACGGTCGAAAGAAAGGTGGCGCTTAGCGAACTGGTGCCGGTGATGGCGGCGTTGGCGAACGCAGAAAATAACCCGCCAGCCAGGGTTAATGCGATCAGTGCAGTGGTGTGTCTCATCCTTGTATCCTTACTCTGCAGGGTTACTCATAGGTAAAATTAAAGGTCGCCAGGGTCGAGAACGCCCCGGTCATGGCGTCGCCGCTTTTGGTTTCGATGAGGGTGGCCAGCAGGTCTACTTCCTTGTTGCCGATCTCATCCTGGGTCCAGACCAGCCGTTTACTGTCATCGGTGGCGTTAATTTCAAAAGGCGCCTGCGGGTTATCGGCGCGGGAAATGGCGAGGGCGACGTTCTCTGCGCCACCCGCAGGCTCCAGAATGCTGTTAGCCAGAGCGGTTTTGACCTCGGAGGCCGTGCCGCTGACTACGGTTTTCAGCGAGGTCAGGCTGGAGGGACACTCGGTGATCAGCAGCCTGAAGGGGAAGGTCACCGAACCGTTGGCAATATCGTCAACGCGGGCCTTCCCGTCGGTGCCCAGCGTAATGGTGTTGCTGGTGCCGTCGCCGGTACCTCCGTCAATTTTGATATCGCAGGTGGTTTCGCGGATATTGGCGCTAAAGCTTACGTCCAGATTGTCCGCCGCCATGGCATAACTGCTGCCAAGCAGAAGCAGCGCCGCTGAACCTATAACCTGCCGGGGGAGTGTATGTAAAAAATGAGTCATGATGTTTTTTCCAGCTATATGTGACATATCTGGTTGGTCAAAATCGTGGTCAGTCCCACCTTCTGAGCGCCAGAATCCATTCGATAACGCACGGTACAGGTGTTTTCCTTTCCTGATCCCCACACCACGCGCAGCGTTCCACTCTTTTTGATACCTCTGACATAGGCCTGGCCAGCCTGTCCGACTGAGCCAATCTCTTCTCCTTGTTGATTAAAAACTTCGGCGCCAAGCGGAATAAATCCCTGGTCATCGCGCTGTAGCTCCAGCACCGCCGAACGCCCCTGGTTGGTGGCAAAATCCACCATCACCACGGCCCCGCTACGCGGAACGGCTACGGTGCTGTTGTTTTTCACCTCGACATCAGCCGTCAGGGTGCTGGTGTCGAGAGTGATACGGTTCTCCTTGTAGGCTGAGAGATAAGGCAGCACCGCATAGCCGGAATCGCCGATTTCGGCGTTACCGTTGGTGAGTCTTGCTCCTTTCGCCCCGCTGGCTTTCACCAGCGCCAGCGCATCGGCTTCGCCCGGGCTGCCCGGCGTCAGGGTTACGCCACCGGCGTGGAGCAGCAGGCCGCCGCTGTAGCTGGCGGAGTATTGCTGGCTGTGGTCGCTGCTGGCTGAGGCGGAAACCCCCAGCGGACCCCATGCGCTGTTGTAGCTGCCGTAGGTGCTCACCTGGCTGAGATTGCTGTCCGGGCTCTGGTTGTCGGTGGTGGTGACGCTGTAGCTCAGGCGGTTGTCAGCCGAGCTGCCGTTGGCGGTCATGTTGAGGCCGTTGCTGCCGTTGAAATCAGAGTTCATGCCGATATTCAGGCTGGAAAAGCCTCCCGGACGGTGATGGCTGCCGGGCAGCGAATCAAACGGCAGGCTGACGTTCAGGTAGAGGCTGTCATCCTGCTGGCCGGTATCGTCATAGGTGCGCTGTAGCGACAGGGTGTAGCTGCCATAGCGAAACGCATTGCTGTAGCCCATCGAAAAGCTGGAGGTGGTGCCGCTGGCGTTCCAGTAGTTTTGCCAGCTGCCGTTAACGTACAGCGAGCCCAGGTCGGTGCTGCCCATTTTCAGCGGCTGATTGATGTTCACCTGCAGCTGGTTCTTCATGCGTTGCAGGGCATGAATATCGTTGTGCTCTGCCGGGTCCGTCATCCATTCCGCCAGCTCTGCCGCATCGTGCAGGCTCAGATACTTTTCGCTGGAAAAGCGGTTGGCAGAGAGATTGAGCGAGGTCCGGGTTTCGCTGACCGTTTTGTTGTACGACAAACGATAGCGTTGCCCCGCCAGCGGTTGCAGGCCAGCGATTTGCGCCCGGGACTGGGTGATATCCCACGCAAAGGCCCCGAGGCGGGTGTTCATCGCCAGCCCGGCAAGAAGGGCATAAAAGCCGACATCCAGATACTGCGCCCCGGTGTACCCGGTGAAGGTACTGCTGAGGCCATAATAGATGTCGCCATAGGCCAGCTGCGGCTTGTCGTGCAAGGTGTCGTCCTGCAGGCGTCCTGCGCCGGTATCCCAGCGGGCAAAGCCGGGGCGTAACATCTGTGCCACCGATGAATAGGGCACGGAAAAGGCGTGCTGGCTGCCATCGGCCTCGGTGATGGTGACGTTAAGATCGTTGCCGTAGCCGGTGGTGTTGAGATCGTTAATCTCGAAGGCGCCGGGCGGGACCGTGGTCTGATAAATGGTGTTGCCGCTCTGGGTCACCGTCACTTTGGCGTTGCTGTTGGCCACGCCGCGGATCGTCGGGGCATAGCTGGTTAATCCGCTGGGCAGCATCCGGTCATCGTTGTAGAGCCGCACGCCGCGCAGGGAGACGGAGTCAAAGGCATCGCCCCGGGTGTAAGAGTCCCCCACCAGCATCTGGGCTTTCAGGGGAATAATATCTCGCTGCAGGTAGATATCCTGCTGGTCATAGCGCGAGCCGGTTTCCCGGTCCCAGTTGGCGTTGCCGCGGGCGCGGAATCGCCATGCGCCCAGGTTAACGCCGTAGCGCAGCCCGGCGTAGGCCGTATCCTGCGTCGACTGCGGATTCTGGCTGTGCCAGGCGTTAAGGTCGTAGGCCAGCAGGCCAACGGGGATCCCCGCATCCCAGCGGGAGGCATCCACATAGCCCGCCGGACGTTTTAACAGGTAGATCTGCGGAACGGTAAGATCGAGAGACTGGGTCGCGGTATCAAACGCCACCGATGAGCCGGGGTAGGCGTTGGCCAGATCCACACACTCGGCGTCCGCTTTTAGCTGCGAGGTGTCCAGATCCAGCTGATTCAGCATCGGTAAGGTCAGGCAGGGTGCGGCCTGCGGCGTGCCATTATCATTGAAGGTCACGGCGGTCGTGATTTTCGCCACGCCATTGACGCGGATCGCCGCGCGATATTCTCCAGGCATCACCGGGTTGCCGCGGGAATAACGGCTTACGTCTATTTTGCTGCCGGTATTAAATAAAAACTGATCGTTAAATTCGACGTCATCCTGCGCGCTCGCGCCGACGGACATCGCCGCACAAACCGATAAGCAAAGAAAGGAGAGACGCCAATTCATTTTAAGTCAGCCCGAATCGCGGTGTGCGTATAAACAGTTCAGAAATTAATTCACGGCAGACTGATATTCTTCTGTGCCGCCAAAATCATTAATTGCCACGTATTTCACCGTGCCGAAGGTCGTCGCAGTAGCGCCGTTGATTTTCATCTCTTCGCTGGAAAACGGTTTAATGGCGTGGCTGTCTGCGACATAGGTTTTACCCGCAGTGATAAAGCTGGCGCTGGCGAGCGAGATGTTCCAGGGCGTGTGATTACTGGCCACCAGATAGGTGCCTTTTACGGCGCGCTTCACCTGCCAGCTCAGCTGTTTAATGGCCCCGGCAGGGGAGCCGGCCAACCCTTCCGGGCGGAAAAACAGTTTGATGCGCGTGCGAAAGGCCAGCTGTAAGCGACTCCGATCGGCGTCGGTTTTTGCTTTAGGCGGTACTTCGAGGACGTTAAACCACAGCAGGGACTCCCGATCTTTCGGCAACGCCTGGCCAAGCCAGGTAATGCGAATGGCCTGGCCCTGCTGCGGGTCCACGCGGCTGACCGGCGGAGTAATCACAAACGGCAGCTTAATTTGTTGGGGATCGACCGTATCACGACCATCGTCAAGCCAGGATTGCACCAGCAGCGGTTTATTGCCGCGGTTCTGCAAATTCACGGTGACGTCTTTTGCCGTCTGCGGATAAATAATTCGGGTGCCGGAAATGACAATATCCGCGCAGGCCTGCCATGACGTGCAGGCGGCAATTATCAACGTTAAGGCGCAGACGCCTTTTCTGAGCGGGGGAATAAATGCGGGCATGATGCCTCCCTGCAATAAGCACGGCATGTAATAAGTGAATGAAGTTAGTACGGGAATAGTAAGACAGCCGTGAGAAGGCGAAGAGAAATAACGGGAGTAAAAAGAGGCAAAATAAATATGGAATTGCCTGAAAGCCAGGCAATTCCGAATATTAGCGTCAGGCGACCTGAACCGGGATCGCTTTCGCGAGACGTTTCATGTCGTTATCCCCTTCGAAATAGGCGACTTTCGGCTGCCAGCGGCGCGCTTCTTCATCGGACATCATGACAAAGCTGGCGATGATGACGATATCACCCACGTTGGCACAATGCGCTGCCGCACCGTTGACGGAAATAATTTTAGACCCACGTTCAGCCGCGATAGCGTAGGTTGAGAAACGATTGCCGTTACTCACGTTCCAGATATCAATGGCTTCGTTTTCAAGAATACCCGCTGCGTCGAGAAAATCCTGATCGATCGCGCAGGAGCCTTCATAATGCAGATCGGCCTGCGTGACCTTCACACGGTGAAGCTTACCTTGCAGCATTTTGCGAATCATGACGTTACCTTAACTCTTTGTCGTATCCCCTCCCGAAGAAGGGGCTGAGAATCACTAATCCGTTAGCATGGATATGCTCAGTACTTACTGAGCCAGTTCAACTACTGTGTTATCGATAAGCCGCGCCTGGCCGAGCCATGCCGCCACCAGGATCACCGCGCGCTTGCTGTCAGGGGAGAGTGGCTGCAGGGTGTCGGCATCGCGGATCTGCACATCGTCAGCCCGTAAGCCGCCATCATTCAGCGCCTGTTCCGCCAGAGCCACGATCTCTTCGCTGCTCAATTCTTTGTTTTTCAGCTGGGTCGCCATGGTGCTCATCACCTTGTACAGGCCCGGCGCGATTTTGCGCTGTTCGGCGGTCAGGTAGCCATTGCGCGAACTCAGCGCCAGGCCGTCTTTGGCCCGTACGATCGGCACGCCCACGATGTCGATGTCGTAGCCCATGTCGGCCACCATCTTGCGGATCAGCGCCAGCTGCTGGAAATCTTTCTCGCCGAAGCAGGCGATATCCGGCTGCACCAGGTTAAACAGCTTGCTGACGATGGTGGAGACGCCGCGGAAGTGTCCCGGACGGCTGGCCCCTTCCAGCATGGTGGAGATGCCCGGCACGTCGACAAAGGTGGCCTCTTCCGTGCCTTTCGGATAGATATCCGCCGGGGCAGGGGAGAAGACGAAATCTACCTTGTGCTTTTTCAGCTTCTCGCAGTCTTCCTGCAGCGTGCGCGGGTAGCGCGCCAGGTCGTCGGCACGGTCGAACTGCATCGGGTTTACGAAAATACTCACCACCACCACATCGGCGCGGGCTTTGGCTTCGTCCACCAGCTTCATGTGTCCGTCATGCAGGTTGCCCATGGTGGGCACCAGCGCGATACGTTTACCGTCCTGGCGCAAACGGCGAATGTGCTGGCGCAGCAGCGGCAGGGTTTCTATGATTAGCACACCTTGACTCCTTACTGGAAACTGTGTTCTTCACCCGGGTAAACACCCGATTCAACGTCGGCAATATACTGCCTGACCGCGCCGCGCATGTCGCCTGCGTCGCTAAGGAAATTCTTCGCAAATTTCGGGATGTGCCCGCCGGTGATGCCAAAGGCATCGTGCATCACCAGGATCTGGCCGTCGGTGACGTTACCGGCACCAATGCCGATCACCGGAATGGTGAGCGCGTCGGTAATGCGTTTCGCCAGCGCGACCGGCACGCACTCCAGCACCAGCAGCTGTGCCCCTGCGGCTTCTAAAGCCAGCGCATCATCAAACAGGGTCTGGGCGGCGTCGCCGCGCCCTTGTACCTTATAGCCGCCAAAGATATTGACCGACTGCGGGGTTAATCCCAGATGGCCGCAGACCGGCACCGCGCGCTCGGTGAGCATGCGGACGGTATCCACCAGCCAGGCGCCGCCTTCCACTTTGACCATATTGGCCCCGGCGCGCATCACCGTGGCGGCATTTTCGAACGCCTGCTCCGGCGTGGCGTAGGCCATAAACGGCAGATCGGCGAGCAGCAGACAGGCTGGCGCCCCGCGACGCACCGCCCGGGTGTGGTAAGCAATATCCTCTACCGTTACTGGCAGAGTGGAGTCATGTCCCTGGACCGTCATCCCTAACGAGTCGCCCACCAGCATGACGTTAATACCCTCTTCGGCAAAGAGTTTGGCGAAGCTGTAGTCATAGGCGGTAATGGTGGCGAAGCGCTGCTTGTCCTGTTTGCATTTCTGCAAGGTGGCGATGGTGGTTGGTTTCATACTGTTTCCTGATAGCCCAAAGCGAATCTTTGCGCATTCTAACAGTAACATTCGAGGGAACAATGATTTTAGGCAACCGATTAACCACAAATGTTTTATGGCTAATCAATAAATTTTTGCTGTTACCAGCGGGCGGGTTTTTCGGCGTTCAGCTGCGCCAGCAGGGCGCTCAGGCTTTCGCCGTCGGGGAAGATCAGGTCAGGGGCGATTTCAAACAGCGGCCAGAGCATAAAGCCGCGGCGCTTCATGTCGTAATGCGGCACCGTCAGGCGCTCGGTATTCATCACCGCATCACCAAACAGCATGATGTCTAAATCGAGAGTGCGCGGTCCCCAGCGTTCTTCTTTGCGTACGCGACCCTGCTGCAACTCGATGCGCTGGGTGTTGTCCAGCAGCGCCTCAGGGCTGAGCGCGGTTTCCAGCGCAATGGCGGCGTTCAGGTAGTCGGGCTGATCCTGCGGGCCCAGCGGGGGCGTACGGTAAAACGAGGAGAGGGCGACAACGCGGCTCTGCGGGATGTCGCCCAGCGCCTGGACGGCAGCATTGACCTGCTCCAGCGGAGAGGCCAGATTGCTGCCGATGGCGATATACGCCAGCGTCATGCCGCGCCTTCGCGACGCGGGGCGCGCTTGCGTGGACGGCGGTGACGACGACGCGGAGCCGGATCTTCATCCAGATCGCCGAGCATGTCTTTCTGCGCCGGTGGTGCAGAGACCTGGAACTCACCCCACCACTGCACCAGCAGCTGCAGCTCGCGGTTGTTTTCCGCTTCGGCACGAAGAGCCATCAGATCGTAAGCCGCGCGGAATTTTGGATGCTCCATTAACTTCCAGGCGCGTTTACCCTGACGACGGGACATCCGCAGCTGAAGCTGCCAGATATCACGCACCAGCGTGGTAATGCGTTTCGGGATCGCCAGCGAGCGGCAGGCTTCATCCAGCACGTCATTGGCGGCCAGCGCGAAGGCATCGTAGTAGGCGAGGCCGCTTTCCTGGGCAATCTTCTGCGCCGTTTCCAGCAGCGGATACCAGAACATCGCGGCAAACAGGAACGCCGGGTTAACGCGCATGTCGTTCTGAATGCGGTTATCGGTATTCTTCAGCACCTGGTCGATGATGCGTTCCATCGCGCTGTCACCTTTTTCGGTGAAGTTACGCGTGATGGTCGGGAACAGGGGCTGGAACAGACTGTATTCGCGCAGTAGCTGATAGGTAGCAAAACCGTGGCCTGCCTGCAGCAGCTTCAACGCCTCTTCAAACAGACGCGCCGGTGGCACATCGTTGATCAGCGTAGCCAGGCGTGGGATCGGCTCGGCGGTCTCGGAGCTGATCTTCATATCCAGCTTGGCGGCAAAACGCACGGCACGCAGCATACGCACCGGATCTTCGCGGTAGCGCGTTTCCGGGTTGCCGATCAGGCGGATGATCCCGGCTTTCAGGTCCGGTACGCCACCCACGAAATCGCGGACGGTAAAGTCAGCCACGCTGTAATAGAGACTGTTGATGGTGAAATCACGACGCTGGGCATCTTCTTCGATAGAGCCAAAGATGTTGTCACGCAGCAGCATGCCGTTCTGACCCTGTTGAGAGGTCGTCCGGTCTGATGGGGTGCCTTCGTGATGACCACGGAAGGTGGCCACTTCAATGATCTCAGGCCCAAACATGACGTGGGCGAGACGGAAGCGGCGACCGACCAGACGGCAGTTGCGGAATAATTTACGCACCTGCTCAGGCGTGGCGCTGGTGGTCACGTCAAAATCTTTTGGCTTTTTGCCCAACAGTAAGTCACGCACCCCGCCACCAACGAGATACGCCTCATAGCCAGCTTTATTCAGACGATAAAGGACCTTCAGGGCGTTTTCACTGATATCTTTGCGGGAAATAGCATGCTGCTCGCGCGGAATAACCGACATCGTATTTTGAACAATGACGTCATCCGCCATGCTCTCATCGCGGCTCAGCACCTTACGGCAAAAATTAGCGACTCGGGTAAAAATAGTACACCTCGGTAGTGTGTGTTTCAGAATTCAGGACAAAAAATAGCGGCTAATCATAGCTCAGCGAGACGCATTTGAGAATGCTGGATTTTCGGCACGCGGTTTAGCGACCACTGGGCCACCGCTTTTTCCAGTAATTCTTCGGTTCGCAGATCCTGCCACTCATGTGTTACATCCTGGTTTAGAAATTGTAAAGCATTGATAAGAACAGGGCGAGGATCGCCCGTCGGTAATGCGGGGGCATGATTCTGTTTCGAGAGTTTCATCCCTTTTTCATTCACCACCAGCGGGAGATGGATATAGTCCGGCACCGGCCAGCCAAACAGCTGGTAGAGCGAAATCTGCCGCACGGTAGGTTCGATCAGATCGGCCCCGCGGACGATTTCGTTTACGCCCTGGAAATGGTCATCCACCACCACCGCCAGATTGTAAGCAAACAGCCCGTCCCGCCGATGGATAATAAAATCCTCATCCGCCAGCCGTGGATCGGCGTGGAGTTCGCCCTGTAGCCGATCGGTAAAGCGGGTGACCGGATGCTGTTGCACCACGCGCACCGCGGCGTTTTCCGGGCCGTGATGCAGCGTGCGGCAATGGCCGTCATAGACGCCGCCGACGCTCTGAATGCGCGCCCGGGTGCAGGTGCAGTAGTAAGAGAGCCCCTGGGCATGCAGCCAGGCCAGGCGTTCGCGATAGGCATCGTGGCGTTGGGATTGCCACAACACCTCGCCGTCCCAGTGCAGGCCGTAATGTTCCAGCTGACGCAGAATGGTCTCTGCTGCACCGGGAACTTCACGCGGGGGGTCAATATCTTCGATCCGCACGCGCCAGATACCCTGTCGGGAACGGGCTTGCAGATAGCTGCCAAGCGCGGCAATGAGCGAGCCAAAATGCAGTTCGCCAGAGGGGGATGGCGCGAAGCGCCCAATATAGTCAGCAGGCATAATTACACAGCGCAGAAAGTAATCAGGCGGGAGAAAACTCCCGCCTGTGATAGCGTCATGACAGGGTCGGTATTAACCGGCCATCTGTTTTTCGCGGATTTCTGCCAGCGTTTTGCAGTCGATGCACAGGTCGGCTGTTGGACGGGCTTCCAGACGACGAATGCCGATTTCGACACCGCAGGACTCGCAGAAGCCGAAATCTTCGTCTTCGACTTTTTTCAGCGTCTTCTCAATCTTCTTAATCAGTTTGCGTTCGCGGTCACGGTTAC
Organism: Leclercia sp.; assembly: GCF_036780805.1. Classification (NCBI taxonomy): domain Bacteria; kingdom Pseudomonadati; phylum Pseudomonadota; class Gammaproteobacteria; order Enterobacterales; family Enterobacteriaceae; genus Leclercia; species Leclercia sp. The sequence continues at coordinate 12,219 of NZ_DAIQCE010000003.1, read as the reverse complement.
GCAGTTCGAGGCTGAACTCTTCTTCCTGGGCGGCACGGTCTACCGGATCCGGGAAGTTAGCTGCTTCGTCCTGCATATGAGTAACGGTGCGATCGACTTCATCCCTGAGTTGATTACGCCATGCTTCAAGAATTCGCTTGAAGTGCGACAGCTGGGCTTCGTTCATATACTCTTCGCCCGGCTTCTCTTGATACGGCTCCACCCCAGCGATGGCGAGAATACTCAGGGACGATGTTTTACGGTTTTGCCCTTCTTGCATGTTGCTTCTCCTTAACACGCACTATCGATCCCCGTGTTGGGGGAAAAATCAGGCCGCTATAAATAGCAGATGCTTTTCCGTAAGGCAATTATCTAAACGTAACACTTGACAAGCCTGTGAGGAAAAGCGTATTTGCGCACACGACCAGAACACTTAATAAACAACGCTCAACCCCTTTTATAACGTGACGGGAAGAGCGGATCTCAGAGTCATATTATCGGCAGAAAGTTCCGCTTTATAGGCCAAAACCTCCACCCCCTGCTTTTGTGCCTCATTCAACAGTTGCGCGTACTTAGGGTCAATATGGCGAGCTGGTGAAAATCGTTCAATTGCGCTGTGCAATACCGCAAATAACAGCACCGCGCGCTTACCCGCCGCCGCTACACTTATCAACTCCCGGAGATGCTTCTGCCCTCGCAGCGTCACCGCATCCGGAAAGTAGCCGTTATCCCTTTCAGCTAACGTCACTGATTTCACTTCAATATAGCACTCGGGTCGATCCTCTGCCTGCAACATAAAGTCGATTCTGCTGCTTTCCGCACCATATTTCACTTCACTTTTTAAGGTGTTGTAGCCGCGCAGTTCAGGAATTAAATCCAGCGTAATCGCCTCTTTGACCAACTGGTTGGCCCGCAGCGTATTAACGCAAATAAAGTTGCCGTCGGCAGTCTGGGTTATTTCCCAGGTGTGGGGATATTTGCGTTTCATATTGAGAGAGGTGGAGTACCAGACGGTATCGCCGGGCGTAGCGCAGCCGGTCATCGCCCCGGTATTGGGGCAGTGCAGGGTCAGCGTTTCGCCTTCCGGCGTCACTACGTCGGCCAGAAAACGCTTGTAGCGCTGCACCAGCGTGGCGGGTTGGAGGGCAGGGGTAAACTGCATACAGATTCCTTGTTATTCGGTAAGCGTCCAGCGCTGCAGCGGCGTATAGCGCGTGCGCCCGCCGGTAAAATGGCTCTCGTAAAGGACAAATTCATTCACCGGAAACGCCCACTGAAAACCCGGCGGTGGAATGGCCACCGCGTGGCTGGCGTCGCGCAGCAGGGTGATGTGCGGATGAAACGGCTGTGGGCTCTGGTAACAGCCGCTGCGCGCGGCCTGGGCCCGCAGCATATTGGCCAGCTGCAATAATCCTCGAGGCGGCTGGCGGGTGCCGAGCCACACGACCCGCGAGCGCAGCCACTGACCGGCATCGTCCAGCGTCAGGGTAAACCCCGGCTGGCGGATGCGTCCGGCCATTGCCGCCAGCGCCTGACGTTTCTCCTCGCTGACATCGCCTAAAAACGCCAGCGTCAGGTGCAGGTTGGCCCCGGCCACAGGACGGCCCGCTTCCGGGGCAAAATGGTCGGCGCGCCAGCGCACGATCTGGCGCTGGAGCGGGGCAGGCATTTCAATGGCAAAAAACAGCCTTTTCGACTCAGACATACGGGGTACTCGGTAATGAATTGTGGCGATGCTACAATGTACGCCGTCTAAAGTTAACCCTCTGGAGCCATTCGTGTCCCTGTTGCCGGTCGCCGCTGTCCTTCCTGAACTTCTCCTCGCGTTACAACACGCCCCCCAGGTTCTGCTTACTGCGCCCACCGGGGCGGGGAAATCGACGTGGCTGCCGCTGCAGATCCTGGCCCAGGGGGAGATTAACGGCAAAATTATTCTGCTCGAACCGCGGCGGATCGCCGCCCGTAACGTGGCGCAGCGGCTGGCGGATCTGCTGGGGGAAAAGCCGGGCGAAACGATCGGCTACCGGATGCGTGCCGAAACCTGCGTGGGGGCGACCACCCGGCTGGAGGTGGTCACCGAGGGGATCCTCACCCGGATGTTACAGCAGGATCCCGAGCTGACCGGCGTGGGGCTGGTGATCCTCGATGAGTTCCACGAGCGTAGCCTGCAGGCGGATCTGGCCCTGGCGCTGCTGCTGGACGTCCAGCAGGGGCTGCGGGAGGATCTTAAGCTGCTGATCATGTCCGCGACCCTGGATAACGATCGGCTCCAGCGCCTGCTGCCTGACGCGCCCACTGTCGTTTCTGAGGGGCGTACCTTTCCGGTGGAGCGCCGCTATCAGTCGCTCTCCGCCCAGCACCGTTTCGACGAAGCGGTGGCGGTCGCGACCGCCGAACTGCTGCGCCAGGAGTCGGGCTCGCTGCTGCTGTTTTTACCGGGCGTGATCGAGATCCAGCGCGTGCAGGAGCAGCTCGCCCGTCGGGTGGCCGACGACGTGGTGCTTTGCCCCTTGTATGGCGCCCTGTCGCTTGCCGAGCAGCGTAAGGCGATCCTGCCCGCGCCAGCCGGACAGCGCAAAGTGGTGCTGGCGACCAATATCGCCGAAACCAGTCTGACCATCGAAGGTATCCGGCTGGTGGTAGATTCAGCCCAGGAGCGGGTGGCGAATTTCGATCCGCGCACCGGCCTGACCCGCCTGCTGACCCAGCGCGTCAGCCAGGCCTCAATGACCCAGCGCGCCGGGCGAGCCGGGCGACTGGAGCCGGGCATCTGCCTGCACCTGACGCCGTTTGAGCAGGCTGAGCGCGCGGCGGCTCAGGGCACACCGGAAATGTTGCAAAGCGATCTCAGCGGCCTGCTGATGGAGCTGCTGCAGTGGGGCTGTCGGGATCCTTCCCAACTGAGCTGGCTGGATCTGCCGCCAGCGACTAACCTTGCTGCGGCCCGCCGTCTGTTAACCCAGCTCGGGGCGCTGGCGGGGGAACAGCTTTCTCCCTTTGGTCAGAAGATGGCGAAATTCGGCAACGATCCGCGGCTGGCGGCGATGCTGGCCAGCGCCGTGGGCGAAGACGAAATGGCGACGGCGGCAAAACTGGCGGCTATCCTTGAACAGCCGCCGCGAGGCAGCAGCAGCGATCTGGCCCAGGCCTTCTCCCGCAATCAGCCGGAGTGGCAGCAGCGCGCCCGGCAGTTAAGCTCACGCCTCAACAGTCGTGGTGGGGCGCCGGACAGTGACCGCGTGCCTGCGCTGCTGGCAAAGGCGTTTCCCGACCGGATTGCCCGCCGCCGCGGGCTCGACGGGCGCTATCAACTGGCGAACGGCATGGGAGCGATGCTGCAAAGCGACGACGCCATGACCCGCCACGAGTGGTTGATTGCTCCGCTGCTGTTGCAGGGCAGCCAGTCGCCAGATGCCCGCATTCTGCAGGCCGTCGCCGTGGATATTGAGGCCCTGATCGCGGCCTCGCCGGGCCTGGTGGAACAATCGGATATCGTCGAGTGGGATGATGCCCAGGGCACGCTGAAGGCCTTTCGCCGGGCACAGATTGGCCGCCTGACGGTGAACGTCAAACCGCTGGCGAAGCCCTCGGAAGAGGAGCTGCACCAGGCGATGCTCAACGGCATTCGCGATAAAGGGCTCAGCGTACTGAACTGGACCCCGGAGGCGGAGCAGTACCGGCTGCGCCTGCACTGCGCGGCGCAGTGGCTGCCGGAATTTGACTGGCCGGCGGTGGACGAGGCCTCGCTGCTGGCGTCGCTTGAAACGTGGCTGCTGCCGCAAATGCAGGGCGTACATTCGCTTCGCGCCCTGAAATCACTGGATGTTAAGTCGGCATTACAGAACTTAACCGACTGGTCGTTACGTCAACGTCTGGATACTGAGCTTCCGGGGCATTACACTGTGCCGACCGGCAGCCGGATAGCCATTCGTTATCATGAGGATAATCCTCCGGCGCTGGCGGTACGGATGCAGGAGATGTTTGGCGAGGCGACCACGCCTGCCATTGCGCAGGGGCGTGTGCCGCTGGTGCTGGAGCTGCTATCACCGGCCCAGCGTCCGCTGCAGATCACCCGCGATCTCGGTGCTTTCTGGGCCGGCAGCTACCGCGAGGTGCAAAAAGAGATGAAAGGGCGCTATCCCAAACATGTCTGGCCGGACGATCCAGCGAATACCGCGCCAACCCGGCGCACCAGGAAGTATTCGTAGCGGGGCGGGAGAAAAACGAGCAGTTGTAGGCCGGGTAAGCGCAGCGCCACCCGGCAATGGGAACCGAGCGGCCTGATGCCCTCACCCCAACCCTCTCCCACGGGGAGAGGGAGCAAACGCGGTTTATTTTGAGAGATTTCTTCTTCCTCCATCAGGGGGAAGAACTGAGAATCGGGCCTTTGCGCCTGATAGTTGCGGAGAGAGAGCATGGCGGGGAATGACCGCGAGCCAATAGGACGTAAAGGGAAACCAACGCGTCCGGCGAAAGAAAAGGCAGGCCGTCGTCGCCTCAGCGATGAGGAATATGACGACGTTGATAATGAGTATGAGGATGAAGCGTCCGTGCCACGTAAAGGGAAAGGCAAAAAAGGAAAACCTCGCGGCAAGCGCGGCTGGTTCTGGCTGCTGCTGAAGCTGTTAATTGTTTTCATCGTCCTGCTGGCGATCTACGGCGTCTATCTGGATCAGAAGATCCGTAGCCGTATCGACGGTAAAGTCTGGCAGCTGCCAGCGGCGGTGTATGGCCGGATGGTCAACCTCGAGCCGGAAATGACTATCAGCAAGAACGAGATGGTCAAACTGCTGGAGGCTACTCAGTACCGCCAGGTGACGAAGATGACGCGTCCCGGCGAGTTTACGGTGCAGGCGAAAAGCATCGAAATGATCCGCCGTCCGTTTGACTTCCCGGACAGCAAAGAGGGACAGGTGCGCGCGCGTCTGACCTTCGACGGCGATCATATCGACACCATTGAGAACATGGAGAACAACCGCCAGTTCGGTTTCTTCCGTCTCGATCCACGACTGATCACTATGCTCTCCTCGCCAAACGGCGAGCAGCGTCTGTTCGTCGCGCGTAACGGCTTCCCGGATCTGCTGGTGGATACCCTGCTGGCGACCGAAGACCGTCACTTCTATGAGCACGATGGCGTCAGCCTGTACTCCATCGGCCGTGCGGTGCTGGCGAACCTGACGGCCGGCCGGACGGTGCAGGGGGCAAGTACCCTGACCCAGCAGCTGGTGAAGAACCTGTTCCTCTCCAGCGAGCGCTCCTACTGGCGTAAGGCCAACGAAGCCTACATGGCGGTGCTGATGGATGCCCGCTACAGCAAAGATCGCATTCTTGAGCTGTACATGAACGAGGTCTACCTCGGTCAGAGCGGTGACAATGAGATCCGCGGCTTCCCGCTGGCGAGCCTGTACTACTTCGGGCGTCCGGTGGAAGAGCTGAGCCTCGACCAGCAGGCGCTGCTGGTCGGTATGGTGAAAGGGGCGTCGATCTACAACCCGTGGCGTAACCCGAAACTGGCCCTGGAGCGTCGTAATCTGGTGCTGCGTCTGCTGCAACAGCAGCAGGTGATCGACCAGGAGCTGTACGACATGCTCAGCGCGCGTCCGTTAGGCGTGCAGCCGCGCGGCGGCGTGATCTCCCCGCAGCCTGCGTTTATGCAGATGGTGCGTCAGGAGCTGCAGACCAAACTGGGCGACAAAGTTAAAGATCTCTCCGGCGTGAAGATCTTCACCACCTTTGACTCCGTGGCGCAGGACGCCGCAGAGAAAGCGGCGGTGGAAGGCATTCCGGCGCTGAAGAAGCAGCGTAAGCTGAGCGATCTTGAAACTGCGATGGTGGTGGTCGATCGCACCAGCGGTGAAGTGCGGGCGATGGTCGGCGGGGCGGAGCCGCAGTTTGCGGGCTACAACCGCGCCATGCAGGCACGCCGTTCGATCGGTTCTCTGGCAAAACCGGCGACCTATCTCACCGCCCTGAGCCAGCCTAACCAGTACCGACTGAATACCTGGATTGCCGATGCGCCGATATCCCTGCGCCAGCCGAATGGCCAGGTGTGGTCGCCGCAGAACGACGATAAACAGTACAGCGGCCAGGTGATGCTGGTGGACGCTCTGACGCGTTCCATGAACGTGCCAACGGTCAACCTCGGGATGGCGCTGGGTCTGCCAGCGGTCACCGATACCTGGCTGAAGCTGGGCGTGCCAAAAGATCAGCTGCATCCGGTTCCGGCCATGCTGTTAGGTGCGTTGAACCTGACGCCAATTGAAGTGGCGCAGGCGTTCCAGACCATCGCCAGCGGCGGTAACCGTGCCCAGCTCTCTGCGCTGCGTTCGGTGATTGCTGAAGACGGTACGCCGCTGTACCAGAGCTTCCCGCAGGCGGAGCGTGCCGTACCGGCACAGGCCGCCTACATGACTCTGTGGACCATGCAGCAGGTAGTGCAGCGCGGGACCGGGCGTCAGCTTGGCGCGAAGTATCCGGGCCTGCATCTGGCGGGTAAAACCGGGACCACCAACAACAACGTCGATACCTGGTTTGCCGGCATCGACGGGCGCGAAGTGGTGATCACCTGGGTAGGACGCGACAACAACCAACCGACCAAACTGTACGGTGCCAGCGGGGCGATGTCGATTTACCAGCGCTATCTGGCTAACCAGTCGCCGGTTCCATTAACCCTGACGCCACCGGAAGATATCGTGGATATGGGCGTGGATGAGTCGGGTACCTTCGTGTGTGGCGGCGGGATGCGTAGCGTTCCGGTCTGGACCACCAACCCGGACTCCCTGTGCCAGGCGCCAGCGCCGCAGCCGACGGGCAACCCGTTTGAGCAGTCTTCTCCTCAGCAACAGCCGCAGCAGCAGCAACAACAGCCGCAGCAGCAGAATGAGAAGAAGGATAGCGACGGCGTCGCAGGCTGGATCAAGGATATGTTCGGCGGTAACTAATAAAAATGCCCTCTCCTGCGGGAGAGGGCATTTTCACCTCAATTCAACATCCCCCCAACAGTAAATCTCCCGTTTATTAACCCTTCATTTTCCGTTGTTTATTTCTTATACCCTTAATTCCCGTAGGGGCGCATATCACTTGCTATGCCGTGAATGTTTCGCATAATATGCTGCGGTCATAATAATAATTATCGTTTACGTTATCATTCACGCTTTCATCAGAGACATACCAATGGCGCATTCAAAAACTGCTCAGCCAATGCAATCTTCGCTGCGTAAAATCGCAGTCGTTGTAGCCACAGCGGTTAGCGGCATGTCTGCTTACGCTCAGGCTGCTGACACTCCTAAAAAAGAAGAAACTATCACCGTTACTGCGGCACCTGCTCCACAGGAGAGTGCCTGGGGTCCTGCACCAACGATTGCGGCAAAACGTTCCGCAACAGCGACTAAAACAGATACGCCTATTGAAAAGACGCCGCAGTCTATTTCCGTAGTAACGCGTGATGAAATGGAACGTCGCCAGCCTGCGACGGTAAAAGAAGCGCTGGGCTATACCCCAAGCGTATTTGCAACCCGTGGCAGCTCCACCACATATGATGTGGTCTCCATTCGTGGTTTTACCGCGCCTTCAACGGTAAACACCAACCAATATCTTGACGGCATGAAGCTGCAGGGTAACAACTACTCTGAAGTTTCTATGGACCCGTATTTCCTGGAGCGCGTAGAAGTTATGCGCGGGCCAACCTCTGTTCTGTACGGCAACAGCAACCCTGGCGGTATCGTCAGCATGGTTAGCAAACGTCCTACCACCGAGCCGCTGAAAGAAGTGCAGTTTAAAATGGGTACCAAAAACCTGTGGCAGACTGGCTTTGACTTTAGCGATGCGATCGATGATGACGGCGTGTGGTCCTACCGTCTGACCGGCTTAGGCCGTAGTGAGAATGCCCAGCAGGAGATGTCGAAATCAACACGCTATGCGGTTGCGCCATCTTTCAGCTGGCGCCCTGATGACAAAACGGATTTCACTTTCCTGAGCAACTTCCAGAACGATCCTGATGCGGGTTATTACGGTTGGCTGCCGCGCGAAGGTACGGTTGTGCCATATCGTGATGCCGATGGCAATCAACATAAAATCCCAACAGATTTCAACGAAGGTGAAGCCGACAACAAGATGTCACGCCGCCAGCAGATGGTGGGTTACAGCTTCTCTCATGAGTTCGATGATACCTTCACCGTCCGTCAGAACCTGCGTTATGCACAGGTCAATACGCTTTACCGTTCGGTCTACGGTAATGGCTACGTGGCGCCTGGTAAAATCAGCCGTGCTTATGTTCGTTCAGATGAAGACCTGAACATCTTTACCGTTGACACCCAACTGCAATCGAAATTCTCCACCGGAGCGTTAGAGCACACCTTGCTGACCGGCGTGGATTATTCTCGCATGCGTAACGATGTTACTGCCCTGTACGGTTCAGCGGATCCAATTGATATCCAGAACCCGGATTACGGCAACCCGAATATTAACACCAACCTGCCATGGTCTAACTATTCCGTCGTTAACCGTATGGAGCAGACCGGACTGTATGCTCAGGACCAGGCCGAGTGGGATAAATGGGTGCTGACTTTGGGTGGCCGTTATGATTATGCGATGACCTCAACCCACACGCGTACCACTGATGTGCTGGCCGAGAACCACGATCAGGCGTTTACCTGGCGTGGCGGTATTAACTATCTGTTCGATAACGGCATCTCACCTTACTTCAGCTACAGCGAATCGTTTGAGCCTACTTCTGGCTCCGATCGTAATGGCAAGCCATTCGATCCTTCACGCGGCAAGCAGTATGAAGCTGGTGTGAAGTATGTACCAAAAGATCTGCCGATCGTGGTGACCGCTGCCGTTTATGAGCTGACCAAAGACAAGAACCTGACTGCGGATCCAAACGATCCAACGCTGCTGTATAGCGTGCAAAGCGGCGAAGTCCGTTCCCGTGGTTTTGAGCTGGAAGCGAAAGCGGCGGTGAATGCCAACATCAACGTGACGGCCGCGTATAGCTATACCGATGCAGAATTCACCCATGACACGGTGTTTGAAGGCCAGCGACCTGCCGAAGTGCCGCGTAATCAGGCTTCTCTGTGGGCAGATTACACCTTCACCAATACGGCTCTCAGTGGTCTGACGATTGGCGCAGGTACCCGTTACGTGGGCAATACGGTGAGCTATTACTCCACCGGAGACAAAAAAGATCAGCCGTTTAGCGTAGCAAGTTACACGCTGGCAGATGCAATGGTGAAATACGATCTGGCGCGTTTGGGCCTGCCAGGTTCCTCCATCGCGGTCAACGTGAATAACCTGTTCGATCGTGAATACGTCTCCAGCTGCTACAAAGACTATGCGTGCTACTGGGGTGCAGAGCGCCAGGTGGTTGCGACCGCGACCTTCCGCTTCTAATCCTGAAACTTGGGCACGATTTTCGTGCCCTTTTCTTCACTTAAGTTGGCTAACATGCAGGAAAACAACCCGCAATCCGATACCACTTTTGCGCTCGACGGCGTCTCCTTTCGCGTTCCCGGACGCACGCTGCTGCATCCGCTTTCACTGACCTTTCCCGCAGGCCAGGTGACGGGCCTGATCGGCCATAACGGCTCCGGCAAATCCACCTTACTGAAAATGCTGGGCCGCCATCAGCCGCCGTCCGAGGGCGATATTCTGCTCGACGGACAGCCGCTGGAGAGCTGGAACAGTAAGGCCTTTGCCCGCAAGGTGGCCTATCTGCCGCAGCAGCTGCCGCAGGCGGAGGGCATGACCGTCCGCGAGCTGGTAGCGATTGGCCGTTATCCCTGGCATGGCGCACTGGGTCGCTTCGGCGTGGCCGACCGCGAGAAAGTGGAAGAGGCGATTGCGCTGGTGGGGTTAAAGCCGCTGGCCCATCGTCTGGTGGATAGCCTGTCCGGCGGCGAGCGGCAGCGGGCGTGGATCGCCATGCTGGTGGCGCAGGACAGCCGTTGTTTACTGCTGGATGAACCGACCTCGGCGCTGGACATTGCCCATCAGGTGGACGTGCTGGCGCTGGTGCATCGCTTAAGCCAGCAGCGCGGCCTGACGGTGATTGCGGTGCTGCACGACATCAACATGGCGGCGCGTTACTGCGACTATCTGGTGGCGCTGCGCGGCGGCGAGATGATCGCCCGGGGCACGCCTGCCGAGCTGATGCGCAGTGAAACGCTGGAACACATCTACGGAATTCCAATGGGTATTCTGCCGCATCCTGCGGGAGCGGCACCGGTGAGCTTTGTCTATTGATGCCTGATTTAATGATTAGCCGTCGTCGGCTGTTGACGGCCATGGCCCTCTCGCCGCTGCTGTGGAAAATGAGCCCGGCGCATGCCGCCGCCGTCGATCCTCATCGCATTGTGGCCCTCGAGTGGCTGCCGGTCGAGCTGCTGCTGGCGCTCGGCGTGACTCCCTACGGCGTGGCCGACATTCCTAACTACACCCTGTGGGTGAACGAGCCTCGTCTGCCGGAATCGGTGATCGACATTGGCCTGCGTACCGAGCCTAACCTTGAACTGCTCACCCAGATGAAACCGTCATACCTGGTCTGGTCGGCCGGGTATGGTCCATCGGAAGAGAAGCTGGCGCGCATTGCGCCAGGGCGCGGGTTCGCCTTTAGCGACGGCAAAAAGCCGCTGACCAACGCCCGTAAATCCTTAAGCGAGATGGCGCAGCTGCTGAACCGGGAAGCGGCGGCCCGCGAGCATCTCGATCATTTCGACAGCGTGATCGACAGCTACAAGCCGCGTTTTGCCGGTCGCGGCGATCGCCCGCTGCTGATGGTGACCCTGCTCGATGCCCGCCATATGCTGGTATTTGGCAATAACTGCCTGTTCCAGGAAGTACTCGATCGCTACGGGATTAAAAACGCCTGGGAAGGGGAGATGACCTTCTGGGGCAGTACCGCCGTCGGCATCGACCGTCTGGCGGCGTTTCGCGATGTGGATGTGCTGTGCTTCGATCACGGCAATGAGCGCGAGATGCAGACCTTAATGGCGACGCCGCTGTGGCAGGCGATGCCCTTTGTCCGCCAGCAGCGCGTCAAACGCGTGCCGGCGGTGTGGTTCTACGGCGCGACCCTGTCGGCCATGCACTTTGCCCGCGTGCTGGATAGCGCGCTGGGAGGTCAGGCATGAGGTCCCGGATCGCCTTTTTCCCGACGCTGTTAATCACATTGCTGCTGGCCGTTGCGCTGGGCTTAACCTGGTGGAACCTGAGCATTGCCCTGCCGCGCACCCAGTGGGGTAGCGCGCTGGTCGCCCCGGATATCGACAATATTCAACAGATGCTGTTCCACTACAGCCTGCTGCCGCGGCTGGCGATCTCGCTGCTGGTGGGGGCCGGGCTTGGGCTGGTGGGTGTCCTGTTCCAGCAGGTGCTGCGCAACCCGCTGGCGGAACCGACCACCCTGGGAGTGGCAACCGGTGCGCAACTGGGGATGACCATCATCACCCTGTGGGCGCTGCCGGGCGCGCTGGCAGCGCAGTTTGCCGCGCTGGTGGGAGCCTGTGTGGTGGGGGCGATTGTCTTTGGCGTGGCCTGGGGTAAACGCCTCTCGCCGGTAACGTTGATCCTCGCCGGGCTGGTGGTGAGCCTCTACTGCGGGGCGGTTAACCAGCTTCTGGTGATTTTCCATCACGACCAGCTGCAGAGCATGTTCCTCTGGAGCACCGGGACGCTGACGCAAACCGACTGGAGCATCGTCCAGCGCCTGTGGCCTCAACTGCTCGGCGGCGTACTGCTGACCCTGCTGCTGCTGCGTCCGCTCACCCTGATGGGGCTGGACGATGGCGTGGCACGTAACCTTGGCCTGGCGCTGTCGCTGGCCCGCCTGGCGGCGCTGACCCTGGCGATTGTTATCAGCGCCCTGCTGGTGAATGCGGTGGGCATCATCGGCTTTATCGGCCTTTTCGCGCCGCTGCTGGCCAAAATGCTCGGCGCGCGGCGTCTGCTCTCCCGCCTGATCCTCGCCCCGCTGATTGGCGCGTTGATCCTCTGGCTCTCTGACCAGGTGATCCTCTGGCTAACGCGGGTGTGGATGGAAGTCTCTACCGGTTCGGTGACGGCGCTGATTGGCGCGCCGCTGCTGCTCTGGCTGCTGCCGCGCCTGCGCAGCATGAGTGCCCCGGCGATGAACGCCGGAGATAAAGTACAGGCGGAACGTCACCACGTGCTGTGGTTTGCCCTGGCGGGCGGCGCGGTGCTGCTGCTGGCGGTCATTGCGGCGCTGGCGTTTGGCCGGGATGC